>NZ_LMHZ01000001.1 GCF_001428545.1 Noviherbaspirillum sp. Root189
GTGATCGACACGTTGTCGCCTGGCATAACCATCTCTTTGTCCGCTGGCAGCTCGATCGCGCCGGTGACGTCTGTCGTGCGGAAGTAAAACTGCGGACGGTAGTTGTTGAAGAACGGGGTGTGACGRCCACCTTCATCCTTCGACAGCACGTAGATCTCGCCGGTAAAGTGCTTGTGCGGCTTGATCGAACCCGGCTTGGCCAGCACCTGGCCACGCTCGACGTCTTCACGCTTGGTACCGCGCAGCAGCACGCCTACGTTGTCGCCGGCCTGACCCTGGTCGAGCAGCTTGCGGAACATTTCCACGCCCGTGCAAGTCGTCTTCTGGGTGTCRCGGATACCGACGATTTCGATTTCTTCGCCAACCTTGACGATGCCGCGCTCAACGCGACCGGTCACCACGGTACCGCGGCCAGAGATCGAGAACACGTCTTCCACCGGCATCAGGAACGCACCGTCAACGGCACGCTCCGGRGTCGGGATGTAGGTGTCGAGCGCTTCAGCCAGCTTCATGATCGCCTGCTCGCCGAGCGGACCTGTGTCGCCTTCGAGCGCCAGCTTGGCCGAACCCTGCACGATGGGCAGATCGTCGCCAGGAAATTCGTACTTCGACAACAACTCGCGCACTTCCATTTCMACCAGCTCGAGCAACTCRGCGTCGTCGACCATGTCGCACTTGTTCAGGAAAACGATGATGTAAGGAACGCCAACCTGACGCGCCAGCAGGATGTGCTCGCGCGTTTGCGGCATCGGACCGTCAGCGGCCGAGCACACCAGGATCGCACCGTCCATCTGCGCGGCGCCAGTGATCATGTTCTTCACATAGTCAGCGTGGCCTGGGCAGTCAACGTGCGCATAGTGGCGGCTCTGGGTTTCATATTCAACGTGGGCGGTATTGATCGTGATGCCGCGCGCCTTTTCTTCCGGCGCCGCGTCGATCTGGTCGTAGGCCTTGGCTTCKCCGCCAAACTTCTTCGACAATACCGTTGCAATTGCTGCAGTCAGCGTGGTCTTGCCATGGTCAACGTGACCAATCGTGCCCACATTCACGTGCGGTTTGGTCCGCTCAAACTTGCCTTTTGCCATTTTAGCACCAGGATCGCACCGTCCATCTGCGCGGCGCCAGTGATCATGTTCTTCACATAGTCAGCGTGGCCTGGGCAGTCAACGTGCGCATAGTGGCGGTTCTGGGTTTCGTATTCAACGTGGGCGGTATTGATCGTGATGCCGCGCGCCTTTTCTTCCGGCGCCGCGTCGATCTGGTCGTAGGCCTTGGCTTCGCCGCCAAACTTCTTCGACAATACCGTTGCAATTGCTGCAGTCAGCGTGGTCTTGCCATGGTCAACGTGACCAATCGTGCCCACATTCACGTGCGGTTTGGTCCGCTCAAACTTGCCTTTTGCCATTTTAGACTCCTAACGATTTGATGAGAATGTCCAGGCACGTGCCCGACTGTCTTGCATATGGATAAATCAAGAAAACTGGTGCCCTTGACGTGGATTGAACACGTGGCCTCTCCCTTACCAAGGGAGTGCTCTACCACTGAGCTACAAGGGCATTCAGGGCCTTTCGAGATTTCGCTCAAAGCAAGATCTCGTCAAGACCTCTATATTGTCCGTATCAGGTATACGTCCAACTCAAAACTGGAGCGGGTGAAGGGAATCGAACCCTCGTCATAAGCTTGGAAGGCTTCAGCTCTACCATTGAGCTACACCCGCAAGGACTAACTACTTCAGCCGCACAATCTTTTCCCGCGGTACCGCTGGTGGAGGGGGCTGGATTCGAACCAGCGTACTCGTAAGAGGGCAGATTTACAGTCTGCTGCCATTAACCACTCGGCCACCCCTCCGCGGGGAACCCCAAACTATAGGCGAACACCTCCCGAGTGTCAACATCAAAATCTGTTTTGTGAGTAATTTTCCAGATTACGTATCGATGTCGACCAAAAAGACAGGGACAATCAAAACCTGGTTTCTCGGGCCGCAGCCAGGAAATCATCAAGAATGGGGGTGCAGTCCAACAGTTCGGCGCTGCCGCCGCGATGGAACTCGGGATGCCATTGCAAGCCCATGACGAAACGGGCCTTGCGATAACGAATGGCTTCGACAATGTCATCCTTGCCAGAAACTGCTTCGACGACAAGATCCCGCCCCAGATCCTTGACGGCCTGGTGGTGAATGGAGTTCACCAACGCTTCTGGTTTAGCGGAAAAGAGAGAGCGTAATGCTGAACCCTGCGGAAAATGAATGACATGGTAATGACTGTCGTATAAATCATTGACATGCTCGATAGCAGTCGGTACGTCCGAGGCAATGTCTTGGTACAAGGTGCCGCCAAATGCAACATTAATAAGTTGACATCCCCGGCATATCCCGAGAACCGGCTTTCCCGCCTCGACGAATTCATGCAAAAGTTCCAATTCATACATATCCCGCGTGCGGTCCCCCGACCACTCTGGGCGAGTTGCGACTTCGGAATAGCTTTGTGGTGATACATCCGCGCCGCCCTGAAGTACGAGTCCGTCAAGATGTTTTGCATAATCGCGCAGTTTAATTTTGCTGGGATGCAACATGCCGTTAGTGTTTACGGTCGGGATCATGAAAACCAGTACATCTCGTGACATGACCCATTGTGCAATGGATTCTTCCAGATACTGCAAGGTCTTGCTACGTAACCCCTTGGCACCAAGTTCAGGATGAAAGATGCGTGCCGAAATACCAATTTTCAGGGTACGTTGGTTGATTCTGTTCAGGATCCGGTCAGACGCAGCTCGCACACGGGCGCTGATAATGCGCTGAGTCTGTGTCCATGGCGACTCGCCTTCGATTCTGCGCGTAAATGGCTGAGGTGCCGAACCAGTCGTCGGGGTAGCATCTACAGGCGCGTCCGGGGTCGCGCCTGCGTCAGGAATAATCTTTTCAGACATAGGTGGAAAATTGGGGGGCGTCAGCGCTTAAAAAGCGCGCTTAAGGGGATATAAGATTGGGAACCTGCCCCTGAAGTTGGGCGATTCCGTTCTTCTGACAAAATGAAGTGCGCCGGGTTCAATGCCGATGTGCATCTTATCCTGCATTATGTTCATGTCAAAAAAGCACATTATGCTGGCTGGGCGATACAATGCATTATTCAACATTCGTTTTCTTTCAAGATGACCATCACGATTTATCATAACCGCCGCTGTTCAAAGTCGCATGAAGCATTGGAACGCGTTACGCATTTTGCCAGCCTTCATCATCAAGAGGTTAACGTGGTCGATTACCTCGATACCCCGTTGAACTTTACTCAGTTGCAGGCATTGCAGCGCCAACTCGGTGTGAGTGCGCGCGATCTTGTCCGCGCCAATGAAGAAGAATATATGACACTGCGGCTTGATCAAGCCGACGAGCACGCCCTTCTGCAAGCACTTGCAGCGACACCCAAATTGTTACAGCGCCCTATTGTCGTTGTCGATGAAAAGGCAATCATTGCCCGCCCCCCGGAATTGCTGGACACCTTCCTGTCAGCGAGCTGATAACGCGGGCACAATCAGGATGCGGCAGGTGGTCTGATACCGTATTTCTTCATGATAGCCAGATGCAGGTCTCCTAAAGGCACCAGGCGCGGGTTATTTGGATCCAGCCTGCGCGCCGACTCGATATATCCTCGCACCTGCTCTCCTAGCTGATTATCCCATCCGAGATTTTCAAGGTATTTCAATACCGCTACGGCGGCGTTGAAGACAACCTGCGGGTTTTCTGGCAATTTGCGTACCGCAGCGGTCATTAGCGATACCGCGCCTTCGAAATCTCCCTGCTTGGCCTTTTCTGCACCCGACGACACCAGCTCAACGACTTGGCGGCGGCTCTCTTTGGCGACCTTCTCGGCCAACTCGCGGCGCCCTGCTTGTTCGAAGACGCGCATTGCCTTGGCGAGGGCCACGTCATCGGCAGCGTTGCTCATCACGTCACGCATCACTTCGGACGCACCCTCTTCCAAATTGTGGCCGAGGCAAGTTTTGGCTAGCTCCATCTTCATGTCATTAGAGATACCATCGGTATGACGACAGGCCATCACGGCCGCCGCCAAGTCTTGCGCAGCCTGCTCCGCATTGCCGAGCTCGGTTTGGACGAGCGCCGATGACAAGGCGCGGCAAGCAGGTGTTTTGTCGAAATTGCCAAGCGACTTCTCCAGATCGCGAATGACTGACGAAGCCTGCTTGGTATCGCCTTTTTTTACCAGTGTACGTACCAGCCGCACATGATCTTCGGGGTCCCGGAATTCGGAATACTTCGCCTTGGTGACCACCTTTTGAAAGGACTTTTCGGCCGTATCGATGTCGCCTGCCTCAAGCGCAATCTCCCCAAGCTTGCGCAAGCGCCGTACGGCATGCGGCGAGATAGCGACGGCTTCCACCAAAACATCCTTGGCTTCAGACAACTGTTCGCCAGCCAGATGGGTTTTGGCGAGCCAGTCATAAGCGTCCATGTATTTGCTGTTTTCTTCTACCAGCGCCTTGAGCAGCATTTCCGCCTCGCCAAATTTCTGCTGCATGAACAGGGTTTTGGCGAGTCCCAGCCTTGCCCAGGCTACTGCTTTCGTGGCAAGCAACTCCTGGTAGATCGTTTCTGCTCCCTCGGCCTCGCCAAGAATCACATGTAGCTCCGCGCGCAAACGCATGAAATCAATCGCATAACGGCGGTATTTTTCTTCGCCGATCTGGCAAATTTCGATCGCCTCATGCAGGTTGCCGTGCTCCATCAGGTGGTATGCAGGAAGAAAAGCCGTACGCTTTTCAATGGCCTTGCCGATACGGTCGAGCAGTGTATCCGCGGTAAATGGCTTGAGGATGTAGTCGGTCGGTGCCAGTTCAGCGGCGCTTACAACCTTTTCGTACGCCCGCTCGGCAGTGACGATGATGAAAACGGTCCAGAGGGGAATCAGCTTATTGTGACGAAGATCTTCCAGCAACTGCTGGCCATCCTGGCCGTCTCCAAGATCGTATTCGCAAAGAATCAGGTCGTAGGATTTGTTCTTGAGCGGCCGGATGGCGGTTCCGGAGCTGACCGCATGGTCGATCTTGTTGATTCCGCAAAGATTGAGCATGTTATGCATATTGGCACGCATGCCCGACTGTGGCTCAACGATTAACGCAGTTAAACTTCGAAGCGAGGTCATGGCTGGGGTTTCCGTGCAACGCAAACAGGTCAGTACCGAGGCATCAAAGCAGCCCAAGCGGGCTTCGTGTGTGGCGAGCCCTCATAGCGTCAAAATACCATTGTAGTGCCGAAATGCAAGCCTGACGCACTCCCGCCGGAGAATTTGATATCAGACGGGTGCTGTTGGAATCGGACGCATACGCCATGCGGCAAGGATTGCCATGGCACAAAGCACGGCAACCAGCACAAAGGTTTCGCTGAACGCCTGGACCGGATCACTCTGCTGGGCAGGAGCGACTCCTTGGTGGGCTCCGAGCCGCCATTCCAGAACAATACCAACCAGACTGACGCCGATTGCTCCGCCAAGTTGCCGGACGAAATTGATGGTGCTGGCTCCTTGCGCGATCATGTTGTAATCCACGCCGCGCATCGCACCGAGGCTGAGCGCCGGTAGCACAAAGCCGAGTCCGACGCGCCCGATGATGGCAATACCCATCAGCATCAGATAACTGGTACTCCTGGATCCGAATGCCATCAAGGCAAAGGATAAGGCCAGCAATGCCAATCCAATTGACACCAGAATATTCGGTGAAAAACGGTCGGCCAGCTTACCAGCCATAATAATCGTGACAGCAAGCACGATGCCCGCAGGCAGGAGAACGACGCCGGCTTGCGACGGTGCATAGTGCAGCGCTATCTGCATATAGACCGGCCACAGATAAGTAGAACCGAACAGGCCGGCGCCATAAATGAAAGCGACCAAGGCGCCCATGGAAAACTGCCGGTAACGGAAAAGTTGCATGTTCATCAAGCCGCCTTCGTTGCGCAACTGATACACGACAAAGCCGGCGAGCATTCCGAGTGCGGCCAGCAGCAGAACGACCGCCTGAAGCCGGCTTTCATGCAGGTGCACCATGCCATTGAGCAGCATGGTGATGCCCAGTCCGGCCAATAGCAATCCTTTCCAGTCCAGGGGGTGCGTGTCGCCGGCCATCGGTGAACTGACTGCCAGCAGACGACGCACCATGAACAACACCGCCAGGCAGAAAGGCACGACAACGAAGAAAATCGAGCGCCATCCGAAATGTTCAACCAGCACGCCGCCGACGCTAGGTCCAAGGGCTGGCGCCAGAACGACACCGAAACCAAATACGCCCATGGCCTTACCTTGTTCATGCGGCTCAAAGGCGCGTAACACCACAATCGAGGGAATCGGCTGAAGAATGCCGGCAGCCAGTCCTTCCACGACACGCATCGACAACAGCATCGGGTAGTTGATACTGAATCCGCCGGCCACACCACCGAACAGCAACAACAGGATGGCTCCCGAATAGGTACGGCGCAAGCCGAAACGCAGCAACAGCCAGGGCGTGGTCAGCATCGACAGCGTCATGGCCAGCATGAATCCGGCCGAAACCCATTGCGCGCGCTCCTGTCCCAGCGTGAAGTAACGGCTCAGGTCAGGCACTGCGACATTAACGATCGTAGACGAAAGAATGGATGCCATGGTACCGATCATGACGGTCGTCAGTACCAGCCATTTGTAGCGGGCACCATAACGCGCGCGCAGTTGTTCCAGGGTAGGTTGCATGCAAAGGTCGTTGGGAGAATATAGCCGGACAGTATATTTGTTCCGGATCCAAGCTGTATGCGTTGCTGCAATCCTTGGGCTTTATCGTGCCTGCCAGGACAATAGTGGTCTATCCTGGTCAGCTAGCAAAACATGCAGGTCCAGCTGACGATTTCTGCAATTACAAATGCCAACACCGACCAGACTACCGTGGACCCGAACGGCAGGCACAGCACGATGCCACGCATGCGAAACCGTACATCGGCAGGCATCCGTCCCACCCGCAATCTATCGAGAAACGGCAGAAGCGGATAAAACACAAACAGGGCAAGAAAAATGACGGCAACCCAGCGGATCATGGAGTGCCTTTCTAGCGCAACAGCCGTGCAACAAGCACCACGAACAAGGACATCAGAATGGTGGATGCAAACGGCAGCATGATCTTGCGCCCGAACAGGGTGAACCGGAAATCACCCGGTAACCGGCCGATGCCGAGTTTTTCGAGCCATGGCAAGGCCGCCGAAAACACGATCAGCGCGATAAAGATTGTCAGCACCCAGCGGATCATCGCGCATTCCTCAACAGATATCCGCAACGCGGCCTGCCTGCAGGCAGGGTAAAACGCCTCGTCATAGTCGATAGCTCCTGTCGTTGCGACCGAAGCGGTCCGGTAACGTCGCGCCCTTACCGACCACGAGTACCTTGAACAATTCTCCCATTTCCGCCGGTGAAATCAGCTTTTGCACGGCGTTGGCCTGCGGCAAATAGCGTTTTGCATCCTCGGGCGACGTTCGCAGTAAAAGCTTGCCAATACCGGCATCGAGTAGGAACGCAGCCTGGCTGGTGTAGCCGAGCAAGTCCAGACCCCTATCGGCGGCTGCCTGCGCCATGGCGGTAAAGTCCACGTGCGCGGTTACATCCTGCAAACCGGGAAGGTAGAACGGGTCCGGATGCGCATGGTGCCGATAATGGCACATCAGCGTGCCCTGCATGCGCTGTGGATGGTAATACTCGTGAGCAGGAAATCCATAATCAATCAGGATGGCGACACAGCCCCGCCCACTCTGCCCGTGTCCCGACGCGATCATTGTTCCGAGTGAACGCATAAAGCCTGCCGCTACGGTATGGGTTTCAGTGAGATAGCCTGGCGGCAGCTCAGATGCGTCCGGCACCTGCCTGATCAGGTCCGCATGACAGGGGCGATCCTCAAACACGAACCCGCCTCCGGGACCAAGACCGACGCCACGCTCCTGCCAGCCGTTGTCGGTCCTCACCACGAGGTTGACCGGCATCGCATCGAGCACCTCGTTGCCGAGCACCACGCCGGAAAAGCTGTCGGGAAACCGGTCCAGCCATGTCACTTCAGGAAACTCGCGCAAGGTTTCTTCCTGACGGGCACGCAATTCGCCTGACACTTCGACAATGGCATACCGTTCAATGGCTACGCCCATTTGCCGCAGTTCGGTTAGCACGTCGCGGGCCAGCTTTCCGGTACCGGCACCGAATTCAAGAATCTGGAAAGCGGTCTGGGACATCAGTTCCGCGGCCAGCTGCGCCATGGCACCACCAAAAAGCGGCGTGATTTCAGGCGCGGTTGTAAAATCTCCGTCTTTACCAAGTTTTGCGGCCCCGCCACTGTAGTATCCCAGTCCTGGCGCATAAAGCACCAGGTCCATGTACTGCGCGAATGGAATCCAGCCGGCATGTTGCCTGATCTCGTCGGCAATCAGCTGGCAAAGCGCATTGGATGCGGCCAGCGCATCGGCGGAAGGTTGGGGCAGTTGCAGTTGCATGTCCCGTATTGTATTGAAATCGGCAGATTGCTTGGGAATTAATCCGGCACTGCCGCTGGCCAGGTCGCCATCGATCATCATTGACAACCAATAGCACCATGACAACAGGAAACGGCAAAGTAGCGCTCGTGACCGGCGCGGGCAAACGCATCGGGCGCGTCATTGCGCTCGCGCTAGCGCGGCGTGGCTGGGATATCGCGGTCCATTACGGGCGCTCCGCCGACGGCGCCGCTGCGACCGTGCGCGACATCCAGGCGTTGGGGCAGCGTGCGGTAGCCCTGCAATGCGAACTGGCCGACGAACGGGCGGTCCGCGCATTATTGCCGCAAGCATCAGAGACACTCGGCACCGTCGCTTGTGTGATCAACAACGCTTCCCTGTTTGCCTACGATGATGCTGCCGGCTTTTCGCACGACATGCTGGACCGTCACATGCAGGTCAACGTCGCCGCGCCGCTGCTGCTGGCGCAAGCCCTGCATGCGCAGATACCAGACGACGGTCAAGGCGTCGTAGTCAACATCCTTGATCAGAAGCTGTTCAACCTGAATCCCGATTTTCTGTCTTACACCATGTCGAAAGCCGCCTTGCAGACGGCCACCATGATGCTGGCGCAAACGCTGGCGCCCAAGGTGCGCGTTGTCGGCGTCGCGCCGGGCATCACGCTGGTATCGGGCGAACAGACCGAAGAAGAATTTACCAAGGCCCATCGGGTGACCCCGCTGGGCCGATCCAGTACACCGGATGATGTTGCATCCACTGTTTGCTTTGTTGTCGAGTCGCCGGCCATCACCGGCACCACCCTGGTCGTCGATGGCGGCCAGCATTTGATCCCCCTCCAGCGCGACGTGATGTTCGTTGCCAAATAACCTGTAGCCACTATGCTTTCCACCCTCTCGCATCCCAGCCTTGCCGACTGCCGTCGCCTGTTCCTGCGTAACTATGAAGTGATGATCAATATCGGCGTCCATGAATTCGAAAAGAAGGGCGAGCAGCGCGTGCTGGTCAATGTCGACCTGTTCATTCCGCTGGCCGAATCCACGCCCAAGGGCGACCATCTGCACGAAGTGGTCGACTACGACTTCATGCGCGACACCATTTCCAAACGCATGGCGCAAGGCCATATCCATTTGCAGGAAACCCTGTGCGATGACGTCGCCCGCGAAATGCTGAAACATCCGAAGGTACGGGCTGTGCGGGTATCGACCGAGAAGCCGGATGTCTATCCGGATTGCGATGGCGTCGGTGTCGAAGTCATCCATATCAAGCCATGATGCCGGAGCCGACAATGAACGACATCCTGCATGACGAAGCGGTAACCGGCGCAAAGAAGGCCGAGAAGATCGCTTACGAAAACAACAAGCTGCACAAGCGCCTGTGCCGCCAGGTCGGGCAAGCCATCGGCGACTTCAATATGATCGAGGAAGGCGACAAGGTGATGGTTTGCCTGTCGGGCGGCAAGGACAGCTATGGCTTGCTCGATATTCTGCTGACGCTGCGCGAACGCGCGCCGATTCATTTCGATATCGTTGCCGTCAATCTCGACCAGAAGCAGCCTAATTTTCCGGCGCATGTGCTGCCCGAATACTTGACGAAGATCGGCGTGCCTTTTCACATCGAAAATCAGGATACCTACAGCATCGTCAAGCGCGTGATCCCCGAGGGGAAAACCACGTGCTCACTGTGCTCGCGCCTGCGCCGCGGCATCCTCTACCGGGTCGCCGATGAGCTTGGTGCAACCAAGATCGCGCTCGGACACCATCGCGACGATATTCTCGAGACTTTTTTCCTGAATATGTTTTTCGGCGCCAAGCTGAAAGGCATGCCGCCCAAATTGCAGTCGGATGATGGCAAGCACATCGTGATCCGTCCGCTCGCGTATGTGAAGGAAGCCGACATGGAGCGCTATGCGCAGGTCAAGCAGTTCCCGATCATTCCTTGCGACCTGTGCGGCAGCCAGGAAAACTTGCAGCGCAAGCAGATCAAGGCGATGCTGCGCGATTGGGAAAAGAAGCATCCGGGACGCGTCGAGAATATTTTCTCGTCACTGTCGACCGTCGTTCCTTCTCATTTGATGGACAGGGATATGTTCGGCTTTGCGGATTTGAAGGCAACCGGGGAAGCCGTGACGGACGGCGATATCGCTTTCGATGAGGAGCCGTGTGCAACGCCGACGCCGAATATCGTGCGCTTCGGCGCACTGGACGACTAGACGAGCAGGTCCTCGGGCAGGCGGCTCTGACAGGTGGCTTTCGTTGCTGCACCAGATGCAACAACGAAAGGCCGTCCATCGATAGTACAAGTCATCGATAATACAAGTTACAAGTAGCGCTTCCAGTTATCTCGCCGCCAGCGTTTTACAATCATCGATCCATGCCTGTAACCGCTTGACGGCATGCGTGCGCTGCGCTGGCGTGGCAACATTTGCGATCACCGCTACCATGTTCGATGCGCTCGAGCGCGTATTATCGAAAAATTCCTTGTTCTCGGCATAGCTGAAGTTGTCAAAACTTCGTTCGATATACTTGCGCAGCAGGGCAGCGACGGCATCGCGCGGCGGACGTTCCGCCTGGATTTTCCTCAGGATGCGCAGCAACTCCTGCTGCCGCAATTTGCGCTCCGCCGCCCACAACTCATTATTTAGTGGCCGCGCATCCGATGCTGCCCGGATTTGCGCTTCCTGCTCCCTATTGAAGTCGCCGTACCAATACTCGGCCTGCTTCATGACTTTCTTGAAACGGAAAAGTTGACGGTCCTCAAGGCTGCCGCGCAAGTACTCTTTACGATAGTTCTCGTTGTTGGAAGCAAACTTTTTCTCGAGGTGCACAATCTGCTCTGGTTGCAGATCCATGGCAAGATTGGTCAATTGGGGCAAGGCTTTCTCGACCACCAGCATGATGCGTTTTTTAGTCGCGGCATAATCGCCCATCACTTCTTCAGGCGTTACAGGCTGCTGGACGCGTTGCTGAAGCTGGGTGAGCCATTGGGCATAGTCATTGAGCTGAGTCTTGCGATGCCACGCCATGAAATCGTCGATGTCCGCCTTCACCCAGGATTTTTGTTCATTGGTGAAGTCGACATAGCTGTTGAGCCACCAGTACATCACCGTGTCGCCATTTGCATAGCCGAGCCGGATTGCGCTGCATCCGGCGAGCAGGCACGCAAACAGGAAAACACTCCACTTTGCCAAAAAGCTTCGATAAGTCCGCATGTTAAAATTTTGCATCACTTCCATTGGTGTTCTATGAATGTTGTCATCCTCGCTGCAGGCATGGGAAAACGCATGCAATCTGCACTTCCCAAGGTCTTGCATCCGCTCGCCGGCAAACCGCTCCTATCGCATGTCATCGATACGGCACGGGCTCTGTCGCCTACTACCTTGTGCGTTATTTACGGTCATGGCGGCGATGCCGTGCCGGAAGCGGTAAAAGCGTCTGATCTGTCGTTCGCGAAGCAGGAACCCCAGCTCGGTACCGGCCACGCTGTCATGCAGGCAATGCCATACTTGCGCGATGACGTGCCCACACTGGTGCTGTACGGCGACGTGCCATTGACGACCAGGGATTCGCTCCAGCAATTGTTGGACAGTGCCGGTAGCAATAAGTTGGCGATACTCACTGTCGAGCTGGAGGATCCAACCGGTTACGGCCGCATTGTGCGTCGGCACGGCAACATTGTCGGTATCGTCGAGCAAAAAGACGCGAGCGAAGAAGAGCGTGCCATCGGTGAAGTGAATACCGGCATCATGGTGGTGCCGACCACGAAGCTGAAGACCTGGCTTTCCACGTTATCCAACAATAATGCACAGAAGGAATACTATCTGACCGACATCGTCGCCAAGGCAGTGGCCGACGACGTGGCAGTGGTATCAGCCCAGCCGTCAGCGGCATGGGAGACCCTGGGCGTCAATAGCAAGGTACAACTCGCTGAACTGGAACGTATTCATCAGCGCAACCTTGCCGATGCCTTGCTGGAACAAGGCGTAACGCTGGCCGATCCGGCGCGCATCGATATTCGCGGCTCGCTCAGCTGCGGACGCGATGTCACTATCGATGTCAATTGCGTGTTCGAAGGCAAGGTGGAAGTCGAAGATGGTGTGACCATCGGCGCGCACAGCGTGATTCGCAATGCACGTATCGGCAAAGGCGCGAGCATCAAGCCGTTTTGCCATATCGAAGATGCAGTCATCGGTGCCAGCTCGCAAATCGGTCCTTACGCGCGGCTGCGCCCGGGAACCGAGCTGGCTGAAGATGTCCATATCGGTAATTTTGTCGAGGTCAAAAACAGCCAGATTGCTGCGCATAGCAAAGCCAATCACCTGGCTTACGTAGGTGACGCCACCGTTGGCTCACGGGTCAATATTGGTGCGGGCACCATCACCTGCAACTACGATGGCGCCAATAAATTCCGTACCATCATTGAAGACGACGCCTTCATTGGCAGCGATACGCAACTGGTGGCGCCGGTACGCGTAGGCAAGGGTGCGACGCTGGGGGCCGGCACGACGCTGACCAAGGATGCGCCGGAAGGCAAGCTGACCGTTTCACGGGCCAGGCAGACGACGATCGACGGCTGGACGCGTCCGGTCAAGGTCAAGAAATAAAAAGTACTCCGCGTATCCCGCTAATGGGAAGTTCCGGTGGCCTGTTGCTGTGTCCGGTTCAGCAGTGCGGCAAGGGTCGCCGCATCGACCGACTTCCAGGCAGCGAGGATTTGTGCTCGCGCCTGGGGCGGACTAGGATTTCCGGCGCCATCGTCCCACGCCACCATCTCGGTCCGTCGCTTCTTGACGGGCCGGAAATTGCTCGCATCGCGCCAGGCAACCGCACGTGACCCAAACACGCCTTTCACCACAAAGCCCTTGTCATCGAGCGTTAGCGTGCTTAGTCCGGGAAAGTGCTGCAGCAAGCCTATCATTCCTGCCATGACCGCTATCAGCGCCACCTCCATGTAACGGTCGCTTGACGCTGCCGCCAGGCCAATCGCGATTAATGTCAGGCACAGAAGCAAAAGACCCACAGGAATCCGCGCCTGCAGGACGATGGGAAAGGCGACAGGAGCAAATTCGGTCGTATGAGGTTGCATGCGATTCAATGTGGAAGGTCGTTCTGGGTTTTTCGGCGGCGCTTTTGCTTGTGCTTGCCGAACAGGAAATGCATGACAAGAACATATAGTCCCGCCGCACCACCGATAAAAGCGATGGCCTTCAGGAACCGGCCGAGCAGCATCAGGTAATAGCTGCCCGGGCTGGACGCTTTTAATGCATTATCCGCCGCGTCGCGCTGCTGCCGCTTTTCCGCAGCCAATGTCTCGCGTTTGCGCACAGCAGCTTCGCATTGCTGATCACCACGGCAGGAAGCCACCGCTTGTTTGATCGCGGCTGCGGTCTCTTGCGCGGGCTCGGCAGCGAAAGACAGCCCCGGCAAGGCGCCACAGAAGATAAAGAAGAAGATCAAGAAAAGACGGATATTGGCGTGCATGCTGGCGGCGATTGACGTGTGCACCGGACTATACCGGGATTTCGGGACAGCTGCGGTTCCGATAATTAGCGTCGGACTGGTGTGCGGATCTATGTGCACCGATGCAAATTAAAGCGCAATGCGCGTTTCAAACTTACTGCGGTGCATGGAAAAGAAACTGCGGACATTACGCACATTTGCCTGCGACGCGAACAAGCGGTGCGCCAATGCATGATAGGCCGGCATATCGGTCACCTGCACGACCATCACGAAATCCGGCCCGGGCGACACCCGATAGCATTGGAGCACCGCCGTTTCACCGGCCACCAGGCTCTCAAACTCCGCCATATGTTCAGCGCCTTGGCGGTCCAGAGTGATTTCCACGATTGCGGTCAACGGCGTGCCGATCTTTTCAGGCGCAAGAATCGCTACCTGACGCGTGATTACACCTGCGTCAATGAGACGCTTGACGCGACGCAAGCATGTCGGCGGTGAAGCATGCACACTTGCTGCTAGTTCATTGTTTGTCCGGGCAGCATCTATTTGCAGAGCATTCAGAATGCGACGGTCCAAGTCATCCAAGATGATCGATTCATTCATTTTATAAAAAAGTATTCGGTTTAATGAAATTATATTTCATCGATACACTGTCATGAAAATATATTTCATATCGACATTAATTTAGACAGCTTATTTCATAAGCCGTCTCGTACGATACAACCGTCAATACAGTATTCGCGAAGGGAGTTCACATGTGCGGCATCGTCGGCGCAGTAGCGCAACGTAATATCACCCCGATTCTTTTACAGGGCCTCAAGCGCCTCGAATACCGCGGTTACGATTCCTGCGGCGTGGCATTGCATGTCGATGGCAAGCTGCAGCGCTCGCGCAGCACCTCGCGCGTAGCGGACCTTGAAATGCAGGTCGAAAAAGCCAGCCTCGAAGCCTTTACCGGCATTGCGCATACACGCTGGGCGACTCACGGTGCGCCTGCTACCCACAATGCTCACCCGCATTTCTCGCGTGAACGTATCGCGCTGGTCCACAACGGCATCATTGAAAACCACGACGAACTGCGTGCGGAGCTGACGGCAGCGGGCTACATCTTTGAAAGCCAGACCGATACTGAAGTCATCGCCCACCTGGTTGACCATATGTACACTGGCGACCTGTTCGAGACCGTGCAGCAAGCCGTCAAGCGGCTGCATGGCGCCTATGCGATTGCGGTATTCAGCCGCGATGAACCGCATCGTGTGATTGGCGCCCGCCAGGGCTCGCCGCTGATTGTCGGCGTCGGCAAAGGTGAAAACTTCCTCGCTTCGGATGCCATGGCACTGGCCGGCACCACGGACCAGATCATCTTCCTTGAAGAAGGCGATGTGGTCGACCTGCAACTGCAGCGTTACTGGGTCGTCGACCACACCGGCAAGTCCGTCGAACGCGAAGTCCGCACCGTGCATGCCCATACCGGCGCGGCCGAACTCGGCCCGTATCGTCACTACATGCAAAAGGAAATCTTCGAGCAGCCACGCGCGATCGGCGACACGCTGGAAGGCGTTTCAGCCATCATGCCCGAACTGTTCGGCGACAAGGCTTACAAGGTTTTCAAGCAGATCGATTCGGTACTGATCCTTGCCTGCGGCACCAGCTACTACGCCGGCCTGACCGCAAAATACTGGATCGAGTCGATTGCGCACATTCCGGTCAATGTTGAAATCGCCAGCGAATACCGCTATCGCGACAGCGTACCCAATCCGAATGCACTGGTGGTCACCATTTCGCAAAGCGGTGAAACCGCCGACACGCTCGCCGCACTCAAGCACGCGCGGGCGCAGGACATGGTCAATACACTAACCATCTGCAATGTCTCCACCAGCGCGATGGTTCGGGAATGCATGCTGTCCTATATCACCCGCGCCGGCGTCGAAGTCGGGGTCGCGTCGACCAAGGCCTTTACCACCCAGCTGACCGCCCTGTTCCTGCTGGCTTTGTCGCTGGCGCAAGTGCGCGGCCACCTGAGCGACGAGCAGGAAGCTGCCCACCTGAAGGCGATGCGCCATCTGCCGGTATCGATCAGCGCCGTGCTCGCCCTGGAACCGCAAATCATCGCCTGGGCGGAAGAATTCGCCCGCAAGGAAAACGCCCTCTTCCTCGGCCGCGGCCTGCATTACCCGATTGCGCTCGAAGGCGCGCTGAAGCTCAAGGAGATTTCCTACATCCACGCCGAAGCCTATCCCGCCGGCGAACTCAAGCATGGCCCGCTAGCGCTGGTCACCAAGGAAATGCCGGTGGTGACTGTTGCGCCGAACGATACGCTGATCGAAAAGCTGAAATCGAACATGCAGGAAGTCCGCGCACGCGGCGGTGAACTGTATGTATTCGCCGACGCCGACTCGAAGATAACGCCAAGCGAAGGCGTGCACGTGATCCGCCTGCCGGAGCACTATGGCGCGTTGTCGCCGATCCTGCACGTAGTGCCGCTGCAGCTGCTGGCATACCATACTGCGCTGGCGCGTGGCACCGATGTGGACAAGCCGCGGAATCTGGCGAAGTCGGTGACGGTGGAATGAGCTGACAACACGGCTAGCAACGGGCAAAAAAGGATGGTTGGGGAAATGAAAATCCGCCAACCACCTTGTATCGACGGCGCGGTGAGCCGAACGCAATTCAGTCCTGACTTTTTTCCTGCATGGCTTTGTAGAGCCCGACGTCCGCGCGCTTGATTCAGCTACGCACATTGTCATCCTGCGGGTTCAGGGTTGTCACCCCAACTGCCACGCTGGCCTTGACAGTTTCCCCGTCGACCACCACACCTGCGGATCGCTCGATAGCCTGTTGCCAACAAAAGCCTGATCGCTTTTGTATAGAAGATAGAAGAAGAAATATATGACGGCAGCTTTTATCAGATACCGTCATATCGCAGGTGAATTTACAGAATAATTAAGTCTTCTTCGAAAGGCCCATGCTCTCGATCATTTCCTTCTCTTCGCGGAAGGTGTCCTGAGCGAACTTGGTGTACCCCGCACTATCCATATAAATAATGGGCTGGTCGAACTTGTCCAGCGTCGCCGTGACCAGCGGATCTTCGAGGGTTTTCTTGAGCGCATCCTGAAGGCGTTTCACTAATGCGGGGTCCATGCCTTTCGGGCCGCCAATGCCGAACGGCGAATCGGAAACGGTTTGATAGCCCAGTTCCTGCAAGGTAGGCACATTTGGCCAGCGCTTCGTGCGCTTGCTGCCATAGGTGACCAGCAGACGCGCCCTGCCCGCTTCCACCGCGGAAGCCCAGCCGGTCGCATCGCTATGCGCCATCACATGTCCGCCAAGCAAGCCCTGCATGCCATCGGCATTGCCCTTGAACGGGATATGCAGCAGCTTGATCCCTGCCCGCTTGGCAAATTGTTCGACGACCAGGTGCGGGGTCGTGCCGGTGCCTGTCGATCCATAGCTGAACGATTCCGGATTGGCCTTGGCGTAGGCAACCACGTCCTGGATGCTTTTCATTGGCGAATCGGCGCGCACCACCATGCCGAAGGTATACCCGGTCAGGCAGGCGATATAGGTCAAATCCTTCATCGGGTCGAAAGAGACCTTTTGCATGTGGGGCAGGCGGAAGATGCCCAAAGGAAGCTGCGACAGCGTGTAGCCGTCCGGCCGCGCGTTGGCCAGTTCGACTGCGCCCAGGATGCCGCCAGCGCCGGGCTTGTTTTCCACGACCACGGTGCCGCCCAACGTTCTGGCCAGGCTATCGCCGAACGCGCGCATCACCACGTCGGTGGAACCGCCCGCCGGCCATGGGCACAGCAGGCGTACCGGGCGTGACGGGTATTGCGCCTGCCCAAGCGCGGGAAGCGCAATGGTGGCGCCGGCGGCTGCCGATGCCTTGATAAAATTTCTTCGGGTAATTTTGTATTGGCTCATATTTGTCTCCTCATGCGATACAACGAATCCATCGTAAATACAAGTGCGGACACAGCATAACAAAATGGCTCGCATCCCGACAGGATGCGAGCCATGCTGACCTGGATTCTCAGCGTTTCAGGATCAGCGTGCTGCCGATACCGGCGCGGCTGGAATAGGCTGGCCACCGGCACCGGCTGCGTAACTCATCGGCGAAACAGCATCCTGCTGGCCCACGCCAGGCTTGCTCCAGTCACAGACACCGGTCGGAAACACTGCCTGCAGACGTTGCAATTGTGTCGCGCTCACTGCCTGAGGTGCGTAGTCGGCCGCATTGACTGGCTTTAACTGGCACTTCAGAATGTCTTCCGACAACGGCCCACCAGCCACCTGGCGCGGCGAACTGGCCGGACGCAGGAACGAGTCGGCATCGCAGATCGCCTTGTTGGTAACCTTGGTGCTTTGCGTCACGTCGCTGCTCAGGTAGCAGAAGTCAACCGCTTCAGCTGGTTTGGCTTTGACCACCTTTTGCTCGATTGGTGTCGTGCTGGTGTCGGCTTTCAGGTTGGTCAGCCACTTGTCCATGGTCAGGAAAGAGTCCAGCGCGACGGCTGCCGAAGGAGCGAAGCCATTGCGTCCGTAACGCCACATCACATGGTTGTCGTGATTGCCATTGGCCTTGTCCATGCGATCACGCAACTCGAAGCTGCGCCATACATGGTGGATGCCTGTCAGACCGGCAGCGGAACCGACTGCACCGTTGGCGAGCGGCACCAGCAGCGAGTCATCCCAGCCGCGCATATCGATGATCGGTGTCTTCGCCAGCTGCTTGCCGCTAGTGACGATGCCGGCGCGATAAGCGATGTCCAGGCCTTCCTGATCCGCTGTCGTACGGTTGGCCGACAACACCGAATCACGGTTCACGCCGCCGATCTTCTCGTTCAGTGTGACGAACTCTTCCGCCGTGATGGCACCGCTGACGAAGGCTTTCAAACCGTACTGCACGCCAACGTTGTCGCGGGTATCTCGAGCGAAGTTGGTTCCGGGAACCTTGCCAAAGATGGCAACGGCACTGTCGAGCGCGCCGCAACGCGGACCGTTCGGATTGCTGACCGGGTCATACACCGCGGATGCCGGCAGGCCGCAGTTATTGGTGGTCGCCGGAGCCTGTGTAATGGTGCCCGTGACGTGGTCGGTCACCGTCCGTGCAAAGAAGTTGCCCGGCTTGCTGTTGTTGCCGAACAGGTTGTTCCATCCATGGCAGGCAGTCTGGTCGACGTGTCCATTGATCGCTGCTTTCTTGGCATTGATCTGCGCCTGGGTGTAGCCGGCTGCGGTCATCAGTGCCAGCCATTCAGGCTTCTGGTAGGTTTCCACCAGGAGCACACAGTCCTGCACTTCCATTGTGGTGGTTTCCGAATCAGGGTAGGTACAGGTCGGCTGGATGCCGTCCAGCAAGCCCGGCATGATGGACGAAGCGGTGTTCTGGTTGATCGAGCCACCCGAGCAGCCAGCGCCCATGGTGAACTTGATCTCGCCGAAATTCTTGGCGATGCGCTCCTTCATCATCATGACCGTTTCGGTCATCAGCACGCGGTTCGAGTTGTACTGGGAATCGGTCAGGCTGTTCTGCACCACCATGAAGCCGCGCGACAGCGACTTGTCGTCGGCCCATGAACCTTGCGGGCGGAACTGCTTGCGTGGCTGGCCTGTGCTGGAGCCGAACTGGTACAGCACCTTGCCGTTCCAGGTCGATTGCGGCGCAGTCGCGGTCCATGGCTTGCTCGGATCGGCCAGTACGACGATATCGTAAATGCCGCGGTTCACCGTGCCGCGCTCGCGACGGACGATGTACGGAACTGTAACGCCGGCATCGGTCGTGGTGGTTGCCATGTCGGTCGGCGCCGGGGCTGCCGGATCGTAGGGCCTGAAGCAGACGTTGGCCGGCGCGACAGCGGGTGGTGTCGGGTCGGGCAGCGCGTTGGCGCAACCGGCGACATTCGTCTTGTAGAAATAGCGGACTTCCGTCCTGATGTTGCACTGTGCATCGGTTGCCGTGGTCGACAGGCCGCTGCCGTTGCTGGACGGCGTGCTGCCGGATTCTGCCTGTGCAGTCGGTGTGGCGCAGACCCAGGGCTGTACCTGGGGTCCGGAAATCATCGGACCGCCGACCGGATAGTTGGTGACTTTCAGGCTGGCCGCCTTGAAGCCATTGCCTTGGGCGGTGATGGTGTTGTCACCATTTGCCAGGCCACTGACCAGACCAGCCAGGCGACCGTTGCGTACCGTGAAGGCATTGGTGACATCGCGTCCACCCACGTCGACCTTGATGTCGGACGCATTGACACCGGTCGGAACACTGACTTCGACGAGCGCGTCGCCGCCGCTGACAAAGTCGGCCCGGCTGGACAGTACCTTGATGTCTGGTGCGGCGGCGTCATTGCTGCCGCCTCCACCGCAGGCAGCCAGTGCAAGGCTGATGGCGGTCACGGGAAGAGCCCGTAACCACGGCGTGTTGTAGTTCATATCGTCTCCAGAATGTTATTTTGGTCGCCCGCAGGCGCCTTCCGCGGCATACGGCGCGCAGACGCAAAAAATGATAGGAAGAGGCGGCGAAGCCAACAAGTCGGAAAGCGCAGGCGCGCATGTCGGAAAGTTCTGACATGGCGACCGTGGGGCAGATGCTGCACTGCGATTTCACGCGATCGTCGGGTTAGTGACGTTAAGTGCAGCGCGACGGCAGGCGTGGCTCTGTTTCTGGAATCGGGAAGTTTGCGATTAATCAGATGGCATGGAAGGCATGCCTTGCTAATCAATCAGGTTATTACGCACCGCATATTGGATCAGTTCCGCATTGGTGGTCAGGCCGCGCTTTTCCAGGATCCGGCTGCGATAGGTACTCACGGTTTTCACACTGATCGACAGCCGGGCTGCGATCATGGTCAGCGACTCGCCGCGCACCAGCATGTCGAAAATCTGCGCTTCACGTATCGACAGCTTCTTTGGTTCCGAGGGATTATCTTCGGGGCCATTGAGCGAAGAAATCAGTATTTCCGTCACCTCGGCCGACATATACTTTTTGCCGTTGAGGACAGTGCGGATCGCGCCGATCAGGTCGGAGGCTTCCATATCTTTCGCCACATAGCCGTGGGCACCGGCACGCAATGCCCGTAGCGCGTACTGCTGCTGTGAATACATGCTGAGCATGATGACCCGTAGCGCGGGGAATTCGGCATGGATGACTTCCAGCAGATCGAAACCGCTGCGTGCAGGCAGATTGATATCGAGGAGAACAACATCGAGTTGCACATGACTGCGCAGTTTTGACAGGCCTTCGGCCCAGTCGCCCGCTTCATCGATGACCTGGAAATCCGGTTCGTCATGCAGCATTTTTTTCAGGCCCGACCGGAACATGGCATGGTCGTCAATGATCATCAGCTTAATCAAATTACAAGTCCTCGTTGGCGTCGAGCGGTGCGATGAGCACAATGCGCGTCCCCTGCCCTGGTGCCGAGCCGATATCCAGTGTGCCCCCAAGCTCGCGTGCCCGTTCTTTCATGGACAGGATACCAAAGCAGGGTGCATTCAGGTCGGGTGTGGCGTTGGCGCGCAACGGCATGCCGCTGCCATTGTCGCGGACTTCGACCCGAAGGGATTCGGCATCACAGGCCACCAGCACGGTCACCTCGGTCGCTTGCGCATGGCGTGCGATGTTGGTCATCGCTTCCTGGAAGATGCGGTAAGCCATGGTCGCTCGCGAACTGCTCAAGGGAATATGCAACTCCTTCGGCTGCATGGTGACCCGGATGCCGGAGCGTGTTTCAAAGCGCTCAAGATACGATGCCATGGCCGTCGCCAGTCCGAGATACTCCAGCGCCTGCGGATGCAGCGACTCGGAAATCTCGCGCACATTGTTGATGGCTTCCTGCAATAGCCCGTTCAGGTCATCGGCGATTTCCCGAATCTCGCTCTGCGCATCGTGCTCGGTACGGCGCAGGATGCGGCCGACATTCAGTTTCATGGAAGTCAGCAAGCCGCCCAGCACATCATGCACTTCCCGCGCATAGGCCGAGCGCTGGCGCTCGCGTGCCGCGATCAGGTAAACGGCAAGCTTCTGGTATTGCTGCCGTGATTCCCGCAACTGCCGCGTCTGTTCGAGCTGCTCGGTCACTTCAATGCCGACGCCGACCACGGCGGGGCGCCCACGGTATTCCAGTGCCATGCCGTGCACATCGATAAAAACGATGCTGCCGTCCCGATGCAATCCACGCACCACGAATCGCATGCTAGGCTCGACACCGGATACGCGACGATGATAGCGAGCACTGACTTCTGCAACATCATCGGGCGGCACGAAGCGGGATACGGGCTGCCCGATCAGTTGTTCGGGCAGATACCCGGTCATGGCGGCCCAGGTAGCATTCACGTATTGAAATACTTCATCCTGGATGATGTAGACGCCTGCCAGCGCCTGCTCCACCAGGCCGCGAAACGGAATGCTGGTGATATCGAATTCGTGGCTGCTGTCGCTCATCCCGGTTTCACTTCGCATCAATCGACCTTGGCGCCCGACCGTTTCACCACGCTTTCATAGCGGCGGTTTTCGCGGCGCACCAGGTCACCGAATTGAGCGGGTGTGGTTGGCGCAGGTTCGGCGGCCAGTTTCAGCATGCGTTCACGCACGGCTGGCGAACGCAGCGCCGCGGTAAATTCCTTGTTGAGTTTGTCGACGATGGCCGGCGGTGTGCCGGCGGGTGCAAAAATGCCGAACCAGGTGCTGATATCAAAATCCTTGAAGCCGGAAACGCCGCTCTCGGCGACGGTCGGCAAGTCGGGATAGGCTGATGCGCGGCGCAAGGTCGTCACGCCGATCGCCTTGATCCTTCCTTCCCGGATGCGTGGAGCGGCCGAACCAAGATTATCGAACATCACTTGCACATCCCCGCTCAGCAGGGCGGTCTGCGCAGGTGCGGCGCCACGGTAGGGTATGTGCACCATGTAGACGCCGGCTGCCTGCTTGAACAGTTCCGCCGCCAGATGGCCACCGCTGCCATTGCCGCCGGAGGCGAAATTGACCTTGCCGGGATTGCGCTTCAGGTAGGCGATCAGGTCGCCTACGTTGCGGATACCGTTTTGCGCGGCGAAGTCGGCATTGAGCACCAGCACATTAGGCAGGTCGGCCACCAGCGTAACCGGCTGAAAATCCTTGAGCGGATCGAAAGGCATGCGTGGATACAACCATGGATTGATCGCGTGGGTCGACAAGGCACCCATGCCGAGTGTGTGTCCATCGGGTGCGGCCTTTGCCACTACGTCCATGCCGATGTTGCCGCCGGCGCCCGACCGGTTTTCGACCACCACGTTGCCCAAGGCGGGACGTACGGCTTCACCAAGAATACGGGCAACCGCATCGAGCGGACCACCCGGTGGAAAAGGAACGACAAAGGTAATCGGTTTGCCGGATGCCGAAAAATCCGGGGACTGCGCGGCGGCCCAGGGAGCATGTGCAGCCAGGGCAAGGACGGCAATGGAAAGGATACGACGGCGCGGGTTGGGCAATGCATTCCGCTTCGATGTCATGCGGGTCTCCTGGACGAATCGGTTGAATAGGTATGAGCTGCCACAGTATAGCGAGCACCCGCGCAAGGCGCTGAAGGAAAGTGCGGAAGGAAACTACGTCGACGTCAATGCAGGTCGTTGACCGTGAGTCCGTCATTCATTCCGGGAATGCGGTTCACTCGTGCCCAGCTACCATTGAGCATCAGTTCTTCGAATTCATGCGCCGGCAACGGCGGACTGAAGATGAAGCCCTGTGCGCCGGTACAGTCGCGCGCCTTCAGGTACGCAAGCTGTTCCGCGGTTTCCACGCCGCCCGCCACCACGCTGATGCCGAGGTTGTGCGCGAGGCTGATGATGGCCGAGGTAATCGCCGAGTCTTCGCGGCGGTGCGGCACGTGTTGCACGAACGCCTTGTCAATCTTCAGCGCATCGATACCAAAATCCTTGAAGTCGATCAGCGCGGTGGCGCCAGTGCCGAAGTTGTCGATGGTGAGCCGGATGCCCAACCCTCGCAGAAAGGACAACTGCTCCTTGATTTCCGGATGCTGGGCAAGCATGGATTCGGGTACTTCCAGCTCCAGGCAGGCAGCCGGCAAGCCCTCTTCTTGCAGGATGAAGGGAATCATCGCAACGAACTTCGGATCATTGAATTGCCGCGCCGAGCAGTTGACCGACAGGCGCAGCTCGCTCAGCCCCTGCGCCTGCCAGCGCCGTACCTGGTGGCAGGCTTCACGCAGCGCCCATTGGCCAATCTCGACGATCAGGCCGCTCTGTTCGGCAATTTCCAGGAACTCTCCCGGCAGCACGGTTTCGAGCTCGGTGGCGTTCCAGCGCAATAGCGCTTCGACCGTGGAAATCTTCCAGCTGCTCAGTTCGACCAGCGGCTGATAGTAGAGCTCGAACTGGTGATTCTTCAATGCGCCGCGCAGCGCCGCCTCGCGATCCTTTTTCCAGGTCTGTTCCGAATACAGGTCCGAGGTATAGAACTGAAAATTATGGCGCCCGGAATTTTTTGCACGGTACAGCGCCAGGTCGGCGCGCTTGAGCAATTCAACCGAACTCTTGCCGTCTTTCGGAAACACGCAAAGACCGATGCTGGTGCCGCTCAACACTTCCTGACCTTCAAGCTGGAATGGGCGTCCCAGTTCGATCACCAGCTTGCGCGCCAGGGTCTCCGACGCATCCGGTTGCGACACATCCATCTGAATGATGACGAATTCATCCCCGCCCAGGCGGGCGATAAAGTCGGACTCCCGGATCGAGGAGCGAATGCGCAGCGCAACTTCCTTGAGCAGCAGGTCGCCGGTATGGTGGCCGAAGGTATCGTTGACATATTTGAACCGGTCCAGGTCCAGCAGGAGAATGGCCAAGGGTATGCCGTTGCGCTGTGACAGGGACAGTGACTGGTGCAACTGATTACTGAAGTAGACCCGGTTCGGCAAGCCGGTCAGGCCGTCATGGTTGGCGAGGAAATGGGTCTGCTCTTCCGCCAGCCGCTGGGTGGTCTGGTCGCGCAGGATCTTGACGTAACCGCGCAGGCTGTCATCCGGATTCCATAGCGGCGTCACGGCACCGGTTGCCCAGAAGCGCTCGCCATCCTTGCGCTGGTGCCAGCGGTCGTCGTCGGACCGGCCGCTGCTTTTTGCCTCTTCGAGTTCATGCAATGGCGTACCGACGCTACGGTCTTCCCTGGTAAACAACACGTCGATTGAACGGCCGATCGCCTCGTCCGCGGTGTAGCCGAAGATACGTTCAGCGCCTGAGTTCCAGCTGGCAATCACCCCTTGCGGATCGATCATCATGATCGCATGGTCGGTCGATGCTTCGACCAATAGCCGGAAGTCCTGCTGCGACTGCTTGAGCGCACGCTCCGTCTCGACTTGCTGGGTGATGTCGGCATTGGTTTCAAGATAGCGATAAGGCTGGCCATTGTGGAACTCAAGCGCCCACTGGCTGAAGATGATCATTTCACGGCCGTCTCTGGCAACGTGGATGACCTCGCCTTCCCAGTAATGGTCGCGCTGGACAATTGCCCGGATTTCGTCGAGCGGTTGCGGAAATCGCGTACGCAACAGGACGTGGCTGACCTGGCCGACCGCTTCCTCGCGCGGATACTGATAAAGCTTTTCAGCGCTGAGATTCCAGTAAGTGATGACGTCTTCGGTCGTGCGGGCGAGGATCGCATCCCGCGCAAGGTCCAGCAAACTTGCCTGCTTCTGCAACAGCCGCGACTGCTGGGCCATGGCTTCTTCGCGCCGGCGCAGTTCGGTAATGTCATGGAACACCACCACGCCACCAACCAGCGCTCCCTGGATATCCATCAACGGACGCGCATTGGCGTTGACCCATACACCTTCGCCATCGCCCGCGTGGCGCACGTATGCCACCAGTCCGTCCACATGTTCGCCGCGCAATGCACGTGGAATCGGCCGCTCATTGTGCGGATAGGGCGTCAATTGGTCAGTCCGGTACAGCTGAATGACGTCCAGCGACTGGCCTTCCGTCAAGCCGATGCGATCAGGATCCAGCAAGCGCTGGCCGGCCGGATTGACCATGATGAGCCGCTCATCGAGATCGGCGACGACCACGGCGTCCGCCATGCTGTTGAGCACCGAGGTCGTGATATTGGCATGCTGATGCAAGGATTCTTCCAGCGCCTTGCGTTGAGAGATATCACGCAGCGAAGCGAAGAACAGCGGACTGCCCGGCATCTCCATCGGCGTAACAGTCAGCTCGACCGGGATTTCTCTGCCGTCCTTGCAGCACGCCGGCATTTCAACATGGCGTCCCACAATACGTCCTGGCCCGCCGTCCAGGTATCGCCTCAAACCTGCATCATGTGCGGCGGCAAATCGTTCCGGAACTATCGTGTCGGTAAGAAGACGTCCGACAACCTCCTCCTTTGTCCAGCCAAAGGTTCTTTCGGCGCCGTCGCTCCATTCAACGATACGGCTGTGATGGTCGATCGCGACGAACGCATCGAGCGCATTGTCGATAATCAGGCGATACAGTTCATCAGCCTGGCTTGCCTCTTGGAACAAAAGTTTCATGGAAATGATCGTGGTGGGCGCAGCGCGCGTCTGGACGTTTTGATCAGACAGCAAGCCGGGTCATGGGTTTCTTTCCATAAGCAACATGGGTGAGAAAGCACAAGTACTGTCTGACTTGCAGGAAACAGCGCTTGATCAAGACAAAACATTTTGCATTTCTACCACTTGTAGATGGATTTATTGACCAAAAGGCGAAACAACGGCTGCCTTTCCCGGTCTACCAGCTGAACTGAAGTCCCGTCTTCGATTGGGAAACATGCTATTGGACGACCCGTTAAACGATCCTCATCTGCGCTTTCGGCATCTGGCCGAAGTGCTGGATCAGATGCCGGTTGGTGTGTCCATCGCGGAAGCACCCAGCGGTAAATTGCTCTTCAATAACGCCGAGGCGCTGCGCCTGCTGCGCCTGCCGTTACGCACGATGCCGGGGTTTGACAGCCATACCGCCCATGGCGCAATCGTGTTCGAAGGGCGTCCGGCCGATCCGCAGCAATCCCCGATCATCCGTGCCTTGCGCGGCGAACATGTCGGGCCGGAAGAAATCAACTATCTGCGCGGTGACGGCACGACCGTCTGTCTGCTCGTCAACGCCAGGCCGGTCCGTAATGCGACGGGAGGCATTGTTGAGGCAGTCGCCACATTTTCCGATGTGACCGACAAAAAACTTGCCGAATTACGCCTGCAGGACGCGGAAACCAAACTGCAACTTGCGGTCGATATGGCGAGCCTGGGCTTTTGGGAGTGGGACATTGCAAGCAACGATGCGTACTTTTCACCCCATTGGAAACGGCAGATCGGCTACCAGGATCATGAAATTACCAATCGCTTTGACGAATGGCTGCGACGGGTCCATCCTGACGACCTGAGAATGACCCAGGAACGCATTCAAGACTTCCTGCAAAACCCGACACAGGACTATCGAATCGAATTTCGTTTCCGGCACCGGGATAAAAGCTATCGCTGGATCCAGGCCAAGGCAAGGCTGGTGCTCGACGAACATGGCCGGCCGCAGCGCATGATCGGCACTCACCTCGACATTACCGACCACAAGCAACGTGAAGAACAAGTGCGCCAGACGGTTCAGCATGACCGGCTGACCGGCCTGCCAAACCGCGCATTGCTGCTGGAACTGGCGGACGGCTGGCTGTCGGCGGCGCAGCGTAGTGGCAAGCTGTTCGCGGTCTTGTTCATCGACCTCGATGAATTCAAACCGATCAACGACAGCTATGGGCATCACATCGGCGACCTGGTTCTCAAGGAGGTTGCGATGCGGCTCAAGACCTCATTCCGCTCCCAGGACATCATCGGCCGGCTGGGCGGCGACGAATTCGTGGTGCTGGTAACCCAGCTCGACAATGCCCTGGGAGCAGCGCATGCCGCGCAGCATGCGGTTAGGCAACTGAGCCTGCCTTACCGCATCCAGGATCTTGAATTGCGCACCTCGCCCAGCATCGGCATCAGCCTTTTTCCCGGCCATGGGAAGGATATCGCTTCCCTGCTGCGCAATGCCGATACGGCAATGTATGAAGCCAAACAGCGCGGCAAGGCCAGCTACCGCTTTTACGCGGGTGGTGGCGATGCGATTGTCGATCCGGGGCAGATCGACCAGCGCCTGCGTACCGGCTTTGCGCATAACGAACTGCAGTTGTATTTTCAGCCCATCGTCGACATGCATACGCACCGGCTGATGGCCGTCGAAGCGCTGTTGCGCTGGCCCGGAGCCGATGGCTCTTTTGTGCCGCCGGACGTCTTCCTGCCGGTGGCCGAACAGAATGGCATGATGCGTGAAATCGGCGGCTGGGTACTGCGCGAAGCTTGTGCCCAGCACGGTCGCTGGCGACAGGAAGGCTTGCGTGCCATCGAGATCGGCATCAACCTGTCTGCGATGGAATTTCGTGATGCCAGTCTGGCAAATGCCCTTGCCAGCACAATGCCGAGGCTCGACATCGATCCGAGACTGCTCTGGTTTGAAATCAGCGACCGTGCACTGACTGGCAATCTCGACTATGCGGTCTGCGCACTGAACGAGTTGAAGGCGCTCGGCATGCGCATCACGCTCGATGACTTCGGTGCCGGCTATGCCAGCCTGGAGCAGCTCAGCCGCCTGCCCATCGATCGCGTAAAGATTGACCGCTCTTTGATCGCGACGCTGCCGAACGACCGGGCAAGCATCGCGGTGATCGAAGCGGCGATCGTGTACGGTCATTCACTCGGCATCGAGGTGATCGCTGAAGGGCTGGAGTCGGAGGAGGTTCGCGGCTTTCTGGAGCAGCGCCACTGTTATCAGGCGCAAGGTTATTTCCTGGCACGGCCTATGCCGGGTGCCGAGTTCAGCGCCTGGTACCGTCGGGCCGGGCTACATTAAAGGATTACCTGCTTCGGGCATGTTCCAGAAATGCGCTCCTGAAAGCGTTCAGCGTTTCTTCCGCCTTCAGCAATTCATCAGCGACTTCATTGATCTTGCGCCGGCGCGAGCGGGCAAAATCCCGCAGTACCTCGAACGCGGTTTCCCGGTCCGTCTGGAAGCGGGTCATCAGTAAACCGACGGCCATGCTGGTTTCACGGCCGGCTGCCAGCGCTGTTGTCAAATTGGCCTCGGTGCGGCGCAGGCGCTTGATATCTTCGGCCCGGGCCAGCGCAGCTTCGACCGCTGGCACGATCTGGGTGGCCTCGACCGGCTTGACAAGATAACCGACCGCTCCAAGGGCCGTGGCGTCCTTGACGATATCGATTTCACCATGCGCGGACAGAAACATGACCGGCGTCGTCGTCTCTTCCTGCAGCCGGCGAGCCAGTTCGATGCCTGACATGCCGGGCATCGCGACATCCAGCAGCGCGAGGTCCGGCGGATTTTCCAGGGCGAGCGACAAGGCTGTCTCACCCGAGTCGGCCTGTGTTACATGATAGCCGGCGCACGTGAGCACCGAGGCGACGAAAGCAAGAATGAGCGCATCGTCATCCACGATAAGAAGGTGGTGGCTGGCGACAACTTGAGCGGGCATTGGCTGGGCACTCCTGGCAAGACGGAAATCAATGGTCGGATGACCGCGTCCATTCTAGCGAAACCCCGGAATGCATGACAAAGTACTTCGTCGCTTCATCTGCGCTGAAAGGCTAAATAGATGCTTTGGCACCTGTTATGACTGTTTTTACCCACATACCACAGTGTCCATGACATAAATGCGACAGGCGTCTACACGTTTGCAGATTCGGGATAGAATAGCCGCAAGGTCTTACCAAGAATAACTACAAGTTCGAACTGGTTGCCGTCCTGCAGTGCAGTACAGTCGCCGGTTCGGGTTATTGCCACCGCTTACAAGAATCCAGGATCATCCGCTTTCATGCTGAACCCATTCTGCGCACAAGGCCGGCTGCACCTGGTTCGTTTCAGTTCCCTTAAAAACCCAGGTGCTTGAACATGGAAGCCCTGCTCAAGCACCTGGTGGATATCACCTGTCAGCGCGATCATACTTTGCTCGACAGTTCCATCGTCTCCGCTCTCCACGAGCTGGTTGGCGCTTCCAGGGTGTTTGTGCATGAGCTGTTCCGGTTCAGGGACGAGCTGTACATCAGACCCCGCGTCGGCATCAACAATGGCAAAATCGTCTCGATGGAAGAGGCGCCAGACAATCATGGCGAGCCGATTACCCGCTATCCCGCCCTGGTCGAAAGCATCAAGCAGCGCAAGACCTGCATGGAAGACGTCAATGCCGCCGGCGACCGTACGCTTTGGCTGCCGGTCTGGCTGAACGACAAGGTCAGCACCTGCCTCGAAGTGACCAATCCGACGCCTTACAGCAGCCATACGCTACATATGATGGAAGGCATACTGAGCGTCTACCGGAATTACCAGAACATCCTCGATTACAGCGAACGCGACTCGCTGACCGGCTTGCTCAACCGGAAAACCTTCGATGAAAAATTTTCACGCCTTCTGACCTCCAGTTCGCCGGAAAGCGGGCTACAAGAGCGGGATGAGCGCCGGCATCAGCCGGCACCCGGCATCGGGCAATGGCTGGCGGTGGTCGACATCGATCATTTCAAACGGGTTAATGACCAGTTTGGCCATCTCTACGGCGACGAAGTGCTGATCCTGGTAGCCAATCTTTTGCGCCAGTCGTTCCGTTCGCAGGACCGCGTATTCCGGTTCGGCGGCGAGGAATTTGTGGTGTTGCTGCGCTCCACCACGCTGGAAGACGCCCGCAAGATTTTCGAACGCTTCCGTACCAACGTCGAGCAGCATGAGTTCCCGCAGGTCGGAAAAGTCACTGTCAGCCTTGGCTTTGCCAGTATTTCCAATGAATCGCCGGTGGTCATCCTTGGCCACGCCGATCAGGCCCTGTACTACGCCAAGGCCAATGGCCGCAACCGCGTCTGCTACTACGACGAACTGGTCAAGAGCGGCGAACTGCATTCTGAAGTCTCGAACGATACCGTCGAATTCTTCTGAGTGTCAGGGTTCCAGCCAGCCCCCGCCAATTCGCCTGCTCCTTTGTCTGCTACCGACTAAACAGAGCCTCGTGCATCCATCGTTTATATTAAAGACGGGTAAAGCCCCACGCCGACTTGTCCCGCCTGGTTCAGGCCACCTTTTTCAAGGTTGCCATCATCGCGCCTGCGACCATCAGCAAGCCACCGGCCGCACGGTTACTGGTCTTCACAAAGCGCGCATTTGCGGTAAAGCGCCGCGTCTTGCTGCCCAGCCAGGCATACAAGCTGTAAGCCATCGTATCCAGACCGATGCAGGTAATACCGAATATCAGTAATTGCGGCCCGACTGGGCGCGAGGGATCAATAAACTGCGGCAGCAGGGCGACGAAGTACAGCAAAGCCTTGGGGTTGGACAGTTCGACCACCATCGCCTGCCAGAAAGCACGGATACCGGTAGTCGCATGGGTGGCGTCGTTGCTCACGGTCAGTGCGCTCGCTTTGCTGCGGATCGCTGAGATGCCGAGATAGAACAGGTAGGCAACTCCTATCCATTTAATCACCGAAAACAGGGTACTGCTGGCAACGATCAGTGCGGCGACACCAGTTGCCGACAAGGCGAAATAAATGGCATTGCCAAGCGCGATGCCAGCAATCGCCCAGTACGACCGCCGATAGCCGTTCGACATGCCTTGCGCGACCACCAGCAAGGCCGCCGGCCCCGGCGTCAGACAGACCACCGCGGTGGTGACGAGGAAAATCAGGAAGGTTTCCCAGCTCATGTTGCTCTCCTTGGTTTCAGTTGCGGGGTGAGATCGTCTCTTTGCTGCGTCGGCTTGTCCGCCGGTTTGGTGGCGGTGCGCGAGGTGGTCAGCAAAATCACGCTGCCAAGGATGATGCCCATGGCGACCATTTCACGCGCCCCAACCGTTTCACCGGCCAGTGCGACGCCCAGCGCAACGGCAATCACCGGATTCACATAGGCATAACTGGAGGCGAGCGCAGGAGACACTCGCGACAGTAAATACATATAGGCAGAAAAGGCCCCAAGCGATCCGGCGGTGACCAGATAGGTCCAGGCCCACCATGCCTGGGTATCGATCGGCAAGGTGATGCGCTCTCCTTGCAGGAGACCGGCGACAGTCAGCAAGGCGCCGCCCAAAAGCATTTCACTGGCAAAGCCCATGGCGCCGGGCGCCATGGCCAGCTTCTTTTGCGACAGCACCGAACCGAAAGTCCAGCTGCATACAGCGACCGATAAGGCAATCACGCCGATCGGGCTGGCCGCCATTTCACCACCGCTTGCCAGCAGCATGGCCCCGCAAAAGCCAAGCACAATGCCGACCCAGTCACGGCGGCCCGGCCAGTCGCCGAAAAGGCCGGACCACAATGCAAACATCAGGGGTGCGCTGGCGATGAAGACCGCTGTCAATCCGGACGAAACGGTTTGCTGCGCGACCGCCGTGAACCCCATGCCGCCGCCAAGTAACAGTGCGCCGACAATGCCGGCGTCTCGCCATTGGCGGCCAGTCGGACTGGACGTGCCACGCAGCTTCAGTACCGCAAACAACAGTGCGCCGGCGACGAGAAAACGGCTTCCCATCAGCAAAAAGGGAGGAAACGAGAATAAGGCAAAGTGAATCGCCAGGTAAGTCGAGCCCCAGACCAGATACACAGTCAGCAGGGCGAGCAAGGCAAGTCTGGGGAGGGTTCGCATGTTGTTATCCTTCTTTTACGGATATTCAGTCTAGTGGTGAAAAAGCGCTGTTAAAATAGATAATCAAAGGCAAATTTCTGTTTTCTCCTTTTCTTTCATTGAAATTTTGTGGAATCGCCATGAAGTATGAATTTGATCTGATGGATGCGAAGATTCTCGAGATCCTACAAGGCGACGCCCGCATCACGCTGGCCGAAATCGGAAGGCGTATCCATATGAGCCAGCCAGCGGTGGCTGAGCGGGTGCGACGCATGGAAACTACCGGCGTGATCACGGGCTACCATGCGCGCGTTAATCCGGCCGCTTTGGGTTACGGTATTACCGCCTTCATTCGTGTTTCAAAGCGCAGCCATGAAACGCCTGTCGAAGTGGTGGCCGCCCAAGTGCCGCAGATTGTCGAATGTCATTCGATTACCGGCGATGACTGCAGCATCGTCAAAGTGGTAGCGAGTTCGGTAGGCGAACTGGAGAAAGTGATCGTCGAGCTGACTCGCTGCGGCGTAACGTCGACCTCGCTGATCCTGTCGTCTTTTATCGAGCGCAAACCGATCAGGCCGGCCGCTTGACGGACAAACGCGGGCTGCTGCGGCAATCCCGGTTATCATCCCGCCCATGGAACTCCGCCAACTTCGCTACTTTGTTGCCATCGTCGACCACGGGTCACTGTCGCGCGCAGCCCGCGTGCTGCACATCGCGCAACCGGCGTTGACCCAGCAGATCCAGCAACTGGAAGAGGAACTCGGCGCACAATTGCTGCATCGCAGCGCACAGGGCGTGCTGTCAACTGATGCCGGCAAGATCTTTTATGAGCATGCGCAAGCGATCCTAAAACAGGTCGACGACGCCAGGTCGGCGGTTGCCCAGTCTGCCGACAAGCCATCCGGCACGGTGGCATTGGGAATCCCGCAAAGCGTATCGAACGCGTTGGCGCTGCCGTTGCTGACCGCGGTGCGCCAGACCTATCCGGAAATCTCACTGCAGCTGACCGAGGAATTGTCCGGCACACTGATCGACCAGCTCAAATCCGGTCGCATTAATCTCGCGGTGCTGTTCGATGATGGGCAACTCGGCTCGTTTGCAACAACGCCGCTGGTCGAAGAAGACATGATGTTCGTGACGCGTGCAGCGTCGCAGTTTGCACCGAAGGCGGCATCGATTGCACTGGCCAAGGCGTTGCAGGTGCCGCTGATCCTGCCCGGATTGCAACACGGCGTGCGTCCACGGATCGAGAACTGCGTGCGTACCGCCGGACTGTCGGTGTCGAATGTCATCGACATCAATTCTGTTGCTATCCTGAAATCTGCGCTGCTTGCCGACATCGGGGCGACGATCCTCCCTGTCGCGCCCCTGCTGTCGGAAATCGAACGCGGCCTGCTTGTTGCGTATCCGATCAGCGACGTCCGGATGTCGCGTACCGTGGCGCTCTGCTACTCAAAAAACATTCCACTAACCAACGGCGCTGCCGCGGTACGCCGTCTGGTCCTCGCTATCACCCGGGACTTGTGTGAAAGCGGCCAGTGGTCAAGCGCCGAGGCACTAGGCTCCTGAGTCGCTCGACGCACAAGGTATAAGTTTAACTTATACCCCCATCCGCATTCCATATTTGCATCTGTTTGTCGCCCGCCCTACACTTCAGGTCATAGCAGATTCACACCAGAGTTTGCTGCATGGATCCGACAACGATCCGGCGACATTGGCATGAAGTCCGTCTTACCCGACAGCCTTAATGCCAGGCGCTATCTGAAATCACCATTTTGGAGACAATGTAATGCAAGCCGATACAGCAGTGGCCACTGCTGGGCTGACAGACGCCGTATCCACCGGCGCTTCTGCTCTCGCCCCCGTCAAACTCGACGACAAATACACCCTCACTTCCGGCAAGATTTTTCTTTCGGGCATACAGGCGCTTGTACGTCTGCCGCTGATGCAGCGTCAGCGCGATCTGGCGGCTGGACTCAATACCGCCGGTTTCATTTCCGGCTATCGCGGCTCGCCTTTGGGCGGGCTCGATGAAACCCTCTGGAAGACACAAAAGATCCTCGAGGAAAACCATGTCAGGTTTGTCCCTGGCGTCAATGAAGACTTGGCGGCGACCGCGGTCTGGGGTACGCAGCAGGTCGACCTGATCGGACCGGCCAAATACGATGGCGTGTTTGCGATGTGGTACGGCAAGGGACCGGGCGTGGACCGTTGCGGCGACGTCTTCAAGCACATGAACCATGCCGGCACCGCAAAGCACGGCGGCATCCTGCTAGTGGCCGGCGACGACCATGGCGCGTACTCATCGACGCTGCCGCACCAGTCCGACCATATCTTTTCAGCCTGCATGATCCCGATGCTGTATCCCTGCAACGTGCAGGAATACCTGGATCTCGGCTTGCACGCCTGGGCGATGTCCCGTTATTCCGGTTGCGCGGTCGGCTTCAAGGCACTGGCCGATACGGTCGAATCGACCGCCTCGGTCGATGCCGATCCCTTCCGCCTGCAAATCGCCTACCCGACCGATTTCGTGATGCCGGAGGGCGGACTGAATGCACGGCTGTCGACCGACACGCTCGGCATCCAGGCGCGCAAGCAGGAAGCGCTGATGCAGGACTACAAGATCTATGCGGCCCTGGCCTATGCGCGCGCCAACAAGCTTAACCACACCACCATCGACAGTCCGAACGCACGACTGGGCATCATTGCCTCGGGCAAGTCTTACCTCGATGTGCTGGAAGCGATGGAAGAACTCGGCATCAATGAAAAGATGGCCGCCGACATCGGCATCCGCCTGTTCAAGGTATCGATGCCCTGGCCGCTGGAGCCGGACGGCGTGCGCGAATTTGCCCAAGGTCTCGATGAAATTCTGGTGGTCGAAGAAAAGCGCCAGATCGTCGAATATCAGCTCAAGGAACAACTTTACAACTGGCGTGATGACGTCCGCCCGCGTGTGATCGGCAAGTTCGACGAAAAAGGCGAATGGGTGCATCCACGCGGCGACTGGTTGCTGACCTCGAAAGCCGACTTTTCGGTCGCGCAGATCGCGCGCGTAATCGCGCAGCGCATCGCCCGCTTTCATACCAGCGACCTGATCAAGGCCCGCCTGACTTTCCTTGAAGCCAAGGACAAGGTGCTGACCAAAGCGGTGAACACGCCGCCACGTCCGGCCTATTACTGCTCCGGCTGCCCGCACAATACGTCGACCAAAGTTCCCGAAGGCAGCTTTGCGCTGGCCGGTATCGGTTGCCACGTGATGGCCACCGCGATCTACCCGGAATTCAACAAGCTGACCACGCACATGGGCGGTGAAGGCGCACCATGGATAGGCCAGGCGGCATTTTCCAAGGTGCCGCACGTATTCCAGAATCTGGGCGATGGCACCTATTTCCATTCCGGTTACCTGGCCATCCGTGCAGCGGTCGCGGCCAAGGTCAACATGACCTACAAGATCCTGTACAACGACGCGGTTGCGATGACCGGCGGCCAGCCGGTGGACGGCACGGTCTCGGTGCCGATGATCGCGCAGCAGATGGCGGCCGAAGGCGTGCAACGCATCGCGCTGGTCACGGAAGACCTCGGCCGCTACCAGGATCGCTCGTCACTGCCGGCCAATGTGAGCTTGCACGATCGCAAGGACATGGATGCGGTACAGCGCGAATTGCGTGAAGTGCCGGGCGTCTCAGTCCTGATTTACGACCAGACCTGCGCTGCCGAAAAGCGCCGCCGTCGCAAGAAAGGCGAATACCCCGACCCCAACAAGCGACTGTTCATCAATGCCGCGGTGTGCGAGGGGTGTGGCGACTGCGGCGTGCAATCGAACTGTACCTCGATCATGCCGCTGGAAACCGAATTCGGCCGCAAGCGCACCATCGACCAGTCGTCCTGCAACAAGGACTATTCCTGCGTCAAAGGCTTTTGCCCGAGCTTTGTCACAGTCGAGGGCGGCACCCTGAAGAAATCGAAAACCGGCACCGCGAAACAGGATGATTTCGGCGCCCTGCCCGATCCGGCTTTGCCAGGCTGCGACGCACCGTACAACATCCTGCTCAACGGCATTGGCGGCACCGGTGTGATCACCATTGGCGCCCTGCTCGGCATGGCTGCGCACCTCGAAGGAAAAGGCGTATCGGTGCTGGACATGACGGGCATGTCCCAGAAGAACGGTTCGGTCACCTCGCATATCCGTATCGCACGCACGCCGGGCAGCATCCGCGCTCAGCGCATCGCGACCGGCGAGGCCGACCTGGTGCTTGGCTGTGACATGCTGACAGCAGGCGCAGCCGATGCCATCGCCAAGATGCGCGCCGGACGCACACGCGCCGTCGTCAATACGCACCAGCAACCGACCGGGCATTTCGCCAAGAGCCCGGACTGGCAGTTCCCGTTCGAGGAAGTACAGACGCTGATCAATGAATCGGTCACCAACCGCGCCGATTACATCGATGCGACACGCCTTGCGACCGCCTTGATGGGCGACGCGATTGCCACCAACCTGTTCATGCTCGGTTTTGCTTACCAGAAGGGCGCACTGCCGGTCTCCGAAGCAGCACTGCTGCGGGCAATCGAATTGAATGGGGTTGCGGTCGAGTCAAACAAGAAAAGCTTCCTGTGGGGACGGCGCGCCGCAGTCGATCTTGCACGCGTCGAACGCATCGCGGTACCGGCTCAGACCGTTACCGTGCAGATGCCGGAAAGCCTCAATACCCTGATCAAGCGGCGTGTCGCATTTCTGACCGATTATCAGGATACCGGGTATGCGGCGCAGTACGAGCAGCTGGTCAACGCCGTGCGCAATGCCGAAGCCGCGTTGGGCCAGGGCGACAAGCTGGCGCGGGCGGTAGCGAAGTCATATTTCAAGCTGATGGCGTACAAGGATGAATATGAAGTGGCACGTCTGTACACCGACGGCCAGTTCGTCGAATCGCTGAAGAAGCAGTTCGACGGGGACTTCTCGCTCAAATTCAACCTGGCGCCGCCGCTGCTCGCCAAAAAGGATGCCAAGGGCCATCTGGTCAAAGCGCAGTATGGTTCCTGGGTATGGCAAGGTTTCCGCGTATTGGCAAAGCTGAAGAAACTGCGCGGGACGAAGCTCGATGTGTTCGGCTATACCGCCGAGCGCAAGATGGAGCGGCAGTTGATCGCCGAGTACCGCGCCATGATCCTGTCGCTGCTCGACACACTGAGCGCCGACCGGCTTGCACTGGCAATCGAGATTGCCGGCCTTCCGGAAAAAGTACGCGGCTTCGGGCATGTCAAGGAGTCAGCAGTGCAGCAGTATCAAACGCAGCGCAAAGCCTTGTTGGAGAAATATACGGCTGTGCAGAAAGGCTTACCGCATGCGGCATGACGTCCTGTAACGTCAGGGTGGTCGCGTGCAACCCCAGCACGCGACCACGTCGGTCTTCGCTCAGGTCCGACTAATAGACCGCTTGCGATTGACATTGCCCGAAGCCTTATCCCTGAAACCTGCGCAATCCATCGAGATCGAGCACGGTAATGGCGCCGTATTCGGCGCGTACCAGTCCCGCATCCTCAAGCACGCGAATAGCGCCGTTGACGCGCTGTCGCGATGCGCCACACAAGTAGCCGATCTCTTCCTGCGAAATTTTCAGCTGATGGCTGATACCCGGATTGAGGTGCGGATTGAACAGTGCGGCGAGACACCGTGCAAGGCGCGCGTTAGTGTCGAGCATGCGATCATACTCAACCAGTGAAATGAACAGGCTCAGACGCTCGTTGAGCAGCGTCATGACGAAACGGTTGAAGCCGATGCTGTTATCGAGCAGATGAAGAAAAGTTGCACGTGGTATCTCGGCTAGGCGGGTATCGCGCAAGGCGACCACATCGTATTGCCTCGGCCCGCTCTTGAGCAGCGAGCCCTCGCCAAACCAGGCGCCGGTCAGGACCCCGGTAAAAGTAATCGACTTGCCTTCCGGCGAAACGCTACTCATCTTCAGCAAACCATCGATGGTACCGATCCAGCAATCAACGGGCTCGCCCTTGCGACAGACATAGCCGCCCGCCGGGACGAAACGCTCGACGACATCCTGTTCGACCTGCGCCATTTGCGTAGCGGTGAGCGAATGCGCCCATGCGGTCTGGCGAATCATGTTGATGAGAGTGATGGGGGTGGATGTCATGAAGTCGCAAGGTGATGAATTGATATCCGTTGATATCGGCTGCTGCAACTGATCATAACCGCAGGCGCAATGCGTGCCAAGCATGGTGGTACACGAATGCTGTTATCCAAGAATACTGTTGTCCAATCTTGCGCATTGCATATTGCAGAGCGCTCAGCGCAATCACGCGGCATGACGATTGCTGACATAATGTACGGGCTCGCGGGCATCCCGCTTCCGTGGCGTTGCCGCATGCTGCATTCGCCTGCATTGGCAATCGGCGCGGCATACTCCTACAACCGAATCCCTTATGAATATTGGCATGCTCTACGCCGCCACGGCTTACGCGCTGTGGGGCATCTTTCCCCTATATTTCAAGTCGCTGCAGGAAATCCCGCCACTCGAAATTCTTCTGCATCGCATGGTGTGGTCGCTGGCCTTCGTCGTGGTGGTGCTGACCTGGCGTCGCCACTGGGGATGGCTGCGGGGTGTCATGCGTCAGCCCAAAGTGCTGGCAGGTTTCGCGGCCAGCGCGGTGCTGCTGTCGAGCAACTGGTTCATCTACATCTGGGCGGTCAACAACGGCAACGTGGTCGAGGCCAGTCTCGGTTATTTCATCAATCCCCTGTTCAACGTGCTGCTGGGATCGCTGCTATTGCGCGAACGCTTACGCGTGGTGCAGTGGATGGCCGTCGCGCTGGCAGCCTGCGGTGTTGCCTGGCTGACCTGGCATGGCGGGCATTTGCCATGGATTGCGTTGCTGCTGGCCGCGACGTTTGCGTTTTACGGCTTGCTGCGCAAGACCGCATCGCTGGGTGCGCTGGAAGGCCTTGCACTGGAAACGCTGTTGCTGTTTCCGGTAGCGTTTATTTATCTGGCCGTGTTGACGAGCCAAAGCCATAACGCCTTCATCACAGCGTCGACCAGTACGCAACTGCTGCTGGCGGCATCCGGTCCGATTACAGCGATTCCATTGCTGCTGTTTGCGGCCGGAGCGCGGCGTATTCCGCTATCGCTGCTGGGACTGCTGCAATATATCGGACCGACGATTCAGTTGCTGCTGGGCGTGTGGCTTTACCATGAGCCGTTTGGCGGGGCGCGCCTTGCCGGATTCGCGTTGATCTGGGGCGCACTGGCGGTGTATTCGCTGGAGGGATTGTGGCAGGCATGGAGCCGCAAGGCGTCCAACGCCTGACTTCAACGCACGCCGGAAACCGGCGCATCCTACGCCGTCAAATCATGATCTGCGTACCCAGTTCAATCACGCGGTTCGACGGTACCTGGTAATAGTCCGCGGCCCCGCGCGCATTGCGTGACATGCCGACGAACAGGTGCTCGCGCCACGGCGCCATCCCGGCGCCAGGTCCGTGGATCACGGTCTGGCGGGCGATGAAATAGGAAGTTTCCAGGGATTCGAATGTGAGTCCGAATTCAGCAGCAGCTTCCAGCGCTTGCGGAATGTTGGGCTCATCCTTGAAGCCGTAATGCACGTTAAGCTGATAGCACTCATGACCTAAGGCGTACACACGCACACGCTCGGCCAGCGGTACCCATGGGACTTCATGAATTTTCACGGTCAGGAAGATGACCCTTTCGTGCAGCACCTTGTTATGTGACAGGTTGTGCAGCATCGCGTGCGGCACACCATCGGTTTCGCCGCGCAGATAAATGGCGGTGCCAGGAACACGTATCGGCGGCGCAATGAATAGCGACTCCAGGAAAGCGTCCAGCGGAATCGCATGTTTTTGCAGGTTATCGAACACCAGTTCGCGGCCACGCTTCCAGGTCAGCATGGTCGTAAACAGCACGATACCCAGTAGTAGCGGAAACCAGCCGCCATGCAGAATTTTCAATGCATTGGACGAAAACAGCGCGACGTCGATGATCAGGAAAAAGCCGGTGGCGAAGAAGCACAGCAACAGGTTGTAGTGCCAACGGTAGCGAATCACAAAAAAAGTCAGCACCGTGGTAACCAGCATCGTGGCGGTGACGGCGATACCGTACGCGGCGGCCAGGTTGCTTGACGAGCCGAAGCCGATCACCGCGAGCACCACGATGGCAAGTTGCAGCCAGTTCACCATGGGCAGGTAGATTTGTCCCATTTCAGTTGCCGACGTATGCTCGACGCGCATTCGCGGCAGAAAACCCAGTGCGATCGCCTGCTTGGTCATCGAAAACGTACCGGAAATCGTGGCTTGCGACGCGATCACGGTTGCTATGGTTGACAAGGCCACCAGCGGATAAATGCTCCAGGGTCCAAGCTGCTGGAAGAAGGGGCTGTCGACCGCCTCAGGGCGGTGAATCAGGAGCGCGCCCTGGCCCAGGTAGTTCAGAGCCAGGCCGGGAAAAGCAACCAGGAACCATGCCATGCGTATAGGCTTGGGACCGAAATGCCCCATGTCGGCATAGAGCGCTTCCGCACCGGTGAACGCCAGCACGACTGCGCCCAGTGCGATAAAGGCGACCAGCCCGTTCTGAGCCATGAATTTCAGCGCATACAGTGGATTGAGCGCGGCGAGGATGACGGGAGCTTCAATGATATTGACAATACCCATGACTGCCAGTGTCGCAAACCAGACCACCATGATGGGACCGAACCATTTGCCGATGCCGGCGGTGCCACGCGCCTGCAGCGAATAAAGACCAACCAGGACGATTACCGTCAGCGGTACGACGAAAGGCTCCAGTCCGGGCGCTGCGACTTCCAGTCCTTCGATGGCCGAGAGGACCGAAATCGCCGGTGTGATAATGCTGTCGCCGTAAAACAGGGTGGCGCCGAATAAACCCATTACCATCAGCGGAAAATAGAATCTCCCTGAGCGGCTGACCGACGACAAGGCGAGCGCCATGAGGGCCATGATTCCGCCTTCGCCGCGGTTGTTGGCGCGCAGGACCAGCGTGACATACTTGAGCGAAACGATGACGGTGAGTCCCCAGAAAATCAGGGACACGATACCCATGATGTTGTCGGGGGTGAGCGGAAGTCCATGCTCCTTGGAAAAGACTTCTTTCATGGTGTACAGCGGGCTGGTGCCGATGTCGCCGTAAACAATGCCGATTGCCGCCAGCGTAAGGGGGGCAAGACCGGACTTGTGATGGGAATGTGCCACGTGTGGTGTTATGTTGTTATGGTGCATTGCACAATAGGAGCTGTACGACGGAATTGCAAGTGAATTTTGACATGCCTGCGAACACGCGCGCATGCGCCACTTCAATGGTGATGGTGAAGTCGCCCTGACCGCTAAACACAAAATTCCTCAACAATGCTTTACCGCAGCTTGCCAATCCGGTTTTCCCTCTCAGGCCGCGCCTTCGTAAGGCATGATCGGTTATGCTTGCATTCTTCCTCTTTTAGGGCGATTTCTCGATCTCTGATATTCCTATGGCTCAATACGTCTATACCATGAACCGCGTGGGCAAAATTGTCCCGCCCAAGCGCCAGATTCTTAAAGATATTTCGCTTTCTTTCTTTCCCGGCGCCAAGATTGGCGTGCTTGGCCTGAACGGCTCGGGCAAATCCACGCTGCTCAAGATCATGGCAGGTATCGATAAGGAAATCGAAGGTGAAGCCGTCCCGATGCCGGGACTGAACATCGGTTACCTGCCGCAGGAACCGCAGCTGGATCCCGAACAGACCGTGCGCCAGGCCGTCGAATCCGCGCTGGGCGAAGTCTTCGAGGCACAGGCGAAGCTGGACGCGGTGTATGCCGCCTATGCGGAGCCGGATGCCGACTTCGACGCGCTGGCCGCCGAGCAGGCTCGGCTGGAAGCGATCATCGCCGCCAGCGACGGCAACAACGTCAACCTGCAACTGGAAATGGCAGCCGATGCATTGCGCCTGCCGCCCTGGGACGCCAAGATCGGCGTGCTGTCCGGTGGTGAAAAACGCCGTGTCGCACTGTGCCGCCTGCTGCTGTCGAAGCCGGACATGCTGCTGCTGGATGAGCCGACCAACCACCTGGACGCGGAATCGGTGGACTGGCTCGAGCAATTCCTGCAGCGCTTCCCGGGTACCGTCGTCGGCATCACCCACGATCGTTACTTCCTTGATAATGCGGCCGAATGGATTCTCGAGCTTGACCGCGGCCACGGCATTCCCTGGAAAGGCAATTACAGCTCGTGGCTGGAGCAGAAGGAAGCCCGCCTGAAACAGGAGGAAGCGACCGAGTCCGCGCGCCAGAAAACCATTGCCAAGGAACTAGAGTGGGTGCGCCAGAATCCGAAGGGCCGCCAGGCCAAGAGTAAGGCGCGTCTGGCCCGCTTCAATGAACTGTCCGAACACGAATACCAGAAGCGCAACGAGACCCAGGAAATTTTCATTCCGGTTGCGGAGCGCCTCGGTAATGAAGTCATCGAATTCAAGAATGTGAGCAAGGCCTTCGGCGATCGCTTGCTGATCGACAACCTCAGCTTCAAGATCCCGGCGGGCGCCATCGTCGGCATCATCGGCCCGAACGGCGCCGGTAAATCGACATTGTTCAAGATGATCGCCGGCACAGAACAACCGGATAGCGGCGAAGTGGTGATCGGCCCGACAGTCAGACTGTCTCTGGTCGAGCAGTCGCGCGAACAACTCGAAAACAAGAAGACGGTATTTGAAGACGTCTCGAACGGTGCCGACATCCTGACCGTTGGACGATTCGAAATGCCATCGCGCGCCTATCTCGGTCGCTTCAACTTCAAGGGCGGCGATCAGCAGAAGATCGTGGGTAACCTGTCCGGCGGTGAACGCGGACGCCTGCACCTGGCGAAGACGCTGCTGATGGGCGGTAATGTGCTGCTGCTTGACGAACCGTCCAATGACCTCGACGTCGAAACCCTGCGTGCGCTGGAAGATGCGCTGCTCGAGTTTGCCGGCAGCGTGATGGTGATTTCGCACGATCGCTGGTTCCTCGACCGGATTGCCACGCATATCCTGGCCTTCGAGGGCGATTCACAGGTTGTATTCTTTGACGGTAATTATCAGGAATACGAAGCCGACAAGAAAAAGCGTCTGGGTGAGGAAGGCGCGAAGCCCAAGCGTGTCCGCTACAAACCGGTTACTCGCTGATCCGGAAAAGGCGCCAACGCGCTGCTATCTTTCCTGAAAAACGCCCCGCCAGCCGGGGCGTTTTTTATTGCAATGTTCAGACTGGCTGGCCGAGCGAGTTGCCCGTTAAAAGAGCTTTTCCGCGAGATGAACTTCGTTGTGTGGCGACGGCACATTTTTTCCATAGGCTCATAATTTTCCACCGGCCCATTCATGCTTGAATCCACACTCTTCATCCGGCAAGCCTGAGCGTCAACCTGCTGCCTGCTTGAGCTGCCTCAAACCTTATTGCACCGGCCATAAGCCCTCCGACACGCGTCCTATAGTACAGCACCACGCGTCTGCAACGATGTTGGGGACGCGCCTGACTCAATGCAACAATAACCAGGACAGGTGCAATATGAAGAAACTTTCCATTATGGCCATCGTAGCTTTTCTTGCCGGCTGTTCGGGCATGGGAATGCATCAAGGAAGTGGGATGTCCAGCGGTACCAGCATGATGAGCGGCGACGGCCGCATGCACAGCGGGATGATGGGTGGTGCGGGTTCATCCGAACGACAGTGGACAGGCAACAACCGTCATGACTCCGCCTCGGACCCGTACTTCGGCGGTTAACTTCAGACAATTCAGACAACTTGGCATCGTCGGCCGATGGATAGCATGGTGAACGCGTCTATCGGCCGCTTTTTCTTCCAGCCAGTTCAAATGTCAGGTTTCCCCAGAAACTATCCCAGTCTACCTCCGGCGCATCGACGGCCGGTACCATATGCACCACGCTGATCATCCAGGGTCCCGCATAGGGCAGGCCGAAACTGACCTTGCCGTCAGCCCCGGTACGTGCACGGATCATGATGGTTTGCCCTTCGCGTTTATGCCATGCCTTGACCAGGGCGTTTGGCAATGGCTTGCTGTCAAAAAACAGTGTGAAGCTCAGGTTGTCGCCTGCCGACTTGGCCAGCGGGTCCGAAGTCGGCACGATTTCCAGGCGTTGTCCTGTCAGCGCCGCATAGCTGCCATCGGACTTGCCGCCGACACGTAACAGGGTTTTGACGTTACGCCGGTAGCGTTCGCGCCCGGGCGCAGTGGCGTTGCCTGCGTCTTCGCGCTGGCGAATGATGTGGTCCAGTCCCTCGTCATGCAGATAGGCGTGAAATTTATCCGGTGCGAGCGCAATCTGGCTGGGATTGCTGTCGTAGGCCAGCATGTAAGTGCCGGAATTCGGGAAGGTCATCTGCAAATCCGGTAGCGCCGTGTCGGTCGGCAACTGCCTCTGCAGATCACGTGGATTGCCTTTTGAATAGAGCAGCAGCGCAGCTGTTTGCCTTGACGCGATAGGCAACAGGTCGCCATGGAAATATTCCCCGACATGCAGCGTAATCGACGTGGATGCGCCGACGCCCGGTGAAAACGGCTTTGCCATCATCCAGAACTCATGTGCGGCGGCGGGCAAGCTGGTGAGCAATGCAAGAACAGCGCATGCAGCGCTCAGGCGTTTTATCATTTCGGATTCAGTGTCGGTTAGCGATGGACATGAAGAACAGCCAGGACAGTCAGCGCGCAAGGCAACGCTGCCCCTTAATCGATTGTACGAGCGCTCCCGTTATCCGGATTCATGTCATTTCGCATCATTTGACTTGCGGTTTATGAATCATCAGGAAGAAATGCGCCTTGGCCCCGAACACACGTTTATGCCCGACATCGTGCTTTGGCGAACCCGGCAGCATCTCGGCGAAGCGGTACAGCGCAGGACCGTCCACCAGGTTCAGCACAGACTCTGATGCCCAGCCATGATGGCCCGTCTTGCCGAGAATTCCGCGCCATACCGGTATCGGCAGCAAATGAATGAGTGGCATGCCAGTATTGAATTCAATCGGATGCCGGCGGTTGGAGGTCGACACAAAAACGCCTTTCCGGGCGACGCGGTACAACTCCTTTACCAGCGCAAATTGCCGGGCATTATTGCCGACGTGTTCGATCACTTCATTGCATACCACCCAGTCGAATGCGCCGTCGGAGAATGGCAGAAGCAGTCCTTCTTCTTTGGCTATCGGCGCACCGCGCTGGGCCGGGCCGGTCACGGGCGGTTCAATCTGATAGGACAAAATGCGGGAGCGTTCCTTCTGGTCGCTCCACATGCTCAGGTAATCCGGCTTTTCGAACAGCGTTGCCGGCATCATGCCCACATTGAGCGTGGTGTCGTTGGCGTTACCCTTCTTGAATTCCAGAAAGGACTCGAATAGCTTGCGTCGCTGTGCTGCCAGGATCTTGTCAACAAATCCCCCAGCTGGTGCTTCGCTGTATCGCGCATGGATTGCGTTCTTCATATCTTCCTTCTCCCCAGATAAAGTGGTCCGGCAAGCTGGTTTGGCGCAGACCTTCAAACAATAGCCGGCGCAGCGAACTGCCATGCTGGATTTTCTCCTTGCACATTATTCAATGCGGCTGCAGAACAGCGGTTGTGAAAACACAAGCGCCATGTCTTCGCAAGATCGCCAATGCGTTAAAAAATTTCCCAAGGGAACATTTCCGGACAGCACCGGTCTATTGCCCATCAAGGGCTGAACAGCGCTTTGATATTGGATGGATGCACTTATCAGGAAACCATGGAACAAGTGTTAAGCGTTTTGTATGGTGTCTCCGGCCTCGCCGCGACGGCTCTATATATCCCACAGATTTTGCGCTACCACCGTGATCCACTCATGCGCCGTTCGATTTCTCTATTGACTTGGGGCGGATGGATAGGCGTTACCCTGGTTACGATCCTGTATGCCATTTATGTCGTAAAAAGCCCATTGTTTGCCCTGGTCGCCGGTATTAACGCGCTTGCGCAACTCACCGTACTGGCCTATGGCATAACAGCGCGCATTTCTGGAACGCTGCACGAACACCAGGGCAGGCAAGCGCTGCATACGGTAGACTCAAACTTTTCCTGAACGTTGGAAAGAGGCCATAAAAAGGTCTTGATATCGAGCAGCGTTATTTTCTTTCCCGACCTATAATCGGCTTTCGGTCATGTCAGGAGTGGCTACACTGCAGAAAGCTCTCTGCACGGCGTTATACCTTATGTTTTCCACACGCAGCCCCACCTTAATACGCAATCCGCAGCGGCGAAGGTATGCACTATCCCTGCTGCTGGCGTTGGTGCTTGCCCCTGCCAGGCAAGGCATGGCCAGTACCGGTGCGCCGCTCGTTGAGGTGCAGATCGGCGTCGGCCTTACCAAGCCGCCGTATATCATGGGCTCCGGGGCAGGCGGTCTTGAATACGAAATTGCCGAAAAAGCACTGGAAGCCGGCGGCTACAAGATGGTTGCCCAACATTTGCCACCAGCCCGCGCCTTGGCACTGCTGCGCGCACATCACCTTGATGGCATGCTGAGTGTTACGGAAGGCATTGGCGGCGAGGAATACATTTCCGAACCCTACCTGCATTATCAGAATTTTGCGATTTCCCTGGCCAGTCGGCAGGTCCGGCTGCGCGGGATAGATGATTTACGCTTGTATTCGGTCGCCGCGTTCCAGAATGCCAGCCTGGTTCTTGGCGACACCTACAAAAATGCCGTCACCGGGCACCCGGCGTACAAGGAATATCCGCAGCAGCTGACCCAGAACAAGTTGCTGTTCACCGGACGGGCTGATGTTGTTGTGACGGATCGCCTGGTGTTCCGATATCTATCGCGGCAACTCGAATCGCCCATCAATTCGGTGCAGACGTTGACCTTCCATCCCTTGTTCCCTCCGAGTCCTCGGATGGCGGCGTTCCGTGACATTGCGGTTCGTAATGGATTCAATACCGGGCTCAGGACGATCCGACAGAACGGCACGTATGGCGCGATTCTCAAAAAATACCAGGAATTCCTTCAGCCCTGAATGGTGATTTCCTGTGATTCATCATCTCTGGTGCGCGGTACAGTCCTTGCAAGCTAACGCAAATGCAAGACACTTGAGAAACATCAAATTCGAGCGTGGTGGCCTGGTTTATTGAATGACCATGTCCGGCACCTTTTACGGGTGCCGCTTTTGTATTTGCTTTCGAGCTGCACCATGAAATGGACCATTGTCTCGCTGTATTTGGTCTCGGTTTTTCACATTCACTTCCGCGGCCGCGTGCGGCTGCCGATTTTCCGGCAGTTGTTTGATCACTCGTCCTTCATGGCGCCGATCAACCTGTTCCTGCACACGTTCTCACATGTACCGTCGACCCCCTATTTCGATGTGCATAGGTTTTCCGAACTGGAGGTTCTGCAGCAAAACTGGCAAGTCATCCGTGCCGAAGCCTTGCGGCTGCAAGCTGCGCAAAAGATCAGGGCCGCAGAAAAAAATGACGATGCCGGATTTAATTCTTTTTTCAAATATGGCTGGAAGCGCTTTTACCTGAAGTGGTATGACGCCAGCCATCCGTCGGCCGAACGGCTGTGTCCACAAACGGTCGCGTTACTAAGAGGCATTCCGTCAGTGAAGGCGGCGATGTTTGCCGAACTGCCGCCCGGCGGCAAGCTGAATATGCACCGTGATCCATTTGCCGGTTCGTTGCGTTATCACCTCGGACTGGTCACACCGAACAGCGACCGCTGCTTTATTGAAGTGGACGGCGAGCGTTACAGCTGGCGCGATGGCGAAGGCGTCATGTTCGACGAAACCTTCATTCACTGGGCAAAAAATGACACCGATAGCAACCGTATCATCCTGTTCTGCGATGTTGAACGGCCGATGCGCTATCGCTGGGCGCAAGCGGTCAACCGCTTTCTTGCACACACAATGATGACCGCAGCCAGTTCGCCAAACGAGACGGGCGACCAACTCGGCGGCGTCAACAAAGTGTTTCGCTTTGCATGGGCAATGGGACAGTACCGGCGCCGCTTCAAGGCATGGAACCGCATGGTGTATCAGGTCACCAAGCTCGGATTGATTGCCGGACTGGTGGCATTGATTGTATTTGCCTGAATCCCGCGCGTTACTTTAACCGGATCACGCCGCAAGCGACGCGCTTGCCGGAATTACCGGTAGGCTGAGTTTTCATATCGTCCGGATCGGCATGGACGATCAGCGCCTTGCCGACTATGCTGTTCGGTGCGTCTTTGGCAAGACTGAAGTCGCTCAAGGGAACTGCCATCTGCATTACTGCGTTGCCGGCTGCATCGGCGTTCAGGTTACCAAGGTCACCCGCGTGATGTCCCGAATGCGCCGGGTCACCATGCGGTTTTGCGGAAGGATTGAAGTGGCCACCCGCACTTGTTGCGTCAGGTGCGCTGCAGTCGCCCTTTTCATGGATATGGAAGCCATGCAGTCCCGGCTGTAAGCCATCGATGCGCGCATCGACGAGGATTTTGTCGCCTTTCTGCACAAAACTGACGGCGCCGTTGGTCTTGTTGCCTTGCGTCGGGCTGAGCTGCGACACGGCGATGGGGGTGGGCATTCCATGACTATCGCCGGACTTACCGGACATTCCGGCGCAGCCGGTGAGAACGACACTGCCAAGCAGCACGCTGGAAATGATGCGCATACGAGACCTCCTTTTATTGAATGCTTTTGATTGACGCGGTTGAAACGTCCCCGCGTTTATACATATTCTCATGCAACGTAATTTTTTTACAATCTCAACATACGGTGTTTGATCTTGCCCAAATGCATCAGGGCGGATGCGCAGACGGACCGCTAACACTAAGAACGGATTTCATCGTAGTGTACGGCCAGGAAAAGTAATACGGCGAACAGCATGTTGATAAGTGCTCTACGTTAAAATCGGTCGCTCCATTCACCCAAGGGGAACACTTGAACAAGCGCGAATTCATCCGTGCCGGACTGGCCGCAGGAACCCTACTACCCGCCATGGCCAACGCCAAAGCGGGTAACACAACGCGTCCGGGGCCGGCATTGCTTACCATTACCGGCGCAATCGGCGCCGGCAACCGCGGACCGCTGGATCCGGCGCTCGATCAGATGATGAAGAAGCAGGGCGTGAAATTCGACAAGGCGCACACCTTCGATTTCGCCGCGCTGGCGGCAATGCCCGCAGTCGCCATTCGTCCGACCCTGGAATATGACAGCCAGCCGCATGCATTGCGCGGCCCGTTGTTACTTGACGTGGTAAAGGCGGCAGGCGCCCGACCGCAGGACAATGCGAAGTTGCTGCTGCGCGCCGTGGACGGTTATGCGGTGGCAGTGGCGGTAGCCGACCTGAAAAAGCATCGCTTCATCGTCGCGACCCATCTCGACGAACGGCCGATACCATTGGGTGGACTCGGACCGCTGTGGGCTGTCTACGATGCGGACCGTTTTCCGGACATGGCGGCGCGCCCGTTGAACGAGCGCTTTGGCTGGTGCCCGTGGGGGCTCTACCACATCGAAGTGCAGTAGCGCCCCGCAGCAGGGTGAATATGCAGCCCGCAGCCTCGTTTAAGCCTTAGGTTAAGACTAAGGCTTCAGTACGATCTTGATACATTCATCCTGCTTGTTGCAGAAGATATCGAAGCCGTGGGGCGCTTCGTCGAGCGACATGCGGTGGGTAATGACAACCGTCGGATCGATTTCGCCTTTCTGGATACGCTCGAGCAGCGGCTTCATGTAACGCTGCACATGCGTCTGGCCGGTGCGGATGGTCAGCGAGCGGTTCATCACCGAGCCGAAAGGGATCTTGTCGAGGAAGCCGCCGTATACGCCGGGAATCGACACGACGCCACCGTTCCGGCACGCCATCAGTGCCTGGCGCAGGGCAATCGGACGATCGGTTTCCACGCTCATCGCCTGCTTGACGCGGTCGTAGGCGCCCATCAACCCCATGCCATGCGCCTCCATGCCAACCGCATCGATACAGGCATCCGGTCCGCGGCCGCCGGTCATCTCCTTCAGCGCGGCCGATACATCGACTTCTTCGTAATCCAGGGTGATCGCTTTCGACTTTTCACGCGCCATGCGCAGGCGCTCGGGAAAACGGTCAATCGCGATGACGCGCTCCGCACCGAGCAGATAGGCGCTCTGAATGGCGAACTGGCCGACCGGGCCGCATCCCCACACCGCGACCACGGAACCGGGACGGATGTCGCAGGCTTCAGCCGCCATGTAACCGGTCGGCAGAATATCGGACAGGAACAGCACCTGTTCATCGGTCATGCCGTCCGGGATCTTGATCGGTCCGACGTCGGCAAAAGGCACGCGCGCATATTCAGCCTGACCGCCCGCATAACCGCCGGTCAGGTGCGAATAGCCGAAGATACCGGCCGGTGAATGGCCCCACATCTTTTCCGCCATCGCGGCATTGGGATTGGAGTTTTCGCAGACCGAATACAGCTTTTCCTCGCAAAAGAAGCAATTGCCGCAGGCAATGGGGAAAGGCACCACCACCCGATCGCCGATCTTCAGGTTTTTCACGTCCTTGCCAAGCTCAACGATCTCACCCATGAATTCGTGGCCGATGATGTCGCCCTTCTCCATGGTCGGCACAAAGCCGTTGTACAGATGCAGGTCGGAGCCGCAGATCGCGGTCGACGTGATCTTCACGATGGCGTCGCGTGGATTCAGTATTTCGGGATCAGGCACATTGTCGATCCGCACATCCTGTTTGCCATGCCAGACATTTGCTCTCATCCTGGTGTTCCTTTCCTGAACAGTGTGCGGTTCCATGCGCCGCGCGGGCCAGATGGCTGGCCCACGGTAGTCGGAATCTCGCCGGTTTCGATGAGCCACTTGAAGCGGCGCAGGTCTTCGTCAATCTGTTGCGACGGCTCTTCACCGAACATGCCGGCGATGAGCGCACCGGCGACACCGGCCGGCGGACTGTATTGCATGACGACCCGCACAATGGTGCCGCGCCCACCTGGCGCAGACTCGAAGCGTACGCTGCCGGAATTGTCGACATCGGCACCCTCGACCGAGCGCCATGCCAGTAGTTTCCCCGGCTGGTCCTCGGTCAGCTCGGCATCCCATTCCACGGTCATGCCCAGTGGCCCGGTCGCTTTCCAGTGCATGCGGTTTTCACCGGTCAGCTGCACGGATTCGATGTGCTTCATGAAGCGGGGAAACGCTTCGAAGTCATGCCAGAAGCGATAGCATTCCTCCGGCGACTTGTTGATGGTGACGGATTTCTCGACATTCACCGCGCCGCTGATAGTGGGCCCCTGTCCCATGAGTTTGCGTTGCTGATTGTCCATGCTCGACAGCAGGTCAAGCGCGGCAATACCTGCAACGGCCGCACCGGCAATCGCAAGTTTGCGGCGCTGCGCACCGGGAGAGCGGGCCGCGGCACCCAGCATGGCGAGGTCCATCGCATCGCCGGCAACCCGGCTCCAGAGCCAGTTCGCAGGACGCCGCTGACTCAGGATGCCAACACCGGCGGTCAGCTCGCGCGCACCGATCGCGCGCATCAGTGTCGGGCTGTCCGCCACGCCGATGGCACGCGACATCCGGCGCGGCGCAAGCAGTTGTGCAAGACCGAGGCCGATGCTGAACCATCCCAGTGCCTTGGCCAGCTGTTCGGCGCGTCCGGCATTGGGGGCCCGATATTGGGCATCATAGGATGATGCGTACTGGGGGTTTGGACTGTTAAGAAAATCATTGGCGGTCGGCAGATGATGCCCGCTCGCTGCCGACCCGACGGGAGCCGGTCGTGCTGCCTGATCCTGCATGATGTATTCCTCCGTGGCGCTGGTCATCCGCCCGCACCTTGCCGGCTGAATGAACCACATGAATTGCGGAGCCGGCTGCAAACGTATCTTGCGGCCGGGCATGACATTTCAACAACTAAAGAGTTAGTTAGTCAGGCAATGATTCGGGGGAGTTCCCTGCGAGGGCGAGACTAGGCTTGCTTAGAACCCGTTCGCCCTGATGACTTTGGAAAGAGGAAATAGCATCACTGTTGCGATGCCGGTCAGGGAATGCATCCGTATGGGGCAGCGGGGAAAACGATACAGCGCGATACAGCTCGGAGCCGGCAGCTGCGCTCAGGCGGGCAACCGCATAGTGAATCAGCGAATCAAGGAATCAGGGATTGCCCTGCTGTTCGTCTTTGCCGCGTCCGAGGGTAGAGACCTGTTCGAAGGTTTCCCAGTCAAGCTCGGTGACTTCGGGCTTGGGAATGTGTCGGTAATGTTCGAGACCTTCGTTGATGTAATCGTCCGGGCTTTGTTCGGCCTTGCCGGCGTCAGGCGATGCATCGGCTGCTTTCTCTCCGGTCGCGGGTGATGCGGTTTCCTTGATCGGAAAGCGCCAGTAGACCTTTTCAAGCTGCAAGCCGCAGTTCTTGCGCACATGTTCGCGCAGGGTCATTTCGATAATGTGTGACAGCCGGAATCGCTTCATCGGCTCGGATTCGACGACGGCAGTAAAGGCATTGCGTCCTGCCAGGCGGGTACTGTCGCAGGCAACCTGGACACCGCTGCGGCGGAAGTAATCAATGATCGTTGCGTTGATGGAGGTGATGTCACGCTGCGTACGGCGCAGCGCGGCCTTGGCCGAGACGGCATATGCGACGATGCCGATGACGAGCGCGGCAAGCAGCGCGATCAGCGTCAGGGTAATTACGTCAGCATTGAATGGCATTCTTGTTCAACCTCTGTGGCAATGGCGATTGTCCTGTCCCCCCGCATCCTTGCTGGTTCGCGGACTGCATTCGGATCATATCATTGCGCGCGGCAGAATGAATTGAATTGATGCAAAGCGGGCGGCCGATAGTGGCCGCCTGTAGGACGAATTCCAACAAAAATGCCAGCGCCCGGATGGCCTCAGGTGGACTTTGTCAGCAGCGTGAAATGCTCTACCGCCGGCGGCGCAGCGAAGTAGGGACCAACGATCGCCCGCCACTCCTGGAAAGCCGGCGACTCGCGGAAGTCGACCGTATGGTTTTCCAGCGTATCCCAGAAAATCATCAGCACGTAGCGGTCGGGCGATTCAATGCCCTTGTTGACCTTGTATCCCTGAAAGCCTTTGGCCCTGGAAATAACTTGTTCCACGCCACGCTGGATGGCGGCGTCGAATTCAGCCTGCTTGCCGGCTTGAATGCGGATGTCTGCGAGTTCGAGAATCATGTTGTTCCTTGCGGTGGTTGGTTCGGATTGGAATTATTGCATCTTATGTCGCCTCGGGTTCGCCACTGCCGTGCCCGAGGACAAACTCCTGACCAGTGGGTGCTTAACCGGACCTGAACCACCAGCACCACCAGCACCACCAGCGCTATCGCAGCAGCGCAACAAGGCTTACCTCGCTGCTCTTGCAACTGAAGATGCTGCTTTAACACTCCGTTTGCGCGGCGCCGCCTTGCGCGCTTTTACCGTTTTTTCTTTGGCCGCGCTCGAAGACGGCATGCTCAGGCGCTGCTGCAGCAAGGCCACCACGGCGGCCTCCTCGGGTCCGAGCGCATGAAGGTCGGTTTTCAACTCATCCTGTGCCCGCTGTTGCAAGGCATGCAGCATGGTGCCGTCAAGATAGGATTCAATCACGGCCGGATGCACATAGCATTTGCGGCAGATGCTGGGTGTATTGCCGAGTTTTTCGGCAACCGATTCGATGGCGCGCACGACATTTTTCTTGGCCTGCGCTTCCGAATCGAACTTTTCATATTCCTGCAGCGCGAGCGCAGCGAGCACGGTCCCGGACCAGGTACGAAAATCCTTGGCTGTGTAATCCTCGCCGGTGATGCTGCGCAGGTAATCGTTGACGTCACTCGATCCGATCGTATGCGGCTCACCGTCATCATCGATGTACTGAAACAACTCTTGCCCGGGCAAGTCACGTGTCTTTCGGACAATGCGTGCCAGCCGTGGATCGTCCACCTTAATCGCATGATTGACGCCGCTTTTGCCGCGGAACCGGAACTCGACTTCCGAGCCGTCGATGCGGACATGGCGATCACGCAGTGTGGTCAGGCCGAAGGATTTATTCTGACGTGCGTATTCTTCATTCCCAATCCGCATCATGGTGGCCTGCAGCAGGTAGACGATGGTGGCCAGGACTTTTTCCCGGGGCAGTCCGGGCAGGTTCAATGCCTTGTCGACTTCCTTGCGGATGCCTGGCAAAGCCTGGCCGAAGCTGATCATGCGTTCGTACTTGGCCTCATCGCGCACGTTGCGCCAGCGCGGATGATAACGGTACTGCTTGCGCTTTCTGGCGTCCCGACCGGTCGCCTGCAGATGTCCGTTGTCCCATGGACAGATCCAGACATCGGTCCACGCCGGCGGTATTGCCAGCGATTTGATACGTGCAAGCGTCGCTTCATTCGTGACCGCTTTGCCGTCTGCGTCGATGTAGCGAAACCCGTCACGATACGGGCGGCGCGTCATGCCGGGAACATTGTCTGCGCCATAGCGAAGGCCGATTTGCTTGGCAACCAAGGGGGTATCTTGAATAGGAGGAGAGGCTGTCGTCATGAGCTTGCTGGCAGGAGAGGCGTACTCTCACTTTACCGTTACAGCTTTTGCCTGCCGTGAGCGAAGTCAACTGGTGCCAGGCAAGATCTCCTCCGAAACACTCTCTCCCTTAAAACCGCGAACCCTTTTCCTGAAGAAAAGCCAGTTCTTCCGGCGTGGAGGTACGTCCCAGTATGTCGTTTCGATGCGGAAAGCGACCAAAGCGGCGAATGACTTCACGATGGCGAAGCGCAAAATCATGGAAACCGGCGAAGGTGTCGCAGTGCGGCGGCGGCGCATTGGCGAGCAGTTCGGCAAACAGCTCGACTGCATGATCCTGGTCGTCGAGCGATTCGGAATGTTCAAGCGGAAGAAAAAAGAAGACCTGCTCAATCGGCCTCAGTGTTGCATAAAGACCGTTGCCCAATCCTTGTTTGCACCAGGCCAGCGCGAGCGGATCGAAGGCAAACGAGTGTGGCGTCTCACGGTACATGTTGCGTGGAAACTGGTCGGTGAGCAGGATCAGCGCAAGCAGGCCTGCCGACGTTTCGGCCCAGTCATCGAAAGCATGTGACGCGGCCTTATCCGTCAATGTGGCGAAGCGCTCGCGCATGGCGAGGTCGACGGCGGCATTCTTGCTCCACCAGAGTTGTGCTTGTCCATCGGCGACGGCCTTGTCGTCAGCCTCGGAACCAAACCAGAAGTCGAGAATGGTGGCAACATTTTCCATACAGGGGCTTTCATTGGGCAGGGTGACCAATGATAGCGGAGCGAAGCCCGGCGTGCCGGCAGGATCAGGATCACTGAAACTTGCACTCTTTTCGGCGCGGTCGGCGACCGGACTCGCGCAATGTCGCTTGCGCTAATTCTCTATACGTCCAGCGATGCGACGACGCGTTTGTCGACTTCGGGTGAAGGCGCTGTGCCTAAGGGGATGCTGATGCGCAGTACCGTGCCATTCCCCGGCATGCTTTCGATATGCAATTCGCCACCGAGAATGGTAATACGCTCTTCAATGCCGACCAGCCCAAAGCGGTGCGCCTTGCGCCGATCGCCGGGGTACATGCCTACACCATTGTCCCTGATGGCCATGGTCAACAAGCCCTGGTCGATGCGCAACTCGATACCCACAAAGGTGGCGCGTGCATGCCTTCCGATATTATTGAGGGATTCCTGCAGTATCCGAAAAGCGGCGGTAGCGTGTGCGTCCGGCACCGAGTCCGTAGCGCCGTCATCGGTCATCAGCAGTTCACACGGTATATGGTTGCGTGTCTCGAACTGCCTGACTTGCCATTCGATGGCCGCCTGCAAGCCAAGGTCGAGTACAGAGGGCCTGAGGTTGTTCATGATGCTGCGAATCGATTTCATCGTCATGTCGATGTACTCCAGCGCGGTCGATGCGCGCTCCCTGAGGGCCGGATGGCGGCTGCCGGCGCGTTCATGCAGGCTGGCGACGTCAAGGCGCAAGGCCAGCAGGTTTTGCCCGAGTTCGTCATGGATTTCGCGGGCAATGCGCTTGCGCTCATCCTCGCGGATACGCTCCTGGTAAGCGGCGAGTTCGCGTAACGTGGCTTGCGAATCGCGTAGGGCTGCCTCGGCCTTCTTGCGCTCATCGATTTCATGCTCGAGCCGGGTAATCACTTCCTGCAACTGACTGTGTGCCGGCAATCTCGCAGCCTTGGGAATCACCGGCAACATCAGCAATGCGGTGACGATGGCGATGATGGCGGTCGCGGCGTTCAGCAAAGCGGCCAGCCAATACTCTGCTCGCCAGTCGGTGAGGATGGAAGCGAAATGCGTGCTGCCTGCGAGGAAAATGAAGAGTGAAAACATGCTGAACACCCAGCGGAACTGGGTGTGCGGTCGCTTGCGGATGAAGTACAGCAGAGAAAACGAGATCAGGTAATACGCGAAGCCGATGGTCGCGTCCGGAACCAGGTAGGTCCAGAGCAGGTCACCATTCCAGAGAAAGCCTTCCCCAAGCGGCCGGAAGCCGCTTTCTGAAAACCATTGGGCAAAAACGTTCGACACCCTTGCCTCCCTCTCGGTATACAGGCATGGCCGGTCCACCACACCGATCAATAATGCCTGAGTGACGCCAGACTGCATGTCTGGCAACAGAGAATTTCCTCTGGATCAGCGTTGCTCTACCATTGCTGCGGCCACTGCAGCAGCGAGTATGAGGGGTCGCTAAGCCACCTTTTGTTTATAAGAATCAGTGTAGCAGGAGGAAGGCCAAGATTTCCATATTGCCAATTTTCAACATGCCGGGAGTTCTCCGGCGTTGTTGCCTGCAGGCATATCCATAACCCGTACTTAAATGACCGGCATCGACGACTGAAATGGATATAAGACGGAAGTCAGCGGGAGTGTGAAAGCGGTGGACAGAAATAAAAAAGCGGCGCCGGAGCGCCGCTTCTTATTTTCGCAACTGATAGGAAATTACCAATCCAATCAATAACTGATCAATCACTGATCAATAGCTGGTCAGCGGTACTGGCTGCTGGTTCTTGAAGGTGAACACAGTCACTGGAGACTGCTTCATGTTGCCTTTTTCGTCGAACGAGTAGGTGCCGGCGACGCCCTTGAACGAACCCTTCCGGATCTCGGCGTTGACCTTGACCGGATCGACAGAGCCCGACTTCTTCATTGCGTCGGCGAACATCATCATGCCGTCATAGAAGGATGCAGCGTAGACGTCGGGGTCCTGGTTGAAGCGCTTCTTGTACTTGGCCTTGAATTCCGGACCGGAAGCTGCCTTGTCGAGGATCGCGCCGCCTTGCGCGCAGAGGACGTTTTCGCCGACGGCATCACCGCCCAGCTTACCCATTTCAGCTGCACAGATGGTGTCGCCGCCGAGCAGTTTGGCATTGAGGCCGAGCTGCTTCATCTGGCGCGCCATCGGGCCGCCCTGCGGTGCATAGCCGCCGAGGAAGACCGCTTCGACCTTCTTCGACTTCAGGTTGGTCAGGATCGCGGTGAAGTCCGATGCCTTGTCGTTGGTGAACTCGTGGCCCAGCACGTTCATGCCGGAAGCCTTGGCCTGCTTCTTGAACTCTTCGGCGACGCCCTGGCCGTATGCGGTACGGTCATCGATCACGGCGACGTTCTTCAGTTTCAGTTCCTTGGCAGCGTACAGCGCCATCTTGGAGCCGAGCTGGGTATCGCTGGCGTTGATACGGTACAGGGTCTTGTAACCCTGTTCGGTGATCTTCGGGTTGGAACCTACTGTAGCGACGACTACGCCGGCATCGTTATAGACGCGCGATGAGGGAATGGCGACACCGGAGTTGTACGGACCGACAACGAACTTGACGCCGCTGTCGACCAGCTTTTGCGCGACGTTGACGCCGGCCTTCGGATCGCCCTGGTCGTCTTCGCTGACCAGTTCAAACTTGATTTTCTTGCCAGCGACGGTGATCGGATTGGCGTTCAGTTCTTCCACGGCAAGACGGGCACCGTTTTCATTGTCCTTGCCCGCGAACGACTGGGAACCGGACAACGGACCGCTGTGCCCAATTTTGACGACGGTTTCTTGTCCGTATGCCGTACCCACCATGCCGACGAGGGCGAGGCCACCAATAATCTTGTTCAGGTTCATGCGTTTTCCTTGTTGAAGTCTCTGTCGACGGCACATCCGATCGTGTCGGCAAGCGCCAGCGTTATGCACTGGTTAAGTTACGGATGTGGATTATGGACAAGATTTCGACAAATTATCTTGCGTTCTTTTGCCTGAATCCCGACATTTTTGGCGATTAATTTTCCTGTAACCGGCAATTTCAAATTAAATTCGGCGTCTGAAGATCAATGCGGAATAGCAATTCCATGCACAACATGCAAAATCACGGAATCATGAATGTTTACCAGGACATTCCCGCCGCGCTTGCCGATGAACTCATTCAAACCCTGGCCGGTGCCGGCGGAGTGCGGATCGAGCGTATCGTGTCGCGCGGCCATAGCTCCCCTCCGGGATTCTGGTACGAACAGGCAGAACATGAATGGGTGCTACTGCTCAAAGGCGAAGCCTGCCTGCGCTTCGAACGCGGCGACCGCATGCTTCTGCTCATCGAAGGCGACCACGTGACTATTCCGGCGGGCGAACGTCACCGCGTAGAATGGACACGGAATGACGGTACCGACACGATCTGGCTAGCCGTTTTTTATGCACAGGCGACGGCCGATAAATGATCCCCGCTCTATTTGCCACCGGCTACCAGCACGCAGCCCATAACAGAAATTCCCTAGCCTGAATCCTCAATGAACCGTGACCTGCCTTCCTCGCAACCGCTAACGACCGCGCCGTTCGGCCGGCCGGAAAGCGGCTGGCGCCTGCGCCTCTACACCATTATTTTCGAAGCCGAGACCGATGCCGGCCGCCGATTCGACAAGCTGTTGATTGTTGCCATCCTGGCCAGTATTTTCGTGGTGCTGCTCGATAGCGTGCGTGCGATCAGCATACGCTTCGATGTGGAAATGAATGTGCTGGAATGGGGATTCACCCTGCTGTTCACCTTCGAATACCTGCTGCGACTTGCCTGCGTAAAGCGTCCGCTGCGTTACGCCACCAGCTTTTTCGGCATTATCGACCTGCTGTCGGTGCTGCCAACCTATCTGGCGTTTTTTGTTCCCGAGGTGCATGCGCTGCTTGATGTAAGGATACTCCGCCTGATCCGTATCTTCCGCATCTTCAAGCTCACGCTCTATGTGCAGGAGTACCAGGTGCTCACCAGCGCGATCAGTGCCAGTCGCCGCAAGATCCTGGTGTTCCTGTCGATCGTCATGATGGCGGTGCTGGTGATGGGTACGCTGATGTATGTGCTGGAAGGACCGGCGCACGGCTTCACCAGCATTCCGAAATCGATGTACTGGGCGATCGTGACGATGACCACGGTCGGCTACGGTGACATGACGCCGCAAACCGATGTCGGCAAGGCGCTTGCTTCGTTGATGATGCTGCTGGGCTGGGGCGTGCTGGCCGTGCCGACCGGTATTGTGACTGCCGAGATGACGACGCAGCGGCTCAGCCTGCCCGGCAGCCTGCGCCGGAGCACACGCATCTGCGCAAGCTGCCGTAGCGAAGGCCATGACGACGATGCCAGGTTCTGCAAGGATTGCGGTGCATCCATGCCTGCCGGCGGCCAACAGTAACGGACACACTGACCGATTAGAAAACAGGGAGACCGCATGGATCTGATTATTCGCGACGCCACGCTGCCGGACCGCACCCGGGCCGATATTGCCATTGCCGCAGGCCGTATCGCCGCTATCGGTACCGACCTGGCCTTGCATGCCGGACAGGAAATCGACGCCGGCGGCAATCTTGTGACCCCTCCTTTCGTCGATGCGCATTTCCATATGGACGCGACGCTCAGCTATGGGCTGCCGCGCGTCAACCAGTCGGGCACGCTGCTCGAAGGGATTGCCTTGTGGGGCGAGCTGAAGCCGACGTTGGCGCAGGAAGCGCTGATCGAACGGGCGATGCAGTATTGCGACTGGGCGGCGGCACGTGGCCTGCTGGCGATCCGTACCCATGTCGACGTCTGCGACGACCGTCTGCTGGCGACCGAATCTCTGCTGGAAGTAAAGCGCCGTGTCGCGCCGTATATCGACATGCAGCTGGTCGCGTTTCCGCAGGATGGCTTGTTGCGCAGCCCGACCGCATTCGACAACCTCAAGCGCGCGATCGCAATGGGTGTCGATGTGGTGGGCGGCATACCGCATTTCGAACGGACCATGGCCGACGGCGCCGAATCAGTGCGGCTGCTGTGCGAGTTCGCCGCCGACAAGGGCTTGCGCGTCGACATGCATTGCGATGAATCCGACGATCCGCTGTCGCGCCATATCGAAACCCTGGCCTACCATGCAAACCGGCTCGGTCTGCATGGGCGCGTCGCCGGTTCTCACCTGACCTCGATGCATTCAATGGATAACTATTACGTCAGCAAGCTGCTGCCCCTGATTCGCGAAGCCGGTGTCGCCGCAATTGCCAATCCGCTCATTAACATCACGCTGCAGGGCCGTCATGACACGTATCCGAAGCGGCGCGGCATGACCCGGGTGCCGGAACTGATGGCGGCCGGCATCGACGTCGCTTTCGGTCATGACTGCGTGATGGACCCCTGGTACGGACTGGGCTCCGGCGACATGCTGGAAGTCGCGCATATGGGCTTGCATGTCGCACAGATGACCAGTCAGGAGGGCATGCTGGCCTGCTTCAATGCGGTGACGGAAATCCCGGCCCGCATTCTCGGGCTGGAAGACTATGGCCTGCAGCCCGGCTGCCATGCGGATCTGGTCATCCTCGACGCCGGCGATCCGATCGAAGCGATCCGCCTGCGGGCGGCACGACGCTATGTGATCCGGCGCGGGCGCGTTATCAGCCAGTCGCCCGCCGTACGCGCCAGCCTGGATTTGCCGGGACGCCCCGGGACCGTGGATTTCCGGCTTGCTCGCTAAGCCGGAGCGGCGCGTGGCATACTGTGCCAACGCCGATCACAACAGGAACCGGCGCGCTACGATTGACCAAAGAGATAAAAATACAAGCAAGCCGGTACGAGGGAGATGAACAAAAAAACTTACCAGCGCGCGGCCGTCGCCATGCTTGCCGCACTCTGCCTGCTCGCCCTCGCGGCCTTTGCGGGATTGCATGTCGCTACCAGAGTATTGAAGGAACAGGTGCTTCAGGCGCTTGGATCGGATAGCGAAATTGCCGAGGTCGTCGTCGGCTGGTCAGCGGTCGAGATGCGTGGGATACGTATCGCCAGTCCCAAGGGATGGCCAGCCACGGACGCGTTGCGGGCCGACCGGGTGGTGATCGAGCCGGATCTGATCGGCCTGTTTTCAGCGCGCGTGCATGTACGGCGTATCACGGTCGACCGTGCCTATGTGTCGGTGCTGCGCTCCCGCGACGGCAAGCTGCGCGTATTGCCCAGCCTGCTTGAAAAATCCGCGCAAGCGGGACAGCCGGCATCGGTCGCTGGCACGCCAATTTCCATCGGCCACATCGAACTGCGTGAGGGCGTGCTCGAATTCCATGACGCGACCGTCCGCCAGCCGGCGCACAAAACCCGGATCGAGCAAATGCATGCACGGATTGATGACCTGCGCCTGCCAGCGCTTTCAGGCCGTACCCGCATCCAGCTGGACGGTTCGATCAAGGGCGTGAAGCGCAACGGCAAATTGCTGATCGACGGCTGGGCCGAAATCGCTGACCGGAACTCCGAAATCACCACCAAGCTGCAGGGTGTGGATTTGGTCGCACTGCAGCCTTACCTGATCAAGGCCTCGGAAACCGGCGTGCGACGCGGGACGCTGGACCTGAAACTGAAGTCGACCGTGCGCAACAACCGTCTGCATGCGCCAGGCACCGTGACATTGACGGGTCTGGAACTGGCGCCGGCGGGTGGCGCATTCGGCACTTTCATGGGCGTGCCGCGCCAGGCGGTCATTGCGAGCTTGAAGAACCGTCGCGACCAGATCCGTATCGATTTCAGCCTGGATGGCAATCTCGATGATCCGCGATTTTCGCTCAATGACAGCATCACCCGGCGTATCGGCACCTCGGTGGCCGAGAGTCTCGGCATCAGCCTGGAAGGCTTGACGCAGGGCGTCGGTACCGCTGCCCAAGGCCTCGGTGGAATGGTGAAAAAATTGTTCACGCCTTAGACTGGCATCAGAAACCCACCCTGACATCGTTTTTTTCTTCCTTCTTGCAGGCATGCCCAAAAAATATTGCCTGTGGGACACAAAATTCACAAACTGCTATACTTTCGCTAACTTGAAAGTTTTAGAGACGGCGCTGGTTCTTTACCGGTGATCTGTTAAAGAGCAATGCTGTTGCCTGTTGCGCTAAAACCCTTCCATCACCGCAGGGCAAACCGGTCGAAAGACCGGGACGCAAAGCTTCCGGCCTAACAGAGGTTTTCCTCTCATGGTAGCGGGGCCGCCTTCCGAAGCGAAGCCAAGCTTCCGCCTTTGGCATGCCTTGCATCGTTATATTGTGAGCCGCCATGTCCAAAGCCAGCATTGCCCTGTTTTTCGTTTCCGCACTGATGACCTCCCCGGTATTGGCGGCATGCGGCTTTGTGCAGTCCGGCGACACGATGACCATCGTCGTCGGGAGCAACACATCTTCCTGTTTTTCTTCTTCGGAATTCCGCGAAGCCTTCAAGGCCAACATTCAGGCGGCACTCGGTGAAAGCGATGCTGTCGCGGCCGGGCAAAAGAAACCTTTCGATCATCGCACGCGTAATGGCAACAAGCTGTGGGCGCTGGCCGAACGCCATCATCAGGCGACGGCGGGCGGCCGGTATTTCGGCCAGGGTCGATAGGACGCTTTCAATCAATACCGGGTAGATTCTTTTCCATGGAATGGTGGCCTGCGTCCGGTCAGCGTCGCTGATTTGCCATCAAAGTTGCGCCCAAAGCTGTGGTTTTTGCGCTAACGTAGAGCCTCTCAGGAGGATATGCGGCATGTCGCTTTCAGCAGCACAGATTGAACAGTTCAGGACGGATGGCTACCTGGTTTTCAGGAAGCTGGCATCACCGGCAGCTTGCGCCAGCATGCTGGCCGTAACGCAGGCGCACCTGCAGCAGGCACTGGCGCCGGTCGAATTCGAAGCCGAAGTCGGTTACGCCGGCGCGCCCGCTTCACTCGATGCACCGGGTGGCCGGACCGTGCGCCGGCTGCGTGCCGCTTACCAGCGCGACCCGGCGTTTCGTGCATGGGCCGAAGATGCCCGTCTCGTTGTATGGCTGCGCGAACTGCTCGGCGAACGGGTGTGCCTGACGCTGGCTCACCACAACTGTGTGATGACCAAGCACCCCAACTTCGGCACTGCGACGGGCTGGCATCGCGATATCCGTTACTGGTCGTTTGCCCGCAACGAGCTGATTTCGGTCTGGCTGGCGCTCGGCAGCGAAAAGGATGCCAATGGCGCACTGAAGGTGATTCCCGGTTCCCACCGGCTGGACATCAAGCGCTCCCAACTCGATGAACTCGATTTCCTGCGACCGGATGTGCAAGAGAACCTGGCGATCTTTGCCGGCGGGACGACGGTGGAACTGGAACAGGGGGATGTCCTGTTCTTCCACAGCGGTCTGTTCCATGCAGCGGGCAGAAATAACGGCGCTGCGGTGAAGAATTCGGTGGTGTTTGCCTATCGTGGCGAAAGCAATCTTCCCCTTGCCGGAAGCCGCTCGGCGCAAGCAGGCGATGTCTGCCTGGGATAGAAATCGTCGGCCTCATCAGGCATATCCGTAGCCCCGGAGCGGATCCGGGCTGACGCACCGGCGCGTCGGCTGGCATTCGCTACAAACGTATCCCAAACACGTCTTTCAGGCCCGCGCTCCCGGCGGGCGTCAACTGCAGCACCCTCGCCTGCTGTCCGCGCAATAACCATTTTTCATCCAGCATGCGTTGCAACAGCGCGGCACCCAGTGCGCCGCCAAGATGGAACTGGCGCTCGCTCCAGTCAAGACAACCGCAGGCGAACTGGCGCTTTGTTCCACGCAGCGAGGACAAATCCATGCCGAGCCGGGCGAAGGCCTTTTCACCCTTTGCGGAAACGTCAAAGTTTTTTTCGCTGCGTGTCAGCAGGGCCTTCTGCTCCATCTGCATGAGCAGGCTGACGGCCAGTTCTCCGGCGAGATGGTCGTAACAGGTACGGGCAAAACGCATGGCCGGCGGTGTGCCGCGCGAGGCCGGCACCGGCTTCAGCGCGGGGCGCGGGGCAATCGCCGCCAGCGACTCCAGCGCCACGCCAACCGTATGGCTGGCAAGACGGTAATAGCGGTGCCGCCCCTGGGTTTCTACCTGCAGCAATTCCGCTTCGACCAGCTTGGCCAGGTGGCCGCTGGCCGATTGCGCCGAAACATTGGCTGCAAAGGCGAGCTCACCGGCGGGGCGGGCGCGGCCATCGATCAGTTGCCATAACATCGCGGCACGCGCCGGTTCGCCGAGCAGTGCGGCGACCTTTGCAATCTGTACAGCGGATTCCATGCTTCACCTCAGGATGAAATATCGGAGATATCGCCATCGTATCATTCCTCCATCAGCAACGGAAAATGGACAACGGAGGTCACCATGTATGCAGTCGTATTTGAAGTATTGCCATCCGCCAGCGGTTATCAACGCTATCTGGATACGGCCGCCGCCCTGCGTCCCCGCCTTGACGAGATACCTGGCTTTGTGTCGATCGAACGCTTCCGCAGCATGACGAATCCAGGCTGGATACTTTCCCTGTCATTCTGGGAAACCGAAACGGCACTGGTGCAATGGCGCAATCATGGCGAACACCATGCCGCCCAGGAAGCCGGACGTGCTTCAGTGTTCGACGACTATCGGCTACGTGTCGTACGCATGGCCGATGCCGGGACATCCCCGGTGGAAAACAGCCCGCTACTTGTAATGCATGAACATCCTGCCAATCCCAGCCTGCCGCGCGGCAAACGATTTGACAGCCTGGTTACTCCTGGCAAACACATCGATCTGTGGGAGTCCGACGCGGGGTTTGCCGAACCACTGTTACCACCAGCCGCATCAGAGCGTATCTGGTGCGCCAACGTACTGCGTGACTATGGGCTGTTCGACAGGCAGCAGGCACCGCAACACTTTCCTGCCGTGACGCGCGGCTAAGCTCGATCAGCAGTACAAACTGGAGAAAACATGGCAATCATGAACAAGGTGTTATTCCTGCAATCGGAGGTTACCGATCCTTATACCCTGTATGCGATGCGGCGCGTGCAGCCTGTTTGCTGGAGTGCCGAGGACCATGTGTGGGCAGTGTACGGCTACAAGGAAAGTACGACCTTGTTGCAGCATCCGGCCGCAATGATTCCGCCACAGCACACGGAAAAGAACCAGGCGCTCAACGACGCCGCGCGCATGCTGGTCGCACGGCTGGCACGCCTTGCCAATCCGCCAGCGCATCCTGTATTCCGCCAGGCAGTGATGGGTTTGTTTGCCCAATTGCAGCCGCATGCCATTGACGCCATGTTGTCGCGTCTGCTCGGTGATTCAAAAGAAGTCGATTGGGTCGATACGGTATGCCGCAAGCTGCCGGCGCTGGCCGTCATGCAAGGGCTGGGATTTGCCGAAGACGACATTGCGATTCTGCTTCCGCAGACGGAACAACTGACAAAAATCATGCTGCCCGAGAAGACGGCGGCACAAGCAAAGGAAGCCGGCGACGCCGCAGAGTCGGCACTGGCAATCGCCAGGCGCCATATTCTCGCCCATCCCTTGCTTCGGACGCTGGCACAGGACCAGGATGCGCTCGACACGTATGCGGTCAACCTGATCGGCCTGCTTATCCAGAGCGTCGATGCCGGACGTGGCTTGCTTGGCAATACGATGCTGCAGGCGTTGCGGCATCTTGCGGTCGGTGCAACACCCGACCGGCAAACCTGCGAGCGACTGGTGGTGGAAACCCTGCGTTTCGATCCGCCGATTCACAACACGCGCAGGATCATGGCGGACGACGTGCGTCTCGGCGGGCAAGTCGTGCAGCGAGGCGATGCGGTACTGGTCGTCATGGCGGCCGCCAACCGCGATCCGGCGGTCTTCGAACGCCCCGGGCAATTCGACCCCGCTCGCACAAACAACGACAAGCATTTGAGCTTCGGCGCAGGCATCCATGAATGCGCGGCACGACATTTTTCCGTGGCACTTGCCGCAGAGGCGCTGGCCGCGCTATTGGGCCGGACGCGCGTGCGACTCATGCCACAGGAGCTTGCGTATGCGCCCATGGTCAATGCACGCATGCCGCAACGCATGATGCTGGCGCTTGGCTGACCTGGATTGAAACCGAGGGCTCAGCGGATGAACGGGCCGAGCAGCAAACGGGCGACGCCAAACATCTGGTTCAGGAATTGAGACTGCGCTTCGCTGACCATGCGCTGGTAGGCGTCGCGGTTGAGCGAGCCTTCGCATTCCTGCGAACTGAGCCGGCCATCCTGATAGCGCGTCTCACGCATTTTGACGTGTACCTGTCCGTTCTGCGAAAACACTTCCGTCGATGAATAGCGAAAGGTAACAAAACCGCTCGGCATGTTGAACGGGACCTGCTGCGCCGGCGGCCATGCGTCCTGGCGTACGGGTTCGCTGCGTTGTTGTTGCAGTTGTTGCGGCTGTTGAATCTGGTGATCGAGTTCCCACTTCATACGGTATCTCCAATGATCAGGTGACCGATGGCTTCATGCAGCGCATCGTCCACCGTTTCCAGCCAGACGAAGCGCAATCCCTTGCGCGCGGCTTCGGGAATATCATCCATGTCCTTGCGATTGCGGGCCGGCAGCAGGACGACCTTGATACCGGCCTGCAGCGCGGCGAGGACTTTTTCCTTGACGCCGCCGACGGGCAGTACCAGGCCGCGCAGGCTGATCTCGCCGGTCATCGCGCAATCGTGGCTGATCGGCTTGTCGCGCACCAGCGAGGCGAGCGCGACGTAAATCGCCACGCCGGCACTGGGCCCATCCTTGGGCATCGCTCCGGCCGGCACGTGCACATGGATGTCATGTTTGTCGAAGACCTCGGGATCGACCTGGAGTTCAGCGGCGTGGGCCTTGAGCAGCGTGAGCGCGGCCTGCGCACTTTCCTTCATGACATCGCCGAGCTGACCGGTGAGGATCAGCTTGCCGGAACCAGGCGTGCGGCTGGCCTCGATGAACAGGATATCGCCGCCGGCCGGCGTCCACGCGAGCCCGGTGGCGACCCCCGACAGGCTGGTACGGAGAGCCAGTTCGCTTTCGAATTTTGCCGGTCCAAGGATGTCGGCCAGATCGCCGGCGTCGACCGTCACCTGTTGCGCCGATCCTTCTGCCACCCGCATTGCCACATGCCGGAAGACATTGCCGATCTCGCGTTCGAGATTGCGCACACCGGCTTCACGCGTGTAGTCGTGGATCAAGGCGTCGATCGCGTGATCGGTGAGCCGGCATTGTTCCGCTCGCAAGCCATCAGCATCGAGTTGCCGCTGGATCAGATAACGGTGTGCAATCTGCTTTTTTTCCTCAGAGGTATATCCAGGCAGATGCAGCACTTCCATCCTGTCCAGCAAAGGGCCTGGGATGGTGTCGAGCATGTTGGCCGTACCGATGAACATCACCTTGGACAAGTCGAAAGGCTGGGCCAGATAATTGTCGCGAAAACTGCCGTTCTGTTCCGGGTCAAGCACTTCCAGCAACGCCGCCGCCGGGTCGCCATGCATGCCACCGCTGCCAAGCTTGTCCATCTCGTCGAGCATGACCACGCAGTTGTTGGTGCCGGCCTTGCGCAAGGCCTGGATGATATTGCCGGGCAAGGCGCCTACATAGGTACGGCGGTGGCCGCGGATCTCGGCCTCATCGTGCACGCCGCCAAGACTCACGCGGGCAAACTTGCGTCCGGTCGCACGGGCAATGCTCTGGCCGAGCGAGGTTTTGCCGACACCGGGTGGACCGACAAAGCACAGGATGGGGCTCTTTCCTCCCGGATTAAGCTTGCGCACCGCGAGATGTTCGAGAATGCGGCGCTTGACCTTGAGCAGGCCGAAGTGATCTTCATCGAGAATATTGCGTGCGGCTGCAATATCGATACAGTCTTCGCTGCCGATCGCCCATGGCAATTCCGTCATCCATTCCAGATACGTGCAGAGCATTGAATATTCCGCTGCCGCTTCGGGCATGCGCTTGAGGCGCTGCAACTCCTTGCGGGCGTGCGCTTCGACGTCTTGCGGCATCGCTGCGCGGGCAATGCCTTCGGAAAGCTTGTCGAGCTCGGCATTAACGCTTTCTGCTTCACCCAGTTCATCCTGGATGGTCTTGAGTTGCTCGCGCAGCAGGAACTCGCGCTGGCGGTCTTCCATTCTTTCCTTGGTTTGGGCGCTGATTTCCTCGGACAGGCGTAGCACTTCAAGACGCGCGGACAAGGCATCGAGCACCTTGTCCAGGCGCGCAGACAAGTCATCGGTTTCCAGGATTTCCTGTTTCTGCTGCAAGGGCAGGTCAACCAGTCCCGCAACGAAGTCGGCAAGCGCGGTGGCGGAAACCATGTTCTGCGTTGCGGCAACGAGTTCGGCGGAGGCCTGTGGCAACAGGTCGATGACTTCCGCGGTTAACTGCTTTAGAGGAATCATTCGTGCTTCGATGGCATTGCCGTCGTCGGCAGAATCCTCGATCCGCTCCACACGCGCTACCAAAAATGGAAATCCTTCCAGGAATTCCAGCACACGGATCCGCTGTTGCCCCTGACAAACGATGTAATGCCCGCCTTCTTCCGAAGTGATATAGCGCATGATGCTGGCGGCCGTACCAACCTGGTACAACTCATCGGCGCGCGGCGTATCAACTTCAGAGTCATGCTGCAGCAGCAAGCCGATCTCGCGATCGGTGCGCACCGCTTCCCGCGCAGCGGCGATCGACGCTTCGCGTCCCATGCTGATCGGCACGATCATGCCGGGAAAGAGTACGAGGTAACGCACCGGAATGATGACCATTGCATCGTGCGGCAATTTCGGCAGCACAGCGGGTGACGACTTGATGTCCTCCATTGTCCTGGTGCTTTCCCCGCCCAGGCTCGCTTCGAGTATATGTAGTTGCTCCGGCTTGATCATGTCACGTCCCAAGATTGACCGGATACGGTCATGCAGATGCACGGCGCTCGCGGCTGACTTGTTGGACATGGAAGGGCAGACCCTGTTCCTACGAAAGCCCGAATCCGGCAACTGACGACGCGAAGCTAAACCATTGTCAAACTAAGGAACGGAAAAGAGGCAAACTAGACGCGCATCGGGCTGGCATCGAAGGGAATGGAACCGGCATCGATGCGACGAGAGGGCGAGACAGGAACATCGGTTGCGCCACTGCCAGCGCGCCGTAGCGGCGCATCAACGCAGTGGCGCCAGCATGCTTTATACCAGGCCTTCGAACAGCAAGACGTCAACCGGATCACCGGCGTTGACGCTGCCTTGTTCATGATGCAGGACGACCATGCAGTTGGCTTCGGACATCGAACGCAGAATGCCGGATCCCTGTGCGCCCGTAATGCGTACGCGCTGCAGGCCATCCTCACCAACGGTCAGGATGCCGCGCTGATATTCGGTACGCCCGGGCTTCTTGCGGATCGCCGACGCGGATACGGCGCGCATCAGCGGCAAAGGCGCATCGTCCGCGCCCATCATGCGCAGCAGCGCCTGGCGGGCGAAGAAATAAAAGGTCACCATCACCGCCACCGGATTACCCGGCAAGCCGAACAGGTAAGCGCTCCTGCCATTCGAGGAAATCTTGCCAAAAGCCATTGGACGTCCGGGCCGCATGCCGATTTTCCAGAATGTCACATCGCCCAGCGTCGCCATCATTTGCTTTGTGTAATCGGCTTCACCGACCGATACACCACCGGACGTGATCACGGCATCGGCGTTTTCGCATGCTGTGCGGAATGCCTGTTCCAGCGCGGAAGGATCGTCCCGGACCACGCCCATGTCGATGATGTCGCAGCCAAGCCGTGTCAGCATGCCGTACAGCGTGTAGCGATTGCTATCGTAGACACAACCAGCGTCCAACGGTTCGCCGATGGAACGCAGTTCATCGCCGGTCGAGAAAAAGGCGACACGCAAACGGCGTTGCACCGGCACTTCCGCAAAACCGAGCGAAGCCAGCAGGCCGAGGTCGGCGGGACGCAGGCGCTTGCCTTTGAATAATGCAGGCTTGCCCGCCATCAGGTCTTCACCTTGCAGGCGTCGGTTGTCACCGGTTTTGACCACGCCTGCGGGAATGGTCACCGCAGTGGCATTGGTAGCGTCGGCAGCCTCGGTAAATTCCTGCGGCACCACGGTATCGCAGCGCGCCGGCATTGGTGCGCCGGTCATGATGCGGATGCATTCACCCGGATTCAACGTACCATCGAAGCGGCCGCCCGCGTGCACGGTGCCGACTACTTTCAGGACGGTCGGACCGGCCGCACCAAGGTCCGCACCGCAGACCGCATAACCGTCCATTGCCGAATTGTCATGCTGCGGCACATTGATCGGCGACACGATATCTTGCGCAAGAACCCGGTCAAGCGCCGAACGGATCGCGACTTTTTCCACACCCTGCACGGGTGCGACCACATCGCGGATAATTTGCTGCGCTTGTGCCACGGGCACGGCATTCGGGTCGTAGCCCGACAGGCAGCTGATGACTTCTGAAAGGCTGGGCATGGGGGTCAGGTATTTTCGAAGCGACGCAGTTCGTCAAGGGTGTTGATGTTGCGGAAAGCGGTTTCGTCGGGAAACATGACTTCGACGAAGTTGAGTGAACGGTACCACTTGTCGATCTTGCGCTCGCCCAATTGCAGGAAGGCAGTCAGGTTCGGCAGTACCGAGGCTTTCATCAGGCAGAACACCGGATGCGGCTGGCGCCTGCCCTCTTCCTCGGTGACGGCAACCGCGAGGTCCGCATCGTTGTCGGTCAGTGCCTGGAACAGGCGTTCGACTAGATCCTGCGGCAGAAAAGGCGAGTCGCACGGGGCCGTCACCAGGTAGTTGGTATCGCACTGCGACAGGCCAGTCTGCAAACCGGCGAGCGGCCCTTCGAAACCCGTGAGCTGGTCGGGCCAGACCGGCAACCCGAAACCTTCATACGGACCAAGGTTGCGATTGGCGTTGATCATCAGGGCGCCAACCTGCGGCGACAGGCGCATGATGACATGCAGTACCATCGGCGCGCCACGGAAATTCTGCAGGCCCTTGTCCACGCTCCCCATGCGGGAGCCGCGGCCGCCGGCGAGGATCAGTCCGGTAATCTGTTGAGTATCGATCGTCATGGAAGCATTCATTGGAACTTCGTAGGGACGGTAGCGGACATTGTAAGTCGTGCATCGTTTATCTGTCGAACAGTCGTGATAACGTCATGGCAAACTGGCAAGACCCGTCCGAAAAACTTGCAAGCGCATTCGCTGCAATCTGGTTTAGACTTTGCGCATCTATGAGGAGAAGTAATGAGCATCTCGATTGAAACCGTCAAAGCCGCCTTGTCGCAAGTCATCGATCCCAATACCGGCAAGGACCTGGTCAGCTCCAAATCCGCCAAAAATATCCGCCTCGACGGCGCCGATGTCATGCTGGACGTCGAACTCGGCTATCCTGCCCGGAGCCAGCTGGACCTCATCCGCAAGGCCACCATTGCCGCAGTGCGCGGTGTCGAAGGCGCCGGCAATGTCAGCGTCAACGTGTATTCGAAGATCATTGCCCATACCGCACAGCGCGGCGTCAAGCTGATGCCCAATGTGAAGAACATTATTGCCGTGGCGTCCGGCAAGGGTGGGGTCGGCAAATCGACCACCGCCGTCAATCTGGCGCTCGCACTGGCCGCCGAAGGCGCCACCGTCGGCATCCTGGATGCCGATATCTACGGCCCCTCACAGCCGATGATGATGGGTATCAATGGGCGTCCTGAAACAGTGGATGGCAAGACCATGGAACCGCTGGAAAACCATGGCCTGCAAGTATCGTCGATCGGGTTCATGATCGATCCGGACGAACCCATGGTCTGGCGTGGCCCGATCGTCACGCAGGCGTTGCAGCAATTGCTCGAACAGACCAACTGGCGCGACCTGGATTACCTGATCGTCGACATGCCGCCGGGCACCGGCGATGTGCAGCTGACTTTGTCGCAGAAAGTGCCGGTCACCGGCGCGGTGATCGTCACCACACCGCAGGACATCGCGCTGCTGGATGCGCGCAAGGGTCTCAAGATGTTCGAGAAAGTTGGCATCCCCATCCTCGGCATTGTTGAAAACATGAGCATGCACATCTGCTCCAACTGCGGCCATGCCGAACCGATTTTCGGCCAAGGTGGCGGCGAGAAGATGTGTGCGGAATATGGCGTGGATTTCCTCGGCGCGCTGCCGCTGACGATGTCGATCCGCGAGCAGACCGATTCGGGCAAGCCGACCGTGGTTGCCGATCCGGATGGTCAGGTGGCGGCGATCTACAAAACCATTGCGCGCAAGGTCGCGGTCAAGGTGGCGGAAAAAGCCAAGGACATGAGCAGCAAGTTCCCGAGTATCGTGATCAAGAACGACTGATGCGGGGTTAATGCATGGACTGCTGCGGCGCAGCAAAACGCCCTTCCTCACTCGAAGGGCGTTCTTTTTTGTGCCGGATTTCACCCATCAGGCCGGTAACGCCGGGGGTTTCGAACTGCAGCAATTTTGCCTAACAGGCAACGTCTTGCAAACACACGTGCACAAATCTGTTTTTTGGCGCAATATTGCACAATATGTTCTGATACATAACATAGGTGCAAAGCACCAGCGGAGCACATGGAGACAGATGCACTCAAGGTAGCCGTGGTAATGCAGCGCGTACCGCTTGCAAACCGCTGGCAACCCATTCAATGGAAGCCGATAGACATATCGGCAGATTCCGGTTTGCAAGACGGTGGTGGGCGCTGTTTACGTAACGACGAGGCCGACGCGCGCTGGCTCTTCGGCGGCTACGAGGTCCGTCTCTACACCGACGAAGCCGAAGGTTATTTTCTTAACGTCGATTCCCCCGTGCCCTGCTGGTTCATCATGTGGCGTATCGAGGACATCGACGGCGCTGAAGTCGCGGTGCCCAAACAAGTCACCCTGTCCTACAACGAAGCCGCGCGGCTGATGGATGGCGGCGAACAGGTCGATACCCTGCCGGCCTCCCCGGACATCGTTGCGCATCTGGGCGCCTTCGTCCAGCAGCACTATCGTCCCGAAGTCAAAAAGAAGCGGCGCAAGCCTTCGTTCGAAGGGGGCGCCGGCGTCGATCAGATGGCACGTGCCGAAGGAGGCAGCCATGGAAGCTGAAAGCTTCTTTGCGCGCTGGAGCAAACGCAATGCGGAAGCGGCCGAGGAAAAACAGGCTGCCATCACGGTACCGACATCTGTATCGCAGCCGGTAGCGGATGCGCAGCCAAAGCCGCCGCCAACCATTGAAGATGTCGCGACACTCACATCCGACTCCGATTTCACGCCGTTCGTCGCGCGCGGAGTCGATGAAAATGTGCGGCGCTCCGCCATGAAAAAGCTGTTCACCGATCCACATTTCAATGTGATGGACGGCCTTGATGTCTATATCGAGGACTACAACAAATTCGATCCCATTCCTCCTGCCATGCTGGCGGCGCTCAACCATGCCAAGGGATTGCTCGATCCGCTGTCGCAACTGGAGCATCCGTTGATGCGCCTGTTGCAGACACCTCCGCCGACGGAGGAAGCGAGCGCGCAAGCTGAGCCGCCTGAACACAAAGCAGTCGATAACGAACTTGCATCATCCGATATCGACGATGACGTAGACAACACCCCGGACCAGGCTTCACATGACAACCCAGTTTAAAGTCTGCAGCTGCAACCAGACGATGCCGCTTGACGCGGCGGCAGGCGCAACGCTCGGCGCGGCGCTTGACTGCAGCATTCATCCCGCGACGCAACTGTGCAGGCGCGAGGTCGGTGCTTATCTTGACAGCGTGCAAGTACAAAGTGGCGATCAGGTGGTCGTCGGCTGTACGCAGGAACAAGCGCTGTTTTCCGAACTCGCAGAGCAGAAGCTGGCGGTCGCGCCGATCCGTTTCGTCAACTTGCGTGAAACCGGCGGCTGGGGCAAAGAGGCGAAGCAATCCCTGCCTAAAATGGCGGCACTGCTTGCCGCCGCCGCATTGCCCGATCCGGAACCGGTGCCAACGGTTGAGTACGATTCCAGCGGCAATGTGCTGCTGATCGGGCCCGCCGATCGCGTGCTGCCCTGGGCAAAGCGATTGGGCAGCCAGCTCGGCGTGAATGTGTTGCTGACCTCCGGCAATGCGGACACTCCGCTGCAGGGCCGCAATTATCCAACCTATTCCGGCACAGCCATTCGTATCGATGGCTGGCTCGGCGCATTCAAGGTCAGCTGGCAGCAAGCCAACCCGATCGACCTGGAATTGTGCACGCGTTGCAATGCCTGTATCAACGCCTGCCCTGAAAATGCCATCGGCCTCGACTACCAGATCAACTTGGCTGCCTGTACCTCGCACCGCGATTGCGTGAAAGCGTGCGGTGCGATCGGTGCAATCGACTTCCAGCGCGAGGACACGGTGCGCAGCGGTGAATTTGATCTGGTGTTCGACTTGTCCGATCAGCCGTTGATTACGCTGCATCAGCCGCCGCAAGGTTATTTCGCGCCTGGCGCCGACCCATTCAGGCAAACCGAGCAGGCAATGCAGCTGACCCAGCTGGTTGGCGAGTTCAGCAAGCCCAAGTTTTTCGTCTACAAGGAAAAGATTTGCGCGCACAGCCGCAACCAGACGGTCGGCTGCAATGCCTGCGTTGAAGTGTGCTCGGCAGAAGCGATTGCGCACAACGGCAATCACATCAAGGTCAATCCCAACCTCTGTGTCGGCTGCGGCGCCTGCACCACGGTCTGCCCGTCCGGCGCATTGAGCTATGCGTATCCGCGTGCGTCCGATCTCGGTGTACGGATCAAGACCTTGCTGTCCACGTATGCAAAAGCCGGCGGCAAGCAGCCAGCATTGCTGCTGCATAACCAGGAACAAGGCGCGGATCTGATCAACCGCTTCGGCCAGCTGGCTGCCACCGGTTCTGTGCAAGGCATGCCTGCGCGCGTGATGCCGGTCGACCTGCATCATGTGGCGTCGGTCGGCATGGACACCTGGCTGAGCGCACTTTGCTACGGCGCCACCAACGTGCTGGTGCTGAGCACCGGCGACGAAGCGCCGCAATACCTGGACGCGCTGGAGGCGCAGATCGGGGTTGCGCAAACGATCCTGTCGGGTCTGGGCTACCAGGGGCAGCATATTGCCTTACTGCGCGCAACGACACCGGCGGAACTCGATGCCCAGCTGCACAAGCTGCAGCCGGCGCAAGTGCCTGCCGTGCGTGCCGTGTACAACATCGGCGCGGAAAAGCGCAGCACGCTGGATTTTGCCTTCGAGCATTTGCTCAAGCATGCACCGACAGCCAGGGAAGACATTCCCCTGCCTGCGGGCGCGCCCTTCGGTCAGGTGAAGGTGAACGCCTCGGCCTGCACGCTATGCATGTCCTGTGTCGGTGCCTGCCCGGAATCGGCGCTGCTCGACAATCCCAATCTGCCGCAGTTGCGTTTCATTGAAAAGAATTGCGTGCAGTGCGGGCTGTGCGAAAAGACTTGTCCTGAAAATGCGATCAGCCTGTCGCCGCGCCTGCTGCTCGGCGATGCAGCCAGACAGCCCGCCACGCTGAATGAGGCGCAGCCGTATCACTGTATCCGCTGCAGCAAACCGTTCGGCACCTTGCGGATGATCGAAACCATGTTGTCCAAACTGTCGCTGCATGGCGCTTTCGCCGGCAATATCGACCGGTTGAAAATGTGCTCGGACTGCAGGGTGATCGACATGATGGAAAACAAGAAGGAAACGTCGATTCTGGAATTGAAGCGATAAGTTGAAGCATGCATTGAACCGCTGATTCAAGCGTTCCAGCCTTGCAGTAATCGGATCACCAAGCAGGATGCCACCAAGTAAATTATGACCACTGCCCAGCCCTTGAAATTTGAAGCGCCCGACCAGGGCGAGGAAACCGCACGGGCCGACCTGTACGGCGTGCTGGCTTCGCTGTTCTATGCGCCGCCATCGCAACACATGCTGGAAACCATTGCCGCCGCGCCCAATGAAGGTGACGGTGTGTTGCGACAGGCATGGGGAGAAGTCTCGGCTGCCTGTGCGTCCGCAAGCGCGGAACAGGTACGCGACGAATATGATTCGCTGTTCATCGGTGTCGGCAAACCGGAGGTCATCCTGTATGGCTCGTATTACCTAGCCGGATTCATGATGGAAAAGCCGCTGGCCGCCTTGCGTACCGATCTTGCCCGCTTGGGACTGGAACGGGAGCAGCACGTCAACGAGAGTGAAGACCATATCGCGACGCTATGCGAAGTCATGCGCTACCTGATTGCATCGGACGACGTAACACATGCCAATCTGGCGACGCAGAAACAGTTTTTCGGGCAACATCTGCAGCCTTGGGTTTCTCAATTGTGCGATGCAATCGAAGCCCATCCGCAAGCGGTTTTTTATGCGCCGGTCGCCCGACTGGCAAAGGCATTTTTTGAAGTGGAGATGCAGGCATTTGATATGGCATAAGGCGGAAACCAGGCCGGCATCGATGCAAGATCGTTTGCGGAACGATCAACTTGCATGGACAAATTTTCTACCTCAATGCAATTCTCAGGAATTTGTGCTAACTTGAAGAAACAAAATAAAAAGTAGCGAGGATCGGTTTTCATCCTACTACCATTAGGAGACAGATATGGCAGATCAAACCAAGATTGCCCGCCGGACGTTCTTCGCCGGCCTGGGTCTCGCAGCGGCCGCTGGCATCGCTGCAAAAATTTCATCCAAAACCGCCATACCGGAAGTCACCGAAACGACTCCCTCCGAGCCGAAGGGTGACGGTTACCGCCTGACGGAACACGTTAAAAAGTATTACCGGACGACCACCATCTAACCGTCGAGGGAGACGATCATGCTGTTGACTCGCAAAGGCCAGTCAGGCCAGCGCTCGCCCAATCGTTTTACGTCCAGTCTGTCGGAAAGCCTGTCGCGCGCCTTGCCGACCATGGACCGCCGCACCTTCCTGAAGCGCTCGGGAATCGGCATCGGCGCAGGCATTGCTGCATCGCAGCTTAACCTGATCCAGAAAGCCCGCGCGGCCGACGGCGACAAGGCAGCCGGCGGCAAGATCGAAGTCAAGCGTACGGTCTGTACCCACTGTTCGGTCGGCTGTGCGGTCGACGCGGTCGTCGAAAACGGTGTCTGGGTCCGGCAGGAGCCGGTGTTCGATTCACCGATCAACCTGGGCGCGCATTGCGCGAAGGGTGCGGCGCTGCGCGAGCACGGCCACGGCGAGTATCGTCTCAAATACCCGATGAAGCTGGTCAACGGCAAATACCAACGCATCACCTGGGACCAGGCGCTCAACGAGATTTCCGCCAGGATGCTGGATATCCGCAAGGCATCGGGTCCGGATTCGGTGTTTTTCGTTGGCTCGTCCAAGCACAATAACGAGCAATCCGCGTTGCTGCGCAAGTTCGTCTCCTTCTTCGGCACCAATAACACCGACCACCAGGCGCGCATCTGCCACTCGACCACGGTCGCCGGCGTCGCCAATACCTGGGGCTACGGTGCGATGACGAACAGCTACAACGATATGCAGAACGCCAAGGCGGTGATGTATATCGGCTCCAACGCTGCCGAAGCCCATCCGGTCTCGATGCTGCACATGCTGCACGCGAAGGAAACCGGCACCAAGATGATCGTGGTCGACCCCCGCTTTACCCGTACCGCAGCAAAGGCCGACCAGTACATCCGCATCCGTTCCGGTTCCGACATTCCCTACCTGTACGGCATGCTGTACCACATCTTCAAGAATGGCTGGGAAGACAAGCAGTACATCAATGACCGTGTCTACGGCATGGAGAAGGTCAAAGAAGAAGTGATGAAGTGGACGCCGGACAAGGTCGAAGAAGCCTGCGGCGTACCGGAAGCGGAAGTCTTCAAGGCCGCAGAAACCATGGCGAAAAACCGCCCATCGTCGCTTGTCTGGTGCATGGGCCAAACCCAACATTCGATCGGCAATGCGATGGTGCGCGCTTCCTGCCTGGTGCAATTGGCGCTGGGCAATGTCGGTGTCGCCGGCGGCGGCGCCAACATCTTCCGCGGCCATGACAACGTACAGGGTGCCACCGACGTCGGCCCCAATCCCGACTCCCTGCCCGGCTATTACGGCCTGGCGACCGGCTCGTGGAAGCATTGGGCGGCCGTATGGGGCGTCGATTATGAATGGATCAAGAAGCAGTTCGTGTCGCAGGCGATGATGGAAAAGTCCGGCACCACGGTGTCGCGCTGGGTCGATGCGGTGATGGAAAAGAATGAACTGATCGACCAGGACAACAACGTCAAGGCGATGCTGTTCTGGGGCCATGCGCCGAATTCGCAGACACGCGGTTTGGACATGAAGAAGGCGCTCGACAAGCTCGACCTGCTGGTGGTGATCGATCCCTATCCCTCGGCTACCGCAGCGATGGCGGCAATGAAGGTTGACGGCCAGGAACTCAATCCCAATCGTGCGGTGTACCTGCTGCCTGCGGCCACGCAGTTCGAGACGTCCGGCTCGGTGACGGCTTCCAACCGCTCGCTGCAGTGGCGCGAGAAAGTGATCGAGCCGCTGTTCGAATCCCGCACCGACCACATGATCATGTATCAGCTGGCGGAAAAGCTCGGCTTCGGCAAGGAGCTGGTGGCCAAGATCAAGCTGGTGCCGGGCAAGGGCGGCATGATGGAGCCGGAACCGGAAGACATGCTGCGCGAAATCAATCGCGGCACCTGGACCATCGGCTACACAGGCCAGTCGCCGGAGCGCCTGAAGGCGCACATGCGCAACATGCATCTGTTCGATGTGAAAACCCTGCGCTGCAAGGCCGGCAAGGACGCGGCGACCGGTTACGACATGACCGGCGATTACTTCGGCCTGCCCTGGCCCTGCTACGGCACGCCGGAACTCAAGCACCCGGGCACCCACATCCTGTACAACACCAACCAGCATCTGATGGATGGCGGCGGCTGCTTCCGCGCCAACTTCGGCGTCGAGCGCGAAGGCGTCAACCTGCTGGCCGAGGATGGCTCGCATTCGGCCGGCTCCGATATCACGACCGGCTATCCGGAATTCGACCATGTGCTGCTGAAGAAGCTGGGCTGGTGGGATGACCTGACCGACGCCGAAAAGAAGGCGGCCGAAGGCAAGAACTGGAAGACCGACCTGTCCGGCGGCATCCAGCGCGTCTGCATGAAGGTGCATGGCGTGCACCCGTTCGGCAACGCGAAGGCACGCGCGGTCGTGTGGAACTTCCCTGATCCCGTACCGCTGCATCGCGAGCCGCTGTACGGCACACGCGCCGACCTGGTGGCGAAGTATCCGACGCACGACGACAAAAAGGGTTTCTGGCGCCTGCCGACGCTGTACAAGTCGGTGCAGCAAAAGAATGTCGAGACCAAGCTCTACGAAAAATTCCCGATCATCCTTACGTCGGGACGACTGGTCGAATACGAAGGCGGTGGCGAAGAGACACGCTCCAACCCCTGGCTGGCCGAACTGCAGCAGGACAACTTCGTCGAGATCAATCCGAAGGCGGCGGCAGACCGCGGCATTCGCAACGGCGAGTATGTGATCGTGTCGACACCGACCGGCGCCCGTCTCAAGGTCAAGGCGCTGGTGACGCCGCGCGTCGGTCCGGACACGGCGTTCATTCCCTTCCACTTCTCCGGCTGGTGGCAAGGCAAGGACATGCTCGAGTATTACCCGGAAGGCGCGGCGCCGGTGGTGCGCGGTGAAGCGGTGAATACGGCGACCACGTACGGCTACGACTCGGTGACCATGATGCAGGAAACCAAGACCACGATTTGCAACATCGAACGCTTTACTGCCTGACGGAGAAACGACATGGCACGAATGAAATTTATCTGCGACTCGGAGCGCTGCATCGAGTGCAATAGCTGCGTCACTGCATGCAAGAACGAGCATGAAGTCCCGTGGGGCGTCAACCGCCGGCGCGTGGTCACCATCAATGACGGCGTGATCGGCCAGGAAAAATCGGTGTCGGTGGCCTGCATGCATTGTTCCGATGCGCCCTGCATGGCGGTCTGCCCGGTCGACTGCTTCTACCGCACTGATGAAGGTGTGGTCCTGCACAACAAGGACACCTGCATCGGCTGCGGTTACTGCTCGTATGCCTGCCCGTTCGGCGCACCGCAATTCCCGTCCAGCGGCGAATTCGGCCTGCGTGGCAAGATGGACAAGTGCACGTTCTGTGCCGGCGGTCCGGAGGAAAACGGCTCCAAGGCAGAGTTCGACAAGTATGGCCGCAACCGTCTGTCCGAGGGCAAGCTGCCGGCCTGCGCGGAAATGTGCTCGACCAAGGCGCTGCTTGGCGGCGACGGCGATATGGTGGCGGACATCTTCCGGAACCGTGTCCTGCGTCGCGGCAAGGGCAGCGAAGTCTGGGGTTGGGGCACCGCCTATGGCAAAGCCCCGAATGGGGAAGCCAAGCCGGAAGGGAAGAAATCATGAGACTGGCACTGATATTGGCAGGATTGGCTGGTTCTGCAGCCTTGCTGGCGGGCTGCGGCGAAAAGGATCAGATCATGAGCAAGGACACGACCAACCGCAGTGATGTCGCGCCGTGGCAAGGGGCGAAGAATGCCTATCTGGCAAAGGGCTGGTCGCCCGGCGATCAGAAAAGCTGGGAAACGCAGCTGCGCACGCGCGGACAGGCTCAGAATGAGTATGTGAAAGTGAATTGAGCATTGAGCGTCAGGTAAAAAATCCGCTGCTGTCCGGTCGAGCAACATGAAGGCTCCCTCCCCCTCCAAGGGGGAAGGTTGGGATGGGGGTTGGGTGATCAAGCTAACACCGTTGATAACTCGACCGCACTACCCCCACCCTAGCCCTCCCCCTGCAAGGAGGAGGGAACCGTAAGCGGTGGAATTGCCGCCCATGAAGGGAAACATCATGAATAAATGGATTACCGCCCTCACCCTGTCGACGATGCTGTCGGCCGGTATCGCGTTCGCCCAGGACGCCAAGGCACCCGCCGCCCAACCGGCTCCGCCCCCCGCTTCCGCACCTGCGGCCACGGCACCGGCAGCCGCGCCGAACGTCGAGTCGATCGACATTCTGAAACAGAACCAGGCCGAACGTACGCGCGACCAGCCTGGCAACAACGCGCCGACCTGGCGCATCGTCAAGGAAGGCACGAACAATTATTCCAGCCTTCCCGGTGCGGAAATGGGCGTGCTGATTCAGCCCAAGGCACAATTTCTTGGCCAGGACCGGGCGGTGACCGCCGGCGAAGCATGGCGACAATACCGTAACGGCCCGCTGACCTCGTTCGGCGGCTGGCTATTGGTGCTCGCCATCGTGGTCCTGGCGGTCATCTACTTCGTCAAGGGCCAGGTCAAACTCAAGGAAGGACGCACTGGCCGCCTGATCGAGCGCTTTACTTCGCTTGAACGGATCTCGCACTGGACCGTGGCGATCACCTTCCTGACGCTGGCGCTGTCGGGACTGATCCTTCTGTTCGGCAAATACATATTGATGCCGGTATTCGGCCACACACTATTTAGCTGGCTTGCCTATGCCTGCAAGAATATCCATAACTTTGTCGGCCCCTTGTTCTCGTTGTCGCTGATCGTGATGTTCGTCATCTACGTGAAGGACAACTTTCCGCAGCGCGGCGATGGCAAATGGCTGGCGCGGCTGGGCGGCATGGTCGGCAAGGAGCATGTCAGTGCCGGTCGCTTCAATGCCGGCGAAAAACTCTGGTTCTGGGGCGGCGTCGTGGCGCTTGGCCTGATCGTCAGTGCGTCCGGCTTTGTGCTCAACATGCTGGTGCCCGGCATCCTCTACACGCGCGGCACCATGCAGATCGCCAACATCATTCACCTGATCGCCGCAGTGCTGTTCGTTGCGATGTCGTTCGGACACATCTACCTCGGTACCATCGGCATGGAAGGCGCGTACACCGCGATGCGCACTGGCTACGTTGACGATACCTGGGCCAGGGAACACCATGAATTGTGGTACCAGCAGGTCGAAAGCGGCGAAATTCCGCGTGTACGTACCCAGGAGAGACCGGCCAATGTGTTGCCGGCCAGGCCGTCAAAAGCCTGAAGTCAAAAGTCTGGTCTGAAGGAAGGCAAGAGAGGACATCATGAAAAAAAGCTTAGCCCTGTTGATCGTACTGGCTTGCGGCGCTTCCGCCGTGCAGGCGAAACTGCCACCGCCAACGCCTGAAGCCAAGGCGGCGGCCGATGCCGCCAAGGACAAGACCGCCTGGAGCGACAAGGTCGCCAGCTACAAACTTTGCCTGGTACAGGACAAGGTCGCTACGCAATATCTGAAGAGCAAGGAAGGGGCGAAGAAGCCGACCGTGGAAACCCCGCCATGCACCGATCCTGGACCTTATGTACCGACGACGGCCGGTGCAGCGCCTGCCCCTGCACCGGGCTCCGCAGCCGGAGGCACTACAGCCGCAGCCGCCGCGCCTGCGGGCAAGCCTGCAAGCCCGCAGGCAAGTGTTGCTCCGGCGAATGCAAATGCAAATTCCAATGCCAATGCAGCCGCAGCCGCAAACGCGAATTCCAGCGCAACGCCCGCCGAGCCTGCCAAGAAGTAAGAGCGGATTCGCTGATACACTCGTTGCTGTTCGCAGCAGAAAAGTCCGAAGCATGCCACGCCGTCCTCACCTGACCAATGCCGCCGCCCCTCTCACGCAGGAAGTCGAGGTGATGGATGAACGCGGCAGGTTGTCCACCATTTCGATTCCCTCCGAACGGCCGCTGACCGTCTATGTCGACAAGCGCGAGCTGGTGACGCTGATGACGCTGGGCAGCGCGCCGGAAGCATTAACGCTCGGCTATCTGCGCAACCAGCGCCTAGTCAAGTCGATCGAAGATATCGAATCGGTCACGGTCGATTGGGAAGTCGATGCGGTCGCCGTCAAAACCTTTACCGGCATTGCCGACATCGAAGAGCGCACCTCGAAAAAGGTGGTCACCACCGGCTGCGGCCAGGGGTCGGTATTCGGCGGCCTGATGGATGAAGTCGACAAGATTTCCCTGCCTGCCGACGCAAGGCTGCGCCAGTCGACGCTCTACAAGATCGTCGATACCATCCGTACCCAGCAATCGATTTACAAACAGGCCGGCTCGGTGCACGGCTGCGCACTGTTTTCTTCCGACGGCGAGATGCTGTATTTCGTCGAGGATGTCGGACGCCACAACGCGGTCGATTCGATTGCCGGCCGCATGTGGCTCGACGATATCGGCGGCGGCGACAAGGTGTTTTACACGACCGGACGGCTGACTTCCGAGATGGTGATCAAGGGCGCGCAGATGGGCATTCCCTTCCTGCTGTCCCGCTCTGGGACCACGCAGATGGGACATATGGTGGCCGAACGCCTGGGCATGACCTTGCTGGCGCGTTGCACCGGCAAGCATTTCCTGGCCCTGACCGGACGCGATCGCCTGATCATGGAAACGCATCTGGCCGACGTGCTGCGGGTCGCTTGATGCCAGTGCTTTTGCCGTATTCGCTGCCGGCGGGCGATATTGAAGCGAAGGCGCGGACGTCGATTTAATGCCATCTACGCAACGCCTCGATAGCCTGCTGGCCTGGTTTTTTGTCATCGTCTGGGGTTCAGGCTACCTCGCCAGCAAGACCGGCCTGCAATACGCGGCGCCTTTCACTTTTCTCTCATTACGTTATGGCTTTGGCGTGCTGTGCCTGATTCCCTGGGTGCTGCTGTCGCGGCCATCATGGCCATCCAGTCCGCGTGAGTTTTTGCATATCTGCATCGCAGGCCTGATGATGCATGCGATCAACCTCAGCGGCAGCCATTATGCGCAATACCTCGGCATGTCCGCAGGCATCACTGCATTGATGCTGGCGACGCAGCCGCTATTTACCGCGGCTATTGCGCATTTACTCATGGGCGAGCACCTCAAGCCACAGCAATGGCTGGGCGTACTGCTCGGCCTGGCCGGTGTCGCACTGGTGGTCTGGCACAAGATCAACTTCAATGCAGGGGGTGCGGCAAGCCTGTTGGCGGTGAGCGTATCGCTGGTGGCGATTACCTGCGGCACGCTGTACCAGCGCAGTTTCTGTAGGACGGCCGACTTGCGCAGTTCGGCTTTCATCCAGTTCGTACTGTCCTTGCTGGTGCTGGCACCGCTCGCCTGGTCGGTCGAAGGCTTTGTGATCCGCTGGAGCTGGCCGTTGCTATGGTCGGTGGTGTTGCTGGTGATTTTTGCCTCCATCCTTGCCGTGAATGCGCTGCACACCCTGATGCGCCGCGGCCATGCTGCCAAGGTGACCAGCCTGTTTTTTCTGACGCCTGTCGTGGCAGTATTGCTGGAATGGGCCATGTTTGGCGTGGTGCCGACCTGGCTGAGCGTGATCGGCATTGCGGTCACCTGTGCCGGCGTGGCGCTGGTCTCGGGTACACCGGTTGCATCAGGTACAGCGGCAAGAAGGGCGTGAGCCTATGGAAACTGAGTGGCAACCGACCGGCAACCGAGGCCGGCATTTTCAGGCATTGCAATGCGCCGATCTCTGGCAAACTTATACCAATTCTTATATTTCAGGCGTTAGGGGGTTGGGATTGGCGTTCATCCTGTGGACACCGCCCCCATTCGCCGCCCGGCCTGATAGTCCTATCTTATGCATCTGCTTGACGCCATCCGTGACGCTTTTGCCCTGCTCCTGTCCGGGAATGCGGAGCTATGGCAAGTCATCTGGGTATCACTCAAGACGACCGTCCTCGCCTTGCTGCTGGCCACGCCGGCCTCCGTCATCTTCGGTTACCTGATCGCCGCACGTACGTTTGCGGGGCGACGGGTGGCCATCTGGCTGGTGCAGACCTCCTTGTCGCTGCCTACCGTGCTGATCGGCTTGCTGCTCTACCTGATGCTGTCGCGCCAGGGCCCGCTGGGCGATTTCCGCTGGCTGTTTTCGCAGTCGGGCATCATCGCCGGACAAATGCTGATTGCCTTGCCGGTCATGACGGCGTTCACGCTGGCTGCCGTGCAGGCCGCGGACAACCGGCTGGCGGAAACCGCCGTCACACTTGGTGCATCGCCCTGGCGCGTGATGCGTACCGTGTTGTATGAAGTACGCTTTGGCGTGATGGCAGCCATCATCAGCGGCTTCGGCCGGGTGATCTCGGAAGTCGGCTGCGCGATCATGGTCGGCGGGAATATCGAAGGCGACACGCGAACCATTACCACCGCCATCGCCTTGCAGACCAGCAAGGGTGAATTTGCACAAGGCATCGCGCTCGGCATGGTGCTGGTCGCCATCGCGCTGCTGATCAATGCGGCGTTGGTGTTGTTGCAAGGTGATGCACATGCAGCAAGGGGCGCGACATGACTTCACTGCTCACGTTGCATCAGCTCTCCAAGCGCTTTGGCGAGCGCCAGCTATTCAATATCGAGCAACTGCAGATCCGGCAGGCGACGGCCTATGTACTGACAGGTCTCAACGGCGCAGGCAAGAGCACACTGCTGCGTGTGCTCGCGGGACTGGAGCCGGCGGACGCGGCACGTGTGACTTTTCTCGACAGCGAAGTCCGGTTGGCGCCCTATCCCCGCGACATGCGTGAAGCCATTGTCTATGTGCACCAGCATCCGGTAATGTTTTCGACCAGCGTGGCAGACAACATCGGATACGGGTTGGTATCGCGCGGCGTGCCGAAACCGGAGGTCGCACGTCGTGTCGAGGAAGCGATGCAGTGGGCCGGCGTCGGTCACCTGCGCGACAGCAAGCCAACCGTGCTGTCTGGCGGCGAAAAACAGCGCATCGCGCTGGCCCGCGCCAAGGTGCTGGCGCCGAAGCTGCTGTTGCTCGACGAGCCGACCGCCAACCTTGACGGCGCAGCGCGCGAACAGGTGATTGCACTGATCCCATCGCTGACTGCCAGTGGCAGCAGCGTCATCATGGCCTGCCATGACCGCGATCTGATTGCGCTGTCCGGCGTGCAGCGACTGAAACTGAGAGATGGACGGCTGCAGGCGAGACAGCAGCGCATCCGTGTCGCCTAGCGGGGCGAATCATTTTTTAATAGGAGTCCGACACCATGCGCATCCGTATCGCCGCCTTGCTTTCGACCCTGCTGCTTGTCGCGCCTTTGACGATGGCGCAGCAGGTATTGAAACTTTCCACGACAACCAGCACCGAGAATTCCGGCCTGCTCAAATTCATGCTGCCGGCGTTTGAACAAAAGTCCGGGCTCAAGGTACAAGTCATTTCGGTCGGTACCGGCAAGGCGCTGGAACTGGCGAAAAATGGCGACGTCGATGTGACCCTGGTCCATGCGCGTCCTTCCGAGGACAAGTTCGTCGCCGAAGGGCATGGCGTCAATCGACGCGACGTGATGTACAACGATTTCATCCTGGTCGGTCCCACCTCGGACCCGGCGGGGATCAAGGGCATGCGCGATGTCCACGCGGCACTCAAGAAAATTGTCTCGTCGGGGGCGCGCTTCATTTCGCGCGGCGACAATTCCGGCACCGACCAGATGGAAAAAGCTTATTGGAACGAAATCGGCGCCAAGCCGACCGGCAGTGCGTACGTGTCCGCCGGTCTGGGCATGGGCGAAGTGCTGAACATGGCGGCCGAACTGCAGGGGTACACGCTGACCGACCGCGCCACCTATGTTGCCTACCGCGCTAAAACCGGCCTTGCCATCGACGTCGAGGGCGACCGGAAGATGTTCAATCCCTACGGCATCATCGCGGTCAACCCCGCGCGCCACAAAGACGCCAACTACAAGGGAGCAATGCAGCTGATCGAGTGGATCACGTCAGACGCCGGTCAGCAACGCATTGCCGACTTCCGGGTGGAGGGACAGCAATTGTTCTTTCCTTCGGCCGGGCGGTAAGGAAAGCGGAGCGAATTGTCACTCTGGCCACTCCGCCTCGTCCACTATTTTTTCTCGCCGACGCTGCTGGCGGGGCCGGTGGTATCGGGCGTAGAGTGATTATTCACCTGCCCTGAATGCGGCAGCGAGTTCTGCTCCTGCCCCTTGCTTAACGCTGCGGGATTGGCCTGGGTCGGCGTATTGGCGTCGCCACTGTTGGGCGCGTTCGCGACTTTTGGTGGTATCGCCGCATCGGAAGCGGGCATCTGGTTGGGCGGCAAGGCGACCGATTTGCCGGGGTTTTCCGCCGCACCGGTATTGGCAGACGTATTGGCCGATGCATTGGTCGACGTATTGGCCGCAGTACTCGGGCCAGTAATGGCAGAGGTTTTCGGTTCGGGTGTTTTCTGGCAACCGGCAATCAGTGCAAGTGCTGCGCCGGCAAGCAAGAGATGGCGATAAAGGATCATGATGAGCTCCGTGCAAAGCGGGTTGACCGGCATCAGCGCTCGGAATGATTCGGTTAGCGAGGACCGGATTCGTTAATTTTTGACTAAGTTTTTTACTTCCGGTTCGACATTCCTTGCTTCAGGACGAGCAAAATCAAATTTTCTCCGTAGCGCGGCGCACTAGCCATGCACAGCAGCAATCCAGCCTAGGTGAAGAAACGGACAGGTCGCCACCGGTTCAGTCACTGAGGAATTATTTGCAAGTCTGCTGTGCAGGCGCAGTGCGCGGTGTGCTTTGCCGAACTTTTTCGGAAGCCGTTACTCCACCTGATTTTGGTTCAGGAGAAATGAGATGGATCCGCTATTGAACGGAATGAACGTCGCCATCCTCGTCACCGATGGCTTCGAGCAAGTAGAACTGACGGAACCGAAAAAGGCACTGGAAGCCGCCGGGGCACTGACCCGGATCGTGTCCGACAAGTTTGACAAGGTAAAGGGCATGCATCACGACCAGCCAGGTGATGAATTTACGGTCGACCTGCTGCTGCGTGAAGCCGATGCAAAAGCTTTCGATGCGGTGTTGCTGCCAGGCGGAAAAGTGAATGCTGCAGCACTGCGCAATATGGGCGAAGCCCAGCGTTTCGTGCAAAACATGGAAGAAGACCACAAGCCCATCGCCGTGATTTGCCATGGTGCGTGGCTGCTGGTGTCGGCCGGCATGGTGGAGGGACGGACCTTGACCAGTTTCCCTGCACTGGAACAGGATATCCGCAGCGCAGGCGGCAACTGGGTCGATCAGGAAGTGGTGGTTGACAGCAATCTGATCAGTAGCCGCACCCCGGAAGACATTCCGGCGTTCAACGACAAGATGGTGGAAGTCATTTCCGACAGGATGCGCGCGCATCTGCGTGGTACGCCGGATGAACATGCGGTGGGACTGGCGAGTAGTTGACCTTGCATTCCAGCTAGGGAGACCTACTGAGAGCCCTGTCAGGTTCCCTCCCCCTTGCAGGGGGAGGGTTAGGGAGGGGGTAGTGCGGTCGATCAATCGCAAGAGTTGACCGACGTTCACACCCCCATCCCAACCTTCCCCCTAAAAGGGGGAAGGAGCTTGCCAACTATATCGCTTCATTTCCCCCTCGATCCAATCAATTCCTTGCATGCGAAAGATGGAAACTCTCCAGGCCTTCCACCTGTGACATATCGCGCGCCAGCACGCTGATCGGCGCACCGCTGCTCCTGCTGTATGCCACCGCAACGAAATGCCATTCGATTTTTCCATTCTGCATGGCAATGGAAATTGAACCGCCAGCAATTTCATATCCACGATTCATCGCTGCTTCGCGCAACTTCTGTTCACTGGGTGCAGCACCTTTCTTGAAGCGCATCACAATCGCGATCGCCTGACGTGTCGGCAGCCGGCTTGCCAGGCGTGGCACACCGATCATGCAGAATGCTGACATGAAGGCCAGCAGCATCGCCGACAGATAGAACCCGACGCCCACCAGCACGCCGATCACGGACGTCGCCCAGATCGATGCCGCCGTGGTCAGGCCGCTGATATTGCGGCCCTCCTTCATGATGACACCGGCGCCGAGGAAGCCGATGCCGGTGACGATGCCTTGTACGATGCGGGTCGGATCCGCGCCCAATCCCACCATGACCTGTCCGCCGTACCAGTCATTCGGATAGCCTGCGATGACGGTGAGTGCGGCCGAGCCCATGCAGACCAGCCCATAGGTGCGCATGCCGGCGGCACGGCCGCGATACGATCGCTCGTAGCCAACTAGCAGGCCAAGCAGCAAGGCGCCGAACAGGCTGAAGAAAACGATCAGGTTGGTGGCAACCACCGGTCCCGACCAGAACGCTGCCAGCAATTCGAGCGATGGCAGGTCGGCGAGAAAACTATTCATGAAATCCTTGTGAGTCGACTGGGCGCAGCAAGCGTATCAGAGCATCAGGCGCGGAAGCGGCGCAAGCCGTCCAGATCGAGGATTTGTATGCCGCCGTAATCGACTTTCAGCAAGCCTTCCTTTTCGAGCACCTGCAATGCCTGGTTCGCGCGCTGGCGCGAGGCACCGGACAGATAGCCGATTTCTTCCTGGGAAATCTGCAGCAATGGATTAGCCCCGGGATACAGATGGGCATTGAACATTTCGGCGAGGCAGCGTGCGACACGTGTGTCGACGTCGAGTAGCCGGTCGACCTCCACCATGCCGATGAACTGGCCTAGCCTTTCGTTGAGCTGCATCAACAGGAAGCGGGTGAACGGCAAACTATTGTCGAGCAGCCAATTAAAGGTAGAGGCCGGCATGCGCGCGATCCGACTGTCGCGCAAGGCGGTAACGTCGTACTTGCGCACCTCGCCCTTGAGCACCGTTCCCTCGCCGAACCAGCTGCCGTTGGACAGGCCGGTAAAGGTGATGGATTTACCTTCGGGCGAAAGATTGTTCATCTTGACCAGCCCGTCGATCACCCCCAGCCAGGCATCGACCTTTTCACCCTTGCGGCAGACGTAACCGCCTTTCGGCACAAACTGCTCGACGGTATCGGCCTCCACGCGCGCCATTTGTTCCGGGCTGAGCTGGCGAGCCCAGATGGTCTCGCGCAAGGCCTGCTCCAGCGTGCGTTTTTCTACGGTCATGGTGCGATGCATCAACGATAGTTTTTTATTTTGATCAGGATTGTCAGTCAAATGACAGCGCACAGCGGCTTCGCTGTCTAGTATGCTGACAACAAAGAAAACAACGGAGACATTGTAAGCCGACTTCCACCGTGCGGATATAGCTGCGCACAGGGTGGACCGGTGGGCTTGCATCGCCTGACCAGCCAAACGGACAAATGGCCGGCGCTCCGCATTCGATCCTTCATGACGGCACACCTGTTATAAGAGAGCGGGACGATGGAAGAGACAAGCAAGTCGGGCGGACACACTTTCCCCCGCATCCTGCTGCAGCACGCGCAAAAACGTGCCAGCAAACCAGCCTTTCGAGAAAAAGACCTCGGCATCTGGCAGACCTGGAACTGGTCGCAGGTAGCCGATGAAGTGCGCGCACTCGCCTGTGGCTTGGCTGCCATGGGGTTTAAACGCGGCATGAACCTGGCGATCATCGGCGACAACCGTCCGCGTTTGTACTGGTCCATGCTGGCCGCGCAGTGCCTCGGCGGCGTTGCGGTGCCGCTGTACCAGGATGCGCCGGCGGCGGACATGATGTTCGTGCTCGACGACGCGGAAATCGACTTCGCCGTGGTGGAAGACCAGGAGCAGGTTGACAAGCTGTACGAAATCAAGCAAAGCCTGGAGCGGCGCAGTTCGCTTATTTCGCATATCATTTTTGACGACGACCGCGGCATGCGGCACTACGTCCGGCCCGAGCTGAGTTCCTTTGAAAAGGTGCAGCAGCTGGGCCGCGAATTCGATCGCGCGCATCCGGAATTTTTCATGCAGGAAGTCAACGCCGGCCGCCATACGGATACCGCGGTGATGCTGTACACCTCGGGTACGACCGGCAAGCCGAAAGGCGTCTGTCAGACCCACCATGCGTTCATGTCGGCGGCAATCGGCGGCATTGAATTCGACAAGCTCACCGGCGATGAAGACATCCTCTCCTACCTGCCGATGGCATGGTGCGGCGACCACCTGTTCTCGTTTGCGCAGGCGCTGGTGGCCGGCTTCACCGTCAATTGCCCCGAATCGGGCAATACCGTGATGACCGACATGCGCGAAATCGGCCCGACCTATTATTTTGCGCCGCCGCGCATCTTTGAAAACATGCTGACCACCGTCATGATCCGCATGGAAGATGCGGGCGCGATCAAGCGAAAGATTTTCCATCACTACATGGAAGTCGCGCGCCGGGTCGGCGCCGATATCCTCGACGGCAAGCCAGTCGGGTTGACGGACCGCATCAATTACGGCATCGGCAATCTGCTGGTCTACGGGCCGCTGAAGAACGTACTTGGCCTGTCGCGTGTGCGCATCGCCTATACGGCGGGTGCGGCGATTGGCCCTGACCTGTTCCGTTTCTATCGTTGCATCGGCGTCAATCTCAAGCAACTGTACGGCGCGACCGAAACCTGCGCGTATGTCTGCCTGCAGCCGGATGGCAACATCAAGTTCGACAGCGTCGGCCTGCCTGCGCCGGGCGTGGAAGTAAAGCTCGCGCCGAACGGCGAAGTGCTGGTGAAATCGGATGCGATGCTCAAGGAGTACTACAAGCGGCCGGATGCCACCGCCGAAGTCATCGACAGCGATGGCTACTTCCATACCGGCGACGCCGGTATCTTCGATGAAGACGGCCACCTGAAAATCATCGACCGTGCTGCGGACGTGGGCCGTATGAATAGCGGCGACATCTTCGCGCCCAACTATATCGAAAACAAACTGAAGTTTTTCCCCTTCATCAAGGAAGCAGTCGCCTTTGGCAACCAGCGCGACATGGTGTGCGCGTTCATCAACATCGATCTCGACGCAGTCGGCAACTGGGCCGAACGACGCGGTATTGCGTATTCGGGCTATACCGATCTGGCCAGCAAACATGAAACCTACGACCTGATCGCCGAGTGCGTGGAAAAGGTCAACGCCGATCTCGCCAGCGAAGCCATGATGTCGGGCACACAGATTCATCGCTTCCTGGTCCTGCACAAGGAACTCGATGCCGACGATGAAGAACTGACCCGCACGCGCAAGGTGCGACGCCGTTTCGTGGGCGAAAAATACAAGGTGCTGATTGATGCACTGTACAGCGGCCGGACCTCGCAATATATCGAGACCCAGGTCAAGTTCGAAGATGGCCGCACCGGCATGGTGGCCGCCGATCTGCGCATCGTCGATGTGAAGACATTTTCGTCATTGAAAAAGGCAGCGTAAGCACATGAACAGCAATCGCAACATCGGCGATGTGATCCTGGACCTGCAAAACATATCGCTGTCGTTCGGCGGTGTGAAGGCGCTGACCAATATTTCCTTCGACGTGCGTGAGCATGAGATCCGTTCCATCATCGGCCCCAATGGCGCCGGCAAGAGTTCGATGCTCAACGTGATCAACGGCGTCTATCGTCCGCAGGAAGGCGTGATCACCTATCGCGGCCAGCAACGCCGCGACATGAACACCTATGCGGCGGCCAAGAGCGGCATCGCCCGGACCTTTCAGAACATTGCGCTGTTCAAGGGCATGACCGTGCTCGACAACATCATGACCGGTCGCAACCTGAAGATGCAAACCAACTTCCTGATGCAGGCCTTGTACTGGGGACCAGCGCAGCGTGAAGAGATTGCACACCGCAAGGTGGTCGAAGAAATTATCGATTTCCTGGAAATCCAGCACATCCGCAAGACGCCGGTGAGCCGCCTGCCCTATGGCTTGCAGAAACGCGTCGAACTGGGTCGTGCGCTGGCCGCCGAACCGTCGATCCTGCTATTGGACGAGCCGATGGCCGGCATGAACGTCGAAGAAAAACAGGACATGTGCCGCTTCATTCTCGACGTCAATGACCAGTTCGGCACCACCATCGTGCTGATCGAGCATGACATGGGTGTGGTGATGGATATTTCGGACCGGGTCGTGGTGCTGGATTACGGCAAGAAGATCGGCGACGGCACCCCCGACGAAGTACGCAAGAACGACGACGTGATTTCTGCCTACCTCGGCACGGCGCATTGATTGATGCAAACCGCGTAGAACACTCACGTCACGCACTCATCCGCGAACAAGGAAAAGCATCATGGGATTTTTTATTGAAACGGTTTTTGGCGGCCTGATGGCCGGCATGCTGTACGCGCTGGTGGCGCTGGGCTTCGTGCTGATTTTCAAGGCATCCGGCGTGTTCAATTTTGCGCAAGGCGCGATGGTGCTGTTCGCCGCGCTGGCGATGGCGCGGTTTGCCGAATGGATTCCCGCCTGGCTGGGGCTGAGCAACAAGTTCCTGTCCAATGCCCTGGCGCTGGTCGCCTCGATCGCACTGATGATTTGCGTGGCATGGCTGATCGAACGGCTGGCCCTGCGCAAGCTGGTCAACCAGGAACCGATCGCCTTGCTGATGGCGACGCTGGGCATCGGTTATTTCCTGGATGGCGCCGGACAACTGCTGTTTGGCAGCGCGACCTACAAGATCGATGTCGGCATGCCGAAGGAGCCGATGATGGTGATGGAAAACACCTTCGAAGGCGGCCTGCTGCTGAGCAAGGAAGACTTGTATGCGGCACTGATCGCCGCGACGCTGGTGGCCGCGCTGTCGATCTTTTTCCAGAAGACCGCGACTGGGCGTGCATTGCGCGCCGTCGCCGACGATCACCAGGCAGCGCAATCGATCGGCATCCCGCTGTCGCGCATCTGGGTCATTGTCTGGTCGGTGGGCGGTATCGTGGCCCTGGTGGCCGGCATTATCTGGGGCTCCAAACTGGGTGTGCAGTTCTCGATTTCGCAGGTGGCATTGAAAGCATTGCCAGTGGTGATTCTCGGCGGACTGACTTCGGTGCCGGGCGCGATCATCGGCGGACTGATCATCGGCGCGGGCGAAAAATTGTCTGAAATTTATCTTGGGCCTTTCCTCGGCGGCGGCATCGAAAACTGGTTTGCCTATGTGCTGGCACTCGGCTTCCTGCTGGTTCGGCCGCAGGGATTGTTCGGCGACAAGATCATCGACCGGGTGTAGCCGGGGGTAGTCGGGTGTAGCAAGCACCAGCAGGAAACACGAAAAAACAGCAAGAAACAACCCGCGCCGGAACCACGGACGCATTGGAGACAAGCATCATGTTTTATCGCGAAAACGGCCAGTTCAAAACCACGTATCGCCTCGACCAGCAGATTTTCCCGATCTCGCAGGACCGCATCGCGATGGGCCTGTTGCTGGCGGTCGCCTTCATCGTCCTGCCGGGACTGGCCAGCGATTATGCATTCCGCGCCATCTTCATTCCCTTCCTGATCCTGTCGCTGGCGGCCATCGGACTCAATATCCTGGTGGGTTACTGCGGACAAATCTCGCTCGGTACCGGCGCGTTCATGGCGGTCGGCGCCTACGCCGCATTCAATTTTCATGCACGCTTTCCAGGCATGCCACTCCTGTTGTCACTGATCGGCGGCGGCCTGTGCGCCACCGTCATCGGCGTGATATTCGGCACGCCCAGCCTGCGCATCCGCGGGCTGTACCTTGCAGTGGCGACACTGGCCGCGCAATTCTTCATTGACTGGTTCACCAACCGCGTGCCCTGGGTGACCAATAATTCTTCCTCCGGTTCGGTCAGCGTCGGCACTCTGCAGATCGCCGGTTTCACGCTTGATACCCCGGTGTCGAAATACCTGTTTTGCCTGACGCTGGTGCTGGTGATCGGGCTGCTGGCCAAGAACCTGGTGCGCAGCGCAATCGGGCGCGAATGGATGGCGATCCGCGACATGGACGTGGCCGCATCGGTGATCGGCATTCGTCCGGTGTTTGCCAAGCTGTCGGCCTTTGCGGTGAGTTCCTTCATCGTCGGTGTTGCCGGCGCGCTGTGGGGCTTCATCCACCTGGGCGCATGGGAACCGTCGGCATTCAATATCGAAAAATCTTTCCAGCTGCTGTTCATGGTCATCATCGGCGGACTGGGTTCGATCGTCGGCAGCTTCTTCGGTGCAGCCTTCATGGTGCTGCTGCCACTGTTCCTGAACCAGGTACCGCACTGGCTGGGCCTGCCCCTGTCGACAGCGACCGCATCACATCTGGAACACATGATTTTTGGCGCGTTGATTGTGTTTTTCCTGATCGTGGAGCCGCATGGCCTGGCTCGGCTGTGGCTCACCGCGCGGCAAAAACTGCGGGTCTGGCCGTTCCCGCATTGATCCGAACCCGGCTAACGTTTTCATCTCGCACCACGGGTGCGTTTACAACAAGGAGACAAAAATGATGTTGAAGACCATTGCTGCTACCGCCGCCGTTGCGGCAGCCGGCTTCTCGGCACTGACCGCGGCGCCGCTGGCGTACGCACAATCGGCCGAGCAGTTCATCCCTCTGCTGGTGTACCGCACTGGCCAATTCGCGCCACTGGGCATTCCCTGGGCCGACGGCAAGCAGGATTACCTGAAACTGATCAATGCCCGTGATGGCGGTGTCAACGGCGTCAAGCTGACGTACGAAGAATGCGAGACCGCCTATGACGCCGCCAAGGGCGTCGAATGCTACGAGCGCCTGAAAGGTCGCGGTACCGGCGCTTCCGGCTTTGACCCGCAGTCGACTGGCATCACCTTTGCGCTGACCGACAAAGCCTATAGCGACAAGATGCCGATCGAGACACTCGGTTATGGCCTGTCGCAGTCGAGCGACGGCAGCGTGTTCGAATGGAACTTCCCGCTGCTCGGCACGTACTGGACCGCCGCCGACGTGATGATCCAGGACATCTTGAAAAAAGAGAAAGGCAATCTGAAGGGCAAGAAGATTGCGCTGGTCTATCACGACTCGCCATATGGCAAGGAACCAATCCCGCTGCTGCAGAAGCGTGCGGCAAAAGATGGTTTCACGCTGTCGCTGTTCCCGGTCACGCCGCCCGGCGTCGAGCAGAAGTCGACTTGGCTGCAGATCCGCCAGCAGCGTCCCGACTATGTGCTGTTCTGGAGCGCGGGCGTGATGACACCGGCGGCGATTCGCGAAGCGCAGGCAACCGGTTATCCGCGCGACAAGATGTACGCGATCTGGTGGGCTGGCTCCGATCATGATGTCAAGGATATCGGCGACGGTGCCAAGGGCTATAACGCGATCACCATCCACAACAGCGCAGCACGCGACAAGGTGCATGAGGACCTGAAGAAGTTTGTGTACGACAAGGGTCAGGGCACCGCAGGCGATGGCAGCGAAGTCGGCACGCTGGCGCATACACGCGGCATGATGATCTCGATGATGCAGGTCGAAGCGATCCGTACCGCACAGGAAAAATACGGTAAGGGCAAGCCGCTGACACCGGAGCAGGTACGCTGGGGCTTTGAAAACCTGAACCTGAGCGCGGACCGCCTGAAGGCCTTGGGCTTTGGCGAAATCATGCGTCCGGTGCAAACTTCCTGCGCCAATCACATGGGTGCCGACTGGGCGCGCATCGTGCAGTGGGACGGCGCCAAGTGGAAGATCACTTCCGACTGGTACCAGGCCGACAAGACCATGATCGACCCGTTGGTCAAAGAGTACGCCGACAAGTACTCGAAGGAAAAGAACATCAAGCCGCGTAGCTGCTGATGTTTTTACTGTCCCGGCTACGCACCTTTTATCGTGCAGCCGGGACAGCTGCCTCACCGGTCAAACGAAACGCAAGAAGGAAATCCTATGCCGTCCGCCGTGCTGTCCTCCGCGCCTGTGAGCGCTCCGGCGCAAGCCGCCAACCTGCTGGAAGTCAATGGCATTGAAGTCATCTATAACCACGTGATCCTGGTGCTCAAGGGCGTCTCGCTGCAAGTGCCGGAAGGCCGCATCGTTGCACTGCTCGGCGGCAATGGCGCGGGCAAGACCACGACGCTGCGCGCGGTGTCCAACCTGTTGCACGGTGAACGCGGCGAAGTGACCAAGGGCATGATCCAGTTGCGCGGCGAGCGCATCGAAAACCTGTCGCCCGCGCAGCTCGTGCAGCGTGGCGTGGTGCAGGTGATGGAAGGCCGCCATTGCTTTGCCCACCTGACCATCGAAGAGAACCTGCTGACCGGCGCCTACACGCTGAAGAACAAGGGTGAAATCTCGGCGAACCTGGACAAGGTGTACACCTATTTTCCGCGTCTGAAAACGCGCCGCACCTCGCAGGCCGCCTACACCTCCGGCGGCGAACAGCAGATGTGCGCGATCGGCCGCGCGCTGATGACCAGTCCGCGCATGGTGCTGCTCGACGAACCGTCGATGGGCCTGGCGCCGCGCATTGTCGAAGAAGTATTCGATATCGTGCAAGACCTGAACAAGAAAGAAAAAGTCACCTTCCTGCTGGCCGAGCAGAACACCAACATGGCGCTCAAGTACGCAGACTACGGCTACATCATGGAAAGCGGACGCATCGTCATGGACGGCGCAGCGCGCGACCTCGCTAGCAATGAAGACGTCAAGGAGTTTTACCTCGGCGTCGGCGGCGAGGAGCGAAAGAGCTTCAAGGACGTGAAGAGCTACAAGCGTCGCAAGCGCTGGCTGGCATAACGCGGATCAGTGGCATAAGGCCCAAGCCCTACTTCTTACCATCATTTATCCATCGAACCGGCAGCCAAGCGATGTCCCACATTCTTGATACTCTTGAAACGCGCGACCCACAGGAACGCGAACGCAGCCTGATGCACCAATTGCCGCAACTCGTGGCGCGCGCGCAAGCCGCGCCGGGCTGGGGCAGGATTCTTTCCGGCGTGAATGCGGCCGATATTTGCTCACGCCAGGCTCTCGCGCAATTGCCGGTGACGCGCAAATCCGAGCTGAAGGAATTGCAGCAACAGGACGCGCCCTTTGGCGGGCTGACCAGTACCGCGCCCGCCGGCATGCGGCATGTCTTCATGTCGCCGGGACCGATCTTCGATCCGGAAGGGCAAAGTCAGGATTGGTGGCGCTTCGGCCGTCCGATGGCGGCGCTCGGCCTGCGCGCCGGACAACTCATTCAAAATTGTTTTTCCTATCATTTCACGCCGGCGGCCTTCATGGTCGAAGGCGGCGCGGCCAGGCTGGGATGCGCAGTCATTCCGGCGGGCGTCGGCCAGACCGAGATGCAGGTGCAGGCGATTGCCAGCCTGCGTCCGGATGCGTACGCGGGCACGCCTTCCTTCCTCAAGCTCATCATCGAAAAGGCGCAGGAAATGGGCGCGGATTTCAGCAGTGTGCAGCGCGCGCTGGTCAGCGCCGAGGCACTGCCGCCGTCGCTGCGCAAATGGCTGCAGGACAACGGCGTGCCGCATGTATTGCAGGTCTACGGCTCGGCCGATATCGGCAGCATTGCCTATGAAACCGAGACCGACGGCCAGGTGAATCCCGGCATGGTGGTCGATGAAGACCTGATCCTGGAAATCGTGCGTCCCGGCACCGGCGACCCGGTTGCGGACGGCGAAGTCGGCGAAGTGGTCATCACCTCTTTCAATCCCGATTATCCACTGGTCCGTTTCAGTGTCGGTGATATGTCGGCGGTACTGCCAGGTGTGTCGCCCTGTGGCCGCACCAATGTGCGCATCAAGGGCTGGATGGGGCGGGCCGATCAAACCACCAAGGTCAGGGCGATGTTCGTGCATCCGTCGCAGGTAGCGGAAATCGTCAGGCGGCATCCGCAGATCGGACGCGCGCGGCTGGTGGTGTCCGGCGAGATGGCCAATGATGTGATGACATTGCAATGCGAAGTGGACGATCCGGCAACGCTGGCGGCGTCCGAGGTCGTCGAGACCATAAGGGATGTCACCAAGTTGCGCGGTGATGTGCAACTGGTGGCGCGTGGCAGCTTGCCGAACGACGGCAAGGTCATCGAGGACGCACGCAAATATCAATGAGGCGGCGGGTGCGATGCACCCTGCCGGTCCTGCGTTGATGCCTTGGTGTCAAGGCATCAACGCATCAAGGCGACATCAAAATGGTTTTTTCACGACCTTGTCCGGCGAGTGACCGGGCCGGTCGTTGACCACTTCATCAACGCCACCGGTCTCACGCAAGTCGGTATCGACCTGGCCGTTCTGCAAGTCCTCATAAGCCTGCTTCATATCGTCGCGCACATTATCGTCGTAGTTGTCATTCGATTCATCGCGCTCGTGCGGCATCCGTGGCGTCGAACCGTCCCGGTAAGGTCGTTGGGTGGTTACCTGGTGCTGCTTCAAGGTGGTCTTCATCGCTCCCTCACATGAAAGAATGTCATTCTGTTCGAGGCGAATCCGCAGGAAAGATTCCCGCACGATGGCATAAACGTCCGCTGACCTGCCAGGGATCAAGCTTGCGTTCAGGCACCTTCGACGATGAACAGGCGGCCAACCGAATTGGTTTGGCGGATTACCATTGCTTTCTGATACTCCGGGGACTTGTACCAGCGCTGCGCCTGTTCCAGCGAAGGGAATTCGACAATCACGGTGCGCCAGCCGGCATTGTGGGTTGCGTCCTCGCCCTCGCGCTGGTCGCGCTGGCCGCCACGCACCAGGAACTGCCCGCCATACTGCTTGACGGCCTCGGTCGACAAGGCCCGGTATCCTTCATAATCTGCGGGGTTGGTTACGTTGATTTCCGCGACAACGTAGGCTTTTTTCACTATTTTCTCCATTGCATGTATTGAAGTTTACAGCTTGCCATTATCTTGCCACATGCGTGCCGGCGTCATATGATGGCCGCCCGCCAAGGTCATGCGTTAGCATGATGACTGGCTGCATGCAGTACCCGTTTATCTTTTGATGTGAGGCCCCGTGCCATGACCTATATCGATTCCGAATTTCACCGTGACAAAGCCCGCGCGCTCCTCAATGACGCCGAACTGATTTTTGACGATGCAGCCGTCCAGCGCGCGGTCGATGATGTCGCCGCGAAGCTGAATGATCGCTTCGACAACAATGAAGGCGCTCCCTTCCCGCTCGTGCTTGGCGTCATGGGGGGCGCGGTGGTGTTTTGCGGCCAGTTGCTGACGCGGCTGAAGTTTCCGCTGGAATTCGACTACATGCACGTGACCCGCTATGGCAGCAAGGACCAGGGCGGCAAGATCGAGTGGAAAGTGATTCCGCGTTCCAACGTACAGGATCGCACGGTCATCGTGCTGGATGACATTCTGGACGAAGGCGAAACGCTGGCGCATGTGAAGGAGCGCCTGCTGGAAATGGGTGCGGCGGAAGTCGTGCTGGCGGTGTTCGCCGACAAGAATATCGGCAAGAGCAAGCCGGTGACGGCGGACTATATCGGCCTGACGCTGCCGAACAAGTTTGTGGTGGGTTACGGGATGGATGCCTATGGTTACTGGCGTAACCTCCCGAGTATCTGGGCAATCAAGACGGGCGGGTAAGCACGGATAAGCGCGTACCAGACGTTCGGAGACGATCCGTCTTTTACCATCTGCGTCCTTGCCTGAACGAAAAAGCCGGCAGACTCCCGCGAGTCGGCCGGCTTCCTTGTTTTATATGCCGATCCGCTTTTTCGCGGCCACGTACTCGGCGGTCAGTTTCTCCATTACTTCCGGCACGCTCATGACCGCATCCATCAGGCCGACGCCCTGACCGGCACCCCAGATATCGCGCCATGCCTTGGCTTTGCTGCCGCCACCGGAGCCGAAATTCATTGCCGACTTATCGGCTTGCGGCAGGTTGTCCGGATCCAGTCCCGCAGCGACGATCGACTTGCGCAGGTAGTTGCCATGCACGCCAGTGAACAGGTTGGTGTAGATGACGTCCGCTGCCGCCGATTCCACGATTGCCTGACGATAGTTGTCGTCGACATTGGCTTCCCTGGTCGCCAGCCAGCGTGATCCGATGTAAGCGAAGTCGGCCCCCATGGCCTGCGCCGCCAGCACCGCATCGCCGGTCGCGATGGAACCCGACAAGGCGATCGGTCCCTTGAAGAACTTGCGCACCTCGCCGACCAGTGCGAAGGGCGACAGCGCGCCCGCATGGCCACCGGCACCTGCGGCCACCAGGATCAGGCCATCAACGCCGGCTTCCAGCGCCTTCTGCGCATGACGGATCGAAATCACGTCGTGCAGCACGATGCCGCCATAGCTATGGATCGCGTCCAGCATTTCCTTCGGCGGTGCGCGCAGGCTGGAAATGATGATGGGGATCTGGTGCTTTACGCAAACTTCAACGTCATGCGCCAGGCGGTCATTGGACTGGTGCACGATCTGGTTGACCGCGATGGGACCGACCCTGGCGCCGGGATTGCTGCGCTTGAAGGTTTCCAGATCAGCCTGGATCTCGGTCAGCCAGGTATCCAGCAATTCCGCCGGACGCGCATTCAGTGCCGGGAATGAACCGACGATACCGGCCTTGCACTGCGCCTTGACCAGTTCCGGGCCGCTGGCGATGAACATCGGCGACGCAATAACGGGCAGGCTCAGGTTCTGCAAAACCGCCGGCAAATGATTGTTGCTCATGAAAACTCCTTGGATGTGGCTCCGAACCGTTCCGCTTACGTAACGAAATTCGTTGCAAAATTTGTCATGCGCCTGTCGGCCGATCTCGATTGGCCGATTGCGTTTTTTTATTTTCTGTTTATGATGTTATCAGAAAAAACAACGTTTTTGCACAACGCCTCTGGAACATGAAATCTAAAAAAACACCGGTGGTTGATTTCCGCCAGGCACAGGAAGAATTACGCAGCACGCTCAGGCAGGGCATGCTGGAAGCCGCCACGCGGCTGCTGACCGAAGAAGGTCCGGCGGCAATGACGGTCCGGCGCGTCGCCGACGCCGTGAACTGCTCGACCACCCTGCTCTACTCGCTGTTCGGCGGCAAGGATGGCCTTGCCAACGAGTTGTACCTGGAAGGCTTTGCGCGCCTGAAAGCGGAGTTTGCCGCTGCGGCGCAGGCCGCGAAAAAGAAATCCGATACCGAAGGCCTGGGACCGCTGCTCTTGCACGCGCGGGTGTATCACGAGTATGCGAAGCGTAATCCGAGTTACTACATGGTGATGTTTGGCGACGCGATTGCCGGCTTTGTGCCGCCGATCGAATCGCGCAATCAGGCCTGGGAATCGCTGGCTGTGCTGATCGAGACGTTTGACGCGGCGATGAAGGATGGGACGCTGCCGCCTTCGAATCCGACTGCCGCGGCGCGCTTGTTGTGGGCGGCGATGCATGGCGCGGTGAGTTTGGAGTTGAAGGGGTATTACCTGAAGAGCGAGCGCGCGGATGAGTTGTTTAATGCGGCGGTGAATGCGGTGTTGCGGTCGTTGCAGATGGGGGAGAAGGAAGTAGCGTAGGCGGGGGTTGGTGTGCTTTTATCGCCGCATTGTTCTGTTCAGCCCCAACGGATTTTTGGTTTAACAGGCAAGTTCGTTGACTCAACCGCACTACCCCCATCCTAGCCTTCCCCCTACAAGGGGGAAGGGACCGGGCGGTGCAGGCGCGAAGGTCAGAGCACTTGCCCCGCGTTGTGCATAGAGGCTGTGGTGGTTGTTCCCCTGTGCCGACGCCAAAAGAGTGCGCGTCAAAACGGATAAAGAAGCGAAACCTGTTTGAGCCGCAGGCGAGTTTCGGGGTCGCACCTCGGCGGCCCCCTTTCTTTGCTTACTTTCTTTGGCGAAGCAAAGAAAGTGAGTGGCCCGCCGGGGCCAGTCCCGGCAAGCATCCTCGAAGAACAGAACGTCCTGCATTACCGAAGAAAAAACATCACGAGAAACCAAAACCCAAAGGAGCCCATCATGAACTACGAATGCCTCACCCTCACCATCACCAACAAAATCGCCCACCTAACCCTCAACCGCCCCGCCACCCTCAACACCATGCACCCCGCGCTCTGGCGCGAACTCACCCACGCCCTCACCACCCTGAACCGTGAAGCCAACGCCAGGGTGCTCATCATCTCCTCAACAGGCAAACACTTCACCGCCGGCATGGCCCTCGACGTCTTCGGCGCCGACACCGGCATCTCGCTCAACGACAGCACGGCAGCCGGCCGCGCCAACATCGTCCCCCAGCTCACCGACATGCAACAGGCATTCAACCTGATTGAACAGCTGCGCATGCCCGTCATCGCCGCCATCCAGGGCGGCTGCATCGGTGGCGGCGTCGACATGATCAGCGCCTGCGACATCCGACTCGCTACCGCCGACGCTTTCTTTTGCATCCAGGAAATCAACATCGGCATGACCGCCGACCTTGGCACCTTGCAACGCCTGCCCAAACTGATCCCGGAAGGCATCGTGCACGAGATGGCCTACACCGGCCGCCGCTTGCCCGCGCAACGCGCATTCGCGGTCGGTTTGGTCAATGAAATATTCGATACGCAGGACACAATGCTCGAAGCCGCCCTGCAAATGGCCCGCGAAATCGCCGAAAAACCGCCAGTCGCCATCTGGGGCAGCAAACAGGCCATCCACTACGCACGCGATCATTCGACCCATGACGCCCTGCAACAGATGGGCTGGCTGCAGTCGGGCATCTGGCAGACCGGCAACCTGGTGGAAGCCTTCACCGCCAAGCAGCAGGGACGCGCACCGCAATACGACGACCTAGCGCCGCTGCATTCCTTCAGCGAAGGCAAGTACGAACTGAAATAACGATCGCCAACACTCTTCCCGCATTCACATTCAAGGAGACAAGCATGTTTGAACCCAAACTGTTGCAAGGCAAACGCATTCTGGTGACCGGTGGCGGCACCGGCCTCGGCCGCGCGATGGCGGAAAAATATTTATCGCTCGGCGCCGACATCTACATCTGCGGCCGCCGCAAACCAGTGTGCGACGAGACTGCGAAAGAAATGATGGCCACCTATGGCGGCTCGGTAAAAACCTTCGGCATCGATATTCGCGACGCTGCAGCAGTGGATGATATGGTCGAGCAGATTTTTGCCGAAGGTCCGCTCACGGGCCTGGTGAACAATGCGGCAGGCAACTTTATCTCGCCTACATCGGCCTTGTCGCCGCGCGGCTTCGATGCGATCGCCAATATCGTGATGCACGGGACTTTCTACGTCACGCATGCGGTCGGACGGCGTTGGGTGGAGATGGCGGCAAAGGGACAATGGAAACCGGAAGACGGCTATCGCAGCGTGGTGTCGATCATCGTCACCTGGGTGCTGAACGGCGGTCCCTTCGTCGTCCCATCGTCAATGAGCAAGGCGGCGATCCATGCGATGACCATGTCGCTGGCCACCGAGTGGGCGCAGTACGGCATACGCCTGAATGCGATTGGCCCGGGTGAAATCCCGACTGAGGGCATGAGCAAGCGCCTGAACCCGGGAGAAGCGCCCGGCGCACGTTCCGCCGCGATCAACCCGATGGGACGTGCAGGCAAGATGGAAGAATTGCAGAACCTTGCAAGCTTCCTGATGAGCAATGGCTGCGATTGGCTGACCGGTCAGGCAATCATGATGGATGGCGGCAACCACCTGGCGACAGGCGGCAATTTCTATGAATTGCGCTCGTGGTCGGAACAGCAGTGGAAAGAAGCGCGCGACCGGATCGAGGCGCAGAACAAGAAGGACAGAGAGCAGCGCACAGCTTGATCGGCTGACGCTGTAGCGGCTGAGGCTGAGGCTGAGGCTGATTGAGGGTGTGACGAAGGCGACGGATCAGAACACGGCAAACACCACCTGTTCTCAATCCCGATTCCGAAGCGCCTCGCCACTCACCTCGGCCGCACCAACGCGCACCAGTTGCTCGACCGCCCATTGCGCAAGCGCGTGCTCATCCTGATGCAAAAAGCGCCGATTCGCCTCGCCGAACAGATACATTTCCGACATCAGTTGCGGCACCTGCGCCAACGGCAGGCTTTGCTTTTCCAGCAGCAAAAACTTCAGCAATACCTTGATCGCGTTTTGCGCGTTACGCGCCGGATCGGCGGCAAAATACGCCAGCCGCGAGTAAGCGGTTTCAAGGGCCTTGCCGATGTTACTGAACGGCGCGCCATGCCCGGGAATCACCAGCTTCACATCCAGCGCGGCAATCATGTCCAGCGTCGCGCGCACTTCCGCAAAACCGGATTCGCCTTCCAGCTCGGGGAAAACCACACCGAAGCCATGCTCCCACAAGGCATCGGCGGAAATCAGGATGCCTTCATCCGGGCAAAAGAACACCAGCGAATGCGGATCGTGCCCGGGCGCCCCCAGCACCTGCCATGGCAGGTCGCCGAGCGTAATCACATCGCCCGGCGTCAGTGTCTCCTCGAAGCGGAAGCGCTCGCATTGCTGGCCGGTCGCTTCATATGTCAGCTCGTCTTCGTTCCAGGTTTGCACCTTGGCCGCCTCTGAAGCCGGAATCGCGGTGCGGCACAAGAAGCGGCGCTGCAGCGCGGCGTTGCCGCCGCAGTGATCGGAATGCAGATGGGTGTTGACCAGCCGGTCCAGTGGACGACCCTGCAACGCATGCTCGACCAGGGCCACCGTTTGCGCAGCGTGAGTCGCATATCCGCTGTCCACCAGCGCAGTCTCGTTCCGGCCTGTAAAGAGAATGTTGTTCGACGACAGCCAGCCGCGCTCGAACACTTCCATCGATGCGGGTAGTTTCATTTTTTCATTTGATAGGCCAGCGAGATCTTGGCGAATTCCACCAGGATGGATTGCGAACCACCGTTGAAGGTTGTGAAGGAGTTACCGGTGCGGACCACCAGGCGCGGTGGAAAGATCGCCGACAGGTAGGGAATGCCGATCATCTTGGCGCTGCGGATGTCGCGCCATTCGACATGGCGGTTATACATCCAGCGTTGCGTGATGCCGGACTCGTTGATCGTGATGGTCGAGCGCAGGAACCAGTAATAGCTGATGATCAGCATCAGCGCGGCACCGGCGAGCAAGGCTTTGACGCCAAAACCGTATTGCATCAGCGGAAAACGGATCGCGATATTCATCCCGTAAGTCGCGAGCAGGATCGTGACGACCGTTGCCAGGATTTTGAACCAGAGGCTGTACGCGGGACCGGTAAGAGCTTGCTGCGGTTTGTAGAAATCGAGAGTCATTGTCTATTTGTTACGTTGCACGCCTTGCGGCACATTGCCCGCACGGAGGAAGGGCTCGGACCGGAAGAAGGAATCGCCGCGCAGGTACGCCTGCAGCATGTCGGTCGCATCCAATCCCCAGAAACAACGATTATCCACTACCGCGGTCGGCACGCCAAACACACCGGCGGCAATCGCCTGCTCACCATGATTGCGCAGTTGTTGCTTGACCGCGGGGGTATCGAGCATGTCGGGCGTGACGGACAATTCGTTCAACAACTGGCTGAAGTTGTCGCTTTCATTAGGGAGTTTGCCTTCGCGCCAGACCCAGCGAAACAGACGTCGCACGACTGCCGGCGTGCTGCCGAGGGCAATGCACAGGCGCAGCAACGGCAAGGGGTTGAACGGATGCTGGGCGGGCATCGTCAGCGGGATGCCATGCTTGTGCGCAAGCCAGGCGCAGTGCTCGTAGGTCCATTGACGTTTCGGCACGATTTCGGCGGGACCGCGGTTGTCCCAGTGCGTGAGCAAGGCGGCGAACAGGACTGGCTTGAAGTCAATTTGCACATCGCCGGGCAGCGTATGCAGCAGTTCGCTTTGCAGATAGGCAAAAGGCGAGATGAAGTCGAAGTACCAGTCGATCTTTTGCATAGTGTTGCTCCCTTGGCATGGTTTCGGTTGCTCCTTCCTTCTGCAAGGAGATGATCATGATGTTTCCCTTTGACTGAGGGGCATTCCTGCTACCGGCCTGCTCCTTCCCCCTCTTAGGGGGAAGGTTGGGATGGGGGTAGTGCGGTCGCTTCATCGACTGCGATATCTCGATCGCACTACCCCCACCCTAGCCCTCCCCCTGCAAGGGGGAGGGAACCTGTTCAATACTGGCAGATCACGGCGATGCCACTTATTTCACAACGCGCAATTCAAAACAACGCGTCCTGCCGCCGACGAATTTCCACCCACACCGCACGCTTCACGTCATTCGTCGCCGTGCTCCACATTCTGATCTCGTCGATCGTGCGGAAGCATCCTTCGCACAAACCGCTCACTGCGTCCATCTTGCAGATATTGATGCAGGGCGACGGCACCGTACCGGTGTCGTTGTCCGTGATTGGATCGTAGTTCACCGTCATGCCGATTCCATTTCAGTGCGCAGGGCGACGTCGGCGACCGGTGCGCCAGTCATGTTGCGTAATTGTTCGGGCGTCAGGTTGAAAACTGCATGCGGATGTCCTGCCGCTGCCCAGACGCTGGGCAGTTTCATCAAATCTTCGTCGATCAGCATGACGGTCTTTTCTACATGCCCGATCGGGCAGACGCCACCGATCGCGTAACCGATGCGCGTTTTTACAAACTTCGCATCGGCTCTGCCGAGCGGCCCGACGATGGCCGCGACCTTCTGTTCATCGACCCGATTGACGCCGCTGGCGACCACCATCACCGCCGCGTCATCGGACAGACGGCGAAACACGATGGACTTGGCAATTTCCGCCACGCCGCAGCCGAGGCCGGCAGCCGCTTCGGCCGACGTCTTGCCGGTTTCGGGCAGCATGACCACCGGCTTGTCATGGCCAAGCGCTGCGAGCAGGTCGGCAACGCGTTGCGCGGAATCGGGAAGTTTTGTTGTTGTGCTCATTGTGCAGTCTTGAATAAGGGTTCGATGCGTTCGCGCAGGATCGGCAACACCTCCAGCTCGAACCAGGGATTCATTTTGAACCAGTAGCGGTTGCGCGGGCTGGGATGCGGCAATGGCAAGTAGCGCGGCAGGTAGTCGCGGAAGGCCGCCACCGTATCGGTCAGCGTTGACCTGGCATTTTCGCGCAAATAATATTCCTGCGCATACCGGCCGATCAGCAACACCAGTTGTACATCAGGCATCGCTTGCAGCAGCGGGGCATGCCATGTGGGCGCGCACTCCGGTCGCGGCGGCAGGTCGCCGCTGCGACCCTTGCCCGGATAGCAAAAGCCGGTCGGCACGATGGCCACCCGGGATGCATCGTAAAAACTGTCGCGCGACAGGTTCAGCCATTCGCGCAAGCGATCGCCCGATGGATCATTCCACGGGATGCCGGTGTCGTGTACCTTGCGTCCCGGCGCCTGGCCGACGATCAGCAGCCTGGCAGTCGCGCCCGCCTGCACCACCGGACGCGGGCCGTGCGGCAGGTTGGCTTCGCAGCGACGGCAGGTGCTGATGTCGGTCAACAGCGCAGGAAGTTCCAGCTTGCCCACTTCTATCCCGTTGCCTGTTATCCGAGCCGTTTTGCCGCGATCGCGTTACCCGCGCGGCTTACCGCTTTGCGGCCGAGATGCTGCGAGATGAACTGGCCGGCGTCGACGACCTTGTCGAGATCGATGCCGGTGTCGATACCGAGGCCGTTCATCAGGTACAGCACGTCTTCGGTCGACACATTGCCGGTCGCGCCTTTGGCATACGGGCAGCCGCCGAGTCCCGCGACCGAGGAATGGAAAATCGAGATGCCGACTTCCAGGCTGGCGTAAATGTTGGCGGTCGCCTGGCCATAGGTGTCATGGAAATGACCGGACAGGCGCTCGATCGGGAATTCCTTCGCGACGCGTTCCATCACGGTTTGCACTTTCCTTGGCGTGCCGACGCCGATGGTGTCGGCAATGTCGATTTCATCGCAGCCGAGTTCACGAAGGCGCTGCACGACGTCAGCCACGCTTTCCGGCGACACCTCGCCCTGGTAGGGGCAGCCGAACGAGCAACTGATGCTGCCGCGCAGCCGGATGTTGTGCTGCTTGGCTACCTGCGCAACTTCGCGGAAACGCTCGATCGATTCGGCGATCGAGCAATTGATGTTCTTTTGCGAAAAGGCTTCGGATGCCGCGCCAAAGATCACGACTTCATCGGCCTTCGCGGCGATGGCGGCTTCCAGTCCCTTCATGTTCGGCGTCAGCGCGGAATAGATCACGCCGGGCTTGCGTTTGATTTCGGCCATCACCTCGGTCGAGGTTGCCATCTGCGGCACCCATTTCGGCGAGACGAAGGAAGCGGCTTCGATGTTGACGAAGCCGGCGTCGGTGAGACGGTCGACCAGTTCGATCTTGACGGAAGCCGGAATGGTTTCCTTTTCATTCTGCAGGCCGTCACGCGGGCCGACTTCGACGATTTTGACTTTGCTGGGCAGGGTCATTTTTATCTCTCGGAGAGTAGTTTTCGCTCCTTCCCCTTCAAGGGGAAGGCTGGGATGGGGATGGGTTTGGTACTTTGCTGCACCCATCCCCACCCTAACCCTCCCCTTGAAAGGGAGGGAACGTTCTTATGCGACTGACGGCAATGGTGAGTCAAGCTGCCTTGAACGCCAGCAATTGCGCACCTTCCGCCACCTGATCACCAACGGCATACAACAACTCTTCCACCGTCCCATTGGCCGGCGCGGCAATCGTATGTTCCATCTTCATCGCTTCCATGATCAGCAATGGTGTACCTTTTTCCACAGTCTTGCCTTTGTCGACCAGCAGCGCGACGATCTTGCCGGGCATCGGTGCCGTCAGGCGGCCACCTTCAGCCTCGGCTTCACCGGCATGCGCAAGAGGATCGTTGTAATTGAGAACATAGTGCGCACCACCCGTGAACACATGGAACACATCGGCTGCGCGCACCACCGTGCCGCGTACCGCCGTACCATCCACCTTGATGACCAGATGCTGGCCCTTGCGCTCGACCAAGGTCATCACCGATGAGGGCGCGCCTACGCCGATGTTCCAGCCGGCATCGCGATAGCTGACCGATACAGGATAGGTAGTGGCTTCTTCCGCAAATTCCAGTGTGCGCATGAGCGCCGTATTCATGCGCCAGCCGCTGGTATTGGCCCAGGGATCGTTGGCTGCGATACCGTCATTTTGCTCCGCGGACAACAGCGATGCGGCTGCCAGCCCAAGAATCTGCAGCGATACCGGTGCCGCCTGCGGGAACAGCGCATCGTGGTTGCGTTCGATCAGGCCGGTATCGAGATCGGCCTGCGAGAACGGGCGGCTTTCCACCAGGCGCTTGAGGAAGGCGACGTTGGCCGAAAGACCAACCACCTGAAATTCCGACAGCGCCTGCGACATGTGGGCGAGCGCTTCTTCGCGGTCGTTGCCCCAGACGATCAGCTTGGCGATCATCGGATCGTAGAATGGTGAAATTGCATCGCCTTCGCGCACGCCGGAATCGATACGCACCGCGGCCGGATTGCCGGGTACAACACCATTGCCCAGTTGAAAACTGACCGCTTCCGGCGTATGCATATGCTGCAAGGTACCGATGGACGGCAGGAAACCCTTTTCGGGATTTTCCGCATAGATGCGCGCTTCCAGTGCGTGGCCGTGGATGCGCAGTTCATCTTGCTGCTTCGGCAGCGTTTCACCAAAGGCGACGCGCAATTGCCATTCGACCAGGTCATGGCCGGTGATCATTTCGGTGACCGGGTGCTCGACCTGCAGGCGGGTATTCATTTCCATGAAATAGAAGCTGCCGTCCTGGTTGGCGATGAATTCCACCGTACCCGCGCCGACGTAACCAACCGCCTTGGCGGCGGCGACCGCTGCTTCACCCATCGCGCGGCGACGTTCTTCGGTCATGCCGGGCGCCGGCGCTTCTTCCAAAACTTTCTGGTGGCGGCGCTGCACCGAGCAGTCGCGCTCGAACAGGTAGACGCAATTGCCATGGGTATCGGCAAACACCTGAATTTCGATATGGCGGGGTCGGGTCAGGTATTTTTCGACCAGCACCTTGTCGTCGCCGAAGCTGTTGATCGCTTCGCGCTTGCAGGATTCAAGCGCGGCCTTGAAGTCTTCGCTTTTCTCGACGATGCGCATGCCCTTGCCGCCACCGCCCGCGCTGGCCTTGAGCAAGACCGGGTAACCGATCTTGTCGGCCTGCTCCCGTAGAAAATCCGCATCCTGATTGTCGCCATGGTAGCCGGGCACCAGCGGCACATTGGCTTTTTCCATCAAGGCCTTGGCGGCCGACTTGGAACCCATCGCGCGAATCGCCGATGCCGGCGGGCCGATGAACACCAGGCCGGCCTTGGCGCAGGCTTCAGCGAACTCGTCGTTTTCCGACAGGAAGCCATAGCCGGGATGGATGGCCTGGGCGCCGGTGGCAAGCGCGACTTCGATGATCTTGTCGGCGCGCAGGTAGCTTTCCTTGGCCGGCGGCGGGCCGATCAGGACCGACTCGTCGCAGACGGCGACGTGCTTGGCATTGGCATCGGCTTCCGAATACACAGCAACGCTTTTGACGCCGAGGCGATGGGCGGTGGCGGCCACGCGGCAAGCAATTTCGCCGCGGTTTGCAATCAGGATCTTGTTAAACACGCTATCTCCTTTTGGGTGGCGTTGGGGTTGTCTCTTGTTGTAATGCTTTTTGTGGCGCCCCCCTTGCGTCGGAGAGCGACCGGCTTCTTTACTCGTTTACTGCAAGCTTCGCATCCACTTGCGTGTGCTTGATCTTCATGCCCAGCTTGTTCAGCAAGGCCATGTCTGCATCCGCATCCGGATTACCGGTCGTCAGCAGCTTGTCACCATAAAAGATCGAATTGGCGCCGGCCTGGAAGCACATCGCCTGCACCGCTTCGCCCATCTCGCGACGGCCGGCCGACAGACGCACGCGCGCCTTCGGCATGGTGATACGCGCCACCGCAATGGTGCGCACAAACTCCAGCGGATCGAGCGGATCGAGACCATGCAAGGGTGTGCCTTCGACCTGCACCAAGTGGTTGATCGGCACCGACTCCGGATACGGATCGAGATTGGCGACCTGCGCGATCAATCCCGCACGCTGCTTGCGCGACTCGCCCATGCCGACAATGCCGCCGCAGCACACCTTGATGCCGGCATTGCGCACCTTGTCCAGGGTATCGAGGCGGTTTTCGTAGTTGCGGGTCGTGATGATGTCGTTATAGAACTCGGGCGCGGTATCGAGATTGTGGTTGTAATAATCGAGACCGGCAGCGGCGAGGCGTTCGGCCTGGCCGTCTTCCAGCATGCCGAGCGTGGCGCAGGCTTCGAGGCCGAGTTCCTTGACGCCGCGCACCATCGCTTCCACGTGATCGAGGTCGCGATCCTTGGGACCGCGCCAGGCAGCGCCCATACAGAAACGCGTTGCGCCATGGGCTTTCGCAGCGCGTGCCGCTTCCAGTACGGTTTCCAGTTCCAGCAGCTTCTGTGCGGTGACGCCGGTGTCGTAGCGTGCGGCCTGCGGGCAATAGCCGCAATCTTCCGGGCAGCCGCCGGTCTTGATCGACAGCAGCGTGGCGAGTTCGACTTCCTGCGGATCAAAGTGTTCGCGGTGCACTTGCTGCGCACGGAACATCAGTTCGTTGAACGGCAGGTTAAACAGCTCCAGCACCCTTTCTTCGGGCCATGCCTGCGCAGCGGCGACACGCGCTGCGGCAGGCGTGCGAATCTCATGAAACGTAATGGCTTGTGACGGCATCAGACTTCCTTTACTTCAGAGTGAGACAGGACTTGCCGGGCCGGCACTGGCCAATGGGGCAAGCTTGAAAAATCCAGATGCGCGGCGGCCCGTGCAGCCGATGGCGCGGGCAGACGCGGAATGCAGCCGAGCAGCGGCGCGGCGATGCGTGTGCGCAGCGCGTCGACATTGTGATCAAGATGACGCATGCCGGGATCGACGACATTGGCGATCCAGCCGGCCAGCGGCAAGCCACGCGCGGCGATCGCTTCGGCGGTCAGCAAGGCATGGCTGAGGCAGCCGAGGCGCATCCCGACCACCATGATCACCGGCAAGCCGAGCTGTTGTGCGAGATCGGCGGTAGTGGCGGTATCCGACAAGGGCACGCAGAATCCGCCGACGCCTTCGACTACCACGGCATCGGCACTGGCCGCGACGCGTTCATAGCAGAGGCGGATATGCATCAGATCGATGCGCACGCCTTCCTGTGCAGCGACGATATGCGGGGCTGCGGCATCCTGCAGCAAATACGGCGTCGTCAGTTCCAGCGGCAGCGTCACATTGGTGGCAGCAGCCAGTGCATCGACATCGTCGTTATGCAGCATGCCGTCGTGCAGTTCCGCACCGGCAGCGATGGGCTTCATCCCTGCCACGCGCACGCCGCATTGCGCCAGTGCATGCAGCAAAGCGCTCGATGCGAGCGTCTTGCCGATTTCGGTATCGGTGCCGGTGACGAAATAGGCGGGCTTGTTCATGCAGGCACCCCGGCTTCGACGGCATTGATGGCTTCGGCAACGCGTGTGACATCGGCTGCGGTATGTGCGGCCGACAGCGTGATGCGCAAGCGTGCGGTATCGGCAGGTACTGTCGGCGGGCGAATCGCGGGCACCCATAAGCCCTGTTCGTGCAAGGCGGCGGAGGCACGTAGCGCCTCGTCGTTGCGGCCAATGATGACCGGCTGTATCGCCGTTTGCGAAGGAAACAATGTCCAGCGCTGCAAGTGCAATGCCGCTTGCAACTGGCCAACCAATTGCTGCAGGTGCGCCCGACGTATCGCGCCCTCGTGGCCGCTGATCAGTTCGACGCTGGTCATCAGCGCATGGGCCAGTGCAGGTGCGGCTGCGGTTGTGTAGATGTAAGGCCGCGCGCGCTGCACCAGCCATTCGATCACGGTGGCGTGCGCGGCAACGAAGGCGCCGCCGACGCCGGCCGCCTTGCCTAGCGTACCCATGTAGACCAGATAGGGAGAACGCAGCCTGAAATGTTCGAGCGCGCCGCGCCCGTACTTACCGAGTACACCGAACCCGTGTGCGTCGTCCACTACCAGCCACGCGCCATAACGCTCGCAAAGCCCAAGCAGTGCAGGCAAGGGCGCGAGATCGCCGTCCATGCTGAACACGCTGTCGGTGACGACGACTTTGGTTTTTGCGGTACTGGACTTGAGCAGAACCTCAAGCGCGGCATTATCACCGTGCGCATAGACCTGAACTCTGGCGCGCGACAAACGAGCACCATCAATCAGGGAAGCATGGTTCAGCGATTCGGAAAACAGATCGGCATCCCGCCCCGCCGGTGCGGTGAGTGCGGTAAGTACTGCGAGATTTGCCATGTAACCGGTGCAGAAGTACAGGGCACGCGCCTGCTCCAGGTGCGGCGACAGGAAGTCGGCGAGCCGCTCTTCCAGCAGGGCATGCGCACGCGAATGGCCGCTGATCAGGTGCGATGCGCCGCTACCGACGCCATAGCGGGTGGCGCCTTCATGCAAGGCTTCAACCAGTCGCGGATGCGACGCCAGGCCGAGATAATCATTACTGCAGAAGGCCAGCAGCTTGCGACCGTCGACCGTCACATGCGGTGCACATGGCGTGTCGGCGATGCGACGCCGGCGGCGCAATTGCTGTGCATCAAGTGCATTGAGTTGCTGTTCGAGATCGGACAGGAGTTGCATGTTCAGGCTCCGATCACTTGCTGGAACACCGCATGCGTGCGCTGTGCGAGCAACGCGGTTTCCTCGTCATCGAGAATGTAAGGCGGCATCAGGTAGAGCGTGCGGCCGATGGGGCGGAGCAACAATTCATGTTGCAGCGCTGCGGTAAAGAACTTGCGCGAGAATGCCGGGTCGTCGGTCCTTGCATCGCATGCCCAGATCATGCCGCGCTGGCGCACATGCTCGACGCGGGAATCGCTGGCAAACATAGCCAGCGCCTTGCCGAGCTTTGTCGCCTGCTCCTTGTTGCGATTGATGACATCATCTTCGTCGAAAATCGCCAGTGTCGCCAGCGCCGCACGGCAGGCGAGCGGATTGCCGGTGTAGGAATGCGAATGCAAAAAACCGCGCCGCACATCGGTGTCGTAAAAACCCTGATAGATGTCGTCGCGCGTCATCACCAGTGACAACGGCAGATAGCCGCCGCTGATGCCTTTGGACAGGCAAAGGAAATCCGGCCAGATCGCCGCCTGCTCGCAGGCAAAGAAACTGCCGGTCCGACCGCAGCCAACCGCGATTTCATCGGCAATCAGATGCACCTGGTGACGGTTGCAGATGGCGCGCAGTTCCGACAGGTAGACCGGATCGTACATCGCCATGCCGGCGGCACATTGCACCAGCGGTTCGACAATCACGGCGGCAATTTTTCCGGGACGCTGTTGCAGCATTTCTTCAAGTTGTTGTGCGGCACGGTGGGCTACATCTGCGGGCGATTCGCCGTCCTGTGCCTGGCGCGCATCGGGTGAGGCGACCACATGCGCCTGCTGCAGCAGCGGGCCATAGGCATCGCGGAACAGTTGCACATCGGTGACCGCGAGCGCACCGATCGTCTCGCCGTGATAACTGCCTTTCAGGCAAACGAATTCGCGTTTGTCGGTCTGGCCACTGTTGCGCCAGAAATGAAAACTCATCTTCAGCGCGATCTCGACCGCGGAAGCACCGTCGGATGCGTAGAAGCAATGGCCCAGGACGTTGTTGGTGCGGGCGGCCAGTTGTTCCGATAGCCTGATGACCGGTTCGTGGGTAAAGCCCGCGAGCATCGCATGCTCGAGCAGGTCCAGCTGATCCTTCAATGCGGCATTGATGCGCTGGTTGGCATGACCGAACAGGTTGACCCACCAGGAACTGATGGCGTCGAGGTAACGCCGCCCTTGCGCATCGTACAGCCATGCACCGCGCCCATGGCTGACCGGCACCAGCGGTACCGTCTCATGGTGCTGCATCTGCGTGCATGGGTGCCAGACGCTTTTCAGGCTGCGGGCGACCCAGTCGGGTTGTTCAATTGTGTTCAATACTGCTCCAGAAGCTTTGATTTGTTGCCGGGTTACGTTGACAGGCGTTTTTTCATTTCGAAAAGGATTGCGCTGCGGGTGATGCGGTCAATGTGCCGACGATGCTGCTTAAAATACCATCAAGATTTTCAAAAACTTTGTTGTTCCAGAATCGCATTACGCGCCAGCCTTGCGACTGTAAAAATTTGGTTCTCTCAAGGTCATACTCAATCCGATCCTGATGCTGACCGCCGTCCAGTTCAATCAGCAGCAGCGCTTCAACGCACGCAAAATCGGCGATGTAAGGACCGATTGGATGTTGCCGGCGGAAGCGATGTCCTTGTAGTTGTTTGCCGCGTATCGCATGCCATAACCGTTGCTCGGCCAAGGTCATACCTGTGCGCAGTGCTCTAGCATTGGTCCTGATTGTTGGTTTGATGCGCGTTATTGCTTCAACCATCCTGCCTCTTTACTTTCTCCGTCAGGTTCCCTCCCCCTTTTAGGGGGAGGGCTAGGGAGGGGGTGTGAAGGTTGATCGACTGGCTACTATTACTCAACCTCACTACCCCCATCCTAACCTTCCCCCTGCAAGGGGGAAGGAACTCTTCTGTTATCGTTTTGAAGCAGGAAGTAGCAGGATCGTCACTACCCCAACCATCCCGGCTTCCGCTTCTCCAGAAACGACCTTACCCCTTCCTTCCCTTCCTCCGAACTCCGAATATCCGCAATCCTCACCGCCGTATCCGCAATCAGCGCATCACTCAATGGCCGGCCCGCGACATCCTGCACCAGTCGCTTGGCTTCCTTGACCGCATGAGGGCTATTCGACACCAAGGCCTTGACGACATCGGCAACCGCACCATCCAGCGCATCCGCGCTGACAACCGAATGCACAAAGCCAATACGCTGCGCTTCCTGTGCGGAAAAACGTTCTGCGGTCAGAAAGTAACGACGGGCGGCATTTTCACCCATGGCCTTGATTACGTAGGGCGAGATTGTCGCAGGAATCAGGCCGAGTTTTACCTCACTCAGGCAAAAATATGTTGTCTCAACGGCAATGGAAATATCACAGGCGGCGACCAGGCCCATGCCACCGGCATAGCAATCTCCCTGGATCTTCGCGACCACCGGTTTAGGGCAGGTGTAGATGGTGCGCAGCATGTCGGCAAGCTGCACGGCATCCGCACGATTTTCTTCGTGCGTGTAGCCGGCCATCTTTTTCATCCAGTTGAGATCGGCGCCGGCGCAGAATGCCGGGCCGTTCGCGGCGAGCACGATCGCGCGCAATGCGACGTCCTTGCCCAGTTCACCGAACACCTGGGTGATTTCGGCGATCGTGGTTTCGTTGAAGGCGTTGCGCACATCCGGCCGGTTGAGGGTTATGGTAGCGACACCGGCTTGCACGGCGACATCGAGGGTTTGCCAACTCATGATCATTCCTTTCAAACAATGTGGTCATCGACCGCGTACAACGCGCGGCCGGTCCTGACGAATTTCTTGCAGACGATGCGACATAGCCAAACTCGCCGCGCAGGCACGCTGGCGCATGCATACGTGATCGGCATCGCATCGATCTCCGCTTGTTATACCAATCCCAAGCTATAACGTGACAAATGAGATCGATGGATTTTTTTGACTGGCAAGGCGCAGGAGGAGTCAATAGCGAGCTATTGACGACGGACGCGATCTCATGGTGCGTTATGGGTTGGGATTGGTATTACATCCGGAACACGCCGAACTTCGATTCCGGAATCGGCGCATTCAGCGATGCGCTGATGCCCAGTCCCAGCACCATCCGCGTATCGGCCGGGTCGATCACGCCGTCGTCCCATAATCTAGCTGTCGCGTAGTACGGATGGCCCTGGTGTTCATACTGTTCGCGGATCGGCTGCTTGAACGCTTCTTCCTCCTCGGCACTCCAGTTGCCGCCCCTGCCTTCAATACCGTCACGCTTGACAGTGGCCAGCACGCTCGCCGCCTGTTCGCCGCCCATCACCGAGATGCGCGCATTCGGCCACATCCACAAGAAGCGCGGCGAGTAGGCGCGGCCGCACATGCCGTAATTGCCGGCACCGAAACTGCCGCCGATGATCACCGTGAACTTGGGCACGGCAGCGGTCGACACGGCGGTCACCATCTTCGCGCCATTGCGGGCGATGCCTTCGTTTTCGTACTTGCGCCCGACCATGAAGCCGGTGATGTTTTGCAGGAAGACCAGCGGAATCTTGCGCTGGCAGCACAGTTCGATGAAATGTGCGCCCTTGAGCGCCGATTCCGAAAACAGAATCCCATTGTTGGCGATGATGCCGACCGGCATGCCGAAGATATGCGCAAAGCCGCATACCAGCGTGGTGCCGTAGCGTGCCTTGAATTCATCGAACTCGCTGCCGTCGACGATACGCGCAATCACTTCCCGCACGTCGAAGGGCTTGCGGGTATCGGCGGGGATCACGCCATACAATTCCTTGGGATCGAACTTTGGCGCCACCGGTTCACGCAATACCAGCGCATGGTTTTTCTGGCGGTTGAGGTTGCCGACAATGGTGCGCGCCAGGGACAGCGCATGCATGTCGTTCTTTGCCAGATGATCGACCACGCCCGACAGACGTGTATGCACATCGCCGCCCCCGAGGTCTTCGGCACTGACCACTTCGCCGGTTGCTGCCTTGACCAGCGGAGGACCGCCGAGGAAGATCGTGCCCTGGTCCTTAACAATGATCGATTCGTCACTCATCGCCGGCACATACGCGCCGCCCGCGGTACAGGAACCCATCACCACCGCGATCTGCGGGATGCCCTTGGCCGACATGTTGGCCTGGTTGAAGAAGATGCGTCCGAAGTGGTCGCGGTCGGGGAACACCTCATCTTGGTTCGGCAGGTTGGCGCCGCCAGAGTCGACCAGATAGATGCAGGGAAGATTATTCTGGTCGGCGATTTCCTGTGCGCGCAAATGCTTCTTGACCGTAATCGGGTAGTAGGTGCCGCCCTTCACGGTCGCATCATTGCAGACGATCATGCATTCCTGACCGGCCACGCGGCCGATACCGGCGATCACGCCGGCCGCCGGCGCAGCGTTGTCGTACATCTCGTACGCGGCCATCTGCGACAGTTCGAGGAAAGGCGTGCCGGGATCGAGCAGCATCTGCACGCGGTCCCGTGGCAGCAGCTTGCCGCGCGAGGTATGTTTCTTGCGCGCGTCTTCCCCACCGCCCAATGCCAGTTTCTCCACCTTGGCCTTGAGGTCGTCGACCAGCGCCTGCATGGCGGCGGCATTGGCTTTGAAGTCTTCGCTGCGCGGCGACAGTTTGCTTTCTATTTGCGGCATATTTGCATCCTTTTTATAGCTTGTTTTAGCTTGTCTTAAGCGGTTTTGTCTTCGTCGATCTTGAGTTCGTCTTTCATGAGCTCGCGCATTCTGAACTTCTGGACCTTGCCGGTGACCGTCATCGGAAAGCTATCCACGAAGCGGATATACCGGGGGATCTTGTAATGCGCGATCTGTCCCTTGCAGAAGTCGCGTAGTTCGTCTTCCGTGACACTGGCGTCGGGCCGGCGGATCACCCATGCACAGAGTTCTTCACCGTACTTGCGGTCCGGCACGCCGATCACCTGCACATCCTGAACCGCGGGATGGCGATACAGGAATTCTTCGATCTCGCGCGGGTAAATGTTTTCGCCGCCGCGAATCACCATGTCCTTGATGCGGCCGGCAATGTTCACATAGCCTTCTGCATCCATCACCGCAAGGTCGCCGGTATGCATCCAGCCTTCGCTGTCGATGGCTTCCGCGGTCTTTTGCGGATCGTCCCAATAGCCGTGCATGACGGAATAGCCGCGTGTGCAAAGTTCGCCGGTAACGCCGATGGCGACCGGCTTGCCATTCTCAGGATCGGCGATCTTTACTTCCAGGTGCGGCTGTACCCGACCCACCGTCGACACACGTTTCTCGAGCGGTGTGTCGGTGGTGCTCTGGCAGCTGACCGGACTGGTTTCGGTCATGCCATAGGCAATCGTGACTTCGCTCATGTGCATGTCACTGACCACCCGCTTCATCACTTCGATCGGGCACGGCGAACCGGCCATGATGCCGGTGCGTAGCGTAGACAGGTCGAACTCGGCAAAACGCGGATGGTCGAGCTCGGCGATGAACATGGTAGGCACGCCATGCAGTCCGGTGCAACGCTCGTCCTGCACCGCCTGCAGTACCGAGAGCGGGTCGAAGGCATCATTCGGGTAGACGATGGTTGCGCCGTGCGTCAGGCAGGCGAGGTTGCCGAGTACCATGCCGAAGCAGTGATACAAGGGTACCGGGATGCACAACCGGTCTTCGGCGCTCAGGCGCATTGCTTCGCCGATAAAGAAACCGTTGTTCAATACATTGCGGTGCGTGAGCGTGGCGCCTTTCGGAAAGCCGGTGGTGCCACTGGTGAACTGGATATTGATGGGATCGGTGTTGCGCAGCGTGCCGGCAATGCCCTTCAGGTCCGCATCGTCCGGATTGCCCCTGGCCATCAAGTCCGTGAACCGCATTATGCCGGGCTCGTCGCACTCGCCGAGATGGATCACCGTTGAAAGCGAAGGCGCGCGGGATGCCTTGAGCTGGCCGGGCGAGCTGGCAACAATTTCCGGCATGATCTCGCGCACCATCGCCAGGTAATCGCTGGTCTTGAAGCTGGTCATCGTGATCAGCGCCTTGCAACCGACCTTGTTAAGTGCGTACTCCAGTTCGGCGATGCGATAGGCGGGATTGATGTTGACCAGCACGACGCCCGCCTTGGCGGTGGCGATCTGGGTCAACAGCCATTGCGCATTATTGTGCGACCAGATGCCGACGCGGTCACCCGGCCGTATGCCGATCGCCAGCAATGCGCTGGCGAGGCGGTTGGCCTCGCGCTGCAGTTCGCGATAGCTGTATCGCAACTGCTGGTGGCAGGACACCAGTGCCGCGTTGTCGGGAACGCGTGCGGCCATCGCGTCAAAGAAATCACCAATCGTCTGCTCGATCAGCGGGATATCGGTACTGCCGCGATCGATGCTTGTCTCCAGTTGCGCCACGTCCATTCTCCTGTCTTGCGAATTTCATGTTCCGTCAGCGCCCTTGTGGGGCGAGACAGCGCTCAATGTCTATGCCTTGTCGGGAAAACTGCCATCCACGTAAAACCACTTGCCGTCTTCGCGTACGAAACGACTGATTTCATGCAGCCGGTGCGCCCGCCCGCCGACTTTGTAACGTGCGACGAACTCCACCGTTGCCTGGTCGCCGTCGGGCACATGGCGACGTACTTCCAGGCCCAGCCAGTTCATGCCTTCATCCTGTGTCACCGGCTCGACGGGGCGGGTGCTGGCATGCCAGGTGGCTTTCAGATACGGCTCGTTGCGCAATACATACGCGGTATAGCGCGAACGCATCAGCAGGTCGGCGGCCGGTGCCGCGTCTCCACCATCGATATAACGGCCGCAGCAGCCTGCATAATCGTTGCTGCCGCAGGGGCAGGCTGAGCGCGCGGCTTTTTTCATGCGAGCACCAGCTGCGGCAGTTCCGCCATGTCGCTGAAGACACGGCTTGCGCCGGCGTTGAGCAAGACCTGCGGATCCGAGTGCTCGGCATAACCGAATACGGTCATGCCGGCGGCCAGACCTGCGGCGATACCGGTCGGCGTGTCCTCGATGACGACACAGCGCTCAGGCGCCATGCCCATCGTCTGCGCCGCGAGCAGGTAGACATCGGGGGCCGGCTTGGTGCGCGCGACTTCCATGCCGCTGAATATTTTTCCTTCAAACCACGGCAGCAATCCTGTTTGCCCCAGCGTGAGATGCATCTTTGCGCGGTCGGCACCGGAGGCAACGCAGAACGGCATGCTGGCTGCAGCGATTTGTTCGATCGCGGTATTCACACCGCGCACCGCGTCGATACCGGCTCGCAGCGCTACGTTGCGGCGTTCGACGAACTGCTGATAGAAATCGACGGGCATGGGCTTGCGGATATTGGCGGCGATCATCGTCGTTTCGTCACGCACCAGGCGGCCCACGAAGGCACGCATGGTTTCCTGCAGAGAGATCTGCCATCCAAGTTCATTGAGCATGTCGGCGAGCACGCCGCACGTTACCGGCTCGCTGTCGACCAGCACGCCGTCGCAATCGAAGGCGATCATGTCAAATCGTGGCATGCGCGGCATCAGTGACATCAGTGACATCATTCTTTTTCACTTTCTCTGTTTCTCTGTCGTTGGTGCGCCGGCCGCCTTCCAGGCGCCGAATCCGCCTTCGATATGCGCAACCTTTTCCAGTCCCATGTCCTGCATGGTCTTGGTGGCGAGGGCGCTGCGCAGGCCACCGGCGCAGAAGAAGATGTATTCCTTGTTCTCGCCGAAGACCGGTTTGTAATACGGCGATTCGGGGTCGACCCAGAATTCCAGCATGCCGCGCGGTGCGGACAACGCGCCGGGAACGATGCCTTCCCGTTCGAGTTCTCGTGGGTCGCGGATGTCGACGAACTGGACATTGGGGTCCTGGTATTTCTGCAGCGCTTCGGCGACGGTGTAGGTCTTGATCTCCGCCATCGCTTCATCGACGAGTGCCTTGTAGCCTTTTTTCATGCTTGTCTCCGTAGGTTTTTTACTTTGCGATGCGATGAGAACCGGGTACGAACGCCTGCGAATATCACCCTGATCCAACAGGAACATGAACCTTCAAGCCAGGGCGCGACCGATCAGTATTTTCTGGATGTCGCTGGTACCCTCGTAAATCTGGCATACCCGCACATCGCGGTAAATCCGTTCGACCGGAAAATCACTGACGTAACCATAGCCGCCATGGATCTGTATCGCATCGGAGCAGATGCGTTCCGCCATTTCGCTGGCGAACAGCTTGGCCATCGCCGCTTCTTTCAAGCAAGGCTTACCGGCATCCTTCATGCTGGCCGCGTGCATGATCAGCTGGCGCGCCGCTTCGATCTGCGTCGCCATGTCCGACAGCTTGAATTGCACCGCCTGGTGCTCGAACAGCGTTTTGCCAAAGCTGGTGCGCTCTTTGGCGTAAGCAAGCGCCGCGTCGAATGCCGCACGCGCCATGCCGACCGATTGCGAAGCGATGCCGATGCGGCCGCCTTCGAGTCCGGACAAGGCAATCTTGTAGCCCTGCCCTTCGTCGCCGATCAGGTTCTGCGCGGGAATGCGGCAATTCTCGAACAGGATCTGCGCGGTGTCGGACGAGTGCTGACCGAGCTTTTCTTCGAGTCGCGCGACGATGTAACCCGGCGTATTGGTCGGCACCCAGAACGCGCTGATGCCTTTCTTGCCCGCCGCCTTGTCGGTCACCGCCATCACGATCGCCACATCCGCATATTTGCCGCTGGTGATGAACTGCTTGACGCCGTTCAGCACGTAATGATCGCCATCGCGGGTAGCGGTGGTGCGCAATGCCGACGCATCGCTGCCGACATGCGGCTCGGTCAGGCAGAATGCGCCCAGCATGTCGCCGCGCGCCAGCGGCTTGAGAAAGCGCTCTTTCTGCTCGTCGTTTGCATACATCATCGCGATGCTGCAGACCGGACAGTTGTTGACCGAGATAACGGTCGACGTGCCGCCATCGCCGGCCGCGATTTCTTCCAGCACCAGCGCGAGCGACACATAGTCGAGACCTGCGCCGCCCAGTTCTTCCGGCACCGCGACACCGAAGGCGCCCAGCTGGGCAAGGCCTTTCAGTTCATCCTTGGGGAAATGGTGTTCCTTATCCCAGCGCGCGGCATTGGGCGCGAGCCTTTCCTGTGAAAAGCTGCGCAGCGCGTCGCGGATCATTTCATGCTGTTCGGATAAAACCATGGTCTTCCCCTGTCGTTATTTCGTTATTCTTACCAGGCCAGCTCACGCCCCGCGTAATTGCGGAAGCTGCCACTGTCCTTGTGTTCAAGTGCGGCGATCACGCGCAGCAGTCCGGTGACGCTTTCTTCCACCGAGATCGCGGCGTTCGGCCCTCCCAGGTCGGTCCGTACCCAGCCGGGGCAGAGTGCGACGAAACTGGCTTTTGGATAGTCGAGCGAGGCGCTTCTGACCGTCATGTTGAGTGCCGCTTTCGATGCGCGATAAACCCAGCCGTGGCTGGACTCAACTTCGCCGATGCTGCCCATGCCGCTGCTGATGAAGGCGAACTTGCCCTGCGCGGCTTCGACCAGCGGTGCGATCAGCGGAATCGTTTGCATCGCCCCGAGGACATTGGTATGCATCACCGCATCGAAGTCTTCCATGGCCGGCGGCGACGTTGCCTGCCCACCCTGGCCGTAGACGCCGGCGACATAGATGGCGAGATCAAGCTTTTCATCGTCGAGTTGCCAGCCAAGTCCGGCGAGGGACTCGGGTTTGGTTACGTCCAGCTTCAGCGGTTCGGCGCCTTCGTTGCGCAATGCCGCCAACGCCGCATCATCGCGTGCGGTGGCGAAGACTTTCCAAGTTGCGGCGCGGCGCAGCTGGCGGACGATTTCGTGGCCGATGCCGCGTGAAGCGCCGAGGATGAGTGCGGTGGGCATGGTGGTGGTTGACAATGGTTGGTGAACGCAGCGTAGAGGGCGTTTGTTGCCACGCCCTCCGTTGTGTTCCCTCCCCCATGCAGGGGGAGGGTTAGGGTGGGGGTAGTGCGGTCGAGCCATTGCAGTCTTGTGCTCAACCTTCACACCCCCATCCCAACCTTCCCCCTAGAAGGGGGAAGGAGCCTTCAGCGAAAGCGCGACTGAATGGTGATCGAGCAGTCGTTTACACCAGCTCGATCGCCATCGCCGTACCTTCGCCGCCGCCGATACACAGCGCTGCCACACCCAGCTTGCCGCCGGTCTTTTGCAGCGCGCCGATCAGCGTCACGATGATGCGGGCACCGGATGCGCCGATCGGATGGCCGAGTGCGCAGGCGCCACCGTGGATGTTGATCTTGTTATGCGGGATGTCGTGTTCCTTCATCGCGGCCATCGGCACGGCGGCAAAGGCTTCGTTGATCTCGAACAGGTCGACGTCCTTGGTGGTTAGATTCAGCTTCTTGTACAGCTTGTCGATCGCGCCAACCGGTGCGGTGGTGAACCAGTTCGGTTCCTGCGCATGGGTGGAGTGGCCGAGCACGCGGGCGATCGGCTTGCAGCCCAGTTTCTTGGCGGTCGATTCACGCATCAGCACCAATGCGGCGGCGCCATCGTTGATCGACGACGAGGAAGCGGCGGTGATCGTGCCATCCTTCTTGAAGGCCGGCTTGAGCGACGGAATCTTGTCGAGCTTGGCTTTCAGCGGGCCTTCGTCCTTGTCGATCACGACATCGCCACCCTTGGCAGCCACGGTGACCGGTGCGATTTCCCATTTGAAGGAACCATCGTTGGTTGCGGTTTGCGCGCGCTTGACCGATTCAATCGCGTAGGCATCCTGCTCTTCGCGGGTGAACTGGTACTTGGCAACGCATTCTTCGGCAAACGTGCCCATTGCGCGGCCCTTGTCGTACGCGTCTTCCAGGCCGTCGAGCATCATGTGGTCATACATCATGCCGTGGCCGATGCGGTAACCGCCGCGTGCCTTCGGGATCAGGTAGGGCGCGTTGGTCATGGATTCCATGCCGCCTGCGATCACGACTTCATTGCTGCCTGCGAGCAGCGAATCGTAACCGATCATCGCGGCCTTCATCGCGGAGCCGCACATCTTTGACAAGGTGACGGCGCCGGCCGACGTCGGGATGCCGGCCTTGATGGCGGCCTGGCGTGCCGGCGCCTGGCCCTGGCCTGCCATCAGGCAGTTGCCGAACAGGACTTCGTTGACATGGGCCGGTTCGAGATTGGCGCGCTCGACTGCCGCGCGGATCGCGGCAGCGCCGAGGTCCGATGCGGACAGCGCGGAAAAGTCGCCTTGAAATGCACCCATCGGGGTACGTGCTGCGCCGACAATAACAATAGGATCGTTGTTCATCTTGGGTCTCCGAGATCAAGCGGCTCGCGCCGCGGGGGTGAGGGGTTTATAGCTGAAACGCAATTCCTGCGGGTAGGGGAATACGTCTTCGACATGGCCTTCCAGGATTCGCTGTTTGGCTTTCTGCCAATACTGCGCGGTGAGCAGGTCGGCATGGTGTTTTAAAAAGTATTTTCTGACTTCGAGATTACCTAGCAGGAAGGTGCCGAACTGCTCAGGGAATACGTCGTTCTTTGCGACCGAGTACCACGGCTCGCTCGACATTTCATCTTCTTCGTTGCGCGGTGCCGGGATGTGCCGGAAATTGCAGTCGGTGATGTATTCGATTTCATCGTAATCGTAGAACACCACGCGACCATGCTTGGTCACGCCAAAATTCTTGTACAGCATGTCGCCGGGAAAGATATTGACACCGACCAGATCCTTGATCGCATTGCCGTATTCGACGATGCCGTGCTCGATGGCAGCGTGGTCGCCACGCTTGTCCGCCTCTGACAGCCAGATATTGAGTGGCGTCATCCGGCGCTCGATGTACAAGTGCTTGATGATGATTTCATCGCCCTCTTCCTCGACGATCGAAGGCGCGACCTGTTTCAGGTCGGCCAGCAGCTCGCTCGAGAAACGTGCGCGCGGGAAGGCGACGCTCGAATATTCAAGCGTGTCCGCCATGCGGCCGACGCGGTCATGGTTTTTCACCAGCAGGTATTTTTCCTTGACCAGTTCGCGTGTGGTTTCCTTGGGCGGCGGGAAATAATCCTTGATCACCTTGAACACATACGGAAACGACGGTAGCGCAAACACCACCATCACCAGGCCGCGAATGCCGGGTGCCGATTCGAAGCAGTCGGATGAATAGCGCAGATGATGCAGGAAGTCGCGGTAAAACGCCGCCTTGCCCAGTTTCTGCAGGCCGAGGATCGTATAGATTTCGCTGCGCGGCTTGTACGGCATGAGCGTGCGCAGGAATTGCACATACGCGGACGGCACTTCCATGTCGACCATGAAATAAGCGCGTGTGAACGAAAACAGCACCGTGATCAGGGTCGGATCGAACAGCACGGTGTCGAGCACGAGTTCACGCTTGCGGTTGTACAGGATGGGCACGACAAACGGGTAAATGCGATTGCCGTTGATGCCCTTGCCGACAATGTAGGCGCCCTTGTTGCGGTAGAACAGCGTGGCCAGCACCTGGATCTGGTGGTTCGGTTCCAGCAGGTCGGAACCGAACATCGCGCGCATGCGTGCTTCCACTAGATTGACATCGCGGTCGAGATCGGCAAAGGGTGCCGCCAGCTGGAAATTGGTGACGATGCGTTTGAGCGTGTAGTGCAGGCCATCAGTGGCCGGGTAATAGACCCGGTAGGTCGGCTGCATACCTTCCGGCTCGATGTATTCAGTCGATACCGCCGGTCGCACGAAAATGAAATCGTTGTGGAAATAGGTGCGATGCAAAATGTTGCAGCACACGGAATTAAAAAAGGTTTCGGCCAGTTCCGGCTGCTTGTGGTTGATCAGCAAGCCGATGTAATGCAGTTTGACCTCGCGCCAGACTTCGTCGTCGATTTCCTCGCGGTCGTATTCATCTTCCAGTGTCTGCACGGATTCCTGCACGCGGGCATCGTAGAACGCGATTCTTTCCCTGGCCTTGATCTGTGCCGTTTTCCAGTCGCTGGTTTCAAAATAGCGCTTGGCATCCTGGCTGGCGGCACGAAAAAGCCGATAGTGCTTGTCGAAGCCGTCAAGGATGGTGCGCGCGATATCGAACGCGATCTGGGAACTGAGGAGCTTGGGAAAGGCGGTCTGGGGCATGGCTAACGCTCGAATTGGATTTTCCAGGCCTCCAGTTTAGCCAAATCCACGCCGATACCGCCGCAGACGACCACCAGTAGTTTTTCGAAGGGTGCCAGCGCCGGCGCGCAATGGTACGCCACTGACAAGGCGGCGCCACAGGCCGGTTCGACCAGGATACGCATGTCGTCGGCAAAACGGCGGCAGGCGCTGACAGCTTGCGCATCGCTGACCAGCACACTGTGCACGTCATGGCGTTTTGTCCATTCAAATGCCTGGCGCGCGACGCGTTTTGCCCCGAGCGAGGTAGCGATGGACTTGATTTCCGGCAAGGTGACAAGTTCGCCGGCTTGCATCGCGGCATGCAGCGAGGCGGCTCCTTCGGTTTCCACCGCGAGCACCGGAATGTGTCCAAGGCCGTTGCGATGCAGGCCTTCGAGTACGCCGCACATCAGGCCGCCGCCGCCGACTGCACAAATAACAGCATCAAAATCCACGCCGTCGGCACGCACTTCATCGATCAGCGTGGCGTTGCCGTCCCAGATGTCATGATGATCGAAAGGCGGCACATAGATGGTGCCGTCCTTTTCGCATAATTGCAGCGCATGCTGATTGCTTTCATCCCAGACCGCGCCGTGCACAACGACCTCGGCACCAATAGCCCGGATTTTCAGGCGTACCGATTCATGCGTGGTTTCGGGAACGACGATGGTGGTGTGCATGCCAAGCGACACACCGGCCACTGCGGCGGCAAAGCCGGCATTGCCGCCGGAAGGACAGACGAAATGGCTGGCTCCGCGCGCGGCCGCGCGCTGGCAGAACAATCCGATGCCGCGCATCTTGAACGAACCGGATGGCTGCAGGTTTTCCATCTTCAGCAGCACGCGCTTGCCGATAGCCGTGGAAAGGCCACCATGTGTGAGCGTCGGCGTGGTCAGATGCAGAGGAGTCATGGCCGGGATAGTCATCGGTAATTCATCAAATACGGTACCGTAAGAATACGAGGAATGCGTACGTCATGCGCAATCCATGATGCTGGTGTGCGGACGGTAAATTTCACCAGGGAAATCATTTGTGCGGGTTACGGAACATTGCGTGGCACAACGGCCATCGTGCCGCCAAGTTTGCTGACCAAGGTTTTTTTACCACCCTTCATCGCATACACCTCCGACTCCACCACATGGAACGCCTTGCCCGGCTTGAGTACCTGCGCCCGGCACCAGAGGTTGTCACCCAGTGCTGCACGCAGTAACTGCATCTTGAATTCCACCGTCAGGATGACACCATCCGCCGGCGTCACCGTCATTGCCGCGCCACCCGCCGTATGGTCGGCCAAAGTCGATTGCACACCGGCGTGGATGACGCCGGTGTGCTGCAAATGCCTTGGCCCGATGCGAAGGGTAGATTCGCACCAGCCGGGGCCGCAGTCGACAAGGGTGATGCCGATGTCGTTCAGAAAGGCCGCGTCGCGGAAACCGCGTTCGACGACGTGTTTATAGTCTGGATCGGGTGCGTGCATGGGCGCTCCGGGCGGTGGTGCGTTGACTACGGGCTCCTTCCCCTTTTAGGGGGAAGGTTGGGATGGGGGTAAGAGGGTTGATCGACCGACTGCGAGGGCCCGATCGCATCACCCCCACCCTAACCCTCCCCCTACGAGGGGGAGGGAACCGTACATTGGTTAGAGGACGAGCGGTGAAGCGCTTACTTCGTCTCCGCAAACAACTCCCGCCCGATCAGCATCCGCCGGATCTCGCTCGTACCCGCACCAATTTCATACAGCTTCGCATCACGCCACAAACGGCCCACCGGATATTCATTGATATAGCCATTACCGCCCAACGTCTGGATCGCTTCACCTGCCATCCAGGTTGCCTTCTCCGCCGAATACAAAATTGCGCCGGCCGCATCCTTGCGCAGCGCGCGCACCGCTTCCGGGTTCTTCGCACGGTCGCACGCCTGGCCGACCGCATACACGTACGCCTTGCACGCCATCATGGTCGAATACATGTCGGCGATCTTGCCTTGCATCAGCTGGAATTCGCCGATCGGCTGGCCGAACTGCTTGCGCTCGTGGACGTAGGGAACCACCGCATCCATGCAGGCCTGCATGATGCCGAGCGGGCCGCCGGACAGGACGGTACGCTCGAAATCCAGACCGGACATCAGCACATTGACGCCCTTGCCCAAGCCGCCGAGCACGTTTTCAGCGGGCACTTCGCAATCCTGGAACACCAGTTCGCCGGTGTGCGAGCCGCGCATACCGAGCTTGTCGAGTTTCTGCGCAATCGAGAAACCCTTGTAGCCCTTTTCAATCAGGAAAGCGGTCATGCCGCGCGGGCCGGCTTCAATATCGTTCTTTGCGTAGACCACCAGTACGTCGGCGTCAGGACCGTTGGTGATCCACATCTTGGTGCCGTTGAGCACCCAGCGGTCGCCCTTCCAGTCGGCGCGCAGCTTCATGCTGACAACGTCGGAACCGGCATTCGGCTCGGACATCGCCAAGGCGCCGACGTGCTCGCCGGAAATCAGCTTGGGTAGGTATTTCCGCTTCTGTTCTTCAGTGCCGTTGCGATTGATCTGGTTGACGCAGAGATTGGAGTGCGCGCCGTAGGACAGGCCGACCGAGGCGGAAGCGCGCGAAATTTCTTCCATCGCGACGATGTGGGCGAGGTAGCCCATCTCGGTGCCGCCGTATTCTTCGCTGACGGTAACGCCGAGCAGGCCGAGGTCGCCCATCTTTTTCCACAGGTCCATCGGGAACTGGTCGGTGCGGTCGATTTCGGCGGCGCGCGGCGCGATTTCAGCCTGCGCAAACTGCTGCACGGTTTCGCGCAGTGCGGCGATGTCTTCGCCGTGATCAAAGGTCAAGCCGGGCAAATGGATCATGTCGTCCTCACGTTGTTGGAGTTATCAATACAGAAACGGGATAGCGCGATGTTGCGAATCATACCGCCAAACTGACGTTTACGTAAACGTAAAGTAGATACGGTAAAAATACGGTTATCAGGCGCCTACGCCGCGTCCTTCACACGGCGTGTTGATGCTTTCTTTTCGTTACTTTTTGCGGGCTTTTCGCCAGCCAGCAGACGTCGGCATTCTTCTTCATGCGCGGAGATTTCAGCGAGCGTGACTTCAAGATCTTCACGCTGGCGCTCCAGGGTTTCGCGATGTTGTGCAAGCACCGCGAGAAAGCGCTTGAGCTGCGCCGTAGTGTCCTTTGGCGACGCGTACATATCGACCAGGGCCTTGATTTCAGAGAGGCTGAGGCCGAGCCGCTTGCCGCGCAACGTCAGCTTCAGGCGTGTGCGCTCGCTGGCGTTGTAGACGCGCGTTCGGCCGCCGACACCTTCCCGCCGGGGAGTCAGCAAGCCCTGGTCTTCGTAGAAACGAATGGCGCGCGGCGTAATGTCGAATTCACGGGCAAGTTCGGTAATGGTATAGGTCGGCATGGCGCTTTCTGGGGGGGGTCGTCAGCAGCGGAAAACGAATCTGGTTAGAATCACTGAACAGGAACTGCAGTTTACGTTAACGTAAAGCGTATTGTAGGCGCGCTTTACCCAATTGTGAACATGCAGCACCAGAACTTTTGTCTTGGAGCATGCACTGATGAATCCGCAGGAATCTCAACTGAACTACGCCTTCGGCGATACCCTTCCCGCCCCCGGAACCGTGCTGGAGGTTGCGCCGGACGTTTTCTGGCTGCGGATGGGCTTGCCGTTTGCGCTCGACCACATCAACCTTTGGCTGCTGCGCGATCGCGATGAAGCGGGTGGGCAAGGCGACGGCTGGACCGTCATCGATTGCGGCATCAACAACGATGCGACACGCTCATCCTGGGAATCGGTGTTTGCCCATGCACTCGACGGCATACCAGTGCGGCGGGTCATTGTTACCCATTGCCATCCGGATCATGTCGGTCTCGCCGACTGGTTGTGCAAAAAATGGAATGCGCCGCTGTGGATGACGACCGGTGAATACGGTTTTGCGCGAATGATGTCGGCCTCGCTGCCGGGTGTCGACGGCACCGCGATGCTGCCGCATTTCCAGCGTCATGGCCTGAACGATCCGGATACGCTGGAGCGACTGCAGAACCGCAAGAGTTATTACCCGACGCTGGTGCCCGCGGTGCCGGATGCTTATGTGCGCATGCAGGACCAGCAGGCTTTTCGGATCGGCGCACATGACTGGCGCGTGATCACCGGTTTCGGCCATTCGCCGGAACATGCGGCACTGTACTGCGCGGATCTGAACCTGTTGATCTCCGGCGACATGGTGCTGCCGCGGATCTCGACCAATGTCTCGGTGTTCGCGGTCGAGCCGGAAGCCAACCCGGTGCAACTTTATCTCGATTCCCTGCAGAAGTTCACCGACCTGCCGGCCGACACGCTGGTGCTGCCTTCGCATGGCAAGCCCTTCCGCGGCCTGCATACGCGCATTACGCAACTGGCCGAGCATCATCGCGACCGGCTGGAGGAAGTCGTCGTCGCCTGCGCGACGCCGCAATCGGCGGCCGATATCGTGCCGGTGATGTTCCGCCGCGCGCTCGATGCACACCAGATGACCTTTGCGCTGGGCGAAGCGCTCGCGCATCTTCACAAACTGTGGTTCGACGGCGTCCTGAAACGCGTGGTCGACGAACACGGTACCTTCCGCTTCCAGGCCGCCTAAACCTGGAATCGCTGGGCGCCTGAAGATCTCTTTAGGCGCCTTCACCTATCGGCTGCTCATGTCGGCTGCATATGTCGATGGGCACCCTCTTCGATCAATTTTTCGCCATCGACTAATCGCGTCGATCACGACGACTTTATCTTTGCGTATTGTCGAGTTAAGAAGACAATAATGACTTCGCCATCATTAAAAATAGATAGTACGCTACCAAGAATGTGTTACCTTTCCTTTACATTTTTCGTCACAACAGGTTCCTGTAAAACATTGACTGACTGTCAAGGCATGTCATGGAATAGTGCGCGGTCATGAATCCATCAATCGAACGAGAAGGCTTTAGCGAACGGCTCCAGCAGGCATTGCGTAATGCCGACTATTCGCCGGACAGCCCCACACAACTGGCACGTGAATTCAACATCCGCTTTGACGGCCGCCCCATTACGGTGCATGCGGCACGCAAGTGGCTGGTGGGCGAAGCCATTCCAACGCAGGAAAAGCTGCGCGCATTGGCTCAGTGGCTGGGCGTCCCGGCGGAGTGGCTGCGCTTTGGCGGTGAAGCCTCGCATTCCGGCCTTGAAGGCGGGAGCGCACCATCACGCTTCGAATCGGCCGACGTCAAGCTGATCAGCGACCTCCAGCGACTCGATGAACATCATCAGGCTCTGGCCCGTGAATTTATCCGCATGCTGGTAAGGATGAATCGTCAAAAGTAAGCCAGCTTGCTTCAGGGTGCCTGTTCAATCTCAGACTTTGATGTTCTGGACAGGCTATCCGCCTGCTGCCAGCTCACGCAAATAGCGCAGGCCAGCGATCGCCCGGCTGCCGTACCAGGACATCATTTCTCCATCGACCAGCTGAACCGGTTTGCCAACCTGCTTTTCCAATGCATCGACATGCTCTTCCGTAAAACGGTAGGGCTCGCTCGACAGCAAGACGCCATCGATTTCTGCCGCCACGGCATCGGACCATTCGAAACGCGGATAACGCGCATCGCTTCCTGCTGGCGCCCACGCCTGCCAGCCGATCTCGGTCATCATTTGCGCAATGTAGGTGTCGCGCGAAATCGTCATCCACGGATCTTTCCAGATGCAGTACAGCAGCGTTTGCGGCGGCCCCTTGGGCATGGCGCGCAGCGCGGTGTACTCGGCTTCGAATGCGTCGCACAGTGCCTCACCCCGGTTGGCGACGCCGAAGATGCCGCCCAGCAGCCGGTATAGCGCCAGATTGTCGCGCGGTGCCAGTGGATGCGTAACCACGACATGGGGAATGAACTGCGCCAGCGTGTCGACGGTCGGCTTTTCATTTTCGTCGATGTTGACGATCAGGTGCGTCGGCGCGAGGCGACGGATTTTTTCAATGTTCACATCTTTGGTGCCGCCCACCTTGGGAATTGTGCGTATGGCCTCGGCCGGATGGATGCAAAAGCCGGTACGACCGACCAGAAAGGATGCAAGTCCCAGCGCGCACAGCAATTCAGTGATCGAGGGCACCAGCGACACGATGCGCGGCGCAGTGCCGGCGGCAATCGCTTCATGCACTTGCCCGATGGCGTCGGTGTAACTCATGACTTGCGCGCCTTGTGCGGCGCACGGGCAAACGCCGCATCGTAGAGCCAGTTCGGCAATGCCCGCAGCAGTTTGGCAACCACGCCCATTTGCCAGGGGATGACCCGATAGCTGGTGCCGGCCTCGATCGTGCTGACCGCCTTGTCGGCGAATCGCAGCGCGGGCATCAGGAAAGGCATGGGATAGGCGTTCACTTGCGTCATCGGGGTGTCGATGTAACCGGGTGCTATGGTCACCACCTTGATGCCGCTGGCGCGCAGTTCGACGCGCAGCGATTCGCAATAACTGATGACCGCGGCCTTGGATGCGCAATAGCCGCCTGCTCCCGGAAGGCCACGGATACCGGACACGCTGGCAATGCCGACAAGGCGGCAATCGCGGCTCCCGGCCGCGGCCTGTCGTTTCATCGCGGGCAGGAAGGGTGTGAAAGTGGCCACGGTCGCCGTCACATTGGTTGCGACAATGCGCTCGAACACGGGCAGGTCTTCCGCGAACTCGGTCAGCGTACCTTGCGAAATGCCGGCGTTGGCGATCACGACATCGACGCCGCCGAAGGCATGGATGAAATCGGCAGCCGCAGTACGCAACGCCGCATGATCGGTAACGTCGAGCGGATAGATCCGGTGTCGTTCAGGGTGCGGCAAACTGGCGGCCAGCGATTGCAGCATGTCCTGGCGCCTTGCTGCGAGGCCCAGCACTGCACCTTGGGCGGCATAGCGCGCAGCAAGCGCTGCGCCCAGACCGCTGGAGGCGCCGGTGATGAATACGCGTTTCATGTTGTCCCTGGTTTCATGTTGGCCCTGATGCGCTGGTGTGTCTTGTCCCTTGTTGGACGGCGTTCCGGATAACGGATAATTTTACGCCGCGACGCCGGGCGATCCTCAATGAGGTCAAAAACAAAAAAGTCCGCCCTCATACGAGTGACGGACTTTTGTCCTTGCCGGAAAGTCTTGCATTCCGGCGGATCGGCCGATCAGGCTTATTTGCCTTGCTTGCTCTTGCTGACCAACCAATCCGCGACTTGCAGAGTCGCCGCATGCAATACGGGCTCCGGCTTGTTGCCGATGCTGGCGCTGACGATGGACGGCGAAGTCAGGTAGCGGCCGTCGATGGCGAGCAGCGGTACGCCGTCGATCTGGTAAGCCTGTGTCAGCTGGGTAGCGCGCTTGACTTTGCTTTGCACGCCGAAGGAGTTGTAAACCTCAAGGAATTTCTGCTTGTCGATACCATTCTTGGCAACGAATTCCGCGATCTCGGCATCGGTGTCGGTACGCTTGCGCTGCACATGGATAACATTGAATACCTTGGCATGCAGCTCGTCCAGCTTGCCCATTGCTTCAAGCGTGTAGTACAGCTTTTGCTGTGGCACCATCGAATCGCGGAAGGCGACGGGCACACGTTTGAAGACGATGTTGTCGCCCTGTTTTTTGACCCAGGCTGCCAGGTCAGGCTCCAGCGCATTGCAGTGCGGGCATGAATACCAGAAGAATTCGATGACTTCGACTTTCTTGCCGGAGTCGGTTTGCTGCGGCTTCTCCAGCGTGCGGTAATCGACGCCATTTTGCGGATTGTCAGGGGCGGCCTGCGCGCCTGCCGCCAGCAGGCTGATGGTCAGTGCAGCCAGTACATGTTTCAGAAAACGCATAAAATTCCTTCAATTTCTCTGGTAAGTTCTTGTTCGGTTCTTGCAGGATTGCTACTTTAGCCGATCATTTGGCAATGCGCACGATTGCGGCATCGACACCATTGTCAGACAACTTCCCGCGTACCTTGTTCATTGCATCCAGTTGACTGAACGGGCCGACACGTACACGGTACAACACGCCGGTATCGGCCTGACGCTCGGAAATCTTCGCCTCCACGCCCATCAATGCCAGTTTGGCACGAATATTTTCCGCATCATTTTGCTCACGAAAAGCACCCGCCTGCAGATAATAACTCCACTTGTCGTCCGCGTTCTCGGCCTTGGTTTCCGCCTTGGCTTCGGCATCGGCTCTGGTCGGCTTTTCGCTGGTCGACTGGTCGAACACCGGCGCCTTGCTATCGGCCTTCTTGTCCTGCCTGGCGTCGAGCTTCGGATCGACCTTTACTTCCGGTTTCTTCTCGGTTGGCTGCGCCACAGCGGTGTTGGTTGGCGCTTCTTTTGTTTCCCTTCCTTCTTCCGCCGGTTTTTTCGACTTGGCGCCATAGAGTGGCTTGTTGGGGTCGGCAACCTGGCCCGAGGTCGGCTCAGCCATCTTTTGCCGACCCGACTTGTCGGTAAACGGCATCGGTGTCTTGGTGATCATCATCGCGACGCCGAGCGCAATGCCCAAACCGATGATCAAGCCGATGATAATGCCTAAAATTGTTCCACCCTGTTGCCTGTTGTACTTGTGCATACTTCCTCAATAACGTTACATCGACATGGGTCCGGACCCATGCCTACATTCGCGCAGGCGCCGATACCCCGATCAGTGCCAAACCATTGCGCAAGACCTGGCGCGTCGCGCACATCAGTGCCAGTCGCGCCATTTTTATGGACACATCGTCAACGAGCACGCGTTCAGCGTTGTAGTAGCTGTGGAGTTCGCCGGCGAGGTCACGCAGATAGAACGCTACCTGATGCGGTCCGAGTTCGTCGAGTGCTTTTTGCAGCATCTCCGGATATTCGGCGAGCTTGGCGAGCAGCGCTGCCTCGCGCGGCGAAGTGAGTGGCGAAACATCCACATTGTTCAGCGTGGTTTCATCGCCGCCCCACTGTGCCATCACCGAACAGATGCGGGCATGCGCGTACTGCACGTAATAGACCGGATTCTCGTCGGATTGCGACAGCGCCAGGTCGACGTCGAAGGTGAACTCGGTATCGGCCTTGCGCGAGATGAGGAAGAAGCGCACCGCATCGCGTCCGCGTGTCAGATCCCGTTCGCCCTGTTCATTGACCGCGTCGCCGGCCGACCATTCGATCAGGTCGCGCACGGTGACGTAAGAGCCGGCGCGCTTGGAAATTTTCACTTCCTCGCCGTTCTTCATCACAGTCACCATCTTGTGCAGCACATAGTCGGGATAGCCTTGCGGAATGCCCATATCGACGGCTTGCAGGCCGGCGCGTACGCGCGCGATCGTGCCGTGATGGTCGCTGCCCTGCACATTGATGACCTTGCCGTAACCGCGTTGCCACTTGGTGATGTGATAAGCAACATCCGGCACGAAATAGGTATAGGTGCCGTCGGACTTCTTCATCACGCGGTCCTTGTCGTCACCATATTCGGTGGTACGCAGCCACAGCGCGCCATCCTGCTCGTAGGTCTTGCCGGCCTTGACCAGCGCATCGACCGCCGAGGCGACCTTGCCCTCGATGTAGAGCGAGGATTCGAGATAGTAATTGTTGAACTTGACGCCGAAGGCCAACAGGTCGAGATCCTGCTCATGGCGCAGGTAGGTGACTGCGAACTTGCGGATCGATTCGATATCGTCGACGTCGCCGCTGGCGGTAACCGGCGCACCGTCGCTGGCGGAGACGGTTTTCTTTTGCAGGAAATCGGCCGCGATGTCGGCGATATAGTCGCCGTTGTAAGCCGATTCCGGCCAGCCGGCGTCGCCCGGCTTGAAACCCCTGGCGCGTGCCTGCACCGACAGTGCCAGATTGCCGATCTGGACGCCGGCGTCGTTGTAGTAAAACTCGCGGGTGACGTCATAACCCTGGGCATCGAGCAGCGATGCCATCGCATCGCCAAGCGCACCCTGTCGGCCATGGCCGACATGCAACGGACCGGTCGGATTGGCGGATACGAATTCAACCATCACCTTCTTGCCGGCGCCGACATTGCTCTTGCCGAAGTGTGCAGTTTCAGCGAGCACTGTCTTCACCACCGCCTGCTTGGCGGTGGCAGCCACGCGCAGGTTGATGAAGCCGGGGCCGGCGATATCGGCCGATTCGATCAGTTCACCCTTGTTGGCCAATACTGCCGCCACGATCGCTTGCGCCAGTTCACGCGGGTTTTTCTTGAGCGGCTTGGCAAGCTGCATCGCGATGTTGCAGGCGATGTCGCCGTGCGCCGGGTCGCGCGGGCGCTCCAGCACGACATTGGGTTGCAGTTCGGTGCCGGCAATGATCGGCGCAAGCGCGGCCTGAAACAGGTCGACTATCTGTTGTTTTTGTGAAGCGAGCATGGGAAAAATAGCGTCCGGCACGCGGCCGGGCTTGAGCAATTGGGGAAAGCGGCCATTATACCGGCTCTACTCCCCCAGTTTTTCACGGCAATACGACCCGATGAAGCGCTCCATCTGGAAAGCTTCCGGCAACCATGGTGAATCGGACAACTTTTCCGGCAGCAGGTAGAGATAGGTGTGCGCTTCGACCGTTTCGCCGGATTCCAGGGTCACACCGACCGGCACGCGCCGGTATTCGTGGCCTTCAAACGCATCCAGGGCAGCTACATCGGGAGCCGATACCTCGAAGTACAGCAAGCCGGCGACCTTGCTGTCGGCCTGGACGATGACGCCCGGGTAAGTCTCATCCTTCAGGGCAAAGCGGGCATGGCCGGCGAGCGTGGCGGGTGCCGAGCGGTAGCTGCCGCGTACGACACGGCTCCAGACTTGCAGGAACATCAGTGAGCCATAGGTAAAAATAGGAGTGGACATGAGATGAGTTAGCGTAGACAGCGAAGATAACGAAGGTGACTGAAGTCTGCGGATCAGCGATCAAAGACCTTCGATTGTAGCGCCACAACAGGCGTTGGCGTCACGCCCTTATTGCCGCATTGCCATCGTTTGTTCAGTCATCACGACCTGGTTCCGGCCCTGTTCTTTCGCCTTGTACAGTGCGGCGTCGGCGGCTGCGACCAGATCAGCCGGCTGTAACGTGTCAGATGGCAGCAAAGCTGCAACGCCGAAGCTGGCGGTCACCCCGGGCGCAACTTGCGAGCTGGCATGGGGAATCTGGAGATCGATCACGCCCTGCCGCATTTTTTCAGCAATTGCCACGGCATCGGCGGCGCTTGTGGCAGGCAGCAGGGCCACGAATTCTTCGCCGCCGAAACGGGCCACCAGATCGGCCGAACGCTTGGGGACCGAATGCAGTACACCAGCGACCTGTTGCAGGCAGGCGTCGCCGGCCGGATGTCCGTAGTGGTCGTTATAGTTCTTGAAATTATCGACGTCGACCAGGATCAGGGCCAGCGGGTAATTTTCACGGCGCGCACGTCCCCATTCGATCCCAAGCCGCCGGTCGAATTCGCGGCGATTCGCCAGCTGGGTCAGCGCATCTTCCGCCGACAGCCTAGCGAGTAGTTCCACCGCATGACTGAGCTCTTCGTTGCGTACATGTTCGCGCGCCCGGGCCAGGTAGGCGCGGCGCTGATCCTGGTCCATACGGAAATTGGCGATCAGGCTGATCGCCACCGCCGACAGGCAAAACAGCCAATTGTTGAAACGTACATGAGGCGGCATCAACGGCAGATTGCTGAGCGTCAGTCCGTGCAGGATGACGAGGATCACGGATGTCCAAAGGGCGCTGCGAAAACGCTGGTTCACGACGATATTGCCAAACAGGATAATCAGCGTGACCCCGGTCTGATAATGCATGGCGTTGGGATGCGAACTGAGGCCGGCGATCCATGGCAGGCTGGCGCCGCCGATCACGATGGCCAGCGAGATGGCGATCTCTCGCATCACGAGGCTTTTCAGCTTGTACACGGTGAAAGTGCACAACAGCATCAGCGGAATTACGAGCAGAAAGCGTATCGCCCATGCCTGCTGATAAATATCGGGCACCATGGTCTTGTCGCTGATAGCAAAAGCGCCATACAGCACGACACCGGCCACCCCGGTCCTAGTCATTCGGCGTTCACGTACGCTATCCATTTCGAGCTGATAGGCGCGCTCTTCCTGGCTTGAGAATTTTTCGCTGCGGCTCCAGAAATTGCCAGCCCCTTCAGCCGGTGGAACAGTGCGTTCTTCTGATGCGGTATCGCGTGACATAATTGGGGCGTTAAGCCTCCGAATACAGATGCTGCGAGCTTAGCGCCGTGCGCACCCGGCGTCCAGCGCCGCGATGTGCGGCAGGCGACTTCAGCCGGCGATTGGCAAAAACAGCAATGCGATCAAAAGCGTGCGGTATAGCGCAACGCGGCCAGCTTATCCATCGGTGCATCGGCGATATTGTTGGGAGCACGGCGCAGCATGAACATCATGCCGACGGTCGCCAGCCTTCCGGCCGGTGACCGGTAGTTCAGCTCAGCCCGGGTTTCACGACCGGTCGGCACCATGGAAAACACCGTATGCTCGCGCGCCTGATTGGCGGCAAGCACATCAAGCGCAAGACTGCCGGCATAGGTGCGCATCGGTTGCGCAACCGAGATACTGACGCGATCGCCTTCCCGGAAGCGATCGGCACCGACCAGCGCCAGCGAAAACGCATTGGTACGGGTCGCGGTGACTTCGGTGATCAGGCTGTCGATGATACGGCCGCCCGGTGTGATGCCGTAGGCAGCCTGCCCGGCCAGAGCCAGCTTTGGGGTCAGCATGAGCGCCCCGGCGAACTGGGCCGAATTGGTCGATGCACGATTGGCAAGACCCAGCATACCGCTGGAATACGACCCGAGGTAGGCATTGCTTTCGCGCGTTTGCGACAGGGAGAACGACACCGCCGCGCCGTCGAAAGATTTGGACAGTTCGAACACGCCTGCCTTTGCGCGTGGCGCGACGGATGCCGGCAGATAACTATCGGGTGAAGCGACCAACAGATTGTCGCTGCCGCTGTCGATAACGCCGAACTTGAGCTTCACGCCATGAAATTCCTGGGCAAATCCTGCATGCGACGTCGCCGGCAACAACGATAGATAGGGATTGGACAATGCGCTGACTTCCGCCAGCGACATGGATGGCGACGGCTTCAGTGCTGCAGCACCAAAATAAGCGCCTGCAAATCCGCCCAGCGCAAATGCGGTTTCCATCCCGCCGCCGCCTTGCCGTTGCAACGACAACGCCGCAAGCCGGCGGCGCGGCGCATCGGCAAACGACAAGCCCATCTGCGGCCGCCGGTTTTCGTAGGCCAGCGACAATTCGCTGCCATCGGCCAGCACTTGTTCGGCGACTTCGATACGGCGATCCATATCGCCGATTGCCCTGTCCAGCGACAATGATGTCGGCCTTGCCACGGTGGCGCCCAGGTCGATGCCAAAATCTCGTTCAAAATCATCCCTGCCCACGACGCGCAACTGACCGGACGTCGCCAGGCTCCATATTTTGCTGGTGGCTGACGATGGCTGGGTAAGGCCGGCAAGTACGCTGACCGTCTTGCCGTTGAAGGTCGTAGTGGTCAGCGTGCCGACCGGTTGCATGGCTTTTTCCACATTGAGCAAGCCGCGTCCATAGATCGGGTCGATACCGGGTGCGCCGAGATCAGTGGCGGTCACCAGCAGGATCGTGGCGACCTGATCGGCGCGCAGCGAAGGCCACATCTGCATCAGCAGTGCGGCCGCGCCGCTGACTACCGGCGCCGCCATCGAGGTGCCGCTCATGGTCGCGTACTGGTCGTTGCGATAACTGGAGTAGATGCCAACACCGGGCGCGACCAGATACCACGCGGCGACGTCGCCGGCCCGGTTGGAAAACGCCGCCATCTTGTTGGACGCATCGACCGCGCCGACGGCAATGATCTGGTTGTTGGCCCAGACTTCCCGCGCAAAACGTGCAGGCCATCCGACCGACGGGCTGCCATCGTTGCCGGCCGACGCAACGATCAGCAAGCCGCCCTTCACGGCCTGCTGCATTGCGCGTGAATCGTAGACGCTGGAAGCGCCGAGGCTCATGTTGACGATCGATGCCTTGCCGATTGCATAACGCAGGCCGATGTCGAGCGCCGCGGTCGAACCACTACCGCGATCCGGGAAAACCTTGATCGGCAATAGCATGGCATCGTACGCCACCCCCGACATGCCGCGTCCGTCACGCGCCGCCGCCAGAATGCCGGCGCTATGTGAGCCATGTCCTGAACGGTCGGTGACATCGCTGCTGCCATTGACCGCATTAAAGCCGCGCAGCAGTTTGCCTGCCTGCGAAAACTCACGATGATCGGTGCTGATGCCGGTATCCAGCGTAGCGATCGTCACGCCTTTACCGGTAATCCCAAGCCCATAGGCATAATCGGCGCGAATGCGCCCGATGAAAGCGGAGTTACTGCGTTCCGTTTCGAGTGCACTACGGGTAGCCTGCACCGTGGCTCCCGGTATCATTTCAACCGGTTCGGCTGAGGCCGGCATGGCAAGGGCAGCACAGGCGAAACAAACGGCCAACGACATGAAGCGGGGAACAAGCAAAACGGGGCTCGACATTTTTTTACCATTGCGTCAGTGCATGATTCCATTGTGCATGCATCGCATCGTGCTGCAAATGAAATGCTGGAACACAAACACATGGCAGTCGCCATGCAGCAACAGCATGTCGGAACGACAATCCACGTTGCGCTCTGTCCGCAGTGCATCCCCTGACGCAATGCATAGGATCACAACTGAAATGCATGTTGAAAGCGCTTCAACGCAGCTTGACGAAAGCGCTGAAAAAGCTTTGCGAGAACGACACCACGTTGCATGTTGTCTTGTTAAACTCGCACCCATCACACGTGTTGGCGAACGGCATGGAAAAACTCACTCTCTCTCCCTTGTTTTCACCCACATCGATTGTGGTCTTCACCGGCGACGAGCAAAGCAGCACACAGACCGCCTATGGCAAATCGCTTGCCGCTCAGTTACGCGTATCCGGTTATACGGGCCGCGTAAGCTTTCTCGACATCGGCATGAGCGGGACCTTGAGCGAGCTCGCCCAGTCACAATCCGACCTCGCCATCATCGCATTGCCCAACGAGCAACTGGCCGCTGCGCTCGAAGTCGCGGCCCGCATCCACAGCAAGACGGCATTGATCGTCACTAGTGGTGTGGACGCTGCGCTGGCGCGTACGCTGCAGACGATTGCAAAACAACATGGCATTCATTTGCTTGGCCCCAATTCAATGGGCTTCCAGCGGCCTGGCATGGCACTCAATGCCAGTACGCTCGGACCGCTGGGGCAGCAGGGCTCGCTTGCACTGGTGTCGCAATCGGGCGCGCTGGGTTCCTCGATCCTGGACTGGGCGGTCAAGAACGGCGTCGGCTTTTCGACTGTAGTGTCGCTTGGGGCCAGTACCGCGCTGGATGTTGCCGACGTACTCGATTTCCTGGCGCAGGACCGCGCGACGCAAAGCATTGTTGTCTACCTGGAAGGCATACGCAGCGCACGCCGCTTCATGAGCGCCTTGCGTGCAGCAGCCAATGTCAAACCGGTGTTCGTGCTGAAAGCTGGCCGCAAACCGGCCGGATCGACTGCGGCACTGACGCATTCCGGCGCCATCGTCGGCAGCGACGATGTCTTCGATGCCGCCCTGCAGCGCGCGGGGGCTGTGCGTGTACGTACGCTGGTGCAATTATTCACCGCGGCCAAGGGTTTATCGGGGCGCAATCTACCGGCAGGCAAGCGGCTCGCCATTATCAGCAATGGCGGCGGCCCGGGTGTGCTGGCCGCCGACTGGACCAATGAACTCGGACTGGAGCTTGGTGCGTTGACCAGCGGCGAGGCTTTTGCGCTCGCGAAGGAGCTATCGCCGCTGGCCCATCTCGAATCGGTGCTGGACCTGGGCGAAGACGCCGGTGCATCGCATTACCATGCCGCGGTCGCCGCCTGTGCCAAGGGCAGCCAGATCGACGGCATCCTGGTCATCCTCGCCCCCAAACCGGAGCTCGATACGGCAGCGGTAGCACGCGCCCTTGCCGATCTGTTGCCGTCGATCGGCAAGCCGCTGGTTACCTGCTGGATGGGTGACGAGCGGGCGGCGGAAGCACGTTCCATTCTCAGCCGCGCCGCCATTCCGACCTTCCGCACGCCTGAAGCGGCGGTCGACGCTTTCAGCAACATCGCCGCGTTCCACCAGAACCAGCAACTGCTGCACCAGACACCGCCACCCTTGTCACCACTGGCCAAGCCCGACCTCGAAGGTGCGCGCATCCTGGTGGAGAGCGTGCTTGCTGAACGGCGCAAGGTGCTGACGGAAATGGAATCCAAAGCTCTGCTGTCCGCTTTCCATATCCCGGTCACCAAAACCATGCTGGCACGTTCGGCCAGCGAGGCGATCCTGATCGCCAGTCAGCTCGGTTATCCGGTCGCGCTGAAAATCGACTCACCGGACATTCCGCACAAATCCGATGTGCTCGGCGTCGCGCTCAACCTGCAGAACGCCGCCACGGTACGCGACAGCTGGCAAGACATGATGGCCACCGTCGCGCGCCTGCGCCCGGATGCGCGCATCAACGGCGTGACCGTACAGAACATGTCGGGTAAACCGCGTGGGCGCGAACTGTATATCGGCGTCACGACGGATGAACCTTTCGGCCCGGTCATTTCGTTCGGAGCGGGCGGCACCATGATCGAGTTGATCGACGATCGCGCCATTGAACTGCCGCCGCTCAATCAATTTCTTGCCCAGCGCCTGATCGATCGCGCACGCTCGGCCGACACCCTTGGCACATGGCGTGGCGCACCGCCGGCCCATCGCGAATCGCTGGAGCAAATCCTGCTACGCGTATCCGAAATGGTGTGCGCGTTGCCGCAATTACGCGAGATGGATATCAATCCCGTGATCGTTGACGCAACAGGATCGCTGGTGGTCGATGCACGCATCGTGATTGACCATGTACCGCGCGGCACAGGTGATTATCCCCACCTGGCGATCCTCCCGTATCCATCAGACCGTGAAGAGGAATGGCCATTGCGCGGCGGTGGCAGCTATATCGTACGGCCTATCTATCCGAACGATGCCGAAATGCTGCAGGACTTCGTGCGGCGCCTGTCGGCGGAAAGCCGTTACATGCGCTTTGTGTCGACAATGCGGGAATTGTCATTGAAGATGCTGGCGCGCTTCACACTGATCGATTATGACCGCGAGATGGCCCTGGTAGCGATCCGCCGCGAGCGTACGACGGACGATGTGGGCGGCTTCAAGGAAACCGAGCGCATCATTGCGGTCTCCCGTTATGTCACCAATCCGGATTTCACCACCTGCGAATTTTCACTCGCGGTAGCGGATGAGTTCAATGGTCAGGGCATCGGCTCGCGCATGCTGCTCTCCATCATGGATGTGGCACGCAGCAAGGGACTGTCGCAAATCGAAGGGCTGGTCCTGTCCAATAACGTGCCGATGCTGAAGCTGATGCGCAGTCTCGGCTTCGAGGTGCGCCGCTTTGAAGAGGATCCGGATTTTAGGCTGTGCGTGCGGGCGCTGTAATGATGATTGTGCGTTGCGCCTGCAATCGCAGATATCTCAGCAAGCAGATTTCGGAGCTTCACGTCACCGATCACCGATCACCGACATGAGGCGCTACTTCCTTGAACGAGGCAAGGTAAATGTAAACACTGTCCCCTCGGTATCCAATGAAGCCGCACTTATCTCTCCATGATGGGCGTGGACAATTTCGCGCGCGATGAACAATCCCAGTCCCAGGTTGGCCGGCGGCATCGAGCTGTCATCGTCATCGACACCGACATGAATCATCGGGTTGAAGATCACTTGCAGGCTTTCTGCGGAAATTGCGGGTCCGTGATTTCGCACCCGTACGGTAATGGCATCGGCATCGCCATGGGCGCTGATATCCACCGGCTGGTTACGCGCGCCATGCTGGACGGCGTTATTCAACAGGTTCCACAGCACCTGGCCAATACGCTCGCCATCGGCCACGCCATCCATGGGACCGGAGACTTCAAGGTCGAACTGCCGTGCTGGATGCGCCTCCCGTATCTGCTCCAGCGCTGATGCACACACTTTGCCAAGGTCGCATGGCGCAGGTAGAACAGGAATACCTTTGCCCAGGCGCGAACGGGTGAACTCGAGCAAGTCCTTGATCATTGCACTCATTGCCTCGGCACTGCGTCCGAGTCGTACAGCGGCTTCGTTGAGCCTGTCCTGCGAAATGCCGGGTGTCGCCAGATACTGGCTGGTCATGATGATGGCGCTCAGCGGAGTACGCAGGTCGTGCCCGAGAATGGCGAGAAACATATTGCGCGAGCGTTCGACTTCTTCCGCATAACGCGCCAGCGAATCCGCCATCGCCTTGTCGACGGCGTCGTTGAAGCGCAGCATCTGTGTGAACGCCTGCTCATCCTTCGCGAAGTCGTGTGCAATCCATGTACGCAAGACGTTATCGCGCAAGGCATGGAATTCCGCACTCACCTGATGCAATTCAAAGCCGGCCGCATGGCGAACCGCGCCATGCGCGGCCGCTGCATCATGGCAGCGCGCCTGCGCAATGGTCGCTTCGTTTGCTGCCTGACCCGGTGCGGCCAGTGTCTCGATATCAGTCGCGATGCGTTTGAGAATGTCGTGGAAATGATCGCGCAGCGCCACCGGCGTCATCGTTCGTGCAGCAGGCAGCAAGGTAGAGGCGAACGTTTCCCACTCCGCAACGATCGGTCCGATGTTGTCGTTGATGAATGTGGAAAGTTTCACTACGTCTCCAAAGCAAATACGTGGCGGCATTGAGCCCCGCTGTAGCAACGGGGATCCAGGCTGTTGATGACAGGAATGACTTCGCGCCAAAAACACGCCATTTTACTAGGTGGACACGAAAATGCGCAGCACCGTCAGGTTTCTTGCCGTTTTGGAAAACACTGGCGTCCCAAAATGCTAAGCAAGCCTGAGGCGCCAAAGCGAAGTCACTTCAGCGACGCGAGCCTGATGCAATGGGTCTTCAGCATCAACGGCCTTGGGATGACGCGGCCGCACATCGATGCGGGCCTCGACGTTGAGCCCGGCGTTGCCAATCCATTCCAGCAGTTGCGCGCGCGGGCGCAAACCAAGGTGCTCGGCCAGGTCCGATAGGATCAGCCAGCCTTCTCCCTTCGGTTCGAGATGGTCAGCCAGTCCGTCGAGGAAACCCCGCAGCATGCGACTATCCGGGTCATACACCGCGTATTCAATCGGTGAGCTAGGACGCGCAGGCACCCATGGCGGATTGCAGACGACCAAAGGCGCGCGCCCCGGCGGAAACAGGTCTGCCTGCAGGATATCGACTTGTTGCTGGTAGCCGAGACGCGCAATATTGTCGCGCGCGCAAGCCAGTGCCCGCGCGTCCTGGTCGGTCCCGACGATATGCCGCACACCACGGTGGGCCAGCACCGCCGACAGCACTCCGGTGCCGATCCCGATATCAAATGCACGTTCGGTCGACGGCAAGGGTGCGTTTGCCACCAGGTCGACGTACTCGCCACGCACTGGGGAAAACACCCCGTAACAAGGATGGATACGTGCGCCCAGAGCAGGAATGTCGACCCCCTTCTTGCGCCATTCGTGCGCGCCAATCAGACCCAGCAACTCGCGCAGCGAGGCGACATAAGGCGCGTCGGCCGCCCCGTAAGCTTCTTCGCAGGCCAGGTGCACGTCGGGTGCCCGCCGCAGTGGAATGACATGGCCGGCATTAAAGGGTAACAACAGCATGCCAAGTGTGCGTGCGCGTTGCGCTTGCGCCTGCCGGTGCAGGTGGAAGGCTTGCGTAAGGGATGGCGCCGGTGCGCGGCCTTTTTTCGGCTTGCGGTCGACACGCCGTGCAAGCGCCTGCAGCAACTGACGGGCATTCTGGAAATCGCCGCGCCACAGGAGTGCAGTGCCTTCGCATGCCAGCCGATACGCACTATCGGCCGTCATCCGGTCGTCCGCAATCACCACCCGCTTGGGCGGTGTCACGCCGGCTTCGGATCGCCAGCGAGCGGAATGCGGCTGGCCATTTTCTTCCCAGCTAATGGTGGCAAGGTCGGTCATGCTGCGGCTCCCGGTACACGCAAATGGTCGGAGGGAAAATCGGGAGACGGCTGGAACATGGATTCCTGGGGGCGTAAGAAGATTGGCCGGTATTCTAAGCCGGAAAACGACTAGTAACGGCAAGAAGCGCCGCAACCAGCACGAAGTGGCGACCGATAACGTTAAGATCGATGCAATGTCGGTGAAACAGGATGTCCTGAGGCCGAAGGTCCATGCTTATGGTCACTGTGATGTTCCAGATGGCAGATTACCGCCTTGACAATGGCTGTCATGATGGCGCGATCCTTCGATGGATGATCGGAGAAGCGAACGGTCGACGAGCCGGCGATCACGCAATGTGGCTCTGTGCTACCTTCGTCAGCGACAAAGCGCAGCCCAATCCCGTAACGGGCGATCAGCGGTCCGCATGCCGCCCAGTCACGCGTCCATTGCGGCATTGCCTGCGTCCCTTCCCACAGGACGCCAGCGCTTTCGTAGTATTCCTCGACCTCATGCCCGAGCAGTTGCGCCAGATGGCGTTCTTTGGCCACACAGCTGCGGAAGTATTCTTCGTCGCTCATGCGCATCGCGGTCTCCGTCCAGTTTATCGAGTTTATCCGGGTACTACGAAGATATAGGAATTAGATGCCAGAATGTCTAGTGGTTCATCCGGTTTCGAAACGTGCAGCGTTAGTTCGTGTCTTAAAGGCCAGTTAGTTCGTGTCTTAAAGGCCAATCCGACACCACCCGCTCAAACACAACGGTCAAACACGGGCGAAAAAAAACCCGCAACCTTGCGGTAGCGGGTTAATCCAATTCTTGGAGAGTTGGAGGAGACAGTTCTCACTGTAGATGCGCAGCAGCATATTGTCTTCTTTATTGTTGTGATGACCGGTATAGATGACGGTGATAACTATCCATACTGGTTCCCGGGTGACGCGAGGTATAAAAGGAAAAGCCCGCGCAATCTGTATCGCGCGGGCTTTTGTTTGTCTCCCGTCCTTCCTGAGGCGGATTTTTTTGTGCTCGAATATTACACCGAACCTTGGCATTTACCCAAGTTGCACCGCAACGAAGTCAGCGGAAAGGCGGGCACAGCCGGCAGACGCATAAAAAAGCTCGCCGGAGCGAGCTTTTGAAACGATACAGGAGTAGATTCCTGACACCCTAACCGCTCCGGAAAATGGCCCCAGTTTGATGAATCTGCTCTTGTATCGGCGTTCTTGGCGGAGGTCCGTGGTGAGTGCGAAGAATGTGGAATGACTATAGCAACGCGTCTTGTACAAAGGCAAGGGTATTGGTAGCAGACAAAGGTAATCTTTCCCGAACGCTACAGGAAATCAACAGGCGAGAATGCAATGACATGCATTTTTGCACGCAATACGCCGGACATCCGTCACCGTGTTCGTGCCTCAATTTGGAGTAGCCTATATGTCAACAGTGATTCAGCATCGCGGCATTCGTATTGTTACGTTGTCCGCCAACGAAACGGTAGCCGAGCACTGCAAGGAAGGCGACATTGTCCTGGTTCAGGACAATTCCGGCTGGTGGACCCATTTTGTCGGACCAAACGGCGAGACCGAAGGGTATGACACTGCATTCGAAAGTTATGACAAAGCCTTATGGACGGCAAAGGCGGCAGCGGAATTTTCTGCCGAATAGCAAGCTGCAAGCAACCTGCGATAAGTTTGAAGAGTTTGAAGAAAACAGTCCGCCGACGGCACTGCCAGGCATGCCGCGCTGTAGATGCTTTCTTCCTGCGCCAAGCTAAGCGCACGCAGGCTTTACCGGGCCGCTAGCGAACAGCGGCCCGCGGAGCAAGGTCAGCCTTTTTTCAGGCAAGCGCTCATAAACTTCTTGCGCTCGTCGCCAGTCTTGCCCTTGGCCTCGGCATTGCAGGATTTCATCTTGTCCTGCTGTGCCTTCTGCGCTTCGCTGACTTTGGGTTTGCTGCTCAGGCAGTCTTTCATAAAGGCCTTGCGCTCATCGCCCTTCTTGTCGCCGGCATCCTTGTTGCAGGTTGCCATCTTGTTTTGCTGCTCGGTCGCCGCGAATGCCGGCTGCAACAGCATGGGAAGTACGAGCGCGAGTGCGCCTGCAAGTGCTTTCATGGTTCTCTCCTGGTGGTACGTTTTTTAGAGTTATCGTCGACCTTGCGGTCAACTAAATTACAGCACACTTCCGGAAGCAGATGCAGCCGCTTCACTGCTTATTTGACGTCACGGCAGCAGGAATAGTGCCGCCATGGATTTGCGATTCCTCATTGTATTGTTGAGTTTGCAATAAAAAGGCCAGCAGGAAGGTCGATAGTTGGGACCAGTTGGGACTAAGGATTGAAGATCGCCCGACTAGGCTTAGTCGGGTGCCGGGATGGGAAGACGGCAACATGCAGCCATCGCTCGAAACACGATAGCTATCGTAGTCGCCGTAGTGACGGTAGCGACAAGAATGGCAGATTGGATCAGGCAGTCAGCTGCGCGACTTGTTGGGCACGCGTTGCACGCACCACGGTGACAACATCTGTCATCGGATCAATCTTCCAGGACTTAAGAAAGCCCTGCTCGACCAGCAAGTCGAGTGCCTTCTTCAAACCATTGCGGAAATGGTAGAGCTGCTGCGCTGAAGAACCACACAGGCCCTTCAAGGTTTCGACCTTGTAACCAAAGGGTTCGCGGTGGGTAAAGTAAAAACCATGCAGCCACTTCGCAAGCGGTGATCGCAATTTCAAGCGCTGGCGCCAGTCCAGCTGGGTATAGGCATCAGCGCCGAACAGTGTGATGAGCTTCGGATTAAGCCTGACCTTCCACTGCCGGTCGGTCTCATCCTTGAAGGTAAATTCCTGCACCAGCGTACCGCCGTAACCACGCTTGCCCGAACCAGCATCAAACCGGATCTCCACCGCATTGGCGGTCAGGCGCAGAATGCACAGGCGCAGGCGCTCATAAGAGGGGGAAGAGGTCGGCCAGCCCATGGACTTGAGCATTGAATAAGCGGTGAAGGACACCTCGTGACCCAGCGGCTGGCTGCGCGCCAGATGGACCAGATTCAGGAATACGTCTTCGTCGTCCTGGCGCAGTTCCTCGCCGGTATAAAAGATTTCGACACCCTTGACCGAGGTGATCGGCCTTTCCTTCAGGTGCTGACGCGGCTCGTTCTGGCGAGCGACACTGAACAGGGCGGAGCGCGCGAGAGGATTCGGTAAGCCGCGTACCTGATTTTCCCACAGAGGCAACTGGATAATATTGAGCACCTGCTCGACATCGCGGCGGACCGCATCGGCCGACACATCATCACTCGGGTCCAGACTCATCTGGACCTGCCGGCCGGTGCCCTTGCGCTTGGCAGCGAGGGTTTCCTCGATTTTTTGCAGCGCATCGCTAAGCGGCTTGTGCTTGATCCCTGTCGGCGGCATGTCATTCCATCCATTTTCGTTGTCAGGAAGCAAGGTATCACGCCTGTGGACGTATCCCGAGCGTGAAGCGTCGTCGTTGTAGCGTTGAAACACGTATTTCGAGCGTGGGTCGAGCAGCGATTGTGATGAATAAATAGGCACTCCATCGTTTCTCGAGCGTGGGTCCGCGCACTGAATGCTGTCCGGAGATGGCCATCGTCGTTCGAGCGTGGGTAAATCCCTTTTCAACCTCCCTGGAGCGACAGAAATTGGAACCTTAGACAGGTATTGACCAGTGTGGTGAGCAGCATCGGTATCGTATTTCGAGCGTGTACAGCGCGAGCGTCCCTTTGTTGGGGTTCAGCACACGTATTTCGAGCGAGGCAGACGCCAGTCAATGCCCCAATTATCGTTGTTCCAGCGTGGTCAAAACATGTTCTATCGTGTACCGAACGAGGTGAACTGCGGCTCTCAAACGAAATTCCTCGTTTTTCGAGCGATGAAACCAGCGAAAACAAAGGTATTGATCGCGATGTCTTGTATCGGACACCAAAACTTCAGCCCTTAAACCCGTTTTTGCGGCGCTGGCAGATAAAAATTATCGTGTTTGGAGCGTGGATACCCATCGTTCCCCAACCGTTGAGACACGTCGCTCGGGCGAGCATGGCGCGTTCGTGGAGCGTGTGATGCTCGTTTGTGGAGCGCGTCAGACACGTATCTCGAGCGCAAAAGATTGAGAATAAATTATTTAAAATCAAATACCTACAAGTCTTTTTCAGCTGCTTAATCTGGTTTTAATCTTTGTAATCGACGAAGCAGCAACGCTCGAAACACGTGCCTTGATGTGCCAAAGGGCATGGAGGGAATAGAGGGAATGGAGGGAATGGAGAAATATCTATGCGCTCAGAATTAAGGCGATAGTTGATAGTTGATAGTTGTATAAAGATCCGTCGAGGGATACGAAAATCCAGACGCATAGTCCCCGAGGCCAGGTTTCCTGGTTGGTGCTAATGGTGCTGATTCAAAGAGTGGCCGGTGCTAGAATCCTTGTAACCATGTATACGTGAATTAACACATACTGCCATTTAAGAAAGACTTATGAGTTCCTATTCCAATACATTTATTACAAGAAACCAGATTTATCTCGGCTACGATACTGAAGACCTCCTTCGCTTGGTGCGCTATCGCCGCCGTGAAGTCGTACTTACGCCGGGGTCTTACACGGACTGGTTCGGTATTAAGACAAGGACAAAATACTTCACCGCTGAACAGAACACACTTGATCAGCATGTTCCCCGATTCCCTTTTCCCGATGACGGAATCCATGCAGAGGCTATTGAGTATCTTGGAACGGCTAAAGCTTTGGAAGCGTCGGGTGACGATGTCACTATCGTAGAGATGGGGGCCGGATACGCCCCTTGGCTGGTCTTCTCGGCTCATGTGGCTAAACGTCTTGGCAAGAAGAAGATCAGACTTGTGGCGGTCGAAGCAGAGTCGGCTCGACATGAGCTGATGAAGACCCACTTCCAAGACAATGGCATCCCGCTGCCAGGAACAGATGGGCCAGTAACAACCGAAATAATCCACGGCGCCATCTCCAATCAGAGAGGCTCTCTGACCTTTGGGAGCGCCAGCATCCTCGATTGGGGAGGTGCATTACAAGAAGGCAAGGGAGACTATCGCGGTATCCAGACAAAGCAGGAGGTCGTCCCTGCAATGCTCATGAGCGATGTCCTCAAGAATCTTCCTGTGGTCGATCTGCTGCATGTTGACATTCAAGGCTGGGAAGCAAAGGCGATCGAAGCATCACTTGACGATGTTTGCTCCCGTGTCCGGTACATGCTGATCGGAACTCACAGTCGCCCAATTGAAGGCGAACTGATTTCCATGCTTCGCGCGTGTGGCTGGAAGCTAATGCATGAAAAGCCCTGCCAGTTCCACTTCACGGCGGAACTTGAAGAACTCAGTGGGGCAACTTGGCAAGACGGAGCCCAGATTTGGGCTAATACCAAACTAGGAGCCAACCCGAACCCGCCTGTAACCCTGAGCCCTGAGGACATGCGTGTCGCTGAACAGGAACGCGAGAAGTTGATCGCTGCCCACAACGACCAATATGCTGCGAGAGTTCTTGAGTTGGAACATGAAGTGAAGGCTCTGAAGGAATCCACGAGCTGGAAAGTAACTGCGCCCTTAAGGAAGCTCCGTTCGGCAGTCAAAGGGTAAATCTTTGGGGGGAGGCGAGATTTCAAAGCCCCCCGCCGCGAGTCCCCTCCCTCATGCCTTCAATCCCGCTCGGAGTGACACATAATTGGGCCGTGCATCCCGAGTTTTTTATGGAAGAAACGCCGTAGCGTCAGTCAATGGCTGCGCAAAAGGTATGAACGCCGACCATTTCCTCAAGCCGCCGTGCCTGCATGCGCGGCCGGCTAATCGTGTTTTGCTTGGGCTGGACTCCCAATGCCCACTTGCCAATCAGTACATCAAAGCTGGTTTTCCTCTTGAGAGCCATCGTCGCTTGAATGATTCGCCCGGAGTCGCTCGAACTCTTGGTCAAGTTCAAAGCGCACGCAAGGTTTCTCTGCCTTTGTAGTGCAGGATTACCTCTAGTGGGTTTTTGGGCCGGAAATAGTACGGAAAACCCATGCTTTGCAAGATGTGTACACGTAGACTTTTCAAGGTTAGGTGTAACACCCACAGGGGACATTCCCCGCTTCAAAGCCTTGCTGGCTCTGGGTTCGGCATCCCATAAGGGCTTTGGAACGGATGGTGCGGCTGGCGGGGATCGAACCCACGACCCTTGGCTTCGGAGGCCAATACTCTATCCACTGAGCTACAGCCGCGTAGGAGGAACGGTGAAGAGGCTGAAGGATACCGGTTTTCCGGTTGCGCGTCCATGCGTACGGTCGACCGGCCTGTGCATCTCAATAAATGCTATGCATCTCTCCTTGTGCAAGGAATGGATATTCAACGCACTGACAGCCACATTTGGTGCCGTGGAAACCTCCATTCAAACTGGTCATGAAGTCCCATCCGTCCAGTAGGCCAATCGACGCTGCCAATAAAGACGAAGAAATTACGTATTCGTAGTTACTAATTTCTTGCCCTTGGATCCACCCGGAAACACTGTTCTTTGCGCATTTGACGGATTCGGGCCAAGCGCCTCGCTCTTTTTTGTGACTAGTCAATAGCGCTGAGTTTATTGACAAGAAAATAATAAAAAAGGGAGGAAGACAATGAATATCGATAAACTGAGGCTGTTGGCAGATGAGGAAACCAACGATGCAAAGGCGCGCCGACAGCGTCGCAAGCGTAACGAAGTTTTCCGCCATAAACTGGTAAAGCAGCGTGCGTTACAATCTCAACACCGGTATCTGATGCTTTCTATCGGCGCAGCTGTAATAACGTGGACGTTTGCCGGAATCCAGGTGTTACGCTAGTCTTTGAATCATTCGCTGAGTTGCCTGCATGCAGAGCTGTAGTCGGCTCGGAAGCAGTCTGTCCGTCTTCCTCCTCTTCCCCTGCACACCATCCCTTTAATCGATGCATAGCCGTAGTACAGGCATGACGGCACCTACCGTTTTCAATTTGATTTGCCCTCTACACGATGCTACAGCCAGCGCATTTCCGTTCCACACCCTGAGCTTTCCGACTATAATCAAGGGTTTTGCGAGGTGTTGCGCTGCAGTTGGAGAGAGCCCCAGGCCATTTGCACACCCGCCCACCGGTTTTGAAAATGTACTGAGGGAATAATGAGCAACGCACACAACGAACACGAATCCGTTATCAAGACGCCGAAGCAGCTGGTCGCTGCTGTGATTGCCGCGTTCCTGATACCGATTATTTGCATCATCCTGCTGGTTCAGTATGTCTCCAACGAGTCAAAATCGGGGGCCGGTTCCGACAGCCTGGCACCGGAAGCGGTCGCCGAGCGTCTCAAGCCGGTGGCCGATGTCGGCTTCACGCTGAAAGACGTCAACGCACCCAAGGTTCTGCAAACTGGGGAAGCTGTTTATAAAGCTGTTTGTGCAGCCTGCCACACGACCGGGGCCGCGGGCGCGCCAAAAACTGGCGATGCTGCCGGATGGTCGTCACGTATCAGCCAAGGCCAGGCCACGCTGGTCGAACATGCGATCAAGGGCATCCGTGCCATGCCTGCCAAAGGCGGCAACCCGGATCTGGACGATGTGGAAGTCGAACGCGCCGTAGTCTTCATGGCGAATCAGTCGGGCGGCAAACTGAAGGAGCCGGTCGTCAAGGAAGCTGCACCGGCGGCCGCTTCGGCAAATGCTGCACCCGCAGCCAGCGAAGCAGGTGCACAGACCGCATCGGCTACCCAACCGTTAACCTCCTCGCCGTCGCAGCAAACGCAGGCACTAGCCGCAGCCGCTCCCGCAGCAAAAGCAGACGGCAAGAAGGTCTTTGACGCAAGCTGCGCAGCCTGCCACGGCGCAGGCGTTGCAGGTGCACCGAAGGTTGGCGACAAGGCGGCATGGGCACCACGCATCCAGCAAGGTTCCGCAACGCTGTACGAACATGCAATCAAGGGCTTCCAGGGCAAAGCCGGTATGATGCCTCCGAAGGGCGGTTCCTCCGCATCGGACGAAGAAGTCAAAGCTGCGGTCGACTACATGGCTGACGCAAGCAAGTAAATCAGGAATCAGGCGTCGGCATCAACCGTCCGCCCTCAAAAAAGCCGACCCGAGGGTCGGCTTTTTTATTAGCTGTATGGAGCAAAACCCGAGGGCGGTCTCACCTTGGTGGTGGCAGCGGCTGTCCGGGCTGCGGCGCTTGCGCAGTGCTCTGCGGTTCACCCACGTAGATTTCGACGCGACGATTGCGGGCGCGGTTGGCTTCGGTATCGTTGGCCACCAGCGGTTCATGAGAACCGCGACCATCGATATTGATCCGGTTCGTCGGGACACCACGCGCAGTCAGGTAGTCCCGTGTACGTGCAGCGCGATTAACCGACAAGGGGTCGTTGACTGCGTCGCCGCCGGTATTATCTGTATGCCCGACAATGGTCACCCGGCTGTACGGATTCTCGACAAGCCCGGAGGCAAAGCGGTCAAGAATGGGACGGAAATTCGGTTTGATATCGGAGCGATTGGTATCGAAAGAAATATCGGACGGGATGTCAAGCTTGAGGCGGTTGTCCTGGGTCTGGGTCACCTGCACACCGGTCCCCTGCGTAACCTGTTCCATTTGCCGCTTTTGCTGCTCCATCCGACTGGACCAGATGTTGCCGATGACAGCGCCTGCAGCACCACCTATTGCCGCACCTGTCGCAGTGCGACGTCCTCCACCGGGTCCTGTAGCGGCGCCAAGCACAGCGCCAAGACCTGCGCCAACGCCAGCGCCGGTTGCCGTGCCACGCTGTACCTCATTCATATTGGCACAACCACTCAGCGTCACAATAGCGACAAGGGAAGTAACGGTAATTTGCTTGCGCATTTGCATGATCTGCATGTCCTCTTGCGTAATTAAACAAGTTTTGGACATCCATGCGCCGATGCTAGTTCGGCAAGTTACAAATCGAGAGGCTTGTTACTCAAAGTCTGGGAGATGCCCAGTCCGAGCGCGGACATAACGACGACAGACAAATAATCTGGAATCTCATTATCCAGCAACGCATATCGAATCAAACTGCGTCACCTTCCTGCTTCGTGCTGTTTCCTGCGGGACACGGCAGCCGTCACAGCAGCTGTTACACCAGCCGCCAAAATACTGCTCAGTACGATCTTCAGCACTAATTTTTTCGATGTAAACTTCATCAGTCCGGACACCGCAGTAATCAGCAACGGCAAAGCGGTCTGCAGCCTGCCAATCGACAACCCTGCGGCACCCTGATGTCGAAATGTCGAATATACGCGCATCGCAAGCTGTTCAGTTGCCCCGCGTACCAGCGCCTGCGGCCTCAATCCAGTGCGCACGGTATCTTTGGCGATCATGATTTCAGCGCGATATAGGGCGCCTTGCGCTATCAATTGTTTCTTGCGCTCTTCCTGGTTCAAGATCGTCTTCATCACAATAAAGCGTCGCGGTCTTTGCGCAGCTCGGCCATTGTGGCGGGCAACGCCAGCACTTTCCGTGCGACGATCACACGCGCATATGCCAGCAGGGCGACTGCGCCGGCGGAATACAGCATCGCCACCAGAAACAGGATCTTCCATCCTAAAGCTTCCCACGCCAGTACGACGATCAATGCTGTCCAGCTACCTACGGCAAATAGCAGGATTACGGTGCCAAGGGCAGCAATCATCAACAGCCTGGCCAGGTTGTCGCGCAGCTCGCCGATCTCGATGGCGGCAAGCTCTACGCGGCTCAGCAACAGGCCGATGCTGTTTTTGATCAGGGCGGCAGTACCTGCTATCAGACCCGGATGATTGTCGTCGGGACCGGCGTGACGGGAAGTCACCGATTAACGACGTGAAAGCAGCAGGCCGACGACCAAGCCGGCACCGGCTGCAATACCGACAGCTTTCCATGGATTGGTTTGCACGAATTCATCTGTGCTTTGGGCCGCCACCTTGCTTTTTTCCACCGCAATGCCCTGTACTTCCTGCGCCCTATCCATTGCGGTATCAAGCAGGGAAAGTCCCTTGGCGCGCAGTTCGTCAGCCTTGCCGCCGGTCGACTGGGTTGCTTCACGGAAGAGGTCCTGTGCTTCCTTGATCAGGGTTCTCATGTCGTTACGTACGGTTTTGATATTCGAATTCAGCATGGTGATACTCCTTCAAAGTAATCTTTGCTTAACAGTGCTGTACTCATGCGAGAGGGCAAGACACCATTGGCACAAATAAATTTTACGCTTTCAGCAACATTGCCGCTTATTTATCTTAAGTAATTTGCGAAATCTAAACTTCCCGCCGGTAGATCACAAGCTTGTTGGAAGCGGAGAACATCACATTCCACATTCCGCATTGTGATGACTCAAGGCGGCGTCCGAGGGTGCATGTGTTGCTCTACCAGACTAACAATCGCTTTCGACTGATACCCCTGCGCCAGTTCATGTAACCGGTCGGCAAACGGCTGGTAATGGGGATCAAGGCTGGCGATATGCGCCGCATATTTACGAATGGCTCGCATGTTTCCTGCCATCGCAAGCTGATGTAATTCTTTCATTTCTTCAGAAGGAGGCGAGGCAATGAAAGGCTCGGCCATGCCCACAGATTCGGCGTCAGGGCCTAGCGTCATGCTCTGCGGCCCAAGTTTGGCACCACCACCGGATACGGCGGATGCCGCGCCAGCCGCCTCCTGGTCATTGCCGATGCCGACGTCCAGCACGAAACTAAATACACTGCCGCTTCCGGGATGGCTGTCGACGAAAATTTCGGAACCCATCATGTGCACCAGTTGCCGGCTGATGGATAGGCCGAGTCCTGTCCCGCCAAAGCGACTCTGTGGATCGCCTGCCTGCTCGAAAGGCTGAAAAATGCGGTCGAGCTGACTCGGCTCCATTCCGATACCAGTGTCACGCACTTCGAAGCGGAGCTGCGCTCGCGTATCGTTCAGTGACACCTGCTCGACATTGAGAGTAATCGTTCCGTTGTCGGTGAATTTCACCGCATTTCCAAGCAGGTTGAGAAGAACTTGTCGCAAGCGCTGTTCATCGGCGACGATCATGCGCGGAAATCCCTTTGTATCGTAGCTAAAGCGCAGCCCCTTCTGTTCTGCCCTGACGCGGATGATGTCGATGATCGTTTGCAGAAAAGGCTGGAGCGCAAATTCGCCGCTATACAGTTCGAGTTTACCCGCCTCGATCTTGGTCAGGTCGAGCAGATCGGTAATCAACGCCAGTAAATGCTCACCGCTTTGCTGGATGGTTTCCAGATTCTTTTGCTGGCGCGCGGTGAGGTTGCCGTCACGCCTGAGCACCTGTGCATATCCAAGCACGGCATTCAGTGGTGTGCGGAGTTCATGGCTCATGCTGGCAAGAAAAGCGGTCTTGGTCTGATTTGCGACTTCGGCACGCTCCTTTGCAACCGACAATTGGGTGGTCCGCTCTCGGACAAGTTCCTCCAGATGCAGCCGGTGCTGTTGCAGCTCGCGCTCAACCTGCATGCGTTGCTCGATGTCGCGCTCAAGTGCAAGATTCTTTGCTTCGATCTCGCTGAACAGCGATTGCAGCGCCTGGCGCGTACTTTCAAGCCTGTTGCCAAGCATGCTCAGCTCGTCGTCGCCTTGCCAATGGAAAGGTTCGGCCAGCTGCCGGCGGGCGAGACGCTGGGACTCATCCATCAGCCGGTGCACAGGCGCAAGCAATCGCTGTTGCAGCAAGGCGACGATGAGGATCAGGCTGAGCAGGAGCTGGCCGAGCGCGGTGACGACAAACACCGTGCGCATATGTGCGATTTCTTTGTCGAGCTGCCCGCTGTCCATCTCCACGGTTACGAAGCCGATCACCCGATCGTTATAGACCACGTCGCGGCCAATCGACGTCTGACGGCCAAGCCTGCGCTCCGGACGTTCAGCCCGCAGAAAAACGCCAAACTGCTTGTCACGCACGGTCAGTGCGGTGATCCGCTCATCGCTCAATACCGACTCGAACAACGGATAGGCGGCATCCCGGCTGAGGTTCCACAAGGGCTCCTGCATGCCGAGAGAAATTATTTCCGCAATTCGCCGATGGTCCGCAGCGCGACGCTGGTCCAGGGCATGGTGCCTCTCTCTGAACGTGGCCAGACTGGCGACGAAAAGTGGAATCAGCAAACCGATAATGACAGCGAGCACAATGGACGCACGTAGCTTCAGTTGCAGCCTTCCCCTGTATCGTTGAAAAATCATCGCCGTATGTTGCCGTGACGCGCCTGTCCTTTTCAGGGAAGGGCTGCGCTGGAAATGAATCCGGTATGGTCAGTCGCCACGGCGATGACTATACTGAACCGCTCACCACCCTTGCGCATCCATACGGAGCATCGTATGCATTGTCGTATGCCGCTGCTGCTGGCTGCAGTGCTGCAGCTCCTCGGATGCTCGGCTGCTTGCGCATGGCAACTAGTGACGGAAGAAAATCCGCCATACAACATGCGTCAAGATGGCAGGGTGGTCGGCATTTCGACCGATAAGCTGCTGGAAGCGTTCCAGCGAGTCGGTGTTAAGCCGGACATCCAGATCATGCCGTGGGCGCGCGCTTACCAGTCGGCACTGACACGCAGCAATCACTGCGTGTTTTCCACCGCAAGAAACACGGACAGGGAGCCGTTGTTCAAGTGGATCGGACCAATTGCCGAGGCAGAATGGGTACTCTATAAAACCGCGGACGCAGCAGTGCCGGCCAGACTCGACGATGTGCGCGGCCAAGTGATCGGCGGGTATCTGGAGGATGTCATTACCAAATGGCTGCTGGCGCAAGGCTACCATGTGGAAGCAGCAACCAGCGACGCGGTCAATCCGCGCAAACTGATCGCCGGAAGAATTGATTTTTGGGCATCGACGCCGGCACGCGCATCGCGTTTCCTGGCCGCTGGGAATTTGGCTTCAGCCATCGTACCGGCGTTGTCCTTCGGGCGCAGCCAGCTTTATCTGGCCTGCCATCCGTCCGCGTCGGACGCCATGGTACGTCGGCTCAATGATGCACTGCGAGATATGGGTAAGGATGGCACATCGGCACGCATCGAAGCGCGCTATGCGAACCGGCTCAAGCCATAAGAAAAACAGGTTGTTTCAGGCGCCGCGCACGCGAAGTTCGGCAATGCTCTCGATGCTTCCGATACGGATGACCACCGGACTACAAGACATCACGTGCTGGGTTGGCCTCCATGCGAACAGCCATTCCTTTTCCAGGGCAAGCTGCCGGGCTTTGGAAAATGCCGCACCCAGGGGGCTGGGCGTTCCATATGAAATAGCCGCATCGATGCCAGCCCAGCTCGGTAACATGCGCTGCACGGCACGGTGTATCCGTTCGCCGAATTGCTCGGCATCGTGAACGACCAGGCAGGTATCGGCGCCGCCGAAGATATCGAAGAGCTTTTCGTCCCAGGAATCCGCCATGCTCAGTGTCAGAAAGGTGGACGCGGCAACCGACCGGCGTGCACTGAAAGGTATGATTTGCTGGACCGGCGCAGTCATCTGCATTTCCGCCGGCGGCGGCCGCAGGCGGAATTCGCCCAACTGGAGAGAGCGCTCCAGCCATTGACGCTGCGAATAGCGGTATAGCTTGGATGGACGCTGGTAAGCGTGGACGGAAGAACGGGACTGGGCAGGATTCATGGAAGTCGGGATGTGGATCTTGCTGTCATTTAAACAGATTACGGACAACGCGACAAATACAGGATGCCAAATATTGATACAACATCGTTACATCTTGCTGGCACGCATCGTTTATCATTGAAGTCAAATTCCCGGTCTTGCATTGATGCATGTTGCAGGATTATCACCGCTCAAGGAGCTACCATGCGATTCAAACTATTTGCCGTGTCAGGTGCCATCCTCGCGCTGGCTCTGTCGTCCGCCCATGCGAGCGATGTCAATGTAGGCGTCACTGTTGCCGGCGAAATCAGCCCGGGCGTCTACGGCCGTGTCAACATCGGTAATACGCCGCCACCGGTCGTCTACCAACAACCCGTCGTGATTGTGCGCCAGCCGCGTCCGGTTGCACCGATCTATATGAATGTTCCTCCCGGCCACGCAAAAAAATGGAGCAAGCACTGCCATAAATACAATGCCTGTGCCCAGCCGGTGTATTTTGTAAAGAGCGCCGAATATGGCGGCTATGACCGTGGTGGCCGTGATGATGGGCACGGACGAGGGCATCATGATGACCATCACGGTAACGGTCATGGCCACAAGGAAAAGAAGAACAAGCATCATCACGACTAATACCAATCCCAACCCATAACGCAACATGAGATCGCGTCTTTTTTCCGGGGGCGCCGAGCCGCCTGCCGGCGTTGCACTCGTCGTCAATAGCCCGCTATTGACTCCTCCTGCGCCTTGCCAGTCAAAAAAATCCATCGAGGTTGGACCGGGTTGGCAACGGTCGACCGTAAGCAACGACGCTTCGGTGTTTGCAATAACTTTTCGTTTTCATTCTTAGTCGAATAGCCGCTGTACTGGCGGCATTCGTTCCCTTTCTTCTTCGCATAAAAAAAAGCGGCCCGAAAGCCGCTTTATCACACGTCCGAACCAGTAACATTACTGGCTTGAGGTAGGGGAAGTACCTTGACCGGACGAGGTTTCCGAACCCGAGCCAGCCGATGCGCCGGAAGACTGCGCCTTCTCGGCGCGCTTGGCCTTTTTCACTTTTTTCTTGGATGTCGCGGTATCGCTGCTGCCCGATGAAGCACCAGATGTTGCCGAGGGCGAGCTGGTGCCGCTTGCGCCGGAAGTGCTTGAGGGATTCGGCGTGCTCGGCGGTACCGACATGGATGTCCCGTTGCCACCTGCCATGCCGGCATCGCTGCCGGTACCGGCACCAGTTGCCCCAGTCGCATTTTGCGAACGTACGGTCGGTGACGGTGTGGTTGCGCTGCTGCCTGCACCTGAGGATTGCGCCAGAACCAGTGACGATGCCGATGCAATCAGAACAAATGAGATCGCTTTGAGCTGGTTGGTTAATGTCATGTGTACCTCCTATTAATCACAAGAAAAGCATCACCGATGCAGCAACTTGGATGCAGTGCTTTTCTGCTTGTTCAGGCGGATCACTAACCGGTTACCGCAATCCCTGATGGTTTTTTTGCAAGCAACTGAATTTAAAAGGTTTTTGACAATGTAAAAAACTGTAACCCCTATCACTCGGATAGAGGTACTTTCAGCGTTACAGCGAACCTCATGTTGCGAGTTCTATTTTTGCCGATCAAGCGTAAACCTCGTGCCGGCCTGACGAACACGCTCACGCAGGTTTACTGGTCCATTTGTGGCAGGGCAAGCGAGCGCAACTGGAAACGCCCGTCGTTATTGAATAACCATGTCTCGGACACTTCTACCTTGCCATGGCGCAGCAGATGGGAAGCCGGTTTGGGAAAAGGCGCCGCCTTGCGCAATGAAGCCAGCGCGGTTATCTCATTTTCTCCATCACGATTGGAACGCATGATGTCGCTACGGATCAGTTGTCCATGCGAGTCGATGGAATAGCGAACCACGATCACAGAACGCAGTAATGCCTGTGGCCTGCTGGTGTACACCTTGGTGGAATTAACCTGGACGATGCGCTGTGCAAGGTCGCGCTTGTAACCTTCGACCGTGTTTTCGGTCGAAGTCGCATCCGGCAGCGTGTCGACTGTTTCGAAACGACTGGCTTTCCGGGCGTTTCCGGTCGGTGCATCCGCACTGCGGGTGGCGCAACCGGCAAGCACAGTCACGGCAAGCAGGATCAGGAATTTGGCATGCATGGCATTGTCAGTAACTATGGCGGAAGCAGTGGTGAAGATGAACGACAGTCTGCATGCGACGATCGTCCTGCAAGGCCTGCGGACGCCGGGATGCTGTGACTCAACATAATATAGTGCCGCCGAACGGCAGAAGTCATTTTACCGGCAGTTACAACTTGTCCTGCCGGCCATTAGTTAGGGAATAACCCATGCGCGTTCAACACTCTGTTGCCTCAACCGTAGTGCAGGCGAATGCCCAGCGCATCCACCGCGATGGCCAGTCATTTTTCGAGGTATACGCGACAGGTTTCACCACCGCCACGCACGATCAGGTGTGGGCAACCTTAACCGATTACGAAAGTCTCGCGAATTTTGTGCCGGATCTCGTGTATTCCCGTGTGATCTCCCGCTCCGGAATGGTGAGCATGGTGGAACAGGCGAGTCGCGCAGGGACAATGTTCTTCGCGCCACTGGTGCGCATGCTGGTGCGTATTGAAGAAGAGCCGCAGTCCACCATCACTGTGTCCCAGGAATCCGGCGACATGCAACACTACACTGCGCGCTGGGAACTGGAGCCGGCCAGCCAGGGTGATGGCGCGCAAGGTACGCGCATCGTGTTCGCCGGTGAACTCGAGCCCAGGTTCTTTATCCCTGCTTTTATCGGGCAACCTGTTGTACAAGCCAATGTCAGGCAAATGGTGGAATCGGTCATCAAGGAAATTGAACGCCGCACTCGGCATTAGGGCATTTACCCGACTTCAGCCCGAGTTCAACCAAAGTGGCGGCTGATCCGGAATGATTCAGTCGCCGCGATCAGTTCCTGCGCAATGCCGGGTTCAAAGCCAGAATGTCCCGCGTCATCGATTATCCTCAGCCGGGATTCGGGCCATGCCTGATGCAGGCGGTAGGCAGTCAACGGCGGACAAACGACGTCATATCGCCCTTGCACGATGACAGCCGGTAAATGGCGAATTTTGTCGACGTTGCGGATCAGCTGATCGTCGCTGAAGAAGCCGTCATGCAGAAAATAATGCGCTTCCAGCCGGCCGATACCCAGGCTGACCGCATCCGTGCCGAACTGGTCAATCGACTGCGGATCGGGACGCAGGAACAGGCAACTCGCTTCATAACGGCTCCAGCGACGGGCGGCAGGAATATAGATGTCGGGATTGTCTGAAAACAGGCGCTTGCAGTAAGCCTGCAACAGTTCGCCACGCTCGCTTTCCGGGATGGCGGCGATAAAGTCATCATGCACTTCCGGATAAAACCAACGCATCCCGTTTAGGAACCAGTCGATCTCGGGTTGTGTACACAGGAAGATACCGCGCAGGATAAATCCGAGGCAGCGTTCGGGATGCGCCTGGCCGTACGCCAGCGCGAGGGTCGATCCCCAGGAGCCGCCGAACAGCAACCAGCGTTCTATACCGAGCATGGTGCGCAGGTGCTCGATATCTTCGATCAGCAACTGGGTTGTATTGTTGCGATATTCTCCGAGCGGTGTTGACTGGCCGGCACCGCGCTGGTCGAACAGGATGATGCGATAGTGTTCCGGGTCAAAGAAACAGCGCTGGCGTGGCGAGGTACCGCCGCCGGGACCGCCATGCAGGAACAACACAGGCAACCCGTCCGGATTGCCTGATTCTTCCCAGTACAAGGTGTGAATGTCATCGACCGGCAGCATGCCGCTGCGATGGGGTTCGATGGGAGGAAAAAATGGCTGGCTGGCATCAATCATCGTGCGCTCCGAACTAGCATGGCAGTGTCATTGTAGAACGTACTGGCGGCAAGGTCGTTCCCCTAAGCGCCTACCGTTAGGCTGACGTTGCATTTCACTCCCCGAATTCCGCGTTTCGTCGCAATTGGCTGTCACCGGCTGACGCGTTCCGGCAGAATCCGTTTCATTATCTAGCTGCCAAGGAGCGTGACATGCTGCTGCAAATCATAGGGAATACACCCGCCTGGGTCTGGGCTTTGCTGGCTTTTCTGGTCTATCGCGGCGTGGTGGCCAGCGTCGGCCAGGAAACAGGGCTGAAAAAGTTATTTATCATCCCGATAGTCATGCTGGGTTTATCGATCCAGGGCATCGCGGGCAGCTTCGGCGCCAGTCTCATGGCCGCACCGGTCTGGCTCGCCGGTATGGCGGCCGGCATCCTGGCGTCATGGATACTATTCAGTCTCGATAGCGTCATCGTGCGTCCGGAACGCGGTACCGTGTTCCAGCACGGCAGTTGGTTACCGATGTTTTTGATGATGGGTATTTTCCTGACCAAGTACGCAGTGGCCGTATGCCTGGTCATGTCGCCTCAGTTGAAACAGCATGCCGGATTTGTCATCAGCGTCTGCGTGTTGTACGGCATATTCAATGGTGTGCTGATTGGTCGTCTGCTGCGCATTGTGGCAATTTATCGCTCGGGAGTAGCCAGAATTTATAATTTGCTGTAGACTTCAGGCCCTTCAGACGTGGTGACAAACGTCGCATGTACCGGCTTGCCGGGCATGAGCAATTTCAGGAGTGGTAGTTCAGTTGGTTAGAATACCGGCCTGTCACGCCGGGGGTCGCGGGTTCGAGTCCCGTCCACTCCGCCAGAATTAAAAAGACGAACCTTCGGGTTCGTCTTTTTTTTCGCCCGGTGTTTTTATTATTCCGTTCGTATCGACCGGGATGGTCGATACGGCGCAGATCACGGCTCAGATTTGCAGGCATTCAGGCATCGGGGCGGACGAAGCTGACGAAGCTGCCGCCCTACTCTGCCTGTTTTTTCATCGCCGTTCAGGCAGCCTTCTTTTGCTGCTCCTCGCCACCGAGTGCGTCAACCAGATCGCCGATCAGCTTCGCCAGTTCACCGGTCATCAAGGCAAAATCGGTGTCAAAACGTTCATCGTCATTCTGGGTCGACGAATCAACATTTTCCTTCAGTACATCCAGTGCCGCGACGCGCTTGATCGCCAGCGATTCGGTCAGCACAAACGACACGCGGTCATTCCACGTCATCGCCAGGCGCGTGCACTGCTTACCCGCGGCGATGTGGCGACGTACATCGTCAGCTTCCAGCGTGTGGCGAACGTAGCGCACCGTCGCCTTGCCTTCGTTGGTGGCACGCAATTCGGTATCCTGGTCGACCGTGAAGCCACTCGGTGCTTCATCAGCGGCGAGCCAGTCGGTCATTGCCGACAGCGCAGAACGCTCGGTACGCAGCGAAGCGAACGGCAGGGTCTCCAGCGATTTCAGCAGCAGCTTGAACACTTCATCGGCCTTGGCCGGGCTCGATGCATCCACTACCAGCCAGCCGTTGACCGAATCGATCCAGACCCGCGTGCTGCGTTGAATACTGAACGCGCGCGGCAACAGTTCGTCAGCTACCTGTTCCTTGAGTTCCTTCATCTGCTTGCGGCCCGGCTTGAAGCCTTGCTGCTCTTCGAGTTCAACGGCGCGCGCCTTGGTCACCTGATTGATCACGCTCGATGGCAACAGCTTCTTTTCCGTCGATAGCTCCAGCAGCATCTGGCGGTTGACGGTATGCACCAGCGCGCCATTGTTGCGCGGCGATGCCCAGCCCTGGCTTTGCAGTTCACTGCTCGAGCAGGGGGCAAATTCCTGCTTGACGAGACTCTCTTCGAGCTGTTCGGATGTCATGGTCCATGGAGCGGTGAGACGGTAGATTTGCAGGTTCTTGAACCACATGCTTGGCACCCAAAAAGGCGCCATTCTACCGCCAGGATCGGCAGTGTTGGTTGTAGGCGTGCAGCGCAAAAAGTATTGACAGCGACGGCGCTTTATATCGCTGTGATGGTATCCGGCGCGGAGCTTGGCGTGCTCTCGTCACCAAACAATCCGAGCTGAAGGAGTTCTTCTTCCTCGTTCAGGCGCACACCCACGCCCAGCAGCCGCACGGGACGTCGGCCGCGTTGCCAGGCCGTGTCGAGGAGCTTGCGGCATAAGCCAGGATCGAGAATGCTGCTGACACATTCGGCTGTCGTGCGCTGAAAATTCGCGAAACGAATTTTTACAAACAATTTATGCGTAGCGCGCTCGGCATTGGCGCGCCGGATGCGTTGTTCAAGTTTGGCAATCAGGTCATCGAGTTCGCGTTCACACGCCGCCAGGTCGGGCAGGTCGGTAACATAGGTTTCCTCGACACTGACCGACTTGCGTTCCTGGCTTGGACTGACCTGGCGTCGATCGACGCCACGGCAGAGGTTGTACAGGCTACCGCCGAACTTGCCGAAGTGATGCTGCAATTCGTTGATCGGCCATTGCCGCAGATCCGCGCAAGTGAATGCGCCGAGTTTCTTTAGCTTTGCCGCAGTCACTTTGCCGACGCCGAACAGTTTATCGACCGGCAGTGCTGCGACGAAGGCGTCGACCTCGTGCGGGCGCACCACGAACTGTCCATTCGGCTTGTTCCAGTCGCTCGCGATCTTGGCAATGAACTTGTTCGGCGCGATGCCGGCCGAGGCCGTGATGCCGACCGTGGCAGCGATACGGGTGCGGATTTCCTCGGCGATCAGCGTGGCGCTGTTGCGGCAGTGCGGTGAATCGGTGACGTCCAGATACGCCTCGTCGAGCGATAGCGGTTCGACCAGGTCGGTGTAGTCGCGATAGATCGCCAGAATCTGCTTCGATGCGGCGCGGTACTTGTCCATCGCTGGCGGCAGCACGATCAGGTCAGGACAGCGCTGCAACGCCTGCGATGTCGCCATCGCCGAGCGCACGCCAAATTTTCGCGCTTCGTAATTGCAGGTCGCCACGACGCCGCGTTGATCGGGTCGTCCGCCGACCGCCAGCGGCCGTCCGCGCAGCGAAGGATCATCGCGCATTTCGACCGCTGCATAAAAGCAGTCGCAATCGCAGTGAATGATTTTTCGGAGCGGCGCGTTCACGATTTGACGGTAGCAGCAAGGAAGGAAAGTGGACTCCATTTTACGGTGGCCGTGCACGCTGCGCTTGCCTCGCTCATGCACATGCGTTGCGCAAAAAAAACGCCACCATGAATAGTGGCGTTTTTGCATCGGTGAGAAGGGATTACTTGCCTGAAGTAGTACTCTCCTTCAGGAGTGCATCGGCTTCCTTCTTATCAGTCTTGTACTGCTGCTTCGCGTCTTTCTTGCTTTGCTTGTACTCATCCTTTGCCTGCTTGCGTGCTTCACGGCGCTGCACATACGGATCGGCGGATGCGCTGGAGCCCGACGTACCCGGCATCGCCGTTGTCGTGGTGCTTGCGCCAGCCGGCGCGATTGCGCTCGAAGTGGTACCAGTGGTGCCAGTGGTGCTACCGCTGGTGCCGCTCATGGTGCCGGATGCGGAAGTGCCGGTTGTAGAGCTGGAACCGCTGCTCGGGCTGGGTGTGCTGGCAGGAACCGACATCGATGTGCCGCTACCGCCAGCCATGCCGGCATCGCTACCGGTACCGGAACCGGTCGCGCCAGTCGCGTTCTGTGCACGGACCGACGATGCCGCAGCGGCATTGCCGGTGTCTGTCGTTGTGGTCGTCTGTGCAGTGGCTAGATTAGCCAAGGCAAGGATTGCCGTGCCAAACAGGGCCTTGTGCAGTTTTGTCATGATGAATTCCTTTCAGTTTATTGAAGATCCAATGACGCCGTGTGCGTTGTCCCCTTGTATGCCATGTATGTCTTGTTGAGTCCCGGTAAGGTCGGATAGGACAAGTCGCGCTTCGGCTTCCGTTATGCAAGTGACAAGAAGCGAGAAACGAAAGTTCCGGTATATGCCTCGTGGAAATTGCATCGAAGCCCGCCGCGCCGATACAAAATCGAGACTTTTCGCGAATGAGTTGACTGTCCTGGCCTCGGCCTCAAGCGGTGTACGCCAGCTTGTTGGGGCATCCGGATTTTTGAATGGGAAACCTTCTGCGTTACAGTCATTTACAGTTTCGTTGCAGCGATATGAGGTGAGGTAAGGCCAGCTTCCACGGCATCCATGTCCCCACACCAGCAACGCGACAATGACGCAGTAAGTTGGTATGCCGAACTTCCGCGCAGTACGTCCATGCGCAAAATTCCGATCGTGCGAAAAATCTACACGCTGCTTCTGCCCGGTACCGTCATTTCCGCGCCGGCACGTACGAGGCACGCTTATTGCAAACCCTGCCGTCCATATTGCGCATTCCGCATTGCGATTCTGCGCAACCGTTCACACGTTTTTCTGGAGCACATCATGGCAGGCAGCACACTTGATCCTGACAATATTCCCGAACCGGACCGCTCCCTTGGGACCGGACACGATACCGCATCGCTCGGACCAAGCGATATCTCCGACAGCGGCAGTGACGTTCAACCCGGCCTGCACGGCATCGAGGAACTGGATATCGGCCTCGATAAGGGTACGAGCGAAGATCCGGACAGCCGCGTACTGCAAGTGGAAGGCGACTCAGATGCGGCCGGCACAGGCGAATACGCAAGCGCTGGACGGGACTCGGTGGAAACGGCCAGCGACATCGGTGTCGACCGTATCGACTATGTCAATCCTGAGGACGACCCGGACCTCGCAGACCTCGACATGCCTCCGCCGTCGGATCGTCAGGCGGATCGCCGGCAACCTCGAAAGCAATAGGGAGCGTATATATGCCTGATGCTCCCCTGCTCGACTGCCTGGTAATCGGAGGCGGTCCGGCCGGGCTTAGCGCGGCCATTTATCTCGGCCGATATCGTCGCCGGATTATGGTTCTCGACAGTGGCGGTAGCCGTGCGTTGTGGATTCCGACTTCGCATAACTATCCCGGATTCGAAGGCGGCATCCATGGTCGCGACATCGTCGGGCGCCTGCAGGGACAGGCAAGCACGTATGGAGCGCAGATCGCCACCGCGGTCGTCGACCGGCTGGAACGGCTGCCGGACGGCAGCTTCAGCGCGCACTGCGGCGAGGAGCAATGGCAGGCGCGGACGGTGATCATCGCCACTGGCGTGCTCGACGTCGAGCCTGCCTTTCCCGACGTACGGCGTGCACTGGCGGATGGCTCGGTGCGCTATTGCCCGATCTGCGATGGCTACGAATCGATTGGCAAGCGAGTGGCGGTAATCGGCCGTGGCAACGGAGGATTGAGCGAAGCGATCTTCGTTCGCCACTTCGCCGAAACGGTGACGCTGTTTTCCGTGACCGAACCGATCACGCTGACCGACGACGACAAGAAGCGGCTTTCAGGCGCCAAGGTGGATTATTCTCCGGCGCCGGTCACACGCCTGGCCTACGACGATGCGGGGCAGATGCAACTGTATCAGGGCGACGGTCCGCCACAACGCTTCGACGTGGTCTATGTGGCACTCGGCACCATCGTCAACTCGGGTCTGGCACTGACGCTTGGCGCCGCAGCGGAGCCGAATGGCGAACTGATCGTGGATACGCATCAGCAAACGACGGTCGATGGCTTGTATGCAGTGGGAGATATCGTTGCGGGGTTGAACCAGATTTCAGTCGGGATGGGACATGCCGCGATTGCAAGCACGGCAATCCATAACCGGCTACGGGGTTAATCTACCAGCGCACGCTGTCAACGCGGAGTGGTGCACAACGCCAATCCCGCCGCGTAGATCTACAGGTCCCCTTCCGAAATCAGCAGATCGGTCAGAAGGACTTCGCGTACCTTGCCGTGGCCGAGGGCGTCATTGCCCGCGTCACGCAGGCTTTCCTGCATCGCGACAATGCCGGCTTCGGAGCGTAACTTCTTCGGATCCGCTTCCATCAGTGCGCGCTTCATCACATGTTCGAACGCCTGCTGGTTCCTCGAAGCCCAGTTGGCATCCTCGCCGCTAGTCCTGATCGCGATTCCTGCGCGGATAGAGTGACCGTCGCGGCTGATGGCAATGCTCGGCAAGCTCAGGTAATTGGTTTGTGTGCGGAGCTTTTTTGCGTACTGCAAATACAGCCATACGCCGCCGAAGCTCAGCAATAGAATGAGCAGCGCGATGCCGATGGTGAGAACAAGCTGACGGTCTTTGGCGGGGGCGTGAGGCATGGCAATAATGTACAGCGGGGGGAATGACACCGGATGTCGGAAACAGGAAGTCCATTCTACCTGCAGCGACGACGATCTCTATCCGCAAGTAAGTAAGCTGTAAGCAGTCGGCAACACAATCAGTCCACCGAATGACGTCTCGCTGTTACTCCTTGCATAGTTGGCATTGCTGCATGCGCAACGTTGGCGGCAGCCTTCGGACGGCCCTCGACAGTCCCGGCGAATTACGCCATACCTTTGAATGGGAGCAGACCATGACACCGGAAGAAATCGTGAGCGCCGTGACAACACAAAATCACCTCATCCTTACCGACACCGGCGTGACAAACTTCACTAGGGAAAATGTGTTGGAACTGATGAATGTCGCAGCGATGCAGGGCTTTCGCTATGGCAGCGAAAGTGCGCTGTCGGTCGTCAAGGGCAAGCTCTATCTGAAACATCTGCGTGAAAGTACAGCCGGCGTCGTGTAGAGCCAGCACCTGCCACATCTTATAAGTTTCAGTGCATCTTCTGGCGCTGCACCAGGATCCATGGCTTGACGACGACGGTCCACAACTCGGCATCGGATTCCAGCCAGGTCTGCGCCTGCGTATCGCTCACTTTGGCGACGCGCCCCTCGCTCATCCATTGCTGTACTGCCTGCTTGTCGTCGCTGGCGATGCATACCGCGACATCAACCAGATCCAGTTCGTCGCTGACGGAAATCATCGCGCCGGATGCAAAAAATCGCTGCAGTTCTGTCCATTGCATGCGTGCGGTTTCGCCATTGATCTTGGCGCGCAGAAGTTCGGTATTCTTGTCTGTCATGTCAATAATGCGGAGGTTTTTCATGGGCGGGCGCCGCATCGCTTGCGGCTTCGCGAATTTCCTTGATGTGACGAACCAGCGCCGCACATAACGCCTCCAGTTCATCGATCTTTTTTTGCTGCTGGTAGACCGTGCGATTCAAGGTATCGACCAGATCTTCCTGTCGTGCGATCTTGATCTCGATATCGACCAGACGTTCTTCGTTCGTCATTGGTGTGCCTTTCAATAAGGAGGTCGGATTGTAGTGCGGAACGGCGCCAAGGGGAATCGCCCCGCTTATCGCTTGCTGCCTGTTACTCACTGCTTAGCGTGCGACCCAGCCGCCGCAGACCGGGAACACTTGTCCGACAAAGCAATTGGCGGCACCGCTGCACAGGTACGCGGCGAACATCGCATCCTCGCGTTCGCCCACCAGCCGGCCGAGCGGTACTTCGCGTTTTAATCTTTCCTGAAAAGCGGGATTGGCTTGTACCTCCGGCGGAAAATACGTCGGGTTCTCGACGAAGTTCTGAGCGATGGCGTTGACTTGCACATTGTGTGCGGCGGCCTCCACGCCGACCGACTGAATATAAGCAATCTGTGCGCCGCGTGCCGCACTGTAAGTAGAGGTACGCTTCATGCCGCGCAACGCCGAAGCACTTCCCATCAACAGAATCTTGCCGGACTTGCGCTGCATCATCTGCGGCAGCGTGGCGCGTACCAGACGTTGCAAGGGATCAACCATATGCGCGAAAGCATTGCGCCACTCATCGTCGCTGACCTGAATCACTGGCGTTGATGGAGCGGGAATTGCCAGGTTGGCGACCAGCACATCAATATGCCCGGCCGCGCGCACAATGGCTTCCGGTAACTCCGGATCGGTCAATGGGCGCGCATCGGCGATGACCTCGGCACCCAGTTCGGTCAGCACGTCGCAGAGTACGGGGCCCATAAACGTTTCGGATTGGGTGACGAGGATGCGCTTGCCGTGCAGATCGAGTGCTGTCATGGAGGTCTCCGGATTGACGGTAGTTTCAAGAAATAAGATTACCGGGCAGTGCACCTTGCCATGCGTCACGCCCGATACCATCATTATTTTACGACTGCTCCGGAAACGGCACAGAAACTAGATCGCATTGCCTGGTGAACTCCACCTTCCGCACATTCCTGCGGTGACAGCGCATGCGAGAAACAGACAGCGGGAAGAAACAGCATTGCTGCGATACCCATCGCATGCCCCGCGCAGGTAAGGAAACCTTTGTCGGCGTGGCCGGGTCTGTGTTGAAACAAGCGATTCTGCGCACGCCTTCATGGTTCATCTCCTTCACGAAGCAGATAAATCCTTGGACTGACAGGCCGGCGCGAGATTCCTGGCAGGTGAATAGCTACGTTGCAGTTGCTCAAGCATCGGATCGGCATCGGTATCGGCATCGGCAGCAACGCGACTGCAGTATCATGATCGTGTGCGCCCCTTGCCGGCGGCGCAATCCACCAAAGGTCAGCCATGAGATCAACGAAAGCCAGTGCGGCCATTGCCCGGCTCAACACACGCGATACGGCCTACCGCTATTCGCTCGGCATCAATGCGGCAGGATTGTTTTATCTGCTGCGCGCCGAACCGGGTGCGCGCGCGGAAAAGGTTAGCGCCGATTTGCCGCTCGATGAGTTCGTGCAACTTGTCAACGCAACCGGACCGCAAAAGAAGGTGAAGATGAGCAAGTACGATGTCGCGTTCGAAAAGCAGCTCGGCAAGCCGAACACGCAGGAATAAGAAATAAGTAAGGCGTCACATGGACGCCTTTGTTCAAGCAGCACTGGACGCTGCGGGATGCGGACGTCGGTCCGCTATCGCTTAAAACTTGTGGCGAACGCCGACGTTGAAGACCGACGGATCGCGTCCTGCGCTTGCCGCACCATTCAATGTCGCAAGACCGTCATTGCGGGTCTTGCCGATCGATGTGTACAGGTTGGTGCGCTTGGACAGATTGTGCGTATAGCCAAGTGCCCACAGGTTGGTATCGCGGTTGTTGACCAGGTCGTCGCTGCGGCGAATGTAGGAAGCGAGGATGGTACCGGCACCACCTATGGGTGCGCTCAGGCCGACGAGAAGGTCGTTGCTGTCGGCTGTGGCGACGCCGGCTGCAGTGTTGTTCTTGTTCCAGGCATAGGCAAGATGCGCCTTTGCAACACCGAAGTTGTAAGTGCCGCCGAGCAGCGTCGTCTTGGCATCGCCGGTATCAACGGCGCCGGTAGCGAGATTCTGCTTGTGATACGCGAGCAGGACATTGATTGGCCCTGCAACGTAACCGCCGGAAGCGCCGATCTGGCTTCCGGTCGAGTTGCTGCCAGCGACTTCACCGAAGCTATAGGCTAGCTGGCCAGTAAAGCCGCCGAAGGTTGGCGTGGTGTAGTTGATGGTGTTGTCGGCACGGTCGCCATACACGTTGAATACGAACGATGCGTTGCCGGCGAGGCCGAGGTTGAACGGGTCGAGCGTATCGAGGGCTGCGCGAATCGGGTTGTACTGACGACCCAGCTTGACCGCACCGAAACCACCCTGCAGACCGACAAAGGCCTGGCGACCGAACAGGCGTCCACCCTGGCCCTGCGTACCGTTATCGATGCTAAAACCATTTTCGAGCAGGAAGATCGCATTCAGGCCGCCACCGAGATCTTCGGTGCCGCGAAAGCCGATGCGGCTGCCGGACTGGATGCCGCTGTCGAGCGATGTGGTTTTCGCCACGCCGTTGTTGCTACGGCTGATACCGGCGTCGGCGATACCGTAAATGGTGACATTGGTCTGGGCAATTGCGGTGCCGGCAACGGTGCCGAGCATGGCCAGTGCGATGAGCGATTTTTTCATTTTTAATCCCTGGTTGATGAATCGAAAGCGAGTGCACGCCGTCCAACCGTAACGGTTGTCCTGCAGAGTCCGGCCGCACTGTAGCACCGCAACTGCGTAAATCCAACGAAGGTTTCCGCTTATGTTTATGCGTCGGCGATGGTGATCGATAGATCATCGGCAGACATCGTCAAAAGCAATCAGTGCTGCTGTGCGCCATCGGCAATGCGAAGCGAAGCAATCAGCCGGGATTGTGCCGAAGGTAGATGACACGTTGATGACATGTCATGCAGGTGTATCGATATTGCGACAAAGAAGTCACGATGCTGGTCGACACAATACAAGCGTCGAATAAAAAAACGCCTGCATATCAAATGCCAGGGAAAACCAGGCAAACGATACACAGGCGAAGTCAAACCTTGGGGATAGGAGACAACGTCATCTTGACAGCGCTTTATGACGCAGCCATGACAGTAATACCTATCCAATGCGTCAGGCGACCCTGGGCTTTTGCAGCAAGGCTTTCAGGTTCGCCAGTCGGTTCTGCGGCGTGATCGCTTCTTCCTCCGTCGGCACCGCTGTGCCTTCGTCAAGTTTCATTTCCTTGATGAAGCGCGAGACGTCGCAGTTGATGCTTTCACGCGCGCGCTTGCGCTTCTTGCACCAGGTGATGTGGAGGCTGCGCTGGGCACGCGTAATCCCGACGTACATGAGTCGCCGCTCTTCTTCGATGCGTGCAGCCAGCGTATCGAACGGCGCATCAGGATCGCCCTTGTGCGGCAGGATGCCCTCTTCGACGCCGACCAGGAACACATGAGGAAACTCCAGGCCCTTCGATGCATGCAGCGTCGACATACGCACGGCATCCGGTTCTTCATCACGACCTTCGAGCATGGTCATCAGCGCCACCATCTGCGTCAGTTCGAGCAGACTCTTTTCTTCACCGGCACCATCCTTGCCGCCGGTGCCCTTTTCCTTCAGCCAGCTGGTGAAGTCGATCACGTTCTGCCATTTGCTCTGCGCCTGACGGTCATCGAAGGTATCGTAGAGATACGCTTCATAATGGATCTCCTTCATCATCTCGTCGAGCAGTTCGGCGGCGTTCTCGCCGCGCTTGGAAGCGCGAGCCTCAAGCCCGTTGATGAATTGACAGAATTCGCGCAGCGGGTGCAACTGGCGATCGGCCAGCTTGGATTCAATGCCGCCCTTGAACACGGCTTCGAACAGCGAACATTGCCATTGCCCGGCAAAGGCACCGAGCGCTTCCAGCGTCGACTGGCCAACGCCGCGCTTGGGCGTGGTGACTGCGCGGATGAAGGCGGGGTCATCATCGCCATTGGCGACAAGGCGCAGATAGCTGACGATGTCCTTGATCTCCGCACGGTCGAAAAAGCTCTGGCCACCGGAGATGGTGTAGGGAATGCGTTCCTTGCGCAGTGCCTGTTCGATCACGCGTGCCTGGTGATTGCCACGATAGAGAATCGCGTAATCGGAAAACTTGGCGCGGCGTTCGAACTTGTGCGCGGAGATCATGATCGCGACCTGTTCGGCTTCCTGTTCGTCGTCCTGCATCGCCAGCACCTTGACCGGATCGCCGAGGCCGTGTTCCGACCACAACTGCTTCTCGAACAATTTCGGGTTGTTGGAGATCACCGCATTGGCCGCCTGCAGGATGCGCGTGCTGGAGCGATAGTTCTGTTCCAGCTTGATCACCCTCAGATCGGGAAAATCGACTTGCAGCTGTTTGAGGTTTTCAATGGTCGCGCCGCGCCATGCATAGATTGCCTGGTCGTCATCGCCCACTGCAGTGAACATTGGCTTTTTGCCGACGCCGGTGACCAGCAGTTTCACCAGTTCGTACTGGCAGGTGTTGGTGTCCTGGTATTCGTCGACCAGCAGATAGCGTAGCTTGCGCTGCCAGCGGTCGCGCACTGCGTCGTTGCTGCGGAACAGTTCGACCGGCAAGCGGATCAGGTCATCGAAATCGACTGCCTGATAGGAAGACAAGGTCGCCACGTAATTGCGATACACGCGCGCAGCCTGCGCCTCGTCTTCGGTGACGGCCTGTCGGAGCGCGGCGTCAGGATCGATAAGTCCGTTCTTCCAGAGCGACATCGCGGTCTGGATGCGGCGGATCAGTTGCTTGTCGGTGGTGACCGCCAGGTCCTGCACCAGTGAAAAACAATCATCGCTGTCCATGATCGAGAAGCGATCCTTGAGGCCAAGCTCCTTGGCTTCGCGACGCAGGATTTGCACACCGAGCGAATGGAAAGTACACACGGTCAGCTGCTTGGCTTCCTTGGGTTCTTTGAGCAGCTTGGCGATACGCTCCTGCATTTCCAGCGCGGCCTTGTTGGTGAAGGTCACCGCCGCGATATTGCGTGCCTCGTAGCCGCAATCCTCGATCAGATGAGCGATTTTTTGCGTAATGACGCGGGTTTTTCCGGAACCGGCGCCAGCCAGCACCAGGCAGGGACCGTCCATGTATTTCACCGCTTCGCGCTGCGGGGGATTCATACCATGCATACCGGGGGACGAAGGATGTGACATGCGGAAACTGAAGAAGCAAAGCGGCCCATTGTAGCAGCGTGAGAAAGAGACGCCGGTCTCGTTGCGGCAATGCGACGGATGGTGCCGGAACGCCGGTTTCGGTCGCGTGCTGAGGGAGGATTTCTCTGTTGAAACCTTGTTAGCCTGATATTGCATCGTTACTGGTCGTTCGTACAATAATTCATGGCCAGACCTTCCCAGCACATTGATCAGCGGCTTTTGCAAGCCGGACTTGAGCTTCTTCCGCGCACCGGCTGCCGTGGCTTGTCGGCGCGCAAACTGACTGAGCATGCCGGTGTGCATCTGGGCATGTTTCATTACCACTTTCGCAGCAAGGAAAATTTTATCCGCACGCTGCTCGGCCAAGTGTATGAAGACATGTTTGCCGAACTGGAAATCCGCACACGTGAAAACGCTTCTGCCCTGCATAACCTGCGCAACGCGGTGCAAGTCATTGCCCGCTTTGGCCGCACGCATCGTCAGTTACTGTTGCGCATAGGCGGCGATGCGCTCGCCGGCGAAGCGGTGGCCGCGCAATTCCTGCAGCAAAACCTGCCGCGTCATCTTGCCGTGGTGGCGCGTCTGATCGGCGAGGCGCAGCGTGATGGCGACCTGATTGCGGCGCCGCTACCGCAAATGATCAGCTTCATCGCCGGTGCAGTCATGGGACCGGTGCTGCTTGGCACGGCGGCGCTGGAGCATGACCTGCTCGGTCCGTCACTGGGCGGGATGATCGAACGCGAGATGCTGTCGCTCGAAGCGGTGGATCAGCGAATCGACCTGGCGTTGCGAGGCTTGTCAAGCTTCCGGCAAGGACCTGTCCCATGATTGCACGCCCTGCCCGCTTTGCCCTGCTTCTCTGTGTATTTCTGGCCGCCTGCGGCGACAAGCCGGCCGATTATTTTCCCGGTTACGCGGAAGCCGACTATGTCAGGCTTGCGGCGCCGATCGCCGGCACGCTGGTCAAACTGCAGGTGCAGCGCGGCGATGCGGCGCAAGCCGGTGCGCCGGCGTTTGTCCTTGAGCAGGAAAATGAGCGCGCGGCACGTGAAGAAGCGACGTTTCGCGTAGAGCGGGCGCGGGCGCAACTGGCCGATCTGCGCAAAGGCAAGCGCCCGGACGAAGTCGCCGCTGTGCTGGCACAGTTGAACCAGGCCGCTGCGGCGCTGCGCTTGTCGACGTCCAACTTCGCACGCCAGAAGCAACTGGTAGCCGACAAGTTCATTGCGCCATCCGCCGCCGATGAAGCGCGGGCCGCGGTCGAGCGCGACCAGGCACGCGTCAATGAATTGCAGTCGCAGCTGCGGATTGCCAGAACCGGCGCTCGCAGCGATGAAATTGCTGCCGCCGAACAGGAATTGAAGGCTGCCGAAGCCCAGCTGGCTCAAGCCGAATGGAAACTCGAGCAGAAGACCCAGCGCATCCCGGTCAAGGCGAGCGTGAATGATGTGCTGTTCCGGGAAGGTGAATTCGTGCAGGCGGGAAGCCCGGTCATCAGCTTGCTGCCGCCGCAAAATATCAAGCTGCGCTTCTTCGTACCGGAGCCGGCGTTGGCCACGCTGAAAGTCGGACAGGCGCTGAACGTGCAATGCGATGGCTGCAAGGGGCCGATTGCGGCCAGCATCAGTTACGTGTCCAGCTCCCCGGAGTACACCGCGCCGCTGATCTACAGCAAGGAAAACCGGGCAAGCCTGGTGTTCATGATCGAAGCGCGTCCTGCACCGGAACAGGCGGCACTACTGCATCCCGGCCAGCCGGTCGAGGTACGCCTCGCCAATGCACGGGTGGAGCCATGAAGTCGCCGGCCGCGATCATTGATGTGCACGGTTTGACCAAGCGTTACGGTAGCAGGACCGTGGTCGACCACGTGGACATGCGGGTCGAGCGCGGTCGGATTTACGGTTTCCTCGGGCCCAACGGCAGCGGCAAGACCACCACGATACGGATGTTGTGCGGCTTGCTGACACCGGACGAAGGCAACGGTACCTGCCTCGGTTTCGACATCCGCACACAAGCCCGGCGCATCAAGCGTGAAGTCGGTTACATGACGCAGAAGTTCGGCCTCTACGAAGACCTGACCATCGAAGAAAACCTGGCCTTCATTGCACGGGTCTATGCCGTGCCGAACGCCGCCGCCAAGGTGAGCGCCACGCTGGAACAGCTTGGGCTGGCCAGTCGCAGGACGCAGCTGGCCGGTGCCTTGTCGGGCGGCTGGAAACAGCGCCTGGCGCTCGCCGCCTGTCTGCTGCATGATCCGCAACTGCTGCTGCTCGACGAACCGACAGCGGGCGTCGATCCCAAGGCCCGTCGCGAATTCTGGGATCAGTTGCATGCACTGACCGAACAGGGTTTGACGGTGCTGGTGTCGACCCATTACATGGATGAAGCGGAACGGTGCCACCGGCTCGCCTATATCGCTTACGGCCGCCTGCTTGCCCAAGGCACTGCGGAGCAATTGATCGACGCTGCCGGACTGGTTACCTGGTCGATCAGCGGTCCGCGCGTGGGCGCGATCGCATCAGCGCTGCATGCACAGCCACGGCTCAATGTCGCCTCATTCGGCAACGCCTTGCATGTCAGTGCACGCTCGGAAACCGAACTGGAAAACGCACTGGCGCCATGGCGTACGCAGGAGACCAGGGTGACGCGCATCGATACCAGCCTGGAAGACGTTTTTATCGCGCTGATGCAGGGCGCGGCTGATAACTATTCATCATGAGCTGGTCACGTTTTCTTGCCGTCCTGATCAAGGAATTCCGCCAGATCCGGCGCGACCGGTTAACGTTCGCGATGATGGTCGGCGTGCCGGTGATGCAGCTGATTTTGTTTGGTTATGCGATCAATACCGATCCCAGGCATTTGCCGATGGCGCTGGTCGAGGCCGATCACAGCGAGTTTTCACGCAGCCTGGTGGCAAGCCTGGAAAACTCTGCCTATTTTCGCGTGACCGAGCGGCTACAGAGCGAAGCCGAGGGCAAGCAGGCGCTTGATGCGGGCCGCGTGCAATTCCTGCTGGTGGTGCCGCCTGATTTCTCACGCCGCGTGTTGCGGGGTGAGCAACCGGCGGTATTGCTGGCGGCGGATGGCACCGATCCCGCAGCCTCGGGCAATGCGCTTGCGGCACTCGATGCGATCACCCGACAGGTCGCCGCGCGCGACCTGCCGCAACAGGCCACTGCGGCTGCCGCTATATCGGCCCCGTTCGAGATACGCGTGCAGCGCCGCTACAATCCGGAAGGCATCTCGCGCTACAACATTGTTCCGGGGCTGATTGGCGTCATCCTGACCATGACCATGGTGATGATGACGTCGCTCGCAATGACGCGCGAACGTGAGCGCGGCACCATGGAAAACCTGCTGGCAACACCAGTCAGGCCGATCGAAGTCATGGCAGGCAAGATCGCGCCATACATCGTCATCGGCTATGTGCAGGTAGCGGTGGTCCTGCTCGCCGCACGGCTGCTGTTCGATGTGCCTGTGATGGGAAGCATGTTGCTGCTATCGACGGCACTGGTGGTGTTCATCGCGGCCAATCTCGCGGTGGGTTTCACGTTTTCGACCGTCGCAAGAAACCAGCTGCAAGCCATGCAGCTGACCTTTTTCTTTTTCCTGCCATCGATGCTGCTGTCGGGTTTCATGTTCCCGTTTCGCGGCATGCCGGTCTGGGCGCAATGGATCGGTGAAATATTGCCGCTGACGCATTTCCTGCGCATCGTGCGCGGCATTATGCTCAAGGGCAATGGCCTGGCCGAGATCATTCCCCATCTCTGGCCCATCGCACTGTTCATGCTGGCGGCTGGGCTGGTGGCGTTGAGGCGTTACCGGCAGACGCTGGACTAGCCGATCAACGTTGCGCATGTGACACCAAAGTCAGTATGCGTTGCCTTCGTCATTTGGGTTGACTATCCCCGGCTGGTTTCAAACCGAACATCGCCATCCCGTTGCGGTACGCAATGCGTTCGGCGACATCACGCGGCAATGCCGACAGCATGCGACGGTAAAACGCGGCGAGGTTTTCGACTTCTGACCAGCGTGGCGTGACCCAGGTATCGGTCCCGACGACAAAGCGGTCCGGATACTTGAGCATCAATTGCTTCCAGCGCGGATTGAGTGTGCCGTTTTCTTCGAGGTCGCCACGGTAGGACAGTTCGCCGACGATGTTCGGGTATTGCGCAAACATTTGCTCGACCTTGTCCATCGAGGTGCTCATTCCGGTATGCGCCCAGATCAGCTTGACGCCGGGGGCGTGGCGCAGGATGCGTTCGACCGCATCCTCGTCCGAATGCGCATGCAACCACAGTCCACGCTCCCTGGCAAGACGCGCAATACTTACCATGTAGGGTGCGTCGGCATCTGCGCCGAAAATATGGAATTCACCGATGCCGCGATAGATGCCACGCTTGAGTTCTTTCTCGACATAGGCTTCCACGCCCTTACTATTGAACCAGTCATGCCGGTCCGGTTGCACGCGATAGGGACGCAGGAAAGGCACGATCTGGATATCCGGGGCCTGTTGCGCCATCAGTTCGAGCGTGCCGTCATTCGGACGGCTGGTAGCCAGCACACCGCGAATGCCGACTTTGCGCCACAGTGCAATGACTTTCGGCGCCGGAATGACAGCCCACGCTTCGACGTTGTAATGCATGTGCGCGTCGAATAGGGGTAGCTGTTCCTGCGCGGGGGCCTGAACGCTGACACCAATGAGGATTCCGCATAGCAGCGCGAGCCGCGCCACGCGGCTCATTCCACGACTCCCAGCTTGCCGCTGTGACTGCCCATGTACCAGAGCTTTCCCTTGGCATCGACGATCATCTTGCGTATTCCTTCATTTTTGGTAGGAAGTGAAAATACCCTGAATTTTTCAGTGGCCGGATCAAACAGGGTCACCGTGTCCGTACCAATCTCGTTCGCCCAGACCTTGCCCGCCCCGTCAACCGTGACTGCATAGGGATTGCCCTGTGCACCGGCCGGCATGTCGTAGCTCTTGACCGGCTTGGCGGTTGCCGCATCGATGTGGGTCAGCTTGCCGTCACCATACCGCACTACCCACAAGGTATTGTCGGGCGCCACCGCAATGCGGCGCGGCAGCGAGCCGCTGCCCAGGTCGATCTCGGACACCTTGCCGGTCGCCGCATCGATGCGTCCGACACGCTGGCCGCTGGCCTGGCAAAACCAGACGTTGCCGCCTTTGTCCATCGCCAGGCCGTAGGGGCCGTCACGCGATGAAAATTCGGTCATCTTGCGCGTGCTGCGCTCGAAGCGGGTGACCTTGTCGGCCGATTGATTGGTAAACCACAAGGCATCCTTGCCATCGAAAATAATCGTGTGCGGACTTCCGCCCGAGGGTGTCTTGTGCGCGATCATGGTGCCGGGCTGACCATCGCGGAAAGGAATTTCGAGCAGAGTGCCGTTGCCGTTACCGGTCATCCAGACGGTGCCGCGTTCATCGACCACCAGCCCGTGCGGACGTGTTCCATTTGGCAAATCCCATTCGTCAAACTTTTGTGTGGCAGGATCGAAGCGCGCGAGTTTGTTGCCGTGCATGACAGCGATGTAAATTTTGCCATCAGGCGCAGCCGCCGGGTCGCGTGCGAACTTCGGTGTGGGAACCTTCCATTCGGTGACTTTGCCCGATGGCATCGAGATGCCCGGCGTGATGGTGTAATTGGAGCCGCCGGCCCATGCCAGCGCAGGCAGCAACAGCAGCAGCAGCAGCAGAAGGGAGGATACGGTACGCATGATGGCGCTCCTTTCTTGGAACGCCCATTGTGACGCAAGCGCGCCGCTTATGCATCCGTCATCGGGATGCAGTCACTAGTGAGGTCGTTGGCGACGCCGGGACCGACGCTGTTTGCGGTGGCGATGGCAATGAAGAAGTCGGCGCGTTTGAAGCGGAAGTCAGTTCTTCCAGCGTGGGAAAATGTGAACTGAGGACAATCATGACCAGGCCCGTGACCAGTGAGGCGACCGCGAGAATGGCGCCCCCGATGTCGAGCATCCGGTTACGCTTTTCCTCCTGCTCGGCCAGCGCACGGTCATAGCCTTGCCGGCGTGATGGCGAAGACAATACCAGGTAAGCGTTGCGCATGCTTTGCAAGCGCGTCTGGTCACGCTTGCGCAAGGGCCGGCCGCCGTTGCCGAGCAGATGACGGTTGAGATGACGGCGATAGCCATGTTCGATATCAATAAGGCTGGCCTGGCGGCTGACGCCCAGCAAATCGTAAAGTGTTTTCATGTAAAAGTGCCTTCCTGACAAGCACCGTCTTTATATCGAAACCACCGCACCGCAACAATCCCGCGTTTATGGGAACGTCATGATGCCGGTAACCAACAGGTGGTCAACATACGGCTGTGCGAAATCTGGCCGCAACAGTTAAAGCTGCGGCATAATTTCCCTATAGCAAATTTTCTATCCACACCGCCGCAGGATGGGCCGCCATGACTTCTGAAAACCCCGTATCGATTGCGAACCTGCGCTTCCTGATTGCCGAAGATGACGAATTCCAGCGGCACTGGCTGGCGGTGATGCTGACCAAGCTGGGGGCGCAGCATATCCTCGAAGCCGAAAACGGCCGTGTCGCGCTCGATCTCCTGCGCAGCAAGCAGGCGGTCGACATCAGCTTCATTGACCTCAACATGCCAAGCATGGATGGTATTGAACTGGTCCGGCATCTGGCCAACGGCGATGACAAGACGGCCATCGTGCTGACCAGCGCGCTTGGATCGGCATTGCTGTTTTCCGTTGAGACCATGTCCAAAGCTTACGGCGTCGATTTGCTGGGTACTTTCGAAAAGCCGGCCACGCCCGAGATACTGCAGCGACTGATCGACCAGTATCGGCCGCCCGTGCCGCGCAACGACGGCAACACCGCGATACCGTCGTTTAGCCTGGAAGAAATCCAGCGGGCCGTGCAGGCGGATCAGTTCGAGCCGTTTTTCCAGCCGAAGGTGGAACTGGCGACGGGCAAGGTGAAAGCAGTGGAAGCCTTTGTCCGCTGGCGTCATCCGCAATACGGTGTGCTGAACCCCGCGTTTTTCATCCCGGTACTGGAAGCCAGCGGCCATATGGAAGACCTGACCTGGTCCGTGATCGAGCGCTCGGTCGCTGCCTGCCGCACCTGGCATGATCGCGGGTTGATGCTGTCGGTGTCGATCAATCTGTCGGTGACTTCGTTGTCGGAACCAGGACTTGCCGAAAAGATTTTGCAACACATTGCCGGTCACGCGATCGCGCCGCAATACGTCACGTTTGAAATCACCGAACTGATGGCCATGACCGATGTGCCGATCTGCCTTGAGAACCTGGCCCGATTACGCATGAAAGGATTCGGGCTGTCAGTCGACGACTACGGCACCGCGCATTCCAACCTGCAGCAACTGTTGCGCATTCCTTTCCTCGATCTCAAGATCGACCGCTCCTTCGTTGCCGGCGCGTCGCAAAACGGGCAAATGCATATTGCGCTGAGTTCTTCGCTGGAACTGGCGCGCAGGTTGCGCCGCAATTCGGTTGCTGTCGGAGTGGAAACACGGGAAGACTGGGATTTGCTGCGCGACCTGGGTTGTACTTATGCGCAAGGCTATTACATTGCCAAGCCGATGGAACGCGATGCGGTGCCAGGCTGGGTAGAAGAGTGGTCGCAGTTTTTCTGAGCCGGCAATCCCGGCAACGATACAAACGCCTCCGGTCTGATGTCACTGCACGCGGGAAGCGTTACACTGGGCGATTGTCTATCGTTTCCTGCACCATGAAATTTTCACATCTGGTCGAAATCAACGACCCGCTTAATCCCCTGATCGATGCCCTGTCACGCGAGCAACTCTGGCGTGGGCTGGTGTTACGCGCGGAAATGCCAAAAGCCTTTGTCCCGTATCTCGATGGCTGCGAAATCCTGGAAAAATCTGCGTTGTCGATGCTGCGCGAACTTCGCTATGGAGAGCTGATCGTACGCGACCGCGTCACCTTCCTGCCGCAGGAACAGATCGTCTATCATGTGCCGCAACAGGAAGGCATCCCGGAATCGACATTGACGATGACCATCGAAGAACCGGAGCCGGAAATCCTGTTCGTGCGCTTCGACTACGACGACGGCGCCAGTGAGGCGCAAGACACCGCAGACGCTTTTTACAACGACTTTCGCAAGTCCGCATATACCGAATCGGATATCGACACGATCCGCACCATTCGCGAAATGGCGGAAGAAGGTCGACTGGGCTGACCGGCCTTCATCTCCACCCTGCACCGCCAATCTCGACTCTCTACCAATAAAAAAGCACCCTGCTTCGGAATGAAGAAGGGTGCTTTGCCCGACGGTTTCGGCTGGCGGCTTAACGCCCGTCAATGGGCATCAAATGAATGCCCATTCATGCACATTAGTGCCGGTGCTGATTGCCCGTGACGCGCTCCGCGCCGTAGCGCACTGCGTCCTTGACCTTTTCCCATGCGCTTTCCGGGTGGTTCGATTCCCAGTCGCTGCGCATCGACGGTTCGACATCTTCCCAGCGAGAGTTCTGGTAACGGCCGCTACCGGCCATCGTCGAACCATAGCGGTAGGCTGCGTCATAGTCCTCATAGCGCCCACCGGACTGGCCATAGGCATTCTGCCAGTGCGTACGATAATCGGAATCGTCCGAAGTCATTGCGGTGTCGCGATAAGCGCTGTCTGCACGGGTGCCTGTGTTGCCGGTTGCACCAAGCTGCTCGACTTCAACGTCGGTGCGACGAACAGTGTCGTTGATATCCTTGGTCTGCTCGGTGACTTCCTTGCCGACCACGACTTCCTCGACGACGCGCGCAGTCTTGGATACCACCGCCTCTTCCGCGCTTTCACGCAGTTCGATTGCACCTTCCTTGATCGCATCCAGGTCGGCGGCCGTCGCCGGCTGGTCGACGGGATGACGTTCAACATGCACGTGTTCTTCACGCAGTTGTACCGATTCGTTGACCGGTGTTTCACGCACACGCTGGTAAACACGCACGCCGCCGCGCTCCACCTGGCGCTTGCCAACCTGCAGTTCTTCTTCGACCACCGGGATGCGAGTGGTATCGCTGCCGCTCAGGTTTTGCGTCGCAGTGGTGTTCGCAGAAGTGTTGCTTGTCATATCCGCCGAGGTGCCCGCAGTCGATGTGGTGCTTGCGCCGGTCCAGTCGCTGGATGGTGTGCGGGACTGCCCATACAGTGCCCGATCCTTTTCGATTTCACTGTCGGTAAACATCGGTGCGCTCTCGTCATAACCGCTCCAGCCCTGTGAGCGCCAGTGCGAACTACGCTCATCGATATCGACCGGATCATAGCGGTTCATGATCTCGGTGGCACGGTCACGCTGCTCGTCGCTCGCGGCATTGACGGTCAGCACACAGCTGCCACGGCGTACCGCTTCCGAATAGACGTCACCGTGTTCGCGGTGTTCTTCCATGCCGAACAGCGAACGGAAGAAATTGCCGATGCCCGACCCGCCAGAGCTGCTTGTGTCGGCGTCTGCAACACGGGTGGAGCTTTCCGAATCGGGACTCAGTTGCACATCGGAACGGGAGAAGCCTGCGGTCATCAATTCATTCAGCGCGTTCTGCGCCTGGGCATAACTGTCGTACACGCCTACTACGGTATTTTCCATGATCAGTCTCTCCAAGAAAACGTTGGTTGCCCGGAATAGGTACCCGGGAGAATCAGACTAGAGTGGTCCTGTGCAGGCATAACTCGTGCCTACCTAGCTAGCCTACTGCGGACGCTGGCCCTCGTCCTTATCGTTACCAATGACTCCGTCATCAAAACGCTCAACCGTGACTTGTTCCGAACGCAGGATAACGCGCTGTGGGTCGGTGACACTTCGCTGTTGCCGACGGATATGGACTTCTTCCTTGAGCATCAGCTGCTTCTTTACCACCAGCACCTCCTCCAGCACAGGGACAATCAGCGTGTCTCCCTCATAGCGCATCTGGGGCGGCGTTTCCTCCGCAATCACACGTCCAACCGTCACGTGCTCCACCAGCAGTTCATCGTGCATCAGGGGCTGATCGATTGTCTGTTCACGTTGCGATACTGTCTTGTGTATGCGTACGCCGCGTCCGGTGTCGACCGTACGTTTGTCAACATGCAGTTCCTCTTCCATCACCGGCAAGGTCATCTGTGTCGGACTGTCGCCAGTCGCAGATGTATTGAAGGTAAATGGAAGGCTGTACACACCATCCTCCCGGGGCATCAGCAGGCTGGAAGGGACAAGGACGAGTGTGCCATCGGTGAGCTTTACCCAGACCTGCGCCTCTTCGGCGGAGTTGCCTTGTTCAAGCGAAGCAATCGATGCCTGATTACCCGCAGCATCCACGACGCGAGCATTAAGTAGCTGCCCCGCCGAAGCAGACAGACTGCCGTTCTGATTGAGTTGCGCCATCGCCGCTTTCCATGTGGGTCAAAGGTGGAATGAAGCATGCAAGGAGCGGGCCGGATGTGACACAAGCGCCAGCGATGAGGAAAAACTGCGGTTACGCAAAACCTCCGCGTTGTTTTTACCTTATTTGAAGAAAAATTTACATGAAGGCTGCACTGTTACCAGTCCTAGAACTATTGGACGGTGCCGGCCTCTTACCCATATTCACTTTTTAACAAAGGAGCCAGCCATGACGATTATTATTGCAGGCCGTTTTCAGGAACAGGCAGAGGCTGACGATACCATCGCCGAACTGCTGCGCGCGGGATTCCCGCGTGACCGCGTCTCTACGTTTTATTGCAATCCGGCCGGGCAACATGCCACCTATCCGATCGGTGGCGACAGCGATAAATCGCCGGGCGCAAAGTCATCGGACAAAAGCGCCGCGGCAGGCGCCGCCGCGGGTGCCGTGATTGGCGTTGCCGCGACACCGATTCTGGGGCCGGTCGGAACCGTTACCGGTGGACTGGTCGGTGCCCATCTTGGTGGACTTGTCGGCGGACTGTCCGGCATGAAAGAGAAAGGCGATGTCGGCGACCATGCGGAAGATGTAGAGAATGCGGTGCCGATGCGCCGCTCCGGCATGATGGTGGCCGTCGCCGTACCCGACCAGGAGTACGAAGATCGCGCACTACAGGTCTTGCGTACGCTGGGTGCGGTCGATATCGAGCGCGCGGAAGGCACGATAGAGAACGGCGACTGGAGTGATTTCGATCCAATGGCGCCGATGAATCTTGTGCAGTATGCCCCCGAACACTCGCGTCCGAGTGGCCCTAATCAAAGAGCCTAGAAATCTGCGGCAGCCTGATCGTTTTCCCGGTAACAGGCATAGGCTTATCTGCTGCGCTGCTGCGTGACGCCGTCGCGATGACGGCGCCCGCACCCGACGCTCTTTCGTTAAAAGTCATTGCCGGGTTATTGCCGCTTAGCCGTCGATATGGGCGATCAGCGGAAGGTGGTCGGAGGCGATGCGAGCCAGCGGCGTCGCATGCACTTCCACATGCACCAGGCGGTGCCTTGGCCGGATCCAGATGCGGTCCAGCGGAAACAGCGGGTAGCGTGAAGGAAAGGTTTTGGGGGCTGGTACCGCCTGAAAATGCGACACCAGCCAGCGTAAGGACTGCCCCCAGACAAACCATTCGTTAAGGTCGCCAAGCAGGATCACCGGCATCTCGTCGGTATCGAACCTCTGTAGCAGCTTGCGTACCTGTTCGCGCCTCTCCTTGACCCTGAGACCGAGATGGGTCGCCACCACGCGCAACAGATGCCCATGGCAATTCACATCGGCGTCGACCGCTGCACGCGGTTCGCGGCTGCCGAACGATAAATCGATATTGCGTACCGACAAAATGGGGTAACGGCTGAGCACGGCGTTGCCATATCGCCGCTCGGGACGATCGCAGGCCGGACCTTCGGCTGCGACATAGCCGGTCGCCTTTTGCAATATGTCCAGTACGTTCGGTGTTCTGGAGCCGCCCATCGGGACTTCTTGCAGGGCAATGATGTCGGCATTGAGTTCCTGCAGCACTTGCGCGACACGTTCAGGGGCAAATTTACCGTCGCAGCCGACAGCGCCATGAATGTTATATGTTGCAATCGTCAACGGCCACGGATCAAGATCCGGCACGGCCGTGGGTATTGCTGTTCTGCTGGTGCTGATCAGGTCATCCATTACGCGGTTCGATTCTCTCTGCGGGTAAGAAGTTTTTGAAGGCCCAGCGCAACGGCGATGATGGACAGCGCGACACCGACGAGGATAGCTACCGTACCGGGAGTGGGATTGCGAATGGCTTCGGCGAGGTGATGCACGAAGGTGACGGTCATGATGATGCCCGGGAGCATACCGAGAAACGTACCGATCAGATAATCACGCAAGCTGATATGTGACGCACCGGCGACGACATTGACAACGGTAAAGGGTGCAACCGGCAGCATGCGAATGATGACCATCGCGACGATGCCGCGTTTGGCGATACGTTTGCTCAGCTTGTTGATGCGTGTGCCAAGCACGCGTTGCACTGTGTCGCGCCCGAGCCACTGGCCGATACCATACGCGACAGTTGCACTCAGCAACGTCCCGCCGATCGCATACAAGGAACCGGTCAACGGTCCAAAGACGATACCCGTAACAGCAATCAGCAAAGTCACAGGGACCATCACCAGACCTGCCAAGACATAGCAGACGACTACCGCAAGCGGGGTGAACGGCAAGTCTTCAAGGTTGCGCGCGAAAGCGACCAGCGCGTCCAGATTGGCCCATTCGCGCAACGGGGTCCAGCGCCAGGCGACAGCAAGCAGAGCCAGTCCAATCGCGAAGAGGCCCAAGCCGACGAGTCGGCGCGGTACCGGCTTGCGTGCTTCATTTGGCAGGAACTGGCTGACCAGTTCGTCCGGGTCGATCGGTTTTTCCGGATCGAACAGCGCCTGTTCGGGAATCAATGCATCCAGCTCCGGTGTCGTGGTGGCGTCCATCACCCGCAAGCTGCGTTCAGAAGTCTGCAATGCCAGTACTGTCCGGTGCAGGCTGTCTTGCTTGTGCATCTCCGCTTCCACGGCCTCCGGCGCAGTGTCCAGATGCTCCGCCAGCAGACGGCTGCGCAAGCGTGAAATAGCGGCCTGTATGCGTGGATCACCACGCGCTTCTATCGTGATGTTGCATTCAGTATCAAGGGCCATGGAGCGACTGCTCAAGTTGGCTGAACCAACTGAAAACAGCTCATCGTCCACCGCAAATACCTTGCTGTGCACATTCAGGCACTGGTCTTTCAGGCCGGGAATATGCGGACAATACATCCGATACCGTTCGTGCCTGTCCGCATCTTTTAATTTCTTGTGGATCCGTGCGCGCAGAACCCCCATAGTGGCCTGTTCCAGCCATCCGCTCTGCGTCTGCGGGGAGATGACCAGCACTTCCGGACCTTTGGGCTCCTTGAGACGCGTGGCGAGTGCATCGGCAATGGTGCCGGACGTGAAATACTGGTTTTCAAAAAACAAGTGCCTGCGTGCGCTGGCGATGGCATCCAGATGCAGTTGCCGGATTTCATGCACACCATGCTGACCTTCGTATTCCGGTTCGGTCCGCGAAATCGCGACATCGATGTCTTCAAGATCGGGCACGACATGCTGCGGCCACGGATCGTGTTCGGTGCGCGAGACGACAACCGGCGTTTCGCCGCAGGCACGCTGCCAGCGGGTGCGTGCCAGTTCACCAAGGGCACAGGCGGCATCTCCGTCCACCATTGCCTGCACATCATGGAAAGGCGCGTGCGGTTTGCCGTCGCTGTCGCGCCGCAGCGGGGCGTGGCATGCATGCTCGGAGGTGTCCCACCTGGCTTTCGTGATGTCGAGCCCGCCGACAAAGGCCACGCTGTCGTCAATGACGACGATTTTCTGGTGATGCGAGCCACCGATCGGATGTTTTGCATCCATGCGGAAAGAAAGCCTGCTGTGGGTACGCCACTCGAGCTTGTATACCGGCAACCATTCGCGCTCCAGCGCGTACAACATGGCGAAGTCCCAGTTGAGCACGTAGGCGCGCAGACTGGGACGCGTTGCAACCACCTGATGCAGGAAATCGCCGAGCCCATCCGGATAGCCATCGTTTGCCCCCCCCGGAATCAGTCGCGTCCGGCTGTCGATATCCCAGCTGAGAATAAATACGCTATGCCGGGCATTGAGAATGGCCGCCCGCACCGCGCGAAAATACGCGTCAGCGTCGACCAGCATGGCAAAGCGCTGCGCATGTTCGATCCGCCAGCAATTACGTCCGGGCTGCAATAGCCCGGACAAAACAGGAGGATGAGGAGAAAGCTGGGGTAAGGCCATGCGCGCGCTGTTGAAAGGAAAGGATTTGCTCTTTCGACGCGGCGCCTCAGATGAAGTTTCTAAGCTTGATCCACCTGCATAGCGGTGAACCTCGCGCGATGATGGCGTGAGCCGGACATGCTATTTAGAAACCCGTCAACCGCCAGATCAACTCAACAGTCCGTATTCGCCGCCGCGCTCCAAGGCCTTGCGGTAGGCGGGACGTTGGTGAATGCGCTCCAGAAAGGCTTGCAACTTGGGATAGCGGGCGTCCAGACCGCCGCGCGCCGCAGCTGCCTCCAGCGGAAAACTCATCTGGATGTCGGCGGCGGAAAATTCATCGCCGGCAAACCATGGACGCTGCGCCAGCTCGCTTTCCAGGTACTCGAGGTGCCGTTTGATCTGCGGTTCGATGAACGTGCTCTTCGCCCGTCCGGCGATGGCTTTGGCGATCGGTTTCACGAAAAACGGCATCGGGCCTTTCTCGATGCGATCGAAGACGAGCTTGAGCAGCAGTGGCGGCATGGCCGAACCTTCCGCATAGTGCAGGAAGTAAGTGTACTTGAGCCGCGATTCGCCACCCCGCCCCGGCGCAAGGCGGCCAGTACCGTAGCGATCGACCAGGTATTCGACAATGGCGCCCGATTCGGCAATCGTCAGGTCGCCGTCGGTGATCACCGGCGACTTGCCCAGTGGATGCACTTGCCGCAGCGTGTCCGGCGCCAGCATGGTCTTCGGGTCGCGCTCGTAGCGCTTCACTTCGTAGTCGAGGCCGAGTTCTTCAAGCAGCCACAGGACGCGCTGCGATCGGGAGTTGTTCAGATGATGGACAATGATCATGCGGTTTCTTTTCGAGGAATGTAGTTATTTGGCAGGCCGGTCCGCTGAACACCCGCGGCAGGCCGATTCTGCCACGAATGCGCGCTCGGCTCAGCAACTGGGCAATTCAGCTGTTAAGCGACAGTCAAATGTCGACCGGATCGACTTCCAGCGACCACTTGGCGCGGGTTTTCATTGCCCGGAGCGCCGCCATCCAGGTTTTCAGGAACATCTGCAAGGCCGGGCGGGATGGCGACTCGATGAGGAGCTGCGCCCGGTCGACGTTGGCAACCCGGGTCATCGTCATCGGAATCGGATCGTTGATCGTGATGCCGGGATGCAGCAGGCAATCCGCCGCCTGCTGCAGGAAGTCGAGCGCGGTCTGCAATTCGCGCGCTTCGGCCCGCAGCAGCGCCTGGTACATGAAAGGCGGCACACCGGCCTGCTGGCGTTCTTCCAGCAGTTCACCGGCAAAGCGGTCATAGTCGTGCGCCATCACGGCGCCGAACAGGGGATGCTGCGGATAGCGGGTCTGTATCAGCACTTCGCTGGCATTGCCGCCTTCCTTGCGCCCGGCCCGTCCCGCCCGGCCCGCGACCTGCATCATCTGCGCAAACAGGCGTTCGCTGGCGCGGTAATCATGCGAGAACAGCGCGGTATCCGGATTGAGTACGCCGACCAGCGTGAGATTGCGGAAATCATGCCCTTTCGCGACCATCTGCGTGCCGATCAGGATGTCGACTTCGCCCTGGTGAACCCGTTCGAAGGCTGCTTGCGCACTCCCCTTGAGCCGCGTCGAGTCGGCATCGATGCGCATGACGCGCGCCTGCGGAAATACCTGCTGCAGGCCCTCTTCCACGCGTTGGGTACCACGCCCGAGCGGTTGCAGGTCGACATTGCCGCAGGTCGGGCAGGACTTCGGAATGCGCTGCTCCAGGCTGCAATGATGGCAGCGCATGCGGTTTTCCGGTTTGTGCAGCACCATGAAGGCGGTACAACGGGTGCAATTGCCGATCCAGCCGCAGGCGTCGCAGGCAAGGACCGGCGCATAGCCGCGGCGGTTCAGGAAAAGCAGCGACTGTTCACCGCGTTCCAGTCGCAGTTTCAGCGCACTGACCAGCGTCGATGTCAGACCTTGGGCCGGCTTGTCGCGCTCCATGTCGATCAGGCGGATGCGCGGCAATGCGGCGTCGGGTGAAGCACGTTCGCGCAATTCCAGCTTGCGATAACGTCCCGATTGTGCGTGATGCCATGTTTCCAGAGAAGGCGTGGCAGAGCCAAGCACGATCGGAATCTTTAATTGGCGGGCACGCCAGACAGCGAGATCGCGCGCCGAATAGCGCAAGCCTTCCTGCTGCTTGTAGGAAGGATCATGCTCTTCGTCGATGATGACCAGCTTGAGACGCGGCAGCGATGCGAGAATCGCCAGGCGCGTTCCAAGAATGATCCGGGCATGTCCCAGATGCCCTGCGAGCCAGTGGCTCAGGCGCTCTCCTTCAGCCAGGCCGCTATGCAGTGTTGCCACCGGTACGCCTGGAAACCGGGCACGAACGTTGTTTTCGAGTTGCGGGGTCAGGTTGATCTCGGGCACCAGAATCAATACCTGGGCCTCGGTTTGTGTGCGTTGCGCGTTTGCCAGCACCTGGGCAGCGGCTTGCAAGTAGACCTCCGTCTTGCCACTGCCGGTGACGCCGTACAACAAGGTCGGGCTGAAACCATCGGCATTACCGATCGCAAATGCCGCCTCGAGCTGCGCGGCATTGAGCACCGGCGCATCGGCTGGTGCGGGGTCATGCGGGAATGCGGTCTTGGCGAGCTTCTTCAGCGCGCGGTCGAGGGATACGGTTTTTTGTACGCGCAGGTTTTTCGGAATGCCTGGCACCATCACTTCGCCGATCGGTCGCTGGTAATAATCGGCGGCAAAACGGCATAGATCGAGCCATTCTGTTGTCAGCGGCGGCAGTTGTGCGCGTACATCGAGCGCGTCCTTGAGTTTGTCCGGAGGTACTTCGGTCCGCGTGCGCACGTCGACAATCACACCGACGACCTCACGCCGGGCAAAGGGCACAAGGACAAGCTGCCCGATCTGTGGCGGCTCGCCATGTCCGGGCCAGCGGTAATCGAAGCAAGTGTCCAGCGGCGTATCCAGGGCGACGTTGAGATAAAGGTCGGTCACGAACTTAATGTATTTCTTGAAAAAGGCGACTAAAGTCGCGATTCTTAAAGGCTTTTCGGACTATCCACAAACCCTGTGGATAACTTTGTGGAGAACCGAAGCTTGATCGACAGCAAACCTGAACCAGGCGTGACCCTCCCTTCATAAAGCGTTGGAGAAGAAAAAAATAAAGCGAGTCATTTCAATTACTTAGGGTGTATCTCTTGGCTCAATGGAATCACTCCACGGAAAAATGCTGTTGCTTTGCACAACTGAGGACGATGACGCAAATTGTGAATAACTCTGTATAAAGCCGCATTTCCCCTTGACTTTTTCCAGACGGCACTGTCCTTATGGCAATACGTGTGCGCGGGCGTTTTCCTTACAGCATTTTTAGATGCGCCAGGTAATGGGCCGAGGCGAGAAATTTTCCGGCATTCAGTGACTGGTAGCAACTTAACAGGTTTATGAAGGATCTCCGCTAAGTTCCCGATTTATAAACATTTTTTTACCTATCCACAAAGTCTGTGGATAACTTTGTGGACAAGCCCTGTATGACGCCCCGGCAGCCCTGATTTTATGCGGTTTTCAATAGAATGCTAAATTGAAAAGCAAAAATTCCGTCCTTTAAAATCAATGACTTAGGAAAACCAAAAAGCGGCTATATATTGACGCTCGCACATTCGTTAACGATTTGCACTATCGCAAAAAATGTGAATAAGCGTCTCATTCCGTCCGGAAGTGTTTCGCCGATGATAGTTGTCCACAGGGGGTTGATAACTTTATTTAATCGCCGCTGCGTTGTGCCCTGCTGAACTCGTGGACTGCGTCCACCAGCACCGATACGGACTCAGGTGGGGTGAACTGCGAAATGCCGTGACCGAGGTTAAATACATGCCCGTGTCCGGCGGTCGGCTTGCCGTAAGAATCGAGCAGGTTTTTCACCTGGGTGCGGATCTGGTCGGTGCCGGCGAACAAGACATTGGGATCGAGATTGCCCTGTAAAGCGACCTGGTGCCCGACACGGGCTCGTGCTTTGCCAAGGTTCACCGTCCAGTCGAGGCCGACCGCATCGGCGCCAATACCGGCAATTTCTTCGAGCCAGAGACCGCCACCTTTGGTAAAGACAATTGCCGGAATCTTGACCCCGTCGTGCTCGCGCTTGAGCTGTTGCATAACTTCGCGCATGTAACTCAACGAAAACTGCTGGTAGATGCCATCGGCGAGCGCCCCACCCCAGGTATCGAAGATCATCACTGCCTGAGCTCCAGCCTCGATCTGCGCATTCAGGTAAGCGGCGACTGCCGTGGCATTGGTCTTCAGAATGTGATGCATCAGGTCGGGGCGGTTGTACAGCATCGTCTTGACGGTCCGGAAATCAGCGGAGCCACCGCCTTCGACCATATAGCAGGCAAGTGTCCATGGGCTGCCGGAAAAGCCGATCAATGGCACGCGGCCAGCCAGTTCGGTACGAATCTGCGTGACCGCATCGAACACGTACTGCAACGATCCGGCTTCCGGGGTCCGCAATGCCATGACGGCCTTTTCGTCGCGCAGTGGACGCTCAAACTTCGGGCCCTCGCCTTCGGCGAAATACAGGCCGAGGCCCATGGCGTCCGGCACCGTCAGAATGTCCGAAAACAGGATTGCCGCGTCCAGCGCATAGCGATTCAGCGGTTGCAGGGTCACCTCGGTTGCGTAATCGGGGCTTTTGGCAAGTCCGAGGAAAGAACCGGCGCGCTTGCGGGTCGCGCAGTATTCCGGCAGGTAGCGGCCGGCCTGGCGCATCAGCCAGAGCGGGGTGTAATCGGTCGGCTGGCGCAGCAAGGCGCGCAGGAAAGTATCGTTTTTCAGGTGGGCAAATGTGTTCGGCATAAGAGGGGCTTTCTGTGAGCCGCCATTATCGCCGATGCCGAGGATTTCCTGCGGCTTCATGAGGATTTTGTCCGCGCCAACCTGTCCGATGCGATGCTTCTTAAGGCAATTGTCGTGAACGTCGGCGAAAATTACGTGGCTGGCTACCCGTGCGGCAACTAGCGATGCAGGATTTTTCCATGCTGCTCTTCGTCGGCGATGCGACGAATGTAGGCGGCAAAGTCAGGATCTTCGCCCCGGAGAAGCTGCGGAAGCAAGTAGTAAAAATCTTCCCGGCGCGACCATTCACGCATGTAATCGTCCCAGGAATTCCAGCGTCGCAATGCCACCCCCTTCAGGTCATCCTCATAGGAAACAATGTAGGCCCGCTCGAACAATGCAATCAGCATTTCGTAGATGATGAGTGTTCGCTCACGCTGCTCATCGGTCAGGTTATTGCTCAGGGTGGCACTGCGCAGCTGCAAATCCGGATTGTTGAGAACAATCTTCAGGAAGTCGTTGTAGGCGTTTTGCAGAAGCTGATACGCCTCTTCATCTTCGGAGTCACGTTCTTTCCGCTGCTCGTACAGGAACAGGAAAATTGCAAATGGCAGGCCGAACACGGTGACCACAAAGCTGGCGGTTTCCCAGAAACCGGGGTCAGTGAAGTAATTCATTGCAATCTCGCTAAGGATATTGCCATCGTACCGCCAATTTCCTTTGCCGGCGAGAATCGCTGCGGTGGCCAGGTTACCGCAGATGGCTACCTGCCGCCTGTGCAAGCAGGTTTGCCCAGGCGGCGCAGCCGGCAGCCGAGGCGTGATAGCCGTCCGAGGCCATCAGGGCGCGATCCCGGACGTCAAGGGCGAGCGGAATATGCAGGGTACCGGGGGCGTACTGTGCGACGAGAGTCCGGGCGACGGCATCCAAGGTCTGAGCCTTGAGCCCCATGACATGGCGTAAAGGCTGCGGCAAGGCGGGAAAATGCGCCATCGGTGGTACGCCTGACACGATAGTGAGCGTCGGCGAACAGCGTTGCTCGATGGCGGCAAGGATGGCCGACAGGTCGCGGCGCCAGCGTGTTGCCGGCTGAAATGCGGTGGTGTCGTTGACGCCGAAAGCGATCAGCGCAATGTCGACCCGGGCTACCGGAATGGTGGGTACCACCTGTTCCAGTGCTTCGGCGGCGGTCACGCCATTCTTCCCGCAAGCGCGCCAGGCCACCGGGCGACGAAGCCGGACGGAGAGTGCTGCGGCGAACTGACCGGTAATGGCTTCGTCGTATGTGGCGACGCCCACACCGGCAATCGGCGACTCACCGACGCCAAGCAGACGAAGCGGCAGTCCGTCGAACTGTGCGCCTGTAAGCCCATGGGCTGGTCCCGCGGCTTCCGGCAGCCTGGGTGTCAGGCGGCGGGTGCGCTTTCCCTGCAGGATAAGGAAAGGCAGCATGGGCAGGGCAACCAGTTCTGGCAAGTAATGGCGCATCGGTTCAGGAGGTTAAGAGCATCTGCGTTCTGATGAAAGTATGGTGGAGCGAGCGGCTGTCACCATGCCAACCGGGCGGGCGGACTACCGAGCGCGAAAGGCCGCCGCTGCTCAGCGGATCTTCAGACCGGCAAGCGCCGGGTTTGCTAGCGGATAGGCAAACTTCATGGCTTCCATGGTTTCGCAGACAATTGAAGCGATTGCCAGGTTGCGATGGGTCTTGGAGTCAGCCGGAATGATATACCAGGGCGCGTGGTCGGCGTCGGTCTCGTCAATCGCGGTCTGATACGCCTTCTGGTAGTCATCCCAGTGGATGCGTTCATCCAGGTCTTTCGGGTCGAATTTCCAGTGCTTTTCCGGATCGTCGACGCGTTCCTGCAGGCGTTTGCGCTGCTCATCCCGCGAAATATGGAGAAAAAATTTCAGCAATATCGTGCCGGTTTCCGACAGCATTCGTTCGAAGTCACGGATTTGTGCATAGCGCCGCTTGCATTCATCCGCGTCGATCCATTCGTGCACGCGAGTGATCAGCACGTCTTCGTAATGGCTGCGGTTGAAGATCGCCAGCTCGCCTTGGCCCGGCACCTGCTGGTGCACGCGCCACAGGTAATCGTGCTCCTTTTCGGACTGGGTTGGCGCCTTGAACGGTATCGTCCGGACGCCTAGCGGATCAATCTTGCCGAAGACGCCCTTGACGGTACCGTCCTTGCCTGACGTATCCATCCCTTGGAGGATGACGAGGATCTTGCGTTTGTGCTCGGCATAGAAGACGTTCTGCATGTCAGCGATGCGTTGCGCCATTTCATCGACACGCTGCTTGTCCGCATTCTTGTCGTCCGAGCTGAGCGACTTGTCGCCGGCCGCTTTATCTTCAATGTTCAGTTTTTTGGGTTTGCGAAATTCTTCGCGTGCGGTCATGGCTTCTCCATTGGGGAAACAGTTGCATGTGCTTGATCAGATGCTTCTATTCATCTTACTGACCGCGACACGTTCGTTGGGTTCGGCGTTCCCGAGTTTCGAGCGGTTTTGCGGGCAACAAAAAAGGCAGCCGAAGCTGCCTTTTGATTTTACTGCCGTACCGGATTAGCGTTTTTGACGCAGCTTCTGAATCGCTGCCAATTGCGCGACTGCAGCGGCCAGTTCAGCCTGTGCCTTCGCATAATCAATCGACGAATCCTTGTTCGACAATGCCTCTTCCGCCAGTTTCTTGGCTTCCGAAGCTTTCGCCTCGTCCAGGTCGGCACCGCGGATGGCCGTATCGGCCAGTACGGTGACGCCATTCGGCTGCACTTCGAGAATGCCGCCCGCCACGAAAACGAATTCGTCTTCGGCTTGGCCCGGCACCTTGATGCGAACCGCACCCGGCTTGATGCGGGTGATCAGCGGAGTATGCATCGGGTAGATACCCAATTCGCCCGCTTCACCCGGCAACGCGACGAACTCGGCTTCACCGGCGAAGATTTGTTCTTCGGCGGAGACGACGTCTACGTGAATAGTGTTTGCCATGTTAGAACCTTATATGTTCGTCCGAAGATCCGGGAGTAGCAGGCTGACGAAAGGCGGCGGACCGCATGCCGACAACCCTTACCGGATAACTGGTTTGCCCCTGTCCCCTTGCATGCAGAGGGAAAGGCTGGTTGCAGGATGGGACTTCCGAAGATGCGTTGACCGCATCCTGCACCGGCCCTCCCCGAAGGGAGGGAGCGAATCAGCATTACTGGATCTTCTTGGCTTTTTCGATTGCTTCTTCGATCGTGCCGACCATGTAGAACGCCTGTTCCGGCAGGTGATCGAGTTCGCCGGAAGCGATCATCTTGAAGCCCTTGATCGTGTCTTTCAGCGAAACGTACTTGCCCGGGGAACCGGTGAACACTTCAGCAACGTGGAACGGCTGGGACAGGAAACGCTGCATCTTACGTGCGCGTGCCACAACCAGCTTGTCTTCCGGTGCCAGTTCGTCCATGCCCAGAATCGCGATAATGTCGCGCAATTCCTTGTAGCGCTGCAGGGTGCCCTGAACGGCGCGTGCGGTCTCGTAGTGTTCCTGACCGACGACGTTCGGGTCCAGCTGACGCGATGTGGAGTCGAGCGGGTCAACCGCAGGGTAGATACCCAGCGCAGCAATATCACGGCTCAACACGACGGTGGAGTCGAGGTGAGCAAACGTGGTTGCCGGAGACGGGTCGGTCAAGTCGTCCGCAGGGACGTACACGGCCTGGATCGATGTGATCGAACCGGTCTTGGTCGACGTAATACGCTCTTGCAGGCGGCCCATTTCTTCGGCCAGTGTCGGCTGGTAACCCACCGCGGAAGGCATACGGCCCAGCAGCGCGGACACTTCGGTACCGGCCAGTGTGTAGCGGTAGATGTTGTCGACGAAGAACAGCACGTCACGGCCTTCGTCACGGAAGGATTCCGCGATGGTCAGACCGGTCAGCGCGACGCGCAGACGGTTGCCCGGCGGTTCATTCATCTGGCCGTAGACCATCGCGACCTTGGAGTTTGCCAGGTTGTCGAGGTCGACGACCTTGGAGTCCGCCATTTCGTGATAGAAGTCGTTACCTTCACGAGTACGCTCACCCACACCGGCAAACACGGACAGACCCGAGTGCGCCTTCGCGATGTTGTTGATCAGTTCCATCATGTTCACGGTCTTGCCCACACCTGCACCGCCGAACAGACCGACCTTACCGCCTTTTGCGAACGGGCAGACCAAGTCAATCACCTTGATGCCTGTCTCCAGCAGTTCCTGCGACGGCGACAGGTCGTCGTATGCAGGCGCCTTGCGGTGGATCGATGCGGTGCGGTCGGAAGTGACCGGACCACGTTCGTCGATTGGATTACCCAACACGTCCATGATGCGGCCCAGAGTAGCGGGACCGACCGGCACCATGATCGGTGCGCCAGTGTTCTGGATGGTCATGCCGCGACGCAGACCGTCGGAAGTGCCCAGAGCGATGGTACGGACGATGCCGTCGCCAAGCTGCTGCTGCACTTCGAGAGTCAGCTCGGAGCCTGCCATTTTCAAGGCGTCATACACCTTGGGCATGGCGTTGCGCGGAAATTCCACGTCAACCACGGCACCGATACACTGAACGATTTTGCCTTCAGCCATGTTCGTTCCTTCAATATTTAATGTAGATTCGTTTCGTTAAACCGCAGCCGCACCGGCGACGATCTCGGACAGTTCCTTGGTAATCGCAGCCTGACGGGTCTTGTTATAGACCAGTTTCAGTTCGCCGATCACGTTACCTGCGTTGTCCGAAGCGGCCTTCATCGCGACCATGCGCGCCGATTGCTCGGACGCCATGTTTTCGGCAACAGCCTGGTAGATCAACGCTTCGACATAGCGCACCAGCAGCTCATCGATGACAGTCTGCGCATCCGGCTCGTAGATGTAATCCCATGCATGGGACGACTTATCCGCTTCCATCCGCTCGGACGACAATGGCAGGAGCTGATCCATCATCGGCTCCTGGCGCATCGTGTTGATGAACTTGGTGTAGCACACGTATACGGCGTCGAGCTTGCCTTCCTGATACGCATCGAGCAGCACCTTGACCGGTCCGATCAGCTTTTCCAGGTGCGGCGTATCGCCGAGCTGGATTGCGTGGGACACAACCTTCGCGCCAATGCGGTTCAGGAAACCGAAACCCTTGTTACCGATCGCAACTGCTTCAACTTTCTTGCCCTGACCTTCGAGTTCACGCACCTTGGTGGTCACCTGACGCAGCACGTTGGTGTTCATGCCGCCGCACAGACCCTTGTCGGTCGTGACGACGATGATGCCCACTGTCTTTGCCGTGTCCTGCTTGACCAGGAACGGGTGTGTGTACTCGGGGTTGGCCTGCGACAAGTGAGCGGCGATATTACGAATCTTGTCACTGTAGGGACGTGCCGAACGCATCCGGTCCTGCGCCTTGCGCATTTTGGATGCGGCGACCATTTCCATCGCCTTGGTGATCTTCTTCGTATTCTCAACGCTCTTGATCTTGCCGCGTATCTCTTTACCTGCAGCCATGAGTACTTACTCCTTTAGCCTAAAGCTCCGTGGCTCAGAATGTTTTCTTGAAGTCGGCAATCGCGGAGGCCAGTGCTGCTTCGCCGTCCTTGTCGAGTTGCTTGGTGTCTTCAATCTTCTGCAGCAGGGCGCCGTGGCTGGTCTTCATGAAGTTGTGCAGGCCGGATTCGAATGCCAGTACGCGCTTCACGTCGATGTCGTCGAAATAGCCCTTGTTCACTGCGAACAGCGACACAGCCATCAGCGAAATCGGCAGCGGCGAGTACTGCGGCTGCTTCAACAGTTCGGTCACGCGTGCGCCGCGGTCGAGCTGCTTGCGGGTCGCTTCGTCGAGGTCGGAAGCAAACTGCGCAAACGCTGCGAGTTCACGGTACTGCGCCAAGTCGGTACGGATACCACCGGACAGGTTCTTGATGACCTTGGTCTGCGCTGCACCACCGACGCGGGACACCGAAATACCGGCGTTGATCGCGGGACGGATACCAGCGTTGAACAGCGAAGTTTCAAGGAAGATCTGGCCGTCGGTAATCGAAATCACGTTGGTCGGAACGAACGCGGAAACGTCGCCAGCCTGTGTTTCAATGATCGGCAGCGCGGTCAGCGAACCGGTCTTGCCCTTGATTTCGCCTTTGGTGAACGCTTCGACGTAGTCAGGGTTCACGCGAGCAGCACGCTCGAGCAGACGACTGTGCAGATAGAACACGTCGCCAGGATAAGCTTCGCGGCCCGGCGGACGGCGCAGCAGCAGCGAAACCTGACGGTAAGCGACAGCTTGCTTGGACAGATCGTCATAAACGATCAGCGCATCTTCGCCGCGGTCACGGAAGTATTCGCCCATGGCGCAGCCGGAGTAAGCCGACACGTATTGCATCGCGGCGGATTCGGAAGCGGAAGCGGCAACAACGATGGTGTACTCGAGGGCGCCATTCTGTTCCAGCGCGCGCACGATGTTCTTGATGGTCGATGCCTTCTGGCCGATCGCGACATAGATACATGTCATGTTCTGGCCTTTTTGGTTGATGATGGTATCAACCGCAACAGCAGACTTACCGGTTTGACGGTCGCCGATGATCAGCTCACGCTGGCCACGGCCGATCGGCACCATCGCGTCAATCGCCTTCAGGCCGGTTTGCATCGGCTGGGAAACGGATTGACGGGCGATAACGCCCGGAGCGATTTTTTCGATCGGAGCGGTCAACGCGGTGTTGATCGGGCCTTTGCCGTCGATCGGCTGACCCAGTGCGTTGACGACGCGGCCACGAAGTTCCGGACCGATCGGCACTTCCAGAATACGGCCCGTGCACTTGACGGTATCGCCTTCGGAAATGTGTTCGTAGTCACCCAGGATAACGGCGCCGACGGAGTCGCGCTCGAGGTTCAGCGCGAGGCCGAAGGTATTGCCTGGAAATTCCAGCATCTCGCCTTGCATCGCGTCGGACAGACCGTGAATGCGGCAGATACCGTCGGTCACGGAAATAACCGTGCCCTGATTGCGGATTTCAGCGGTTTCGCCAAGGCCTTGGATCCGGCTCTTGATCAGTTCGCTGATTTCAGACGGGTTGAGTTGCATGTTAACTCCTAATATTTTTCACTCTGCCTGGCTTGCGCCAGGGGTCAGAAGCAGCCAATCACGATGCCAGGGCTACGTACATGTTCTGCAGTTTGGCGCGGACCGAAGTGTCGAGCACTTCATCGCCGACTGCGACACGTACGCCGCCGATCAGGGAGTTATCCACTTTCACGGACGGATTGAGCTTGCGGCCAAATTTCTTTTCCAGCGTCGCTACCAGGTCTTTCACTTGGGCATCGCTCAGCTCGAACGCGCTCGTGATTTCCGCGTCGGCTGCGCCTTCCGCTGCATTCTTCAATGCATGGAACTGGGTGCCGATTTCCGGCAGCAGCGTCAGGCGGCCGTTTTCCACCAGCATCGCGACGAAGTTTTTCGCTTCGGGAGTGACACTGGATTTCAACAGCGACAGGAAGGTATCGACAATTTGTGCATCCGTATGTTTCGGATTGCTTGCGAAAGACTTGACGTCTGGATTGGCGGCAACCGCAGCCATTTCCGATACGAGATCGGTCCAGGCGGCGAGGTTGCCGGATTTGGCAACACGGAACAGTGCTTCTGCGTAAGGACGAGCAATGGTTGCGAGTTCTGCCATGATTACAGTTCAGTCTTCAGTTGGTTCAGCAGGTCGGCGTGGGCCGCTGCGTTAACCTCACGCTTGAGGATCTGCTCGGCGCCGCTCACCGCGAGGGCGGCGACCTGGCTGCGCAGTTCTTCGCGTGCACGAGTGACTTGCTGTTCAGCATCGGCCTTGGCAGCGGCGATAATGCGCGCAGCTTCGTCGGATGCAGTCTTCTTGGCTTCTTCGATAATTGCCTGCGCACGCTTTTCAGCGTCGTTGATGCGCTTTTGGCCTTCATCACGGGCGGAAGTCAGTTCAGCCTGCGCACGCTTTTCAGCCGCAGCCATCTCTGCCTTGCCCCGGTCGGCGGCAGCCAGACCGTTCGCAATCTTCTCGGCGCGCTCATCGAGCACTTTCATCAGCGGCGGCCACACGAACTTCATTGTGAACATCGCCAAGATGAAGAAGACCACGAACTGTGCAATCAGGGTTGCATTTAAGTTCACGGTATTTTTCCTTCTCAGAATAACGAGAGCCGAACCTGGGTCAGGTCCGGCGGCTGGAAATCGGCGGGTACCGGAGGCGGTACCCTGTGCGCCGGATTACTTCGCGATGAACGGGTTTGCGAAAGCAAACAACATGGCGATACCAACACCGATCAGGAACGCAGCGTCGATCAGACCAGCCAGAACGAACATCTTGGCTTGCAGGGTGTTCATCAGTTCAGGCTGACGAGCGGATGCTTCGAGGTACTTGCCGCCCATGATCGCGATACCGATACACGCACCGATAGCACCCAGGCCGATGATCAGACCACAAGCCAGAGCAACAAAAGAGATATCAGTCATTTGAATTCCTTCAAAAAGTTAAAGTTAAAAATTAAAAACAAAATACCCAAAAACAAACTTCGTTACGTACTTCCTATCTTTCGATTCTTTACTGGCTGCTATTAGTGGCCTTCATGCGCCTGACCGATGTAGATCAAGGTCAGCATCATGAAAATGAATGCTTGCAGGAACACGATCAGGATGTGGAAGATCGCCCAGATGGAGCCGGCAACCACATGACCGAAGAAGCCGAACACGGTGGCTGTGGAGCCGAGCAGTGCAATCAGCAGAAACACCAGTTCGCCTGCGTACATGTTGCCCCAGAGTCGCATACCGAGCGACACGGTGCGGGCGATGTATTCAATGAAGTTCAGCAGCAGGTTGAACGGTGCGAGCCAGATGCCGAACGGTGCGGCAAACAGTTCATGCACCCAGCCGCCGAGACCTTTGATCTTGACGTTGTAATAGAGAACCAGTGCCAGCACGCCGAGCGACATGCCGAGTGCGCCATTGAGGTCGGCGGTCGGGACGACACGGTGATGGATATCGATGCCGAACAGACGGAAGATGCTCGAGAACAGGTCCACTGGCAGGAAGTCGAGAGAGTTCATCAGGGCGACCCAGACGAAAACGGTCAGCGCCAGCGGGGCGATGAAGTCGCGCTTGCCATGCACGATGGACTTCGACTGGTCTTCTACCAGTTCGACGAGCATCTCGACGAAGGCCTGGAACCGGCCAGGTACGCCGGAGGTGGCATGGCGGGCTGCGCGATACATCAGGAGGCAGCCGATGATGCCAACGAAGATGGACCAGAAAATGGTGTCCATATTGATGATCGAGAAATCGACCATCTTTTCCTGGTGTTGGTTGGTCAGGTGTCCGAGGTGGTGGACGATGTATTCTGACGCCGTTGGCGCGTGTGATGCCGCTTCAGTGGTAGATGCCATGTCAGTGCCTAAATAATAAGATGATGTAACTTTTCAGCGCCACGATGAAAGCGGCGATCAGCGCCAGCCAGTTCAAATCGTGGTACAGCCAGACCACCGCACCCAATAGCGCGAGGGTCAATGCAATCTTGATAAATTCGCCGATGAAAAAAGTCATCGGATTGACCGCGCCGGGCTTTCTCGCGCTGATGAACAAGCGCAGAGCGAACAAGCCGTTTGGCACCACACAGCACAGCCCACCCAGAAGCGCCGACACCAGCGCATGTACGCCGCCCAGCATGCCGGCAATCAGTCCGGCGATAACCGTAGTTGCAAATTGCATGAGGACGATGTGCAGCATAAAGGTCCGAATCGTGCAATCCGTGCCACCAGAAGAACGCTTCTGATGCCTGCTACGGGCCGCGGTGTTTCAAGGTGGTGCGTTTTGTGAAACCACGGGATTATAAGTGTTTTCCGCAGTCACCGTCAAACAATTGCCGGCCTGAATGCCGCATGGATGCTACGGTAAAACTACGATAGACAGCTTTACACATCCTCGAGTGATGCCATCCTGCACCGGTTTGTCGACCACCTTTCCATCCATGAAAAGAATAGGTCTGACGGGTCGGCATCACAATTACCTGGTAAGTAATCAGTCATGTGCCCTGCCCCGCTTGGGCGCATCGCGCCAACGTGCCGTCGATACTCTGTTGCGACTGTTTATTTTGTTGCAACGGCAGTATTTGCCTATGGGCGTATTGCCCGGTACTGACTGTTGCTGACCATTACTGCCCGGACTCTCAGCGCCGCGCCAGCATTCCCAGCCACTCCCGTCCCTCCGGCCAGTCGCCAAGCCCGCTGTCGCCGTTGATATGTCCACGCGGACCGATATCGTAGAAGCCGGCGCTCCAGTTAGCCGCCCAGGCCCGCGCACGCGATAGTTCACACCACGGATCGTCCGATGAAGCGGCGACGATCGCTGGAAACGGAAGCGGTGCGCGTGGCATCGGCGAAAAGCCGGTGATGAACGCGGGGAAATCCTCACGCTCGACATCAGGGGGCGCGACCAGCAATGCGCCAAGAACCTTGCTGCCATGCGCAGCCTGATGGTGCTGGCTGGCCCACCACGCAGTCAGCGCGCAGCCCATGCTGTGCGCAGCAAGCACGACCGGTCCGTCGGCTGCAGCGATGGCGGCGTCGAGCATGGCTACCCAGTCATGCCGGTCAGGCTTGTCCCAGTCTTTTTGCATGACACGCCTCGCATTCGGCATGATGGCTTCCCAGACGGTTTGCCAGTGGCCTTCGCCGGAGTTATACAAGCCGGGCAGGATCAGGACGCTGTAGGTCATGGTTGGGCGGAATTCATGCAGCTTGTTTTTCAGTGCGCAGTTTGGCGATCAGGTCATCAAGCGCATCCAGGTTGGCAAAGTCGATCACCAGCTGGCCCTTGTTCTTGGCACCGAGCTTGATTGCGACCTGGGTGGCAAGCAGGTCGGACAACTCTTCCTCGAGCCGGGAAATGTCACGTGACTTTTCCTTGTTGGGGCGCTGCTTGTTGGCCGAGGCCTGTTCGCTGCCGGCGCGAATGACCAGCTTTTCGGCTTCGCGTACCGACATGCGGCGGGCGACGATCTGGTTGGCGAGCGTGATCTGCGTTGCGGAATCGACGGCCAGCAACGCACGGGCATGGCCCATGTCGATATCGCCGGCCATCAGCATGGTCTGCACCGGCTTGGCGAGGTTCATCAAACGTAGCAGGTTTGACACCGCGCTGCGCGAGCGGCCGACCGCGTTGGCTGCCTGCTCGTGTGTGAAGTCGAAATCCGAAATCAGTCGATGAATGCCTTGCGCCTCTTCCAGCGGGTTGAGATCTTCGCGCTGGATATTCTCGATCAGCGCCATCGCGGCGGCGGCCTGGTCGTCGACATCCTTGACCAGTACCGGTACTTCCGTCAGGCCGGCGATCTGGGCGGCACGGAAGCGGCGTTCACCGGCGATGATTTCATATTTGTCGGGTCCCACATGCGCAACCGGACGCACGAGGATGGGTTGCATCAGGCCCTGCGCCTTGATCGATGCGGCAAGTTCATTCAATGCGCCTTCATCCATGCGTGTGCGCGGCTGGTATTTACCGGCTTGCATCTGCGTGACATTCAGTATCGATGGCGCGCCGGGCACGGTCGGTACCGCTTCGGCCATGTCGGACGAACCGCCCAGCAAGGCATCAAGCCCACGTCCGAGTCCCTTGGATTTTTTGATAGCCATGATCTGCCTTACATTGAATGAATGCGTTCAACCATCTCCGCACCGAATGCGATGTACGCCTGCGCGCCCTTGGACGACGGGTCGAAGGTAACGCCGGGCATGCCATAGGAAGGCGCTTCCGCCAGCCGCACATTGCGCGGAATGATGGTCTTGAAAACCTTGTCGCCAAAATGCTGCTCGAGTTGCGCGGAAACCTGCTGCGACAGCGTCATGCGCGGATCGAACATCACCCGCAGCAAGCCGATGATCTTGAGATCCGTGTTGAGCTTGGCGTGCACTTTCTTGATGGTGTTGACCAGGTCCGACAAGCCTTCGAGCGCATAGTATTCGCACTGCATCGGGATGATGACGCCGTGTGCGGCGCACAGGCCGTTGAGGGTGAGCATCGATAACGCAGGCGGACAATCGATCAGTACGAAATCGTATTCGTCGGTGACCAGGGCAATCGCGTCTTTCAGGCGCTTCTCGCGGTTGTCGAGTTCGACCATTTCCACTTCGGCACCGGCAAGTTCGCGATTGGCCGGCAGGATGTCGAAATTTCCGGTGTCCGATGTCTTGCGTGCGGTCTTGATGTCGGACATCCCAAGCAGGACTTCGTAGACAGAAGCTTCCAGTTCCGACTTGTTGATGCCCGCTCCCATGGTGGCATTCCCCTGCGGGTCCAGATCGACCAGCAATACGCGCTGCTTGAGCTGTGCGAGTCCTGCGGCAAGGTTGACGGCAGTAGTTGTTTTGCCGACGCCGCCTTTCTGGTTGGCGACGCAGAATATTTTGGCCATTTGTTCTTAGTTGGTTGTTAGTTTGATGCCGAAGCCAATCAGAAAGATGCCGGCCGCGCGTGATGCGAATGCCGCAATACGGCGATTGCTTGCCAGTCGCTTCGCCGCGGCATTGCCGGCGATGACCAGCAGACTGCCATAAAAAAGCGTGCAACAGGAAATCACAGCACCCATCGCGAAGAAAGTTGTTGCGCCCTGCTGTGTTGCCGGATCGATAAACAACGGGAAGAATGCCATGTAGAACACGATAGCTTTCGGGTTGATGAGGGTGACCAGGAAGCCACGGCGGAAATCGGCGGCGTTGGAAAATGGGATAACCGTGGCATCCTTCCCTTCCTTTGTCGTCAGCAGCTTGAAACCGAGCCATGCCAGATAAACCGCGCCCAGGTATTGCAAGCCCTTGAAGAGAACTGGATTGGCCTGCAACAGGGCTGCGACACCGAGTGCGGCCAGCAGCATCAGGACCGCGTCGCCGAGCATCAGTCCGATCAGTGAAGCATACCCGCCGCGCAGGCCGTGTCTGCCCGTGCTGGTAAGCACGCAAAACGTACCGGGGCCGGGCAGCATCAGGAACACCATGGTGGCGGCAATCAGTTGCCAGACATCGGTGATGCCGATGGCGTGAAAGGCGGCGTTCATGTTTCCCCTTCTCTCTTGATGAAAATAAGGTGCCGCTCTGCCTCCATGCCGGGTACCTGCAACGCTTGGGTGGCAGTGACTTTCCAGCCGGCCGGCAGTCGCACGATTTCTTCCTGCGGCAGTACGCCCTTGAGGGCGATGAACTGGCCGCCTGGCGCGAGCAAGTGTCCGGACCAGGTGACGAAATCCTTGAGCTCAGCGAAAGCGCGCGAGGTGATTACATCGAACGGTGTCGCGACATTCAGTTGCTCGACACGCGCAGTGTAGACGGTCACATTACGCAGTCCGAGTTCAGCTTTTGCCTGGGTCAGGAATGCGGTTTTCTTATGTACGGTATCGATCATCGATACTTGCATGTCGGGACGCGCAATCGCCAGCACGATGCCGGGTAGTCCACCGCCGGCGCCGACATCGAGCACATTGTTCGCCTGGCTGAATGCCGGCACGGCAGCGAGTGAATCCAGCAGATGCTGGATCACCATCTGCGCCGGATCGCGTACTGCGGTCAGGTTGTAGACGGCATTCCATTTTGCCAACAGGCTCAGGTAGTCCATCAATTGATCTGTCTGCGCATCACTGAGTCCGAGCTGCAAGGCGCCAATGCCATCGGCAAGTATGCGGGTGAGCTGGTCGCGGGAAAAAGCGGTCATCGGCCGGCTTTCTCAGGCTACGGCCTGAACCGTGGCGAAGTCCCTGAATCCGCCCTTTTTCAGGTGCACCAGCAGCAAGGAAATGGCTGCGGGCGTCACGCCGGAAATGCGGGAAGCCTGGCCCAGGGTTTCGGGCCGGTGCTTGTTCAGCTTTTGCCGTACTTCCACAGACAGGCCGCGCACTTCCATATAGTCAAGCTCCGCTGGCAGCTTCAGGTTTTCGTAGTGATCGTGACGCTCGACTTCCTTCGCCTGGCGGTCAATGTAGCCGGCGTATTTGATCTGGATCTGGACCTGTTCCTTGACGGCTTCATCCGTGACACCTGGCCCGGCAAGGTCCTTGCCGTCGGCGTCTTTCAGACTCATCAGCGTGTCGTAGTCAACATTGGGGCGGCGCAGCAGATCAGTGAGTGCATACTCTCTCTCAATGGCTTTGCCCAGCACCCGTTCGGCTTCCGCAGAAGGAACGATACGTGGGTTTACCCAAGTCGATTTTAATCGCTCCATTTCACGTGCCACCGCTTCGCGCTTGCGCTCGAAGATTTCCCACTGCGCATCACTGACACAGCCTAGGGTACGACCGATCTCGGTCAGGCGCATATCGGCATTATCTTCCCGCAGGCTAAGCCGGTATTCGGCCCGGCTGGTGAACATTCGGTATGGTTCCAGAACGCCCTTGGTGATCAGGTCGTCAACCAGAACGCCCAGATAGGCTTCATCACGGCGCGGCGTCCAGGCTTCACGTCCCTGCGTTTGCAGGGCGGCGTTCAAACCGGCGAGCATGCCTTGGGCTGCCGCTTCTTCATATCCTGTAGTGCCATTGATCTGGCCGGCAAAGAACAGGCCCTGAATCGCTTTGGTTTCCAGTGAAGCCTTCAAACCACGCGGATCGAAGTAATCGTATTCGATCGCATAACCGGGGCGAAGGATATGGGCGTTTTCCAGACCGCGCATGGAGTGCACCAGCTCCAGCTGTACGTCGAAAGGCAAGCTGGTGGAAATGCCGTTGGGGTAAAACTCGTTTGTGGTCAGCCCTTCTGGCTCCAGAAAGATCTGATGCGCGTTCTTGTCTGCGAAGCGGTGAATCTTGTCTTCGATCGATGGGCAATAGCGCGGCCCTACCCCTTCGATCACGCCGGTGTACATCGGGCTGCGGTCCAAGCCATTACGGATGATGTCGTGGGTACGCTCGTTGGTATGCGTAATCCAGCAGGGCAACTGTTGTGGATGCATAGAGGCATTGCCCATGACGGAAAACACCGGGACCGGATCGAGGTCACCGGGCTGCTCTTCCATCACGGAAAAATCAATACTGCGGCCATCAATGCGCGGCGGCGTACCAGTCTTCAATCGTCCTTGCGGCAGCTTGAGCTCTTTCAGGCGAGCCGACAGAGAAATTGCCGGGGGATCACCGGCGCGCCCAGCCGAGTAGTTGTTCAAGCCAACGTGAATCTTGCCGTCAAGGAAGGTTCCAGCGGTAAGTACAACTGCGCGGCCGCGGAAGCGGATACCGACCTGGGTGACGGCACCGACGACGCGATCACCTTCAACCATCAGGTCATCAACGGCTTGCTGGAACAGCCAAAGGTTTTCTTGGTTTTCCAGGCGATAACGAATGGCTTTTTTATAGAGAATCCTGTCCGCTTGGGCGCGCGTCGCGCGTACTGCCGGTCCTTTGGACGAGTTAAGAATCCGAAACTGAATACCTGCTTCGTCGGTTGCAATTGCCATTGCTCCGCCCATGGCATCAACTTCTTTGACCAGATGCCCCTTGCCGATCCCACCAATAGAGGGATTGCAAGACATCTGCCCGAGAGTTTCAATATTGTGGGTCAGCAGCAAGGTTTTTTGCCCCATGCGGGCAGCGGCCAGCGCGGCTTCGGTGCCGGCATGACCACCGCCGACAACAATAACGTCAAATTCTGTAGGAAAAAGCATAGTTCGCCTCGGTGAGACGGTGATGAAAGGAGCCAGCGAAGTGCTGCCGGAGGCGAGATTATACGGGGTTTTTATGGTTGACCGTTGAGCCCTGTATGCTTTCTACGTCAGTTTGTTCCACGTGAAACAATCAGAATGGGAGCTTGGCAGCAACAAAACCTGCAATGAAGGCAATGCCGATACCAATACTCCAATACGGCCAATTAGTTGGGCGTTGTAGCGTTTCTTCTTTGCGCCGTGAGCTTGTGACCGGCTTTGTATGTCGCCGCAACGGTTTGGTTGCTTGGTGCCTGCCTTGCATGTGTCGTTCCCGTAACTCACTGGTGAGCGAGTCGGCGAGCGCAATATGATGCTCATCCATCGCAAGTTGGACTAGCGGCGGAGTAAACGACTCCCCTGTCGCGTCGGACGTCGCCGTTTGCAAACTGGCTTCGGGTAGGATTGAGGGATGGGGCACACCGGCACTGATGGTGTCAGTGCGTAACCTTGCCTCACCAAGTTCTTCTTCTACGTCATGGATAATAATGGTGACTGGATCCAGAGGGTCTTGCTGAAGGAAACGGTCGATAACTGAGCGTTCAACGGCTTCCGGTGACTGGTCCGCTACCGGCATAAATACTTCAACGATCAACTCCTTCTTGATCAGTGTATTGAAGGCGCGTGCAAATCGCTCATCCCGCAACACTGGAAGTTTTTTCCGAACATCACTATAGGTCGTAACCCCGTCGACCATAATCAGGACCAAGCGCTCACTCTGTGTCAGACCGTGGCGCTTCTCATGTATCTCTTCGCGCCCGGTATGCGTCCTTTGAAATATCAAATTGGTATCCACCTTTGTTGCTCCCTTTATGTTTCACGTGAAACATCGCATGTGGCATTGGCCGCTTTCTGCATTAGCGTCTAGTTAAGCTATCATGCAGGCTATGCTCTCAAAGTCAACAGCGCTCTACCACATCTGCAACAACCTATTACATTAAAGAAACTATCCAAGGAGATTCCATGACTGTCCCCTCCCCAATCGGTGCATTTAGCTTTAGTACTGTCGCACATATTGTCTCAGAACCAGGCGCCGCAAAGCGGCTGGGAAGCATTGCAGCACAACATTTCCCTGCTGTTCGCCGTGCGTTGATTGTGACCGATGGCGGGTTCCTGAAGACTGGGCTAGTTGATGCGCCGATTGCTTCCCTGCGCGAAGCCGGCATGCACGTCAGCATCTATTCGGATGTGGTCGCCGATCCGCCTGAAGCCGTTGTCCTGAGCGCGGTCGCGGAAGCGCGCAAGAATGAAACGGATCTGGTTATTGGCTTGGGCGGCGGCAGCTCAATGGACGTTGCCAAGCTGATTGCCGTCCTCGCAGGCAGTGATCAGGAACTGAAAACCATGTACGGAATTGGCAATGTCAAAGGCTCGCGGCTCCCCCTGATCCAAGTGCCGACCACCGCCGGCACAGGTTCCGAAGTCACGCCAATCTCCATCGTTACCACGGGCGCCACCACCAAGATGGGCGTTGTTTCCCCTCAGCTCTATGCCGATGTCGCTATCCTTGATGCGGAACTGACCGTTGGCCTGCCACCAAAGGTTACTGCGGCCACCGGCATCGACGCGATGGTGCATGCGATCGAAGCCTATACCACCAAGGTTAAAAAGAATCCGCTGTCGGACATGCTTGCACGGCAGGCACTGAAGCTGCTATCCACCAACATCATTGCTGCCTGCGAAGATGGTAAAAACCTGGAGGTTCGCCAAGCCATGTTGTTAGGCGCGATGCTGGCTGGCCAATCCTTCGCCAATGCGCCGTGTGCAGCGGTTCATGCCCTCGCCTATCCGATCGGTGGCATATTTCACGTGCCGCATGGCCTTTCAAATTCCTTGGTCTTGCCGCACGTACTGCGCTTCAATGCACCGAATGCCGCCTCCTTGTATGCCGAGCTGGCCGACATCATTGCGCCGGGCGCGACGGGCAGCGACGAAGCACGCACCCAGGCATTGATCGACCAGATGGACCAGATTGCGCGACGGACTGGCATCGAAACCCAATTGCGTCAGGTTGGCATTGCCGAATCGGATCTCGATCGCCTGGCTGACGACGCGATGTTGCAGACGCGGCTGCTGACCAACAACCCGCGTGAAGTGACACGCAACGACGCCCGCGCGATATACGCCGCGGCGCTGTAATACGCTGAAAAAACCAAGGGAAGAAAGCCGGCAGCAGGACGCTGCCGGCGCAAGACAATCAGTGTGAGGAAGAAGATGCTGCAGGGGCACGCTTGAAGAGAGCACTGATCTCCCCAACGATGCCGCGGCGGAAGGCAAGCACGCAAACAATGAAGATGAAACCGGTAACGATGGTGACCGATTCACCGATCGAGCGGAACCATTCAATGGTGGTCAAGGCAGCAAGCCAGTTACCCAAGTCACCCAGTTTATTCTCCAGCGCAATAATCAGGATGGCACCGACGATCGGACCCGACAGTGTTCCCAAGCCGCCGACCAGTGTCATCAATACCACCAGGCCGGACATCGACCAGTGCACATCCGTCAGGGTCTCGAAACCGAGCACTACGGTTTTAGTAGCGCCTGCCAACCCCGCCAGCGAAGCCGACAACACGAAGGCGAGCAGCTTGTAACGGTCGACGTCATAACCGAGCGAGATGGCACGCGGCTCGTTTTCCTTGATCGCTTTCAGCACCTGGCCGAACGGGGAATGCACAGTCCGCACGATCAGCGCAAAACCGGCGATGCAGATGGCCAGCACGACAAAGTACAACGTCATGTCGCTTTCAAGGTTAATGACACCAAGCAACTTTCCGCGCGGCACGCCTTGCAAACCGTCTTCACCGCCGGTAAACGGTGTTTGTAAAAAGACGAAATACAGCATCTGTGCCAATGCCAACGTAATCATGGTGAAGTAAATTCCCTGGCGACGGATCGCCAGCCCGCCCATGATTAGGCCAATCAGTGCAGCCACAATGACGCCCGCAATGATACCCAGTTCAAACGGCAATCCCATGACCTTCAGCACATGACCGGTGATATAGCCCGCGCCCCCAAAAAAAGCTGCATGCCCGAACGACAGCAGTCCGGTAAAACCGATCAACAAATTGAAGGCGCATGCAAACAACGCAAAGCACAACACTTTCATCAGGAATACCGGATAAAGAAAATATGGCGCCGCCAGCGCAGCCGCGATGGCGATTGCATATCCGACTTTCTTGTTCATGGTTCCAACCTTTTCAAACCTGTGACTCCGAACAAGCTATTCAAACAATATTCAAACGACCTGCAATACCTTCCATCGGCCGGCGGCTTCGCTGCGTTCGGAATGACAGCGAAGCCTGCGACCAGGCGCAGCAGGTTTATTTCTCTTTCCCAAACAAGCCGGCCGGACGAATCATCAGCACGATGGCCATGATGATGAACACGACGGTCGCCGACAGTTCCGGATAAAACACGCGTGTCAGGCCTTCAATGACGCCAAGCCCGAGGCCGGTAAGGATCGACCCCATGATGGAACCCATACCGCCGATCACCACCACGGCGAACACGACGATGATCAGGTTGGACCCCATCAGCGGCGATACCTGGATCACAGGCGCCGCCAGCACGCCGGCCAGAGCCGCCAGCGCCACGCCGAAGCCGTAGGTCAGCGTGACCATCAGCGGCACATTGATGCCGAAAGCCTCGACCAGCTTGGGGTTTTCGGTACCGGCACGCAGGTAGGCACCGAGTTTGGTCTTCTCGATGACGAACCATGTGGCGAAACACACCACCAGAGACGCCAGAACGACCCAGGCGCGGTATTTCGGCAGGATCATGAATCCGAGGTTGAACGCGCCCGAAAGCGCCTCAGGGACCGAATACGGCTGTCCCGATACGCCATAGATGGAGCGGAACACCCCTTCCAGCATCAATGTGATCCCGAAGGTCAGCAGCAAACCATACAGGTGATCGAGTTTGTACAGCCAGCGCAGCATCGTCTTTTCGATAATGATGCCGAACACGGCAACGATCAGCGGTGCGACGATCAGCATGATCCAGTAATTGACCTCAAAGTAACTGAGGCCCATCCACGCCAGAAAGGCGCCCATCATGTACAGCGCGCCGTGCGCAAAATTGATCACATTAAGCAGACCGAAGATCACCGCAAGGCCGAGCGACAGCATTGCGTAGAACGAGCCGTTCACCAGTCCGAGCAGCAGCTGGCTCAGCATGGCCTGCAGGGGGATGCCGAATATATCCATAAACGATAAGAGAGTAGATGATGCCGATGATGCCAGTCATGCGCCCTCACCCGCCGTCCTGATCCTGACAAAGAGTCATGAACGATGAGTGAAACAGCAGGGCTGCTGTTTCAACGCGACCTTCCGGCAAGAGAGGTCGCGCACTACACCAGGAGCGCCGTACCTTTGCCCCGGACGTAAAGTGACTACAGTGACTAAACAAAACAAAACCCGGACCTTTAAATCCGGTCCGGGCTGGTTCTTACTTGCTTACTTCCACAATGCGCACTTGGTTTCGGCCTTGGTAGTGAATGCCTGGTCGCCCGGGATGGTCTGTACCACCTTGTAATAATCCCATGGGTACTTGGATTCGTTCGGGGCCTTCACCTGCATCAGGAACATGTCATGCACCATGCGGCCATCCGGACGGATCACGCCGTTCTTGGCGAACATGTCATTGACCTTGGTGTTTTTCATTTGCGCGATGACCTTGTCCGAATCATCCGTGCCGGCTGCCTTCACCGCGTTCAGATACGTCATGGTGGCCGAGTAGTCGGCGGCCTGCAGGCTGGAAGGCATCTTCTTCATCTTTTCGAAGTAGCGGCGCGCCCACTTGCGGGTCTCGTCGTTCTGGTCCCAGTACCAGGCGTCGGTCAGGTACATACCCTGTGTCAGTTTCGGAGTCAGCGAGTGCACGTCGTTGATGAACATCAGCAGGCCGGCCAGCTTCATCGACTTGGTGATGCCGAACTCGTTGGCGGCCTTGATCGCGTTGATGGTGTCGCCGCCCGCATTGGCCAGACCCAGGATCTGTGCCTTGGAAGACTGCGCCTGCAGCAGGAAGGACGAGAAGTCGGACGCTGACAGCGGATGGCGTACCGAGCCGACCACCGTGCCACCGGATGCCTTGACGACATTGCTGGTATCGCTTTCCAGGGATGCGCCGAACGCATAATCGGCGGTCAGGAAAAACCAGCTCTTGCCACCCTGCTTGACGACTGCGGAGCCGGTACCCTTGGCCAGGGCGACCGTATCATACGAATAATGGATAGTGTACGGTGTGCACTCTTCGTTGGTCAGGCGCGCGGTACCTGCGCCGATGGAAATGAAGGACTTCTTCTTTTCCGCCGCGACCTTCGCCATCGACAGATTGGTACCGGAATTGGTGCCGCCCAGCAGCATGTCGACGCCATCACGGTCGAACCATTCACGTGCCTTACTGGCCGCGACGTCCGCCTTGTTCTGGTGGTCGGCGAAGATCAGTTCGATTTTCTTGCCGTTGACCGAGCCGCCGAAGTCAGCGATGGCCATCTTGATCGCTTCAACGCCGCCCTGTCCATCGATGTCCGAATACAGGCCCGAGATGTCGGTGATGAAACCGATCTTCACGGTATCGCCGGAAATTTGCGCGGATGCGGACCCTGCCATGGCGAGCGAGAGAGTCGATGCTACGGCAACTGCAATTGCTTTCAACTTCATTTGGATCTCCTTTGTTATAAACAATGCCACCCAGTGGCATGCTTCCTTATACCCCGAGCAGTGAATTCAGCACAGGCATCTTGTTATTCAGTTCGGATGAAGCAAAGGTCTCAACGATCTGCCCATGTTCCATCACATAGAAGCGATCGGCCAGCGGGGCGGCAAAACGGAAGTTCTGCTCGACCATCACGATGGTGTAACCCTTTGCCTTGAGCATGGTGATCATGCGCGCCAACGCTTGCACGATGACCGGCGCCAGGCCTTCTGAAATCTCATCGAGCAACAACAGTTTCGCGCCGGTGCGCAGAATGCGCGCAACCGCCAGCATCTGCTGTTCACCGCCGGACAGGCGGGTGCCTTGGCTGTTACGCCGCTCCTTCAGATTGGGAAACATGTCGTAGATTTCTTCTATCGACATGCCCTTGTCAGTCTTCGAAACCGGCGGGGGCAGCAACAGGTTTTCCTCGGCCGACAGCGATGAAAAAATGCCGCGCTCTTCGGGGCAGTAACCAACGCCGAGATGCGCCACTTTATGGGTCGGGAAGCCGATCGCTTCGATGCCGTTGATCTTGATCGAACCCTTGCGTGCGCCGGTGAGTCCCATGATTGCACGCATGGTGGTGGTGCGTCCGGCGCCGTTGCGACCGAGCAGCGTGACGACTTCGCCCTGGCTCACCGACAGATTGACGTCATGCAGAATATGTGACTCGCCATACCAGGCGTGCAGATTGGTGATTTGCAATGCGGGTGTTGCCATTCAATGCGCTCCTTCCAGCGCACCGGATGCCGTGCCCATATACGCTTCCATGACCTGAGGATTGTTCGATACTTCCTGATAGGTGCCTTCGGCTAGTACAGCGCCGCGCTGCAAGACCGAGATGCGGTCGCTAATGCCGGAAATCACGCTCATGTTGTGCTCCACCATGAGAATGGTACGGCCCGCTGACACCTTCTTGATCAGTGCGGTGACGCGGTGCACGTCTTCGTGTCCCATGCCCTGCGTCGGTTCGTCGAGCAGCATCAGTTCCGGTTCCATCGCCAGCGTGGTGGCGATTTCGAGGGCGCGCTTGCGACCGTATGGAAGATCGACTGTCATCGTGTCGGCAAAATTTTCCAGGTCCACTTCGTGGAGCAAGGCAATCGCCTTGTCGTTAAGCGCATTCAGCCTTTTCTCGCTCTGCCAGAAGGCAAAGGAATTGCCGAGCGGGCGCTGCAGACCGATACGCACGTTTTCCAGCACCGTCAGGTGTGGGAAAACAGCGGAAATCTGGAATGACCGGATAATGCCCTGGCGCGCGATCTGCGCCGGTTTGGCCATTGTAATGTCGCGGCCATTGAAAAGAATCTGTCCCGAAGTCGGGACCAGAAATTTGGTAAGCAGGTTGAAGCAAGTTGTCTTGCCGGCACCGTTCGGGCCGATCAATGCATGGATATGTCCGCGCTGCACCTGCAGGCTGACATTGTTGACCGCGGTGAAGCCCTTGAACTCCTTGGTCAACTGCTTTGTCTCCAAAACCACATCCGCCATGGGTTCTCCCTGTTGACTGTTATGAGCAGAAGGTTGTGCATAACGTTGATGCACAGTACACAGTACGACTGGGGGGGTGGCAATACAGTAGATAAATCTTCTACCGATTGTTTGGCCTGTATCAATGTTATTCAGCACTTGACTTCAGGCAACTCGGGCGAATGTTAGCATGAAGAAAATCGACATGCCAGTAAGCTAAGCTTATTCGTGCCTTTCGCAGTGCAATCTCGCGTAAAGCTCTCCTAAATCTCTCTTTTTCTACGTATTTCTACGGTGGTAATGCCACCGTGGCCCATCGACTTCATGCGATCACGCTATCTGGCACGGCCTGGATTGCTGGCGCTTCCGCATTGCGTCGCGCTGCCTTGATCCATTCAGCAGCCTTTTCCGCGATCATGATCGTCGGCGAATTGGTATTGCCCGATGTGATCGTCGGCATCACCGATGCATCGACAACGCGCAAACCGTGTACTCCCCGCACACGCATATGGCTGTCGACAACGGCAAGCGGATCATCGTTGCGCCCCATCTTGCAGGTGCCTACCGGATGGAAAATGGTCGTGCCGATCTCACCGGCCGCCTTGGCGAGTTCTTCCTCGGTACGGTAATGCACACCCGGTTTGAATTCTTCCGGTGTGTATTTCTGCAGGGCCGGGGCAGCAACAATGGTACGCGTCAAGGCCAATGCCTTCGCGGCGACACTGCGGTCTTCCGGCGTGCTCAGGTAATTTGGCGTAATCTTCGGCGCGGCGAATGCATCGCCGGAAGCGATCCGGATATGGCCGCGTGCGGTCGGACGCAAATTGCATACGCTGGCGGTAAATGCAGGGAAAGGATGCAAGGGTTCACCAAAGCGTTCCAGCGACAGGGGCTGCACGTGGTATTGCAAATTCGGGGTGGGCTGGGATGAGTCGGAGCGCGTAAAGGCGCCAAGCTGGGAAGGTGCCATCGACATCGGTCCGCTACGCGACACCGCGTATTCCATGCCGATGCGCATCTTGCCGAACCAGTTGCTAGCCATGGTATTGAGGGTCTTCGCACCTTTGATGCGAAATGCCATGCGCAGCTGCAGATGATCCTGCAGGTTTTCACCGACGCCCGGCAGGTCGACCACGACCGGAACACCATGCCGCTGCAACAATGCGCCCGGACCAATGCCAGACAACTGCAGGATTTGTGGTGAGCCGACAGCGCCGGCGGTCGAAATCGTTTCCCTGGCCGCTTCGGCAAACCACTCGGTGCCGCCGCCGGTAAATTCAACACCGGTACAGGTTTTGCCTTGCGGACCATCCTCGATGCGCAGGCGTTTCACATGGCATCCCGTCATGATGTCAAGCTGACCCTTGCGGCCATTGGGCACTTTCAGAAAAGCGCGTGCGGTGCTCCAGCGCAGACCTTTTTTCTGGTTCACTTCAAAGTAACCGCAACCTTCATTGTTGCCGCGGTTGAAATCATCCACCTTGGGAATGCCAACCTGCTCCGCGGCATCGCGGAAGGCATCCAGGATTTCCCATGACAGGCGTTGGCGCTCCACCCGCCATTCGCCACCGGCTCCGTGAAATTCATTGGCACCCAGATGGTGGTCCTCGGTTTTCTTGAAAACCGGCAGCACCTTGTCCCAGCGCCAGCTGTCGTCGCCAGTCAGGTCTGCCCACAGGTCGTAATCGCGGCCTTGCCCACGCATGTAAATCATGCCATTGATCGACGACGAGCCTCCCATCACCTTGCCGCGCGGATAAATCAAGGCTCGCCCGTTCAGTCCGGCATCGGCTTCGGTGCGGAACAGCCAGTCGGTGCGCGGATTGTCGATGCAATACAGGTAACCGACGGGAATATGGATCCACATGTAGTCATCCTTGCGCCCTGCTTCCAGCAACAGCACCGAGACGCCTTCGTCCTGGGCCAGCCGGTTGGCCAGCACGCAGCCGGCACTACCCGCGCCAATGATGATGTAGTCGTATTTTCCAGCCGATTCCATGGTGAGGCTCCTGTACTGCGTTGTGTTCCTGATGTTACCCCGAAGGGGTCTCGAACATTGGACTTTTGCTTTTAGGGGGTTACCGCATTTGCCAAGGCCGATGAAGCTTTGCGGTTTTTAATCTAGTAGTTGATATATACGAATAGTAATAATGGTTAACGTCCGTCACGGTCTGTGGATAAGCCCGGTTAACCCTGCACAATCAATCGCTTGGCGAATGCACAGCTAATTGGACAAACGGTGTATTGGCGAAGGATGGATTCGGGATAAAAAAACGGCTTCATCTTTTTTCACAGTTGTCCCGTTTACATCCAGCGGCTGTCCATAGACTTATCCACAGGGCCAAAAAACCACAGGAAGACCGTTCCGCACGGCAGGCACAGAGGGAATGGCCGGTGTGCCCTTCCCTCACGTGCATCATTAACTTATTTCGCCACCGGCATCGTGAATTCCGCCCCCTTGCCGATCGAATCGGGCCAGCGCTGCATCACCGATTTGTAACGGGTATAGAAACGAATGCCTTCTTCACCATATGCATGGGTATCGCCGAACAGCGAACGCTTCCAGCCGCCAAAGGAATGCCATGCCATCGGCACCGGAATCGGGACGTTGATGCCGACCATGCCGACTTCGATGCGGCGCGAGAATTCACGTGCGGTATTGCCATCGGACGTGAAGAGGGCAACGCCATTGCCGAATTCATGGCCGTTGATCAACTGCACCGCCGACGCAAAATCAGGCACGCGCACCACACACAGCACCGGACCAAAGATTTCTTCCTTGTAAATCGTCATGTCGGGGGTGACATGGTCAAACAGCGAACCGCCGAGGAAGAAGCCGTTTTCATGTCCGGCCACTTTCAGGCCACGGCCATCGACCAGCAGCTTGGCGCCGGCCTGCACGCCATCAGCGATGTAACCTTCAATCTTTGCCTTGTGCTGGGCGGTGACCACCGGTCCCATTTCGGCTGCGGCTTCCATGCCGTTCATGACCTTCAGCGCCTTGACGCGGGGGATCAGCGCTTCGATCAGCTTGTCGGCGACACTGCCGACCGCCACCGCCACCGAGATCGCCATGCAGCGCTCGCCAGCCGAGCCGTAAGCCGCGCCCATCAGCGCATCGACCGCCTGATCCAGATTGGCGTCCGGCATCACGACCAGATGATTTTTCGCGCCGCCCAGCGCTTGCACACGCAGCGGATACGGACCTTTGCGCTTCGCGCCCTCTGTGTAGATGTATTCGGCAATCGGTGTCGAACCGACAAAGGACACCGCATTCACGGAAGGATGATGCAGCAGCGCGTCGACGGCCACCTTGTCGCCCTGGACCACATTGAATACGCCATCCGGCAAGCCGGCACGCTTCAACAGATCGGCCACCATCAGGGATGGCGACGGATCGCGCTCGGAAGGCTTGAGGATGAAGGTGTTACCGGTGGCGATTGCCATCGGCGCCATCCACATCGGCACCATGAAAGGAAAATTGAATGGCGTGATACCGGCAGTCACGCCTAGCGGCTGGCGCAATTGCCAATTGTCGATGCCACCGCCAATGTTGTCGGTGAACTGGGTCTTCAGCAGCTGCGGAATGCCGCAGGCGAACTCGACCACTTCCAGCCCGCGCGTGACTTCGCCCTTTGCATCCGAAAACACTTTGCCATGCTCACGCGTAATCGCGGCGGCGAGATCGTCATGATGCTCTTCGATCAATTCCTTGAACTTGGACAGGATACGGGCACGCTTGAGCGGCGCGGTATCGGCCCAGGCCGGTGCTGCCGCCTGGGCGGCCGAGACAGCGGCATGGACTTCCTCTTGGCTGGCCAGCACGACCTGTGCGCTGACCTCGCCGGTGGCCGGATTGAAGACATCTTGTTTCCGGCCGCTGGTCGATTCAACGGTGCGACCACCGATATAGTGCTGGATAAGCTGCGTCATAAGGATTCCTTTGGCAAATTCACGATTTTCGACAGAATACCGCGCAACAACAGCGAAGGCCAATCAGTTATTATCAACTTGATATAAGAACTATTTATGATGCTGCCATGGACCTCACCCAGCTACGCGCCTTTGTCACCGTCGCCCGCGAAGGCAACCTGACACGCGCGGCCGAGCGCCTGCACCTGACCCAGCCGGCGGTCAGCCTGCAAATCAAATCCTTGCAGGCCAGCCTCAATCTCCAGCTATTTCATCGTACGCCGAGCGGCATGTCGCTGACCGATGACGGCGCCAAACTGCTGCCCTTCGCCGAAAGGGTGATGGAAAGCGTCGCTGAATTTCGCCAGGGCGCTGCGGCACTGCATTCGACGCTGTCAGGCACGCTGGCGATCGGCACCATCCTCGACCCGGAATTCATCCGGCTCGGCGCTTTCCTGAAACGGCTGGTGGAAACTTATCCACAGCTATCAACCCAGTTGCAGCAAGGCATGTCCGGGTGGGTGCTGCAGCAAGTGCGTTCCGGCACGCTCGACGTCGGTTATTACCTCGGCACGCCCGGCAAGGAATTTCATTCACAAACCCTGACCACCTTCACCTACAACGTCGTCGCGCCCAAGGGATGGAAAAACCGGGTCGCCGGCAAAGGCTGGGAAGCGCTGGCGCAACTTCCCTGGATCTGGACGCCGCCGGAATCCGCCCATTACCGCCTGCTGACCAAGACCTTCGCCGAGTTCAAAGTGCAACCGAACAAGGTGGCACTGGTCGACCAGGAAATGTCCATGCTCGACCTGGTGAAGTCCGGCGTCGGCCTCTCACTGATCCGGGAATCAATCGCTCTGCGAGAAGCGCATGCGCATGGTTTGGTGATCGCCGACCGCGTCAGCCTGTCCACGGAACTGTCCTTCATTGCCTTGGCAAAGCGGAAACAGGAACCCACTATTGCAGCCACATTCGCTTTATTGCAGGCGCTTTGGCCGCATTAAGGTGTGGACGGGTGTCGGCGTCTTTCGCCTGTGGATAAGTCTATGGACAGCCGTTGGACGTAAACGGGACAAGCAGAGAAAAGAACAAAGCCGATTTTTTTATCCCCGATCTGTCCGTCACAGATACAAGCCTTATCCGCGTCCTTATGCGCATCGCAAGCACTTGATCCGTAAACGGTTTACCCGCTTATCCACAGAAACATGGCTGTGTTAACAACTACTACTATTTGTATATATCAACTACAAGGTAAACCAACCCCTTCCTTTTTTATCGGCTGCGGCCGGCAGTCTGCCGCCTGAAAGCCAAACCCCGGCACAATGTCGGTTTTGAATGTTTTAAAAGGAAACATTGATGACGGTTGGATTTCCGCGCCTCGGAATCATCAGTGCGCTGCATCAGGAGCAGGCCGGCCTGATCGATCTCATGCACAACAAGTCAACCCTGACACGCGGCATGCGGGAATACACCAGCGGGCGCCTGGAAAATACCGACACGGTCTGCGTGCTGTCACGCATTGGCAAGGTCGCGGCTGCGGCAACTGCCGCCACGCTGATCGAACACTTCGACGTTACGCACGTCGTCTTTACCGGTGTGGCAGGCGCGACGGATGAATCGGTACAGGTCGGCGACATCGTGGTAGCAGACGCCCTGGTACAGCACGACATGAATGCCTCACCGCTCTTTCCGCGTTTTGAAATCCCCTTGTTGGGCCAGTCTCACTTCGCCAGCGACTTGTCGTTGACTGAACAATTGCTCAGCGCGGCACAAAGTTTTGTCGAGCAGGATCTGGGCAATGTACTCAGTGAACAGGACCGTATGCAATTTCGCCTGGAGCGGCCGCGTGTGCATCGCGGGTTGATCGGCAGCGGCGACGAATTTATCCACAACAGGGATAGGCGTGAGTTACTGCGCAGGCAGTTTCCGGATTTGCTGGCTGTGGAAATGGAAGGCGGCGCGGTTGCGCAAGTCTGCTTCGAGTTCGGTGTGCCGTTTGCAGTCATACGCACCATTTCCGATGGAGCCAATGAAGGTGCGCCGCATGACTTCATGCAATTCATCGAACGCGTCGCTTCACGGTATGCATTCGCCATCGTGCGCCGCTTATGTGGCTAGGGTTGGTTAATGTAGCTCGCATGACATAAGGGGCACCGGCTGATTCATCTGCCGCTGGTTTCCGGCATTCGCCGCTTTGCGGTCTTCTTGGTCTTCGTAGCTTTTGCATCAGGCTGTTCCGCGGCTTTGGCCATCAGCGCACCGCAGCCGCTGTTTTCTCCCGGACCGACATGGATCAGGGGAATCAGCGCGGCAGCGAACGGTGCCAGTACGCCGAGCGCCAGCGCGCTTCCCGCGCGTAGCGCCAGCACCCCCTTGTCAGCCTCGACCTTGGGGTTGATCAGCGGTCCGGTCACATAGAGCGGCGCACCGAGAGAGATAAGCCGCACTCCCTTGCTTTCCGGCTGCAGCGTCAGCGCCAGCTGTTCCTTCGCAAGATCGATACTGCCGCTCACGTAAATATTGGCCGTTTCCGTATCGACAACGAAGGCTTTCGGCCGCATTACGCCTTTTTCGATTCTCAGGGCCGCCACCGCGCAGTGCAATTTGACCTGCTCATCACCGAATAGCCGGCTGACCACGATGTCGCCGACATTCAGACCGATCTGGTCCAGGACCAGTTTGCTGACGGTTCCTTCGCTCGCGACCAGCCTGACCTCGCCGCCGGACGATGCAAACAAGTCCGCGATCGAGTTTCCGCTTCCATGCAGGACCACGTCACCGTTGATTTCACCGGTGCTTGCCTGCGTGTCGGGAACCCGAAACAAGTTCTGCAATTTCAGGTGCCGGGCTGTCATCTTTAATTCGCCCTTCACCGGTTTTACCCGGGCATCGAGGCGCAGATTGGCCACCATGGTGCCACCTGCGATGCCAAACCTGACCGGGGCCAGGGACAACACGCCACCGTCCAGTCGTATCCTGGTGACGATATGGTCGATTGGCAGTTCATTTTTGCGCACCATCTTGCCGACAGTGAACTGGACATCGGTATCGATGCTGTTCCAGCGTTCGGCCTTGAATGGTTCGACCGGAAGGAGCCTGTTTTTCGGCTGGACCACACGGACACCGCGTTCTTTTTTGCTTGCCATGGAGTCGGCGCCAATCAGTGGCGACAGATCACTGACATTGAGCACGTCGGAAGTGAGTGTGCCCTCCAGCCGTGGACGCGGGTCGCCCGGCGTGAAGCGCAGGCTGCCCGCCATGTCGGAAATGCCGACCTTGCCCTTGAAGTCTTCATAGGACCAGCCGCCACCCGGTACACCCGGCGAGCCGCGCAGCCGGCCTTCCGTCGAGAATGGCCGGGTCTCCGGCAGCACCATGTCGAACAAGGGATACAGGTGCGCCATACTGATACCCGAAATCTTCAGCAGCAAGTCGACTTCTTGCGTCTTCATCGGTCCGGTCAGCGTGCCCTTCGCATCGATACGTGTTTGGCCGAGACGCAGGCTGAGCTCCAGCGGATACTGCAGGTCTTGCGACTTGAACGACAACACACTGCCAGAGCGGCCGTCGCCACTGGCTTCTTCGCCACGGAAGCTGCCCGCCATGCGCCAGCCCAGCAAGTAGCCTTCATTGCTACGGCTGCCCAGGGTATCGACCTCGGCTTTCATGTCGGTATGGCGCAAGGCATCGACGAAACGGACCGAGCCTTTGTTGAAACTGACGCGCTGCAGATTGAATTTCCACCCGGAGCGCTTGCGCGGCGTGAAGGTCCAGTTGTTTTGCGCCGGTTCATGGCCGCGTTCGAGCAGGACGTCGACGTTATGCAGTGCCAGTACGGGAACGATGACATGCTGGCGCAGCAGTCCTAGCGGACTGATGGACAGGGTGACCTTGTCGGCATGCGCCATCCAGGGTTCTTTTGCCCATTCCGCATTGCCAAGCGTCACGTCGTCAGCGGTCAGGCGTGGCCATGGTATCCATGCACGCCAGCCGCTATCGCCCTGTGTTGCCTGCCAGGTCAGCGACAAGTCGCCGTTGACGGCAAACGCGCGTCCGGTGACATCGCTAACTTGGGTGGTGATCCAGGGCTTGGCATGATTCCAGTCGTACGACAATAGCAATGCAACGGCAATCGCCAGTACGGCAAGCACGCCGATAAAGCAGCCGATCGCGATATGTGTCGCCCTTGACATACCAAATAGGACTTACCAGAAAGGCAAGAGTTCATGCATGTAACAATGCTCAGGCAAGTTGGATGCCGCGTTACTGATGCACATCAGTGCACAGCGTCGCTGCTGAACAATCGGCCGAAAAGCAAAATGGCGTCATCCTTGTGAGGATGACGCCATTTCAGTTGTACAGTTGCACGTTACCGAGATCTAAGGCTCTCTAACACAGGTCGCTTATGCCGCCAAAGTCATCAGGCTGGCGTTGCCGCCTGCGGCCGTCGTATTGACGCAGAGAGCACGCTCAGCGACAAGACGCCACAAGGGCACCGGCTCGCTTTCGCTGCTGTCGACCACGGGGACCAGCGCACCGTCACGTGCGGCCAGCAGGGGCAGCAATGCAGGCAAAGCTTGCCTATCGACGACAGCTACCTGCAACGAAGCTTGTGCAAGTTCTTTCTGATCCAGCACCCTGATCGTATTGCGCACCTGCGCCGGCAATCCGGAAGGCAACAAGCGCGCGGTGTCGCTCAGCACCAGCGCTGAATTACCTGTCGAAAATACGGCAGCCAGCTGATTAAGCAAGCTGTCGACGCTGCTCGCACAACACAAAACGGCACCACGCGGCGCAAAGCTCAGCGTATTGCGTTCGCCGGTAGGACCGGGCAACACCACTTCGGTATCCAGCAGGGTTTCATGCGCATACGCATCCGCCAGCGCGGCAATGCGTTCATGCCCATGCGTACCGGCCCACGTCATCAGGCTGTCGAATGCCGGACGATTTGCCGCGACATCCTTTTGATGAATGGTATGCGGCGTGCGCTTGAATGTCGCATTGCGCTGCAGGCGCTTCAGGTAAAGCGGGCCGCCCGCCTTGGGCCCGGTTCCGGATTTGCCTTCACCGCCGAAGGGTTGCACGCCGACCACCGCGCCGACGATGTTGCGGTTTACATAGATATTGCCGACATGCGCGCGCGCGGTGATGAAATCAATCGTTTCATCGATACGTGAATGGACGCCCAGCGTCAGGCCATATCCGGTGGCATTGATGGAGTCCAGCAACTTCGGCAATTCATCGCGACGGTAACGCAGCACATGCAGCACCGGGCCGAAGACTTCATGCTGCAGTTCGGCCAGTGAAGCAATTTCGATCACCGTCGGCGGCACGAAGGTGCCCGCCTCGCAAGCCACTGGCAGGCGCAATTGATGCACCTTGTTGCCCTGCGCGCGCATGCGTTCGATATGGCGTAACAGGTTTTGCTGCGCTTCTTCATCGATCACCGGACCGATATCGGCGGCAAGGCGGTCCGGATTGCCGATACGCAGCTCCTGCATTGCCCCTTTCAGCATGGTGATCGTCTTGTCGGCGATATCGTGTTGCAGGCACAGCACGCGCAACGCGGAGCAACGCTGTCCGGCACTGTCGAACGCCGAACTGATTACATCGGTGACGACCTGTTCCGGCAAGGCGCTGGAATCGACAATCATCACATTCTGTCCGCCGGTTTCAGCGATCAGTGGAATATCGCATCCTTCCTGCGCGGCACGTTTGGCGAGGACGCGATTGATCAACTGGGCAACTTCAGTCGACCCGGTAAAGATGACGCCGCGTACGCGTTCATCAGCAGTCAATTTCGCACCGACGATGTCGCCACGCCCCGGCAGGAATTGCAGTGCGCCGCGAGGCACGCCGGCTTCATGCATCAGTTCCACGGCACGGCAGGCGATCAGGGGGGTCTGCTCGGCGGGTTTGGCGAGGACCACATTACCGGCGGCCAGTGCGGCACTGACTTCCCCAATGAAAATCGCCAGCGGGAAATTCCACGGGCTGATGCAAACCACCGGACCAAGCGCTGCCGTATTGGGTGACTGCACAATTTCCGCTGCGTAATAGCGCAGGAAATCAACGGCCTCGCGGACTTCGGCAATCGCATTCGGCAGCGACTTGCCGGCTTCGCGAATCGCAAGCGCCATCAATTCAAGCTTGTGCTGTTCAAGCAAGTCGGCGGCTTTGAACAGAGCTTGCGCACGCGCAGTCGGCGGCAGCGTCTGCCAGTCGGTCGCATAGTCGACGGCAGCCGCAAGCGCCTGCTCGACTTCTTCGGCAGTCGCTTCATTCACCTGCCCCACCACATCACGAAGGTTGGCCGGATTGCAAATGTCTTGCAGTGCGCCCGTTGCCTGGCGGGCATTCGCCAGCAAGGGTGCCGCCTTCCACTGGCGCTTGGCAAAGCCTGCAAAGGCTGTGTCGATGTCACGCAGGACAAGTTCATTGCTGAGGTCGAGGCCGGCCGAGTTCTTGCGCTCTGCGCCAAACATGTCCATCGGGAGTGCAATATTCGGATGCATTTCGCCCTTCAGACCCGTTGCCACCTCGAAGGGATCGGCGATCAGCGAATCGATCTCGACGTTTTCATCGACGATCTGATTGACGAAGGAAGAGTTCGCACCGTTTTCCAGCAAGCGGCGCACCAGATAGGCCAGCAGCGTTTCATGCGAGCCGACCGGGGCGTAAATGCGGCAGGGCTTGCCGAGCTTGTCGGCGCCCACCACCTGGTCATACAGGGTTTCGCCCATGCCATGCAGACACTGGAATTCGTAATCGGTGACGCCGCTTTCCTGCGCCCAGGTATAGATTGACGACAGCGTGTGCGCATTGTGTGTGGCGAACTGCGGATAGATCACATCGGTCGCCGCCAGCAGTTTTTGCGCGCAGACCAGATAGGACACATCGGTATAGACCTTACGGGTATAGACCGGATAACCCGGCATGCCATCGACCTGCGCCCGCTTGATTTCCGCATCCCAGTAAGCACCTTTGACAAGGCGTACCATGAACTTGCGCCCGCTGCGACGCGCCAGGTCGGCAAGGTAATCGATCACATACGGACAGCGCTTCTGGTAAGCCTGCACCACGAAGCCGATGCCGTCGAAGCCGGCAAGGTCGGCGTCATGCGCGAGCGCTTCCATCAGGTCCAGCGACAGTTCCAGCCGGTCGGCTTCTTCCGCATCGATGTTGAGACCGATGTTGTATCGCTTGGCCAGCAAAATCAGTTGCTTCAGGCGCGGCAGCAGTTCATTCATGGTGCGTACGCGCTGCGCGCGTGAATAGCGCGGATGCAATGCCGACAGCTTGACCGAAATGCCCGGGCCATCCTTGATGCCGCGCCCATTCGACGCACGGCCGATCGCATGGATTGCCTGTTCGTAGGCCGCGTAGTATTTCGCCGCATCCTCTTCGGTCAGCGCTGCTTCGCCCAGCATGTCATACGAATAGCGATAGCCGCGCTTCTCGTTGTCGCGGCTGTTGTCCAGCGCCTCATCAATGGTCTGGCCAGTCACGAACTGATTGCCCAGCATGCGCATCGCCAGGTCCACGCCTTTGCGGATCAGCGGTTCGCCGCCCTTGGCGATCAGCTTGGTCAGCGCCGATCCGAGGCCCTGCTCGCTGCTGGTGCCGACCAGCTTGCCGGTAATCAGCAATCCCCAGGTCGCTGCGTTGACGAACAGCGACGGTGATTCGCCCAGATGCCGGCGCCAGTCGCCCTTGCTGATCTTGTCGGCGATCAGGCGATCCGCGGTCTGGTGATCGGGAATGCGCAACAGCGCTTCGGCCAGGCACATCAGCGCCACGCCCTCTTCGGACGACAGCGAAAACTCATGCATCAATGCATCGACCCCCGACGCCCGGGTACGTTTTTCGCGAACCGCTTCGACCAGCCCGCGCGCCAGCTTTTGCGTTTGCGCCTTGGTGGCTGTGCCGGCCTTGGTCTGGCCCAGCAACCATCGCACGGCTTCAGCCTCATCGCGTCGGTAGGCGGCGGTGATTGCTGCCCGCAATGGTGCCGGTGTGTGGTTGATATCCGCATGGAAGGCCGAAAACGGCTGGACGGCGGTGTTCACTACAGGATCGATGGCTGTCAGCATGGTCTGGAATCGAATTAAAATGTCAGAGAGAATAATGATTCGATTGTAGGGAGGTTCATTAAGGATTTATTCTGGAAATCTGATTGACTATCGAAATTTTGTATTTTGTGGGACAATCCTGCCGAACAAAATTTATTCAGTACAACCTGCCATGCTTGATAAGATCAGCAAGAAAATCCTCTCCGAACTGCAGAACGACGGCCGTATCAGCAACGTGGAACTTGCTTCCCGGGTCAACCTGTCGCCCGCAGCCTGCCTCGAGCGGGTGCGCAAGCTGCAGGAAGCTGGCTACATCGTCAACTACACCGCCCAGCTCAACCCGCAACTGCTTGATGTATCGCTGCTGGTGTTCATTGAAGTGGTGCTGGACCGCACCACGCCGGAAGTGTTTGAGGCCTTCAAGCGTAGCGTGCAGGTTATCCCGGAAGTGCAGGAATGCCACATGGTGGCCGGCGGTTTTGATTACCTGGTCAAGGCGCGGGTCAAGGACATGAACGCTTACCGCGAATTCCTCGGCAAATCGCTGCTGCAGCTGAAAGGCGTACGTGAGACCCACACCTACGCGGTGATGGAAGAAGTAAAAAACACCACCAAACTGCCGATCCGTTAATCGGTCAACGACGCGGGCGCCGACGACGATGCACGCTGCATTCGCTGTGTTTCGCGAAACAGCTGCGGTGTCACGCCAAAACGCCGCTCGAAGGCTTTCGACAGGCGCGCCGCACTGCCGAATCCCACTTGCCCCGCCACCTCCTTCAGGCTTGCCTTTGACATCAGCAGATCGCGTGCGCGATCCAGCCTGAGGGTCTCGGCAAAACGGGCAGGCGTCTCCCCGACACTTTCCGTAAAGCGCCGATAGAAACTGCGTTCCGACATCGCCATGCGCGATGCCAGTTGCGGCACGTTCAGCGGTTCGCCGAGATGCGCGGCCATCCATTCGATGAGTGCTGAAAACGGCGCATCCGCCCGCTGCTGGGCATGCAGCAGCGGACTGAACTGCGACTGATAACCCGGCCGGCGCGCATACAGCACCAGTCGCTCCGCAATCCGGTTGGCCGCGGCCGTTCCCAGGTCCCTTTCGACGATTGCCAGGCACATGTCGATACCCGTGGTTACGCCGGCCGATGTCCATACCTTGCCATCTTCCACGTACAAGGCGGCACCGTCGACTTCCACTTCCGGGAAGCTGTCTGCCATAAATCGGCATGCGGACCAGTGTGTGGTCACCCGCTTTCCTTTCACCAGGCCGAGCGCAGCCAGCAGCAATGCGCCTGTGCAGATCGAACCGAAGCGCGCCGCACTTGCGCTGGCCTGCGCCAGCCAGCGGCTCAAATCAGGATCATGTGCAAGCCGCAGCAAGGCGGCTTCATCGCCGCCGGCAATCAGCAGCAGATCGACCGCCACAGGCGGCACTTGCGTCATCGCTTCGCTGAGAATGTCCATGGCGCTGCTGCTGCGCACCGCGCCGCCGGCAGCGGAGAGGATATGGACTTGATATACAGGCTGGGGGCAAGCGTCGTTCGCCGCGGCGAACACCGCTGCGGGGCCACTGACGTCGAGAATCTGCACACCGTCGTAGACAAGGATCGCAATCGTGATAGGAGCCGTCATGAATCTAGATCTCTGTGCCTGGCTAAGTATTTGGCAGAATTTAACCTGTTTCTGTCATTTCTGCCAAACCTGCATGGCATTAGAATCCGCTGACAGCTTTTATTCCCTCCGTAAAAGGACAGTCCCATGCTTGAACTCAGACCCAGCTGCGAACACTGTAATACTGCCTTGCCGCCAGAATCGACACAGGCCATGATCTGCAGCTTTGAATGCACCTTCTGCGCTCATTGCGCGACCACGCTATTGCAGAATATTTGCCCCAATTGTGGCGGCGGGTTTGCAGTCCGCCCGGTGCGCCCCCTGCAGAACTGGAAGAACGACAATTTTCTCGGAAAATACCCGGCATCCGCCATGGTCAAATACCGGCCTGTCGACCTGGCGGCCCATCGTCTGCTACTGGAAAGGCTGAGCGCTATTGCACCGGAGAAGCGTTAACACGGCGCCCTGGTGCTTGCCAGCCTTTGTGGCATGACATGCTTTGAGTTCAGTCAAAAGCCTGAGCGTCGCAATTCTGTACAACAGAAACAAAGCCCGACACAAAGAGGCGCAATACGGAAGGACAGAAGGACAGAAGGGAGTCGAAGGGCATCACGATGCGGGAGCTGATGCGATGATGTGGATTCATGAATTACCCTGGCACTGGCTGGAATCGTTCGCCATGGTGCTGTTCTGGGTGCTGGTCATTGTGCTTGCTCTGGTACCCATCAACTACCTGCGTGACCAGCTTAACTCACCCGAAATGTCGACGCCTTCCGGGCCGGAGCAGATGCCGGCACCCAAACAGGAACCTGGTCACGGTAAAACCTGAGATCCGAGTATCTGTCATCGGTAGCCACCGGTGATGGCCTGTGATGGCCTGCCATCCGGGCTACGCTGCCCGACATGACCGCCAAGGATGCAATTGCAGAATCGACAACGCATTGTATGCGCGGAACGACTGTCGCATCCCTCTTCCGGCTGATTCGACTTTTCAAGTTTACATACCTGTCTTCGCAAGCTTACAGCGTTTGACAAAAGTCAAGGCAGCCCCAGATCGCGGATATTCCGGATTGTCATTGGCCGCTGATTTGCGAAAATACACGACTTGGTTTTGCAGCAATTTCTGCATTTCATTTCAAGAATCCTATTCAGCAAAACAGGCGGTTACCAGATGCAATTTTTTGAACTTCGTACCTCCTCCAGAATGTCGCATTCCGTTATTGGTGCCTCCCGCAAACAGGGCCGGCGCGCGATTCCGGAAAGCGCATGATGGCGGCTACGCTGTTGCGCATCCTGGTAGTCGAGGATGACAAAGCCCTGTTAAGCATCCTGTGCGATATGCTCGCCGGCCTGGGATATCATGCCGTCGGTGTGGCTAGCGCGGAAGAAGCACTAATCCAACTCGACACCGGCAGCTTCAACGTCCTCCTTTCCGACATCAATCTTCCCGGCATGTCCGGTATCGACCTCGCGTCCAGGGCAGTTGCCATGGTTCATGGCATTCGCATCATCTTTTCCTCGGGCTTCGGTTACCTGGTGACCGACAGACTCGAATTCAGCTTCCAGCTGCTCAACAAGCCCTACCATCTTCAGGAACTTGCGCGCGCGATCCGGCACTCCGCCCGTCAGCTTTCCGGCGCAGAACAATAAGCGGCATGCATGGCCGCCTTGCTGCGGCCATGTACACAGCGCGTCACCAAATCGTCACGCAATCTTCATCTGGTCGTCATAAATCCTCCGTAGCATCACGGCTCGTGAAGTGATCAGCGCATCGCTGCTCTTTCCGGATCCGGAGGAAGTCATGAGTCACGACATCGTCATTGTCAGGGAAGGCGACGGTTATCGTCTTTTGCACGGACACCTGCGTCTGGCAAATGAACTCGGACAGCATGGCAAAATCGATATCGATGTTCCGGGCGAAGGAAAAATCAGCATTGTCAGGATGCGCAACGACTACACAGTGCATCGCGATGGCAAGCGTTTGCCGCTTTACAGGCAATAGAAACAGGAAAGAAAAAACAGAAAATGCAAAGCCCCATCCAAGCTCAAATGTTTGCAAGGTTTTGCCTAGGCCGCACAACATATTAAAGAGGAAAAACACCCATGAATGATCTGACCCGCAGCGCCCGGAGCGAACTGCTGGAGCCTGAAGATATCGGCACAAATTCTTCCAGCAACCCTTCCTTTGACAGTGTGCTCACTGCGCGCCTGAGCCGCCGCTCCATTCTGAAGGGTACCTTCGGCCTGGCCTCCAGCGTGTTCTTCGGTACCGGGCTGGCTGCCTGCGGTGGCGATAATGACGTCCTCGCTGCGCCGACAACTCCGCCGGTAACAGCGCCGGAAGTCACCAAGAGCCTCAAGCTCAATTTCAATGCGGTCGCCAAGAGCCTGGCCGATGTGGTGGCCGTCCCTGCAGGTTATACCGCCAGCGTGCTGTACCGCCTCGGCGACCCGATCGCGGCCGGCATCGCAGACTACAAAAATGATGGCACGGAAAGTGGTGCATCCTTTGCCCAGCGTGCCGGCGACCATCACGATGGCATGCATTTCTTCGGCATGTCGGCCGATGGCAAATACAGCGCGAGCAACAGCGATCGTGGATTACTGGTGATGAATCACGAAGCGATCACGGGCGCCTACCTGCATGCCAACGGTCAGACCATCGCCGGTAATGCGCGTACGGTCGCCGATGAAGTGCTGAAAGAAATGCATGCGCATGGTGTTAGCGTCATCGAAGTCAACCGCAGCGGTAGTGGCTTCAGCTATAAGAAGGATTCCGCCTTCAACCGCCGCATCACCGCACTGACCGAGATGAGCCTGTCGGGTCCGGCAGCGAAGTCGCCGATGATGATCACCGCCTATTCGACCGATGGTTCGAAAACGCGCGGCACCGTGAACAACTGCGCCAACGGCTACACCCCTTGGGGCACCTACATCACCTGCGAAGAAAACTGGGCCGGCTTCTTCCGCCGCGTCGCCGCAACCGATGACGCGAACCGCACTGCCAAGGAAAAAACCTCGTTCACACGCTATGGCGTCAACACCAACGGCACCCATTTGTGGGCAACGGTGACCACCGCGGAAACCAGCGATACCACATTCAGCCGCTGGAACGCGATGAAGACAGGACCATCGGCGGACGGCAGCGACGACTTCCGCAACGCACCCAACACCTATGGCTGGATCGTCGAAATCGATCCCTTCACGCCGACATCGACACCGAAAAAACGTACGGCGATGGGCCGCTTCGCCCATGAAAACGCCGCTTATCTGCCCGTGGTCGCCGGTCAACCGGTGGTGTACTACATGGGTGACGACTCGCGCGGCGAATACCTGTACAAGTATGTCTCGACCGCGATGTGGGACCCGGTCGATGCCACCAGGGGTCTGTCCGCTGGCGACAAGTATCTGGACGACGGCAAGCTGTACGTCGCTAAATTCAATGCGGACGGTACCGGTAGCTGGGTCGAGCTCAAGTTTGGCAGCAACGGTTTGACAGCCTCGAATCCCGCCTATGCATTCGCTGATCAGGCCGACGTGCTGATCAATTCCCGTCTGGCAGCCGATGCTGTCGGCGCCACCAAGATGGATCGCCCGGAATGGGTCGCTGTCAATCCGGCCAACAATGAAGGCTACCTGACGCTGACCAATAACAGCAATCGCGTGCCGGCGAATCCAACGTCGAGCCAGCAGCTGGTGGACGCTGCCAATCCGCGCTTCTACAACGATCCCAAGGGCAGCGCCGGGACCGCGCAGAAAGGCAATCCGAATGGTCACATCATTCGCTGGAAGGATGCTTCGGCAACAGCGACGACATTCCAGTGGGATGTGTTCCTGTTCGGCGCCCGCTCGACGGCCAATGCGGACAACATCAACCTGTCCAACCTGACCGCCAACAATGATTTCTCCAGCCCGGACGGGCTGTGGTTTTCAAATAATACCGGCCTGCTGTGGATTCAGACCGATGATGGCGCCTATACCGATGTCACCAACTGCATGATGCTGGCGGCTGTCGCCGGCAAGGTCGGCGACGGCGGCAAGAAAACCATCAACAATGTCGATGGCGCTACGATCAAGGCAGTGGACACTTATGTCGGCGCAGCGCCGGGCGATACTAACCTGCGCCGTTTCCTGGTCGGTCCGAAGGAGTGCGAAATCACCGGTGTCACCGAAACTCCGGATGGCAAGGCATTGTTCGTCAACATCCAGCATCCGGGCGAAGACTCCAAGCCCGACTATACCAATCCTGCCAGCTATGGCAGCCACTGGCCGGACGGCGGTACTTCGCGCCCGCGTTCAGCGACCATCGTGATCACCAAGAGCGATGGCGGCACGGTTGGCGGCGGCCTTGCCTGACGATTCGCTGCTTCACCATCCGCATGCAAACCCGCTTCGGCGGGTTTTTTGTTTCATGAATCAAGCCACAAAGTCGCTGAAAGGCATCCGTACTGTTCTCCTCACAGCTCCACCGGTTGGCTAACGGGGTACGCACAAGACAAGAGACAGGAGGCCATTCAGCTAAGGCTCTTTTCCGGCGCGACGTTCAATTTCAGGATGCTATCCTTGGTTGTGCCACTCAAGTGCGAGCGCAGCCATTTATGCGCCGGACCCCGGGTATCCCTTTCATGCCACAGCATGTCGATATGCACGGTCGGCGTGGGGAACGGCAATTCCTTCGTGATCAACGCTCCGGTAATACCGGTCGATGCAATCAGATGCCTTGGCAAAACGGTGATCAGGTCGGAAGTCGCCACCACACGGCCGGCGGTAAAGAACTGGTTGACCGTGAGCAGGATGCGCCGTTCGCGCCCGAGCTGCGCCAGTGTCTCATCGATCAAGCCATGGGCGCGTCCGGAAAAACTCACCAGCAAGTGGTTTGCCGAGCAGTAGCTATCGATTGTTAGTTCTTCTTTGGCCAGAGGGTGATTCTTGCGCATGACGCAGACATAGCGTCCCGAATACAACTGTTCATGCCGGATCGGCGACACGGAGGCGCCCTGCCCTCCGGCCAGTTGTGCGACCACGCCGGGAAAGAAACCCACTGCCAGATCGATGTCGCCGCGCAGCAGCATCGGCCTCGGCTCACGCGTCGTCAGCGGCACCATGCGAATCGTAAGGCCCGGTGCCTCCCGCTCAATCGAGCGTACAAGAGACGGCAGCCACAGTGCGGCAGTCGCATCGGCCATTGCCATCCGAAAGGTGTTTTGCGCAGTGGCAATGTCAAAGCTCTGTTCCGGAACAATTGCTTCTTCCAGTTCAGATAGGGCACGTCGTACCGCAGGCCACAGTGTTTCAGCCCGCAAAGTGGGTTTGACACCATGCGCGGTGCGAATCAGCAACTCGTCGCCAAGCGCATCGCGTAGCCGGCGTAATGCGTTGGAAACAGCGGGTTGCGTCATTGCCAGGCGGCTTGCCGCACGTGTCAGGTTTTGCTCGGTCATCACGGCATCGAAGACACGCAAGAGGTTCAGGTCGAGGGTAAGGAAACTCATGATGAATGTCCGGCAGGGTTTCTTTCAAGAAAGACAACTTGGTTATCACTTCCGTCATGGATATTCACGAAAAGTATAGCTGATATGCACAACGGAAATTGGTTTTATAACTTTTGTCTACTTATACTGCAATGCAGCAAAAGAGAGAAGTCATTCTGAAAAAATTATTGGGAGTAAGTCATGTCCATCCTGTCCATCGCATTCCCCGCTGAAGCAGCCTTGCCTGCACTGCAGGCGTTTGCCGGAACTGCAGTATCGGCGGTTCGCCCGGTTGTCGGATTGGGCATCGTCGCCGCATTCCTGTTGGCATTCAGACCGCTGCTAATCGGCCTGCTCCGCGCCGCGCTGCTCGTCATCAAACCACGCCAGACCCTGGAACAGCGCTCCGAGCGCCGCATTCTGCAAAGCGTGCTGCTGCTGAACCGCATGGCGCGAGACCTCGACGGTCTCGATCCGAGCCAGGCGCGTGAACTGCGTGCCCTCGCCGCACGTGGCTAAGCATCAAACAAGCATAAAAGATCATTTACGGAGCCAACATGAACGCCTTGACAAGATCGACTGCCCAGCATGACCAGTTGCCGAGCCTGCTGGTGGAATGCGCGTTTTTCATGCGCCGTTCGCGCAGCGTTGCGTCGATGTTACCGGCCTTCCTGATCAGTGGCATGGCAAGTCTGGTAACGAGCCTGGTATTGCATGCGGCCGGGACGGGTGGCAACGAGCACCTGGTAACCGGCTGGGTCGAAGGCTGGCTGACCGCCTGGCCCATCGCATTCCCGCTTACCTATGGCGTCGCGCTGTCCCTGCGGAAAATGACTTCGCTGCTGAAGAAGCGTTCACGACCGGCAGGCGGCCTTGGCTTTGCCGACGTGGTTGACGTGTCCAGCGGGGTAACGAAGGCGCATCGCCTCCACGTTTTGCGTGGTCTGCGCGCCGGCGATCCTTATCGCGCCTGAGCAGGCAAGAAGGTCACAGCGTCTCCTTCATTGTTTCCAGAATTAAGCCCCGCAGCGCAAGCAGCGGGGCTTTTTTATTTTTGGCAGCATTGGCAGCATTGGCAGCAGTTACAACCCACGCAGCAATAGTTCAGTATTCACGACCCGGATTGTGCCCCGGATCCGCGTTCCAGACTCCTCGAACCAGCGTTGCGCGACAAACGGCGCGAACCCCGTCTCTTCGCGAATCGCAAACTGGAATATCGCGTCCCAGTCGCTGTCGCGCGGCATCACCCAGACAACCTGACGGCCATTGTCGGCGCGGATGCCGGCATGGCGCAAGTTGGCGCGCACACCCTCGGCACGCTCCTCCCGACTTTGTGCATATCCACCGTTCCCGTCAGGCAAGGGCAGTACGGCCGGCACGCGCTTCTGCGTCAGCGCGGAAGCCCTGCTGGGAAAACGCGCCCATGGACCAATCAAAACCTGACCAACGAACTGTAGTTCGGGTTCGTCGAGCGGTTCATCCAGGTAATAACAGGAAAGCAAATATGGCATGGCGTCGTCGTCAGTCCGATTCTATGGATCAATGCCTGCCCCGGACCATCATACCGCCGAGCCAACGGCCGACAAACGAAAATGTCAGCTTTCGTCGGCCTTGTCGCGGCCACGCGGCCGGTTCTTGTCGTAGATTGCAAACAGGATCAAGCCGTAACCAAGCAGACGTATCAGGTAATACAGTGGAAAATCCTCATCAGCTTGTGTCATGTTGGATGTAAGCGAGCTTCCCGCCATCACGCGGTTCAATGCGTCAAGAGCGAAGGCCATTGCAAAGAACAGGAAAAAACGGTCGCCTGTGCTGCGCCAGAACCGCAGGAAGAACAATGCCGCAATCAGCGATGCCGTGACGATGGCGCCAAGTAACATATCATTCATCGAAGCCTCACTCCTCCCAAATCAGCCCGTACAGCAACGGCAACAAGGCAATCAACGAAGTTGCCAGCCTCCATGTCGTCAGGTCGACCGTTGTCGCAAACACGACCCGGTCAAGGATCAGGAGCACATTGTTGATCGACAGACCGACGAAACACAGACCGCTCCAGAACAGCAAACGATAACCATTGCTACGGTAACCACGCAATAGCAGCCATGAGCAAAGCATCGAGGTAATTGCGCACAGCGCATAGATAACAGGAGCCATCTCAGGAATCCTTTCGCCATTTGAAAGCATCGGCAAACTGTTGTGCTTTCCTGCCGGACTTGGAATGAATAAGATTGGTCATCGCCACAAGTTGTGTTGAATACGCAGCGGCTACCTGATCGATTATTTGGCGCAACCCTTCGGAAGTCGGGGCGAAACGGTAACGGCCAGGAGAAGCCGCATCATGACTCAGAATGCCTGCATCATGCAGTTCAGCCAGCAGCAAGGCTGCCGCTTTCTCGCTCAGATACAGGCGATTGGCCAGCATGACACTGTCCCAGTCACCGGTATCCTCGGCGCGCAGCAACAGCATCGCTTCAAGGTACGGGACGGACGGAATGCTCGTCAGCACGAAACGACGGACGTCGTCAGTAATGAGAGAGCCAGTAACCATGCTAGGTATTGTCAAAGAGAAACATGCAAAAGGGAAAGGGAATGTTACCTATCCCTGCACGTAACGTCGATGCCGTTCTGACCATATCCCACTCAATCTTGATTTGCCTCAATCCGCAACTTGCCTTGATAGCATCAGCCTAACCTGCCACAAGTGGTTTCCGCAGGATGGGTAAAACCAAACATCTGCAACCTTGTCCAAATGGCCATCAACCGAAAAGGTGTCAATGGTGGACAACGAGAAGCCCCACAAGCCGGACCAGCAACATCGATCAAGCAAAAATAAGCGGCAGCCCCAGCGAAAGCGCAAAATTTGGCGTTACTTCTTCATCCTGTCAGGTGTATTCACCATCATGCTGCTGGGCGTTTCCGCCTTGGTCGCCAGCTATGTCGCCAAGATTGTTCCCACTACCCCGGGCGTAGAAGCCCTGTTACATGCCCGTAGCGCGCAGCCCAGCATTCTGTTGTCGGCAGACGGTACCCATCTTGCCACCTTTAGTCGCGGGCAGCAGGAACAGGTCGGACTTGAGCAAATCTCGCCCCATGTGCTGGAAGCACTGATCGCCACCGAAGATCACCGGTTCTATGAACATCGCGGCATCGATGTCAGCCGGACCTTGTCCGCTATCGTACATACCTTGCGCGGGGATGCCCAAGGCGGCTCCACGATCACCCAGCAGCTTGTGCGCAATCTCTTTCCTGAGGAGATCGGCCGAACCCGCACGATAGACCGCAAGCTGCGTGAAATCATTACTGCCATCAAGATTGAAAAGGCTTATACCAAGGACGAGATCCTCGAGACGTATCTGAACAGTGTCCCTTTCCTGTACAACGTGGTCGGCATCGAAATGGCGGCGCGCACCTATTACGACAAGCCGGCCTCCGAACTGGACGTGGTAGAAAGCGCCACCCTGGTTGGCATGCTCAAGGGAACCAGCTATTACAACCCGATCATCAATCCGGAACGCGCGCAGAAGCGCCGTAACGTGGTGCTTGCGCAAATGCACAAGCGCGGCCTGCTATCCGAGGACGAGTTCAACGCCATGCGCGAGCAAGCCTTGCAGGTCAAGCTGACGCGCCAGCCGGACCCGCTCGGCGTGGCCCCGCATTTCGCCGCTTACGTGCGCAGGCAACTGATCGAATGGGCTGACGCCAACGACTATAACCTTTACACCGACGGGTTGGTCATTCAGAGTACCATCGACGATCGCTTGCAGCAGATGGCGGCCGAAGCGGTCGAGCGACAATCGCAGGTACTGCAAGACATTGCCGATGTCGAATGGGGCCGCAGTACCGAGCGCGTTGCTTCACAAACACCGACTGCCTATGGTGCGCTACGCAAGAACGTCGAGCCCTTCAGCTATTTCTGGTCCGCACGCCCCGAGTTGCTTGACGCCTTCGTGCGGGAAACGCCGGAGTACAAGAAAGCAATCAGTTCAGGACAGACCGACGAAGCTGCACTGGCAAAGTTGAAAGCGAACACCGGCTTCATGACCCGGCTTCGTGACAACAAGACGCGACTTGAGGCTGGCTTCCTGGCGATGGACCCGGTAAGCGGAGAGATCAAGGCCTGGATCGGCAGCCGCAGCTTTGAACGCGACCAGTTTGACCATGTCGCCCAAGCCGAACGGCAACCGGGCTCCACTTTCAAACCGATCGTATATGGCGCTGCGCTGGAACAGGGGTTGCGCCCGGATCGGGTCTATCCCGATGGTCAGGTTGAAATCCGCGCACCCGACGGCAGCGTCTGGCGGCCAACGGACATGTCGGGCTTCAGCGGGCGCATGATGAGCCTGCGTGAAGGCCTGATTTATTCCAAGAACACGATCACCGCGCAGGTGATGCAGGACGTCGGCTTGCCAAACGTGCTCAGGCTGGCGCGCGACATCGGCGTAAACCAGAGCCGGCTCGACCCGGTGCCTTCCCTCTCGCTGGGCACAAGTCCCGTGACGTTGCTGGAAATGGTGTCAGCCTATTCGACGATTGCCCGTGTTGGCAGCTACCGTGAGCCGGTCGCGATCCGGAAGATCACCGACCGTGACGGCAATGTGGTGGCCGAATTCGATACCGAGGCGCACCGCGTCATGTCCGAAGACACCGCAATCGAGCTCATTGACATGATGCGCGGCGTAGTGCGTCAGGGCACCGCAACCGAAGTTCGAAGCCGCTTTAAAATCGTGGCCGATATCGCCGGCAAGACTGGCACCACGCAAAACAATACCGATGGCTGGTTCATCATGATGCATCCCAATATCGTTGCCGGCGCCTGGGTCGGTTTCAATGACTCGCGCGTGACCATGCGCAGCGACTATTGGGGTCAGGGTGGCCATAATGCCCTGCTGCTCGTCGGCGATTTTTTTCGCGACACCATCAAATCGAAGATGATCGATGTCAAGGCCAAGTTCCCGCAGCCGAAACGGCCGCCGCCCGTACTGGTCAACGCGCCGTCCGACGCGTGGGTGGATAAGGTGACTGAAAATATGGAAATGCCGCCTGGCTATGGCGTCATTCAGCGCGAAAGCACGACCATTGTGATCGCGCCGCCTGAAGCGCCGCCCATGGAACGCGGCAGTGATTCCGCGCCGATGCTCAGCAGCGATGAACTTAACCGGTATCTAAGCGGCATCGGGCGCGACCCGGCTCCCGTGCCGCGTTCCGATACCGCCACCAGTTCCGGTGGAAGCGGGGGCGGCAGCCGCCAGTCAGGCGGCCGCGATTTGATTTTTCCGGATGTCGGGCATTAAGTGACACAATATACGGGACTGCCTACAAGGTGACCTCGCCTTCCGGTTCCAGCAAAGGCGGTGATTTGAACACCTTGGGAATGTGTCGGTCCATATTGGCCCAAGGCAAGGCACTGACCGTCCAGATATCGGCGACCGGTTTGAACCAATCCGGCTCGTCGAGCGACGATGCGTGGACCAGGACCACATCCGGCGTTCGCTCGCCCAGTGCAAACAGCGGCGAACCACATTCGCCGCAAAAGCAGCGCTCGCTGTGGCTATCCGCAATTGCCTGGGTAAAAAACCGTTTCGGTGTGCCGCGTACATCAAGCGATTGTGCGGCAACCACTATTAAGGGCGCAAACGCACCACCACCCGCCTGTTGGCAACTTTGACAGTGGCAGTTGTACATCGCCAGTGGTGGTGCCGCGCATTGGTAGCGTATTGCGCCACACGCGCAACCGCCGGAGAATTGTGTCGGCATGGAAACCTCCATCGTCAATCAAAATTAGACCGACCGGGTTCGCTAAAAATCTGCCGCCACGCGATATGCGGGCTGGAAACCTGTCCGCTTATGCTGCTTCGGTTACTGCTTTAACAGAGTCAAAACGGCTTGAAGCCGTGCTTGGTTGGGCAAGGAAATAAATGATCACGATCCAGCCCAGCACGGGCACGATGCCAATCAACTGCATCCATCCGCTACGGTCGGTGTCATGGAGCCGGCGTGTGGCGGCGGCAATCGACGGTAGCAGCATACCTAGCGAAAATAGCCCCGACAGCGTATTGCTGACGAAGGAAAGTACGATGCTGGCGATGACGGTAAACAGCACGAACCACCAGTATTCCGAGCGTGATGCGCGACCATTGAAATCCGCGTACTTCGACAGGCAGGTCTTGGTCGCTTCGGTAAAGGTCATTTTTTTGTCTCCTTGGTTATTTGTTTTTCAGATCGGCATACACCGGCACTTATTCGCCGTCCCGGGTATTTCTTCAGGGTATCACGGTGGTAAAACCTTAACCATGAATTGTCGCCGGCGCCATCCCATCGATATGGGGTATCAATCGTCCGCACCGGACGGCGAACCGCTGGCCTCCCGTGCGGTCGTAGCGATGTAAAGACCACAACTCAGGAGAATAAAAGAATGGATATGGATATTGGAATTTCCGAACAGGATCGCCACGCTATCGTCGATGGTCTTTCCCGCCTGCTGGCCGACACCTACACGCTTTATCTGAAGACCCACAACTTCCACTGGAACGTGACTGGCCCGATGTTCCAGACACTACACCTGATGTTTGAAACCCAGTACACCGAACTGGCAGACGCGGTGGACGTGATCGCCGAGCGCATCCGCGCGCTGGGCAGCTTCGCACCGGGCACCTATGGCGACTTTGCTCGCCTGAGCACGATCAACGAACCCGATGGCGTACCGAATGCCCAGGAAATGATTCGTCAACTGGTGCAGGACCAGGAAGCCGTGATCCGTACCGCACGTTCGATGTTCAAGGTGGTGGAACAGGCAAGTGACGAGCCGACTGCGGACCTGTTGACCCAACGCATGCAAGTCCATGAAAAGACTGCGTGGATGTTGCGGTCGTTACTGGAGAAGTAAGGCGGAAAAAGTAAGGCGGGAAAAGGTTAGCGCGAAAAAGTGTGCGGGCGAGCGGCCCGCCATACACAGCCGGGATTCAGGCGGCGACGGACGCCGCCGGGGAGGAGCGTTGCGCATTCGCTTCCCCTTCATCGACACGCTTGCGGATCCGTTCCCATAACTTGTCATGCAAGGGCAGGACAATCACATTGCAGATCGGCTCAAGGATCGCGGCGAGGCCTCCGAAGGCAATCGATCCGGTCACCACGTAGAGCGTCACAAACGCCACGGCCATGTGGACGACGATCTGGCTGACGGTTCTTGCGGCGGTAACCATGTTTGCTCCTTTTTCAATATCAACGAATCAAAGATCCTTACAACAGATGATAATGATTCGCATTTGATAGAGCAAGTTGATTTACCCAAGAACTTTGATAGCGAATTTCTATAATTTGGGTTGCAGGGACGGCAACCCGCATCAGAATCGATAGCTGATACCGACCCTCAGTACCGGGTAAGCCTTGAACCGCCCGACTTCATCACGTAATTGTTCATTTTCCCGTGCAAGGTCATTCGCAAACTGGGTACATACCGCCGCTCCCGCAGCGCAACCTGTGTTGGAAAGCGAGGTCTTGGGCGAGCCCTGAAACAGCACACCGACATCAGTGGAAAACGACCAACCCTTTTCCTTTTCCGAAGGACGTCCCCAGCCAATGCCGAGATAAGGAGCAACCTTGTTAAAGCTGACCTTGCCATTGACCTGACCGACAACACCGGTGCTGTAGGTCCTGCCATTGACGGTATAGCCACCGGCGACATTCGGCTGCGCTACCACATCAATCTTGTTGCCGTTATACGCCAGACCCGTTGTAACGCGGAAGCTGCTTTCCGCTGCAGGAAACCAGTCAAGCAAGGCTTCGTAGGTATTCGCCTTCAGCTTGAGCTGATATTCCATATCGCGCGTTTTGCCCTCATAGGAATAGCCGAGGAAACCCGAGCCCAGTCGCGCATTCATGTCGGACCGCAAGGGAATGCTTGCATGGAAGCCGATACCCGTGGTTCCAACATCCCCGATAATGCGCACTTCCGCCTGCGCCGCCGTTGCGATTGCCCATCCTCCCGCGATCAAGCCGATCGTCGCCAATGTCTTTTTTACCATTTCCATCCTGTTCATCAATCAGACGCTGAGGAGATTTCGCAAACGCAAAATTTCCCGCCGTACAGCCGCTTCTGACTACAGGCAACTTGGGCGGTTCCGACTAATTTGATGGAAATAAACTTGACGCGACAGTGACTTGGTACAGTTTTAATGGGAAATGGAGAAAGCGTTTCTGCCCTGCATTTCGACGCGGAAATAAAGCGCCGGTGTACTGAATATCAGGATTCTGCACACCGGACCATCAAGGCAAGCCAACACTCAGAATGCAGAAACGACGTCCAGTGCACGTTCGACATCGGCACGATCCACATCCAGATGCGTGACCCAGCGAATCCTTTTCATGGCTTTCTCTTTGGTCTTGTAGTAGCCGCTCGTTACCCGCACCTTGTGCGTCGCCAGATGTTCCACGAAAGCGTCGGCGATCTCGGCGTCTACGTCGAAGAACACGATATTGGTTTGTGCAGGCTGGACGGCGGCTTTGCCCTCCAGTCTGGAATGATTCGCCACGATGCGGCCAAGGCCCTGTACCAGCAACTGGGCGTTGGCATGGTCGTCCGCCATGCGGCGCACATTGTTTTCCAGCGCATAGATGCCGGCCGCCGCCAGCACACCCGCCTGGCGCATACCGCCACCCAGCATTTTCCGGATGCGCCTGGCGCGCGCAATGAAGTCCTTCGAACCCAGCAACAGCGAACCCACGGGCGCACCCAGTCCCTTGGACAGGCACAGCGACACTGAATCGTAGGACTGACAAATGGCGCGTGCCTGTGTTACCGGGTCGCCGCCGTCAGCCAGTGCCACCGCCGCGTTGAACAACCGGGCGCCGTCAATATGGGTACTCAGGCCGTGGCGCTGCGCCAGTGACTGGACTTCACGCATGTACGACAGCGGCAGCACCTTGCCTCCGGTGGTGTTCTCCAGCACGATCAGCCTGGTTTTTGCAAAATGAGGGTCATCCGGCTTGATGGCCGCTTCCATATCGGTCAGCGCAATGGTGCCGTCCGCCTGGTTTTCCAGCGGCTGTGGCTGGATCGACCCAAGCACCGCCATGCCACCGGCTTCCCAGCGATAGGTATGCCATTGCTGTCCGACGATGGCTTCCTCGCCGCGCTGGCAATGCGTCATCAGTGCGATCAGGTTGGTCTGGGTGCCGCTGGGCGCGAACAGTCCAGCCTCATAGCCCAGCATGCCGGCACCAAGTTCCTGCAATCGGTTAATGGTCGGGTCGTCGCTAAACACATCATCACCCAGCGGCGCCTCCAGCATTGCCTGCTTCATGGCTGCCGTTGGTTGTGTCACGGTATCGCTACGAAAATCGGTCATGGTTTGCCTCAACAAGTTCGCCAGGCTTTATTATCGACGTTTTGTAAAAAACGCGACACCAACGGCACAGACTAGTAAAGACCGGCAAATCCACTAAGTGGCAGATGAATTCTGTTATCATTAAGTTAATTTTCCGGCCTGCCCGACTTGCGTAATATTCGATCGAACCGTCGTCATCTCCTACGAAAATGGCCTTTTCCTCCGACACTCCCGTTTCAGGTAACCATCGCTTCGTATTGGAAGTGGTCGGGTTCACCGACGCTGAAAAAAGCCTGCTTTCCTCCACCTTTCGCCTGACCGGCCGCCGACCCTTCTGCTATACCGAGGCAGCGTCGACCGATGAGCGCCCCGATATTTACCTCGTCAACGGCGATAGCTCGGATGGCATTCGCCAGATGCAGGAGCGCAAACCCAATCTGTTCGCACCCGTGGTGTTCATCGGACGCGGAGATGGCAGCAGCACCTGGCCTGTTGTGGCGAAACCCATTCACTGGATGCGTCTGTTCGAGCAACTCGACACCCAGATGCAAGCTGCGCTGGCCGAACGCGCACGCCGGCGTCAGTCGGTGGAAAACATTCCCTGGGACGGGACAGCGCGGCGCCGTGCCACCGACCGGGACATGCCGATGCCGCCGGCCGTCGTTGACGCCAAACCGATCGAATCGGTGCTGGTCGTCGATGACAGTGCAACCGTGCGCGCATTCATGCGAGCCAAGCTCGCGCCTTTCCGATTTGACGTCGACTTCGCAGAAAACGGCGAAATCGCCATCGACATGGCGCAAGCCAAGCAATACACCTGTGTTTTCCTCGACATCCTGATGCCCGGCATGGATGGTTACCAGGTTTGCAAGCGAATCAAGTCCAGCGCTGCCACCAAGGGATCGGCAGTTGTCATGCTGAGCAGCAGAACCTCGGCGTTCGATAAATTTCGCGGCAGCTGGGCCGGATGCGACGCCTATCTCGGCAAGCCTGTCAGCGAAGATGAGTTGTTGAGCACCATCGCTCGCTTCCTGCCAAGCGCGCGCCGGGTGGCGAATGCGATCCTTGCGCGGACCGATTAGGACGTTATTGAAAAGCACGGTGTACGCTTTTGCGGTGTTATACCAATCCCAACCTGTAACGTACCGAATGACATCGATGGATTTTTTTGACTGGCAAGGCGCAGGAGGAGTCAATAGCGGGCTATTGACGACGAGTGCAACGCCGGCAGGCGGAAAAAGACGCGATGTCATGGTGCGTTATGGGTTGGGATTGGTATTACGCCTGCAGTTCCGCAATACGCCGTTCTCTTTCCAGCTGCACCACATGCGCGGCACTGCCTTCAGGCAGCCCCACTGCCTGCAGCACTAGCGCCGACAGCTGTAATCCGGCTTCCAGTGTTTCCGGGATAACGTGCGTGGCTCCGGCATGGCGCAGTGCAACCGCGTGCTTTTCATCGCGTGAACGCGCATAGAGCGGAATACCCGGATAGGCGCGACGGATGGCTTTTACTGCATGCAGCGCCGATGCCGGATGATCCATGGTCAGCACGATGGCGGCGGCCTTTTCCGCGCGTACCTTGTGCAACAGTTCCACCCGCGCCGCGTCGCCGAAGAACACCGGCAATCCCCTGCCATGCAGCTTGCTCACGACCCGCGCGTCCGTTTCGAAAGCGACATAAGGAATCTCTTGTGCCGCGACCAGTTGCGCCACCAACTGCCCGACACGACCAAAGCCGGCGATGATGACGTGGCCCTCTTTCTGCCCTATCTGCTCCGCCTGCTCCGACAAGTCACGCTCGGCCTGCGCTGCCGACCTCCGGCTTTCCGCATGTTCGCGGAAACTGCGGCCGGCTTTTGCGATCAGGGGTGTGGCGAACAAGCTCAAGCCAACGACCAGCATGATGAATTGCCCGGTCGCCACCGGCATCAGCTTGGCAGTCAATGCATAGCCGATCACGATGAAGGTGAATTCCCCGCCTTGCCCCAGCAAGGCGCCGCCCTCAATCGAACGTCCCCAGCGAAAACCGCCGATGCGCAGAATCACCGCGGTCACCAGCATCTTGATGGCAAACAGCCCGGCCACCGACAAGGGTAGCCATAAAGGCGAGCGCGCCACTTCGCGCAAGTCGATTGACATGCCGACCGACATGAAGAACAAGCCCATCAGCAAGCCCTTGAATGGTTCGATGGTCACTTCGACTTCGTGCCGGAACTCGGTTTCCGCCAGCAGCAGACCGGCCAGAAGAGCGCCCAGCGCCATCGACAAGCCGGCCATCTCCGTCAATGCCGCGATGCCAAGCGTGCTCAACAGCGTCAGTGCCATGAACACATCCGGCTGGCGTTGCCGCACGAAGGTCTGGAACAGCGGCCGTATCACGCGGCGTCCGAGCAGGTAAATCAGCACGATAGCGACGGCCGCCTTCAACAATGCCAGTCCGGCCAACGCCGCCATACCTTCGGTGCTGCCGGTTGCCAGCACGCCGATCAGGATCAGCAAAGGCACCACCGCCAGGTCTTGCAGCATCAGGATCGAAAAGCCGGCGCGACCAAGTGGCGTACCGAGCGAACGCTGCTCATCCATCAATTGCATCACTACCGCGGTCGACGACAGCGACAGCACAAAGCCGAGGATCGCGGCCACCTCCGGGGGATTGCCAAACCACCAGGCCAGCCCGCCGATCAGTGTTGCACTGAAGACGACCTGTGCCACACCTGCACCGAATACCCAATGCCGTAACGCCCAGAGACGCGAGGCCGACAATTCGAGGCCGATCATGAACATCAGAAACAGCACCCCGAACTCCGCCAGTGCCGCCACGCCATCGCGATCAGGAAAGGTGAAGTACGCCAGCCAGGGAAATTCACCCGCCCACAGCCCCAGTCCAAACGGTCCAATTAGTGTGCCGGCAGCCAGAAAACCGAGTACCTGGTTGACGCGCGCCCGCTGCAACAGGGGAATCAGGATGCCGGTCAGCGCCAGGAACAGGAGCGTTTCACGAAGATAAGGGAGGGTTTGGTGTACTTCCACGTCGAACGATCCTTTGGCAAGCGATACGGAGGCAACGGACAACCGCCATGGCGCATCCGCGTGCAAAGGAGTGTGTCATAAATCGGGCTGGATATCCCTGAGCGGATTGTGCGGGTATTCGGTAGCGAATCGACTCTGGTAATCCCGCACGCACCAGGTATTACTTCCGGCGCTTTTTCCAGTTGTAATCGGGGTCGGGATCGGCCACGCCGGGATGGCCCACCGAATTGGGGTTTTCGGACGACATGGCAACAAAACAGATGCCCTCGCCAGCTCGCTGACGTGTGCGCAAGTCTTCCATGAGCTTCATTGCGCCAGTCATATCGCTCGACGCGAATTCCTGGCCCCGGGCTGAGGCCTCGCCGTTTTCCACCACGGTCCAGTACACCATGTACATTGTTGTCTCCGCTGCGATGACTGCCGGCCGGCTCTGGGATGTCCGGCCCCACCTCCCGCCGGAAACAACGACGCTAGAACGACAGAAAACCTTTTTGCCACAAATATCTGCCAAGCATGACCACGCACACGGTCACGATCATCGGCCGTATCAGTTTGGTACCGCCGCGCACCATCGCATGCGAACCGCCCCAGGCTCCGATCACCTGCCCAGCGACCATGGCCGCGCCAGCGGTCCACAAGACCTTGCCGCCGGCAATGAATACCGCCAGCGATGCAATGTTGCTGGCGAAGTTCAGCACCTTGGCCTGCGCGGTTGCGGTCAGCAGATTATGGCCGCGCAAGGCGACGCCGGCCAATGAAAAAAATGATCCGGTGCCCGGACCGAACATGCCATCGTAGAAGCCAATGCCTGGCACCACCACACCACGATAGGCTCCCTGATTGATGCGTGGCTTTTTCTCGACCGCGCCTGCATTCGGCGCCAGCAGGAAATACATCGCGATCGCGACCAGCACCACGGGAATGACGATATCCAGCGTTTGCGCACGAACGAATTGCACGGCAAACGCGCCGATTGCCGAACCGATCAGGGAACAGACGAACAGTACCCGCATGTCCGGCCAGTGCACCAGCCCGCGTCGCAGAGCCATCACCGACGCAGTCAAGGAACCGAAGCTGCCCTGCAGCTTATTGGTCGCCAGTGCATGCAGGGGCGGTATCTGGGCCAGCAGCAGGACCGGGATGGTGATCAGCCCGCCGCCGCCGGCGATGGCATCAACAAAACCGGCAATCATGGCGGCACAGAACAGCGCCGCAAGGATTTCCGGCGATAAAACGACATCCATGTGCATCTTTCTTGGGAATGGCAGGAAGCGGTCCCGAACAGTATTTAGAGCGCCTATCAAAATGCCGCTTGCGGCGTTGCTTCTCCTAGCCGTACGCCTGTACTGTCTTCGTCGGCGCGCCTTGCCATCGTCATTTTGATAGGCGCACTTAGCAAAATACTGTTCGGGACCGCGCAGAAATATCTGGACTACGCGTTCGGCTTGTTGCGCAACCGGATCAAGCCCTCCTGCGCAATCGTGGCCACCAGTTCGCCGCCGCGATTGTACACATACGCCAGGCACAGCCCGCGGCCGCCGGAAGCGTTTGGCGACTCCATCGCAAACAGCAGCCATTCATCCATCCGGAACGGGCGGTGGAACCAGATCGTGTGATCCAGGCTCGCAATCTGCAGGCGCGGATCGCCGAGGCGGATGCCGTGCGGCTGCAGCGATGTCCATAACAGGCCATAGTCGGACACGTAGCCGAACAGCGTGTCATGCAGCAGTGGATCGTCCGGCAGGCTGAGCGGCGCCTTGGTCCATACCTGCTTGCCTCGATCGCCGGTATTGCCGCCCAGGATGTCGCCTGCATGGTTAGCACGAAAATCCACGGGCACCGGCATGAAGGGACGCTTGGGATGCGGCGGTTGCTTTTTCCATGCGACGATATTGGATTCAATGGTTTCCGGATCCTGCGACTGCGGCGCTTCCCTCTGGTGCGACAGTCCTTCTTCGACATGCTGGAACGAGGCGGACATCACGAAAATCCGCCGGCCTTCCTGGATCGCAACCACACGACGAGTACTGAACGAACCGCCGTCGCGCACGCGTTCGACCTCATAGTCGATCGGCAGGCGGTGATTCCCCGGCAGCAGGAACATCGAATGCAGTGAATGCACGCGACGCTCCGGCACGGTGACGGCCGCTGCGTACAGCGACTGTCCCACCACCTGGCCGCCGAAAACATTCGGGCTGCCCATGAAATGGCTTTGGCCACGATAGCGGTCGGGTTCAATTTGCTCAAGTTTGAGCAGGTCAAGAACTTCCTGCGTGTTGTACAGAGAGGAATCCGGTATGTTCATGTCGTTCATTATTTTGGAAAGTAAAGCGCCGCCGCTGAGTCAGTCTCTGAGTCAGTCTGTCAGTCGAGCGTGCGGCCGAAGCTATCGCGCAATTCGCGCTTGAGGACTTTGCCGATCGCGCTGCGCGGCAGCACATCGGTGATCTGGACCGCCGCCAGCCGCTGCGTCTTGCCCAGCCGTTCATTGGCCCATGACAGCAGTGTTTTGTCGTCGAGCGCCGCACCCGGGCGCACCACGGCGAACGCAATCGGCGTCTCGCCCCAGCGGGTCGACGGCACCCCGACCACCGCCGCTTCAACCACGTCAGGATGCTGCTGCAGCACCGCTTCCAGGTCGCTCGGATAGACATTGAAGCCGCCGGAAATGATCATGTCCTTCTTGCGGTCCATCAGTGTCAGGAAACCATCTGCATCGAAACGGCCGACATCGCCGGTCCGGATGAAGCGCTTGCCGCTCGGGTCGTACCATTCCGCTTCGGCGGTCTTTTGCGGCTGGTTGTGGTAACCGGCCATCATCGCCGGTGAATGACCGACCACTTCGCCAAGTTCGCCGGGGCCGACTTCCTTGCCTTCATCGTCGATCAGGCGGATGTCATGTCCGGGGGCCGGCTGGCCCACGGTGTGTAACTTGTCCGGGTGCTCATGCGCGGACAGGATACAGGTGCCTCCTCCTTCGGTCATGCCGTAATATTCCACCAGGCCGCCCGGCCAGCGCTTGAGGATGTCGGCCTTCAGTGCAGCGGAAAATGGCGCGCTGGTACAGAACTTCCAGCGGAACGATGACAGGTCGTACTGACCGAAATCCTCGCGCGCCATGATGCGCTGATACTGCACGGGGACCAGCATGGTATGGGTGACACGATATTGTTGGGCCAGCTTCAGGTAAGTGCCGGCATCGAATTTCGCCATCAGCACCACGGTGCCGCCCAGCGTGACGGTCGGGAAAAAACACACCAGCGTCGTGTTCGAATACAGCGGCGTTGAAATCAGCGTCACGGCGCTGCTGTCATAACCGTTGATGCGACCGCGCTGCACATGGGTCCAGCGCATCGAATGGGGCTGCACGATGCCTTTTGGCGCGCCGGTCGTTCCTGACGAATAAATGATATTGAATGGCCAGTCGGGGGCAATGTCCACCGGCTGCGGCTTGCTGCCTTCCGGTGCCAGCCAGGCATCGAAAGCCTTGCCGGCGTCGCTGCCGTCAAGCGCAACCGTGGGTGCGGTGATGGATGCGCGTACCGGTGCGAGTTGCTCCGCCACGGTCCGATCCAGAAACAGCAAGCGCGCATCCGCATCTTTGGCCATGGTTACCAGGCTTTCCGCCGACGACGAGGGGGCCAGCGGCGCCACGGCGACACCGGCGCGCAAGCCACCGAGGAACACCGCGGCATACGGGATCGAAGTGCCGGCGCAAATGGCAATCGCATCACGCGGACGCAGGCCGTCACGCTGGAGCGAAGCCGCAATGCGGTCCATTAAGGCATCAAGTTCGGCATAGGTCAGCGAACTGCCGTCCTGGACCAGTGCCGGCCTGTCCGGCGCGGCTTGCGCATGGAGACGGATCAGGTAAGGCAGTGGATGAAAATCGTCTTCGAGAATGGTATCGATGGTGGACTGGGGCGTCATACGTATCGTCAATCAGGTCAATCGGTTGAATCGGCGTACTGGAAAATTCATCGGTAAATGCTGGACTCAATACTAGAGCAGATTTGAGTTTTTTGTGAAAAGCGCTTCGATTACCTGCCGGCTATCGCCCGCCCGAAGATGGATTGCGGATAATCAATTAATTTATTGATACAACCGTGCATCGCTTGTGGTCGTGCTCGTATGCTGAAGAAATGGCATAAATGGCGTAAATGGCCTAATACAGCGCAAACCTCCAAGCTCAAGCCGCAAAGATTCAAGGGGAAACCATATGAATTTCCGTACTGCCATTGCTGTAGCGATGCTTGCCCTTGCCGGCTTGCCGCTCGGGGCATCCGCTTGCGATACACAGCGTCCAGAAAATTTCTCCAGCTTCTTCAGTCACTTTGCCAACGACAAGAATTTCGCTTTTAGCCGCACGATCTATCCATCAACCCGGGTGCGCCTTGAATACGGTATTGAAGGCGGCAAGCAGCAGATTACCGAGCAGCGGCGCATGGTGACCCGGCAAGGCGACGCCGCCAGTTCTGCACTTGGCGACTACATCAAGGCCAACCAGCTGGAATTTACCGTGGACGAGAATGCATGGGGCAAGGCCGTGGTCGATGTCTTCAAGCCGGAGCGCGACTGGGTATTGAGCTATCATTTCCTGAGCAAGAATGGATGCTGGTTCCTGCGCGAAATCCAGTATCACGCACTGTAGATCGGCAGGCGAATTTTAACGGCGTTCGCTTCTGACCCGTACTCCTATCCCCTGACGATGCGGTTGCGCCCGCTGTTCTTGGCGTCATAGAGCGCCACATCGGCTAGCCGGAACAACTCGTCCGCTTCGGTATCCCCACCCAGGCTGGCCACCCCGGCGGAAAATGTCACGGTAAAGTCCTGATGCTCGGCCTGATGCCGGATATTTGAAAATGACTCGCGAATCTGGTCAAGTACGGTGATCGCAGCGTCAACCGGGGTATTCGGCATGATCACCGCAAACTCTTCGCCGCCGTAGCGGCCGATGATGTCGCTGCGCCGCAAGCGTTGCTGCAGCAAGCGTGACAGTCCGCGAATCACCTGATCGCCGACCGGATGTCCATAGCTGTCATTGACGCTTTTAAATCGATCGATGTCGATCATCACCAGCGATAGCTGCGTTGCCGTACGACGCGCGTTCGATATCTCGCGAATCAGGTGTTCCTTGATGGCGGAGTGGTTAAACAACCCTGTCAAGCTGTCACGCATAATCAGCGCCCGCAGTTCGCGATAACGCCTGGCGCGGCTGGTCAGTGCCGACACCAGTTGCAGCGGCTTGATCGGTTTGGTCAGAAAATCGTCGGCGCCGGACGCAATCGCGTCCAGCTGGTTATCGAGATTGCCTTCGCTCGACAGGAAAACGATGGGCACGTCGAGGTACATGGGATCCTGACGAATGATGCGTGCGAGGTCAATGCCGTTGCAGGTCGGCATATACACATCCATCAAAATCAGTTCCGGCCGGTACTCGCCGAGGACTTTCAGCATGTCGGCAACCTTGTGCAGCACCCGCACTTCCATGCCGGCGCCGCGCAACACTGCGGCATAGTAATCGGCGGTTTCGATTTCATCATCGATCACCAGGATGCGGTAGAGCCGCTCTTCCTCTGCCACCACCAGGTGGTCGAGCCGGTCGATCAGCGCCACCATATCAAGCGGCTTGGAAAAATAGCCATCCGCGCCGGCGCGCACGGTGGCCAGCCTTGCTTCGAAATTGCTGCGTGTCGACAGGAATATCACCGCGATGCGATGCGCGTTGGCAGTCTTGATGCGTGCTACTTCCTTGGCCCCGGCGAGAATGCCAGTCGGGAAGCCGAGGTCCATGACGATGGCTGCCGGTATGCGCCGGTCGATGCAGACTTGTAGTCGCGCCAGTTCGCTGATGACCTCGACTTCATAACCGAAATACTGCAGCTGCACGGCAATATCGGTAGCCAGCATCGGATTGTCGTGTACCAGGTAAATGAGCCGCCGCTCGGCAACATTGCTGTCGTTAGCGCGAAGATTGCGCGGCATGGCGGCGGTCATTTCACGCGACGCGTCATCGCCCTTGGGATTGACCTTCGCCCAGCGCGACAGGTCGCGCACGCCCGAGGCAATCGGCGCGAAATCCTTGCCAAAGGGGGCGGTGCCTTTCATGAAGGCACTCAGCAACATTTCGAGGTCGGTCGCCTGCAGGCCGAGACGCGCAAAACCAAAGGTGCCGGCCGATCCGGCCAAACCGTGCAGCTTGCTCAGCAGAGTATGGTGATGCGCTTCATTGGCCGGTTCGTCGAGGCAGTGCTGCAGGGCGTCGTCGATATCGTCAAGCCGGGGCGGCAGGTTGGCCTCGTAGGTTGCCTCGATGGCTTTCAATGTCTGATCGAGACCGTCATCTTCCGGTTGCTGCTTATCCATTGATGTCCTCCCCGGAGCAGCCTGTGCCGCTGCAACGCTTTCCACTTAGCGCACTTAGCGTGGATGTCGTCCTGATGCACTGTCGCCATACACGCCTCGCGTTGCACGACAGATCGACCTGCTTCCTCACCGGCCAGTTCGCAACCCATTCGCGTCTTAGCTGCTCTCGCTTTCGCTTTCGTTGACAAGGCGTTTTTGTCGGCGCCGGTCGAGCCACCAGGCCAGTACAGGCATTGCCAGGAAACCACCCGGTGACACAAATAGCACCATGTAAGGGCTGAGCGATGCCAGCTTGCGCAATTGGGCACGGATCTTTCGCCGGTCGGTCTCGGTCCAGCGATAGCCGTTGCGTTGCTTCATAAGCAATTGCATCAGCCCGCGCACCTGCGCCATTTCCTGCCAAAGCCTGACTCGTTCGCGATCTTGTACCGCCCACAGATGTAGTACGAAACGGCGTGTGAGCTGCATGGGTGCTTTCACGACGGAACGAAGGCGTGGGATCACGTTGCTCGATTGTTTGAATGATTGGCATGGGCAATAGGCGGGTTCTCACACCGGCTGTAATAATTTTACGGCAGATAATGAAGCTTGCCGAAAAACATTATTCTGTGACGCATGCCCGAACCGGGTGCTTATGCCTGATTCAAGGTAACTGCAGCGCATTGCGCTCGAGCCGCTGGAAATACTCGCTTTCCAGCTTACGCAAGGATATGGTTTGTAACGCTGTGTTGAACGCCTGTCGCAACGCTTTGCCTTCCGCCGAATGCCGGAAACATATATGCAGCGGCAGCTCCGCCAGCGGCTTGTCATGAATACTCGATTCTCACTTGGTAGCCGCCCGCACGCGCCGCGCACAGCAGGCCAAGCAACAGACCGCGAATCATTTCTTTGCCCCCTTGCTGATATCCGGCATGCGTCGTTGTATTAGTAGGGTGGCGTGCGTTAACTATGTCAAATATCGCCGATTCATCCCATCTTTTATGGGATTAGTGTAGCTGTTTGCAAGAAAGATGTCGCGATTCGTATAGAGAAAGCAAGTCATGCTGTCAGGCGGATCGCTCAACCATGGTCCTGGCTTGCCGCCTCGATCAGCTGCTGCGTGGCCGGTTTGCCAACGAATTGCTGCGCCGCGCGACTACGCGTGATCGTGAAGTGTCCGCATCAACGGTCTCGACCTGCATGCGAGCCTAGCTGCTCAAGGCGCGCATCTCGCTGTACAGGTTCGCTTTTCCTTCAAAGCCGATACCGACCAGTTCCGGCATGTGCACGTAGCCGTTGACGACTTCGACGCCATCCGGGAAACCGCCGAAAGGCTGGAACAGGTCCGGATACGATTCATTGCCGCCCAATCCCAGCCCGGCTGCGATATTGAGGGACATCTGGTGGCCGCCGTGCGGAATGCAGCGTGATGGCGACCAGCCGTGCTGGCGCAGCATATCCAGTGTGCGCAGGTATTCCACCAGACCATAGCTCAGTGCGCAGTCGAACTGCAGCCAGTCGCGGTCAGGGCGCATGCCGCCGTAACGGATCAGATTGCGCGCATCCTGCATTGAAAACAGGTCCTCGCCAGTCGCCATCGGCTTGTCGTAATAATTGCGCAGCACCGCCTGCAGTTCAAAGTCGAGCGGATCGCCCGGCTCTTCGTACCAGAACAAGTCATACTGCGACATCGCCTTTGCATACGCGATCGCGGTATCCATGTCGAAGCGGCCGTTGGCATCGACGCACAGTTTCTGGCCATCCTGCAGCACGCTCATGATGGCGTCGATACGGCGCAGGTCTTCATCGAGCGACGCACCGCCGATTTTCTTTTTGACCACGGTATAGCCGCGGTCGATATAGCTGCGCATTTCATCCTTCAGCGCATTCAGATCCTGTCCGGGATGGTAATAACCGCCGGCTGCATAGACGAAGATATCCTTGTTCACCGTGCCGTCGCCATAGCGTTCGGCGAGCAGGCGGAACAGCGGCTTGTTCTCGATCTTTGCCACCGCATCCCACACCGCCATGTCGATGGTGCCGATCGCCACCGAACGTTCGCCGTGGCCTCCAGGTTTTTCATTGGTGAACATGCAGTTCCAGATCTTGTGCGGGTCAAGATTATTGCCCGCGTCATTGACCAGCGTTGCCGGATCGGCAGCAAGGATGCGCGGAATGAAGCGCTCGCGCATCAGGTTGCCCTGACCATAGCGCCCGTTGGAATTGAAGCCGTAGCCGACCACCGGTTTGCCATCACGGATCACGTCGGTGATCACCGCCACCAGGCTCAGCGTCATCTTGCTGAAATCGATGTAAGCGTTGCGGATGGGCGAACTGATCGGAAGGGTTTTTTCGCGGATTTCAACAATTTTCATTCGGGCACCTTACCTTTTCTTCTGAGAGAACCTGCATCAGGGAGAACGTCAGCATACTGCGTAAGCCAGTCCGTATAATTAACGGTATTTCAATACACCATTCACCGCATGTGAAAAACGACGCTGCATCCGAATTACATTTCTTCGTTGTTCTCGCCAGGAAAGCCAGCCTGTCGGCGACCGCCCGCGAATTGGACATGACGCCGCCTGCCGCCACCAAGCGCCTGGCGCAGATGGAGCAGCGGCTCGGTGTGCGACTGGTCAATCGCACTACCCGGACCCTTAGCCTGACCAGCGAAGGCGAGCTGTATCTGGCCCACGCGACGCAGATTCTCGCCAGTATTCGCGAAATGGAAGAGCAACTTGCCGGAAGCCGCGGCGCCCCCAAAGGATTGCTGCGCATTAATGCCACGCTGGGCTTTGGCCGAACCACCATCGCTCCCCTCATTTCCACGTTTGCACAGCATTATCCGGAAGTCGAGGTACAACTGCAGCTGACCGACCGGCCGATCAACCTTGTAGAAGAAGCATTTGATCTGGGGATACGCTTCGGTGAATTGCCCGATACCCGGTTGACCGCCCGCAAGATCATGTCGAATGCACGTTTCCTGTGTGCGTCACCGGCCTACCTGAAGAAAATGGGCGAGCCGCGCACGCCGCTGGAACTGAGCACGCATCGCTGTATCCTGCATCGTCAGAACGACGATGCGCATGGCATCTGGCGTTTGCAAAAAGGGCGCAGGACGGAATCGGTGAAAGTGGGCGGAACGCTGTCAAGCAACGATGGCGACGTGGTACTGAAATGGGCGCTGGATGGCCACGGCATCCTGATGCGCTCCGAATGGGACGTCGCCAAATATCTGGACAGCGGGCGCCTGCGGCTGGTGCTGCCTGATTACAAGCTGGCGCCCGCCGACCTGTTCGTGTTTTATCCAAGCCGGCGCAACCTGCCGGCCAAGGTGCGGACCTTCATCGATTTCCTGATCGCGGAATTCAAGCCGGCTTGATGCACGGCGGATACCCAGTGCGAAAGCGCGCTATACGCCCCAAGGCACCGCCTTCACGCCGAACAGCAGGCGATGGACTGTCATGACCAGCAGTGCGATCACGATGCCACCGAGCACCGCGCGGACATCATGCCGCGACGTCGGGGTAAAAGATTTGATCGCATGCCGGCTGGTTGCGGATAGCAGATCGATGATCGCATAGGCAAGAAAAGCACCGAACAGCAAAGAGGCCTTCAGTTCGCCGTTGGCCAGCAGATGCACCGTCGCCCACAAGCCGACGCCGATCAGCATCGGATGTTTGACCGTATGGCGGATATGGGTCTTCATGTTGGCCGCCGCCAGCAGGATGAAGCTGATGATCATCACCAGCGGCGCAATCATGATGGCAAACGGAAAGGGGGAAAACAGGTAAGGTTCGGACGGCGCACGTGCATAGCCGACGACAATGAGAATGAGCCCGAGCGCCGAGACCAGCGAAAACATTCCCTTGTAGCGTTTCTCGCCCAGCGACGAAAACAAATTGTTCCGCATGCCGGTCAGCACCGGAACAAGATGGATACCCAGAAACAGTACGAGACCCGTAATCAAGATTCCCATGACACGCCTCCTGAAGATAAACGTGAATGCGATTACATCACAGTTGCCGCGATGCGTGGCATGCAATGTGGTCATGAGGATAGCCCGAGGACAACGCAGTCGGTCTGCGTAACGATGCTATTGGTTGCTAGTGGATGCTATTTGAGTGGGGTGGGAGCTTATGCGGCGGACTTGTCGCCGGCGGAGTCCGAGTTGGCGCTGTTGCCCAGGTCGATGCCGAGTGCTTCGGCCAGCGCCTGCCCTATCAGCCCGGCCCCCGGAACAATATGCGCGCGTCCTTCGCGCAGGGCCTGCGCAAATTCTTCAGCGGTCATCGACAGTGCTTCCTGCCGTTCACGGGTGCCGAAGATGTAGAGGTTGCGCAGCGGGCTGACCCAGCCAAGACGCAGCCGCCGGGTGCGGTCTTCACGCCCGATATCAACCCATGCGCCCTGCTCCAGTGCCTGTACCTGCGCATCGTACGCATCCGGTACGCGTTCTGGCTCCGCATTGGCCTGCCGCTGCAAGCGACGCTCAGTCGCTTGTTTCGCCAGTGCCAGTGCAATCTGCACCTGGCGCTCGGGCGACAGCTCCAGCGGCGACCGCACAATGGAGGCGTGGCATTTTGCCAGGTCGTTGAAGAACTTGACGCGCGCCTCATCATTCCAGCGGATGATGTCCAGCCATTTGTTGAGGCCGGCGACGATGGTGGGCAGCTTGGCGAGCAGTTCCTTGCGCTCTTCAGCCGTGATCTTCGGCTTCACGCTCCAGACCAGGTCATCCATGGTTTGCAGTGCATGATCGAGGGCCTGCGGTTTTTCATCCTTGACACTGTAGGCCAGGGTCAGCACCGGCACCCATTGGTCTTCCAGGAAGGCTTCGACGAAGGCAACGACCTCACCGGTGCCGATGCGCAGGGCAACCTGCTGCCTGGCTGCACGGCGCGCCTCGATCATTTTTTCATCTTGCAGCCGCTGTGCAATGCTTGTCTTCAGCGCCTGCACCGTCGTGGTTTCTTCGCGGCGCCGATACGCATCCAGATCCGATACCACATCAAGGAATACAGCCGGACGGCGGTCTGCTTCATGCGCGATACGGTCAATGCTGCGCACCAGGAGCAGGTATAGCGGGTCGGACACGCCCTTTTCGGGCTCCCAGCCCGCACACAGGCCGATCAGCGTGTCGATGGCGCGCCGCGCCGGATGTGAACGCTTGAAAAAGAACTCCGGCTGTTGCAGCGCCGCCTTCAGCACCGGTAATTGCAGGCGCAGCAGCGTCGCCTTCAACTCTCCGGCGATATGCGGGTCACGCTGGATGACCTCAAAAATCTTGGCGACCAGTTCAAGAACATTCGCATCCGAATCGCTCAGGCCTTCGCGCGGCGCGTTGCGATTGATCTCGTCGAGCAAGCCGGCAAGCGATGCATCGGGACTGCTCTTGTCGAAGCTGGTGAGATAACCGAGCAAGGCATTGCGCGCGGTGCTGGCAATCACCGCATCATCGTCGAACAGCGCAGGAAACCCGTTGGACAAAGGCTTGTCCGTGGATTTGGATGACGGCGAGAAAAGCCGGCGCAGTTGTGGCAGCAGCACATCGTCTTCTGGCTCTTCGAAGTCTTCGACGCTGGCGGCGCCATTCTCGCCGCGGGTTTTCCTGACCAGCTGCGGCATGACGCCCAGCTTGACCAGCGCCGTGTTCAGCGCATGCAGCAACGGCCCCATGTCTAGACAGAGTTCCGGTCCCAGCAGCGGATAGACGATGTGATGCGCAGTGACGTCGGGCTGAAATTCGCACCAGGCATCGTGGATCACGGAAAGGAAAATGTGCGGACGGAAAGGGTTCTCGGCAGTGATCAGCGGATTGCGTTGAAGCAGTGCGCCGAGACGCATGCCGAGCCCTACCATGCGCTCAGTATGTTCATTTTCGATGGCGCGGCTGGCCTTGACCAGGCACAGCTTCTTGTCGATTTCAACGTCCGGCTCCAGCGAAGGCGGCGCATCGCCCGCATCGACAGGCTGGAAATCCGGGTTGGCCAGCGCTTCGACTTCCTGCTTGAGCATGGCCGCGAGCCGCTCCGATACCACGTAGTAAAACGGATAGCGGTTTTTCTTCAGCAGGCTGGCAGCGTTGAAATGCAGGCGTGCCTGTGCGGGGTCGGCGCAGGATGCGGATGCACGCAACAGCGCTTCGGAAAGCCGTGTGGTCAATCCGTCGATTTGGGCATTCGCTGTATTCGACGCGAGAACGGCGAGTTCGAGCAGGATCTCGCCTCGCCGTGACGCGGGAATAGCAGTGCTAGCTTTGTTGTCGGCAGAACTGGGGGCCATGAAGTGCTGCTTGTTAAAATGTTCAAAGGAACTGCAACGGTATCAGCGAGAGTTCTATTTTTGCATAATATTGCCTTGCGGCAAGTTATATTTTGTAATGATACGTTACGGATACGAATAGGCTGCGGTTAGCAATTAGTAGCAATTTTGCAAATTTGGCGCTGATCGGTTAGGCCAAGTGTGTAAGTTGGCACTTACCATCAGCCTTGTGGCGTGCGAAACATCTTGCGAATTACGTCAGGACAAATGCGGCTTTCTGGCACTTATTTTCCAAGTTTCGTGAAATCCTGCGCCCGCAGTCGCGGTGCGGCGAAATCGATGAAAGCCCGTACACGTGCCGACATGAGCTTGGAATGCGGGTAAAGCATATGGATCGGAAGCGGTTCAGCTTCGAACTTGCGCAACACCGGTTTAAGTTCGCCTGCGCGTACCGGCGCCTGGATCATATAAGACAGGAATGCACCGATACCGAGTCCGTCGCGACAGGCATTGATCGCCGCATCGACAGAATTGGTGATCAGGCGCGGTGTGAAGCGCACGTTCAGCGTGCGGCCGTTTTCGCGGAACTGCCATTCACTGAGTACGCTTCGTCCTGAAAAACGTATGCCGGCATGGTCACTCAGTTCGCTCGGATGTGTTGGCGTGCCGTGCTGCTTCAGATAGGCAGGACTGGCACAGATGACCCGGTGCAGGAGGCCGGCAGATACCGCATGCAAGCTTGAATCCACGAGGTGACCGATCCGTACTGCGACGTCGACGCCTTCTTCGATGAGATCAATGTTACGGTCCAGCAGCAGCATTTCCACCGTGAGCTCCGGGTACATGCGCATGAACTCCGCTACCAAGGGTGCAACATGGAGACGTCCAAACAAGACGGGCGCTGTCAGCATCAGTTTGCCGGTTGGCTTGGCCTTGGCATCGAACAGTGCTTCTTCCGCTTCTTCCAGTTGCCCAAGTGCGGTCTTGCAGATAGCGAGATAACGTAATCCTTCATCGGTCAGGTGAATGCGGCGCGTTGTCCGATTGAACAGGCGTACGCCAAGGCTTTCTTCCAGTTCCGCAAGCTTGCGCACCACCGTCGGCAATGACGTGTCGAGCGCATTGGCGGCAGCGGTCAGACTGCCCTTTTCGGCAATGGCGATGAAAGTCTGGATACCACGCAGTTTGTCCATGTCGTTCGTGCAAGGAGATCAATGAGGCGCAGGGGATGCTGTCTGCTTATCGCGGATTACTCCGAATTATGGAGCAATTTTGTTTGTTTAATCCCATTTATTCAGTAATGCCCGCGACGCACAATGGCGTCTCCATATCGACCAGGAGGCGCAACATGCAAACCACATCCCCGATCAAGCTGTATCGCAGCATCGTGTCCGGCCACGCGCATCGGGCAGAACTGTTTCTTTCGCTGTTGGGCTTGCCCTACGCGACGATCGACATCGATCTGCGCGCGGGCGAGCAAAAGAGCGAAGACTTCCTCAAGCTCAATCCTTTCGGACAAGTGCCGGTCATCGACGACAACGGTACCGTGGTCGCCGACTCCAACGCCATCCTGGTGTACCTGGCATTGCGATACGGCGATGAACACTGGATGCCGCGCGACCCGGCCGGTGCCGCGCAAGTGCAGCGCTGGCTGTCGGTCGCTGCCGGTGAAATCGCATTCGGGCCGGCGTTGGCGCGGGTGATCAAACGTTTCAACCGGCCGTATGACATCGACAGCGCGACCGCGATTGCCGCTCGCTTATTCACCGTCATGGACAAGCAATTGCAAGAGCGTTCCTATCTCGCTGCAACGCATCCCACGATCGCCGACATCGCCGCCTATAGCTATATCGCCCGCGCTCCGGAAGGCGATGTGTCGCTGGAGCCTTATCCGGCCTTGCAGGCGTGGCTGAAGCGCATCGAAGCAATGCCACGATTTGTGCCGATGATTGAACTGCCGCCGCATCCCGGCAAAGCCGCCTAGGAGATCATCATGGATACCGCTCGTTCGCCACAAGCCCACAATCCCGAGCCCTTCCATCGCGGAGAAATCGACGCTCAGGAACGCGCCGGTGTCCGCGCACAGATGGAAAGAGTCGGTGCGGTCGTGCTGCGTAATCATATGCCCGACCAGCATCGTGAATTGTTCAACAAGCTGCCAACCCTGCTTCTCGGCGGCACCGACGCGAATGCACAGGTCTGGGCTTCCATCATCTGGGGCAAGCCTGGCTTTATCGCTTCACCCGATGCGACCACGCTGCGTGTGGGTGCACGGCTGTGCGACCCTGATCCACTGTCAGCAATGGTAAAACCGGGTGCCGAATTTGGTGCACTCGGGCTGGAGTTCGAAACCCGGCGGCGTAATCGTGCCAATGGCATCGTCACGCAGGTAGACGAGCAAGGTTTCACGTTTTCCGTACAACAGAGCTTTGGCAATTGCCCAAAATATATACAGACGCGGGAGCTTGCGACCCACGAGCCCGACGGACACGGCGGTCAAGTCGTGTCAGGCACCGGAGCGCTGCCGCCAGCCGCGTTAGCGCTGGTCCGCCGCAGCGATACCTTCTTTATCGCCACCATGGCGGATGCCTCCGCTGGCAGGGCACATGGTGCCGATGTGTCACACCGTGGAGGCAAGCCGGGTTTTGTGAACGTCGGCGAGGATGGAGAACTGACCTGGCCGGATTTCGTCGGGAACAATTTTTTCAACACCATCGGCAACATTCTTGCCGATGGCCGGGCCGGTTTGCTGTTCATTGATTTTGAAGACGGCGATCTGCTGCAGGTCACTGGGAAGGCCTGTGTCCTGTGGGACGAAGAAGAAGTAAGCCGATTCGAGGGCGCCAGGCGACTGCTGCGTTTTCAGCCCGCGCGTTATGTGTTCAGGAAAAACGCGTTTCCGCTGCGCTGGGCGCTACGGGAACAGTCTCCTAATCTGGAACCGACCGGCACGTGGAATTAAAACCGTCCATTGCGGCTCGCTGTATCGCATCAGGCCATCCTATGAAACGGGCAGTTATTTAATGCGCTGCTGCGCTTTTGCGAAATGTCTTCTTGTATAAATACACCAGCGCAAGGACAAGTGAGCCTACAACGAGACCGATTGCCATGTTGATGAGCAGCGGCGTTCCGAACGCTAAAACATTGCCCACGGTGGGCAACTCCTGCGCTTCGTGTGCAGCATGCTCTGCAAAATGATGAAGGAACGGAAATCCGTGTGCAATGATGCCGCCACCGACAAGGAACATGGCAACGGTTCCCAGGATGGAAAGTGTCTTCATCAGGTAAGGGGTGATCCACAGTATGAAGCGGCCTGCGGCTTTCTTCGCGCCATTGACCCCGGCAGCAAGATAAAGTCCAAGATCGTCCAACTTGACAACTCCGGCGACGACAAGATAAACACCAATCGTAAACGCAATGGAGATGGCAACGAGTACGGCAGCTTGGGTCATAAACGGTGCACCTTGAATCGTACCGAGTGAAATTACAACGATTTCGGCACTCAAGATGAAGTCCGTACGCACGGCACCTTTAATCTTCTCTTTTTCAGCCGCAAGCAACTGATCAGGCGTCAATTGCACGTGAGTGATGAGCTCAGCGTGGCGGGCCTTGTCTTCTGCCTCAGAGTGCAAAAACTTATGAAAAACCTTTTCGACACCTTCGAAGCAAAGGAATGCGCCTCCAATCATCAACAACGGCGTTAATGCCCAGGGTGCGAATGCGACAAGAAGAAGTGCAATGGGCACCAAGATCGCCTTATTTATTGCAGAGCCTTTCGCTACAGCAAAAACCACTGGCAATTCCCGGCTCGGAGCGAACCCGGTTACCTGATCCGCGTTCAATGCAATGTCGTCTCCAAGTACCCCTGCGGTTTTCTTCGCTGCGATTTTTGACATGGCTGCGACGTCGTCGGCCAGAAACGCTATGTCATCAAGCAATGCTAATAAGCTGACAGCCATATTTGGATCCTTGTTTGGGTACAGAATTTATGTCACGGTTGAATAGTTTCAGATCAAGCCTTCCGTCATCGCACACACACCTGATCAAATTAGTTTCACCCTTGAACTCAAAAGATAAGCAAAAAGCATGACCATCCAAGGATCGCATCGCATGATGCTGCATTTTATGCTTTGAGCCAAAGAAACCGATGACAATCCGGTAAATTTTGCATGGCATCCTGGCAAGGAAAGAAAAAAGGCACCCGAAGGTGCCTTGCTTAACATCGCCAAGCCTGAACCGGGCTTGCCTGATATTTCATTATGCTGCCAGACGCTTTTCCAGCTGAGCCTTGGTCGATTCCAGTTCGCTGGGCAAGTGGTACTTCAGCTTGTCGAACAGCTCCGCGTGCAGTTTCAATTCGGCGTCCCATGCGCTCTTGTCGATCGAAGTGATCCGGTCGAACTGCTCGCGGGTGAATTCGATCCCGTCCCACTTCAGGTCTTCATAGCGCGGTGTGACACCGAAGATGTGTTCGGCGCCGCCGGCATTGCCTTCAATGCGGTCCAGCATCCACTTCAGTACGCGCATGTTGTCGCCGAAGCCGGGCCAGACGAACTTGCCGTTCTCATCGGTACGGAACCAGTTGACGCAGAAGATCTTCGGCAGTTCGGCCGGCGAAGCGGCAATCTTCTTGCCGATGTTTAGCCAGTGCTGGAAGTAGTCGCTCATGTTGTAACCCATGAACGGCAGCATCGCGAACGGATCGCGGCGCACCACGCCCTGTTGGCCTGCGGCGGCCGCAGTGGTTTCCGAACCCATGGTCGCGGCCATGTAGACGCCTTCCACCCAGTTGCGGGCTTCGGTGACGAGCGGCACGGTGGTCGAACGGCGACCGCCGAAGATGAAGGCCGAAATCGGCACGCCGGCCGGATCGTCCCATGCCGGGTCGATTACCGGATTCTGGGTTGCGGCGACGGTAAAGCGCGCGTTCGGATGCGCTGCCTTGCGGCCGCTTTCCTTGGCGATTTGCGGTGTCCAGTCCTTGCCCTGCCAGTCGATCAGGTGCGCCGGCGCTTCCTTGGTCATGCCTTCCCACCAGACATCGCCATCGTCGGTCAGCGCGACGTTGGTGAAGATGGTGTTGCCGCTGAGCGAAGCCATGCAATTGGCGTTCGAGCTGGTGTTGGTGCCCGGTGCCACGCCAAAGTAGCCGGCTTCCGGATTGATTGCGTACAGGCGGCCATCGGCGCCCGGCTTGATCCAGGCGATGTCGTCGCCGATGGTGGTGACTTTCCAGCCGTTAAAGGCTTTCGGCGGAATCAGCATCGCGAAGTTGGTCTTGCCGCAGGCAGACGGGAATGCCGCTGCGACATAGTGCTTCTTGCCTTCCGGCGATTCGACGCCGAGGATCAGCATGTGCTCAGCCAGCCAGCCCTGGTCGCGGCCCATGGTCGACGCGATACGCAGTGCGAAGCACTTCTTGCCCAGCAGCGCGTTGCCGCCGTAGCCGGAACCGAATGACCAGATTTCGCGGGTTTCAGGGTAGTGGACGATGTATTTGGTCTCGTTGCACGGCCACGGCACATCCTTTTCACCCTTGGCCAGCGGCTTGCCGACCGTGTGCACGCAAGGCACGAATTCGCCGTCGGTGCCCAGTACGTCGTACACGGCCTTGCCCATGCGGGTCATGATGCGCATGTTGACGGCAACATAGGGAGAGTCGGACAGCTCGACGCCGATATGGGCGATCGGCGAACCGAGCGGGCCCATCGAGAATGGCACCACGTACATGGTGCGGCCGCGCATGCAGCCGTCGAACAGGCCGTTCAGCGTGACGCGCATTTCGGACGGAGCCATCCAGTTATTGGTCGGGCCGGCGTCTTCCTGGCGTGCGGAGCAGATGAAGGTACGGTCTTCGACGCGGGCGACGTCGGAAGGATCGGAGCAGGCTAGATAGCTGTTCGGGCGCTTGGCTTCGTTCAGCTTTTTCATGGTGCCGGCGGCAACCATTTCAGCGCACAGGCGATCGTATTCTTCCTGGGAACCGTCGCACCAGTAGATGCGGTCGGGCTTGGTCAGGGCGGCGATCTCGGCTACCCAGCTAATCAGCTTCTGCTGTTTGACGTAAGTTGGCGCATTCAATGGTGCAATGCCTCCCATGACGGGTTGGTTCATAAGTTACTTCCTCCAATGCCAATAAAGAATTCTGTCTTGTCCCGGCACGGCAGGATCGTCGTTAGCTTGTGGCTCGGCTGGCACCAATAGCCAGCGGTACGGCGGTCTTGTCGAACGCGGTCTCGTAGTGACCGCGCTGCAGCCCGAAAAATAGAATAATGGTCGGGCTGGTGGGCTCGCGCCAACATCGAAGTGCGTTTCGAGGCGCGAAAAATAGGAACCGATTGTACACGCGGGGGTACCCTTGCTCAATGATTTACAACAAAAATGTAGGAAGAATTCCCGAGTTTTGTAGTAGACCTTTATTGTTTCTCGGCATACTTGTATCTTTCTTACGTAATTACCAAAAACTTGCTAAACCACTATGAAAATCGCGATCCTCGACGACTATCAGGACAGTGTCCGCCATCTAGATTGCTTCCGTCTGCTTGATGGACATGAGGTGAAGATATTCAACAATAGCGCACGCGGACTCGTCCAACTTGCGATACGTCTAGCCGACTACGAAGCGTTGGTGCTGATCCGCGAACGTACTGCATTCAATCGGGCGTTACTACAAAAACTGCCGCGCCTGAAACTGATTTCGCAAACCGGCAAGTTAAGCGGTCATGTGGATGTGGAGACGGCTACCGAACGCGGCATCGCGATTGCCGAAGGCGTGGGCGATCCGACTGCGCCGGCGGAATTGACCTGGGCACTGATCATGGCGGCAACACGCAAGATTCCACAGTACGCGGCAAATTTGCGTGACGGCTTGTGGCAAACCGCGTCGGTAGCGCCGGAACTCAACACGCTCGGTACCGTCCTTAAAGGGCGCACGCTCGCCATCTGGGGATACGGTCGTATCGGGAGGATGGTGGCCGGTTATGGCAAGGCGTTTGGTATGGATGTGATGGTCTGGGGCCGCGAAGCTAGCCGGGCCGCCGCGGAGAACGACGGCTATCGCGCTGCAGCAAACCGCGAAAGCTTCTTCGCCGAGGCCGACGTGCTCTCACTCCATCTGCGCCTGAACGACGCAACCCGTGAGATCGTGACGGCGGAAGATCTTGCGCGCATGAAGCGCTCCGCCCTTTTCGTCAATACCAGCCGGGCAGAACTGGTGGCTTCCGGTGCACTGGATGGCGCGTTGCGTGCTGGGCATCCGGGATTTGCCGCGCTCGACGTATTCGAAACCGAGCCCTTGCCGAAAGATTTTTCCTTGCTGCGCTATGCCAATGTCCTGGCGACGCCGCACCTCGGCTATGTCGAAAAGGACAGTTACGAGATTTATTTCCGCGCCGCCTTTCAGAACATCGTCGATTTTGCCAATGGAACACCGAAAAACATTTTAAATCCGCAAGTGTTCCAATGACGCACGCATCCCGCGCACGCTGGAAATACGATAGCGTGTACGGCCAATGCTTATTTCCTATTCAAGGTCAAACAAAGGGTGGAAAGCATGCCTACAATGGTTTGATGCCACCCGATCAGGAGATTGCACATGCACAGTGTTTCCCAGATTCTGAAGAACAAAAGCAATACTCAAGTCTATACGGTCACGCCGACCACCACCGTGCTCGATGCGATCAAGCTGATGGCGGAACGCGGCATCGGTGCCCTGCTCGTCATGGAAGGCGAAAAAATTGTCGGCATCGTGACCGAGCGTGACTATGCGCGCAAGGTGGTCCTGAAAGGCCGTGCGTCCAACGAGACGCCGGTGCGCGACATCATGACGACTTCGGTGATGTACGTGCGACCGGATACAACCAATGAGCAATGCATGGCGCTGATGACCGAGAACCGCTTGCGGCATTTGCCGGTCATCGAAAACGAAAAGCTGGTCGGGCTGATTTCCATCGGCGACCTCGTGGCCGACATCATCTCGGAACAGCAATTCATCATTGAACAGATGGAACATTACATTCGCGGCGAGCGATAACGCGTCATCGTAGATCTCCTGTCAGGCTGACGGAACTATAGCCACATGCCGGCCTCCTATCGGAACGCAGCGCCGCAGACACCCGTCCACAGGACGCTGAAATCCCTTTCGGCACGTTGTACGGCGCGCTAGCTAACCACAGGAACGATTACAGGAGATAACTATGGGACTCGGATTCGACATCGGCCGTATTCTGGAGCAATACAGTGGCGCCGGCGCTGGCCGCGCATCGCATGACGTGGAACAGGACTTCGATAACATTGCGCAAAATTCTCCGCAGGAAGATCTACGTGACGGCTTGAGCCAAGCCTTCCGTTCCGATCAGACACCACCGTTCAGCAACATGGTGGGCCAGCTCTTCAATCAGGCTGACACGAACCAGCGTACAGGCATGCTGAATCAGCTGCTGGGTTCGGTCGGCCCTTCGGTACTCGCCTCAGTACTGGGTGGTGGCGCCCTGGGTGGTCTGGGCGGCCTGCTCAATCGCGGTGGCGGTGAGCAGCAAGTACAGCTGACACCGGACCAGGTTGACCAGCTTAGTCCGCAGCAAGTCGAGGAACTGGCTGCACATGCCGAACGCGAAAATCCCGGCGTCATTGATCGCATGAGTAGCTTCTATGCGCAAAACCCGACGCTGGTGAAAGCACTGGGCGGTGCCGCGCTGGCGATTGCCCTTGGTCATATGTCGCAACGCCGGCGCTGAGCAGCGCCAAGTACGTCAGTTCATCCACCGAAACGCAGCATCATCAAAGCGCCGTGTCCCGATAAAGGACACGGCGCTTTGGTTTTTGCGTACCGTTTCGAGTCATTCAGCAAGCCTGGGCGGCTTTGGTTACACTGGGATCCTCGTTTTCCGGAGCTGCCATGCAACCCAGACTGTGGTCCCTTACCCTCGGCAATTTCGCCATCGGCACCGGCGTCATGGTCGTGCCCGGCATGCTTAATGAGCTTGCTGCCGACCTCGCGATTTCGCATGCCATGGTTGGCATGCTGATTTCCGGCTTTGCAATGATGATCTGTGTCGGCGGCCCCTTTCTTGCAAGCTGGACCACGGCGATCGACCGGCGCAAGCTGCTCACCGCTTCCCTCGTGCTTTACGCTGTCATGCATGGGGTTGCCGCGCTGGCGCCGGACTATACCAGCCTGCTGGTAATACGCATCGTGACGGCTATTGGCGCCGCACTTTTTACTGCCCAGGCCGCGGCAACCGCAGGCCTGATGGTGCCCGCCGCAATGCGCGGCAAGGCGATCGGCCTGGTATTCCTCGGCTGGTCGATTGCTGCCGTGGTCGGCACGCCGCTCGGCTCTTATCTGGGTGCGCATATTGGCTGGCGATCAACCATGGCGCTGGTCGGCGTGATATCCGCGCTGTTTGCCGTCGCTGTCTGGATACAGATTCCGGCCAAACTCTTCGTCGCGCCGATGGACCGTGCGGCATGGAAGGCGCTGTTTGCCAACACACCCCTGCTGCTGGTGATTTCCGTCACCGCGATCCAGGCGCTCGGCATGTTCACCATGTTCGCGTATATGGCATTGCTGCTGAAGGATTTCATTGGCGCGACACCGACCGTCATCAGTCTTCTGTTCCTGTGCTTCGGCGTCACCGGCGTCATCGGTAATGTGCTCGGCGCGCGCGTGATGGACCGCATCGGGCCCATGCGTGTCGGCGTGGTCGCGATGAGCTGCATGCTGGCGGCGATCATTGCCTGGCCGCTGTCGCGCGGCTCGCTGCCGGCATCGGTGGTGCTCATGCTGTTGTGGGGCTTCGGCTGCTTTGCGATCAATGGTTCGCAGCAGGCGCGCCTGGTTGGGATGGCGCCTTCGCTTGCTTCGGCATCGGTATCGCTCAACTCCTCCGCCATTTATCTCGGCCAGGCGGCGGGTGCCTTCCTCGGCGGTGTCATCGTATCGGTTGCCGGCACGGCCAAGCTGTCGTATTTCGCGGTGGTACCCATGGCGGTCGCCATCGCGGTATCGCTCATGGCAGGCAACATGGCGCAGCGCCGCCGCATGGCCGAGGCAGCATGAAAGTCATCAGTGTTAATGTCGGCGCCATCGGCGACTTGTTCGTTCGGCCATCGGAACACATGAAGGAACCGGTGCGGCGCATCGCCACCGGAATGCACAAGCGGCCAGTCGGTGGCGCTGTCCGGGTGAACCGGCTTGGTCTCGACGGTGATGAACAGGCGGACCCTACTGTGCACGGCGGCATCAATAAGGCCGTGTATGCCTATCCGTCCGAGCATTACGGCTTCTGGATTGCGCAGCGTCTCGCGGCACTGAAGCGTGAAGAGCCGCTGCCGCCCGGCGCGATGGGAGAAAATCTCACGCTGCAGGGTTTGCTGGAAAAGGATCTCTGGATCGGCGACCGGCTGCGCATCGGCACCGTGCTGCTGGAAGTGACGGAACCGCGCCAGCCCTGCTTCAAGTTCAATGCAAAGATGGGCTTTAGCCACGCGGCAAAGATGATGGTGCAGGCCGGCAATAGCGGCTTTTACCTGCGTGTGATTGAACCGGGAGCGATTGCGGCCGGCGATGCGATCGTGCTGAGCGCCGGCCCGCGTGAGACTTCCATTGTGCAAATCAACGAAAGGCGTCTGAAGGGGCGCCAGCGGGATTTGTTCTGACGCTGCTGCGCACCAGCGTACTTCCACCGGTCCACAGGCGTGTCCAGCCAGGTGGCCAAGGCAGCGGCGGTCCCGCATATGGCGGCACGCCACGTCGTACCGGGATCACCGGCAGGTGCTCGGGTACCGGTCCATCGCGATAATCCCAGCCTAGCGTGTACGCATAATTTGGCAGCAAGGCTTCGCACACCGCATCGAACCATGCGGTGTGGTCTTCATCGCGCTTCAACGCCTGTGCGAGACCATGCGGATCGAATTGCGCAAATGCGTTCACCAGTTCCTTGGACGTGGCGCCCGGCTGGTCACCCCAGCCGAGTATCGGGTTGAAGTTGTAATCCGCACCGGATCCGTACCAGCCTTCGCGCCATGCACGATCCATCCAGTTGCGCTGTCCGGTGAACAGGTGCCAGCGCCAGTGCAGGCCCGATGGTTTCGGCCAGCTGTACAAATATAAGCGTTGATAGCCGGCGCGATGCAGTTCGCGCACCATGGCCATCAGCCGCGCGTGCGGCATGCGGTCTGGCGGATCACGCCGGAAATGGATCGGCTCGCCATCGGCGTGCTGCAGCTCGTCATGGGAAAGATTCAGGTCGAGTGTGCGCACCTCGTCGCCGAAACGGGCCGAAATCCAGCCGGTCAGCAGATTGACCGACGTGATAACGCCATAGCCTCGGTGACGGTGAAAAATGACGGTGCCGGGTGCAACAGGTTTCATAGGTCTATCACTTGCAATAACGGTTCTAGTTTAGCTTCATTCGCTGGACGGCCAGCATAAAAACATCGCCTCTGGTCGCTCTTGATCAAGCACCAGCATTGCGCATGTCTCTGCGGGTTTTTGACCATGCGCACCAAAACGGCGCTCGCTGTCTAAGCACGCGGCGCGCATAGGGGTGACAACAGGCGTTGCCATTGCCTAACAACAGCAAAGGCTAGGTTTGAGGCCCAAAAACGCTGGAAATTCCCTGCTGGCCTGCAAATTGCAAGAATGTTGCAGTGCACCTAAATGTGCCGCTCACCTCGAAGCGTGTCTCCACCCGGACTGCGCTGAGAGCTTAAGAGAAATAATTGCCAAGACAGTCATCATGAGTGATTCAGCGCCCTTACCCATCGACACATTTCTTCCCTACATGCGCGACGTCGTTCGCTGCGAGCAATCGCTGCGCGAACTGAACCTCATGTGGCGCATGATTGAAGCTTCCGCCAAAATGAACTGTCCGGTCGAAGCGAAAACCATCCTGCCGACCATGGCCGCGACCCGCGCCGGCTTCAATCGCCTCGAACAGGAACTGGTTACCAGCCTGGTCACCGAAAAAGTCGGCAACGTGCTCGACGAGATTGGCACCAAGGCGCAGTACGTGATCGACATCGTGGTGCGCAACCTGTACGAGCGCACCGCCGATGTCGGCTTCCTTGCCACCGACCGCGAACTCTGTGCATTTGTCGCCGGCATGCACGACGACGCCGACGCGATTCGATTGCGCCTGCGCGCTTACCGCAACAAATACACCGTCTACGACGAGATTATCCTGCTCGACACCGAAGGCAACGTGCTGGTCCAGATCGATGAATCGTCACCGCTGGAAGGCAGCACCGATCCGTTGATCCGTCAGACGCTCATGGCGGAAGGTTATGTCGAAACCTTCCGTGCGACCGACTTGCGGCCGCTGAAAAAACAGGCATTGATTTACTCGCGCCGCATGCTGCATTCGGACACCGGCGTCGCGGTCGGCGTGCTGTGCCTGTGCTTCCATTTCGAGGAAGAACTGGCCGGGATTTTCGATTCACATCGTGATGCCGACGAGCGCGCCAACATGCTGCTGCTCGATGGGAACAACCAGGTGATCGCCAGCGCCGACGAACTGTGGATTCCGGTTGGCGCCACCGTGCCGGTCAATCGCTCGGCAAGTCCGCGCCTGATGGTCTACGGCGGCCGCGAATACCTGGTACGCACCATCAGCGCCGAAGCTTATCAGGGCTACATGGGACCGCCGGGCTGGCAGGGCCAGGTCATGATCCCGGTGGATGTCGCCTTCCATGGCAGCAGCAGCAATGCGCTTGCCTCGCTCGACCCGAGCGTCGCCGACGGGTTGCTGTCACATGCCCGCTCCTTCTGCCCGCCGCTGTTCGAAATCATGACCGCGGCCGATACCATCCGACGCGTGGTCTGGAACGGCCAGGTGATGACCGCCGGCCAGCACGGGGAACTGCTCAAGCTGAAGACCATTCTCGACCAGATCAGCGAGACCGGCATGCGCAGCAACGAGCTGTTTTCGCAATCGATCCGCGACCTCTATGAAACGGTGCTGGCATCGAGCCTGCGCGATTCGGAATTCGTGTCTCACTTGCTGGTCGATTTGCTTGACCGGAATCTGTACGAGCGTTCGGACGACTGCCGCTGGTGGGCATTGACGCCGGAACTGCGCAATGCGCTGGCATCGGAAGAAAAGGATCACGAAGCCATCGCCAGCATCACCGCCATCCTCGCCTACATCAACCGGCTCTATACCGTCTACACCCGCATTTTCGTGTACGACAGCGAAGGCCGCATCATTGCCAGCACCAATCCGATGGAAGACGGCGTCCCGGTGATCGGCACGATGATCGATGCGACCACCCTGAGCAGCGTCATGGCCTTGCGCAGCGAACAGGATTACTACGTATCGCCGTTCGCGCCCACCCCGCTGTACGGTAACCGGCCGACCTACATCTATCATGCGGCGATCCGTGATCCGCATCGCGAATCCACGGTGGTTGGCGGCATCGGCATCGTGTTCGATTCCGAGCCGGAATTTTCCGCCATGCTGCGCGGCGCACTGGCTGACAAGAGCGACATGACCGCGCTCTTCATCGATCGCAGCGGACGCGTGATCTCCAGTACCGACCCGACACGGCCGGTCGGCGCGCAGCTCGACATCGACCCGAAACTGCTGGCTGCGGCCAACGGCAGCAGTGCATCGCGCATCGTCATCCATGACGACCATTACGCGATCATGGGGTGCACGGTGTCCAACGGCTACCGCGAATTCAAGGTATCCGACGGCTACAGGGAAGACGTGCTGGCCGTGGTCTTTGATACCTTTGGCGAAGTACGCGAACGCAGTTCCGCAGTCAACCGCGAAGATACGGTACTGGAAACCGATGTCACCGCCAGCGGCGGCACCGAGTATGCAAGCTTCTTCATCGACGGCATGCTGCTCGCCCTCCCCGCCGCACACGTGCTGGAAGCCTTGCCGGCATCGGAAGTGTCACCGGTCTCGATGGGCGGCCGGCCCGAGCGTGTCGGCGTGCTGGCGCTGCAGCGCTACGGCGAGAACCGGCAGTTCGTCTGGGTGTTCGATCTGCGCCACCTGATGCGCGGCGCACCTGCGCATATCGAAAACAGCAGTCAGGTCATCATCGTTCGTCATGACGGGCAGGACATCGGACTGCTGGTCGATGAACTGCATGGCGTGCCGGAATTTCAGGCATCCCAGATCAAGCCCACCCCGTTTGCCGGCAATGCCGACGGCTTGCTGGTCAAGCAAGTGATCCAGGCCAACGGAGGCCGCCTGCTGATTCAGGCGCTGGATGTGGCACAGCTGTATGCGTGCCTGAAAGACCCCAGCCTGCCTACCGTATTAAACGTCACTGACGTGAATCGCCTGACCGACATGGCGTTCGACGCAGATTTATTGGAGAAAGCAGCATGAACGCGATTGACAGTTTTTTATTGGGCGACAGTGCCTTGTACGCACGCCTTTGCATGACGACCGAAGTGCTTGGCCAGTTCGTGTCGTGCGCGCCGCGTTCCCTCACTCTTGACCAGCTGGAGCGGCTGACGCGCATGCCGGTCAAGGACTTGCTGAAACTGTGCGTGACGCTGTGCCGCGAACAGGTATTGCGTCCGCATCCCGAACAGCCGCAATGCTGGGTGCTGGCCTGCGAAACCAGCGAACTGACGCTGGAAGATGCGTTCCGCTGCGTCGTGTCCGAACAATCCGAGCGCACCCGCGCCGCGAAACGCCGGGCACTGGCGGACGCGCCACTGGCCGATACCGTCCATCGCGAAGTCGACATGCTGGTCATGCAGGCCACGATGGGAATCAACCAGAGCGTGTTCCAGCACCTGCGACAGTTTTCGCTCGACCGGCTGAAGATGACAGCGGCCGGCATGTTTCCCGCACGCCGCAGCAACGATGACGCATTGCGCGGGTGGCCGCCGACCCGGCTGTCGTTTTCCTGAAGCTTATTACTGTTGCTAACGCCGTTCAAAGCGAATCGAGATAGTCGCGGTAGAACGCAATGAAGCTGCGCACCTTGGCCGGCACATGTCGCCCCGGCGGGTACACCGCATACACGCCGCCACGCGGCAATGACCATTCCGGTAACACCTGCACCAGGTAGCCGGCCCTGATGCCTTCGCTGGCCGCCTGCTGGTCCAGCACCGAGATACCGGCGCCGTGCCGCAGCAAGGCGCGCAGGGCGCCCGGCGAATTGACCCGGATGCGCGATTTCATTTGTACGCTACACGTCTCGCCGGACGGCGCGCTGAATTTCCAGGTGAGCGGCGTTGGCAGCAGGCTGAGCGCCAGCCATTCCTTGTCCACCAGTTCTTCCGGCCGGGCTGGTGCGCCGCTGCGCTGCAGGTAATCGGGCGACGCCACCAGATACTGACCGAACTCGCCGAGCTTCACCGCACGCAGCGAGGAATCCCGCAGCCAGCCAAGGCGGATCGCGACGTCGATTCCTTCGCCGACCAGGTCTGCGACCGTATCGCTGGCCCGCAAGTCGATGTGCAGATCCGGATGCAGGGCGGCAAAGCGTGCCAGCGCCGGGGCCAAGGACAGTACCGCATGATCGACCGCCGCGGTCAGCCGCAGGGTACCGCTCAGCCGGACCGCTTTTCCGGCGTCCCGTCCATCCTGACCGACCTGCATCACCGCATCCTGCAAGCCCTGCAGTAAAGGCTGGCATTCAGCATGCAAACTGCGGCCGGCATCGGTCAGTGTCACACGCCGTGTCGTCCGGTGGAACAGGCTGGTGCCCAACTGCTCTTCCAGCCGGGCGATCTGTATGCTGACCCGGGCCTTGGCAATTCCGAGGCGTTCCGCGGCGGCCGTAAAGCTGCCGCATTCGACCAGCCGATCGAAGACCACCAGGCTGTTGAGATCGATTTGACCGAGCAGGGACATGGCAAGTATTGATTAGAAAAAAGTAACAATGAATTATCGATCTTGCCGTTTATCGAATCAATGTTTTCCACGATGATGGCTGCTCCATCGACATTTTCAAGGGGAACACCATGCAAATCGCACTCATCGGCGCAAGCGGCTTTATCGGCTCGGCCTTGCGCAAGGAAGCGCTCTCCCGTGGCCACGGCGTCACCGCCCTGGTTCAGCATCCGGAAAAGCTGGCCGCGGACGACCATGGCAAGGGCAGGCTTCAGGCCGTCAAAGCCGATGTGCTGGACCCGGCGCTGGCTGCGCAGTTGAAAGGCCACGATGCTGTGATCAGCGCATTCAGCGGCCATGCGAAAAGCGATATCTACGACTACTACCTGCGTGGCATGCGGGCCATCATCCGCGCTACGCAAGAAGCCGGCGTCCCGCGACTGCTGGTGGTTGGCGGTGCCGGCAGCCTGGAAGTCGCGCCCGGCTTGCAGGTGGTCGATACGCCGGAATTCCCGGCGCAATGGAAGGCCACCGCCGAGGGCGCACGGGAAGCACTCAAGTTGCTGCGGCAGCAAACGCATCTTGACTGGACCATGCTCAGCCCTTCTGCACATATCGCACCGGGACAAAGAACAGGCAATTTCCGCCTTGGCACCGATCAATTACTGGTCGACAAGAGCGGCGAAAGTCACATCTCGCTGGAAGATTATGCGGTGGCGATGATCGATGAACTTGAAAAGCCGGCGCATCCGCGACAGCGCTTCACCGTCGGTTACTGAGCCCACCCGCCTGATAGGCATCGGTGCCTGAGCAGCCATTTCCTGACTATCCGTGCCGGTTCTTCAGGCGCTGCCCCAGCCGGAACAGCGGGCCGATGCTGATCACCAGCGCCGCCAGCCGCGTCACATGGAATGCCGTGACGATCGGCACCCCAAGCTGCAGATTCTTGGCCGTCAGGCTCATTTCCGCGATGCCACCCGGCGAGGTCGCCAGGATCGCCGTCGCTGGATGGATGCCGCTGATGTTTGCCAGTCCGAACGCAAAAGCGGCGGCAACAGCCATCGCCACCAGTGTGCAGAAACCCACACTGACCAGATAGCGCGGCGCCGTATGCAGGAATTCCGGTGTAAAGCGCGTGCCCAGCGAAATCCCGATGAACAGCTGGCCAAGATGCACCATCCATTCCGGCAGCGCCGACAGGTTGATGCCCGAGGCAGTCAACGCAATCGTGATGGCCAGCGGTCCGAGCACGAAGGCATTCGGCGACTTCATGCGCTTGAACAGCAAGGCGCCCAGCACCGTCAACCCGATCAGCACCAGCAAGCCGCCGTAATGCACGACCCGCGCTCCCGGAACGAAGGTGTCCAGCCCCCGTATATCCTGGAACTTGAACAGGAAGGGAATGATCGCCACCACCATCATGATGCGCAGGCTGTGGGAAGCCGCGACACGGTCCACCTTGGCGCCATGGCGTTCACCCTGGTTGGCCATTTCCGATGCGCCGCCGACCGCCATCGCAAAAAACGCCGTGGTGCGGTCAACACCCGACAGCTTGTGCAGCAGCCAGCCGCAGGACGCGCCGAGCACCAGTGCAAACAGTACGCCAAGCACGATATAACCGCTATACGAGGCCAGCACCCGCACCACGGCGGGCGTGAAATACAGGCCGAGGGCGGCGCCGATCGCCCATTGTCCCGCTTCCCGCACGTGTACCGGGCATGCCAGCGGTGTGCCGCCCATGCGTGCGGCAGCGGTGGCAAACAGCGGACCGATCATCCAGGGCAGAGGCGTGTTGATCCATTCGCAAAACAAGGCGGCGACAAGGCCGATGGACAAGGCAAGCAGGAAAGGGTGAAAACGGGTTTGAAGCATGACAAGAGGTGGAGGCATTGGGCATTGGGCATTGGACAAACGAAGGCATGTGCAGCGGGAATCGGCAACACGCGTCAGGACCACCGGGCCACACGGCGTTGCCGACTCCCATCGAGGAGCTTTTCGGTTTCTTTGCGGTTTTATATCTATCTCATCAAACCCAGTTCCTTTGCCTGTTTGCCATAAGTGTCAACGACGCCACGCACATACTCGGTCAATGCATCGCCGGTCATGGCGAAGGGATACAGACCGTGGGCCGCGCGTAGTTGAGCGAACGATGGCTCGGCCATTATCCTGTCGAAAGCGGCCACCCACTTGCGATAGTCCGCGTCCGGTACTTCCGGTCCCATGTACACGCCGCGAATGATCGGCCAGGTGACGTCGTAACCCTGTTCGCGCGCGGTGGGCACACTGGCCAGTACGCCGGGCAGGCGCTGGTCGCTCATCACGGCCAGCACCCGTATCTTGCCGCCGGCGGCGTACAGCGCGGCTTCCGAGGTATCGCCGGAAACCGCCTGCACATGGCCTGCCAGCAAGGCCGTGAACGATTCGCCGCCGCCTTCAAAGGCAACGAAGCGCAAGGACCTCGGATTCATGCCGGCCTGCTTCGCAATGATCGACACCTTCAACCAGTCCTGGCTGCCGACCGTGCCGCCGGCACCGATCGAGATCTTGCCGGCATCGCGCTTGAGCGCCTTCAGCAGATCGTCCAGCGTCTTGTAGGGCGAATCGCTGCGTACCGCCACCATGCCGTAATCCGTGCCGAGCGCCGCGACCCAGCGTACATCGGCGGCCGACGCCTTGCCGTATTTGCCTTGTGCAAGGTTGAGCAGGGAGCCGCCGGAAAACACGACCAGCGTATCGGCTTCCGCGCGCCGCTGCGACAAGACAGAATTCCAGGCCACCGCGCCGATGCCGCCCGGCAAATAGCTGATATGCAACGCCGGATCGACACGCATGTCAGCGGCGACTTGCGCCAGCCCCTTGCGCGCCAGCTTGCAGGTCAGGTCCATGCCGCCGCCCGGTTTGGCAGGCACTACGCATTCGGGCGGGCGTGCCAATGCCGATGCCGGCATTGATGCCTGCCATGCTGTCCATGCCAAGGCCAGCACGATTGTCACTGCGCTTCGTTTTCCCACCGTGTCTCCTCAACGCCGCCGTGGAGGCGGTATCGCTGCAATTATCCATCCATCGGCGATCTGACGCTGGCAAAGGCATGCTCTTTTGCAATCCGGGCGAAATGCGTATGATGGCATCGCAAGGCGGGCGCTGATCTGTTTGTTTTGTCGCCCTGCCTGTTGAGCAAGCACCATAACCGTCACAAGCTTTCAAAATGCTTTCAAAAAACTGGTAGAAAGTTTTCGCAAAGCTTTCCAGCGAGTCTCCATTTTTCCAGCCCGAATACTGCCATGCGAATCCTGTTGGTCGAAGATCATGCCGAACTGTCACGCTGGCTTACCAAGGCGCTGCAGGATGCGCGCCTGTCGGTGGAATGCGCGATGAACGGGGCCGATGCCGATGCCCTGCTGCATACGCAGGAATACGCACTGGTGATCCTCGACCTGACCCTGCCGAAAATGGACGGACTGGAAGTGCTCAAGCGCCTGCGTGCGCGTGGCAGCAAGACGCCGGTGCTGGTATTGACCGCCCGTGGCGGCCTCAACGACCGCGTGCAGGGACTCAATCTGGGCGCCGACGACTACCTGCCCAAGCCTTTCGAACTGGCGGAACTGGAAGCACGCGTCAAGGCGCTGCTGCGCCGCTCGCAAGGTAACGAAGCGGTCACCCTCACCTGCGGCGCCCTGTCCTTCGATACCGTGTCGCGCATGTTCACCTATGGCGGCGCGCCGCTGGCCCTGACGCCGCGTGAACATGCGGTGCTGGAAGTGCTGCTGACCCGCGCCGGCCGCGCCGTGTCCAAGGAAAAGCTGTTCGACGATGTCTTTGCGCTCGACGATGAAGCCAATGTCGACGCGATCGAAATCTATGTGCACCGGCTACGCAAGAAGCTCGAACGCGCCGAGCCGGGACGCGTTGCTATCACCACGCTGCGCGGCCTCGGTTATTTACTGGAAGAAAAGCCGCAATGAACGCAGCATTGCCGGAAGCGCCCCTTGGCAGCCTGCGTTCGCAACTGCTGCGCTGGCTGCTGATCCCGCTTGCGGTGCTGGTGCTGATCGATGCCGTCTCGGTGTACAACAATGCGCTCGAAGCCGCCGACCAAGCCTATGACCGTTCACTGCTCGCCTCCACGCGCGCACTGGCCGAACGGGTATCGATTGTCGACGGCCGCGTGGTGGCCGATGTGCCTTACGTGGCGCTGGATAGTTTCGAAACTGACACGCTGGGACGGATTTATTACAAGGTCACCGGCGTGCATGGCGAGCATGTCTCCGGCTACGACGATCTGCCGCCCCTGCCGCGCAACGCGACGCGCTCCGATGCCTATCCGGCATTGGTGTATTTCTATCATGCGACGTATCGCAGCGAACCGGTCCGCATCGCTGCGTTATACCAGCCGGTGTATGACGACTCCATGCGTGGCATCGCTATGATCCAGGTCGGCGAAACTTTGGAGGGCCGGCACGAGCTGTCGCGCAAGATCCTGATCGATACCCTGGCGCGCCAGGCGGTGCTGGTGCTGGCCGCAGCTGCGCTGGCGTGGGTTGCCGTACGTCTGGTGCTGCGGCCGTTGATGCAGCTGAAAAGCGATGTCGAATCGCGTGCACCGACCGACCTGTCCGATTTCAATGCCGACCTGGTGCACAAGGAAGTGCGTCCTCTGGTGGTTGCCATGAATGGCTACATGGCACGCCTGCAGACCCTGATCGCCGGCCAGCGGCGCTTCATTGCCGACGCCTCGCATCAATTGCGCACTCCGCTCACCGTGTTGAAAACGCAAGCCGAACTTGCCTTGCGTTCCGACGATCCGAAGGCGATGCGGGAAATCGTCGAGAGCATCGCGCGCACCACCGATTCGACTGTGCATCTTGCCAATCGCCTGTTGACGCTGGCGCGTGCCGAACATGGCGCTGCCGTCGCCGACATGCAGCGGGTGTCGCTGGCCGAAGTCGCCCGTCAGGTCGGACTCGAGCTGGCCCAGCTTGCGGTACGCAAGGATATCGATTTGTCCTTTCATGCCGACGACGGGGATGTGCAGGTCAATGCCAATCCCTTGCTATTGCATGAATTGGTGTCAAACCTCGTTGACAATGCGATCCGTTACACGCCGCCCGGCGGCAAGGTCATGTTGCGCATTACACAGGATGACGGCGAACCACGTCTGGAGGTTGAGGACAGCGGCCCCGGCATTGTCCAGTCGGAACGGGAGCGTGTATTTGCGCCCTTCTATCGGGCCGCGTCCGCGCAGGAAGCCAACGTGCACGGCAGCGGTCTGGGACTGACCATCGTGCGGGATATTGCCGCAATGCACAAAGCATCGGTACAACTAGAAGAAGGCACCGGCGGGTCGGGTTTGAAAGCGCAGATCCGTTTCCCGCGATAAGACGCAAGTAAGCAAAGTGAGCAAAGTGAGCAAAGTGAGCAAAGTGAGCAAAGTGAGCAAAGTGAGCAAAGTGAGCAAAGTGAGCAAAGTGAGCAAAGTGAGCAAATTACCCAAGCTAACCCGGCTGCATAGATTTATTGCCACCGTCGTTGCCACGTATTCCACGCTTTCCCGTATACATCAACATACAGCTTATCCGCATCAGGTAATTTCACAGTCTGGCCTGCAACCGAATACGAAACTTACCGTCTAACCGGCGTTTGTCTTTACGGTGCCACGGTGTATGCATGGCCCGCACCGGATTTTGTTAAAAGGAATATTCATGGGGCGACCAACACGCTCGATCTACCCCGTTTTGCTTGCTTCGCTTATTCTGACTGCCTGTGGCGGCGGTAGCGATTCCGGCCAAAGCACCACCTCTTCCAACGCCGCCGCGACGATCTCAGCACAGGAACCCAATGCGCCGCAGGCAACCGGCAATACCGCCACCGATGGTTTCAACTGGTTCAATTTCCGCCGCCGGCAAATCGGCCTGGAAGCAGTGGCACGCAATGCGTTGATCGATGTCGCTGCGCAGGGCCATTCGAATTACCAAAAGACGAATAACATCATTACCCACGATCAGATCGAGGGCAGACGCGATTTCACCGGCCGGACCGTGGGCGATCGCCTGGCCGTTGCCGGTTACGGATTCGCGTCGACCAATAGCTATGCCTATGGCGAAGTCATTTCCGCGACCTCGGACGCGTCGGGCTTCAATGCTGCGGAAGACTTGATTGCCGCGATTTACCACCGCTTCGTGATCCTGGAACCGATGTTCAAGGAAGCCGGTGCCGGTTCGGCAACCGTTTCCGCAGGACTGACCTATTTCACCACCAATTTTGCGGCCAATGGCCTCGACCGCGGCTTGCCGCGCGGGTCGGTAGTGGTGTATCCGGCGCCGTCGCAGTCCCGGGTACCGCGCAACTTCTTCAGCGACAACGAATCGCCGGATCCGGTCCCGAATCGCAATGAAGTCGGCTACCCGATCAGCGTACATGCCAATATTACGGCGACCGTGTCCGTGCAAAGCTTCACCATCCGTCCGCGCGGCAGCAATGCCAATCTGACCGTACGGCTGCTGACTTCCGGCTCGGATACGCAAACGCCGTCATCGGCCGCGGCTATCGTCCCGCTGGATCCGCTGGCGGCCAATATCACCTACGATGTGCAGTTTATCGGCAAGGTGGATAACACCGACGTCAACCGCTCATGGTCTTTTACAACACAGTAAGTGTTTGACAAGGCGATACAAGGCGATGGCGTGCCGCCGTCGCACGAATTCTGCTATCGTCTTTCCTGATATCAACGGGAAAGACAGGCAGACCGCATTCCGTTGCTTACCGGGGAGGCAGACCATGCCGATAACAATAAGCGGACGGCGGGATGACGGCAACACCGACAACACATAGCCATAGCGCCGCGGAAGACAGCGAACTGCTGCAAGCGGCTTTCGACGCGACGGGAACCGGGATTTGTTTCCTGGATCCCGGTGGCATTTTTCTGCGTGCCAATCAGGCTTTTTGCCGGATGCTGGGCTATACGTCCGACGAAATCACCGGTCTCCACTGGACCACGGTCGCTCCGCCAGAAATCGCGGCATCCGGCGATCACGTCCTTGCTGAATTATTTGCCGCTTCGTCACGCCTGCCGAATGAATGGCAAATGCGCCGTAAGGACGGCTCGCTGCTCGCCGCCATTGTCAGTTTCCAGGTATTGACGCTTTCCGATGGTGCGCGCCGCCTGATCATTACCTTCACCGATATCGAACAGCGCAAGGCCGCCGAAGAAACCGCGCTGCGCCGCTCCCGGGACCGGTATCGCGATGTTGTCGAGAATGTCAGCGAAGCGATGGTCGTCGTGCAGGGCAACCGCTTGATTTATGCCAATCCCCGTGCCGCCGAACTGTCGGGCTTTGCGCCGGAAGAATTACTGAAGCAGCCGTTCACCGTCTTGATCCATCCTGACGATGCCGACAACGTGATGCAGCGTTACCAGCGCCGCATGGATGGCGAGGCGGCCGTTTCGCGCTATATCCTGTTTCGCGTGGTGCGCCGCGACGGCAGCATCGCCAGGGTCGAGTCCAGCGCCGTGCGCATCGACTGGGAAGGGCAGCCCGCCATCCTGGCTTTCCTGTCCGATCAGAGCGACCGGCGCCGTCAGCAGGACGCGCTTTGCTTCATCAGCGACATCACCGAACGCAAGATGCTTGAGGACCGCCTCAAGCAAACCCTCGATGAACGCGAAACCATCCTGGAAAACTCCATTGTCGGCATGGTGTTCCTGAATCAGGCAGGGCGGGTGAACTGGGCCAACGATGCGATGTGTCAGATCTTCCGGGTGAACGCGATCGATCCCGTCGGCAAGTCGCTGGCGCTGCATTATCCATCCCGCGACGAATACCTGAAGACCGGTGCGGCGGTCGCCGCGGCGGTCAGGCGCGGCGAATCGTACGAGACCGAACTGCGCATGCGGCGTGGCGATGGCACGTTGTTCTGGGCCTATCTGTCCGGGCGCGCGGTCAACCGGCATGACCTGTCGCGCGGCACCGTATGGGTGGTCATGGATATCACCGGACGCCGCCAGCTCGAAGAAGCGCTCAACAAGTCCGAAGAACATTACCGTCAAGTCGTCAATAACGTCACGGAGTGTATTTTTGTCGTGCAGGATGGGCATTTCGTGTTTGCCAATCCGCGCCTGACCGAAATCACCGGCTACAGTCCCGAAGAGTTATTCGCCATGCCGTTCACCAGTGCCGTCCATCCCGACGACCGCAGCCTGGTGACCGATCACCATATGCGCCGCCTGCGTGGCGATACAGTCGAACAGTATTACCATTTCCGTGTCGTCAATCCGGTCCATCAAAAAATCATCTGGGTCGAACTGTCGGCGGTAATGATCGAGTGGGAAGGGCGGCCGGCAACGCTGTCCTTCATGACCGACATCACCGAACGCCGGCGTCTCGAAGAAAGCCTGCAGCAAAGTGTGGCCGAGCGCATCCGGCTTGAAACCCTGCAGATCCAGGGCGAGCTGAAGGAAGCCGAACTCGCGCGCCGGCACGCCGAGGAAACCACCAGGGCCAAGTCCATCTTCCTGGCCAACATGAGCCATGAAATCCGCACGCCGATGAACGCCATCATCGGCATGGCGCATCTTGCGCTGCGCACCGAACTCGATACCAGGCAGCGCGACTACGTTGAAAAGATCCGTACCGCAGGGCTGTCGCTGCTCGGCATCATCAACGACATTCTCGACCTGTCAAAGATCGAAGCGGGCAAGCTTGATGTCGAGCATGTCGGCTTTCATCTCGACGATGTGCTCAGCAATGTCTCTACGGTGACCAGCGCCAAAGCGCATGAAAAGCGGCTTGAGTACCTGTTCGCGTTTCCGCTCGACGTGCCGCGCCATCTGGTCGGCGATCCGCTGCGGCTGGGGCAGGTGCTGATCAACCTGATCAATAACGCGATCAAGTTCACCGATCACGGTGAAATCCATGTTTCCTGCGAGGTGCTGGAAACCGGCACTGACCGGATACGGCTGCAATTCACGGTGCGCGACACCGGCATCGGCATGACGCCCGAGCAGACCGCCAGATTGTTCCGCGCCTTCAGCCAGGCCGATGAATCGACTACCCGCAAATACGGCGGCACCGGGCTCGGGCTATCGATCTCGAAACGCCTGGTGGAATTGATGGACGGCACCATTACGCTCGAAAGCGAACTCGGGGTCGGTACCAGCGTCCGCTTTACCGGCTGGTTCGGCCTGACCGACTTGCCCGAACGGCGCGTCACCGTCTCCAATGCACTGAACGGCTTGCGCGTCTTGCTGGTCGACGACAACGTTCATGCGCGCAAGGTGCTGGCCGACACGCTGGGCATGCTGCCCGTGCGCATCGATCTCGCCGGCAATGCCGGCCAGGCGCTGGACATGATTCACACGGCGGACGGCAACGCGCCGTATGCGGCCGTCTTTACGGATCTTGACATGCCCGGCATGGACGGCATCGCACTCATCGATGCCGTCAGGGATGACGAGGTGCTGACCGGCGTACCGCGCCTGGTCCTGCTGGCTGCGCATGGCAGCGAGGAAGCACGTGAACGTATCGGCCATGCACGCGCCGATGTCGTGCTCACCAAGCCGGTCAACGCGTCGGTGCTGGTCGATACGCTGGTCAACCTGTTCGCCCCGAAATCGGCCTTGACGCAGGACCGTCCCGGTGAAGCCTCGCCACAGTTTGCGGGCCTGCGTGTCCTGCTGGTCGAAGACAACGACATCAACCAGCAGATTGCGACCGAATTGCTGAAGGCTGCCGGCATCGAGGTCGACATTGCCGGTAACGGCCGCATTGCGGTGGACAAGCTGCTCGCAGCGGATGCCGGCCGCTACGGCATGGTGCTGATGGATGTGCAGATGCCGGAAATGGATGGCCATGAAGCGACACGCCTGATCCGCGCCGATGGTCGGTTCGCCGGCCTGCCGATCATTGCGATGACCGCGCACGCGCTGGTCGAAGAACGCCAGCGCTGCTTTGCTGCCGGCATGAATGACCATCTCGCCAAGCCGGTCAACCCTGCCGAGGTCTACCGCAGCATTCTGCGCTGGTGTCCGCAGTACGTCAGGCCAGACATCCCGATCACGGCGACTGGTGCAGACAGCGAGATGCCCGGACAGGAACCGGAACTGGTCATCGATGGCATCGATGTGCAGGATGGATTGTCCCGTACCATGGGTAGCCGCTCTTTCTATCTGCAGATGCTGGGACGCTTCCGGGAAGGACAGCCTGAGTCCGCCGAATCCATCGCCGAAGCGCTTGAGCATGACCGCATCGTTGCCGAGCGGCTCGCCCACACGCTCAAGGGTGTCGCCGCCCTGCTGGGCGCGCGCAAGCTGCAGCGGCTGTGCGGCCAGATTGAACAGGACATCCATCGCGGCCTCTTGCGCGAACAATTGCAGCCGATGCTGGACGACCTGAGCATGACGCTGCGCGGCTTGCACGAAGCGATTGATAAAGTCTTGCCACGCCCGGCGCGACCCGCCGCCACGCTGGCTCCCGCTTCTGTGGACCGCGACGCCATGCAAACGACCATTATCCGGTTCGCGCAATTGCTGCGCGACTCCGATGCCGACGCCAGCGAACTGCTCGAGCAGGCCTCGGGATTGCTGGCTACCGCACTTGGCACGGATGCGCTGGAACGCATCGACAAGGCCATGCGCCAGTATGAATTTGACGATGCACTCGCCGCATTGGGCGAGAGCGCGCGGTTGGCCGGCTACCAGATTGAACATACGGAAGGCACGGCATGACGCATTCAGCGCATTCGATGCATATCGCGCAATCGTTCGGCGTCACGCAAAAACCGACCATCCTGCTGGTCGATGATTCACCCGACAACATCGCGTTGTTGTCGGCCTTGCTGAAGGAGCAGTACAAGATCAGGATCGCGACCAACGGCATCAAGGCCTTGCAGATCGCCGCCGCCGATCCGCTGCCTGACCTGCTCCTGCTCGATGTCGTGATGCCGGAGATGGACGGCTATGAAACCTGCCGTCGGCTCAAGGCAGATGCACGCACCGCCGATATTCCGGTTATTTTCCTGACTGCCAGGGTACGGCCGGAAGACGAGGAAATGGGATTGGGGCTTGGGGCCGCCGATTACATCACCAAGCCGATCAGCCCGCCGATCGTGATGGCGCGCGTCGCCACCCAGCTGCAACTGAAGAACGCGCAACAGCAGCTGAAAAACCAGAACGACCTCCTCGAGCAAATGGTCGGATTGCGTACCCGTGAACTTGTGAAGATGCAGGATGCGACCATCATGGCCATGGCCTCGCTCGCCGAGACTCGCGACAACGAGACCGGCAACCATATTCGCCGCACGCAGGCCTACGTCGCAGCACTGGCGCGCAAGCTACAGACGCATCCCCGTTTTGCCGCGCTGCTGACCGACGCCAATATTGAACTGCTGTTCAAGTCTGCCCCCTTGCATGACATCGGCAAGGTCGGCGTGCCGGATCGCATCCTGCTCAAGCCCGGCCGCCTCGATGCCGATGAGTACGAGATCATGAAGCTGCATACCGTCTACGGCCGCGATGCCATCCTGTCGGTTGAACGACAGATCGGCGGCAGTAACGGCTTTCTTACCTTTGCGCGTGAAATTGCGTATTCGCACCAGGAAAAGTGGGATGGTTCAGGCTATCCGGAAGGATTGTCGGGTGATGACATTCCGACTTCGGCACGGCTGATGGCGGTCGCCGATGTCTATGACGCCCTGATCACACGGCGCGTCTACAAGCCCGCGTTCAGCCACGATAAAGCGATGCACATCATGCGGGAAGGGCGGGGCAAGCATTTCGATCCCGATATCCTCGACGCATTTCTCGAGATCGAAGAGCAGGTTTGCGCCATCGCCAGCCAATACCGCGACGACGACACAGCCTGCCAGTCCGTGGCTTGAAGCACTGCCAAGCAGGCTCTGCCTTACCCACATTTCCTGTGGCTAATCCTGTGGATAAAGCATGCCAGGGTGGGCTATCAATATGATTCTTCAGGGAATTTTCGATGTGATGAAAATCAGCGCAACTGCGAACATCTGACGCCCGGGATAGTCCATACCTCCATATGGATGAAAGGAGAACGCCATGGCAGCAGTGAAATACACCAAGGCAGACTGGGTTGCACAAGCAGATATTCAGGAACTGGCCGACGGCCGTTACCAGGGGGTGGTTCTGGTCAGCCGCGAACACGGCAAAGACTCGGAGGATGCGCGCCACACGGTGGAAGCGCCGTCTGACAGCCCCGAGCAGGCATTGGAACAAGCCACAGCCCTCGCGCATCGGCTGCTGGCCGATGTCGCGGCGTAATTTGCGTCGCAACTGATCAATGCGGCATATCGACGCGGTTTTCCGCGCCTTGCAAAGGTCGCCATTTCGCCGGCGATTCCACCTTAAGCCCGAGGAACGTACCTACCTTGGAAACAAGGGTGTCGATGAGGTCATGCGACATGCCCGCGACTTCATCGACACGCGCCTGGCGCCGGCCAACCCGGAAAACGATGGAAAGCAAACGCCGTTTCGCGGCCATCCGGTATTTGTTGCACAGCATGCGACGGCAACGTGCTGTCGCGCTTGCCTGGCTAAATGGCATGGCATCGCTGCCGGCAGGGTTTTGGGCGAAGCGGAGCGCCGGCATGTCGCTTCGGTGCTTGAGCGCTGGCTGCGCATTGAAGCGGCGCGCGCACCACAGGCATCGGTGCAGTCGGCTTTCGACTTCCCCACAAATGCCGTGGACAATCCTGTGGACAACCAAGGATGATCTTGGCTAAGCCGCTGATTCACAAGGGAAACTTTCCTTTGATTAAAATCAAGGCGGCGGGAATGGGTCTTGCATCGTCTGACAGGTAGACGAGCAAAGGAGCACAACATGGAAATCATCATTGCACTCAACTATATAGTTTTGATTGCTGCGACCTATGCGGTGCGGCGATCTTTAAAGCTGCGCGCCGCACGCATCGACAGGGCACCGCATCGTCATCGTCGGTAAGCGGAAGCTGATTGGCAGGGAATTATTTTCCGATACAGAAGCGGCTGAAAATCACGCCCAGCAAATCGTCGGACGTGAATTCGCCGGTAATGCTGTTCAGCTTGTCTTGCGCGATGCGCAGTTCCTCGGCCAGCAGGTCGAGCGCCTGATCATTGGTCTGACCGCCACTGGCGGCCAGTTCGGCTGCGATATCCAGATGATCACGCGCCGCCTTCAAGGCCAGCAAATGCCGCTCGCGCGCGATGAAGCGTGACTCCGCCGTCTGCTGCCAGCCGGCGACGCGCAGCAATTCCTTGCGCAACAGATCGATGCCGCTCCGGTCGGTTGCCGACAGGTAGACATGCGTCGCATCGCTCATGCGATCGACTGCCGGTTTGTGACCTGACAGGTCGATCTTGTTCCAGACGCGCAGCACCGGTACATTCGGTGGAAAGCGGCTGACAATGGTTTCGTCGGCCCGCGTCGGTCCGCGACTCGCATCCAGCAGATGCATGATGACATCAGCCTTATGCACCTCGCCCCAGGTCCGTTCGATACCGATACGTTCGACTTCATCGCCGGCGTCACGGATGCCGGCGGTATCGATGATATTGAGCGGAATGCCTTCCATCTGAATGGTTTCCGTCACCTTGTCCCGGGTAGTACCCGCAATCGGCGTGACAATCGCCACTTCTGCACCGGCCAACGCGTTGAGCAAGGATGATTTGCCAACATTCGGCTGACCGGCCAGCACGACATTCAAGCCATCACGCAGCAGGGCGCCTTGCGAGGCCTGCTGAAACACTTCCGCCAGGTTGGCGCGAATGCGTTCCAGCTGGCCGCGCGCATCCGACTTTTCCAGGAAGTCGATTTCCTCTTCAGGGAAATCCAGCGTCGCTTCGACCAGCATGCGCAGATGAATGACCTTGTCGACCAGTTCATGAATGGTCTTGGAAAACACACCCGACAGCGATTGCGATGCGGATTTTGCCGCCGCTTCGGTCGATGCCTCGATCAGGTCGGCCACTGCTTCGGCTTGGGCCAGGTCCAGTTTGTTGTTCAGGAAAGCGCGGTGCGTGAATTCACCCGGCTGCGCGAGACGCAGGTCGATTTCCTTGCCGGCTTCCAGGCAGCGTGCCAGCAACATTTGCATCACCACCGGACCGCCGTGTCCTTGCAATTCCAGCACGTCTTCGCCGGTATATGAATGCGGTGCCTTGAAATAGATGGCGAGGCCCTGGTCGATCGCGCTGCCGTCTTCATTGCGGAAAGGCAGGTAGGTCGCATGTCGCGGCTGCAGCTCCTTGGGGCCGCAGACTGCCTGCATGACAGACGTGAGATTTTTGCCGGAAATGCGGACGACGCCGATGCCGCCGCGTCCGGGAGCGGTGGCGATGGCTGCGATGGGAGAGGAGTCGTAGTTCATGGAAACGATTGTAGGTTTGCGTCACCGGCGCGGGCAACAAAAAACAAAGGACGATAGGTGCGCTGGGAGCTTTTACAACGGCATCCAGCGCCACCAGAAAAAAAGCCCGCGCAATGCGGGCTTTTTGACAGAACCTGACAAGGCATTTATGCCGGTTTGCCAGCTTCGATTTTCTTGGTGATTACCCACTGCTGGGCGATCGACAAGACGTTGTTCACCACCCAGTACAGCACCAGGCCGGCCGGGAAGAAGAAGAACATCACCGAGAATACGATCGGCATGAACATCATGACCTTGGCCTGGATCGGATCGGGTGGCGTCGGGTTCAGCTTGGTCTGGATAAACATCGATACCGCCATCAGCACCGGCAGGATGTAGAACGGGTCCGGCGCAGCCAGGTCGTGGATCCAGCCCAGCCACGGCGCGTTACGCATTTCGACCGAAGCCAGCAGCACCCAGTACAGCGCAATGAACACCGGGATCTGCACCACGATCGGCAGGCAGCCGCCGAGCGGGTTGATCTTTTCGGTCCGGTACAGTTCCATCATGGCCTGGTTCATCTTGGCCGGATCGGACTTGAAGCGCTCGCGAATCGATTGCATCTTCGGTGTCACGGTCTTCATCTTGGCCATGCTGCGGTAGCTTGCCGCCGACAGCGGGAAGAAGGCAAGCTTGATCAGCACGGTCAGCGCAATGATGGTCCAGCCCCAGTTGCCCAGGATTTTGTGAATCTGCGTCATCAGCCAGAAAATCGGTTTGGCAATGATGGTCAGCCAGCCATAGTCCTTCACCAGGTCGAGACCGGGTGCCAGCTTTTCCAAGTTCTCGGTTTCCTGCGGGCCCGAGTACAGGCGCGATTCCAAAGAAGTCGCGGCGCCCGGTGCGACGGCACCTACCGGCAGGATGGTACCGGTCGCGTACAGGTTGTTGCCGATCTTCTTGGTATAGATTTCGCGCGACACTTTTTCCGGCGGCACGATCGCCGTCACGAAGTAATGCTGGACCAGTGCCACCCAGCCGTCATCCGCTTTTGTTGCATGCTTGGCCTTACCCTCTTCGATGTCCTCGAAAGTCATCTTCTGGTATTTATTGGCGTCGGTATAGACCACCGGACCAGTAAACGTGCTGTAGAAGTGTGACTCGTTTTCCATCTTGTTCCCGTCGCGCACCAACTGCAGGTAAAGCGAAGGATTGATCGGCGCACCGCTGTTATTGACGATGTCATGCTTGACGCCAATGGTGTAATTACCGCGCGTGAAGGTGTAGGTTTTGATCAGTTTGACGCCGCTTTGCTCGGATTCGAGCACCAGTTGTACCTGGTTGCCATTGTCCAGCGTACGTGGACCCGGCTTGGCAATGAAAGCTGATTTGTGGTTAGGGAAATCACCACCGATCAGGCCGGTCTGGCCGAGATAGGTGTGCTTACTGCCCGGATCGAACAACAGCATGTTCTTGGTCGGATCCACCGCGTCTTTATGCTTGAGCAGTTCCAGGCGCTTGATCTCGCCGCCCATTGTGTCGATATCAACCTTCACCACGTCGGTCGTGATAGTCACGATCTCGCTCTTCGCTGCCGCAGCGCCAGCCGGAACGGCAGCAGCGCCTGGTGTCGCCGGCGTGCTGGCTTGCGGCACATCACCCTTGACGGCCGGTGCATTGCCCGCAGCCGGTTTGGCGACCTCTTGTGTCAGGCCCGGAAAAAACATCGAGGGCTTGCCGTTGTGGCGCATCCAGTTGTCCCACAGCAGAAGCAGGGACAACGAGAATACAACCCACAGGACGGTACGTTGGATATCCATAAATATAATCAGTCAGTGGTCAGGAGTTCAGTGATGGCAACCGCAGGCCTTGGCATCGGGCTCATCGGTTGTTTTCTGCGGCACCGGATCGAAACCGCCCGGATGCCAGGGATGACACTTGCACAAACGTTTTGCCGCCAGCACGCTGCCCTTTGCCGGTCCGTGCATACGGATCGCTTCGGTCGCGTAGTCGGAACAGCTAGGGTAAAAGCGGCACTTTGGCCCGAGAAAAGGGCTGATGCCGAGCTTGTACGCGCGCAATAGTAGCAGCAAAAGCGTTTTCATTCCGGGGCCTTCGCCTTCGATTGCGAAGCCAGCAACTGTGTCAGTTCTGCGCGCAATTGCGCTTTCAGGCTGACGGTGGTGGCGGGTTCGGCTTTGGAGTTCACGGGCTTGGAGAGGCGGACGATGCAGTCGATCGCCGGCAGGTCGGACTGGCGGAACAGTTCGCGCGCTACGCGCTTGATCGTGTTGCGGGTAACCGCACGCGGCGCGAAACGCTTGGCTGCGACAATGCCAAGCCGGGCGTGGCTTAGTTGGGTGCTGCGCGCGTAAAGGACGAAATGTGCGGTCCGGTACACGGGCCGCAAACGAAAAACGGATGAAAAATCATCCGTTTTAACGATTCGCCGATCGCGTGCGTAGCTGTGTGAACGATCTTCGCTCACGTCGGCAGCGTCGGTTGCAGTGCCTGGCTTATACAGCCAGACGCTTGCGGCCTTTGGCGCGACGTGCGTTCAGCACGGCGCGGCCACCGCGGGTTGCCATACGTGCACGGAAGCCATGGGTGCGCTTGCGGCGTACGACGGAAGGTTGGTAAGTACGTTTCATGTTGGTCTCGCTAATCGGCAAAAATGGGTGGAATCATCACGCGGCCCATTCTTGTTTTGTGCGCTACACACAAAACGCAACAGGCAGTGAACCCGCAATTAGACACTCTTTTCCGCTTCTGTGTCAATCACTTAGGTATGGCGGGAATGGCAAGCCGGCGCGGTTTCGCAGGGGTTTTGTGCCTTTGTGCAAGATCTGTTAGCAGAAAAGCGCGGGTAGCAAACCCCATTCCGAAGCGAACAGCGCGGGGCAGTCCAGGAATGTTCATTCAAGCTTTGGCAGAGCCATTCCACGCGCGTTCGGCTCAAGCCGATGTGTGATGAATTGTTTAAATTTCATGTGATGAAGCTCGATGAAAATGCATAAAAATTAAACACTCCTTAAGTCCGGTATGGCGATTCTGACATGCTGTATATTTCATCAGCACAAATTTGCATGTTTGCTTCCCGTGCCTTCCTCAAGCGGAAATTTCCTCGGATGGCAAGCAATTTATTATGTGGAAAAAATGATCCAGCCTGTGGATAACTCTGTTTCCCGGCGTTAGAATAGCTCTCCCGTGTGGACAAACCCGAGCGCTGACATATCGATTCTGCACCCTGTTCAAATCCTGATCGTATCCATAGGCAGGGCAGCAAGCTGGTAGAGGGAGGTATTGTCTGGTGCCGGGTCGATTTAATTTCCACATAACAAGATATAGAAAAATACATGGAAGATTTCTGGCAAACCTGTTCTGCAATGCTGGAGCAGGAGCTTACGCCCCAACAGTACAGTGCATGGATTAAACCGTTGGCGCCCATCGATTTCGAAGATGGCCGCCTGCGTATCGCGGCGCCCAACCGCTTCAAGCTCGACTGGGTGAAAACCCAGTTCGCCAGCCGGATTACTACCCTTGCGTCTGAATACTGGGAAGCGCCGATCGATGTTCAGTTCATCCTGGACCCGCGCGGTAATGCAGTACGTCGCCCGGCTCCTTCATCTGCCGACGGCTCGTCCGGCGGAAATGGCAACAACAGCCATAATGGTCAGCATGGTCATCCCAGTCAACATGGCAGCAACGGCCACCATGATCAAATGATTGACCAGGGCCCAGACCCAATTGAGCGGGCTGACATCCTGATCGAAAACACCGCGCGACGCGACCAGAGCAAGATCAACACAGCATTGACCTTCGAAAGCTTCGTGACCGGCAAGGCGAACCAGCTGGCGCGCGCTGCTGCGATTCAGGTTGCCAATAATCCGGGCGTTTCCTATAACCCGTTGTTCCTTTACGGCGGCGTAGGCCTTGGCAAAACCCACCTGATCCATGCGATCGGCAACCAACTATTGAACGACAAGCCCAACGTACGTATTCGCTACATTCACGCAGAACAATATGTTCGCGACGTAGTGACTGCTTACCAGCGCAAGGGTTTCGACGATTTCAAGCGGTATTACCACTCGCTCGACATGCTGCTGATCGACGATATCCAATTCTTTGCCGGCAAGAGCCGGACACAGGAAGAATTTTTCTACGCGTTTGAGGCGTTGATTGCCGCCAAGAAACAAATCATTATCACCAGCGATACCTATCCGAAGGAAATCACCGGCATGGATGACCGGCTGATTTCCCGTTTCGATTCCGGCCTGACGGTCGCCGTCGAGCCGCCGGAACTTGAAATGCGTGTTGCCATTCTGCTCAAAAAGGCTGCACAGGAAGGCGCCGTACTGTCCGACGACGTCGCTTTTTTCGTCGCCAAACACCTGCGCTCCAACGTCCGCGAACTGGAAGGCGCGCTGCGCAAGATCCTCGCTTACTCCCGCTTCCACGGCAAAGATATTACGATTGATGTTGTCAAGGATGCATTGAAAGATCTGCTTTCGGTCCAAAATAGACAGATATCGGTCGAAAACATCCAGAAGACGGTCGCCGACTTTTTCAACATCAAAGTCGCCGACATGTATTCGAAAAAGCGCCCGGCCAATATTGCCCGCCCGCGCCAGATCGCGATGTATCTCGCCAAGGAATTAACCCAGAAAAGCCTGCCCGAAATTGGTGAGTTGTTTGGTGGCCGCGACCACACGACGGTGTTGCATGCCGTGCGAAAGATCGCAGCGGACCGTAGCAAGAGCCCGGAAGTCAACCACGAACTCCACGTCCTCGAGCAGACCCTGAAGGGATAATCCACAGCTGCTTACTGGCTTGTGGATAAGTTGTCGGCACGGACTGTCCCGGGATGTCGCTTCGGGGCACACCGATTTGCCGGATCTTGCTGTTGGAGCTGCTGCCGCCGGGCTTTTTCAGGCGGTCGCCCCATTTCTGCATTGATCTGCAGCCCGGTATCCCGGAAGACAGCGCCGCCTCGACAAAGCAATCGGCTTACTCTCCAGATTGTCTTGTCGCTGCGGCAACAAAACGCTGTTCTATTTCATTGGAAGGAACCTTTTTCTGTCAAAATAGAGGGTATTTAGAAATGGCTCGATCCGGCTCGCGACCGTCGGTAAGCAACAGGCCTTTTCTCCGATTCACAGCATTGTCTCAACTCACACTACAAGGATAAAAAGCATGCAATTGGTGAAAACCCAACGCGACACGCTTCTCCGGCCGCTGCAGATTGTGAGTGGTATTGTCGAGCGTCGGCACACATTGCCGATTCTGGCCAATATCCTCATTCGCAAGGACGGCGAGAAAGTGTCTTTCCTGTCGACCGACATCGAAGTGCAGATCACCACGCATGCCAATGTTGGCAGCGGCGGCGAAGTCGCAGCGACCACGGTCGCCGCGCGCAAGCTGCTCGATATCCTTCGTGCGCTGCCGGATTCAGGCGATGTCTCGCTGTCGCTGGCCAACAAGCGCATGACGGTCCAGTCCGGCAAATCGCGCTTTGCGCTGCAGACGCTGGCCGCCGAAGAATTTCCGACCGTGTCGCAGGCCGAGCACTTCAACGCCAAGGTCACCTTGCCGCAGAAGACGCTTAAGCACCTGTTCAACATGGTCCACTTCGCGATGGCGCAGCAGGATATCCGTTATTACCTCAACGGCCTGCTGCTCGTGGTCGATGGCAAGAACGTGATTGCCGTGGCAACCGACGGCCACCGCCTCGCTTTCTGCCAGGTCGAGACCGAACAGGATTTCCAGCGCCAGGAAGTCATCATTCCGCGCAAGACCATCCTGGAACTGCAGCGCCTGCTGGAAGATATCGACGAGTCGGTAGACCTTGAAATCGCCAATAATCAGGTCAAGCTGACTTTTGCGGATATCGAGCTGATTTCCAAGCTGGTCGAGGGCAAGTTCCCCGACTACACCCGCGTCATCCCGAAAGGATACAAGAACAACTTCACGATCGACCGCCAGACGCTGCTCCATTCGCTGCAGCGCGCGGCGATCATGACCAGCGACAAGTTCAAGGGTGTCCGTTGCATCATCACGCCGGGTAGCCTGAAGATCAGTTCGACCAACGCCGATCAGGAAGAGGCAGTGGAAGAACTCGAAATCGATTACGGCGGCGACAGCGTCGACATCGGTTTCAACGTCACCTACCTGCTCGACGTACTGAACAACCTCAAAGGCGACAACATCAACATCGCGCTTGGAGACGCCAATTCCTCCGCACTGATTACCGTGCCGGAGAACGGTGACTTCAAATACGTCGTGATGCCGATGCGTATTTGACGAATTGAACAAGAAAGAAAGCAAGGGGGCCGCCGTGGTAAAGGCGAGCCCCTTTGCTGCGTTTTAGAAAGTGCAAAATTTGTAGCTGGCGGGCTTTTTTCCCCGTGCTTGATTGATCGGGGAAGCCTGGGAAGAGGGTGGTAGTTGATATAACGACTTCAGGCGTTTAGCCTCACCGCCACCAACCCAGGCCTCTCGTTCTTCTTTGTAACGGAGAGAAAGCCCAAAGCCTTTCGCTCTTTAGTCGTAACTCGAATCATCAGAAAGCAGCCATGTCCGCGATTCCTCAAGAAACCCCGCAACCGCAGCAAAGCCAGTACGGCGCATCCTCGATCCAGATCCTCGAAGGGCTCGAAGCAGTGCGCAAGCGTCCCGGCATGTACATCGGTGACACCTCAGATGGCACCGGCCTGCACCACCTGGTATTCGAAGTGCTCGACAACTCGATTGACGAAGCATTGGCCGGCCACTGCTCCGAGATCCACGTCACCATCCATTCCGACAACTCGATCTCGATCACTGACAACGGTCGCGGCATCCCCACCGGCATCAAGTGGGACGACAAGCACGACCCCAAGCGCAGTGCGGCCGAAATTGTCATGACCGAACTGCATGCCGGCGGCAAGTTCGACCAGAATTCCTACAAGGTCTCGGGCGGCCTGCACGGCGTCGGCGTGTCCTGCGTCAATGCATTGTCCAAACTGCTCAAGCTGACGATTCGCCGCGATGGCAAGGTCCACACGATGGAATTCGCCAGGGGCGTCGTGCAAAACCGCGAACTCGAAACCATCGACGGTGTCCCGGCATCGCCGATCAAGGTCATCGGTGAAACCGACAAGCGCGGCACCGAAGTCCATTTCTGGGCGGACGAAGAAATTTTCACGCACGTCGAGTTTCACTACGACATCCTCGCCAAGCGAATCCGCGAACTGTCCTTCCTCAACAACGGCGTGCACATCAAGCTTACCGACCAGCGCTCCGGCAAGGAAGAAGACTTCGCGTTCGAAGGCGGCACCCGCGGTTTTGTTGAATACATCAACAAGAACAAGAGCGTGCTGCATCCGACCGTGTTCCAGGCCACCGGCGAAAAAATGTCCGAGCACGGCACCAACATCAGCGTCGACGTTTCCATGCAATGGAACGATGCGTACAACGAACAGGTGCTCTGCTTTACCAACAACATCCCGCAGCGCGACGGCGGCACCCACCTGACCGGCCTGCGCGCCGCGATGACTCGCGTCATCAACAAGTACATCGAGGAAAATGACTTCGCCAAGAAAGCCAAGGTCGAGATTTCCGGCGACGACATGCGCGAAGGCCTGACCTGCGTGTTGTCAGTCAAAGTGCCTGAACCGAAGTTCAGCTCGCAGACCAAAGACAAGCTGGTTTCCAGCGAAGTGCGCGGCCCGGTCGAGGAAATCGTCGCCAAGACGCTGACCGACTACCTGATGGAAAAGCCGAACGACGCCAAGATCATCTGCGGCAAGATCGTCGAAGCCGCACGCGCCCGCGAAGCCGCGCGCAAAGCCCGTGAGCTGACACGCCGTAAAGGCGTGATGGACGGCCTCGGCCTGTCCGCCAAGCTGGCCGACTGCCAGGAAAAAGACCCGGCACTGTGCGAACTCTACATCGTCGAGGGTGACTCCGCGGGCGGTTCCGCCAAGCAGGGCCGCGACCGTAAGTTCCAGGCGATCCTGCCGCTGCGCGGCAAGGTGCTCAACGTCGAAAAAGCGCGCTTCGAAAAAATGCTGTCGTCCGAGCAGATCACCACCCTGATCGCCACCCTCGGCACCAGCATCGGCCCGGACGAATTCAACGTCGAGAAGCTGCGTTACCACCGCATCATCATCATGACCGACGCGGACGTTGACGGCGCCCACATCCGCACGCTGCTGCTGACGCTGCTGTATCGCCAGATGCCGCAACTGGTCGAGCGCGGCCACGTCTACATTGCCCAGCCGCCGCTCTACAAGGTCAAGCATGGCCGTGACGAGCGCTACCTGAAGGACGACGTCGAAGAAGCCAGCTACATGATGCAGATCGCCCTCAACGACGCGGCGCTGATCCCGACCGACAATGCATCGCCCATCGTCGGCGACGCCTTGTCCGAACTGGTCCGTCAGTACAACACCGCCAACGCCATCATCATGCGCCTGTCGCGCGCGGTGGATGACGCGGCGCTGTCCGCCATCATGACCGGCGTAACGCTCAACCTCGACAGCGTCGAGAATGCGGAAGCGTCGGCTGCCGCTCTCGGCAAGGCGATCAACGATCCGGCCGTCGAAGTCATCGTCAAGTCCGACGAATTGTCCGACAAGCATATGCTGCGCATCCAGCGTCGCCACTTCGGCAACCTCAAGATTAGCGTGATCGACGCCGACTTCGTGCATGGCCCGGATTATCAGGTGCTGTCGGCTGCGGCGGCAACCTTCAAGGGCTTGATCGGCCCTGGCGCGATGGTGCGTCGTGGACAAGGCGACAAGGCCAAGGAAATCGCGATCCGCGACTTCCATGAAGCGATGAGCTGGCTGCGCGATGAAGCCGAGCGCGGTGTCTCGAAGCAGCGCTACAAAGGTCTGGGCGAGATGAATCCCGAGCAGTTGTGGGAAACAACGATGGACCCGACGGTACGTCGCCTGCTGAAGGTGCAGATCGAAGACGCAATTGCTGCCGACCAGATATTCACTACGCTGATGGGTGACGATGTGGAACCGCGTCGGGCGTTCATTGAGTTGAATGCGCTGCAGGCGGGAAATATTGACGTTTGATGCGTTGCGAATGAACCTCCAAGCCCACAAAAGGTAAACGCTTGAACGCCTTCGAGTTGCTTGAAAATCTGAACCTGCTTGATGAGCATGAGCGTATAGAGGCAAAGCGGGCAAGCGATGTTGGCAAATCCGTATTGGAAACAGTCTGCGCATTTGCCAACGAACCTGGCCTTGGCGGTGGCTGGATCGTCCTTGGTGTTGTACGGGAGGAGCTTGCGCTCTTTCCGTCATATGAGGTGGAAGGCATTGCCAATCCGGACAAGATCAACACGGATCTTGCCAGCCAATGCCGCGATATGTTCAATATCCCCGTTCGGGTCGATATCTCTACCGAGCGCATCAGTGACAAGACCGTCGTAACTGTTTTTGTGCCGGAGGCGCAACCGCAGGACAAACCAATTTGCTTCAAGGCCCAAGGTTTGCCAAAAGGGGCATTTCGCCGTGTCGGTAGTTCGGATCAGCGCTGCACTGACGATGATATGGCAGTGTTCTATCAAGGCCGGCAGCAGGAAAGCTTTGATGCGGGCATCGTAGCGGACGCCTCCCTGGATGACCTATCGGATGAGGCGATTGATGACTATCGGCTGTCCCGTGCCGAAGTCAATCCAGATGCGCAGGAACTACGCTGGTCTAATCGTGAACTCCTGCAGGCACTGGGATGTGTCCGACGCACCAATGACAATGGCGATTGGAAACCCACCGTAGCCGGTTTGATATTGTTCGGCACGCCGCAAGCTTTGCGCCGCTGCTTTCCCATGACACGGGTAGATTACATTCGCGTTCCAGGGCGTGACTGGGTACCGGATCCTGATCGTCGTTTCGATACCATCGAGTTGCGCGACCCACTGTTTCGTTTGATCCGTCGTGCCCAGGCGGCAGTGCTGGACGATCTTCCCAAAGGATTCGGTTTAGACGAAGGGGAACTGCAACGGCGGGAAAAGCCGGTTATTCCTTTGCGTGTCATTCGCGAAGCCTTGGTCAATGCACTCATGCACCGAAGTTATCGTAGCCACAGCCCAGTACAAATCATCCGCTACGCCAATCGGCTCGAAATCCGCAATCCAGGCTTTTCTCTCAAATCGCCTGAACACTTAGGCGAACCAGGTTCGCAACCGCGTAATCCCAAGATTGCCGCCGTATTGCATGAAACACGCTTTGCTGAAACCAAAGGTAGTGGCATTCGTGTCATGCGAGAAAGCATGGAGCAGGCTGGGTTAACACCGCCGCTGTTTGAGTCCGATCGCAGTAATGACTAGTTCGTTGCGCGCTATTTATTTCATCACTTCCTCGACAGCGAAGACATTGCTTGGCTGGCACGTTTCAAGGATATGCATCTTTCCGATGACGACGCCAAGGCGCTGGTATTCGTCCGCGAAGCAGGGGCAATCGATAACGCCACTTATCGTGAACTCAACAAGATTGATCCCCTTGCCGCCAGCGGTGCGCTTCGGCGTCTACGCGATGCTGGCTTGTTGGTACAAAAGGGGCGAGGATCAGCCACTTATTATGTCCCTACCGAGAGACTTACTGCACAAACGGAGCGTTTATCTAGTAACCCCGAAGACTTATCTAGTAACCTAGACGTCTTATCTAGTAACCCAACCGCCTTATCTAGTCAGTCTCAGCCGGAAGACGAGGCGCGCCGAGTGCTATTAGCGACCCTGCCCGGAGAACTGGCCGCCCGTGTCGGAGCACTAGGACAGCGCAAGCCGCCCGAAGAAGTAAGAGTGGTAGTGCTCGATCTTTGTGATTTAAGGCAATGGCGAGCCGAAGAACTGGCAACTCTACTGAGGCGGAACGTGGAATACGTTCGGCAAAACTACCTTCGCCCCTTACTAAAAGACGGTAGCCTGAGAATGACCAATGAAGCTGAACCTAATGATCCGCAGCAAGCGTATCGCACGCCAGATTAAACTTGTGTCCGCTGCAACGTGCAAATACTTTTGCATGCCAATAAAAAGATCAAGGCGTCTTTACCAGATAACGATTAAGGCAACACAAACCCGAAATTTCCCTGTGTAATTATCGTATTGGCATGGCTTTAACCAAAGGCTCCGAAGGGGCCTTTTCTATTTTGTGCGCCCGGCAGGGCGCACTCACTTGGAGGTGGAAATCCTCTGCTCGCCCGGCAAGGGGAAGAGCTAGCTGAACAAACGCTGCGCAGCCTGTAACCTTGAACCTTAGCCATCAGATTTTAACTGTCGAGGTCACCATGCCAAAGCAATCAAATCCGGTCGCAGTCGTCGCAGCGGACGTACCGCCGCGTGTCAAACCGTCGAATTATCCAGAGCCATTTGCATCGCGCATGTCAGGTCGGGAGAAACGCGCTCTCGGCGATCTGTTCGGGCTCAACAACTTTGGTGTCAATCTCACTCGCCTGGCTCCCGGCGCGGTTTCCTCGCTTCGTCATGCTCATACCAGACAAGATGAGTTCATCTACATTTTGCAGGGTCACCCAACGCTACACACCGATGAAGGGAAAACGCAACTCTCGCCCGGAATGTGTGCGGGCTTCAAAGCGGGCACTGGCAATGGGCATTGCCTGATCAACCAGACGTCTGATGACGTTGTTTATCTCGAAGTCGGCGACCGGACGCCCGGCGATGAAGGCAGTTATCCAGACGACGATCTCAAGGCATCGCTTGTTGAAGGGAAATGGCAGTTCCAGCATAAGGACGGGACGCCTTACTAGGGCTGTCAACACGCCACGCGGCGATCCTCTGATGGCTTATCTTTCCACCGCAAGGACATGCTTTGGTCTTGGGTAGCCCGCATTTTTACTCAATAAGTTTCCGGTACGCCGCCGACAACTTATCTAGTTTGCCAACAAGAGAGTAAACTGCGAACAAGTCCTGTCCATCCGCGATTAGAACAATCTTTTGAGCAACCCATGTCCGAAATGTCCCATCCCCTATTTGCCGACCTGAAACTTAGCGAGCCGCTGCTGCGCGTGCTGAATGAACTTGGTTACGAGGCGCCATCGCCTATCCAGGCGGCCACCATTCCCATTTTGCTCAACAACCGCGATGTGCTTGGTCAGGCGCAAACCGGTACCGGCAAGACGGCGGCATTCGCCTTGCCCATCCTCGCACGTATTGATATCCGGCAATCCGCGCCGCAGGCACTGGTGCTGGCACCGACACGCGAACTGGCGATCCAGGTGGCGGAAGCCTTTCAACGTTATGCCAGTCACATTCCCGGCTTCCATGTGCTGCCGATTTACGGCGGCCAGAGCTATGGCCCGCAGCTGAGCGCCTTGCGGCGCGGCGTGCACGTTGTTGTCGGTACACCCGGCCGTGTCATCGATCACCTGGAAAAAAACTCGCTCGACCTTTCGCAGATCAAGACACTGGTGCTGGATGAAGCCGATGAAATGCTGCGCATGGGATTTATCGATGATGTCGAGACCATTTTGCAGAAGACCCCGGCAGGGCGTCAGACAGCGCTGTTCTCGGCGACCATGCCCTCCGCGATCAAGCGCATCGCCCAGACTTACCTGCGCGATCCGGCCGAGGTCACCGTCGCAGCCAAGACCGGCACAGCGGACAATATCCGCCAGCGCTACTGGCTGGTCAGCGGGATGCACAAGCTGGATGCGCTGACACGCATCCTGGAAGCCGAGAGCTTTGATGGCATGATCATCTTCGCGCGCACCAAGCTCGCTACCGAAGAACTGGCGAGCAAGCTGCAGGCGCGTGGATTTTCCGCTGCGGCAATTAACGGCGATATTGTGCAGCAACAGCGCGAGCGCACCATCCAGCAGCTCAAGGACGGCAAAATCGATATCCTGGTTGCCACCGATGTGGCAGCACGCGGCCTCGACGTCGAGCGCATCAGCCATGTGATCAATTACGACGTGCCGCATGACCCGGAAAGTTATACGCATCGCATCGGACGTACCGGACGCGCCGGACGCAGCGGCGAAGCGATCCTGTTTATCGCGCCGCGCGAGCGTAATCTGCTCAAGACCATTGAACGCGCAACCCGTCAGCCGATATCCATGCTTGAGTTACCAAGCATTCAGGAAGTCAATGATGTGCGCATCGCCCGCTTCAAGGACCAGATCAGCGACACGCTCGCAGCCGGCGGCCTCGAAACTTTCCAGTCGCTGATTGAGGATTACGAGCGCGAAAAGAATGTCCCCGCCGTTGAAATCGCCGCTGCACTCGCAAAACTGGCACGTGGCGATGTGCCCCTGCTGTTAGACAAGAACAAGCGCGAGCCGGTACAGGAGCGCTCATGGTCGGACGATCGGTCAGCCCGCCCTGGCAGGTTCGAAAGCAGTACCCGCAGCGAACGGCCGGACCGATTTGAACGCAAGGACCGCCCTGACCGCGCCGCGTTTGCGAGCAAGGCGCGCGTCGACCGCCAGCCGGATGCGGGCATGCAAAGCTTCCGTATCGAGGTGGGCCATGCTCATGGCGTCAAACCTGGCAACATCGTTGGTGCAATTGCCAATGAAGCCGGACTCGACGCTAAGTTCATCGGCCGCATCGAAATTTACGACGATCACAGTACGCTGGATCTGCCGGAAGACATGCCGCCTGAACTGCTGAATCATCTCAAAACCGTCTGGGTCGCCGGCCAGCAGCTACGCATTAGCCGCGACGGTGAGTCGCTGGCTGGGTCGCCTGTATCCGCTACTCCGGCACGCGCGCAGGAAAAGCCGCCAGCCGCGCATAGCGACACACGTGCCGAAAAGCCGGCACGCAAGGAGCGCCCTGCACGTGAAGAACCCGTAGAGCACGAGGCGCCGCCAAAGAAGGAACGCTCCGGCAAGAAAGGCGAAGTCGGCATGCAGGCTTACCGTATCGAAGTGGGACATGTTCATGGCGTGAAGCCCGCCAATATTGTTGGCGCGATAGCGAACGAGGCCGGGCTTGATGCAAAGTACATTGGCCGCATTGAGATATTCGACAACTACAGTTTGCTCGATCTTCCTGACGGCATGCCGAACGAGATTTTCGAGCAATTGAAAACGGTGAGCGTGGGTGCACATCCGCTGCGCATCAGTCAGTCCGGCGTCGCTCCCACGCAGGAAAAAACAAGCGGAAAGAAGATCACCTTGAGTGCGCCAAGAAAAGGCGCTGAACGGCGGGTTGAAGAGAAGAAGTCGGCTGGCAAGCCGCCACACAAGGCGACCGAAGGATTCGGCAAGCGCAGCACTGGTGGGAAGGCCGGGTCCAAGCCGCAGCGCAAGGGCAGTAAGCCGGCATGATGGTTTCTGTCGGCTGAACTTCTATGGCGGGCGAGGTGGTAGGGGCATTCGTGAAGTGCCTGAGTGATTCAGGCAATCCAGGCACATTCACTATTGAGGGTTTAGTGGATACTTGACACACTCAACCCCCATCCCAGCCTTCCCCCTCTCAGGGGGAAGGAGCCGGTCCTCTCCCTGGCATGGCGAGGAGGCCGGTCCTGTTTTCAGCGATATCCCATTCTGGACTTGGCTGGAAACAAAACACCCAACTAACCTGCCCGCCATCGCCTGCAGGCCCCTTCCCCCTGGCAGGGGGAAGGCTGGAATGGGGGTTGAGTGCATCAAGTATTTACTGACCTCTCAATAAATGCTTAGTAAGACGCCGTACACGTCAATACGCGCACACCAGCTCATACGACACTCACTTCCAAGGCGTAATCAAATACTTTTCCCCGGTGCTGCGCTTGCCATACCCGGCAATCGCTTCCAGCTGCAGCGCCTCGGCAAGCGATACTTCTTTCGTGTAATGGCTGGCAAAGGTGGTTTTCAATTCCGCCGCAACCCGTTGTTTGAGCCGCTGCACGACAGCAGGGCCGGCCTTTTGCAGGAAAGGAAACAGCAGCCAGCCGCCCATGCTCCAGGTCATGCCAAAGTCACGAACGATTTCGGTCGGACGCGTGTCGAGGCCGCCGTAGATATAGACCTGCTTGAGTGTGGTGGAGCCATAACGGCTGTATTCCTTTGCGTTCCGGTTTGCCGCCGCTTCCATGCCGCTGAGGATTTGTCCTGCCAGCCGGCCGCCGCCAATGGCATCGAACGCAATGGTCGCGCCTGTCTCCGCCAGCGCATCGGTCAGGTCCTGCATGAAGGTATCGGAACTGGAGTTGCAGACATACTTCGCGCCGATCTTCCGCAGCAAATCTTCTTGTTCCTGCGAGCGCACGATATTGACCAGATCGATGCCATCCTTCAGGCAGATCCGGTTCAGCATCTGACCGAGATTGGATGCGGCAGCGGTATGAACCAAGGCCTTGTGCCCCTCCATGCGCATGGTCTCGACCATGCCCAATGCGGTCAATGGATTGACGAACGAGGACGCGCCTTCTGCCGCAGTGGTTCCTTCGGGCAGCGGCAAACACTGGTCCACCGGAACGCATCGGTACTGCGCATACATGGCGCCACCGAGGATCGCAACGGTCTTGCCCACCAACTGCCGGGCGGCATCCGAAGTACCGGCGCCGATCACGGTGCCGGCGCCTTCATTCCCGACCGGCATGGACATGTCCAGCCGGGCGGCCATGCTTTTCATGCCCTTTTCCGGAATACGCGCCGTAACCAGCGGGCCGTTATCTGTGTCCACGGCGGTCGCGGTGCTCATGTCGGCGGCGCCGAAGAGCAGACCGATATCGGAAGGATTAATGGGAGATGCGTCAATACGCACCAGCACTTCGTTCTCGGCCGGCGTCGGCACGGGCACGCTGACTAAGGACAGTTCCAGTTCGCCGCTCTGCTTAACGAGTGAACGAAGTTGCAACCCGGACTTTTCGGTATTCGTGGTATTCAATTGTGTCTCCTCAGTGGCTCAGTGGCTCAGTGGCCGGTGAAATGGTAGGTGGCGATACCGTCATGATCACGCCGATCTTATCACCGAGGAGATTTACAGGTTTGCAAGGCTGTTCGAAGCGAACTCGCTCACCGCTCGCAGCAATTCATTGACGAAGTTCAATGTAGAACAAGAACTTATTTTTCATGGCAGCCGTCTTATTCCATGGTCATTTGGATTCTTCAATCTTCAACCGCGTAAAGGTCAGATATGAGCATACTGGGCAATATTTTCAACAAGATCTTTCCATCCCGTGCCAAGAGCGACCAGGCAGCCGATGCCACGCAAACTGCGCAAAACACCGCGACGGCAGCTACACCAGCGGCACCTGCAGGCGCAGCACCAGGTGCTGCGGGGACTCCGGCAGCCGCGCCAGCGGCAATCGAGCAAGTCGATGTTGAAGCCATCCTGAACCAGAAGGCGCAGCAGAACGGCCAAAAGCTGAACTGGCGTACCTCGATCGTCGATTTGATGAAGCTGCTCGATCTCGACAGCAGCCTGAATGCGCGCAAGGAACTTGCCCAGGAACTGCATTACACCGGTGACATGAATGACTCCGCGGCAATGAATATCTGGCTGCACAAGCAGGTAATGAACAAGCTGGCAGAAAATGGCGGCAAGGTACCTGCCGACCTGAAGGATTAATTCGCAGTACCGGCATCGTTAATGCAATCAGGCTCCTTCGGGAGCCTGATTTTTTGGGGCCTGATCAGGGATGAGCGTTCAGCCGATTCAACTGTTCGCGCTATCCCGCGTTAATATGTGCTCCATCCGCCATTACAAACATTACACACCAAAAAGCCGGTCCCGTTTCCCATGGATATCATTTATAGCCCTGACCACCAACTCCACCGCGGCGAGTTCGAGTTTTACCGTGGCGAACTCGTGCCATGCTTTGAAAAGCCCGAACGCGCCGACTATGTGCTCAGTGCCGTCACTGCGCAGGATGTTGGCACAGTCTGCGAACCCGAACCGTTCCCGCTGACTGCCATCGAACGCGTGCATGCACCGCGTTACCTGCGCTTCCTTGAGCGTGCATGGGATAGCTGGACGGCGCTGGGCAACACACGGGATGCGATTCCCGCCGTGTGGCCGATCCGTGGTTTCCGGCATGATGTCGAGCCGGATAATTTCATCGCTCAGCTTGGCATGTATTCGTTCGACAGCGGCACACCGTTCACGGCGGGGACATGGCGCGCCGCGCGGCTGGGTGCGGACATTGCCCTGACAGCACAACGGCGCATTGCACAAGGCGCTCGCGCAGCATTTGCCTTATCGCGTCCGCCGGGGCACCATGCGGGCCCGGATTTCCTTGGCGGCTACTGCTTCATCAACAATGCCGCTGTCGCCGCGCAGGCGTTCATTGACAGTGGCGCGTCACGCGTCGCCATCCTCGACGTCGACTACCACCACGGCAATGGCACGCAATCTATTTTTTACGAACGCGCCGATGTGCTGTTCCAGTCCATCCATGGCGACCCAACAACGGAATACCCGTTCTACCTTGGTCACGCGGATGAAACCGGTGCGAGCGACGGCGTGGGCTTCAATCAGAATTATCCGCTTGCTGCGGGCAGCAGCAATGCGCAATGGTTTGCCGCACTCGATGCCGCCTGCAAACGTATTGCGTCGTTTGCGCCGGATGCGTTGGTGGTGTCATTAGGTGTCGATACCTACGTCGGCGATCCGATTTCCAAATTCAAGCTGGATGCGCCGGAGTATTTGCGCATGGGCAGCGAGCTTGCCGGACTTGGATTGCCGACGCTGTTTGTCATGGAAGGCGGCTATGCAGTGCAAGAGATCGGTCTGAATGTCGCGCATGTGCTGCGCGGGTTCAGGGACCTTGCTGGTTGAGTGCGGTGCGGGTCGATAGACACTCTATAGACCCTGCACCTGGGATCTGAATGTCCTCACTGGGGGTGCGAACACTTCAGCGGGAAGAAGAATTTGTCGCGATCGGACTCGTGTGTGGCTTCTTCGCATTAGGACAAGAGTGCGCGCATCTGTTGCGCGCGCTCCGTCTGCGTTCTTATTCTCTGCTTTATTCTCCCCCATACGCATACGTAAATTTGTTTCCGACTATGCGCCCCATCACGCGCGAACGCTGATCAAGACCGACGTGGTCTTTCGGGCTCATGGAAATCACGCCCTGCGGCACCATCAGGTTCCTGGTATTTTCGATGGCCGTGCGCAACGCGGCTCGAAACTCCCGGGTGCCCGGCTTGGCGGTTTTAAGCGCCTGCGGCACCGCATTCGCAATCAGCAGGTAAGCGCCCCAGGCATCTGCGGAAAATTGCGTCATCGTGTCGGGGCCATATGCGGCTTCATAGCGTTGCAGGAAGTCCATCGCAGTCTTCTTGATGGGATTGGTGCTGGGCAGGGTCTTGGCGACCACGCCCGGGCCGGACGGGAAGAACGTCCCTTCCACATCTTTTCCGCCAACGCGCAGGAAGTCGAGCGTGCCGATACCATGCGTCTGGTAGATGCGGCCCTTATAGCCGCGCTCGACCAGGGTTTTTTGCGGCAATACCGCCGGCGTCGCCGAACCGGCTACCAGGATGGCATCGGGCTGTGCCGACATCAGCTTCAGAATTTGCCCGGTGACGCTGGTATCGGTGCGCGCATAGCGCTCGCTCGCAACGACCTTGAGCTTGCGTAATTCGGCCAGCTTGGAAAACTCGCGCCACCATCCTTCGCCATAGGCATCCGCAAAGCCGATGAAGCCAACGGTCTTCACGCCATTGTCCGACATATGCTGGGTGATGATGGTCGCCATGTGCGAGTCGTTCTGCGGGATCTTGAATGCCCAGGCGCGCCTGGCATCCATTGGTTCGACGATCGCCGACGAGGCGGCCAGCGCAACCATGGGCGTTTCGGACTCGGCCGCAATATCGAGCATCGCCAGCGCGTTCGGTGTGGTGACCGGCCCCACCACCACATCGACTTTTTCCTCAGCGGTCAGCTTGCGCATGTTGCGGGTAGCGTTGGTCACATCCGAACCGTCGTCGAGAATGATGTATTCAGCCTTCTGCCCGGCAATTTCTTTTGGCCAGAGCAGCATCGCATTCTTGGTCGGGATGCCGATCGCAGCCGCCGGCCCGGTGGAGGAAATGGTGACGCCGACCTTGATCTGCGAGAAGGCCGGCGCGGCCAGCATGACAAAGGAAGCGCCAACAAGGGCGGGTAAGCGACGCAGGCAGAAGGACATGGATTTTCCTTGGTGGAGAAAGCTGAAATTATAGAACGGGACGGGTGGATACTTCCTGCGCAGAACAGGAAGCCGTCGCCAGACAGCTGCCGGACAATGGATGGCCGGAGAACGACATCATCATGGCGTTGACGATGTGATTGACGCGACATGGATAGATGAAGAGTCAGATGATTGCCAACTAACTCAAATGCTCGGTCATTGCCCGGCGGAGAAGAAGAACTTGGCAGTAGCATGCAGCAATGCGTATTGCCGATCCGGCCGTAACGTGAAGATCTTGGGCCGATTGCAGCCCGTGGTCTTCACGTTATGCTTTGATGCTTTCTACACTTATCGTGCCCGACTGTTCATGATGGTAATCATCGCGTTCATCATGTCACGGCAGGCGATGTAGCTCATTTCGCCCACGCAGGCATACCATTCTCCACTGAACCCGAGTGAGACAGGATAGAGCGACACATGTGCCGGAATATAGGTCTGCATGGTCTGTCTTACCCTGACTGGTTCGGACAACAGCATCTGCCGATAGGAAGCTTCGTCCATCTGCATCATCGTGACCAGCGGCTGCGGGTCCACGTACGGCAGGTCGCTCACTTGCAATGTCACTTGCGGACGGAATGAAGCAGGCGGTATGGGTCCGATCAGGCCGGGTTGCGGGTCGTTGTACAAGTTCCAGGTACGCGCCGGCATGACCGTGGTTTCCGACCCGCCTTGTCCTGGCGGTGCGCTGAAGGCCACGATACGCGAGACCATGATGCCGTTCGGCATGGTCGTGGTATCGACATCCAGCCAGGCAAAGGTTTTGTCAGCCGAGATGTTGAATCTTGCAATCACCGGCGTATAGCTGGAGGGTGGCAGTAGTTCGACGTTTTCAATGCCGGTACCGCGCACTTCGAGTCGGAAACTGCCCCTGACCGCGGCGTCGTTCGCCGGCGCATTGACCAGGGCAGCCGTAAACGATGCCTGGCTAGGTGGGGAGGGGGGAACTTGTGTGGGAGGTGGCACAGAACCTGGCAAGGGCGGCGACCCCGAGGGATCCAGCGGCGGTGAACCTGCCGTCACCGGAATCCGGTCGATCGCCGCTTCAATGCCTTGCGGCGTTACCGCTGCGGCGATCTCCATTGTGCGCTGTATCGATAGCTCGGGCGTGTTGTAGTTCAGCCCTTGCTGGACCGCAAAATAATGCCCTACCGTATATTTGTTGTTCAACAGAGCCGGCACCCAACCCCAGGTTGGATCATTCTGGAAGCTATGTGCGGAGTCAAGCATGCTGCGAATCAGCGTGCCCCTGCTGGCTGCACCGCTCGTAATACGTCCTGCCCAGAATTGCACGTCTTCTTCGGGTGGCGCGGTGTCTCCACTCCGCCCCAGCACATTCTTGTAAATGATCCGGACAAATTCCGATGGTGTCATGTTGACCGCATAACCGGTCAGTGACGGGTACTGGATGGCGGCGTTGTAAAAGTCTTCTGAAATCTGGTCGATGTTTTGGCCAGCTTTAAGGCGGTCTATCCAGAACTCAAGGCCATCGGCTTCCGGGATCCGGTTAAAGAATGCGACATAGAGTTCGATCAGTGTCTTGAGCGCGTTGGCATCGATGCTCTGTGCCTGCGCAGCCATCGCTGTATTCACGGTGACATCGGTAAATTGCAGCCGCTGTGCGCCTGCATTGAGATTGGTGGTGCCATCCGCTCCCGCATTGTCGATCACTGCGTACCCGCTTGCACTCTTGACGATGGTGTAGTTGGCGCGCTCGCCAGAAAACACTGCTTTGTTTCCGACGACGGTAGCTGCTGCCAGCTTCGTACCGGACGTCATCGCCGATGTTGTTTCACCGCTCCCGCCACAGGCTGTAAGCAGCACGCATGCCGATGTAACGGCATACCTCTGTAAGACCGATTTCATTTGTCACCCCAACGCTGTTTGTGCTGATGACGCTGACCGCGTCAATGTTCCTGACCCACCATGGGCCTTGATTTAAGAGCCGGCGCCAGAGGGCACGGTTCCCGGCAAGGGCACAGCGGATTTGATTTCTGTTAATGATGATGCGGGGACAGCTGCGGGTGCGGCAAGGCAGAAAAGAGAAATCACCTCATTTTTTAAACGATAAAAAACCGCCGGCGTACTGCCGGCGGTCGGAGCCATACAGGGAGGAGGTTGCAGAATGACGCTGCCACGCCCTCCGACAGCACAGGCTTACTTGCTGGTGCTGCCTGTCGTTCCTGTACTACTTGAAGGAGTAGTGGTGCTCGAAGGGCTGGAGCTTGACGGTGTCGTGCTGCCGGAGCTGCTGCTACCCGACGAATCGGTGGCGCTGGAGCCGGTGGACGAGCCGGTCGTCGAGCTTCCAGAACCCGATGTGCCCGACGTGCTGCTATCGGTACCGGTTGTGCCCGATCCGGACGAACCCGTCGAGCCGTAGCTTGGCATCGGCGGAACACTCAGACCGGAACTTGAGCCAGAGCTGCTGGTATCGGTGGAGCTACCCGAACCGCTCGAACCGGAAGTGCCCGACGTCCCGGACGTCCCGGATGTACCTGCCGTACCGGAAGTGCCCGATGTGTCCGAGGTGCCGGATGTACTTGAGCTGCCAGGCGTTGTCGTAGAAGTGGTCGTGCTGGGACTGGTGGTGCTCGTACCTGACGAACCGCTGCTGCTGGTATCGGAAGACCCGGACGAACCCGAGGTGCTGCTCTTCGGCGTGTCCACCGTTGTCGTCGTGGTTGTCACCGGGGCTGATGTTCCGCTGCCCGACGCGCCGCTGCTGGAGGTTCCCGCACCCGACGAAGTGGTGTCAGCCTTGGAAGGATCGGTAGTGACGGTAGTCGTGGTGGTGGTTTGTCCGAAGGCCATGGTCGCTGTGCCGATCAGCGAAATAAAAATGGCAATAGGTAACTTCTTCATGCTCGCTCCTTGTTTTTAACAATGAATTCTTCAGAAACTGCCGAAGGCAAGCCGGCCAGGACGGGATCGGAATGTTTCGCGCTCCGAGTCGAGTCATGGCAGGTTCTTTGTTTAGACCTTATTTGGTTGACAGGTTCGCATCATTGTTGGTGCGCCGCGGAAAAGTCGATGGTCTTGCCAAAATACATAACCAGCACATCGCCAGCGATATGTTCGATGAGCAATCGCTTATGTGCAGTGAAGAAATTAGCGACGTCGCTCAAGTTGCTGCATGCTCATCATCAGCTTGGTCATTCTTCGCGTTCGCGGCTTTGCTGCTTGAGTTGCGTGTATTTGGTCGACGAGCCGTAAGAGGCCTCCACCGGGTATTTTTCTGCATTCTTGCGGATCTTGTCTTCGGCGGCCTGCAACAGATCGATCCCGCTTTCACCGGCAATCAGCAAGAGGTAGAGCAGCACATCCGCGCATTCGTCGCGCAGCTGATCATGGAAATGCGGGTCGGATGCGAGTCGCCTGAGATCGTCATTCGATTTCCACTGGGTCAGCTCCAGCAGTTCGGCCGCTTCAAGATTAAGGGAAATGATCAGGTCCTTCAGCGTATGGAATTGTCGCCAATTGCGTTCGTCACGAAAGCGATTGAGCTGTTGATGGATTGCGTCGAGGTCGGCCATGTTATCTGTCCTGCGGTTGTCGTTGTCGCCAGTGTGCCTTGCTTCGGCCAGTGCTGCCAGTGCTGCCAGTGGCAACGAGCGATAAAAAGCAGCGGCAGGCAGCAGCCGAAAGCAACATCGCGCCAGACGCGATAGCATTGCCGGATGGAGAATACTCAACACACGGCGGCAGCCACCGGTAGCGGCGTTATTGTCATTGGCGCAGGTATCGTCGGCCTCTGCACTGCCTATGCCTTACGCAAAAAGGGAATGACTGTTACCGTCATCGATCCTGAAGAGCCCGGCACGCAATGCTCATACGGCAATGCCGGTGCCATCTCTTTCGGCTCGGTAGCGCCGCTGGCCATGCCCGGCGTCATGAAGAATGCAGTCGCCATGCTGCTCGATGCCGATAGTCCTCTGCATGTTCCCTTTCGCTACTGGATGCACGCGGCGCCATGGCTGAGCCGTTTCGTTGCCTCGGCGACGCCGCAGCGGGTCGAGCAGATCGCTTCGGCATTACAGCAATTGTTTGCCGGGGCAATGGACAACCACCGGGCGCTTGCACAGGAAATCGGCTGCCCGCAACGCGTTGTGCAAACCGGGCAGCTTCACCTGTACCGGGATGCGAATGCGCTGGCAAAGGACACCGGTTCATGGCAATTGCGAGAGCGCCACGGTGTACGTACTGAACGCCTGGATGCCGATGGCATCCGTGCGCTGGAACCAGCGCTCAGTCCGGCTTATCGCACTGCCGTCTTCATGCCTGAGCAGGGGGCGGTGACTGAACCATTCCTGTATGCGGAAGCGGTCGCCGCTGCATTCCGCGAGCGCGGTGGCGTCATTCTTCGTGACCGCGTAATGGGGCTGGCAAAAACGGCGGGTCAATCAGCCGGCTGGCGGGTGCAGGGAACGCAACAGGCGTATCAGACCCAGCATGTCGTGGTGGCCGCGGGTGCCTGGTCGGCGGCGCTGCTGCGCCCGCTAGGCTGGCGTGTGCCACTCGAAAGCCAGCGTGGATATCACCTGCACGTCGCGGAGCCGCAGATCTCGATCTCGCGCCCTCTGGTGTTTGCTGATCGCAAGGTATTCGTGGTGCCGATGGAAACCGGACTGCGCATTTCCGGCACCGTCGAGTTTGGCGGCCTCAGGATGCGGCCGACCTGGCGACGCGCCGACCTCCTCGGCGTGGCGGCGAAGGAGGGCTTGCCGGCGTTGCGGCTGGCGCCACAGGCATCGCGGTGGATGGGGCATCGGCCCTGCCTGCCAGATTCCTTGCCGGTGCTCGGGCCGGTGCCGCGCAGTCCGGGGCTGTGGTGCGCATTCGGACACGGGCATCTCGGTGTGACAGGCTCAGTGAATACTGCGCAATGGATCGCATCGGCGATAGCAGGAGCAATGGATATGGCGAAGTTCGAGGCGTTCAGTATCGCGAGGTTTTGATTGGCCGGATTGGTGGGAAAACGACACGGGTCTAAATTCACAGGCATCGCTCTGACCGTAAAAGCAGGTCAAACAGTTCAGGCAGGCTGCGGCGCCCAGCCAAACAAGTCCTTGAACGCCTTCCGGTATTGCGATGCGCCCAGCCGCATGCTGTTGTTATGCGTACCGCCTTCCACCAGCAACAGGCGCTTCTTGCCTGGCGCGGCCTCATACAATTTTTCACTGAAGCGTGACGGCACGTAACGGTCGTCGGAACCATGGACGATCAGCACCGGGAGATAGACGGCGGATATCTTGTTCACCGAATCGAATTTCTGCGATAGCAGCAATTGCAAGGGTAGCCATGGATAGGTCAGCGAGCGCGCAATGTCGACCAGCGAGGTAAATGAGGATTCGACGATCAGGCCATGCGCGGCGGGCAGTGAAGAAACGCCTGTTTTCTTGCTATGTTTGCCATGCAGACTGGCCGCGAGATCGATGGCCACTGCACCACCGAGCGAATGGCCATAGATGAAACGCTTTCCTGCATCGGGCTGCAAGGTGGTCAGGTGCTGCCATGCGACTTGCGCGTCTTCATACACCGTTTTTTCGGAAGGCAGGTCGCCGTCGCTTTTTCCAAAGCCGCGATAGTCGATGGCGAGCACGGAAAAGCCGAACGCATGCAGTTGCTCGATGCGAAACAACTGACCGGTGAGGTTCCAGCGTGCGCCATGCAGGTATAGCACTGCCGGTGCATTCGGATTGGGTGACGGCCACCACCAGGTATTGACATGCTGCGCCTTGCCATCGACCTGCACCGGAAGCGTTGCTTCGACGATGTCGTCGGGCATGCCGCTATACCAGCTCGCCGTGCCGGGCTCGACACGAAACGTCAGTTCACGCTCCTTCTGGGCAAGCTGACCGCAGCCGGCAGCGGCGAGGACCGAAACGATACTGGAGACCGCCACGATGGATACGCCGCGGCGGCGAATAAGTTGTGCAAATGCGGAAGAGAAAAACTTGAAGGCCATGAGCAGGAATGAATGATAACAATCGTGGCGGGTAAATGAACCGCAGTGTGAGTCAATAACAGCCTGCGCATCCTATCCGTACGTAGCACCGTGTCCGATGGAAACGATGTGCCAGGATAAGACTTTACGTTTGGCAAAACGTTCGCCCCGGACAGTAGGTAAAGCCATCCGGTGCAAAAGCGAGGCTGCATCTGTAGCACTTGTACTGAGCCTGTCAATCGTGCTGGTGATCGCTTGATTGATCGTGCGGATGCTTGTGGATCGGGTCGACCCAGTGCACTTCTTGCGGCGTCTCGACCGCGGCAATATCGAGATTGATCACCACGGCTTCATTGTCGCTGCGGACCAATACGCACTCCAGCGGCTCAGCCTCGCTCGCGTTGATTTCCTGATGCGGCACATAAGGCGGAACGTAGATGAAATCGCCCGGACCGGCTTCTGCGGTGAACTCCAGTGCATTACCCCAGCGCATGCGCGCATGGCCACGCACGACATAGATCACGCTTTCCAGTGCACCGTGATGATGCGCACCGGTTTTGGCGTTTGGATGGATGGTCACCGTCCCAGCCCACAGTTTTTGCGCGCCGACACGGGCATAGTTAATTGCGGCGGCGCGGTTCATGCCGGGCGTCTGCGGTGTGTTGGTGTCGAGGTTGTCGCCTTTGACCACCCGCACGCCGTTGTCGCGCCAATCCGGCTGGCTTGTCGTTTCGCTCATGGCATCCTCCATTGGGAATCCACATGATACGACGGTGCCCTGCATCCTGCAGGACTGTTCCCTGCGACCTTGCAACGCGCGTTCCTCCGGGTGTCCAGTGCTGTTATTCATCGTCCACTCACTGCCTGTCGGCGCATGTCATGGCGCGAATACAGGGGCAAAAGATTTTCCATGCATAAACAAGCTTGCGCTTCCTCATGAGGATGAAGGTTTTTCAATAGAATGAAATCAGACGAATGACATGAAAGGACATCACACATGCGCTATGAACTGTATTACTGGCCCGGTATTCAGGGGCGCGGGGAATTTGTCCGGCTGGCGCTCGAAGAGGCCGGCGCGGATTATGTCGACGTCGCACGCGGGTCCGAACGTCGTGGCCTCGGCATGGCAGCGATGATGGAACTGATGGAAAGCCCCGAGGTGACACGCCTGCCTTTCGCTCCGCCGTTCCTGAAGGCCGGCAAACAGCTGATCGGCCAGACTGCCAACATCCTGCTGTTTCTCGGACCGCGGCTGGGACTGGTGCCCAAGGGTGAGGCGGCGCGGATTTGGGTGCATCAATTGCAACTGACGATTGCCGACCTCATCACGGAAGTGCACGACACGCATCATCCGATTGGCAGCGGTTTGTATTACGAGGAACAGAAACCCGAAGCGCGCAGGCGGGCCGGCGACTTCCTGGAAGCGCGGGTGCCGAAGTTCTTTGATTATTTTGAAAGCATCCTGCAACGCAATCCGGACAGCGATGAATGGCTGGTCGGCGATGCGCTGAGCTATGCGGATCTGTCGCTATTCCAGGTGATTGCCGGCATGCGCTACGCTTTTCCAAAGGCGATGAAACGGCTGGAGCCTGACTATCCACTGCTGGTTGCGCTGCATGACCGGGTCGCCGCACGCAGACGTATCAAGGCTTACCTCAAGTCGAAGCGACGGATACCGTTCAATAACGATGGGATCTTTCGGGCGTATAAGGAGCTGGATCGGTAAGCATCATAACTAGGCGGCTTAGCTGGGGGCCAGGAGCCAGGGTTCGCAGCGAGGTGTCACGGGTAAAATAGCCGGTAATGATCACATCCAGCCTTTTTCGCCGCCATCGTTGCCATACCCGGCGCGTGCTGTTTCAACCCATCCGCACCGCCGTATGACCGGTCCCACGTTGGCTCAGCAACTTACCTCTTGTACGCCAGGAGAAACCACGGTGCTGGCGCTTCTCGCCCTGCACGGCGAACCGCTGGGCCGGCTGCGCCTGCTCGAATGCCTGCGCATGCTCGGCATGACCGATAGCGCTGGCAATCCTTATCTTGCTGCCGGCGTCGCCGACCTGCTTGCCGACCTCCATAACAAGGGGCTTGTCAATGAAGCACCTGCCAATGCGGTCACCTGCGTGGAGGAGATCGTTCGGCCGGTGATCCTGCAGGCACTGGAAGGCATCGGTCCGGCATTCGGCGGGCTGTGCCGCGCGGTCGAAGCGGCGACGCCGGTGGGCCGCACTTATGACGGTTACTTGTTCCTGCGTACCTATAAGCAGGCGCTGGCACGGCTGCGCATGGCATTGCTGCAAGCGCAGGGGCCGGACAAGATCGCGCTGTGGATGGACACCTGTGCGCGTTTCCCGGAATTCCGGCGGCGCCATCCTTACGTCGAATTGCTCAGCCAGCCTTTCGATGCCACTCTGCTGAAGCATCTGCATCCGGCGTTGCAGGACGATGCGATGGTTGCCCTGCTGGCGCATACGCAACATGCACCGGAAACCGCCGCCCCCCTGCGCATCTGGACCGAACAGCGGCTGGCGCAGGGCGCCTGGAACGAAGATGCGCTGTCGCTGGCCTATGCAGAGCATCTGCTGCTCTGCGGACGCCTGCAGCAGGCCGAAGCCGTCATTGGCGATTGTCATGCACCCACCACCGGCTTTACGCGCGCGGCTATTCTGCTGCTGCGTGGCGAACAAGCAGCGGCGCTGCGGGGATTCGATGCGGCGCTCAAGTTCCTGCGTAAGGAAAGCGGCAAACGGAATGTGTTTGTCGATGGACCGAGCGGCGCCTTCTTTGTGCTGGCGATGTTGCGATCGAAGGACGCCAAACACAAGAAACTCGCGGAATCGTTGTTGACACTTGCGCAGCGCTCGCCGCAAGGCAGTTCGCGTATTTTCCATGCCTTGCAGGGCATGCAGGACACCTGGGCCGGCGCACAAAAATCCGACGTGCTGCAGGCATACGAACGGTCGATGACCGACGACATGTTGCCCGCGCTATTCGATGCACTGGCAAGCTACTGGCTGGGCCAGCCGTTGCCGTCTCCGGGCAATGCAAGGCTCGAAAAGATATACGCGCGTGCGCAACAGCATGGCTTCGATTGGGTTGCCGCGCAGGCCGCTTCGTTGCTTGCACGACTGGGTGAAGACGGCTATGGGGAACAAGCCCTGCTCTTGCGTCGTGAGCAGGGAGTCGATGACTTGTGCGACTGGTTCGAACATCAGGAACCGTGGGAGCGACAGCTATCGGCGTTGATGGATTTGCGGCGCGAGCAACGTCCGGCAACAAAACCCGAAGCACCTGGCAGGCTGGTGTGGATGATTGCTTACGATGCACGCAGCCAATCGGTGGAGATCGAACCGAGGGAGCAGCGGCGCGATCCCGGCGGCGACTGGGGAAAAGGCCGGCCCGTCGCGCTTAAGCGCCTGCGTGAAGACAGCGATGCGCTCGGCTTCCTGGTACCGCAGGACCGGGCGGTGCTGGCCGCGATCGGTGTCAGTCCCTCTTTCTATCGCGGTCCCAGTTATGACATCGATAATGACAAGGCACTGCTTGCATTGATCGGGCATCCATTGGTGTTCTGGCAAGACGCGCCTGAACAGAAGGTCGAACTGCTGTCCGGAAAAATCGAGCTGATCGTGACCGAACGGGACGGCAAGCTGCGGCTTGCGCTACAGCCGCCGGTGGACAGTACGTCGCGCCGTGAAGTGCTCATCGTTGAAGAGGGCGCATCGCGCCTGCGCATCGTCGAGATCAAGGACGAGCATCGCCGGATCGCTGCCATCATTGACAATGCGCTGGTGGTGCCGTCGCACGCCAGGGCCAGGTTGTTGCAGGCGGTGAACGCAGTATCGACGCTGGTGCCGATCCAGTCCGACATCGATATTGCGGACGGCAGCAGCGCGATCACGGATACCGAAAAAGTGGAGAGCGATACGCGCTTGCATGTCCATCTGCTGCCGTATGGCGAAGGCCTGAAGATGCAATTGCTGCAGAAGCCTTTTGGCGACGATGGTCCATCGTACACACCCGGCAAGGGCAGCGAGAATGTGATCGCCGAGGTGGGCGGTCGTCGCCTGCAGGCAAAGCGGTTGCTTGCGGAAGAACGCATGACGGCCGCAAGCCTGCTCGACGCCTGCCCGGCACTCGCCGATGCGGTCGATACGCATGGCGATTGGTATCTTGCTGATCCGCAGTCCTGCCTTGAACTGTTGATGCAGTTGCGTGGCCGCGCCGACATCGTGCTCGCCTGGCCGCAAGGCGAACGTTTCAGCATTGTTGCCGAAGCGGGGCCACAACAGTTACAGATATCCATCAAAAGCGATCGCGACTGGTTCGAAGCGAATGGCGCATTGCGCATTGATGACAAGACCGTACTCGAACTGCGTCGCCTGCTGTTCGATGTGCAGCAAGGTCAGGGGCGCTTCATTGCGCTTGACGGTAAGCGTTTTGTTGCGTTGACCGAAGAGTTTCACCGGCGTATTGCCGAACTCGCTAATGTCAGCGATCTGGACGGCCCGGGCGGTGACGCCGTGCAGGTGCATCCACTGGCTGCCGGTGCGCTGGAAGAACTGGCGGCGGAGACGCCCGGCTTTGCTGGCGACCAGCGATGGCAGCAGCATGTCGCGCGCCTGCATGAGCTTGATGCCTATGCGCCCGCTGTACCAGGCACATTGCAGACGGAATTACGCGATTATCAATTGACGGGTTTTCAATGGCTGGCCAAGCTCGCGCACTGGGGCGTGGGTGCCTGTCTCGCCGACGACATGGGACTCGGCAAGACCGTGCAAACCCTGGCCTTGCTGCTATTGCGTGCGCCGCAAGGGCCTGCGCTTGTTGTCGCGCCTACTTCAGTATGTCCAAACTGGATGAGCGAAATTGCCCGATTTGCGCCTACGCTCAATCCCATCCTGTTCGGTAGCGCAGAGCGTGCACGCACGCTGGACGATCTGCAAGCCTTTGATGTCGTCGTTGTCAGTTACGGTTTGCTGCAACAGGCAGCCGAACTGTTTGCTGCCATGCACTGGCACACCATCGTGCTGGACGAGGCGCAAGCCATCAAGAATGCGCAGACCAAGCGCAGCCGGACCGTCATGGCGCTCCAGGGTGATTTCCGCATGGCGCTCAGCGGTACGCCGATTGAAAACCATTTGGGCGAGTTATGGAGCCTGTTCCGCTTCATCAATCCGGGTTTGCTTGGTACAGCGGAGCAATTCAATGAACGTTTTGCGCTACCCATCGAGCGGCACAAGAATGTCCGCGTGCGCACGCGCTTGCGGCGCCTGATTCATCCCTTCATCCTGCGCCGGACCAAGGCGCAGGTATTGGCTGAGCTGCCCTCCCGCACCGAGATGCTGCGCCATGTCGATCTCACCAGGGAAGAAACCGCACTCTATGAAGCGCTAAGGCGTATCGCGCTGGAACGGCTCGAAAAAGAAGATATGCCGGCCACGCAAAAGGCCTTGCAGATCGTGACCGAACTGATGAAGCTGCGGCGCGCGTGCTGCAATCCGAATCTGGTTGCGCCTGAACTCGGACTGGCGAGCAGCAAGTTGGCGGCGTTCGGCGAGCTGCTGGACGAATTGCTGGAGAACCGCCACAAGGCGCTGGTGTTCAGCCAGTTTGTCGATCACCTGAGCCTGATTCGCGGCTGGCTGGACCAGCGTGGCGTGCGCTACCAGTATCTGGATGGATCGACACCGATGCAGGAACGGCAACGCCGGGTCGAAGCTTTTCAGGCAGGGGATGGCGATGTGTTCCTGATCAGCCTGAAGGCGGGCGGTACCGGGCTGAATCTGACGGCAGCCGATTATGTGATTCATATGGACCCGTGGTGGAACCCGGCGGTCGAGGACCAGGCATCGGATCGCGCGCACCGGATCGGGCAGCAACGTCCGGTGACGATCTACCGGCTCATCGCTCGGCATACGATAGAAGAGGGAATCGTGGAACTGCATAAGCGCAAGCGGGCGTTGGCCGAGAGCTTGCTGGATGGTGGCGAGGCTGCAGCCGGATTGTCGTCGGAAGAGATGCTGGCGTTGTTGCGGCTGGAGTTGGGGCGGTTTGTCGAATAGCCGGGAATTACCGAGGACCACTACTCCTCAAACCTCCACGACGAGCCTTGCATCGAACGCCTTGTTCTCCCAAACCACTTCCTCCACACTCTTTGCTTCCCGCCGGTTCAACGCATATCCGCGTGGATTCGCCACCACCCTTGTCCCGTTCAGCACGTAATCGAAACTGTCATGCACATGCCCGTGTATCCACAGCGCTGCCTTGCCCATCAACGCACTCAGGTCGCTGACAAACGCCGCATTGAGCGGCGACCCGGCAAAGCGAGGATGGACCGAATTGGGATGCGGGCCATGATGCGTCACCACAATGGTCTTGCCGTCGAACGCTTCATCGAGCTTCTGTGCAAGCCAGTCACGCGATGCTTGATGCATGCGCAATGCATGTGCCGCGCTGAACAAGCCGTCGTCGGTCGTGATCAGTTTATGGTCGTACAGGATTTTCTCCGACTCGGCCATCGCGTCTTCTTGCGGCAACCCGCTGAATTGGTAATCGGTCCACAGGCAGCAACCCAGAAAACGCACGTCGCCAACACGCCACTCCGCATTTTCCAGATAACGGATATGACTGTTGGCGGTAGACTGCCGCAGCTTTTCAATCAATCCGGGATAGTGTTCGTGGTAAGCCTCATGATTACCGTTCACATAGACGACCGGCACCGGCCAATCGGCAAAAGCCTCAAGCGCCCCGGCGCCGTGATGGATATCACCGGCAATCACCAGTACATCAGCGTCCGCCGGTTCAATGACCCGATAGCCGGGAAATTGTCGTTGCAGGACATCGAGATGCAGGTCGGAAGCAATCTGGATTTTCATGGAGAACAGTATCCGCAATAAAGATGCAATAAATGTGCAATAAACATGAGCCTGTTAGTTTATCGCACCAGCTTCAACATGTCCTTGAAGCGCGGATGGGACGCCGTGCGCATCCATTCGAACAACACCATTTCCGTCGTCACCAGTTCCGCACCGGCAGCCTTCGCGCGTTCGAGTGCCATCTGCTTGTTGTAGGGAACGCGTGAACCAATTGCATCGGCAACCAGGCGCACCGCGCGACCATGCCGGCGTAAGCCCAGTACCGTTTGCAGTACGCAGACATGCGCTTCGCAGCCGGCGACGATCAGATCGCCGCGTGTTTCATGCAGCTGTTCCAGGAAGCCGGCTTCGGCACAGGCATCGAAGTCCATCTTGCCGATGACGATATCGCAAAGCGCATGCACGTCTGCAACGTTGGGTCCAAGACCCGCTGGATTCTGCGCCGTACCCACAATCGGAATCTCCAGCAGCTTCGCGGTCCGGGCCAGTCGCAGCGCATTGGCCACGACCTGCGCGCTCTCGTGGATCGCCGGCATCAGGCGTTCCTGCAAATCGACGATGATGAGCGTCGCGCGGCTGGCATCGCAAAGGCTGGTCATTTTTTCACCTGCTGGATGAGTTTCTTTATATAGGCCGTAAACAAGGTGCGGCCATCCTGTCCGAACATGCGGATGCGGCCGGTATGGGTCAGCAGCAGCAAGCCGACACAATGACCGAACAAGGCCGTGGTTTCCTGCGCCGCCGTTTTTTTGCTGCATCCAAGGGCAATCAATCCTTCTTCGACCCCGCTCAGCGCTTCACGCAGACGCGCATTCAGGCGGTCGTTCAATTCCGGCGTCAAGCCCAGCGGCTTCATGCCCTGGAACAGGTAAAAGCCGAGGTCCAGTTCGCGCGGATAGTGCAGGTAGAAATCAAAAAAAGCGAGCGCATGATGCTCGATGCGTTGCACGGTATTCGCCTTCGCCGGCACGTCTGCGCTGACGGCGTCATTCAGGCGATCCAGCGATTGCGACAGCAGGTCGCCGTAAATTTCTTCCTTGCTCGCGTAATGATTGTAAAGCGCGCTGGCGGTATAGCCCGCTTCATTGGCAATGGCCCGCATATTGGCTCCCAGCAAGCCGTCCTTTTCAAATACCCGGCGCGCCGCATCCAGAATCATCTGCCGCTTCATGTCCTTGACCGCGCGCAGACGGGTCAGCCGTGGCGCTTCAGTATTGGCTTCCACTTCCATGGTGGCGTCTTTCACGGTATTTGCTTGTTTTTTCATCGAGCAAATGTAGCACAGACGGCATTTAAATTAACACCTTGACTGAAAAATGAACATAGTTCACATTATGTGGAAACACATCATGCCAAAGGCGTTGCGAACGGTCGTTAAAGTTCAACCCTATTGCAGCGCACAACACCACTCATTGAGGAGACTGCAATGCTGATGTCATCTGCGCAATACCGTGAATCCCTGCGTCAGTACAAGCCGAAGGTTTTTCTCGACGGGCGTCGGGTCGAGTCGGTGGCGGATGAGCCGGCCTTTGCACCGGGTATCAATGCGCTTGGTGTGACCTATGACTATGCGCTGAAAGAAGAGTTTGCGCCGCTGATGCTGGCCACGCAGCACACCAGCGGCAAGCAGGTCAATCGCATGTTGCACATCAATACCAGCAGCGGTGATTTGCTCAACAAGCTGGAAGCAGTACGCCTGCTTTGCCAGGAAACCGGATGCGCGCAACGCTATCTTGCGCATGATGCCTTCAACGCGATTTATCAGGCGACTCACCGCATTGATGCCGATAAGGGCACCACGTATGGCCAGGCTTTCCTGAATTATCTGCACGACGCGCAGGACCGGGACTTGTCAGTCGGCATCGCCATGACCGATGCCAAGGGAGATCGCAGCAAGCGGCCGCATCAGCAAGCCAATCCCGACACCTACGTGCATATCGTGGAGCGCAACGGCAAAGGCATCGTGATATCAGGCACCAAGGCGATTGTTACGGGGGCGCCTTACATGCATGAATTCCTGGTCATGCCGTGCCGGAACATGAGCGAAGCCGATGCCGAGTTCGCAGTCTGCTGCGCGGTGCCTTGCGATGCGCCGGGCCTGACACTGATCGCGCGGCCGGCGGGTCGTCCCGGCGAAAAGGCGGCGCTGTTTTCCAGCAAGTTCGGTCAGTCCACCGCAGTGCTGGTCTTCGATCGGGTCTTCGTGCCCTGGGAGCGCGTGTTTTATGCGGGTGAATGGGAACACTCGTCCTACATGACCTATAACTATGCGACGCACCATCGCCATAGCTGTATTGGTGCGCGCGCCGGCTTTGGCGATTTGCTGATTGGCGCCGGTGCCTTGATGTGCGAGGCAAACGGTTTCGACCCGGGCAAGGAAACGCATTTGCGCGAGCAGATGGTGGAACTGATCAAGATCACCGAAGGCTTTTATGCCTGCGGGGTAGCCGCTTCGGTCTATGCGACTCAGGATGCGGAGGCAAAAACCTTTGTACCGGATGCGGTGTTTTCCAATATCGGCAAGTTGCTGTTGGCAACCCAGATCTATGACATGCACCGCATCGCGCATTACGTGTCGGGCGGCCTGATCGTTACCTTGCCTGGACCGGACGAAGACCACAATCCGGAAACGGCCGCCAATCTCGCCGACGTGCTGCGCGCCAACCCGGATGTGCCTTATGACAAGCGAATACAGGCGGCGCGATTTATCGAAGACTTGACGGCGTCGTACCAGGGCGGATGGTATTCGGTGATCAGCCTGCATGGCGGTGGATCGCCGGCGGCCATGAAGCAGGAGATCTACCGGAACTACCCGATCGGCAATAAGGTTGAACTGGTGGAGAGATTGATGGAGCGCGGAATTGTTGATGATCCGCGCCGGCCGATCACGGCGAACAAGCAGCCGGGGAAGTGTTGCTCAACCGGATGCACGGTGCCGGGGGCACCGGTGATGGTGGATTTGCCGGTGTCGGTAAAGAGACGAGAGGCGTAGTTGTCGTATGGCCCCTTGGCATCGTCATTTTGATTGGTGCTCTAAATTCTCAACAGGCTGTAACGGGCAATTCGGGCGACGGCGTTTACTGATGTTTCGGTATCAGCTGCGATGATGCCAAAGGAAACGCAATGCAGCACAATGTACAAACGCAGCGCAAAAAAAAGCCCGCGGACACAAGGTCAGCGGGCATAAATCCAACTCTTGGAGAGAGTGGAGGAGACTCTTTACAAATTACGGCAATGGCGATCGGGCTTCGCGGCGACCGCCGGTTACCGGCACTAAACTAGGCCGGCTTCGCGGGAATTACTCGCCTGCAGCGGCGCTCTTGCCTTTGGCAGCAGCAACGGCTTCCTGGCGTACCTGGTCGCGTGTCTTGGTCGATGCGACGTTGGTGAATTCAACAAATTCGCTGTTACGGTTGCTGGCGTACTGGCCTTGCGCATAAGCTTCTTCCAGTTCAGCGCGCACTTCAGCGCGTGTCTTGCCCGAAGCAACGTTCTTGTTGGTGAATTCGACGAATTCGGAGTTGTGAGCGATTTGACCGCTCGGGTTTGCCTGTTTCATTTCGGCAATGACTTCAGCGCGTGTCTTGGTCGACACGAAACCGCTGTGGTCGACGTAGGGGTAGGTGCTATCAGCAAATGCAGAGCCGGCGGCAAAAACAGCAACGGCAGCAATCAGATTCTTGGCGTTCATTTTATTCTCCAAATAAGGTTAATTGACTCCGGGCTCATTTGTTCTGAGTCCTTCGAGAGTCGCACTGCGTTGTGTGCTCATCGATGAAGCACAGTCTATCCGTCGCACGAAGGAAGAAAAACCACGTATGCCGCAATGCATCATTTCTGTTTCCGAAATAATCGTTTGCCTGCTTCTGCATTTTTCTTCCTTGCGCCCCTCCTTGAAATTCTTGAAATCTTGTGAAACTTACCAGCCGCCGCCCAGCGAGCGAATCAGGGCGACCGTCGTCGTCGCCCGCGCGCCGCGCAGTTGCACGGCGCTGCGCTCGACGGTCGCGAGGTTACGCTGCGCATCCAGCACCTCGATATAGCTGGTGCGTCCCGCCGCATACAGCTTGTTGGCGAGATCCGCCGACCGGCGTGCCGACGCCAGCGCATCGTCAATCGCTTCCGCCTGTCCCGATAGCGTGCGCAAGCCAACCAGGTTGTCTTCGACCTCGGCGAACGCGGTCAACACGCTTTGCCGGTATCCCGCCACCGATTCTTCCAGCGCCGCCTGGCTACGCACGATGTTGGCCTGGTTCCGGCCGCCATCGATCACCGGCAATGACAGCAGCGCACCGATGATCCAGCTGCGACTGCTCCACTGGAACAAATCGGACAAATCAGCCGACTCGCTGCCGCCCGCGCCGGTCAGGCGCAGCGCCGGAAACATTGCCGACCGTGCCACACCGATACGCGCATTCGATGCAATCATCGCGCGCTGGGCGGCAACGATATCCGGACGGCGTTCCAGCAGCGCGGATGGCAGACCGGCGGGAATCCCCGGCAACATGGACGCTGTCAGAAGCGGATTGGTCTGTGCACCGAAGGCCGCCGCTGGTTTGCCGAGCAATACCGCCAACGCGTGTTCCAGTTGCGCGCGCTGCCGTTCCAGTGCAATCGCTTCGGAACGGATGGTCGACAATTCGGTCCTTGCGCGCACCACGTCGAGCTCACCGGCATCACCCAGGTCGTAACGACGCTGATTGATGCGGACATTCTCTTCCCGAAGACGCACGGTCTCGTTCAGGAACGACAGCTCCGCATCCGCTGCACGCAGACGGAAATACGTCTGTGCCACATCGGCCTGCAGTGCCAGCAGTACCGAGCGATACGTCGCTTCACTGGCGGCTGCATCCGCCTGCGCGGCGCTCACGTTATTGCTTACCCGTCCAAACAGGTCGACTTCATAACTGGCCGTCAGGCGTGCCTGCCAAGCAGTGGTCGCCGGCACCGGGGTACCCGCCGGCAGCCCAAGAGCCACCGCCGAACTACGCCCACGCTGCGGACCGAATTCCGCATTTACCGTCGGCATGCGATCGGCTTCGGCGACGCCCGCAATCGCACGCGCCTGCTTCACGCGGGCCGCTGCTGCGGCGAGATTAGCGTTGGCGGCGGTGGCGTCATCGATCAGCTTGTTAAGTGCGGGATCGTTAAAGGCTTTCCACCATTCGCCGCGCGGCTGTGCTTCAGCCGGCTGGGCCGGTTTCCAGCGTGCCGCTTCCGCGAAGCTCGCTTCCTTGAAGCCGGATGGCATCTCGATGTCCGGTGCACGCAACTCCGGTGCCGCGCAGCCTGCCAGGATCATGGCTGCGAGCAATGGTGAAATCAGTCTTGGCAGCAAGGTCTTGGTCTTCATTTCATTCGTCATCATCATTTACGCAACTCCCGTCGAAGCGGATTCAATGGCGGGCACTTTTCTTTCAAGGCGCTTTGCCAGATTGCGCAACAACACATAAAACACCGGCGTCAGGAACAAGCCGAACAAGGTCACGCCCAGCATGCCGGCAAACACGGCGACACCCATCGCATGGCGCATTTCCGCACCGGCGCCGGAAGAGAACACCAGCGGCACCACGCCCATGATGAAAGCGATCGAGGTCATCAGGATCGGGCGCAGACGCAGGCGGCAGGCTTCAAGCGCGGCTTGCACTACCGATCGCCCGTGGTCTTCCAGCTCACGGGCGAACTCCACGATCAGGATCGCGTTCTTCGAGGCGAGACCGACCAGCACGAACAGCGCAATCTGCGTGAAGATGTTGTTGTCGCCACCGGTCAGCTTGACGCCCAGCAGTGCGCACAATATCGACATCGGCACGATCAGGATGACCGCCAGCGGCAGCGTCCAGCTTTCGTATTGCGCAGCCAGCACCAGGAACACCAGCAGCACGCACAGCGGGAACACGAACACCATGGTGTTGCCGGCCAAAATTTCCTGATAGGTCAGTTCGGTCCATTCATAGGTCACCCCCTTGGGCAGCACTTCCTTGGCAATCCGTTCCATCGCTGCCTGCGCCTGTCCGCTGGACACGCCCGGTGCGGCGCCGCCATTGATATCAGCCGAGACATAAGCGTTGTAGCGTTGCACGCGATCCGGGCCGTAACTGTCCTTGACACGCATCAGCGACGACAGCGGGATCATCTCGCCCTTGTTGCTACGAACCTTCAGTTGCGCGATGTCTTCGGCATGCGAGCGATAGGGCGCGTCTGCCTGCACCTTGACCTGATAGGTGCGGCCGAACTGGTTGAAGTCATTGACATACAGTGAACCGAGATTGATCTGCAGCGTCTGGTAAATCGTTGCCAGCGGCACGCCCAGTTGCTTGGCCTTGGTGCGGTCAATGTCGGCGAACAATTGCGGCACATTGATCTGGAAGCTGGAAAACACGCCAGCCAGTTCCGGCGTCTGCCATGCCTTCATCTGCAGCGCCTGTACGGCCTTGTACAGTTCGTCATAGCCGACGTTGCCGCGGTCTTCGATCATCATCTTGAAGCCGCCGATGGTACCCAGGCCGTTGACCGGCGGCGGTGGGAACACCATGATGAACGCGTCTTCGATACTGCCCAGCTTGGTATTGATCTGCTGTGCAATGGCGGCACCCGATTGCGATGCGGACTTGCGCTGGTCGAATTCATCCAGGCCGAAGAATACGATGCCGGCGTTCGGTGCATTGGTGAAACCGTTGATCGACAGGCCAGGGAAGGCGATCGAATCGCGCACGCCCGGCACCGATTTCGCGATATCCGACATGCGGCGGATCACTTCATCGGTGCGGTCAAGCGAGGCAGCATCGGGCAGTTGCGCGAAGCCCACCAGGTATTGCTTATCCTGACCGGGCACAAAGCCGCTCGGCACTGCCTTGAATACGAACACGGCGGCGATGGCGAGCACGGCATACACAATCAGCGCAGCGGCCTTGCGGTTCAGCACCGTTTTCACGCCGCCTTCATAGCGCTCCGATGCACGGCCGAAGACACGGTTGAACCAGCCAAAGAAGCGGCCGAAGACCTTGTCCATGCCGCGTGTCAGCGCATCCTTCGGCGCATCATGCGGCTTGAGCAGGGCAGCGGCGAGCGCCGGCGACAGTGTCAGTGAATTGAATGCGGAAATCACGGTCGAGATGGCAATCGTCAGCGCAAACTGGCGATAGAACTGACCGGACAGACCGGACACAAAAGCAATGGGTATAAATACCGCGCACAGCACCAGCGCGATTGCAATGATCGGGCCGCTGACTTCCCTCATTGCCTGCACCGTTGCATCGCGCGGCGACAAGCCGGCATGGATGTTGCGCTCGACGTTTTCCACGACCACGATCGCGTCGTCGACCACGATACCGATCGCCAGCACCAGTCCGAACAGCGACAAGGTATTGATCGAAAAGCCGAACATCAGCAAGACCGCGAAGGTACCCACGATGGAAACCGGCACTGCCACCAGCGGAATGATGGAGGCACGCCAGGTTTGCAGGAAGACGATCACCACCAGCACCACCAGCGCAATCGCTTCAAGCAGGGTGTGGATCACCGCCTTGATCGATTCGCGTACGAACTGCGTCGGGTCATACACGACACTATATTCAACACCTTCCGGGAAGTCCTTCTTCAGTTCTTCCATCTTGGCGCGCACGTCAGACGACAATTGCAGCGCATTCGACTGCGGCGCTTCAAAAATCGCGATGGCCGCTGCAGACTTGTTGTTAAGCAGTGAGCGCAGTGCATAATCGGTAGAGCCCAGCTCGATCCGTGCCACATCTTTCAGCAAGGTGACCGAACCGTCCTGACCAGTACGTACGATGATATCGCCAAATTCCTGTTCCGACTGCAGGCGCCCCTGGGTATTGACGGTCAGCTGGAACTCGGCATTCTTCGACGGCGAACCGCCAATCACACCCGCCGCAACCTGCACGTTTTGTTCGCGGATGGCGGCCACTACGTCACTCGCTGTCATGTTGCGGGCGGCGACCTTTTGCGGATCGAGCCAGACACGCATCGCGTAGTCACCGGCACCGAACAGCAGCGTTTCTCCCATGCCCGGAATCCGTGCCAGCTGGTCTTTGATGTTGAGCACCGCATAGTTGCGCAGGTAGACATCGTCATAGCGGCCGTTCGGTGACGACAGGTGCACCACCATGGTCAGGTTGGGCGAACTCTTTGCAGTGGTGACGCCGATCTGACGCACTTCTTCCGGCAAACGCGGCAAGGCGCGTTGCACCCGGTTCTGCACCTGGGTTTCCGCCTGCTCGACATTGGTGCCGATCTTGAAGGTCACGGTCAATGCCAGTGCGCCATCGGACGTCGCCTGCGAAGACATGTAGAGCATGTTTTCGACGCCGTTGATCGCCTCTTCCAGCGGACCGGCCACGGTTTCCGAAATGACTTTCGGATTCGCACCCGGATAAGCGGCGCGCACCACGACCGATGGCGGCACCACGTCCGGATATTCCGAGATCGGCAGTTTGAAGATGGCCAGTACGCCGGCCACGAAAATCAGGATCGACAGGACAGCGGCGAAGATCGGCCGGTCGACAAAAAATCTGGAGAAGTTCATGTTGTTTCTCTCTTGAGAGTCGCTATGTCGTCTTTCATCCGGCAATGCGAGGTCCTGGCATGGTGACTGCCATTGCGGGAGTGAAGCTTGTACGGTTTAGCCGCGCTACCGATGATCGGGATTAGTGAACCATCGCGTTGTCGCAGGCCATCCGGTCTGCCGTCATCTGCATGATGGACAGCCGGAGAGATATTTCTTGCGGTTCGCCCATGTGGACGCGTGGCGCACAGTCAGGATTTCGCCGGCACGGTGTCGTCTTTCTGCTCGGCCTTTTGTTCACCCTTCTGTTCGCCTTTCTGTTCACCTCTGGCGCGTATGTCTGAATTGGTCACGGCAGCTTCCATCGGAATCGTCTGCGCGGTAACCGGCGCGCCGGGGCGAACCCGCTGCAGGCCATTGACCACCACTTTTTCACCGGGCTTTACGCCATCACGTACCACGCGCAGGCCATCGATGACCGGGCCTAGCGTGACCGGGCGGTATTCCGCCTTGCCTTCCGCATTCACGACATATACGAACTTGCGGTTCTGGTCGGTGCCGACTGCACGATCCGAAATCAGCGCAGCTTTGGTATTTGCCGCGCCCCCGTTGCCGCTTGCCAGCTGTACGCGGGCAAACAAACCCGGCGCCAGTGCGTTGTCGGCGTTCTTGAAGGTGGCACGCATACGCACACTGCCAGTCGCCGGATCGACGCGATTGTCGACGAACTCCAGCGTGCCTTCATGCGGGAAGCCTGTTTCGTTGGCGAGTCCGATACGCACTGTCACCGGCTTGCCGCTGCGTGACTGTGCGCCGACGCGCAGGAAGGTGTCTTCATCGCCGTCGAAGCTGGCGTAGATCGGATTGTTCGACACGACAGAGGTCAGGACCACGCTGCCATCCACCAGATTGCCGGCAGTGACTTCCGCCTTGCTGACGCGGCCGTTGATCGGTGAGTGCACACGGGTAAATTCCAGGTTCAGCCTGGCCGCATTATATGCGGCCTGGGCGGCACGGGCATTGGCCTCGAGTTCTTTCACGCTGGAGGCTTTTTCATCGGCTTCACGCTGTGCGATTGCCTTGTCGGCGACCAGTTTCTCGGCACGGGCCAGTTCCAGTTTTGCCAGGTCGGCTTTGGCACGCGCCGCATGCGCGGCGGCTTCAGCGCGGCTGGCCTCGGCCTGGTAGGGACGCGGATCGATCACGAACAGGACGTCGCCCTTCTTTACTTCTGCGCCCGGCTTGAAATTGATGGAAGAAATGAATCCCGCGACGCGCGGGCGGATTTCGACGCGGTCCACGGCTTCTAGGCGGCCGGAAAATTCCTGCGTTTCGATCACGGCTTTTTCGACCACTTCGGCGGCTGAAATCGGCGGGCCGCCGGCAGCCTGGGGCGCTTCCTGTGCCGCCGGCTGTCCACAGCCGGACAAGGTAAAGGCGGCTGCGGCGCCGAGCGCAGCCAGGCCGGGCAGACGGCGCAAGCGAAGCAGCGAAGAAAAATGGAGATTCTGTTTCATGTTCTTATTCCTTTGAATCTGTAAATCTATGAAAGCCTGTAAAGCGATTAGCAGTGTCAACCCTCCCGTAACGGCAAGGTCAAGTGTTTTGTGGTGCGTTCAAGCCAGCGATAAACAATGTGATTTCGTCCAGCACATTTCCCTGGCGGGCACAGCAACATCGCGCGTCCGGCACGTCCAGCGCGATCGGTGGCAGGCGACGCACCGTCGTGGCGACCCCGGATGCCAGCAGCTTCGCGCCATATTGTTCGGCTTCATCGCGCAATGGATCGTCATCGGCCGACAGAATCAATGCCGGCGGCAAACCCTTGGTACGGCTCGACTGCAGCGGCGATGCATACGGATGTGCGCGGTCGACGGCATGCGGCAGATATCCGCGGTAGGACTGGGCGCAGGCATAGGCCGCTCCCATGCCGCCATTGGCTGCGGCGACCGTGCGCATCGAGCAGCTGCTGAGACCGGGGTCCAGCATCGGCATCATCAGTATCTGTGCCGCCAGCGCGGGACCACCGCGGTCCCGTGCCATCAGCGTTGCCACCGCGGCCAGGTTGCCGCCGGCTTCCAGTCCGGCCACGATCAGGCGTGCTTGTTTCCATCCCTTGCGCTTGCTGAAGCGGCCGGCCCAGGCGAGTACCGCATGCGCATCTTCCGCGGCAGACGGGAAGGGCTTTTCGCTGGCCAGCGTATAGCTTGATGCCAGCACGATATAACCGGTACGCGCGGCCAGCACACGCACGAAAATGTCCGACATGTCCAACTCATCCCTGACGAAGCCGCCCCCTGGAAAATAGATGATCATGCCTTCCGCCGGCTTGCCCGCGGGCGTGTATAGCCGCGCATCGAGTTCGCGGTGTTCGCCCTTGATGGCTTGTGCTCGCATCTTGACGTCGGCGATTTCCCGTTTCAGACTGTCCGGCATATCGTCTTCGCGCTGTTCCTGTACCATGGCATCCTCTGCATTGCAGCTTTTGCTGCCCATGGGCCGGACTATAGCTTTGTTCTGCAATCCGGATAAATAGCGATCATCTGAATTGACTGTTCGTAATTCTGAACAATAAAAGTCATCCTCCTGTCACAAACCGGGGCGATGATGCGTCTTCATCATGAAAACAACTATGCGCGGGGCGCTCGTCGATCCGACGGCTTCCCGTTTCCGACCATTTGAGGGAGATCCCCCATGGATAAACTGCAGGCAATGGAAGTGTTTGTACAGGTTGTCGATGCCGGCGGGTTCACCCGCGCCGCCGAGAACATGAAGTTGCCGAAAGCCACCGTATCGACCCTGATCCGTAATCTGGAGACGGAACTTGCGGTCAAGCTGCTCAATCGCACAACCCGCCATGTCAGCGTGACTGCCGATGGCGCGGCTTACTATGAACGCTGCCTGAGCATTCTGGCGGATCTGAAAGATGCTGAAGAATCCCTGTCGCGAACAAGGGCAAGTCCGAGCGGACGATTACGTGTCGATGTGCCGACCGGCATGGGACGCGGCATCATCATTCCTGCTCTGCCGCAATTCTTTGAGCGCTACCCCGACATCGAACTGGAAATCGGCTGCAGCGATCGCCTGGTCGAACTGGTTGAAGAAGGGATCGATTGCGCGGTGCGCGGGGGAGCACTGTCAGATTCGAACCTGATCGCACGCCGCGTGGGCGTCATGCATTTCGTCACCGTCGCGGCCCCAAGCTATCTCGCGCGCCACGGCCGTCCGCAACATCCGAACGATTTGCTGCAGCACCGCTGCATCAATTATTTTTCATCGAAGACCGGCAAAATTTACGAGTGGGATTTCGCACGCGAAGGCGAACGCCTCCAGATCCGCGTGCCGGGTCGTGTCGCGGTCAATGATGCCGATGCTTATATCGCGGCAAGCTTGTCGGGGATGGGGATCGCGCAGATGTCGCTGTTCGCTGCGCAGCCGATGCTGCTGTCAGGACAGATGGAAATGGTGCTGGAGGACTGGTGCGTCGATCCGATTCCCGTGCACATCGTTTATCCGCAGAACCGGCATTTGTCTGCCAAGGTGAGGGTATTCGTGGAATGGATTGCAGAACTGTTTTCCGTGCATGACGCCTTGCGTGGCGATGCTAAACATTGCCCGGCGATGCTTGGCACGATTAAGGCGAAAACCTTGCCTGCCTCTGCCGGGGCGGTGCCTCTCCCCATACCGCTGGAGATGCAACCGCTCGCGGACAGTCGGTAGGTGGCTTAAGCCGCAGCCATTTGTGTGCCGGCGGCGGCACGTTTCTTTGCACTTTCTGCCTTGTTGCGCAGACGGGACGGCGGCAGGCGACGCAGTGTGCGCAGCGACTGCAGGTCATGGATCACGATGGCGCGCTGGTCGACCGAGATCAGGCCGATGGCGTTGAACGCCGAGAAGGTACGGCTGACGGTTTCCAGTGTCAGGCCGAGATAGTTGCCGATTTCCTGGCGTGTCATGCGCAGGTTGAACTGGCTGCCGGAGTAACCCATTTCGGCAAAGCGCTCGGACAGGAATACCAGGAAGCGGGCGACGCGTGCTTCGGCGCTCAGCGAACCGAGCGTGCCGACCATCGCCTGTTCACGCACCAGTTCACGGCTCATCACGCCGTAGATTGCGGCTTCGAGTTCGGCATGGGTGCGGCCCAGTGTCGAGAAGGTCTTGAACGGAACCAGGATCACGTCGCAGTTGGTCAGCGCAACCGTTTCGGTCGAATACTGTTTGCGGTGGATGCCATCGATGCCGAACATGTCGCCCTTCATCGGGAAGCCCAGCACTTGCTCGTTGCCGAGCTCGTCAATCATCACGGTCTTCAGGAAGCCCGAATTCACGATGTACAGCATGTCGAAAGGTTGGCCGATCGTATGGATGCGCTGGCCCGCCTTGAACTGCATGTGCTGGAATTGGAAATCATCGTTGCTCAGGCGCACCGAGATACGCAGCAGGTCACAGACTTCTTTCAGGCTGGACCACAGTTTGGCCTGACGCTGCCAGGAAGCGCCCGACGGAGATGGAGTTGCCAGGGAAACGGTATTGGAACGTAGATCGGTCATTTGCGAGGTCAACATTGCTATACCTTTTTGAAATAGTTGGTGGTTGTTCTTCGTCACAAAAACAGTTTGCGACGCGGCAATCAGTGGTTGAGATTATGTCCATTCAACTGACTGCTGGAAATCAGCGAGAGGATGATTAGCAATGTCGGCACTCGGACCGAGGGAGTCGGATTATTCCTACACGGCCGTTAACACATTGTTACCGCATGGAATAAACGACGGAAAAAAGGCGGGAAATCGCGCCGATGAAAGCCACGATTTGGAGTTGATTTAAAAGGACATTTTGAGAAAACGCAGTCCTGCGGTGCGCAGTTACGCTTTGTTACTGCCAGTTGTTCTCAGGCATTATCGTTGCCAGACGCGTTTGTTTGCTTATGCTGCCTGGCAAGCTTAATAATCGCGTTTCGAATGCCGGCGAGAACGGTCACGGCATTAAATGGCTTGACGATGAAGCCATGCACACCCCATTCGACCGCACGTTGCAGGAATGCCGGCTCCATCTTCCCCGAGACGAGAAAGATGAGCGCTTTCGGCAATCCATTGCGCAGCGTATCAAGTCTGGCGAAGCCTTCATCATCCGGTGTGCCGATATCGATGCAAACCAGTTGCGGCTGCAGCTTGATCATGTTCGCCAGTCCTGCTGAACTGGTATTGGAATCTCCCACGACCTTATGTCCTCCATTGACCAGCACGCTGGTAAGCAGGTTGCGGGAAATGGCATTGGCATCGATGACGACTACTTTCAGCATCGCTCGGATTCCTTATCGTAGCTGGACGGCAATGCACATTATAAGGAGTATCGTGTGGCCGTTGCGCCTTGATTGCTGTCCTGCGCAGGGCCGTAGCACGTCATGATGCAAAGCCTTCATGTGGATTCGGCCCTTGCATTTTTGGCATAGAATGAATTGATCCGCCTATGTCCAAACACCCGAGGATGCCGTCATGTTCAAGAAACTGATTTTGCCCCTGCTGTTGCTTGGCGCCGTCACGCCCGTGTTCGCGCAAACCGGATCTCCCGTCGACCCCGCTTCCTGCCCGGGCATCCTCAACCAGACCTTCAATCGCCTCCAGGACGAAGCGCCACAAAACCTCTGCAAATACGCAGGCCAGGTCGTGCTTGTGGTCAACACCGCCAGCTACTGTGGCTTCACCAGCCAATATGAGGGACTGGAAAAGCTTTACGCCAAATACCAGCCCAAGGGACTGACGGTTCTCGGCTTTCCCTCCAATGACTTCGGCGGCCAGGAGCCGGGTGACAGCAAGCAGATTGCCGATTTTTGCTACAACACCTATGGCGTCAAGTTCCCGATGTTTTCCAAGACTTCGGTCACCGGCAAGGATGCCAACCCCTTGCATGCGCAGCTGGCGAAAACCACCGGTACGGCGCCGAAGTGGAATTTTTATAAATACCTGATCGACCGCAGCGGCAAGGTGGTCGGCAGCTATTCCAGCCGCGTGACACCGACCGACCGGCAGCTCACTGCCGATATCGAAAAGGCGCTCGCGCAAAAAATGTGAGCGTCGGTATCCGCCATATCGCCATGTACTGGCCATGCCCCGGATGTTGATAAAAAACGAATTGCCAGAACGATCATGCGCTGTATGATGAGGGCAGGGACGGCAATAAATTTTTATCGCACAACACACAATAAGGGGCAAGCATGTATCAAAGAATACTGGTCGCCTATAACGGCACGCCGGAGAGCCGGCTCGCACTGCAGGAATGCATTCGTCTGTCGCCCGGCCCTGCCGCGCAAATCCATCTGCTTGCGGTCGTGACGCCGGTGCCGATCGTACTGGCGGGCGAGTTCGTCGCCGCAGTGCCCACCATGGACGAGGAACTCGCCGAGCGCGATGCAATGGCGCAGGTGCTGGAATCGGGGCGGAAGTTGCTGGCCGAGGCAGGATTGAGTGTGACACCGCATCTCGAGGTCGGCGAGCCGATCACCGTGATCAGCGATCTGGTCAACCGGTACAACATCGAACTGGTCATCGTCGGGCATTCGCGACACAAGCCGTTTGCAATGCGCTGGTGGCGCGGTTCGATGGATGCGGTGCTGGTGGATAAGGTGCGCTGCAGCGTGCTGGTCGCCGGCGAATGCCGTAAGGTCTAAATCTTGCGGTCCTCTGCGGCAGGTGGTTGCCCGCCGCAGATGACCACTGTAACTGATCGCTTAGAGAAAGCGATCCAGGAGTTTTTTGCTCGCCTTGTCGAGTGCCTCGGTGTTGCGCAGCAGGTATTGCACGCCGTGGCTGTCGGCGATCAGCAAGGTCGATTCCGCGACGCGGCGGATATCCTCTTCGCCTTTCAATACAAAACGCGCGACGCCGCGATCGGTCTCCACTTCCCAGGTACTTGGCACGGCAAAGGTCGACACGTCGCGGATGCGCTTGATCACCGGCAGGAATTCGCGGCTCTTCAACTCTTCTTCCAGCAATTCCCGCACCGGTCCCGGCAGGTCGGCCAGCCGGTCGATCCATGCCAGTTCATGGCCATCGATATCGACCAGCGCAATGCCTTCATCCGGCGCGGCGATCGGAAAGGCCCGCACCGGTACCACGCCTTCATGCACGCCTTCCGGTGAAGTGAATACCAGCTTGCCGAAGGCATTGCGGCTTAAAGTAAAGTTGCTCATGCAATGTCCTCGCTCAGTTCCGTAGCCGCGTCGTTTTCCGCCTGACGCTGCTGCGCCTGGTAGAGCCTGAAGTAGGCGCCGCCGCGCGCCAGCAACTCCTCATGCTTGCCGACTTCCACGATCTGTCCCTTGTCCAGCACCACCAGGCGATCCGCCTGGCGCAGCGTCGACAGACGGTGTGCGATCGCAATCGTGGTGCGACCGCGCACCAGGTTGTCCAGCGCCTTCTGGATCTCTTTTTCGGTCGTGGTGTCGACCGACGAGGTCGCTTCGTCAAGGATCAGCAATTGCGGGTCGATCAGCAGCGCGCGGGCAATGGAAATCCGCTGGCGTTCGCCGCCGGACAAGGTCTGACCCCGCTCACCGACCATGGAGTCATAGCCATGCGGCAGGCGCAGGATGAACTCATGCGCATTCGCCGCACGCGCCGCCGCCATGATCTCGGCGCGCGTCGCATTTGGCTTGCCGTAGGCGATATTGTCGGCGATGGTGCCAAAGAACAGGAAGGGTTCCTGCAGCACCAGGCCGATATGGCGACGATATTCGGCCACCGGCAACGAGCGGATATCGACGCCGTCGACCATGATCGCGCCTTCCGACACGTCGTAGAAGCGGCAGATCAGGTTGACCAGCGTGCTCTTGCCCGAGCCGCTGTGGCCGACCAGGCCGATCATTTCACCCGGCTTGATCGACAGGTCGACGCCGCGCAGCACCGCCCGGTTGCCGTAACGGAAGCCGATATCCTTGATGTCGATGCGGCCTTCAATGCGCTGCAGGTGAACCGGGTTGGTCGCTTCCGGCACACTCGACACGTGATCGAGGATGTCGAAAATGCGCTTGGCGCCGGCTGCCGCTTTCTGCGTGACCGAAACGATCCGGCTCATCGAATCGAGACGGGTATAGAAGCGGCCGATGTAGGCGAGGAAGGCGGTCAGCACACCGACCGTGATCAAACCCTGCGACACTTGCCAGATGCCGACCGCCCAGACGATCAGCAAGCCGATCTCGGTCAGAAAGGTCACGGTCGGCGAGAACAGCGACCACACCTTGTTGACGCGGTCGTTGATGACGAGGTTGTGCTTGTTGGCTTCGCGGAAACGCGCCGCTTCGCGTTTTTCCTGGGCAAATGCCTTCACCACGCGGATGCCGGGAATGGTATCGGCCAATACGTTGGTGACCTCGCCCCAGACCCGGTCGATCTTTTCAAATCCATGCCGCAGCTTGTCGCGTACCACATGGATCATCCATGCGATGAAGGGCAGCGGCAGCAGCGTGACCAAGGCCAGCCAGGGATTGATCGATACCAGGATGATCGCCGTCATCGTGATCATCAGCACATCGGTGGCGAAATCGAGCAGGTGCAGCGACAGGAACACACAGATGCGGTCGGTTTCCGATCCGATGCGCGCCATCAGGTCACCCGTGCGTCGTCCGCCGAAATATTCCAGCGACAGGCGCAACAGGTGTTCATACGTCGAGGTGCGCAGGTCCGCGCCAATGCGTTCGCTGACCAGCGCCAGGATATAGGTCCGCGCCCAGCCAAGGATCCAGGCAAACAGCGCTGCGCCGAACAGGCCGGAAAGATACAGTGCCACCAGGCTGGTATCGATGGACTTGCCGTTCTGATAAGGAATCAGCACATTGTCCATCAGCGGCATCGCCAGGTAAGGCGGCACCAGTGTTGCGGCGGTGGAAGCCAGGGTCAGCAGGAAGCCCAGCAGCAGCTGGCCCTTGTATGGTTTGGCGAAACGCCAGAGCCGAAACAATGTCCAAGTTGACGGCGGCGTATGGATTTCGCGTGTGCAGACGGGACAGTCTTCCTGGTCTGCGGGAATCGGCGCCTTGCAACTGGCGCATATCGCCTGCTCCGGCGCGCGCAACGCAACGCCGCTGAGTTGCGCATCGCGTTGCTGCTCGAACTGGCCGATTACCCGCAGCGCATCGGGATTGTGTCCCAGCGTATAGCGCCAGCATGCCAGGCGTTGCTGATCGTCGTGCAATTCCAGTGTGCCGACACCGGCATGGTCATGATGTGTCAATGCCAGATGTTGACGGAATGACCATTCCTGCCATGCGCTATCACGTGTGGCCCTGGCAAGCAGACGACGGTTGGTGACCACGATAATGCCGGATGAAAAGCGCAATTGCGGGTCAAGATCGAGTTCGACGCTCGCTACCGCTGTTTCGCCGGGCTGTAGCCGGCTATCGGTATCGTGCTGCCAACTGGCCGGAACGGCACTGCGGGCGGGCAGCACCGGAAGGGATTCTGTGTTCATTCAAGCTCTGAAAGGGCAAACAGGAAGAAGTTTTGTTTGCAGTATGTAAATTTACCGGTGCGGATTGCCTACAATTGCGTACGGGAATGGTCCCAATGCGGCGTCAATGTCGCACTAATGTGGCGCCAAGTATACCGAGAGGCGATAATGTTGTTTTGCAGGATGTGATCCCAGGCGATAATTTTTTCGTAGTTTCAGTAAACTAGCGACTGCGGAAAGCGTTATTCACGCACCGGCCGTAACAGAGACAGCATAAAAATTACCGAATTCACCATATAACGGCCTTTACCCTTTAGCCTCACGTAATAAATGAACAAAAAAACCATTGAGATCATCAATGTGATGTCTCTGCGCGGACCCAACCTATGGACGTATCGTCCCGTTATCGAGGCGTGGGTCGATATCGGCGATCTCGAAGATTCTCCCTCCAACACCATCCCCGGGTTCTATGAACGCCTGACCGCATGGCTGCCCGGCCTGATCGAGCACCGCTGCGGTATCGGCGAGCGCGGCGGTTTCCTGCTGCGCCTGCGTGACGGCACCTGGCCGGCGCACATCATGGAACACGTGATGATCGAATTGCAAAACCTGGCCGGCGTCCAGACCGGGTTCGGCAAGGCGCGGGAAACTTCGAAGCGCGGTGTCTACAAGGTCGCCGTGCGCGCCCGCTACGAAGAGGTCGGCCGTGCCGCCCTGGTCGCCGCCCGCGACCTCGTCATGGCAGCCATCGAGGACAAGCCCTACGATGTCAGCGGTACCGTCAAGAACCTGAGCGAACTGGCGGAGTCGGTCGCGCTCGGCCCCAGCACCGCCAGCATCGTCGATACCGCCGGCGAACGCCGTATTCCCGCCTTGCGCCTGAACGACGGTAACCTGGTGCAACTTGGCTACGGTCATCGCTCCCGCCGCATCTGGACTGCCGAAACCGACCAGACCAGCGCCATCGCGGAAAGCATTTCCAGCGACAAGGATCTCACCAAGAGCCTGCTGTCGTCCTGCGGCGTGCCGATTCCTGAAGGTCGTATGGTCAGCAGCCCGGACGACGCCTGGGACGCTGCCGAAGACATCGGCATTCCGGTCGTCGTTAAACCCTCCGACGGCAATCACGGCCGCGGTGTTTCGACCGACCTCAATACCCGCGAAGACGTGATCGCGGCGTTCCATCTGGCCGACAAGGAAGGCAGCGGCGTTATCGTCGAGCGCTTCATTCGCGGCGACGAGCATCGCCTGCTCATCGTCGGTGGCAAGCTGGTCGCCGCCGCCAAAGGCGAAATCGCCACCGTCACCGGCGACGGCGTATCCAACGTGACCGAGCTCATCAATTCCCAACTCAACACTGACCCGCGTCGCGGCGAAAGCGAAGAGTTTCCGCTCAACGTCATTACCTACGAGGAAGAGCCGACCGTGCTGCTGGTGCTGGAGCGCCAGGGCCTCGGGCCCGATTCCGTGCCGGAAGCCGGCAAGACCGTGCTGATCCAGCGCCATGGCAACGTCGCCTTCGACATCACCGACGAAGTGCACCCCCAGGTGGCCGCTGCCGCTTCGCTGGCCGCCCGCATCGTCGGCCTCGATATTGCCGGTGTCGACCTGGTAGCACAGGATATCTCCCGTCCGCTCGAAGAGCAGGGCGGCGCCATCGTCGAAGTCAATGCCGGTCCCGGCCTGCTAATGCACCTGAAACCCGCGAGCGGCAAGCCGCGCCCGGTCGGTCAGGCGATCGTCGAGCACCTGTTTCCGGAGCAGGTGAACGGCCGCGTTCCGCTGGTGGGCGTCACCGGCAGCCGTGGCAAAACCATGGTCACGCGCCTCATCGGGCGCATGCTGCAACTGCACGGCCCGAATGCGGCGGTGGCCTGCAGCGATGGTCTGTTCCTCGGTCAGCGCCGGATGGACAAGAACGATTGCGCCAACTGGCAGGCCGCGCATCGGGTGCTGATGAACCGTGCGGTTGAAGCCGCGGTGATTGAACACGGCTTCCGCTCGATCCTCACCGAAGGCATTGCCTACGACCGCTGTCAGGTCGGTGTCGTTACCAACATCGATGACGACGCCAGCCTGCCCGATCTGTATATCGATGACGCCGACCAGGTGTTCAATGTTGCGCGTACCCAGGTCGATATCGTGCTGCCGGACGGCATCGCGGTACTCAACGGCGCCGACGAGCGTGTCGCGCGCATGGCCGAGCTGTGCGACGGCGACGTGATTTTCTTCAGCGCCTCACCGGACAACGATGTGGTCGCACAGCATCGTGCACAAGGCGGCCGTGCCGTTTATCTGCGCAATGGCCAGGTGATTCTCGCCAACGGCGCGCATGAGACCTCACTGGTAAAGATGTCCGCGATCGGCATTTCCAATCTGGACAAGCGCGCCTATGTCGCCGAAAACGTGCTGGCAGCGGTAGCGGCCGGGTGGGCGCTGGGTATCGCATCGGATGTGATTCTCGCCGCAGCGGAAACCTTTGATTACGGTGCTTGAGCAACATGCCATGTGCCGTCGCCTTCCCGGCACTGCCGGTAAGGGTATGAAGCCCCTCGGGGCCAACCATGATCATGCAAAAATCAGCCAGGCCGGATGCGCGCAATCAGCGAGCTCCGGCTGGCAACCAAGGAAATACTGATGGAAATTTCGCGTATCCGCGCACTGCGCGGGCCCAACCTGTGGAGTCGGCATACTTCGATCGAAGCAATCGTATCGTGCGAAGAGATCGAACGCGACATCGCCAACCTGCCGAAGTTTGAGCCACAGCTGCGTGCACGCTTCCCTGAAATCAAGTTTCTCGAACCGGCCAGCCCGCTACATCCGTGTTCGCTCGCGCATGCGCTTGAAGCCGCCGCGCTCGGCCTGCAGGCACAGGCCGGATGTCCGGTTACCTTCAGCCGTGCGGTGCAGACTGTGGAGCCCGGCATCTACCAGGTGATCTTTGAATACACGGAAGAAGCCGTCGGCCGCCTCGCGCTCGAACTGGCGGAAGCGCTGTGCCGTAGCGCACTGGACGATACTCCGTTCGATCTCGAAGGCGCGCTGGCGCGCCTGCGTGAACTGGACGAAGACATCCGCCTCGGCCCGAGCACCGGCGCCATCGTGCAGGCTGCGGTTGCACGCGGCATCCCTTATCGTCGCCTGACCGAAGGCAGCATGGTCCAGTTTGGCTGGGGAAGCCACCAGCGTCGCATCCAGGCCGCCGAGACCAGTCGCACCAGCGCGATTGCGGAGTCGATTGCACAGGACAAGGAATTGACCAAGATGCTGCTCAATGCCGCCGGCGTACCGGTGCCGCATGGCCGCTCGGTAACCGACGCCGAAGACGCGTGGAAAGCCGCCTGCGAAATCGACGGCCCGGTCGTGCTCAAGCCGCGCGACGGCAACCAGGGTAAAGGCGTCGCCGTCAACATCCGCACCCGCGAAGAAGTGATCGCCGCATTCAACGTGGCGTATGGCATCAGCACCGACGTCATCGTCGAGCGTTACATCACCGGCCACGATTACCGTTTGCTGGTGGTCGGCGACCAGCTGGTCGCGGCGGCCCGTCGCGCACCGCCGCAGGTGATCGGCGACGGCAAGCACACCATCGGCCAGCTGATCGATGAAGTGAACAAGGATCCGCGCCGTGGCGACGGTCATGCGACTTCGCTGACCAAGATCCGCCTCGACGATATCGCCCGCGCGACGTTGACCAAGCAGGGTTATACCACCGAAAGCGTGCCGCCCAAGGGCACGCTGGTGGTGTTGCGCAATAACGCCAACCTCAGCACCGGCGGTACTGCTACCGACGTGACCGAGGACGTGCATCCCGACATGGCGGCGCGCGCGGTCGAAGCGGCGCAAATGGTCGGTCTTGATATCTGCGGCGTTGACGTCGTGTGCGAAAGCGTGCTCAAGCCGCTCGAAGAGCAGGGCGGCGGCATTGTCGAAGTCAATGCGGCGCCCGGACTGCGCATGCACCTGCAGCCCTCGTTCGGCAAAGGTCGCCCGGTCGGCGAAGCCATCATCTCCACGATGTTCAGGGAAGGCGATGACGGCCGCATTCCGGTGGTGGCCGTCGCCGGGACCAACGGCAAGACCACGACGGTCAAGCTGACCGCGCACATCCTCACCACCAACCGCTATCGCGTCGGCGTGACCGGCACCGATGGCGTCTATATCAGCGGCCAGCGCATCGACACCGGCGACTGCAGCGGACCGCGCAGTGCGCGCAACGTGCTGATGCATCCCGATGTCGATGCCGCGGTGTTTGAAACAGCCCGCGGCGGCGTGCTGCGCGAAGGCCTCGGCTTCGACCGCTGCAATGTCGCGGTCGTCACCAATATCGGCGAAGGCGACCACCTCGGTCTCAACTTCATTACGACTGTCGAAGACCTCGCCGTCGTCAAGCGCGTCATCGTGCAAAACGTCGCCCCCACCGGCACTGCGGTGTTGAACGCGGCCGATCCGATGGTGGCCAACATGGCAGCGGTATGCCCGGGATCGATCACCTTCTTCGCCAAGGATGTGCATCATCCGGTGATGACCGCGCATCGGGCGCAGGGGCGCCGTGTCCTGTTCGTCGAAAATAATGCGATCGTTGCCGCCGAAGGCAAACGCGTCCACAAGATTGCACTGAGCGACATTCCGCTAACCGCCAATGGCACCATCGGCTTTCAGGTCGAGAACGCGATGGCGGCGATCGGTGCGGCATGGGGACTTGGCATCGACTGGAAAGTCATCGAGGCCGGCCTCAAGTCCTTTGTCAGTGATGCGCAGAGTGCGCCCGGACGCTTCAATCTGTTTTCCTACAAAGGGGCAACGCTGATCGCTGACTATGGCCATAACCCGGATGCGATCCAGGCGCTGGTCAATGCCATCGATACCATGCCGGCCAAGAAGCGCTCGGTCGTCATCAGTGGCGCCGGCGACCGGCGTGACATCGATATCCGTCGCCAGACGGAAATTCTGGGCGACGCCTTCGACAGCGTGGTGCTGTACGAAGACCAGTGCCAGCGCGGACGGGAAGATGGCGAGGTGATCAAGCTGCTGCGTGACGGACTGGTCAACGCCAAGCGTGCCAAGGAAGTGCGGGAAATCCGCGGCGAATTCGTTGCCATCGACACCGCACTGGAAAGCCTGTCGGAAGGCGATCTCTGCCTGATCCTGATTGACCAGGTGGACGAAGCGCTTGCCTATATCGGAAAACGCGCTACTGCCTGAGTAGTCACGTAAGTTGGCTTTGTAAGAAGCTTCAGCGCCGTTGCGATGTCCGCACAGCACGGATATCGCAACGGCGCTTATCTTTAGAGAGCTTTCGTCCAGGGTTCTTTTCCCCTCAGGGCGCCGGCTGCAGCCGGATCAGCTGGCCATTGTCATGATCGGTCAGCACATACAGCAAACCATCCGGCCCTTCGCGCACATCGCGGATGCGCTGCTTCACATCCTGCAACAGCTTTTCTTCCTTCACCACCTTGTCGCCCTGCAGCACCAGCCGCGCGAGGTACTGGAACTTGAGCGCACCGACGAAAAGGTTGCCCTGCCATTCCTTGCCATAGCGGTCGCTGCGCAGGAAAGCCATACCGGATGGGGCGATAGAGGGATTCCAGTAATACACCGGTTGCTCCATGCCTTCCTTCTCGGTCAAACCTTCACCGATCTTGCCGCCACCGTAGTCGAGCCCCCAACTGATGACGGGCCAGCCATAATTCTTGCCGGCTTCGGGACGGTTGACTTCATCCCCGCCTTGCGCGGCATGTTCATGGATCCAGAGCCGGCCATCCGGGCCGAGTGCCGCGCCTTGTGAATTGCGATGACCGTAACTCCATATCTCGGGCAATGCCCCTGCCTTGCCGACAAAGGGATTCGTTTTCGGCACTGAACCATCCTTGTTGATGCGCACTACCTTGCCGTGATGGTTGTCCAGTGTTTGCGCATCGTCCTTGCGCTTGTAGCGGTCGCCCAGCGTCAGGAAAAGCGTGCCGTCCTTCGCTTCGACGATACGGCAGCCGAAATGCGCATCGCTTCGCGTTTTCGGCTTCTGGCTGAACACCACCTTTACCTGCTCCAGTTTTTTTCCGTCATCGGACAGGCGTGCCGATGCGAGTGCGGTCGAGTTGCCACCGCCGGATTTGGCCGGCTCCGCATAGCAGAAATAGATGATGCGATTTTGCGAAAAACCGCTGTCGGTCTGCACATCGAGCAAGCCGCCCTGACCGCCGACATCGACCTCGGGAAGGCCCGCTATGGGCGGACCGGCCTTGCCATTGGACTCGATCAGGCGCATTCGGCCCGGGCGTTCGGTGACCAGCATGCGTCCCTGGCCAATGAACGCCAGTCCCCAGGGATGTTCAAGCTTGTCGGTCAGTACTTCAGCCTTGACACCGGCAGCGTGTGCACCGGTAAGGCAAGACAACAGGAATGCGCCGGCCAACAACCATGGCCGGGCATTACGTCGGTTCGGCATGATGAAACTCCCCTTGTACAGTCGGCTCGGTCGGTGCAGTCAATGCGGCGTACCGATGCGATATGCGGAGCAAGGCGAAAGAGGTCAAGGCCATGTACCCGCACATCGACATTATCTGGATTTCTTATCCTGGGATTTTTCCGCATTTTTTCGATCCACCCCCGGCGTGGCATCGTCCATTTTTGGATCGACTTGCTTCGGCGGCGTCACTACCGCCTCTGGATCCGTCTTGGGCGGCACTACCACCATACCGGAATTCGACGGCGCCTTCATTGATTTGTCCGGTGATGTGCTCATGCCCGGATCAGCCGGTGTCGGGATTGAGGGATTAGTCCGCCCCGTGCCGGTCTGGGCGAAGGATGCCGCCGATGCCAGGGCGGCGACCACTGCAACAAGCATGGTTTTCATCGATGACATCTCCTTGAGCGTGGATGGTGGGCGGATTGTCCGGTGGCCGTAGTGACCATGTTGACTCTGCCTGCCCCGATTACCACCAGATTAAGCTTGCTTTCCGGATTGCTCCTGCGTTGCATTGAGCGGCGCAGCGGCGGCGGTTTCGTCAGTGACGCCTTCGCGCGGTTCGCCCTGCGCAGTCATTTCCTGTTGCAGGGCGAGCATTTCGCGGCCGAGTTCTTCGCGCTTGTCGCCATCAATCATCCTCAGCACTGCGGGAAAAAGCTTTTCCTCTTCTTCCTCGTGATGGTGTTCCGTCTGCTCCTTCAGCACCTTGAATTTGGCCTCGAACTCCTTCTCGCCCGGATCCATTTCCAGCAGGTCCGCCAGCAGGCGTTTCAATGAAAGATGCTCTTCCAGCGCCTCCAGCAGATCATCCTCGGTGCGCGCCGCATTGACCGCCGGATAGAAAATCTCTTCCTCGGACTTGATATGGACTGTCAGCTTATCCGCCGCTTTGGCAAACAGCGATTGCCTGTTTGTATCATCGCTTTCCTTGACCTGCTTGAGCAGTTCTTCCATTTCCCTGTGCTGGGCGGTCAGCATTCTTACTGCATCAGTTTGTCGTTCGATCATGCTCTGGCGCTCCAAAAATGTTTTTTCAACAAGGTTAGAGACCAAGGGCATCAACTGGTTCAGGAGCTGGCCGGAAGGAACGTGACGGTGCGCAAACATGCGCAAACATAATGGCTCAACGCAAAAATCTTGCCCCGCTTAAAATGTGTGCTCTACATTGGCATTGGATAAGGAAACAGCATGACTGAACGCAAACCGCTCGACACCTTCGCGATCATGGTGATGCTGGCGCTCTGCGTGCTCTGGGGTATGCAACAGGTAGCCGTCAAAGTAGCGGCGCCGGATATGGGGCCAGTCATGCAGATTGGTGTGCGTTCGGTGATCGCAGCGTTGATGGTCGCCGCCCTGATGCTGGTGCGCCGCGACAAGCTGTCGTTCAAGGACGGCACGCTGCTTCCAGGCATCGGCGCCGGCGTGCTTTTCGCTACGGAATTCCTTTGCGTTGCGCTGGGCTTGCAGTACACCACCGCATCGCATATGTCAGTCTTTCTCTATACCGCACCGATCTTCACCGTGCTCGGCCTGCACTGGTCGATCGCCGGCGAGCGCCTGGCGCCGATGCAATGGGCCGGTGTGCTGGCGGCGTTTGCCGGAATCGCAGTGGCTTTTTCCAACGGCTTCGTCGCGCAGGGACGTGACTGGTGGCATGTACTGATCGGCGACGCGCTCGGCGTGCTGGGCGGCATATTCTGGGCGGCGACCACGGTGCTGATCCGTCGTTCGGCCTTATCCGAGGCGCCGGCGGCTACTACGCTGTTGTATCAGCTGGGCAGCTGCGGCGTCATCCTCGTCGTGATTGGGTTGGCAGTCGGACAGGGCACCGGCATTACGCTGACCGGCACGGTGCTCGGCAGCCTGTTTTTCCAGGCAGTGATCGTGGCCTTCCTCAGCTACCTGGTGTGGTTCTGGATGTTGCGAAAATATCTGGCGTCACGCCTGTCGGTCTTTGCCTTCCTCACGCCCTTGTTCGGCGTTGGTTTCGGCATGTTGTTTTTACATGATCCTATCGACCTGCGCTTTGCTGTCGGCGCGGTGCTGGTGATGCTGGGTGTCGTGATGGTCAACATGCGATAGTGTTAAGTGCAAGTTGGCCCTGTGGCTACATGCATCGCCGTGGTTGAAAATTCCTATGGCACTTTTGCTGCGATGTGGAACCTAAGTTGACTGGCGCGATGTGCGCCTTGCCTGATAGGAGCTTTGCCATGTTCTTCCGTTTGGGACGACTGTTCCGCACCGTCGGTCGTGAAATCATTGTCCTATGGTACGCCTGCCGCAACCCGGCAACGCCCTTGCCTCTGAAGATTGGAGCCCTGTTGCTGGGCTTGTACGTGATCAGTCCGATAGACATGGTGCCCGACTGGCTTGCCTTTCTTGGCTGGGCCGATGATGTGACCTTGCTTGCACTCGGCATTCCCGCGTTGCTGCGCCTGGTCCCGGTCCATGCATTGCAACAGGCGCATGTCGCCGCCGATCGCCTGATGTCGCGCGTGTCGCCATTGCGTTCCAGAGGCCGGCAGCAATAACGGCAATTCGTCACGCAATATTGAAGAAATAACTACGCAATAAAAAAACGGCGCGAAGAGCTTTGCAGGCTCTTCGCGCCGTTGTCTTATCCGGCTCCGCCGACATCTGCTTAGGTGCGCTTATTTCGCTTATGCGGTCTTATGCCCCGACCGGCGTGTAAGCGTTCATGTTGTCTTCCAGCCAGCGACGCGACAGGTCACTTTCCTGCTGCGACGGATGAAAGTCGGGGCGCAGGTATTCGCGCCACGGACGATAGCTCTGGCGGACCAGTCCGCGCTTGCCAAACAGGTAGCTTGCCGCGCTCTTCCAGGTGCGCCATTTCCATAGCGTGCCGTCATGCCGCAGGTTGTTGATCGTCTGCCGCAATGTATCTCCGAGGAAGATCAATGTCACGCGGCGGAACCAGGTGATCCGCCATTCATGCGTGCCGCCCAGCGCCTGGTAAAGATCGAACGCCGTGCTCTTGTGCTCGGACTCTTCCGCGCTGTGCCAGAGCCACATGGTCTTTAGGCGTGCTTCGCTGCCATCGAGCCAGTCATGATTCTGCAGCATCCATTCGGCGAAGATCGCGGTGAAGTGCTCATTGGCGGCGGTGATCGCCAGCCAGTGACGCGCATCGGCGCCTTCGAGCAGCTTTAGCCGCTTTTGCGCACGTGGCGCCCAGTCATTGACCAGTCCCTGCTTATCCAGGTGGGCATTGAACAGCGCATGGACCCGGCGGTGCGTGGCTTCCTGACCGACAAAGCCTTGCACCTCCGCCTTGAAGCGTTGCTGCTGTTCGGGTGGCAGCGCCTTGAAGCCGTTGCGAACAGAATCAATAAAAAACTGTTCGCCCACCGGGAAGCTCATCGACAAAGCATTGAACAATGCCGAGCGAAAGGCATCGCCGCCGCACCAGTGGCGGTCAAAAGGCGTCTCCAGATCAATCAATAGCCGACGCACAACAAGATCGGTCATCTGCAATGCTCCATCGAAAAATTATGCGGGTTGGTACCCTTAAGTACCGGTAGCATATGGTGGTGCCGGCTATTGGTACTGTCAAGTACCAGCTTTAGAAAAGAAAGTCTAAAAAACGAAAAGATGACGCAAATTCCGAAAACACCTGATCCGGCTGTTGCTCACCGTCACCGCCTGCTGGAAGGCATGGCGCAAGCTGTTGCGGCCAAGGGCTACGCCGAGACCACCATTTCCGATATCGTGCGCGAAGCGTCCGTTTCGCGCCGCACTTTTTACGAATATTTCAACACCAAAGCCGATTGCCTGATCGCCCTGTACACCGCAGCCAGTCACAACGCGCTTGACGTACTGCGCAATGCTATCGATCCTGCTCGTCCATGGCAGGCACAAGTGGAAACGGCAATCCATGCCTATCTTGGCTGTCTCGCACAAAACCCGGTACTGATGCGTACGCTATTTATCGAGATCCTCGGACTCGGTGCCGAAGGACTTGCCGCCCGACGCAGGGTCAACAATGAAATCGCGAGTTTCATGCTCAAGGTCATCAACGCCGAGCAGGTTGGCAAGCCGGGTGACACGGCACTAACGGCCGACATGGCCATGACCGTAGTTGGCGGTATCAATGAACTGGTGTTGCAGGCCATAGAACAGGATAGTGCCGCCGACGTTGCCAAGCTGGCCGAACCGGCGATCCGCCTGGTCAAGGCGGTCACCCGGGATGTCGTCTGAGGACGCTTGCCCGCCGGCGACCCCATCACCCGGTCGCGGCCTGATGGCAGTCGCGGCATTTGCTGTTCACTTCTTAGTCAGCCCGAGCGTCTTTTTCATCGCCGCAGTCAAGGTCTGGCGTGTCGTCAGAAAATCCTGCCAAGGATCCTGCTTCAGTGTATCGAGGCGTTCCGGCAGCGTTGCGACGGTCCATGCCGTCGCCTTGTCAATGTGGTCCAGTTCTTCCCAGGCGATCGGCACCGACACCGGTAGACCAGGACGCGCACGTACCGAGTAGGGCGCAACGGTGCTGGCATGACGACGGTTGCGCTGGAAATCGACAAAGACTTTTTTCACCCGGTTTTTTTCGCCCATGGTGGCGCTGAACAACTTCGGCAGCGTACGCGCGAGATGCTTGGCAATCGCTTGCGAGAAGTCGGTGACCTCGTCCCATGTATGGCGACGCGCAAGCGGCACCACGATGTGCAGGCCTTTGCCGCCACTGGTTTTCAAAAAGCTTTTCAGGCCGAGCTCATCGAGCATGACCTTCGTCAGTTGCGCAGCTTCCTTCACGGTCGTCCATGGCAATGAGGGATCCGGATCGAGATCGAAGACCATATTGTCAGGCCGGTCAATCTTGTCCGCTGTCGCACTGCAGATGTGCAGTTCCATCATGCCCATCTGGCTTGCTCCGGCGAGCGCATGCGCATCGTCGATAGCCATCAACGGGTCATGCTCGGGATCCAGGGAAGGGTCGAGCAGGCGTATCCCGGGAATGGACAGTTTTGTCGCATGCTTTTGAAAGAACTGTTCTCCGCGTATGCCCTCGGGACAGCGCAACAGATACACCGGCCGATTGTTCAGGTAAGGCAACAACATAGGCGCGACCCGCGCGTAATGGGTTGCAACATCGAATTTGGTGAGGCCGGTGCTTGGGTCAACAACCCGGTCAGCGTGGGTGATGCGGATACCGGCGACCTCATCCTTGCCTGCCTGTTGCGTGGGGGCAGGGTTGGCCTGACGACGCTTTACTGCTTTCTCCGGCGTTCCGGCCATGATGGTTGCCGGACCATTGGAAACCGGTACAGACTGCTCACGTCGAATCTCCTTCGCAGGCTTGTCTTCACGCAGCCCATGAAAAACTGCTTGCCGCACAATGCCGTCGGTGGTCCATTCGGCAAAGGAGATTTCGGCGACCAGCTGCGGTTTGACCCAATGCGTTTCCGCGCGACGGACGCCGGCCGGCATGCGTTCGAACGGACGTTTATCAATTTCCAGCCTGCTCAGGCGCTGGTGGAGCGCAAGCAAGGTCTTGTGGTCGAAGCCGGTACCAACGCGGCCGGTATAGCGCAATTTTCCGTCTTCATACACGCCGAGCAACAGGGCGCCCAGGAACTTGCGGCTGCCTTGCGGTTCCGTATAGCCGGCGATGACGAATTCCTGACGGTGCTGACACTTGAGTTTGATCCAGGTGTTGCTGCGCTTGCCGACGTAAGGCGAATCGGCAAGCTTACCGATGATGCCTTCCATCGACATGCCGCACGCGCTGGTGAGCAGCTGCTGTGGCGGCTCCGACATCGGCGCACTGTATCGGATCGCGCTGTTGTCAGCGTCAGTCAGCAATTTACTAAGTCGTGCGCGGCGGTCGCTGAGTGCGGCCCCGCGCAAGTCGTAGCCGTTCAGGTAAGGAACATCAAACAGGAAATAGAGAATCCTGGACGGACTTTTTTCATCGAAGGCATTTTGCAGCAGCTGGAACGAGGGAACGCCATGTTCATCGAGGACGACAATTTCACCATCTAGCCATGCAGTCTTCAGCCTAAGGCCCTTGATGGCTTCCACCTGCTTTGGCAGGCGAGCGGTCCAGTCCTTGCCGTCACGCGTGAACAACCTGACTTCGCCGTTGTCGACGCGTGTCAGCAGGCGGTAACCGTCAAATTTGACTTCAAAGAGCCATTCCCCAGCCGATGGTACTTCATCGACCAGCGTGGCAAGTTGCGGCAACATGGTTTCCGGCAATGGCGCTTTGACCGAGCCTGGCATTTTTCCCTGGGCCGGGGTTTTAGATACGGTACGCGATGCCCTGGTATTCAAGTGGGCATCGTTGGTCTTCACTGGTGCCTGGGCTTTTTTCGCGACGCTGGATTGAAAGGCAGGCGCGCCCTGCAGCACGCTGTCAGGCAGCGCTTCGGTGATGTCGTAGTCCTTGATGGAGCGTGCGGTCTCATCCTTTTCCTTGATGAGCAGCCACTGTTCCTTGCCGCCGCTGCCAGCGAGGCGGGTGCGCACCAGGGTCCAGCCGCCATGCAGTTTTTCTCCGTCGAGCCGGAACTTGATCTTGCCTGCCCGGTAAGCAGCCGCCGGGTCTTCCTGCGGTTCCCAATAGCCAATGTCCCAGACATCGACATGGCCGGCGCCATACTGGTGTTCAGGTATGTCACCCTCGAAATCGATGTAATCGAGAGGATGGTCTTCGACATGCACCGCGAGGCGCTTTTCCGCCGGGTCGAGGCTGGGCCCCTTTGGCACTGCCCAGCTTTTCAGCGTGCCGTCGATTTCAAGCCGAAAGTCATAGTGCAGGCGGCGCGCATCATGTTTTTGCACGACGAAGCGCAAGCGCTCCGATAGTGCAACAACCATTCCTTTCGGTTCCGGCGTGATGCCGAAGTTGCGCTTGGCGTGATAGGTCGACAGCTTGTCGGGCATGGCAATCCTCCTTGCTCCTTACTTTGATGCGGCGTGCAGGCGGTACGTCAATGCACCGACTTCGAGGGTCTGCCGCGACTTGCCGTTTTGCGTGCGGCGGGCGGCCTGTTCGAAGCTGATTGCACCTTTCCACATGACACGTGCCATGACCAGTCCTTTCAGGGAAGCTGATTGGTTGAAATGTTAATTGTTCGACATGGGTTGCTTCACCGAGTTCTCGAGGCTGCTTCGACTTCCGGTATTCGTTTTTTGCGAACAAAAGATCATTATTTATTCGCTTTTTATATTTACGCAGAGCCCGTACCATGGTGCCGTTGTGAATGGCCGGCGCCTCGCGCAAGGCGGCACACACATACTTATTCTTCGGAGGAAACATGAAAAAGTTTTTGGTCACCTTGATGGTTGCGGTCAGCGCGCTGTCTGTCGTCGTCACAGACGCGCAGGCCAAGCGCATGGGTAGCGGCGGGTCGTTCGGCAAGCAGTCGCAGGGTGTCAGCCGTCAGTCGGCCGCACCGTCACAAAGTCAGGCGGCCCCTACGGCGGCCAAAGCTGCGCCGGCCGCTGCTGCTCCTGCAGCCGCTGCCAAACCGGCTAGCCCGTGGAAAGGCATTCTCGGCGGCGCACTGCTCGGTCTCGGCCTCGGCGCATTGCTTTCGCATTTCGGCCTTGGCGGTGCAATGGCCAGCATGATCAGCACAATACTGATGCTTGCCCTCCTGGCTGGTGCGGCGTTCTTCATCTACCGCATGATCATGCGTAAGCGTGAAGGCGGAGCAATGGCGAAAAGCGGCTTGACCCCTGCTTACGCGAACGGCTCAGGCGCGGGCTCGGGCGGCTATACCCCCGAAATCGGTTCACGCATCGAACCGACGCAGCCAGCGGCACTGCAGTCTTCGTTCAGTGCATCGGGCAACGAGAGCGACAATAACGTCAACAATGGCGCAAGCCATGCACCATGGGGTGTGCCGGCGGACTTTGACAGCGCGGGTTTCCTGCGTCATGCAAAGACTTACTTTATCCGTCTGCAAGCTGCCTGGGACAAGGCCGATGTGAATGATCTGCGCGAGTTCACATCACCTGAGATGTTTGCGGAAATGAAGCTGCAGTTGCAGGAACGCGGCGCGTCGGCCAACCATACCGATGTGGTGTCGCTGAACGCGGAACTGCTGGGCATGGAAACGGTCGGCAACGACTACCTTGCCAGCGTGAAGTTCTCGGGCATGATCCGCGAATCGGAAAACGCGGCTGCGGAACCGTTCACCGAGGTATGGAACCTGAGCAAGCCGGTATCCGGCAATGGCGGCTGGATCCTGGCGGGCATTCAGCAGCTGGCGTAAGGCGCCGGTAGTAGAAGTAGTAGTCGCTCCATTGGGTGCAATGCCTGGTGGATGACGCGTGAGAAGCAGTAACGAGAGGGGCTGGGTAACCAGCCCTTTTTTTGCGCGTTCGATATTGAACTGACCGCACATCGGAACGACTTCAAGAGCTGACGACATCGAGAGCATGTCGCAGCCCTGAATAATGACCGGCGCGGTATCAAAGCCATTTGTTACTCCCCATAACAGTGCGATACCGGAACGAATGCACCGTGATGGCACAAGCCATGCCTTCCTTTCCTAAGATTGTGTACAAAAAAAGCGTACGAAATTGGCATTCACATTGGCACAGGAATTGCTCCAGAGCACGCAGGCCGCTGCGCCTGCAGCGGCGTGCCCTCATCCATCACGAAGGAAATAAATGAAGACAACTCAGGCAGCATTGGGATTGATTGCGTGTGTCATGGCTGGCAGCGCCTTTGCACAGACCAACGTCACCATCGGTGGACTGGTCGATACGTTCGCCGGTTCGGTCAAGAACAGCGGCGATCCTGGGCGCAAGGGCGTCGTAGGAAGTGGCGGCATGACCACCTCCTGGTTCGGTTTCAAGGGTACGGAAGACCTTGGCGGCGGACTGCGCGCAGAATTCGCGCTGACGGGCTTTTTCCGCGGCGACACGGGTGAAAGCGGCCGTTTCGGCGGCGACAACCTGTTCTCGCGCGATGCCAACATCGGCCTTGCTGGCGGCTTCGGTAAAGTGCAGCTGGGTCGCGGCCTCGCTCCGAATTTCCTGCCGACCGTACTGTTTAATCCATTCGGCGATTCGTTCACGTTCTCGCCGCTGGTGGTCCATCTCAATGTTCCGTCCGGGGCCTTTGCTGCACGTACCTGGACTGCCGCCAACGCCGGTGACACCGGCTGGAGTAACCAGATCATCTATACCACGCCGAAATTTGGCGGCCTGTCTGCCAACGTGCATTACCAGTTCGGTGAAGTCGCCGGCGCGACCGGCCGCAACAACGTCGGCGTCAACCTGCTGTATTTCAACGGCCCATTCGCCGCAACAGCGTTCTATCACGATGTACAGAGCGCCAATCCGAACCCGGGTGCGATCATCGACGTTACCGCAAGTCCGGTCAGCTTTGCGTCGATCAACAAACAGAAGGCTTACTTCGTTGGCGCCAGCTATGACTTCAAAGTCGTCAAGCTGTTCGGCACTTACCAGCGCAATAAGGACGACACGACGACTGCCGCCGAGCTGACCGACAAGGTCGCCAGCCTCGGGCTGTCCGCGCCCGTCGGTCCGGGTTCCGTGCTGCTCGGGTATGCCCACACGGACCGCACCGGCTCGCTGGTTGGTGCGGATCGTAAGCGTGACACCGTATCGGTCGGCTACGACTACGTGATGTCCAAGCGAACCGACCTGTACGCGATTGCGATGACCGACAAGATCACCGGCGCATCGCGCGCACAAAGCTTCGGCGTCGGTGTTCGTCACAAGTTCTGAAGCAATTTGTTTTGAGTCAACTCATGCCGGGCGCGCCGTCCGGCATGTCACCACACAAAGGATTGTTATGCGTTCATCACGCGTTTTGCGCTGGGCAACCGGCTTGTTGATAGGCGCGGTTGCGCTGACTGCCACGGCACAGGAAACCAAGGTCAAGTTTCAGCTCGACTGGCGCTTCGAAGGTCCGGCCGCCCTGTTCCTGGTTGCCAAATCCAAGGGCTACTTTACCCAGGAAAAGCTCGATGTCACCATTGATGCCGGCAACGGTTCCGGCAATGCGGTCAATCGGGTCGCCTCCGGTTCTTATGACATGGGCTTCGCCGATCTCGCCGCCCTGATGGAATTCACTGCCAATAACCCGACTGCGCCGAGCAAACCGGTCGGTGTGATGATGGTATATAACGACACGCCTGCCGCCGTCTTCGCGCTGAAGAAATCCGGCATCAAGACGCCGGCCGACTTGTCCGGTAAAAAGCTTGGCGCGCCGGTATTCGATGCCGGACGCCGCGCGTATCCGATTTTTGCGAAAGCCAACCAGCTCGATAACACCAAGGCGAACTGGATCAGCATGGACCCGCCGCTGCGTGAAACCATGCTGGCACGTGGCGATGTCGATGCGATCACCGGTTTTTACTTTACCTCGCTGCTCAACCTCAATGCGCGCGGGATCAAGGATGAAGACGTGGTCGTGATGCCTTTCCCCAATTACGGCGTCAAGATGTACGGCAATGCGATCATCGCTTCCGATACCTTCGTCAAGCAAAAGCCGGAAGCCGTGAAAGCCTTCCTGCGTGCGTTTGCCAAGGCAGCCAGGGATGTGATGGCCAATCCGGAAGAAGCCATCAAGAGCGTCAAGGAACGCGATGGCCTGGTGGATGAAAAGCTGGAACTGCGCCGCCTCAAGCTGGCGATCGCGGGTTCGATCGCGACCGCCAATGCCAGGGCGGAGGGTTTCGGCCAGATCTCCGCGCCGCGCATGTCGTTGATGGCCTCGCAGGTTTCGGATGCCTACAACACCAAGACACGCGTCGATCCAACCGCGATCTGGAATGCGTCTTTCCTGCCATCGAAGGCAGAGCTCAACGTCTTCCCCAAGTAATTTTCAGCAATGCATGACGGCTCCTGCAATGACGCGGGAGCTTCTTTCCGGATTGTCCATGTCTGCCACTTTCGTCGATTTCAACCACGTCTACCTTGCCTACGGCGAGTCCTCCGAGTTTGCGGTGGAAGACATCAACCTGCAGACCCGGCAGGGCGAATTCATCGCCATCGTCGGCCCCTCCGGCTGCGGCAAATCCACTTTCATGAAACTGGCTACCGGCCTCAAGCCGCCGACCCGCGGCAAGGTCGCCATCGATGGCGCACCGGTCACAGGTCCGCTCAAGTTTGTCGGCATGGCCTTCCAGGCGCCGACGCTGCTGCCATGGCGTACCACGCTCGATAACGTGCTGTTGCCGCTGGAAATCGTCGAGCCTTATCGCAGCAACTTCAAGCGCAACAAAGCCGAGTACGTCGGGCGCGCACTGGCACTGCTCAAGACAGTAGGCCTCGACGGCTATGCCGACAAGTTTCCCTGGCAATTGTCGGGCGGCATGCAGCAGCGTGCGTCGATCTGCCGGGCGCTGATCCATGAGCCCAAGATGCTGCTGCTTGATGAGCCCTTCGGCGCGCTCGATGCTTTTACTCGCGAAGAGCTGTGGTGCGTGCTGCGCGACCTCTGGACCGAGCGCAAATTCAACGTCATCCTGGTCACGCACGACCTGCGTGAAGCCGCCTTCCTCGCCGATACCATCTATGTGATGAGCAAGCGTCCGGGGCGTATCGTCGCCCGCCGTGAGAATCCGCTGCCGCAGCCGCGCGAACTCGATGTCACTTACACCGAAGCCTTTACCGGACTCGTGCATGAACTGCGCGAGCACATCGGTCGGGTGCGCAGCAGCTGACTCCAGGCTTGCCGCATTTTTCCTCTCTCATTCGACGTCCTACCGGTGGCCCTTAGCTTATGTCCATGAATACCAAATCCGTCAAAACTTTCGCGCCTTGGCTGCTACTGGTGGCAATCCTCATCCTCTGGCAAATCATTTGCAGCGCCTTTAACGTGTCAGAGTTCATTTTCCCGAGTCCCTATGCGATCGGTCAATCGATGGTGGAATTCGCCGGCCCGATCGCCGGTCATGCGTTGCGCACGTTTTGGGTCACGATGGCGGGGTTTGCCCTCGCTGTTATCGTTGGCTTGATCCTTGGCTTTGGCATCGGCTCGTCGCCGGTCATGTATGCGGCTTTCTATCCGCTGATGACTGCCTTCAATGCATTGCCGAAAGCGGCCTTTGTGCCCATTCTGGTGGTGTGGTTCGGCATCGGCGCCGGCCCGGCCATCCTGACCGCATTTCTGATCTCGTTCTTCCCCATCATGGTCAATATCGCCACGGGACTGGCCACGCTCGAGCCGGAACTGGAAGACGTGCTGCGCGTACTCGGCGCACGGCGCATGGATGTGCTGCTGAAGGTAGGGCTGCCGCGCTCGATGCCTTACTTTTTCGCTTCACTGAAAGTGGCGATCACGCTGGCATTCGTCGGCTCGACCGTGTCGGAAATGAATGCCTCGAATGAAGGCATTGGCTACCTGCTGGTCTCCGCCGGTTCATCGATGAAGATGCCGCTGGCTTTCGCTGGATTGGTCGTGATCGGGGCAATGGCAATGGCGATGTATGAGCTGTTCGCCATTATTGAAAAACGCACCACGGCTTGGGCGCATCGTGGGCAAGGAAAATAAACGCTTCCCAATTTAAATTTCCATGCGGCAATAAACTCCCCGCATTGTCTGCATAAATACGGTTTTTTCGTACAAAGACGCCCATTCTCTATAGAAACTTTCCTTTCGGTACGTTAACATCGAGGGACTGATTTCGCGGTCCGCCGGGCCTCAACCACGCCTGTTCCGGATCCCACATATCGTCGCCATTTCCTCGCGGCCCATTGCATTTACCAGATCCTGCGCTTCGTTCCGATGACGAACAGCGCTTTTCTGTGTTTGAGATTTGCCATGACAAGCATGCTGCATAACGCACTTCATCTGTCGCGAGGTACCCGGGACGACCGGGTAGCGAACGCATTCCTGTTGCACTCACCGTATTGCTGCCAGCTGCTCCTTTCCAAACTCCCTTTTCTTGTCATTTCGCCATGCCGTCCTTGACTACCTTTACTTGCGAGTATGCTCGCGCACGTCGTTTACATCGATTCCATGTGCCGTCGGCAAGAACCGCTTGTGCCATTGCCGTTGTGCTATTGCTGACCGCCTGCGGCTCGGTGCCGATTCAACCCCTGAGCCAGGCCGAACTCGATAAACAGACGGTTGCCGATCGCACTGCGGCACAGCAGGGTATTCCTGGCATCCAGGGCGAACTGTCGATGGATGAAGCCGTCGCCCGTGCGCTCAAGTACAACCTGGATCGCCGCACCCGGATGATGGAAGAAGCGCTGGCGCTCAACCAGCTCGACGCCGCAAGCTGGGACATGCTGCCCAAGCTGACGGCCAGCGCCGGCTATGCATCGCGCAACAAGAATCTGATTACCCGCAGCGAAGACGCGGTCACCGGCTTACCCTCGCTTGCCAATCCCTATATTTCCTCGGAACGGAACCATCAGATCTATGATCTTGGCCTGACATGGAACCTGCTCGATTTCGGGCTGAGTTATGTCTACGCCAAGCAGCAGGGCGACCGCGTCATGATCGCCGCCGAACGCCGCCGCAAGGCCATGCATACGCTGATCCAGGATGTGCGCACCGCATTCTGGCGTACCGCCAGCGCGCAAAAGCTGCGCGATGACGTCAAGAACGCGATCGTGCTTGCCGAGGATGCGCTGCAGGATGCACGCAAGGCCGAAACCGAACGCGTGCGCTCGCCGATCGATGCACTGCGCTATCAGCGTCAGTTGCTGGAAAACCTGCGCCTGCTGGAAAGCATTGAGCAGGAATTGTCATCCGGTCGCATCGAGTTGGCCAGCCTGATGAACACGCCGCTTAACCTGGATTTCCGTGTACAGGAGCCGAGCGACACGGTTGACGCCACGCTATTGGATGTGCCGGTACAGCGCATGGAGGACATGGCGGTAACCCAGAACGCGGATATCCGCGAACAGTTCTACACCAGTCGCATCGCGGTCGAGGAAACCAAGCGCACCATGCTGCGCCTGTTTCCGAATTTGTCCTTCAACTACAACGTCAAGTATGACACCGACCGTTTCCTGATCAATAACCACTGGAACGACACCGGCCTGCAGCTTTCGTACAACCTGTTCAACCTGCTATCGGCGCCGGCACAGAAAAAACTGGCCGATGCCGGCGTCAAGCTTGCCGACCAGCGCCGTATCGCCGCGCAGATGACCGTACTCACCCAGGTGCACTTGTCACGCTTGTCTTATCAGATCGCGTATCGCCAGTATGTGCGCGCAGACCAGGTATGGCAGGCCGATGCCAAGATCGCCCAGCATATCAAGAACCGCGAAACCGCCGAAACCCAGAGCAAGCTTGAACAGGTCGCCAACAGTACGACCGCCATCCTCAGCCTGTTGCGCCGCTATCAATCGCTGTCGCAAGTACAAGCGGCCGCCAGCAAGCTGCAGGCCACGATGGGACTGGAACCGGTGATCGGCAGTGTGACCGAGATGTCGCTGGAAGACCTGACCCGGTCGGTGGGAACTTCCATGCGCGACTGGAGCCGTCAGCTGGACAAATCTCCGCAACCGGCGACGCAAGCATCGGATCCGCTAAAGACTGGTGCCGTCAAAAGCGACCCTGCCGCGTCGACACCGTTGCAGGCAATGGCCTTGCGCATGACGAGGGAAGTTGGTCCGGGTCGTGAGCAAACTGGAAGCATCGGGGATCAGTTCATCGCAATCGCGACGCAGGATATGGGAACATCACCCGCGATGGACGTGATGGAGTGACCGACATGAATTTCAATGACAAAGAAGGTCGAGTTTCATTCGCAGCGATCGCTGCATTGCTGCTGTCCGCATGCGTCTCGGCCAATGCACAGCAAGCTGCAGCGACGCCCGCACCGGCAAGAGCCGCGCTGGAAAAGCAGGACATCCGCGCGCAGCTTTCACCGCGCCGTTTTACCACCGTTGCCGCAGAAATTGGCGCCAAGATCAGCCGCATTAGCGTTGTCGAAGGAGGCCGTTTCAAGGCTGGCCAGACTCTGGTATCGCTCGACTGTTCGCTGCAGGCAGCGCAGTTGCAAAAGGCCAAGGCGTCGCTAACCGCTGCTGAACGCACGTATAGCGGCAACAAGCGCCTAGCCGAGCTGAACTCGGTTGGCAAGGTGGAACTGGAAGTGTCCGAAGCCGAAACCTCCAAGGCCAAGGCCGAAGTCACACTGATGAACGTTTCCCTCGACAAATGCCATATCGCCGCGCCCTTCAGTGGACGTGTGGTTGAGCAGCGCGTGCGCGAACAACAATTCGTGCAGCCGGGACAGCCGATGCTCGACATCCTCGACGACAGTGTCCTCGAACTCGAGTTTCTGGTGCCGTCACGCTGGCTGGCGTGGCTGAAAGCAGGTTATGGATTCCAGGTACGCATCGATGAAACCGGCAAGAGTTACCCGGCCAAGATTCTGCGCCTCGGCGCGAGGGTGGATCCGGTCAGCCAGTCGGTGAAGGCAGTTGCCACCGTGGACGGCAACTTTCCCGAGCTGATGGCGGGTATGAGCGGCAAGATTGCGCTCGTGCCGCCGGCAGGGCAATAACAACATTTTTAAACAGTCTTCGGCAGGAGCATCAATATGAAACCAACCAACAAGAATCGTCGCGCGCTGGTGAATCCCCGTCCCGGCATGATGGCGCTTGAAGCGAGAATCATGTTTGATGCCGCAGTCGTTGATACGGCCGTCGCAGCAAAAAACGTCGTCGATGCGGCGATCAAGGATGCGACAAAAGTTGAAGCGGCTCCGAGCAGGGTGGTGGCTGCCGATGTAAAGCCTTCGCAAGCGGATCCAAAAAACGCGACAAGTGATGCGGCAGGCACTGCCGGCACGAATCCAGCGGTGCGGGAATTGGCAACCCGCGACATTCAGATTTTCCGTAACGATGCAACAACGCCGGAATTGAAGGAGGCGATGTTGCGGGCAGAACAGGCGATTCGTGACTATCTGACCACACAAAGCAGTGACTCGCTGTTTTCCTTGTTCAACGCCGGAATGAACAGCGCCTCGCAGGCGTGGCAGAGCAATGCGGATGCGTTGCGGCTTGATATCCTGGACGGTCGGTACACGCTCCAGGTCAAAGTGGTCAGCAGTGCGGATATCGGTGGTGTTTTCGCTGCCTTTGCGGCTCAGGGAACGGATGGCCAAGCAACCATTTTCATCAATCAGGAGTGGCTCGCCCGAAATCCTTCAACCGAAACAGTCAGCCGCGTACTGGTCGAAGAGTTCGGTCACGGGATGGATCGATACCTGAATGCCGGCGTCGATACGCCTGGTGACGAAGGCGAATCGTTCGCCGCCAGCGTCCTCAACTTGAATTTCAGCGAAAGCGACCGACTTCGCATCGCTTCGGAAAATGACCACTCGACAATCTATGTCGACGGGCAGGCGATCGAGATCGAAGAAGCTGCATTGACGTTTAGTGCGGTGTATAAGGGACAGCCAAGTTCATGGAGCCAGGAAGCGAATCAGATCGCCAATGTCGCGACGATCACAGGAACAAACTTCAAATTTACTTCGCTCGATCCAAGCGCTCCCTATTTCTCCGGTAACAATGTCTCCGGGGTATTGACGTACACAGACAATAGCGGTCAGACGCAATCCGTCAGTGGTGTGATAAGCCGACTGGTCAAAACGGGTAATACGGTTGAAGCCCTGTTTTTCTATGCATGGGGCAATACCACCGTCATCGGTGACGGCGGCACCGGCCCCGGGAAAGATACTGCGGAGACCGCATACCTGCTCTGTATCGATCCTACCAAATTTACCGTCGGCCAGAACTACAACACCAGTAGCGATCCGGTCGATACGGCAATGAACAAACTGATCGTTCCGAATAGCGCACCGGTGGCCGCGAACGATAGTGCGACCGTTCTGGAAGATGCCACGTCGCCGGTCACCGGCAATCTGCTCAGCAACGACACGGACGCCAATGGCGATGCGCTACGGGTAACACAGTTCATCGTGTCCGGTCAGACCTATAGCGTCGTATCCGGTGCAGCGCAGTCTGCAACGCTTGCCGGTATCGGCAGCCTGACCATCGGCAGCAACGGTGCGTACAGCTTTTCGCCCGCAACGAACTATGCCGGCGCAGTGCCGGTGATTACCTATACCGTCAGCGACGGTAGCGCCAGCACGACCGGCAGTTTTTCGATCCGTATTACCGCCGTCAACGATGCACCGGCCGGCACCGACACGAGCGTAACTATCAGGCAGGGAAACACCTATACCTTTTCCGCTGCCGACTTTGGATTCACCGACCTGAACGATACGCCGACCAATACGCTGTCGGCAGTCAAGATCACCACACTGCCTAATAACGGCACGCTGACACTCAATGGCGTGGCCGTGACCACCGGTCAGATAGTCGCCGCTGCGGACATTTCCAAACTGGTATTTACTTCGGCGAGTGCCGGTACGGTGTCGTTTACGTTCCAGGTAAAAGATAACGGCGGAACAAGCAATGGCGATAAAGACCTTGACGAGTCGGCGAATACCGTCAATGTGACGGTCACCGCACTCAATAGTGCGCCGGTCGCCGGGACCGCCTCGGTTACCGCTACCGAAGCGGGCGGGGTGGCAAATGCCACTCTTGGTACCGATCCCTCGGGGAACCTGATTACCTCATTTGCCAGTGATCCGGACGGCGATACCCTCAGCGTATCAGGCGTTAGCAGCGGGACCGAATCCAAAACCATTGCGGCATCAGGCAGCACCAGCATACAAGGCACTTACGGGACGCTGACCATTGCGGCAAACGGCACTTACACCTACCAGGTAACGAATAGCGCAGCCGCAGTTCAGGCCTTACTGAACAACAGTGGTAAGGATGTTTTCAGTTATACGGTGAAGGATCCCTCCGGCCTGACATCGACTAACACGTTTACCGTCACGATCAATGGCAGCAATGATGCGCCGGTGGCGGTTGCCGATTTCAATTCGGCTAAGGAGCAAGATTCCGGCACAAGCTACGCGGGAACGGCTACCGGCAATGTATTGACGAACGACACAGATCCCGATACTGGGGACACGAAGACAGTGGTAGGTCTGGTCGCGAGCGCCACTGCGGCGGCTACTTCTGCGACAAATGCCAATCAAATCACAGTTACTTCGTTGGGAAACTTGTCTTCTAATCAGACAAAGGACTACGCTAATGTTGGCGATGTTTTACAGGTCACTAACGGCGCCACTACTGTTTACGATAAAAACCCTTCAAATCTGGCAAATCGTATAACCGTAACTGCGGTGGATTCTGCAACAAAAACCATCACATTAAGTTCCACCGTAAATATTCCTTCAGGTTCGACAATCGAGTTCTGGGAGCCAAATAACGGGGGGCAGATTTCCGGCAACAGCTTCTATCAAACCAATGGAGGCTCAGTCGCGGCGTCAAATTTGACTAAAACGATATCGGTATCTGCGATTAGCGGCAGCATTCTGACCGGTATGACGGTAACAGGAACAGGAATTCCTGCAAACACGACGGTCACTGCTGTAAATGGAAGCACGTTGACACTAAGTAACGATGTTGCTTTAAACACTTCTACGGCATTATCGTTTTCGCTTGCACCGGCTAGCTCAATTCACGGGCAGCGCGGCACACTTAATTTGTCCGCTGACGGTACTTATACCTACACAATTACGAATACAAGCTTAGCGGCAGGTCAGACCTACGGTGAAGCCTTTACTTATACCATGCGTGATTCGTCTGGCCTCACGAGTTCGGCCATTCTTACCATTCGCATAGAAGGCACTACAAATAACACGGAGCCGCTCGTCAATAATGCTGTGGCGACAGCGGTGGAATCCGGGTTTGACAGCAATGGCTCGGCGGTTGGCACAAACCCTACCTCTGGAACGGTTACTTGGACCGGTAATGGCACGGTTACATCCGCTTGGTCCGACAAGACACCGGGGACTACTGGAATGACCGTCTCCGGCACTTATGGCTCGCTTACCATTGCAGCAAACGGTACCTATACCTATACAGTAGCAAACAGTAATTCAACGGTCGATGCCCTCAATATTGGTGACACGCTGACCGATGTATTTTTTTACAAGGTGACCAATGGATCAGTGTACGGGGTTGCCAAACTGACCGTGACGATAGAGGGCGCTAACGACGCACCTGTCGCCTTTGTCGATGCCGCTACCGCTAGCGAAAAAGGCGGCTCGAACAATGGCTCAGGCGGATATGATCCATCCGGCAACGTCCTGCGCAACGATACCGATGTGGATGCCGGTGACACCCGTAACGTCAGCAATGTCATCGCGGGAACGGGCACCCCGAACGTGACAGTGGCCGCATCAAGCACCTCGGGCACGAACCCTACGTCGGTCAATGGCAGTTACGGTACGCTCAAAATAGGTGCTGACGGCAGCTACGTCTATACCGTCGATAATGCCAATGCCGCGGTCGAAGCGCTGGCAATTGGCAACACGCTGACGGATGCCTTCACTTATGAGATCAAGGACAGCAAGGGAAAAACCGCAACCGCCACCTTGACCGTGACGATCAACGGCGCCGCCGATGAACACGCACCGGTCAATACATTGTCAGGGACGCCGACGATAACCGAGTACGGCTCAACGTCAATTCAGTTGTCGGTGTCCGATCAGGATACCGACGTCACCAGCGCACGCATTACCGTTACCTCCGGAAAACTGAGCATCGGCGCATTGAACGGCGCGACGCTCAGCGCTGGCAGCAATGGTTCCAATCAACTGACATTGTCCGGGACGCAAGTCCAGATCAATGCGGCGTTGGCGACACTGACATATCAAGCCGGCGACGTGTATGCCGCTTCCGATACCTTGATGCTGGTAACGACCGATTCCACCGGTAACACCGATACGGATACCCTGGCCATCGCCATCACTGCGGACAACAGAGCGCTCACGGTCAACAGTCCGACAGTCAATGAAGCGTCTCCGTATGCGATCTTCACCGTGAGCGGCCAGGCCGGGCAGCGCATCACCTTATCCCTTGCCGAAACGGGAAGCGGGACCGGGAATGCTTCGAGCGGCATGGACTACCTGCCTGATCTTGAATATTTCAACGGAAGTGCCTGGGTCGCTTATACCGGTGGTACGGTCCAGATTCCCGGCAGTTCTGGTGCCGCCGACCTGCTGGTTCGCGTCGCCATCCTGAATGACAAGACATATGAAGGAAGTGAATCCTTTCAGCTGGTTGCCGCAAACTCCGCTGGCGGATCGTTTACCGGGGTCGGCACGATCACGGATGATGGCAGCGGCACGATTTACAAGCCCGACGGAACCCAAAACACGACTACCGGCAAGGACGACGATCGCGCGTTCGGCGTGAGCGACGTATCCGTCAATGAGGGGGCGGGATACGCGGTATTCAGCGTCTCAGGCGCGATCGGGCAGGTGATCAGCCTTGACCTGACCAATGCAAGCGCAACCAATGACGACCATGGAACGACCCTGGAATACTCCAGCGATGGCACTACCTGGACCGCTTATACCGGTGCCTTCACGATGACAGGGACTTCCGTCCAGGTGCGGGTCAGTATCACCAATGACAATATTTACGAAGGTCAGGAATCGTTTGCACTGACTGCAGCCAATGTCGGTGGAAAATCGGCCATCGGCATTGCCACTATTTTTGACGATGGAACCGGCGCCGGTGGCACGAACAATGACACCCCAACGCTTTCGACATCCAATGTCACGGTATCCGAGGGAAGCGATGCGGTGTTCACCATCACGGCGGACAAGATCAGCAATACCGCGATTACTTTCACGCCTGTCCTGAGTAACGGGACCGCGGTGATCGGAACCGACACCGCTGCAACCGGTACGTTGTCGGTTTCTACAGATGAAGGAACAACGTGGAATGCTGTCGGCTCCAGCGTCAGCATTCCTGGCGGCCAGACTTCCATTCAACTGAAAATTACCACCGTCAATGACGGCCTTGCGGAAACCAACGAAACCTTTAGCTTGAGTACCGGCAGCATCATCGGTGCCGTAACCAATCCGGCCGGCGTAACAAGCACAGCGACCATCGTGGAGAGCGCGGCTATTGCGGATACCGCGAGCGCAACGGAAGCCGGCGGCATCGCTAACGCGACGGTGGGCACCGACCCGACCGGCAATGTACTCACCAACGATACAGGTAACCCGATCACGCTGATAAAAGCGCAGACCGGGACCGCTATCACAGGCGGTGCGTCTTCTGTTGGCGCCCTCAGTACCGCCAATAACAATGGCACGACGCTGACCGGTAGCTATGGCAGTCTGGTGATCGGTGCGGACGGCAGCTATGTCTACACCGTCGATAACAGCAATACGGCTGTACAGGCGCTCAATGCCAACGGCACGCTGACGGAGAAGTTCAGCTACCAGATTCAGGATCTCGCGAACCATACGTCGGACGCCACGCTGACCGTAACGATACATGGTGCAAATGACGCGCCTGCAGCAACGACGACATCGAATCAGACAGCGACGGTCGGTCAGGCGCTGTCGGGGCAAGTCAATGCGTTTACGGACGTTGATAATACGGGACTTACCTACACTGCTACGCTATCTGACGGCAGTGCTCTGCCTCCGTGGTTGCAGTTCAACAGCAACACGTGCACGTTCAGCGGTACGCCGACCATCGGCGCGGTAGGCACTTATGTTCTGAAGGTGACCGGCAGCGATGGCAGCCTGTCGGACAGCACCACATTCAGCCTCGCAGTGCAGAACGGAACTGCCCCGGCCCAGACCTTGACCATCGCATCCATGACCAAGGACTCTGGCGTAGCGACGGATTTCATCACGAATGACGGAACGGCAAATCGTACGGTCACCGGGTCGCTGAGCGCCGTATTGGGTGCCGATGAGGTCGTGGAAGTATCGTTCGATAGTGGGGCGACGTGGACGACGGCGACCACAAGCGGCACAGGCTGGACTGTGAGCGACACGGGCGCCCATGGCGGCGACTGGACGATCCAGGCGCGCGTGAAAGATACATCGACCAGCCTGACCGGGACGGCTGCGAGCAAGAACGTCAAACTGGATACTGTCGGCCCGGCTGCGGTCGACGGAACGCTGACGATTGCGGAAAACTCAAGCAATGCCAGCAGCGTGGGATCTGTTACGGCTACCGATACAAATGGCCCGGTCAGTTATACATTGACCGACGATGCCGGCGGGCGCTTTGCTATTGGAAACACCGGTGCCGTGACCGTTTCCGATGGCACGCTGCTCAACTATGAAGTCGCAACCACGCATAACATCACCGTGCGGGCAACCGATGCTGCCGGCAACACCACTGATAAGATATTGACGGTGACCGTCACTAATGTGGACGAACGTGCGCCGGCATTTACTTCGGGCACAACCGCCAATGTCGCCGAAGCACAAAACCTGTTGTATACCGCAGCAGCGACAGACACTGTCGACTTTACCAACCAGATTGTCAGCTACAGCCTCAAACCGTCGACAGGCGATGCAGACGTGTTGAGCATTGATACGAGTACCGGAAAAGTTACCCTGACAACAGATAACCTCAGCTACGCCGGCAAGGCGACATACACCTTCACCGTCATCGCAAGCGATGCGACCGGCAATCAAAGCGAGCAAGCAGTGACGGTCAGCGTCAACGATCCGAATGCCGGAAATCAGCCGGCGTCGGAAGTGGATTTCACCAACACAAGCACGAACATTGTCGAAAACACTTCGACGACTGGCGGTATCAAGGTCGCCGATATTACGGTCACCGACGATGGCAAGGGCACGAACACCTTGAGCCTGACGGGTGACGATGCCGGCAAGTTCGAAATCCGAAATGGCAACGCGTTGTATTTCATCGGGTCCAGTCCGGATTTTGAAACCAGAACCAGCTACAGCGTGACGGTGAGTGTCGATGATCTAACGGTCGGAACGACACCGGACGTGTCGAAAGTATTTACGCTGAACGTCACCAACGTTGACGAAGTGGCACCTGTGTTTGGTTCCGGCGACACGGCAAGTGTGACCGAAGGCCAGAACCTGTTGTACACGGCGCAGGCTACGGACGAGCAAGACTTTACCAACAAGGTCGTGACCTACAGTCTGAAGAGCGGGAATAATGATGATGCTGCGCTTCTTGCCATCGACGCTACAACAGGCAAAGTCACGCGTGCTACGGGGAATCTCGACTTCGAAGCCAAAGCGAGCTACAGCTTCACCGTCGTGGCGAAAGATGCAACAGGCAATGCCACGGAAAAGACAGTCACGGTTAGCGTGACAAATGTCGATGAAGTCGCTCCGGCCATTACTTCTGCTGCAACCGCCAATGCCATCGAGAATCAGAACCTGCTCTATACCGCGGTGGCCACGGATACCGTCGATTTCACGGACAAGGCGGTCACTTACAGCCTGAAGGCAGGTGTCGGCGATGAAGCGGCGCTTGCCATCAATGCAACGACCGGTGCGGTGACGCTGGCAAGTGGCAACCTCGATTTTGAGACCAAGAGCAGTTATACCGTCACTGTCATTGCACGTGATGCTACCGGCAACAGCAGTGAAAGGACTGTGGTTGTTACTGTGGCAGATGTCGATGAAACGGTGCCAGCTCCCGCACCAGCACCGGCTCCCACGCCAACGCCAACGCCAACGCCAACGCCCACGCCCACGCCAACGCCAACGCCAACGCCAACGCCAACGCCCACGCCAACGCCAACGCCAACGCCAACGCCAACGCCAATACCAACACCAACACCGACACCGACACCGACACCGACACCAGTTCCAACGCCCGCACCTGAGCCGGCTCCCACACCTGCGCCTGTGCCAACGCCAGCTCCGACCCCCGTACCTGAGCCAGCTCCGGTTCCTGTGCCAACACCCGTGCCTGTTCCTGCGCCGGTCCCAGCACCGACCCCGATACCGACGCCAGCGCCTGCGCCCGTACCCGTCGTGGAACCACCGGCACCGGTCAGCACCCCGGCACCCGCACCCGTTGCAACGCCACCCGCTGCTCCAACCATCGTTGTCGATCCACGCGGTGCCACCGTGGCCGTGCCGAGCTTCAGCGACAACAGCAGTGTATCCACGATCGCCGCCGCACCAGGCAGCCTGGTTGGCAACGATGCATCACGGACTGGCATAGGCCGCGCCGCATCGGCCACCGATATCCCAGCCGAACAAGTGATCCGCCGCTCGGCCGAACTGAGCGACGTCTATACCCGATCCGAAGGCTTTCGTACGGTGGTCGCAAAAGCGGATGAGCCCGCGCTTGTGATCTTCCGCGGCGTGCCGGACCAGTACACCGAAAGTGGCGCGCGCATTTCGCTGACCGTACCCGCTGATGCCTTTGCGCATACCCAGCCGAAGGAAGTGGTCCGCCTGGCAGCCACCCTGCAGGATGGCCGCCCCTTGCCAACCTGGGTGCAGTTCAATGCCCAGACCGGGCAGTTCACCGGCGAGGTCCCTAACGGTACGGCAGGCGAACTGCGCATCAAGGTGATTGCACGCGACATGCAGGGACGCGAAGCGACCGCGCTTTTCCGTGTCAATATCGGCAACGTCAATCCAAAAACCATCGAGGGCGGCAAGAACCCCGGCAAGGCCAGTCTGTCTGATCAGCTGCGGCAACCCGCCATGTCCACGCGTCACTCCGAGCGCGTGGCGGAAGGTAGTCGCAGTACCGCCGGCCAGGTCCGGCGCTTTGGATAGGAATAGTTGATGGAAATGATGGACAGCGCCCCGGCCGCGATAGTGGCGGGCCTGATCGACATGGCGCACCAGGCCCGCCATGCGAAAGACAGTGTCGAACTGGAATTCATGGCGGTCAACGGCACCCATGCGCTGGCGCCTTATCGGCAGGCGGCGTTGTGGTTTGCCGATCGCGGTATTGCCAGTCTGTCAGGCGTGGTGCAGATCGAAGCCAATGCGCCGTATGTGCACTGGCTTGAGCGTCTGTGCAAGCAAATCGACAAGGCGGGCCCCATCGGGGCCGGTGAAGTCTCTGCCGACGTCGGCGAAGAGTGGGACGAATGGCTGCCAGCCTACGGGTTGTGGCTGCCATTTGGTGAGGACAACGCGCCTGTTGCCAAGAACGGCCTGTTCCTCGCACGTGACATTCCGTGGCTGGAAGGCGAAATTGCCTTGCTGACGGAATGGATGGACGTGTGGTCGCATGCTTATCGGGCACGTGCGCCGCGTGTGCGCTGGAGCCTGCGTGCCTGGAAATCCGGCATTAAGGACCAGTTTAAACGCGAACGCCGGGCGGGGCTGCCATGGTGGCGTCGCCGGGTGGTGCAGGTTGGCGGCTTGCTCTGCGCGGTGATGCTGGTGCCGGTCAGGCTGACCGTGCTTGCGCCGGGTGAACTGGTTGCTGCCAATCCCGCCGTGATCCGTTCGCCGCTCGACGGCGTGATCGAGCGATTCCACGTCAAGCCGAACCAGGCGGTCAAGAAGGGGCAGCCGCTGTTCGACTTCGATGAAGCGCAGTTGTCGAGCCGCTATGCGGTGGCCAGCCAGGCGCTGGCGACTGCGGAAGCAGAATACCGGCAGTCCGCCCAGCAGGCGCTCACCGACAGCAAGTCCAAGGGATTGCTGGCAACTCTGCAGGGAAAAATCGAAGAACGCCGTGCCGAAATGGAATTCCTGCAGGGGCAGGTTTCGCGTGCCAGCGTCGTGGCGCCGCAGGATGGCATTGTGCTGCTCGACGATCCCGCCGAGTGGATCGGCCGTCCGGTCGCCACCGGTGAGCGCATTCTGCGCGTCGCCACGCCGCAGGATGCCGAAGTCGAAGCCTGGCTGCCGGTCGCCGATGCCATCCCACTCGATAGCGGTGCCGCCGCCAATCTTTACCTGAGTGCTACACCGCTGACGCCGGTGTCCGCGACGATCCGCTATGTCGCCTACGACGCCGTGCAGCGTCCTGATGGCGGCTTTGCGTATCGGGTGCGCGCACGGCTGGACGGCAGTACCACGCACCGCGTCGGATTGAAGGGTACCGTCAGGCTGACCGGCCATTGGGTGCCGCTGGTTTACTGGGTGCTGCGCCGCCCGGTTGCCACTATCCGCGAAACGCTGGGTATCTGATTCATGCAAGGCCTCGCATTTGCATTTGCCCCGCTGCGCGAAGAGCTCAGCCTCCATACCGGCCCGGTACTCGCTGATGGCCAGCCGAGCTGGACACTGGAAGACCCGGTCCGCAATCAGTTCTTTCGCATTGACTGGCTCACTTTTGAAATCCTCAAACGCTGGTCGTTTGCCAATCCGCAGGACATCCTGCAGTCCGTACGCACCGACACCACGCTGCATCCCGGCGAGGAAGACCTGATGGTGGTCATGCAATTCCTCGGCGAAAACCAGCTGCTTGCCCCTGATCCGCGCCGTTCGTCGCGCATGCTGGCCGAGCGCCATCAGCGCATGCGTGGCGCCTGGCATCAGCAGCTGCTGCATCATTATCTTTTTTTCCGGATACCGCTGGTCAGGCCGGACCGCTGGCTGACCCGTGTCACGCCCGCATTCAACTGGCTGTTTTCGACGACATTTGCACGCCTGACCATGCTGGCGTTGCTGATCGGCGGCGTACAGGTGTATCGCGAATGGGATAGTTTCAAGGCAAACCTGCTCGATACATTCACCCCGACTGGCGTGCTGGCGTACGCGCTCGCGCTGGTCGGTGTGAAATGCGCGCATGAACTCGGGCACGCATTGACCGCAAAGCGGCTCGGTTGTCGTGTGCCGGCAATGGGCGTGGCTTTCCTGGTGCTATGGCCGGTTCCTTATACCGATACCAACGATGTCTGGCGGCTCAACGACAAGCGATCGCGCCAGCGTGTCGCGGCGGCGGGCGTGGTGACGGAACTGGTGATCGCGATCTGGTCCACGCTGGCCTGGGTGGTCTTGCCCGATGGCTTGCTGCGATCGATTGCCTTTCCGCTCGCCACCACGACGTGGCTCGCGACGCTGACGATCAATACCAGTCCTTTCATGCGCTTCGATGGTTATTTTCTGTTGTCGGACTGGCTGGACTTGCCCAACCTGCATGCACGCGCCTTCGCCCTGGCGCGCTGGGATTTGCGCAAGCGCCTGTTCGCTCTCGATGCTCCGCCGCCCGAATATTTTCCGCGTGCGCGCCACATTGGTTTGATCCTGTTTGCGTGGGGAACGTGGATCTATCGCCTCGTTCTGTTTCTGGGAATTGCCGTGCTCGTGTATCACTTCTTTATCAAGCTGGTCGGGATCTTCCTGTTCGCGGTTGAAATCGTCTGGTTTGTATTTCGCCCGATCGCCAACGAAGTCGCCGTGTGGCGCAGCTTCTGGCCGCAGCTCAAACATCCGAAGCAGCGCCGACACGCCGTCCGTAGCGCAATGTTGTTGTTCGCTTTGCTGGCATTGTTTGTCGTGCCGTGGCCGACACGTCTGCAGGCCAGCGGCGTGTTGCGGGCCAGCCAGGTATTTCCGGTGCACGCGCCGGTGCATGCACAAGTGGCGAGCCTGCCCCTGGCCGAGGGTGCGCAGGTGCAGGCAGGGCAGGTGCTGATACGCCTTTCTGCTGCGGAAAACGACAGCAAGCGCAAGGAAGTGGAGGCGCGGATCGAACGCCTGCGCTGGCAAGCGTCGTCCTCGGCATTCGACAGCGAACAGCGTGCCCGCAGCAGCGTGTTGCGCGAGGAGCTGGCCACGGCCGAAGCCGAACTGGCAAGCCTCGACAGCGACGTTGCCAGGTACCAGCCGCTGGCGCCGTTCGCCGGTCATCTGCGCGACCTGGTGCCGGACCTCGCGCCGGGCGTCTGGGTAGCAAAAAATGAAAAGCTGGCGGTGCTGGTCGGCGATGCCGGCAATGAAGTCGATGCTTATCTGGATGAACATCTTGTGCGGCGCGTGTCGGTCGGCGATACCGCACGCTTTTATCCGGATGGGCTGGAAGGACCGTTCGTGCATTTGCAGGTAACGGCAATCGACCAGGATGCGACAGCGGTATTGCCGAGCGGCGTCTGGGCCGCGCAACTTGGCGGCGCGGTGCCGGCACGTGAAAAACAGGGTAGCTGGATTCCCGAGCATGCGGTCTATCACGTGACGCTGGCGGTTAAAGATCCGGCCGGGGCGCTGGCCGGACGCATCTGGCGTGGCAAGGTAGTCATCGCAGGCGATTGGGAAGCGCCGGGATGGCGTTTCGTTCAGTCGTTTGCCGCGGTGGCGTGGCGCGAGCTGGGGTTTTGATTTCGATTCATCGCCACCCCATGCCCTGGGTCAATGCATGCTCCGACGCGACACTGCCACATCGTTTCTCTGCTGCTCTTGCAGCATGCGTTCAAACCATTCCGCCGGTGCCGGCCGTGCGAACAGGAAGCCCTGTCCAAAATCGCAACCTGCCGCCGTGAGCAGGTCGCGCTGCTCTGGTGTTTCGATGCCTTCCGCGATGACCTTCAATCCGAGCCGGTGCGCCATCATGATGATCGATTCGGCGATGGCCCGGTCGCCTTCATTGGTGGTGATGTCGCGTACAAAGGACTGGTCGATTTTCAGATAGTCGATGTCAAACTTTTTCAGGTAAGCCATCGATGAATAACCGGTGCCAAAATCGTCAAGCGCAACCTGGATGCCGGCATCGCGGTATTCGAGCAGTTTGTCCGCGACCACCTGCGACGCGTTCAGCAGCAGTCCCTCGGTAATTTCCACCGCGATGCTTTGGCCCGACAACCCGACATGCCGCAGATAGCTCGCCCAGTTGATATCTTCCGACTGCGAAAGAAACTGTACGGGCGATTTGTTGACTCCGATCTGGAAAGGTGCACCGAGGATTTCGCTCCATCGTTCCGAGCAAGCTGCTGCCTGGGTAAACACCCAGTTGCCGATGTCATGGATCATGCCCGACTCTTCGGCCAGCGGAATAAAGCGTGACGGGTCGACCGGACCCAGGCCCGGATGATGCCAGCGCAGCAAGGCTTCCGCTTTCGCAATGCGCCCGGTCGCCAGTTCCACCACCGGCTGGTAATGGACGTTCAATTGTCCCGCATTCAATGCATGCCGCAAATCCCCCGACAGGCGCAGGCGATGATGCGCTTCTTCCTGCATCGAGCGGGTGAAATAGCTGAACTGGTTGCGACCGGCATGCTTGGCGACATACATCGCCTGGTCCGCATTACGTACCAGTTCTTCGGGTGTGCTCGCATCCGCCGGATACATGGTGATGCCAATGCTGCCCGAAAGATAAGCGACTTCTTTTCCAAGGCGGAAAGGTTCGGTCAATGCATCCAGAATCTTTTGCGCAATGTCTTCCACGTGGACCATCGTGTCGAGTTCGCCCAGGATTACGGTGAACTCGTCGCCCCCCAATCTTGCTACCGTATCTGAATGACGCACACAATCGCCGAGACGCCTTGCTGCCTGCGTCAGCAACAGGTCGCCAATATCATGGCCGAGCAGATCGTTGACTTCCTTGAAGCGGTCCAGGTCGATGAACAACAGCGCCATTTGCCTGCCGTTGCGATGCGCCTTCTTTACCTCATGCTCAAGACGGTCGCGAAACAGGCGACGGTTGGGCAAGCCGGTGAGGGCGTCGAAATTGGCGTGACGCCAGATTCGTTCTTCGGACTGGCGCTTTTCCGATATATCGGTCATCGTGCCGGTCATGCGCAAGGGTGCGCCCTCCAGGTTGCGTGCGACCACCACCGCGCGCGCCAGCATCCATTTCCAGCTACCGTCCTTGCACTGCATGCGGAATTCACGAATAAACGAAGACTCCTTGCCATCCAGGCAGGACTGCAGCACATAGGTGGTGGGTTCGAGGTCGTCCGGATGCACGCGTCGTTCCCACTCATCGAAGCTGTTCGATATTTCCTGTTCGCTGTAACCCAGCATCTCTTTCCAGCGGGTCGAGTACGAGACTTCGTTTTTCACGATGCTCCAGTCCCACACGCCATCGCCGGAACCTTCCAGTGCAAGGCGCAATCGCTCGTTAGAAGCACGCAATTCTTCGCGTGCGCGCCTGGCCTGCGTCACGTCCTGTCCCTGTACGAAGATGCCCGAGACCGATCCATCGTCCTCGAGGATAGGCTGGAAGATAAAATCGACAAACACTTCTTCCAGCGGCGCACCTTCCTCAGCTTGCACCATGACGCGCGCTTCATGTCCGACGTACTCCGTGCCGCTGGCATAGACGCTATCGAGCAGATCGACATAGCCACGCGCCTCCGTTTCGGTCAGCACCTTGCGGACCGGCTTGCCTGTCACATCCGCTTTTCCAAAAAGCTGGTGATAGGCGGCGTTAGCCAGTTCGAACACGTGTTCAGGACCGCGCAGCACCGCAATGAATGCCGGAGCATGATCGAAGAGTTGACGCAGCATGGTCAGTTCCGCATCGAGGTTGCGATTCGTGCTTGCCAGTAATTGCGAGTGTCGGAAGACGTTGCTGCGTGCATGCATCAACGTATCCGATCCGGTTTCAGCCTCTTCGAGTGCGCGCCGGAGTCTGAACATCTCGGTAATATCAATCGGATTCTGGATCAGGAATTTGACCTTGCCGTTCTCATCCAGCACTGGCGTATGGACCGCGCTCCAGTAACGATCGTCAAACACCTGACCGTCTGCCGTATTGCGTGCCACGCCATAGCGGATCATGGGTATGAAGTCGGGTTTGCCTGTGTCCATGGCCCTTTTGAGTGAAGCGCACATCGTCTTCATGCTGTCGTGGTCGGACAGCGCGGGATTGTTGGGGAAAGCCATAGCGAGATGTTTGCCGCGAATTTCTTCAAGCGTTCTGCCAACCGATTGCAGATAGGCATCATTGGCATCAATGATGATCAGTTCGGGCGACATTAACAGGTAGAGATTGGGCGACGCACGGAGTGCGGCTTTGTAATCCGGTTCTACATCGCGCTGGCGGTTCATCGCACCCATCCAGTTATGGAAAGCGCCCACAGTAAAGGCTTGCAGTTAAGCATCAGAGACATCGGAAGCATCAGAAACATTAAGAAACTGAGAGCAAAGAGGGAGCGTGAAGTCAAACGACAACCCTAGTAGATCGCCGAGCCGGCGTCCAGGTTCCGTCAAGCTATTGAACATTCGATGAATCAGCCCCAAATAGCTCGAACTCTCCTATTTTCCGAGGCATTACCTTCATCACATGCGTGTGCGCTCTTCCACTGTCGTTGTTTTGAGCCTGTTGGCATTGCTGCATGCCTACATCGGCTGGCGCATCCTTCCGCAATTGCCGGTGCAGGACAGCCTGCGTGGTGTCGGTGTTGCCTTGCTGGTGCTTTCTTTCGTGCTGGTCCCGACAGGGATGATGGCGCATGGCATCGCCCGGCAACCACTAGCCGATCGCTTGTCCTGGGCTGGCATGATGGCTTTGGGCATGTTTTCGTCGTTGTTCGTGCTGACTTTGCTGCGCGATGTGATGCTATCGGCGATTGGGCTGGTCGGGGTGCATGACCCCGACGTCGTCATGTGGTCAGCGGTTGCGGTTCCCACACTGGCCGCATTGGCGACATTGATCGGCTTCTTCAACGCGCGCCGCACCGCACGCGTGGTCGACGTCGAGATACCGATCGATGACTTGCCTGATGCCTTACAGGGTTTCACGATCGCGCAGATCAGTGACATCCATGTCGGACCGACCATCAAGCGCGGTTACCTCGATGCCATTGTCGACCGCGTGAACAGCTTGCAGGCCGATGCCGTTGCTGTCACCGGCGACCTGGTTGACGGCAGCGTTCGCCACCTCGCGCCGCATACCGCGCCGCTGGCACGCCTGCAGGCGCGGCACGGGGCTTATTTTGTCACTGGCAATCACGAATATTATTCCAACGTCCATGCCTGGATTGACGAAGTGCGCCGCCTTGGGCTGCGCGTGCTGATGAACGAACATGTGGTGCTGCCACATGATGGCGCACGCGTACTACTGGCCGGCGTCAACGATTTCACTGCGCATTATTTTGACGAATCGCATCGCAGCGATCCGCGTGCGGCGCTGGCGGGCGCGCCCGATAACGTCGGCGTGAAGATCCTGCTGGCGCACCAGCCGCGTACCGCCACCGCGGCGGCTGCAGCGGGCTTCGACCTGCAACTGTCCGGCCATACGCATGGCGGACAATTTTTTCCATGGAATTTGTTCGTGCCAATGCAGCAGCCGTATGTGGCGGGTCTCAATCGGCTTGAACAGTTGTGGGTGTATACCAGCCGTGGTACCGGATACTGGGGACCGCCGAAGCGTTTCGGCGCACCGTCGGAAATTACGCGGGTTCGCTTGGTCAAGGCGTGATGATTGGGTGTATTACAAATCCATTAGTGCGAGATTTGACTTGTCGGGCGGGGTGAACATACTTTCTTTGATTAGTTTGGTAGTTCGGGTTTTTTTCTTCGGTGATTCTGGGCTGTTTGTTCTTCGTGGATGCTAGCCGGGACTGGCCCCGGCGGGCCACTTACTTTCTTTGCTTCGCCAAAGAAAGTAAGCAAAGAAAGGCGACCCCGGTTCGCCGCCCTTCGGGTACCCAAAAGAGCACGGGCCAAAACGGGAAGCGAAACAAACTCGCCTGCGGCTCAGACAGGTTTCGCTTCTTTATCCGTTTTG
>NZ_LMHZ01000002.1:0-873 GCF_001428545.1 Noviherbaspirillum sp. Root189
GTCTCTTCCCTCGTCTCGTTCTTCAACAGAGCGACTCCGTTTGAATCCCTTCAGTTAAGCCCCCTTGGTAGGGAGTCGCATTGGACATTATGTCCTTCATCTTTTCACAGTGAAAAGCGACTAATTCAGCCGAAAAAATTACAGCCGAGTTTTAAAGCTTTTTGAGAACAAAGCTAGCGCAACCAGGGGAAAATTATGATTTTGATAGTGGACGATGACGTAAATCTGGCCGAAAATTGTTCGATGTTGTTGGAATCTCATGGCTATGACGTGAGTGTCGCATTGAGTGGGGCGGAAGCCTTGTCGCRAATAAAGGCGCAACAGCCAGACCTTCTGATCTCTGACTGCTGCATGCCTGATTTAACCGGCTTGGAACTAAGCCGGCGATTAAACGCGGGGCAGGATAGGTCYCCATTTCCGATTCTATTGATGAGCGGATCGCTGCAATGCCGGGTCGCCCCAGGAAAGAGCTACGACGCATTCATCAAGAAGCCGTTTTTAGCTGAAAATTTGCTGAGCGCAGTACGAAAGCTGCTTAATGGCAAACCTTTATCTTCGCTTGCGGCTGCGCAAGGAGGCCAATGAAATTATCCCTCTTTATCCTATCAAACCTCGAAGACATTTTGCAGGAGTGGGAGAGCTTCGCRTCGACGATGGAACCGCTTCATAACGCGGACAAGGTCGAACTGCGCGATCACGCTGCATTGGTGCTAAAAGTTATAGCCGCTGATTTAGAAACCGTGCAAGGCGAGGAAGAGAGCATCGCTAAGTCCAGAGGGCTCGCGCCTCAAGGGACAGAGGATACGCCCGCAGAAAATCACGCGGCTCATCGCGTCGCGGCAGGACTCAACGGCGACCAGGTCATGGCCGAAT
>NZ_LMHZ01000002.1:894-146371 GCF_001428545.1 Noviherbaspirillum sp. Root189
CGGACTCCACTCGGTGCAATTACTATGGGCGCACAGGTGCTGCTTCACGATCAAAGCCTACCATCCAAGGCGCTAAAGGTCGGTCTACGTATTTTCAACAGTTCGCAGCGAATGGATGAAATCGTACGCGATCTGTTGGATTTCTCGACTTCCCACTTGGGCGATGGAATTCCGGTCGATCCGCATATGGTGGATTTACTAGAGATATGTCGAAACGTCGTGGAGGAAGCAAGAACGTATAATCCGGACCGTAAAATTCTCCTGACGACAGATGGTCAATTGGTAGGTGCATGGGATGGAGCACGCRTCGCCCAAGCATTCTCGAACCTTATCTCTAACGCGATTCAGCATGGAAAGTCGGAAAGTGCAGTCAAAATATCAATATTCGGCCTTCCTAACGAGGTGGTGTACACGGTACAAAATGAKGCCGATGTAATCCCCTCCGTCAAGCTTCGAACTCTCTTTGACCCAGTGAAACGTTTCGCTATCCGCCCGCCCAGCGAACGCATCGTTACTTCAAACGCCCAGAATTTGGGGCTTGGACTTTACGTAGTTAAGCAGATCGTCTCCGCCCACGGCGGCGATATTGCGGTCACTTCCACCAAGAAGGACGGTGTAATCTTCACAATGTGCCTTCCTCGCAAAACTCCACTTCGCAGGAACGAAGACTGACGTAACGCCAGACTGAACGCGTGTGGTCAATTTTCTCCTATCGAATCGACCAACGTAGATAGCACAGCGTGGATAGTCTGCTGGCAATCGCATCNACTGACGTAACGCCAGACTGAACGCGTGTGGTCAATTTTCTCCTATCGAATCGACCAACGTAGATAGCACAGCGTGGATAGTCTGCTGGCAATCGCATCTTAAGTGACAATGGCAGCTTCCGCTCGAAGAGCCGACTGTCGAGAAACGGGCTCGAACGGCAGCAATGAGTCGGGTGCGGTCGTTTCGAACTATGAGGCCGATGGCAAGAAGGCAGCGCAAAGCCGCCACTCAAAGGATGAGCGTATGATGATCTCGAAGAGGTACGAATGCTTGGCGAACTTAAACATGCTTGCCGGCTCAGGGGATTGACAAGACACACGAGCGTTCTTGAACTCCTGCTTTAATCGAGGTAAATCATGACAAAAGATGGACGTCCATCACTCCAAGGGTTCGAAGCACTCCGTACGCGGTTTCAAGAGCAGTCGCGCAAAGCCCAAGCTTATTACACGATCATGCACAAAATGCGGGAAATTGTAGGCAGCGATGACGCTGCCAGCGAATGGATGAATGAACCATTACCGAAATTTGATGGCAAGACCGCTGCCCAGCTGGTTAGTGACGGCCGTACGGACGATTTACTTTCTTATATTGATTCAATGTAATCTGTTTCCTCTGGCTATCTCCGATTGTGGGCGAAGCTGCGTAAAGTAAAAGCATGGATTTGATCGAAGTAGAGCACAGCAAATATGTCGTACTGCTGGTGGCAGGAAAGTTCGTTTTTACACAGCCTTGGCGGTATGCGGACATTCATCGATACGAATGGAGTTCACCATGGAGATGAAAAGGATCAATGCCGGGAAACTACGTGCTATCGGGTACGACCCGCGTGAACGCGTCCTGCGGGTCGAATTCGATGATGCAAGTGCGATTGATTATTCAGGTGTCGGAACAGAGATCTGGCGCAGATTATCAACGTCCGGTTCGCCCTGGAGTTATTACCGTGACAACATAGAAGAAGAATTTTCCGGTCGTCGAGGCACCGTCCAAAATAAAGGGCAATCTCAGCAACTGAATGACCTGTTCAAAGCGTCCAACGACGACACCGATACGTAGGCTATGCCGGCGTACTGCCACTGAATTGCCCCTGCTTCCGTAGACATACGTTCGAGGGCGGCTCTGTTGCCGGAAGCAGTCGATCTCGCAAGGCATAATCGCGGGCCAAGAGCGGCCAAGAGCGAACAGCCACGTGGTGCTAAACTCAGGCGATTCACACTTCAAAAACTGCTGACTAGATATGAAGAGTAGTTCAAAAGGCGGCCTTGTGTATTCCACTGATGGCGGGCGCATGTGCCCTGAATGCCGACGACCTCTCTCGGAGTGCAGCTGTAGGCCCAAGGCCGTGCCCATAGGCGATGGTGTGGTACGCGTGTCGCGCCAGACCAAGGGTCGAGGTGGGAAGAGCGTAACGCTTATCAAGGGGCTAGCGCTCGATCCTGCTGCACTGGCTTTGCTGGGCAAGCAGTTGCGCGCGGCATGCGGTTCTGGCGGAACAGTGAAGGATGGTGTAATTGAAGTGCAGGGAGACCACTGCGAGCAGATCATGACAGAGCTTAAAAAGCATGGTCATAAGGCCAAGCGTATTGGTGGCTAACCTTGAAATCTCGAATGCGCGCAATTGGCGATAGATGCAACCGCTACTGCTACGCGCCATTGAAGCGAGACGTTGAATGTCCATTTTCTACAGAGCCGACCGGCAGCAAAGGGGGGCATCCTGCGCTTCCGCTTTGCGCAAACGATGTCTCGACTGTGGTGCCGCTCACAATGGATATCCTTTAGGTGCATGCCGGCCAATGGCAGCTATCCGCGTACCAGGTAAATCTTTAGCATACAAGTCCGGCATGCTTTGGAGCGTTTTTCCAGGGATTTCCCATTCGGCGCGCCTCTCAGCGCGGGTAGGTGAAGCCGGTGCGAATATCCATCGGTACCAGACGGCTGCCCTCGCGCACCATTAGCCGCTGGGGCGGTTCGTCGCCTGCCAGTGCGCGCGGCGTGACGGACAGTCCTTCGCCCTTGCGCAACAGCGGATCGCAGCGTTCGTAAACGTTCCGGCAGCCCGTGGCATTAAGGAGCGCCTGCACTACCGGCACCTTCCATAGGTCGACACCACCGGCATTGAACTGGCAAACCAGATAGCCTGCGATGCCCCCATAGCTGTGTACCAAGAGACCTGACAAGCCGTCCTTGTCGCCATCGATCAGTTGGACCAGCGCCTGCGGATCGGCGCTGCGCAGCGCATCGGCGCGGAGAAGTACGCCAGCCTGTACGCGCCGCTTTATCATCGCGTGGTCAACCGGCTCGTCCTCGCGCAACGTCCAGACACGGGCGGCGATTTGCGATTTGGCGTTATAGGCCGCGCGGGCCAGGAACTGGTGAGCCGACGATTGCACGATCGCCGTGGCGCCCGGTTTGTTGCGCTCCTGGGGCTTGCCGTCGACCTTGTCGACGGCGGAGGCGTAAATCCACGGGTTGCCGGAAAGCAGGCCTTTTTCCTTACCCTGTTTGATGGTGATGATGAGCATACGCGCTTTCGTTTTGAGGAACGGGATGATACAGCAATCCGCCGGCCGCCCCTGTCGCTGCATACTGCTCCTAAAGTGATTTGTTTGGAAGCCTTAACTTGTCAAAGAGCGATCATCGGTATAGCACCTGCGGCGTAGGCGGATTAGCACCGCGCGATGCGCTACGAGGTCAGCCCGCGAAGCAGGCTGCTATCGGTCGCAATCGGCGCGTCGGCCAATCCCGGCGCAGCCTCGAGAGCCGGCGGAAGCGAAGGACTTGTTGCTTCAAGCGCGGGCGCTGCGTCCTCCCAGTCCTGGCCCCAGCGCGTTGCTGCAATCGCTTTGGCACCGGGGTGGGTGAGCCTGGCCTTGAGTTCAGGAAGGCGGCGCTTCTCAATACGCCTGTCTGCAGCGAGCAAGATGTCCACGATCTGCCACCGGTCGGCGAAAGCGAAGCTGAGCAACTGGTCGGTTGGCGTGTCGATGTACTCGCGCAATAAACTCGATATCGACGACACGTCCGTGTCATAAGGGTAGTACGTGGCGTTTTCGCCAAATTCACGCGGGTAATTCCAGATCACGTCTTTGCCCAGCGTGCACCAATAGCGGGGCAGGTCGGTACTGCCACTGACCGATGCCATGCGGTACGCGCGGCACTGGATCTGCAGACGCAGCCCCTCGGCAAAAAGTTTGCTGACCTCGCGCTGGAGTTTGCTCCATGGTTTCACATCCGCCTCCGATTTACTAAGCTGCGAACATGATAACCGCTGGTGTCGCAATGCCCCGACTCAGGGACATTGAAGGCTTGGGTGACACAGGACGTTCTCCAATCGGTGCAATCTACCGAGTCAGTTCAGCGACTGCCGAAGGTAGTCGCAGGAAGGCAGGTTCAAGTATTGTTACTTCTTCTCCGGCATGGCCGACGAGTGATGACTTGTAATTAGCCATGTCGATCCATTCCAGGTATATGTATAGGTATAGCGGGCACTAACTACCGCTCCCGTTCTAGCGAAAGTAAATGTATATAGCCCGGCATCAACGGCAGAATTGCATCCCAAATACATACTGCGCAGGTCAATCTTTCCAGAAGGGCGATCGGCTAGAAAGTGATGAAAGTAGTCTTCCTTCTCTGCAACTGTGAGGCGAGGCTTGTCCGATACTGTAGGAAGAAGAATTGACCGCTCTGCATAATTGGTCGCCACCTTGTGCGGGTCACCTGTCTGCAGTGATTGATTCCATCGATCAAACAACGCTGCAATTTCTTGCTCTGATGTGATCTTGCACGCTTCGGTGCGCGATACCTGTGTATTGTTTGGCGTGCCTTGTTTCGTGGCGCATCCAGTAAGCGCGAACGCCACGACAACCAAGCTAAACAGTTTCATGGTAGAACTCCTTCGGCCGAGGATTGACAGGTAAGGCACAACCGGGACTTATTATGGACACTAAAACGACCATGAATAGTGACAATTAAGCTACGCAGCAAAAGCGGCGATACCTAATACAAAGTACGCTGTTATGCGGAAATTGCAAAAGCAATATTAACTAGATTGCACTACTGACCGTTGTTTACTAGCGGTGGTTTGTTGAACTAGGAAAAACAGAAGAAATTAAAAATAGGACTTACGCAAAAAGTCACTGATTGTGAAAAATGACGTAACCCAAAGCGGGTGAAAAATCTGTAAATTGCGAGTCATGACGATGACCCTCTCGACGCAACCACGCCGGACCACAGTCCTGTCCTAGGCATATTTAGAGCTTGACCTAGTGTGCGCTCTAGCATGTTTAATCCTCATTGTTACCGTATTCATCTCAAATGAGGAGAGCAACATGAGCACGCCCGCCGTTATATTCCACAGCGCTGAAACGCTGCCGCCACCAATCGGATACTCACATGTCGTAGAAGTACGGCGCGGCAAGCTTGTGTTGATTTCCGGACAAGTGGCACGCGACGCATCGGGTTCCCTAGTCGGGAAGGACAACTTCCGCATGCAGCTCGAAACGGTATTCGCCAATCTGGACCTTGCTGTTAGAGCGGCAGGTGGGAGCTTTAAGGATGTCGTTAAACTCAACTACTACTGCGTTGAAAGAGTACCGCCGGGCGAGCTCCAGACGGTCATCGAAGTGCGTGACCGATACGTCAATACCTCAGCCCCGCCTGCATCGACCTTTGTCGTTGTAAATCGTTTGGTGCACCGGGAATGGCTCGTAGAAGTGGAAGCTACTGCCGTAATAGCCGAGGAGAATCCGCAATGAGACTTATTGCCATCATGGGGCGCTTCGAATTTGCACCGCACGACATTGACGCAGCCATCACGGCCGCAGCAGCGATGGCTTCGCAAACCCGCCGCGAATCTGGTTGCCTCTCCTATACTTTCGGCGTGGACATTGAACAGCCGGAATGCCTTATCCTTTCTGAGCTTTGGCTCGATGGCGCGGCGCTCGAAGCACACTTCGAAACGGCACATATGGCTGCTTTCCGACTGCAGTTGCGTAAGCTAAGAGTCGTTGAAGTGAAAGCTAGCCGATTCGCTATTTCGGACATGCGCGACATGTTTCCAGGCAATGCCTCCGCTGCCGCGAACGCAACTTGAGCCCGTATGAGATTATCAAACCGACTTCAACTACGAGGTAAACCATGCCGCGACGATCCACTTCATTGCCCAACACAAAAACCACACTTGCTTCGCATGCCAACCGCAGGCTCCGCATTGGTGAACTCGCCGCGCGGAGTGGCCGCACGGTACATGCACTACGCTATTATGAGTCCCGTGGATTGTTGCCTTTCGTCACACGTGATGCTCAAGGTAGGCGCTCGTATCACGAACAGCATATTCAGTGGCTGATGTTCCTCGACCGCCTGCAGCGCACGGGTATGTCCTTGAGCGAGATGCAGGAGTATGCTGGCCTGGTTATCCTTGGCAGACAAAGCATTCCCCAACGCCAAAGTCTGTTGCAAACTCATCTGGATGTCGTTGAGCGTGAAATGGAGGATATTAAGCAAAGCCAGCGCCTACTGAGGGATAAGATCGAGTTCTATAAGATATGGCATTCAACGGGCCAACGTCCCAGTGACATTTGGATGGAATCACTCGCCACCGAATCGACACGAAGGAGTCAACGCGAGCGTTCATCCAAACACTTACGCGCCCGTTGATCGGAAGTCGAACAAATGGTTGCATCTTCAGGAGGCTGGCGGGGACGATGCATATCCCTGCTTCGCAATGGCAGATAAGATCAGCAATGAGTAGAGGAATATCGACTTCCAGGGTGGCGCTGAAATACTCTTCCTGTTAAAGCTGAGATATATTGGCCTGCATGAACAACTAACCGGCGATTGCACTTCGTCCTTGAAAACGTCATGGAATACGATTCTCAAAACCCCTTTGCACGAATTTTGCGTGGCGAGTTGCCATCCATCAGCGTGTACGAAGACGACCTCACTATCGCGATCATGGACATCATGCCGCAAGCCGATGGACACGTTCTCATTCTGACAAAAGAGCCGGCAGCCGAAATCTTTGATCTCTCTGCCCACGGTGCTGCCGCATGTATCCGGACCACTCAACGAGTAGCAACGGCGGTAAAGGCTGCGTTAAACCCGCCTGGCATTGTGATTGGCCAATTCAATGGAAAGGCAGCGGGTCAGACCGTGCCGCATGTTCATTTTCATGTGGTTCCAAGATGGGAAGGCGATTCACTAAAGCCACATGGTGCAATTCCCGCAGACCCCGACCAGCTTCGCGCGATCTCCGCCCGGATTATCGCCGCCTTGCCAAGGGAAGGCGTTTGACGACTGCATTGCCACAGTATTGCCTGACCGCGCACGTATCCATCACCTCAAGGCTGGCAACGTAGGAAGGTGCTGTTTCGAGGCTTGCCCGGGAAAGTTCGCCTACTCGCTCGCCTTGGTTAGCGAAAACGAAGACCACAGTATTGTGCGTCTTCTGCGCCTCCTGAAGTACTGGCATCTCGCCGCGGCACGGCGCGCACCATTTCTGGCCTTCGCGCGAAGCGCGTTTGTTAATGATTTGAAAGAGAATGCACCTTGCGGTTGTGGGAAGCTAATCAAAAAGAATGCAGCAAGAACCGTCATCAAGGCATTGACCTTCACCTCGTTGGAAGCTGGATGATACAGGCATCGATAATCCATTTCGGCGCCCGTAATGTCCGTTTCCACTCTTCAAGCAGCGCCGGTGGACAGGCGACAACAGACTGGCGGCGTGGCCATTTAAAGCGGGCTTCATTGATACACACTGCGCAGTCCGGCACTGATGAATTGGGAGCAATAAAAGCCTTGACCTTCCCACATTGGAAAGGTCTACAGTGAAATGAAGATCAATACAGGAGGTAAAAATGGTCGAAATTCACGTGGAAAAAATGACCTGTGGAGGCTGTGCAAGTCGGGTGACTAAAGCGGTACTGTCACAGGATGAAGATGCAAAGGTCAATGTCGACCTGAAGACCAGGCGGATTTATGTAACCTCAACGTCCGAGGTCTCAGACTTGGTACAGGCAATATCGCGCGCCGGTTATTCGGCCAAGGTGGCCGATGAGGCCGCTTAACGGGGCCCTGCTGCTGCAGGAATAAATGCCCGTCAGGTGGAGGAGTCATGGAACATCGAAAGCACGAAAAGCACGATCACCATAATCACCAACACGCGCATACCGGGCATGACGCAACGCCTGCTTCTGCGGAAAAGCCCTTCATCGACCCGGTCTGCGGAATGAAAGTTGCCGCCCATCCCGAGAAGACCTTCACCCATAATGGTCTCTCCTACCATTTCTGCAGCGCGCGCTGCATGGAAAAGTTTCGAGCGAATCCGGAGACTTACTTAAAGCCGAAAGAAAACTCACGGGCGGATACGTCGGTGCCTGAAGGGACGATGTATACCTGTCCGATGCATCCCGAAATTCAGGAACCAAAACCAGGCAACTGCCCGAAGTGCGGGATGGCCCTTGAGCCCATGATGCCTTCGCTTGGGGAGGAGGAGAATCCAGAACTGGTCGATTTTCGTCGCCGCTTCTGGTGGACATTGCCGCTCACGTTTATCGTGACCGCCCTGGCAATGTTTAGCCATCAGATATTCCCGCAGGGGGTACCGGGTCAAAACTGGATGGAACTGGTTCTAAGCACGCCGGTTGTGCTGTACGCCGGCTGGCCATTCTTTGTCCGGTGGGCGCAATCCATCATCCATCGCAGCCCCAACATGTGGACGCTGATTGGCACCGGCACGGGCGCGGCGTATGGCTACAGCCTGGTCGCAACGATCGCTCCCGAACTGTTTCCTTCCGTATTTCAGATGCATGGCCGCGTCGGCGTGTATTACGAAGCCGCAGCGGTAATCATCTCATTAACCCTTCTCGGCCAGATTCTCGAACTAAGGGCGCGGTCGCAGACTTCCGCTGCCATCAAATCACTTCTCGGGCTCGCGCCAAAGACCGCCCGCCGATTAAAGAATGACGGCACAGAGGAAGATGTGTCGCTGACCCATGTCCATGTCGGGGATGTGCTCCGGGTACGACCGGGCGAAAAAGTGCCGGTCGATGGCGAGGTGCTCGAAGGAGAAAGCGCACTCGACGAGTCCATGCTGACCGGGGAACCCGTTCCGGTCACCAAGCGCGCTGGAGACAAGCTTATCGGTGCCACCATGAACACCAGTGGCAGCCTCGTGATGCGGGCTGAGAAAGTCGGTTCCCAAACCATGCTTTCCCAGATCGTGCAGATGGTGGCGAACGCGCAGCGCTCTCGTGCGCCGATGCAGCGGCTTGCTGACGTGGTCGCCGCCTACTTTGTTGTGGTAGTCGTCACCATTGCCGCCTTGACCTTGCTTGGATGGGGCGTTTTTGGTCCCGAGCCAGGCTGGGTGTATGGTTTCGTCAATGCCGTCGCGGTGCTCATCATTGCTTGCCCTTGTGCCTTGGGGCTCGCTACCCCCATGTCGATTATGGCGGCAACCGGCCGCGCGGCGACGCAAGGAATACTTTTCCGCGACGCCGCGGCTATCGAATCCATGCGCAAAATCGACACGCTCATTGTCGATAAGACTGGCACCCTGACCGAAGGCAAGCCTGCCTTCGACCGTGCGATCGCCGCACCAGGGTTGACTGAAAAGGATGTGCTTCAGCTGGCGGCAAGCATCGATCAGGGCAGTGAACACCCGCTGGCTCATGCCATCGTCGCGGAGGCTCGGAAACGCGGCATCACGCTGTACAAGCCGGAGACGTTTGAGTCGTCGAGCGGGATCGGCGTACGAGGCGTGGTTACGGGAAGGCGAATTGCGCTCGGCAATACCGCACTGATGGACCGCGAGAATGTTGACTGGAATTTACTTGTACGCGAAGCGGAAGACCTGCGCGCCGAGGGGGCGAGCGTGATGTATCTGGCTGCGGATAGCCAGTTAGTCGGTCTGCTGGCGGTTTCCGATCCGATCAAAAGTACGACGCCGGAAGCACTGCTGACCTTGAAAGAAGCCGGACTCAATGTGGTCATGGCGACAGGCGACGGCGTAACTACCGCCAGGTCGGTGGCGAAACATTTAGGCATCCCGGAAGTGTATGGTGAAGTAAAACCGCAGGACAAGCTCGACCTTGTCGAGCGTTTCCAGAGAGAAGGGAAGATTGTCGCCATGGCCGGCGACGGCATCAACGATGCGCCTGCGCTGGCAAAATCCAATGTCGGTATCGCCATGGGAACCGGTACCGACGTCGCCATCAACAGCGCGCATGTCACCCTGGTAAAGGGAGACTTGCGTGCCATTGCTCAGGCTCGAATGCTCTCCGTCGACACCGTGCGCAACATGCGCCAAAACCTTGGCTTTGCGTTCGTATACAACGCCTTGGGAATCCCGCTGGCGGCCGGCCTGCTGTATCCGTTCACTGGACAGCTTTTGTCGCCAATGATTGCGGCGCTGGCGATGAGTCTAAGTTCAGTTTCGGTCATCACGAATGCGCTTCGCCTGCGCAGAACAAGTAGAGGGTAAGACCGGCCTTTGCATGATTTGAGACTGGACCAGAATGCGAAACATGTATGGTTGGGTCTTATGCTCTTTTTTATTGCGTCGTGTCATCACGTTCCACGATGCAATGCATACAATTTGAGTATGCCCTTTTTCATCATCGCAATATGTACCTCAGTCCTGACAGTTGCCACGCTGCTGCCTTTGTCGCGCTCATCACGGTGGTGGATACGCGACCTGGATTTTCCGCGTTTGCAAATTGTCGGTTCCGGCATCGCCCTCCTCCTTGCGCAAGCAGCCTTGCTGGATTTCTCGGCGTTCGGCGTCAAGGTAATTGTTGCGATTACCATCTGCTGCGTTCTATATCAGGCCTGGTGGATACTTCCTTATACACGCCCCTTTCCCAATGAAGTGAAGTTGTTTGCCGGCGAGGAACCAAGAGAATGTATTCGTATTCTGTCCGCGAACGTTCTCCAGTCAAATCGCAATGCCGCTGCTCTCCTTTCGTTGATACGGCACTATCAACCTGATATTTTCGTGACGCTCGAGTCAAATGGATGGTGGGAGAAGCAGCTTGATGCGCTGGAAAGCAACTATCCCTATTCCATCAAATGTCCGCTTGAAAATCTGTACGGCATGCACGTTTATTCAAAGCTGCGCCTGGAAAATAGCACCACGCAGTTTCTGGTCCAGCCGGATATTCCCTCCATGCATACCGTGACAGTTCTCCCTTCTGGAAAGAAGGTGCAAATGCACTTCCTGCATCCGACGCCCCCGAGCCCTACTGAAAACGAGGTGTCGACAGAACGTGATGCGGAACTCCTCATCGTGGCTAAACGTGTGGCTGGCCTTGATCATCCGACGATTGTTGCGGGCGATTTGAATGATGTCGCGTGGTCAACGACGACCAGGCTTTTTCGAAAGATCAGCGGATTGCTTGACCCCCGTGTCGGACGCGGCATGTTCAACACCTTTCATGCCAGCTACTGGTTTCTGCGCTGGCCGCTGGATCATCTTTTTCACAGCCGCCATTTCACTCTGTCATTCATCAAACGGCTGCCGGCGTTTGGCTCGGATCATTTCCCCGTGCTGGTGGAACTGGTCTACGACGCTGCCACGGGCGTAGATCAGCAAGGGCTTGAGGCAAGCGTATCGGATGAAGTGGAGGCCGAAGAAAAAATCGCTGAGGAGTCAGGGAAAGCATAGCCAGCGTGCTGTGGGTGAATATGCCTGAGCTTATTCGGAAGGTAACAAGTCCGGGTTCCACACTACCTCCCACAGATGTTGATCGGGATCGCGGAAGTAACCGGCGTAGCCGCCCCAGAATGTTTCCTGGGGCGGCTTGACAATGAACGCACCTGCTCGTTCCGCATCGCGCATGACTTGATCGACTTCGTCCCGCGTTGACACGTTGTGACCAATGCTGAACTGGAGAGCACCTGTCTGACCGGCCGCGATACCGGAATCATTAGCCATACTCTGGCGCGGCCAAAGCGCCAGTTTTAACCCGGCCTGCAGGTCGAAGAAGGCAACCGCTCCGTTCTCGAACTGCGTGCCGATGATGCCTTCGGTCGGCAATCCCAGCCCGTCTCGGTAAAAGCGTACTGCCTTCTCCAGATTTTCTACCGCAAGCGTAATGACGGAAATGCGTGGTTTCATAATAAAACTCCTGTCGAAGCATGGCGTGCCGGCAATGCATGATGTGCACGCCTCACACTCTATGCGAAATAAACCTCATGGGGATTGCGATTGGATTTGCAATTGGTTTTGCGTTTGCCGATACTGCCCCGGCCTCATGCCAAACATGCGCGAGAACGCGTGGCTGAACGCAGCTCCCGACTGGTATCTTACCGCTTCGCCAATCGCCACGACCAGACGTGCGTCGCGTACCGACCATTTCGTTGCCTACGCCATGCGGGTTTTCATTAACATGTCGCCCGGACTGGTCCGACGCGCCGGATACGGAATTCGGCCTCTTCTACTGAGTCGTCTGGCTGATTGCTTATGCTTAATGGAAATCCTGGTTATCAATCCGGATCTGTTATAGATTTAGTGATTCAAAGCTTGTGCCATTCGTGTTTTCAAACATGGCGAAGCCTCATACATTTCTACCGATTGCACTCATGGATCGTCATTACCCTTACTCTTTTCTTGCCGTAATTTTCCTTCCAGTGACTGTTGCCGCGGCTCCCGTTTCTGTCATCAGCTGGCAAGGCACGACCGAGATCGCGACAGGGCCTGGCGAAAAGGGGCCGTGGGAGCAAAACAATTCCCGCTACAACTATGTTGACGATCCAACGGTAAGCATTGATCAGCGCGGTAACGTGGCCTTGGCCTGGGTCGACCAGACGCGCAAGGATGTCCTGTTCCAGCGGCTATCACCGGATGGCAGCAAGCAGCTTGCCGGACCGGTAAACGTGTCGCGCAGTCCGGGCACCTTTTCCTGGATTCCACGGATGGCGCGTGCCACGGAATCGCCGGAACGCATCTATGTTCTCTGGCAGGAAATTATTTTCTCGGGCGGCTCGCACGGCGGCGACATGCTGTTCGCTCGCTCCGAGGACAACGGCGCGACATTCTCCGAACCTCTCAACCTTTCCCGTTCTATGGGCGGTGACGGCAAGGGGCGGATCAATGCCAAGGTCTGGCATAACGGAAGCTACGATCTGGTTGCGGGACCGGATGGCACGCTTTATACAACGTGGACCGAGTACGACGGAGCATTGTGGTTTAGTCGCTCGACCGACGGTGGGAAGAGCTTTTCACCGCCGCAACTTGTCGGCGACGGCAAGAACGCCGCACCCACACGTGCACCGTCGCTTGCGCTGGGCAGCGACCGCAGGATCTACCTCGCATGGACCACGGGCGAGAACGACAACGCGGATATACACGTGGCAAGCTCTGTCGACGGTGGAATGACGTTCGGCGCACCGGAGATCGTCGCTCCGGGCAAGGGCTACTCGGACGCCCCCAAACTTGCCGCTTCACCGGACGGGATGCTTCACCTTGTGTATTCCCAGAGCAGGGGCGGTCCCTTCGACCAGTATCAGGTTATGTATACGCGGTCGGCCGACGGGAGAAAGTTTGATGCACCTCGCGTGCTTTCGATCCCGTTGCCGAAGGGTGTGGAAAGTGCAGCCTATTCGTCATTCAGTATTGATGCTGCCGGCCGGCTATATGTCGTGTACGAATTGTTCCCCGATTACCGGGAACGGCCTCGCGGACTTGGCTTCAGCGTTTCCATTGACAACGGCAAGAGTTTTACCGCGCCGGCGCTAGTGCCTGGGAGCCGCGACCCAAGCGGGGGAGCGAACGGCAGCCATCAGGGACTGATGATGAACAAGCTTGCGGTGAATCGCGACGGGAACATAGGCATTGTCAACAGCAGCCTTCTGCAAGGTAAGAAAAGCCGTGTGTGGCTGATCCAGGGAAAAATTTCGGGTTGACTGCGGCATCTCTCTCTTTTCCGGAGTAGCTGCTCACGGTCCTGCTTCGGACGAAAAATCACCTCTGCTGGATAGGCTGCAGGCGGCTGCACTTGCTTTGACGTACGGTTGGGGAGTTGTGCTAGCTCGTGATTTGCTGACAAGGCTCGTCGACAGTTTTCGTTACAGGCAAATTCGTATGCTGCCTGGTGAGGCCGGCCAATAGTGTTCAACGGCGGACCAGTCAGGTCGAAAACGCTAGATGAATACCAAAACGTCGTCGCCAGCCGCAAATCTCCAAAGGATCTGGAAGAGCCTTTCCTGATGAAGCCGGTGACCGTCGCGGTGATCCACAACATCGCGTTTGTGAAGGCGCATTGCCCGATGCTTGGGTTTAACTATGTCGATTATTTGTCCTTTGTCCATACCGAAGGGACATGGCATATCGTCAGCAAAATGTTTACGGACGTACCGCTTTGAGACCCTGCCGGCGCAGCCCCGCAGTCAAAAATGCCGGCTGCTGTATCGGGTAGAATGAAAATTCTTCAGCTGTACAACCGGGCCGCGTCACGAGAGTAATCCGGCACGCGTGACGAGCCCCTACCGAGGATGTGTCATGCCACTTCGTCTGCCGCCACTTTCTTCCCTCCGTTTTTTTGAAGCGGCTGGCAGGCACCAGAGTTTCAAGCTGGCCGCAGCGGAATTGAATGTGACGCCGAGCGCCGTGAGCCATGGCATCGTCAGCCTGGAGCAAGCTCTCGGCGTCGAACTGTTCACCCGTGAACCACGCGGGCTTTCTTTGACGCCGGAGGGAGCGGATTATCTGCTCTACATCGCCGAAGCATTTTCCCTGATTGCGACCGGGACGCAACGCCTGCCCAATCGTCGCGCACACCAGACCATTGCCGTTAGTTGCGCGCCGACGCTCGCGTCTCGCTGGCTGCTGCCGCGTCTGCATGGCTTTCGTCAGCGCTGGCCTAACATCAGCGTGACCGTCGATACGTCACGCCAGCAGGTTGGCTTTCCGGTCGATGGATTCGACTTTGCGATACGCATGAGTCGGGCGCCGGTTGCCGGTGCGGCATGGAACCGTTTGTTTGGGGAGAAGCTGGTTCCCGTGTGTAGCTCTTCCTATCGAGCTGCCCTGCTTGAGGGGGCAGGAAAGCCGGACTTGCGGCGGGCGACGCTGATCCATGTCAATCCGGCGAGCGAGGACTGGCAGACGTGGCTGGAAGGCGCCGGGATGGAAGGCATCGCCCTGTCCGGCGGATTGCGTGTCGATACCATCCAGCTTGCGTTCGAGGCAGCGGCGGCCGGCCTCGGCGTTGCCCTGGGCCGGCGGCCGCTGGTGGATCCCGATCTCGAATCAGGTGCCCTGGTTGAGGTTGGCCTGGATCCGATTCCGGCACGCACCGCGTATTGGCTGGTGAGTTCGCAAGGCGCCGATCATCGGCCCGACCTCGCGGGCTTCAAGCAATGGCTGCTCAGGGAGGCGGGCACACTCCGGGAAACCCCGCAGCCGTCCGACCCGATTGCACCGGAGCGCCACGCGGGCGCCGCCCGGAACTGATTCGTTCTGCTACAGCGCATCGTCGCGTACCCGCGCTGCGTCGGACAGGTGAAGCCAGTTCACCTGTGATCAAACACTTTTCGTTTGCTGCATCAGCATCCCGCTGCCAACATTGTCCCAGGAGGACAACACTATGTCGGCAGGCACCACCACTTATTTTGCGGCACTGAAAAACAGAACAACGCTCATCATCATCGCCGGCGCACTCATCCTGAGCGCCGCCATGGGAATCCGGCAAACCTTCGGCTTGTTCATCGGGCCGTTTTCGTTTGATCGCGGAATGCCGGTGTCGCTGATTGCGTTTGCGATCGCCCTCCATAATCTTGTGTGGGGATTTGCGCAGCCGTTTGCCGGCGCTGCCGCGGATCGCTATGGATCCGCCCCGGTCGTTGGGTTTGGCGCCATTACATTTGCCTGCGGCCTGGCACTTGCATCTATTGCGCAATCGGGCACAGTCCTCGTGATCGGCATGGGACTGCTGGTCGGTATCGGCATCAGTTGCACCAGCTTTGGCGTGGTACTCAGCGCCGTGGGTCGCGTCGCATCCGCTGAAAAGCGGAGCATGGCAATGGGCCTGGCCAGCGCGGGCGGATCGCTGGGGCAGTTCCTGCTGGTTCCGCTGACGCAGACCACACGAGAAATGATCGGTGTGCCGGGTTCGCTGCTCGTGCTCGGAGGACTGATCCTCGCCATCGCACCACTCGGCATTCTTCTTGATCGCCGCGAGACTGGAAGCACGGTGTCCAAGGAGGTGTTACCGGCCGCCGATTCCCTTACTTTTTCGTTGAAGGAAGTCTTGCTGCTGGCAAGCAGGCATCGCGGCTATCTGCTGCTGACACTGGGCTTTTTCACCTGCGGCTTTCAGCTCGCATTCATCGCAACGCACCTGCCCGGCTATCTGTTCCTGTGCCACATGCCGACGGGCCTTGGCGCGACCGCACTGGCGCTGATCGGTCTTTTTAATATGGTGGGGACCTGGGCATGCGGCTGGCTTGGCGGGCGCATCCGCCAGCAAACCGTGCTCGGATGGCTTTACCTGATCCGCGGCGTCGTCATTGCAGCGTTCTTTCTTCTGCCGAAATCGACGGCATCGGTTGTCATCTTCGCCGCCGTGATGGGCCTGACCTGGCTGGGCACCGTGCCATTGACGAGCGGACTGGTGGCCAAGCTGTTTGGCGTCCGGCATCTCGGCACCTTGTTTGGCATCTGTTTTCTCAGTCACCAGATCGGTTCCTTCCTGGGTGCCTGGCTCGGCGGTTTTGTGTTCGACCTGACAGGTTCGTATACCTGGATATGGGCAGCGACTGCTGCGGCAGGATTGTTCGCTGCCATGCTGCATTTCCCCATTGACGACACGGCCGTGCACACTCGCGACATCAATGGGAAACCTGCAAGTGCATGAAAGATGAAACAGAAAACGTATCAGGAAAAGACAATCACGCCGCGTGCATTGATGCCCGAGCTCAGGTCCGCGAATGCCTGCGGCGCTTCGTCGATCGTATACGTCCTGGTGATCAATTCATCCAGCTTGAGATGATGCGTGTTGTACAGGCGAAGCAGACGCGGAAAATCTTCGCGCGGACGCGCTGATCCGAAGTAGCTGCCGGTCAGCGTCTTTTCACCGAAGGTCAGCGATGCGGTGCGAATCGACGTCATGTCCTTGAGCCCGGCAACGCCGACGACCACGGCGGTTCCGCCCTTGCCGAGCACGCCGTAAGCTTGCGCTGCAATCTCCCCCGATCCGACGCATTCAAATGCATAGTCAGCGCCGCCCTGCGTCAAGGCATTGATTGCCTTGACCACGTTGTCGGTACTCTTTGCATTGACGACATGGGTTGCGCCAAATTCGCGGGCCATGTCCAGCTTCCTGTCGGAAGTGTCGACCGCAACAATCATCGCCGCCCCGGAGATCACACAACCCTGGATCACATTCAGGCCGACACCGCCGCAACCAAAAACGACGGCGACCGTGCCCGGCGACACCTTGGCGGTGTTGATCGCGGCGCCCACCCCGGTCATCACGCCACAACCGACCAGCGCGGCTTTTTCCAGCGGTACGGCGGCGTCGATCTTGACGACATTGTCCATGTGCAGCGTTGCGTACTCCGACATCACGCCGCATCCGGAAAAAACGCTCAAGGGATTTCCTGCAAGGTCGCTTGTCCGGACAGTGCCATCCGGCAGTGTCATGGTGGCTTTTCCGGCCTGGTCGCACAGTTGCGGACGTCCTGTCTGGCAATAGCGGCACTTGCCGCACATGCTGACAAAGGAACTCAAGACATGATCGCCCACCTTGTATTCATCGACGCCTTCACCGAGCGCGACGATCACGCCCGCGCCTTCATGACCGAGAACGAGCGGAGGCGGAAAAGGAATGGTCCCGTTGGTCGCCGACAGGTCGCTGTGGCAGACACCGCAAGCCGCCAGCTTGATCATGACTTCACCACGTCGGGGAGCGTCGACAAGAATGTCTTCCACCACCACAGGCTGGTCCTTTTCCCGCCAGACAACGGCACGTGATTTTTGTTGCATAGGGCTCCTCGCTTTATTTGACTGAATTTGACTGAAAAATGGGTCAACCGGGATAGCGAAACTTACCATGTCGGCGTTTTATCATGCCTTGGGCTGTTCAGGTAGGCATTGCAAGAATTTTTCGGAACAGGTCAGCCTGGTTGGCGGTTGGTGCAAGTGGTTTTGCCACAAGAAATCCTTGTATTTCGTCGCACCCCATGTGGCGAAGAATAGTGAGCTGCTCCTTTTTTTCGACTCCTTCGGCAACGACACGCATGCCCAGCGCATGTGCCATCGTGATAATCGCTTCAAAGAACACGTTGCCCTGGTCGGTCTTCCCGAGCTGGGTGGTAAAGGCGCGATCAACTTTGAGCACATCAAAATCGAGTTGCTGAAGCTTGGCAAGGGATGAATAGCCGGTCCCAAAGTCGTCAACCAGCAGCGCCATCCCCTGGTTGCGCATTTCGCATAATGCGGTCGTTACGTCTTCACTGTCTTCCATCATTGCAGCCTCGGTCAACTCGACCTCGACCAGGCGCGGATCGATGCCGTAGCGGCTGATCGTGCGCTGAAATACCTTGGAGATATTGGCCTCATTGAATTGACGGGATGAAACGTTGACCGATACCGGCACGACGTATTTTCCTTGCGCTGCCCAATAGGCGATCTGAGCGCAGACCTTTTCAATGACGAGCTCCCCGAGTTGAACAACCAGGCCCGATTCTTCGGCCAGGTCGATGAAATCAATTGGCGTCAGCAGGCCTTCCGACGGATGGACCCAGCGTACCAGGGCTTCCAGGCTGGACGTTTGTCCGGTAACCAGTTCAATGCGTGGTTGGTAGTACAGGACGAACTGATCGCGCTCGATGCCATGCCGGAGTTCGCTTTCTCTGTGAAGACGCGCACGCAAGGCATCGAAAAATGATGCATCGAAGAAGCGGTAGGTACGCTTGCCAGCCGTCTTGGCGGAGTACATGGCGATGTCCGCATGCTCCAGCAGACTTCCCGCATCGGTGGCATCGCCGGGATAGATGCTGATGCCGATGGACGTCCCGATAGTGGCCGTGCCTTCCTGCAGGCGAAAACCCTTATTGAAGCCTTGCAGCACGCGTTCCGCCACATGCGCGGCATCGTCCTCGGTGACGATGTTCTCAACGATGACCAGGAATTCGTCACCGCCCAGACGCACTACCTTGTCATGTGGACGCACAGCCTCCTTGAGGCGACGTGCCGCAATGCGCAATACCTCGTCGCCGGCGGCGTGCCCCATGGTGTCGTTGACCTTCTTGAATCCGTCCAGATCGATAAACAGCACGCCCAGCTTTTTGCCGCTGCTTGATGTCTGCGTAACCGCATCGGGAAGAAACGATTGCACCCACAAGCGATTCGGCAATCCGGTCAGCACATCTTCGTTGCCGCGACGCTCCAGTTCGCGCACATGCGACTTCTCCTTCGAAATGTCGCGCATGGTGATGGCAAGATTGCCTTCCGCATAGACAGCCTTCAGATAGACGCAGCGGTGTAGCGATTCATCCCTCGACATCAGCTCCAGTTCTCCTTCGAATTCGCCGTTGTCGATGGCTTGCATCAGCGCCTGATACGCGCGGCGAAAACTGACAGGATCATGCAGGTAGGATATCTTGGCGCCAATGAATTCTTCCTGCCGCAGCTGAAACAAGGCGGCACCGCGCCGGTTACAGTCCATCGCTTCGAAATCGACAATGCGTCCCGACTCGTCAGTGATTGGCCGTGCAATATAGAATCCTTCGCTGCCTGCCTCGGTGGCGATCCGATAGGTCGATTGCGCCATCTCCAGCTGACGTTTACGGGTGGCCATCCGCAACGCGACGAGTGCCGCGGCGCAAGACAGGAGCAGCACCACAAACGTCAGGCTGACGGCCGTCTTGATCAGACTGGTACGGCGTTGCCCGTACGGCGCCATGAATGTTTGCTCGTCCAGCGCAGTCAGGGCAATCAAGTCATAACCTGTCAGTTTTTGCCATCCCACATAGCGACTGCGGCCATCCCTGAACATCGTGTTCCGAGGAAAATACCTGCTGTCTGCCGGTGTGCTGAAGTCAAGCGCCGCCGGAATCGGGTTGGTTGCAGGATCGTAGACGGTGGCACCGGTGCGCGCAGCGCGAACCAGGCCATCGGTACCAACTGCCCCGATGAAGCCATGTTCCCCGAGCGTCACCGTGTCGTAATTTGCCGTGAGGAATTCAAGCTTCACAGTGAGCAGTACCACACCGTCGAATGTGCCTGACCGCGACGTTAAGCGGCGAGAAAACTGGATGACCGCATTGCCTGTTGAACGTCCCCATGTTGGCAGGCCCATGAACAAGAAGTCGCGCGGTGCGGTGACATGTGCCAGATAATAAGGGCGATCGCTTACATCGGGGCTGGTACGTTCCACGTTTGGGCCGAAGGTACTCGTCAGGCGCATGCCGTCCCGGCTGACAATGCTGACATTGAACGGCGCCGCTTCAGGAAATACGCCTCGGGTCTTATAGTCTTCAAGGCGAAGATTGCCTTCGGTATTTTCCCACTGTAACTTCAGCACCATCAATAACTGGTCAATGGTGTCCAGCGTCCGGGCAAGATGGCCCGCATAACCTCTGGCAAGAATGCCTGCTTCGATCAATGCGGAATTTTCAGCCTGGCGTCTTTCCGCAGAGAGCATCGACAACAGCGATACCCAGCCCACCGCGACGACGACGATCCCTATTCCCAGCCAGATAACGGGGATATACAAGAGTCGCGACACAGCGCCTGTCCGGCTTCGCAATTGCCCGAGCCGCGATGACTCGCCGTTGACGTCTTCCGAGGATGTTATAGGCTTGTCCATGAGCTGCTGCAACGGGCATGTCGCTGGGCCATGTTGAAGGGCAATCACAAAAGCATAGGCTTAATTGCCGCTGCATTTTTGCGAAACGTTAAGCATGCCGTGTGCGCCAAAGTCTTATGGCTATTGGTCGAAACGCGAGTTCCGTGGCCTCCGCAGTGGATTCCGTGGTAAGCCCGGCCCCTGGGTTTTCCGCTTTGCCAAAATGGCACCCATGACTCACACGATAATTTGATGAACTAACGCAACATTCTTGCAGCTGTTGTTTCCTTTTGCTTGACCTGCTACGAGGCGGGATCACGTCATGCTGGCAGAAGCAGCGTTTGCGGCGTGATCAGCAATGTCATCCGTATGGTTACCCGGCGGCGCATTCAATAGTTGAATGAAATCCGCGCCGAGCATGGGCTTGGCCAGCAGGAAGCCCTGTGTCTGGTCGCATCGCAGTTCCTGCAACATTTCCAGCTGCGCATGGGTTTCGACGCCTTCGGCAACGACTTCCATGTCCAGCGCATGGGCGAGGCCGATGATGGCGGACACGATCGATATGCCATTCTTATCGCCTGCGGCAAGAGTCTGGACAAATGCCCGGTCGATTTTCATCTGATGGACGCCGAACTCCTGAAGATGGCTCAGGCTGGAGTAACCGGTACCGAAATCATCAATGGCGAGATTGAAGCCCGCTTCTTTCAGCTTGTCTACGGTCTTGCGAGTCTCTTCAGCGTTTTCCATTGCGACCGATTCGGTAATTTCAAACATAAGCAATGCGGGTACGATGCCGTAACGTTCGGTCACACCAAGGATGTCCTCCACCAGCGATGGAGAGCGAAGCTGGATCTGGGACAGGTTGACCGCAATGCGAACAATCTGCAGGCCTTCGGCCTGCCACGCATTGAGCTGCCGGCATACTTCCTCGATCACCCACTGCCCGACCCGAATGATTTGCCCCGATCGTTCAGCAATAGGAATGAATTCCACAGGCGACACCATGCCAAGCTCGGGATGCCGCCAGCGCAGCAAGGCCTCGGCGCCGAGGATGATGCGGTCAACGCACGTAAATTTGGGTTGATAGTGGAGGAAGAACTGGCCATCCTTCATCGCCGATACCAGGCTTTGCTGAATCGTGATATTGCGCAGCGTCGCCGCATTCATGCTGCGTTCATAGAAACGGTAGTTGTTGCGTCCGCTGGACTTGACTTCGTACATTGCCGCATCGGCGCGGCTGAGCAGTTCATCCACGTTGTCACCATCACGCGGGTAGATGCTGATGCCGATGCTGGGCGAGATAGGCATACGGACGCCCGGCAGTTCAAAGTCATTTCGAAAGCTCGCCAGCACCTTTTCGGCAATGTGCGCGGCGGCCTCGATATCTGGAATGTCTTCCACCAGCAGGATAAATTCGTCCCCGCCAAAACGGGCGACGATGTCATGCTTGCGAACGACGCTTCTCAAACGCTGGGCCAGGTCTTTCAACACTGCGTCGCCGCTGCTGTGCCCAAACGAATCATTGATTGCCTTGAACCCATCCAGGTCGATGAAATACACGGCGAAGCGCTTCTCGCCCGTGGACGAAGAAGCAATCGCCACTTCCATGCGCTCAACAAGGAAGGTGCGGTTGGGCAAACCGGTCAGGGCGTCATGGGTGGCCTGGTGCTGAAGCCGCTCCACAAAACGATTGGTGCGTGATTCGAGACGCGCATCGAGCACGGAGAGAACGACGGTGATGGCCAGAATGCTCAGCGTCGCGCCGCCGACGGACACCGCCAGCCAGCTTGCGCTGATGTCGGAAGCAGCACGACAGATCGAGTCCGCCGGAAACTTCGCCGCAGCCATGCCGGTGTAATGCATGCCGGTAATGGCCAGGCCCATCAGCAGCGCCGCCCCGAAACGTCTTAACCACAGCCTGCCCGGTTGGGCCCCGCGTAACGCATTTGCCATCCATAAGGCGGCGATCGACGCGACGATGGCAATGATCACCGACGCAATCAGGATGGTCATCGTATATTCAATCTCGGGTTCCATCCGCATGGCTGCCATCCCGGTGTAGTGCATCGAGGCGATGCCTAATCCCATGATGACGCCGCTGAACATCAACCGCCGGAAAGAGAGATCGCGACGCGTGACCAGATTCAGGGCAAAGTAGGAAACCGAAGCGGCGATCAGCAGCGAATAAAAAGTGATGGCCGGGTCATATCCCAATGGAATGGGCAATGAATAGGACAACATGCCGACAAAGTGCATCGACCATACACCCAGGCCCATCGCAATCGCGCCGCCAATTAACCAGTAGCTGCGATAAGTGGTTTTGCCCAGCGTCGCAATACGCCCCACCAGATCCAGCGTGGTGTAGGAGGCAATCGTGGCGATGAACAAAGAAGCGATGACAAGCGGATAACTATAGGAGCCTTGCAACATGACATGTCGCCCGCCTGATGCGGACGTCCGAAATTAGGTTCGACAGATTGACGGCGCGGGTCGACATACGGCGTCATACGGTAGGTAATACGCGGCATGATCGGGGCACGCAGGTGGCGACCATGCTTCGTCGATGAGAAAAACCCATCGATTAGCTGGGCGGGATGAAACCTATTGGGCGATGCAAGCAATGTGGAGACCGGTATTTGGAACGCCGGTTGGTCGACAGGTGCTGTTCGTCACACGCGCACGCGAGAAATTGTCAGAACGGCATATTTGAGGGCGTCCTGAGCGTGCGCAATATTGCCGCAACGCATCATGAAGGATATCTTAATTCGGCGCGACTTGCTGGTGGAAAGACAAATTCTGAGCGCCGCGCAACAGCTGGGGATGCACTGAGGATGCAATAACGTATGCCAGTGGCACATAAAAACAAAAGGCCCCGCAGGGCCTTTTGTTTTTTTACTGAGAAACAGTCAACTACTTGAGCGCATCAAACACGGCGCGTGCGGCAGCATGGCAGAACGGCGGCTCGTAGACACCGTGGTAATTACCGTAGTAGGTCGCAAATGCCGCACTGGTCGGATCGGTCGGTGCCCTGCCACCGACGCCAAAGGCCGCCTGCACCTGCGGATCGACGTCGGCCGATGTCACGTTCGTCAGGCCACGGCTGCTGAAGTCGGCTTGCGCCACATCCCGATGCACGGCAGGCGGCACGGTTGGATCACCCGCACCTCCGCAGAGCAGCGTACGCGCCTTCGGGTTCCAGCCCAGCAGGTCGTTACGCTTCGCAGCCTGGAACAGCGCATTGTTCGGGTTGGTCTGCGAATCGGTAATGAAGGCCGGCTGGAATACCGCATCGCGCGCCTGATTGGGCGTCACACCCGGACCGCCGGGCAAGGTGCCGGAAGTTACCAGGGTGGTGTAGTTCAGCGTCGGGGACGGCAACAGGTTTTCAATGTAACTTGCATAAGGCGCCTTGAAAGCCTGGTTGACATTGCTGTAGACGTTGCCATAAGCCTTCTGCCATGAAGTGACCAGATAAGGCACAAAAAACTGATAGCCTGCAATGGCATCGGTCAGCTTGAACGAGCCGGACAAATTGTAGGGACCCGCGAGGTGCGCACCGGCGACAACACCAATTTCACCCGACAGGTCGCGCTCGATCGCACGCTGTGCGGCGAACGACGAGTGACCGCCCTGCGAATAACCGGCGAGCATCACCTTGCCCGACAGGTTGATGTTGCGCGATGAGGCAGTCCTGCGCGCGGCACGGATGGAATCGATGACGGAACTGGCCTCGGAATCGGCGTGCAGGTAGGGATGGTACGAATAGGTCGATTTTGCGAAGCCGAGATAGTCGGTTGCGACCACGGCGTAGCCCTGCGCCGCATACATTGCCATCAGCAGGAAGGTTTCCGAATCGTTCGGATTTGCCAGGGTGCGCGGTTTTTGCACATCGGTTCCCTTGGCATAGGCTACCAGCGGCAGGCTGTTGCTGGCGCAGGTGCCTGCCGGAACCAGCATGACGCCTGAAGAATTGGTTTCCTCCTGATTAACACCCACGGTGGCATAGTTGAGCGAGATGACCTGTACATCGCATTTAGCCTTGCCGGAAATCGGCTGCAGGCCGGATGACGCGGTACCGGCATCGACTTGCGCGGCAGTGACCGTCGCCAGAAGTTGCGGCGCCTCGAGCAGGGTGCCGCGATTATCTCCGTTATCGCTGCCGCCACAAGCGGTAAGCATGACTGCGCCGAGCAGTGTCAGCCCGACGGTATGCCTTGATGTGATCTTCATTGATTGTTGTCTCCAGTAATTTTAAAACCTGCGGCGCTTATTGCTCCGGCAGGCGTCTTCTGCAGTACTATCCGTGCTATCCGGTGCAGGCGTGTCCGAATCCGGATGGACATCGGGTGCTACGGCAGTGTTGAATCCTGCCTTAAGCTCGAACGCCATCTGTTCCGCCAAGCAGAATTGGATTTTGTTCTTGTAAATATCATATAACGCGGAAATAGCTGTGTAACGAATTCAAGCGAAAAATTTTGCTCGAAACCGCGCCGAAATGATCAAACTCAACCTGGAAATTTTTTACGTGGCCGTTTTGGACCGATGCCAAGTTGGCGGCTTCATTGCAGCAGCGCTGATGCATGCTTGAAACTCCCATGTCGGTACACCGTCAAATGCCACGCGGCGCGGCGCGCTGCTGTTATCAATAATTTAATAGTTTGCCGGCTGGCCGGGATTTTCCGGGAACGCGCGCGATTTGTAGGAAGGTAGATGAAGCGGAAAAAAACTGTCGATCCCAATCAGCTTGAGCTTGCTCTTTTATTTAGTCCTGACACTGAGCGTCGGCACGAAACAGATGCAGTAACAAGGCCAGCCGCTCCGCATTCGCCTGTTTCAATACCAGTACGGGCGAACCATACGTTGGCGGAACAGGCGTTGCCACCGGCATCAGAAGGTGTACCCGAATCCAAGTTTCAGCCTGAGCCTGGGCCCGAGTTTGAAGCGGCATCGGAAGAAGCCTTACAGGCGGTGATCCAGGAGCCACGGCTGTGGTCCGAGAGCGGATGGACTGCGCGGGTCACGATGAATGACAATAGCGACGGCTGGGCGGTCGAGATGACGATGGATGGTGATGCCGGCCCGTCTCTGGTTATGCCTTGGCCCAAGGAACGCGGCAGCGACGAGCCCAAGCCGCTCGATGTAACGGCCGTTGCCACATTGATTAAAAATGCTGCCGCAGAACGCCGCAAGCACGAGAAACAGTTGCACGCCATGCTGCACAAAAGCGTCAAGGTGGCGACCCGCTCCGCCATGGTCACAGTGGCACTCGACATCAGTCCCGACGAAGACAATGCGACTGCAACGCTGACTGCTTATGATGAGTTCGCGGTGCAGCTAGCACAAGTCCGCGTTGCACCGACGTTCAAGTTAAACAAGGCGTCGGCCGCCAAGTGGATCGATAGTCAGTTCCGGCGACCTGAACGATAGTCGTATCTTCTTATGGCTTGCGCCCGAGAAAACCGCCCGTGATCGTGGCCCCCGTCTGGGCATCGGAAAGCTGAAATGCGCCGGCGATTTCCATGGGTCCTACACCTTCCGTACCCCCGGTGACGACCGGGCCGAAAAACCGTGCACTGACCCCGCCGGTCAGTGTGCCGGCAGTGGCCGTACCCGTCGCATAGTTGGCGACATTGCTGTTCGCCGCCCCGGCCGTGATGTTCGTCCCGATGGCCACCGGAACCGGCACGACCGGTTCGGTATCGGACACTGAATTTCCGATGATGACCTGCAGCTGGCGTGTCACAAAATTGGCAACGACCGTAGCGGTGCCACGGAAAGGGACGGGATCGCTCTGGCCGTTGGGCGTGTACCAGCCGACGACCATTGCAGCATAGCCGGCGGCACCCGCCACCGGAACTGCGGCGGGATCGGTCACCGCACCAAACGCGACGACACCGCGCCGAATCTTGTTGTGTTCGACGCCGCCGCCCCATTCGGCAATGTCCACCGTATCCTGGGACACCCAGGTAGCCAGATTGGCGACATGATAATTCCAGGTGGAGATACTGCGATATCCCTTGGTGCCGGCATTCGGAAGTCCGATGCCGCCATCGCCACCGGGAAAGGCAACGGCAGTGCCGTTGGGTTCCTGCGCTGCTCCCGCGCGGATGTCGCCGTCACTATGCAGGCGGCTCGCAATCGACAGATCGCTGATCGCACCTCCCTGTCGCCAATCGCCCAGCGCGACTTTCAGCCCGGTTGACTCTGACGTCGGACACGGCTGACCGGCCGGGCAGCGCATCGGCTCAGCACGTGGAAAGTAACGATTGTTGGCATAGTTGGCCTGCGTTCCGTTTGCGCCCTTTAGCGCAAAGTCGAAGAAATTAAAGTTCGCCGGAGGCGGCAGCGGAACATCCGTGACGGTTCCATTGGCTGCCAATTGCGTACGTCCCTGTGTCGTCCCGAAATTTTCGATGATCGGCGGACGCTCCGTCCTGCCATCCCAGCTTAGCCCAAGCTTGCTTAGCAACAGTACAGGCGCCGAGGGAATGGCATTGGCATCCTTGGCCAGCCTGACTTCAGCCAGACCGCCGGTAGCCGGCGCCAGCCCTGTCGCGCCGGTAAGGTTGGGATTGTTAGGTGCAAGATCGCTGGTAGAGTGCCCATATACCTGTACCCCTGAACTGGTGAGCGTCACGCCGTTATCGATGCGCAGGACACTGTTGCCACTGCATTGGTATGTCGCTCCTTCCGGGCATGTCATGACGGTGGAACCGGTTACGGGATTAATGATGGCTTGCGCTGATACCGAACCTGCGGTTGCCATCAGGCATGCAAAGCCGACACGCCGTCCGAACATGACGATATGCTTGCCATGCCTGCCAATAAAAAGGAATGGTAAGTTGATTTCTTTCATTGCTGACGGTTTTCCATAGAGAGAGGAACCTGCACAACGTTAAAGGAAGCAGTTGTGACGCGGCTCTGCGGTCGCCGGGCAATTGTCCAGCATAGGACAGCGTAGTGAATCGCCTTTGAGTTGAAGGCTAAAGTGGCACGGGCTTGAGGTGGCTCAACGAGCCGGCACGCAGGCGTGCCTTGCCGAAATAATGCGATTTTCCGACTGGACTATGGATGGATGTTGCCGCCGACAATGCATAGGCGATGACGACATCGCCTATGCGTCGTACGATCAACCACGCAGTTCGTCGACCTTGATGGTAGTGGTCTTGGTCGCCCCTCTGCTCCATAGCTCGGCATTGACCGTCGAGCCTGGCTTGGTGCCGCCGATCAGGCGGGCCAGATCAGCCGTCGTCTGTACCGGCTGGCCGTTGAGCGAAGTAATCACATCACCTGGCCGGATGCCGGCCCTGTCCGCCGGACCGCCATTCTGTATCGCGGCCACCAGCGCGCCCTTGGCTTCCTTGAGTCCCAGCGACGTGGCGATGTCATACGTCAGTTCCTGTAACTGCACGCCGATGCGTCCGCGCGAAACCCTTCCAGTTGCACGCAGCTGGTCCGAGATGCCGATCGCAATATCAATCGGAATGGCAAACGAGATGCCCATGTAGCCGCCAGTCTGGCTATAGATTTGCGAATTGATGCCGACCACTTCACCCCGTGTACTGAACAGCGGCCCGCCCGAGTTGCCGGGGTTGACCGCGACGTCGGTTTGTATGAAGGGCACATAACTTCCATTGGGCAGCATGCGGCCTTTGGCGCTGACCACGCCAACGGTGACACTGTTATCGAAGCCGAATGGTGCGCCAATCGCCGCGACCCATTCTCCGGGTTCCAGCCTGCCTGGATCGCCTATCGTTACGACCGGCAGCCCGGTTGCGTCGATCTTCAGTAGTGCTACGTCGGTATAGGGATCTGCACCGATGACCTTCGCCTTGTATTCGCGTTTACTGGTCAGCTTGACAGTGACTTCATCGGTCTCCGAGATGACATGCGCGTTGGTCAGCACATAACCATCCTGGCTGATGATGAAGCCCGAACCAAGGCTGCCGGCAGGCGCTTCGCCGGCATCCGGCTGCCCGCCGAAACGGCGGAAGAATTCACGCAAGGGATGACCTTCCGGCAGTGCCGCCGCGTTGCCCTGGTTGCGTGAAAGCCGGACTGCGCTGATGTTGACCACACCGGGGCCTTGCTGCTTGACTAGGTTGACAAAGCTTGGCAGTTCGACGCCGGAGCCGGTGGCCGGCGTCGCGACGCTGCCCGCTGCTCCCTGCGCGGGTGCCGGTGCTTTCTGAGCCTGGGCCGGCGCTTGTGGCGGTGCGTCGTCATTCGATTTCGAGCAGGCGGCGAGCAGCAATGCGAGCGCCACCAACGTGGGTTTAAAACTGGCGTGTGACCGGGTCATCATTATTCTTCTCCATCATGCGGACTTGTGAACAGGAATGTTAACGCTAATGGCAGCATTGCTCACTGCACCAGTACTACAAAATAAAAATACTGGCGCGCATTGCTTCACCCGCAATCAAGTTTCATGCCGGGTCAATACATTCCCTCGGCAGCAACGGCATCATTCCTATGGGATTTTTATTAGATCGATGCATACCAGCAAATGGAGGCATGGGTATGGGCATGAACAGATTTGCCGAAAGCTTGGTAATTGTTACTGGCGATGGCGATGGCGTCCTAGCCTGATGCGCAGCAATATGACGGATGACATGTTTGCCGATCCCGCCATGATGACAAATTTTCGTGAGTGGATTCCGCTTGCGCGTGGCGATGCGTGCTTCATCAACGGCGTCAATCTGCCGATCGATGGTATAGCGATGCTCGGATTACTGTAGAAAAACGCGCGGCGGCCAATGGCCGCCGCGCGGTGCAATGTTAATCTTACGGGCTATAAGATTTATCGTTTTTCCGCCATCTTGCCAAGCGCAACGCTAAGCGCCACGCCGCCCAGCGTCTTGCCGAGTTCGGGATCTTCGGCATACAGGCTACTCATCCTGTCGATCACCGACGGGTTCTCCTGTGCCGCTTCATACGCAAGCTGTTCGACCAGTGAAGATTGCAGCCGTCCTGCAAGCTCGGAATCGACCAGTCCGGTGGTCTCGGGATGATCCGGTGCGGCAGGCAAGACGCCGTTATCGATCAGCGGCCGTGCGGCAGCGGGGCCGGCTGCATCAAGCAGTTCTTTCAGCATGCCGGCGCGCTGGCGTGAATCGCCGCGTTCGAACGATTCACCGACCATCTGCCCGAAAGACGGCGTCTGGTCCGAGTGGATCGCTTCCGACAATCCATGCGTTAGTGTTTCGGATGGTACTTGTTGCGCCACCTCAACGAAGTCCTGTTCAACCTTTTGCACAGAACGTACACCGGTTTCGGCTGCGTATTGTTGCAGCAGCGCGCTGACATCGTTTTCTCGACTCATCGTATCTCCTTTAAAAACGGCAACCGCAAGCGCAGATACCGAGGTATCAGGTCAATTTATCGCCGCTTAGTTCGCCACGTTGTTTGACGCAGATCGAATTCCGCAAGTTGTTTCCTGTAGCGAAAGTTGCGCTCAGATTCCTTTAGGATCTGCGGGTTCACGTGCTTCGTTCAGCCGTACCAGCTCGCTGACATCGGGCTGACTGGTTTCCACCGGGGCCAGCTGATCGGCATCGAGCTGATGCGAAAACGAATCCACCGAATCGAGACGATGATGCCGATCTTCGGCCAGGGTCGGCCCGCTCTGTATGTACAAGGTCATCAGTTGCGCAAGATCGGTGAGGACCGAGATATGTGTGCGTTCGTAGCCATGTGACGCATCGCCGCCAAAGCACAGGAGCGCGGTGCGTACGTCATGTCCCGCATTGACCGCGGCGCTGGCGTCTGAATGATAGAAACGGAAGACATCGCGGTTGCTGTGAATGCCATGCTGTTCGCAGAGCTTGAGCAGGCGGCGCGTCAGGTGATAGTCATGCGGTCCCGCGGAGTCCATCAGCGGAATCGTGACGCCGCGCTCTTTCGCGCCCTGCCCGGCTGCGACCGGACCGATGTCGACGCCGATCACCTCGCTGACATCGCTCTGGATGACGGCACGCGCGCCGGAGCCGACTTCCTCGGTAAGCGTGAAGACAACATGGCAATCCATGGGCACCGGCACCCTGGAATCGACCACGGCTTTTACCGCGGCAAGTACCGCCGCAACGCCCGCCTTGTCATCGAGGTGGCGTGAGACGATGTAGCCGTTCTCCAGCATCTCGGGATTGGCATCGAAGGCGACAAAATCACCGATCTGGATTCGCAGCGCGTCCACGTCTGCAGAGGTCTCGATGTCTTCGTCGAGCCGCAATTCGAGCTGATCCCAGCTGACCGGCTGCGTGTCGATCTGTTCGTTGTACACGTGTCCCGATGCGAACAAGGGCAACACCGAGCCGCGATAGCGACTGGTTTCGGTAAACACCGTGACGCGACCGCCTTCCGCCCAGCGGCTTGACCAGGTGCCGACCGGTGTCAGCGCCAATCTGCCGTTGGGCTTGATCTCGCGCACCATCGCGCCCAGCGTATCCAGATGTGAAACGATCGCACAGGCCGGGCTGGAGAGGCGGCGTTCCTGCATATTCCGGCGCAGCACCGCGCGAATCGTGCCACGCCGGGTCAGTTCGTAGGGCACACCTATCGCGTCGAGCGTCGCCCCGGTGTAATGCACGATTTCATCGGTCAGGCCTGCCGGGCTCGGAATATGGAGCAGTTCGAGCAGTGTCGTCTTCAGGAAATCGATGTCGATTGTCAACTTGTGCATGACGCCTCACGCATGGGCGGTGGTGAATGGAAACAGCAGATCGACGAAGCGCTGCGCGGTCGGTTGCGGATCATGATTGGCCAGGCCAGGCCGTTCATTGGCTTCGATAATCACGTATTCCTCGGAGCTCGGTTCCGGTACCAGGAAGTCGAGACCGACGACCGGTATGCGCAACGCGCGGGCCGCGGTTTCGGCAACATCGCGCAGCATGGGATGCAACTCCGCGGTGACGTCATGAATGGTGCCGCCGGTATGCAGGTTGGCGGTTTTGCGTACCTTCAATGCACGCCCTGATTCGAGGACGGAGTCGTAGCTGAGACCTTGGCCGGCAAGGCAACGCTCGGTTTCACTATCGATCGGGATCTTGCTTTCGCCGCCGGTTGCCGCAGCACGGCGTGCGCTCTGTCGCTCGATCAGCTGAAGAATGGACGAGGTGCCATCGCCGACGATTTCAGCGGGCCGGCGAATTGCCGCCGCCACCACCTTGTAGCCGATGACGACGACGCGTAAATCCTGTCCGGAGCAAAACTCTTCAATGATGACGTGGCCGCCTTCCTGTGCGGCGCGATCGATCGCTTCGACCAGGTGATCTTCGGTGCGGACATCGACGCTGATGCCTTTGCCCTGTTCGCCCAGCGCCGGCTTGACGACGACCGATCCGCATTCACGCAGGAAGGCGGCATTCGCCTCCGGGTCGCCCGCAACCTGCTGGCGCGGTACGCGCAGGCCGATCGACGAAAGGCGGCGCGAGGTCAGCACCTTGTCCTGGCACCAGGTCATTGCAACCCCGCCGGTCAGCTCTGTCAGCGATTCACGACAAAGCATTTCATGTCCGGCGTAGCGCAGCTTGAAGATACCGGCAGGCGCGTCGATCACTTCAACGCTGATGCCACGTCGGCGGGCTTCGTCCACGATCAAGCGGGCATAGGGGTTGAGTCCGCCAAAGTCGGTGGTTTCGACGAACAGCTTTTCATTGATGGCATTCTTGTTCTTGACGACAAAACCGGGTACCTGTTCAAAGCCTAGCTTCTGGTACAGGCCAATGGCGGCTTCATTGTCATGCAACACCGACAGCTCGAGGAACTTGCGTCCGCGTGCTGCGTAGTAAGCGATCAGAAAGTTCACCAGGGCGCGGCCAGCGCCTGCCAGACCAGTCTGCGGATCGACCGCGAGACACCAGAGGCTGCTGCCATGCTCTGCGTCGCCGAAAGCTTCGTAGTGATCCACGCCCATCGCCGAGCCGATGATGTCGCCGGTACGCTCGTCTTCGGCGACGAGGAACACCACCGCTTCCGAATGCCGCTGCTTCCAGACGATGCGCGGGTCGACCGGCACCATGCCGCGCATGCTGTACAGGCGATTGATGGCGGCGATGTCGGCGCGTGTCGTCAAGGGGCGGATCACCACGCCGGGTGGCGGCGCTTCGATTGGCGTGTCATCCAGCCGGCGCCGGAAAATCACCGAAGGGTCGAGAAACAATGCGGACGGCGCTTCCGCCAGGACCAGCTGCGGCGATTCGACGTGCAAGGCAATGTCACGCTTGCCGGGAGCCTCTTGCTGCAATGCCTGGGCCAGCGCCTGGGGCGATTCAAAGGCCGGGCCATACAGCAGGCGGCCCCAGCCGCATTCCAGTGTTGCGTTGGACGGAACCTGCAAGCGGGACTGGTCGGCAAGCTCCGGTGTGTCGTTGAACAGGTTCGGCGTTGCCGCGTTATGTCCTTGTCCTTCCTGGATAGACGGATCGTGTTGAAGTGCGCTCATTGGAGACTTTCTGTCAAATGTTGGGTATGCGTTGACCCGCATGCGCCTATGCCTTGGCACGCGCACGGTGGGGAGCCGTTCCGCTCACAGTCCATGCGACTGCAGCCAGGCTTCCAGCAAGGCGATCTGCCATACCTTGGAGCCGCGCAAGGTCGTAATGTGGCTGTCGGGTTCCTGCAGCATGCGGTCGACCACGTCGCGCCTGAACAGGCCGCGATTGCGTGCCGCCTGTGAATCGAGTGTGTCGCGGACAAAATGCAGGAAATTGCCGCGCAGGTATTTCAGCGCGGGAACCGGAAAATAACCTTTGGGACGGTCAATGACTTCGGCCGGAATCACGGAGCGGGCTGCTTCCTTCAGCACGTACTTGCCGCCATTGGCGATCTTGTGCTGTGCCGGAATGCGCGCGGCAAGTTCGACCAGTTCATGATCGAGGAAGGGCACACGTGCTTCGAGGCCGAAAGCCATCGTCATGTTGTCGACGCGCTTGACCGGATCATCTACCAGCATCACCGTGGTATCGAGACGCATCGCGCGGTCGATCACGCTGTCGGCTCCGGGGCGTGCAAAGTGGGATGCAACAAATTGGCCGCTGGCATCATCGAGCTTGAGATTGGGACTGAGCAGTCCCAGCAATTCGTCGTGGGTGCGATCAAAGAACACACGGCGATAGGCATCCACGCCTTTGGACGGATCGCCGACATCGGTCAGCGGCGGATACCAGTGATAGCCGCCGAACACTTCGTCGGCACCCTGCCCGCTCTGGACCACGCGGCTGTGGCGTGAAACCGCTTGCGACAGCAGGTAGAAGGCGACGCAGTCATGGCTGACCATCGGCTCCGCCATGGCGTTGATGGTATCGGGCAATGCGCTCAGGAGATCACTTGCCGGAATATGCAACTTTTCATGCACGGTGCCGTAATGCTGTGCGATCAGGTCGGAATAATGAAACTCGTCGCCGGCCTCGCTATCGACAGCTTCGAATCCGATGGAATAGGTGCGCAGGCCGGTGGTGCCGGCTTCCGCCAGCAGGCCGGTGATCAGGCTGGAATCGAGTCCGCCGGATAACAGGACACCGACAGGCACGTCGGATACCAGCCGACGCTTGACCGACAGGCGCAGTGCACTGAGCACTTCCGATTTCCAGTCGTCGAAGCTGCGCTTTTCGTCGTCCTCGCTGCGGGTAAAGTCGAGACGCCACCATTCCTTGATGTTGCAGTCACCGTCAGGATGCACCGTCATGTAGCTGCCCGGCGGCAGCTTGCGTACGCCACGCAGGATCGTATGCGGTGCCGGTACCACCGCATGGAAACTCATGTAGAAATGCAAGGCCTGCATGTCTAGCGCGGTATCGACGCCACCCGCCTTGAGCAGTGCCGGCAAGGCGGAGGCAAAGCGCATGCGGTTGGCATCGCTGGTGTAGTACAACGGCTTGATGCCGAGGCGGTCGCGCGCCAGATAGGTGATGCCGCTTTCACGTTCCCATAGCGCAAACGCAAACATGCCGTAAAAACGGTCCAGCGCCTTGGGCCCCCAGGCATGCCATGCCTTGATGATGACTTCGGTGTCGCCGGTCGACACAAACTGATAACCGGCGCCTTTGAGTTCTTCACGTAATTCGTGATGGTTGTAAATCGCACCGTTGAACACGATGCCCATGCCCAGCATGTTGTCGATAAACGGCTGATGGGCTCGCTGGCTCAAGTCCATGATGCTGAGCCGGCGATGACCGAAGCAGCGCGTGCCAAGGCTGAACAAGCCTTCGCCGTTGGGGCCGCGTCGTGACTGTGCTTCCGTCATGTCAACGACCGCGCGTATATCGGCTAAATTGTTATCGAAACGTATTTCTCCGGCGATACCGCACATAGAGGAGGGACTCCTGATATGGAAGTGAATGGATGGGGTGGGGTTATCGAAGAAATCTTCGGTGATGTCGCCGCGGCATGACGGCAAGAAATCGCTGAGCAGTGTCATTTGGTAGCCGTACACTATGGTATTCACCGGCACCGGACGTTACTCTTCTCCTATGCGCTTGCGGCAGGAGCACCTCATCGTGCCCGCACCCCTACAAGTTCAAAAAGTTAACGATGTAGAGGCAAAAAAGCGCTGTTGGTTCCTGACAAATTAGCAACGACCATGCATAACGGGAAATTCCATGCTCGCAGGAAAGCGTCACCGATCTTTATTTGATGCAAATAAAAACCGGGAACGATAGCCCCGCGAAAAGCTCCACCGGCTGCCTCGAATGGCATACGATATTGAGAAAGAACCGGGATGAAAACGTTTCACTGCGACAAGTGCGGGCAGCAGGTTTTTTTTGAGAACGTGCGTTGTGAAAACTGTGGCGGCATGCTCGGTTATCAGCCTGAACATCGCGCGATCAGCACCTTCGAACCCGCTGGTGAAGGCGTATGGCGCAGCCTCAACCCGGCTAACGCGGGCCTGCTGTACAAGCAGTGCATCAACTATGCGCGCGAGGATGTGTGCAACTGGATGCTGGCTGCGGATGCGCCGGATGCACTGTGCGCATCCTGCCAGCTAACGCATATCATTCCTGCATTGTCGTCGGAAAAGAACCGCCTGTACTGGAAACGGCTGGAGGCGGCAAAGCGTCGCCTGTTGTATTCATTATGGGATCTGCATCTGCAGCCCACGCCGAAGCGAGATGATCCCGATACCGGCCTCGCGTTCGAGTTTCTGGAAGACATGCCGGACAAGCGGGTGATGACCGGCCATGCGAACGGACTTATCACCCTGAATATCGCCGAAGCCGACCCCGCCCATCGCGAACGCACCCGTGAACAAATGGGTGAGCCGTATCGCACCTTGCTCGGACACTTCCGCCATGAAAGCGGGCATTACTATTTCGACCGGCTGATTGTCGGTACGGAATGGGTGGAACCCTATCGCGCCTTGTTTGGCGACGAACGCGAGGACTATGGCGAGGCCTTGCAAAGGCATTACCGGAATGGCGCGCCACCCGACTGGGAACAGCGCTACATCAGCAGCTACGCCAGTTCGCACCCCTGGGAAGACTGGGCGGAAACCTGGGCGCACTACCTGCACATGGTGGACACGCTGGACACCGCTTATGCGTGCGGGATGATGCTCAAGCCCAAGAAGCCGGATGAACCAGCGCTACGCATCGAAGAGCATCCGGTGCGCAGCAATGCGTTTGATGACATCATCCGGGAATGGTTTGCCCTGACCTATGTGCTCAACAGTCTCAATCGCAGCGTGGGCATGCCGGACCCGTATCCATTCACGCTGTCAACACCGGTGATCGACAAGTTGCGCTTCGTTCATGAAGTCGTGCGCGGCATGTCGCCGGCCTCCTGAACGTCACTTGCTCACTGTTCTTATTTCACTCTCCGGTGTCAGGCTGGCATGAGCTTGATCGCACTGCCGTCGTTGCCTCGCACCACGGTCACGGCATCTCCCGGCTGTTCGCCGGTACCGGTGACCTCATACGCCCAGACCTGAAGGTCGACCAGCCGCGCATTGCCATAGATGGTGGCAAAGGCCGCATCGACTGCATCCATGCCGTGGGCAATCTTGATGCGAGCCGGATGGGGTTTGTTATGCCGCGGATCGAAGACATGCCATTGCCCGCCGAAATAGACTTCGCAATAGGCATGAAAGTCGACACCGATGTCGGCTTCCGGCACGCCGAAATAGGGCATGTGTCCAGCCACATAGCGTGCCGGCATGTCGAGCGCGCGGCACAAGGCAATCATGACATGCGCGAAGTCGCGACACACACCGTAGCGGCGTCCGATCACATCGCACGCGGAAAGGAGCGCGCTTCCCGATCCATACCGGTATTCGATGTTCCGGTAAGTCCATTCGCAAATCGCCTGCGCCAGTTCGGCGCCATCGGTAATGTGGCCGAATTCGGATGCGGCAAAACCGGCGAGCCTGTCTGATTCGCAATAGCGGCTGGCAAAGGTATACCGCAGTGCGTCAGCCGGGAGTTGCGCGACCGGTGTGCGTGAAGTCGCTGCAGGCTTGCCGCCATGGGGCTGCGACGAGACCAGGAAGAGTGCATCGTGCCGGAAACGGGTGGTTCCCGGCAGCAGTGTGGTCCGGACAACGGCATTGCCATGGCTGTCGCCGAGCTCCTCCAGTGGCAACACCGAAGAGGTGTCCATCAATTCCTGCAGCACCGTCTGCTCCGGACCGCGTCGCGGCCGGATAAGCAACAACAGGCTGATTGCTTCGCTTGCCTCATACGTCAGCACGCAACCGGTCCTCACCAGCATCATGCCGGGCGGTGGGCTTGGAAGATCGGATACGTGCATGTTGTGTTTAATCTGGAAAGTAGAGTGTGATGGAGCCAAGCCCGCAGGTGGTGCGATAACACTGATGCGTTTTCAACGCACAAGCCATCATATGACCTGAAGATTCCCGTTTTGTTTAAGTTGCTCACCTTGAGCACATAGAAGTGCATCAAGGAGCGTTCGTATTGCATACACTTTCCTTAGTTCGTCGTAGCCGGTGACCGAATCCAATCGGGCGCCGCACCATACCGTTGCGTTTGGCGCGGGGCTGGTGCACTTGCCACAAACTTGCCACAATACGGTGCAGGCGTGCACTGAAAGGGGAATTTATGCTCGCGCACATGGTCATTATCTGTAGTGCATCCACGATTGCCCCCCCTTGCTCGCATTCCTTACCAAGCCGGTTGACCATGAAGATGACCGAACGCCCGTCCACGCGGACCCAGCAAGCAACGGGGTTCGCCGCAGATATTTTGTCGCGTCCGATGATCCAGGTTTGCCTAATTACGTGCAGTGGACTTGATCCCAGCCACGGTAACTCAGGCAACGCGCTTGCCTGAGCGCCGACGCAGCGCGGCATTCTGCGATTGCAACATCTTGTCGATTGTCTCCGATGCATCGCGTGCCCGCTCCTGCGCCTCCTCTCCTTGCGGGAAGAATTCCGGGCAGCGATAGCTCAGCCATGCGTAGGCGGAATATAGCTTGCAGTCGTCTTCGACTTCCTGCAGGTTGCGCCGGCTCTCCATTCTTTCCAGTGCCTGCAGCTTGCTTTCCTGCCGGCGTGCCAGCGCCCTCGCCCAGCGCTGCCATGCTTCGTGCAGGATGGGGATGCGAGAGGAAATGGGGACTAGCGAAAGCGTGAATTTGTCTTCGAGCGACAGCGGCAAGGTATCCAGCCACAGCGCCCGTTCAGACTGGTCTTCGGTGATACGCGGTGTGAAAAAGCCATCCGGCACATCAATGTTGTGCGCAAAGCGCCGCAGCAATTTGGACAGTGACTGTTCTCCCGTTACCGAGGCAATCCGGTTCAGGTGTTCGAGCGTGGGTGCGACGGAAAATCCCAATGGCGGTACCGGCGGCACTTTTTCCTGCAGCAGCGAACGGATGACGTAATGCGTCTGTTCGTCATAGCCGGCAACGAAACCTTCTTCATGCACGCCGAAGCGTCCGGCCCGCCCGGCAATCTGCTTGACCAGCGCAGCGCTGAGTTCTTCTTCCTCGATACCGTTGTATTTGATGGCGGTCGTCATCACCACACGCTCGATCGGAAGGTTCAACCCCATCGCGATTGCATCGGTGGCGACCACGATGTCAGCCGATCCATCGCGGAAGCGGGCCGCCTGCGCGCGCCGGACTTCGGGAGAGAGATTGCCATAGACCGTCGATACCGATAAGCCGATCTCGGTGATCAGGTCGCGCCACATCAGCACATCTCTGCGCGAGAAGGCGATGACCGCATCGCCCTTGCGCAGGTTTCGCAGCTTGCGAACGGCGGTGGCTTCCATGGTGAGCGGCGCCTTGCGCTTGAGCAGGCGTATCTCCAGTGGACAATCAAGCCGCTGAGCCAGGGCTTCGATCGCGCGCCGCGCTTCCGGCGCACCGACCAGGTAGACGGTTGTCGCCGGCGCGCCGCAGACGGCGGCGGTCCAGGCGGCGCCACGATCCCGATCGGCCAGCATCTGGATTTCATCGATCACCGCCACATCGACACGGGTGTTGGTGTCCAGCATTTCAACCGTGCTCGAAGTATGGGTGGCGCCCTCGACGAGACGACGCTCTTCGCCGGTGACGAGATTGACTTTCAGCGGTTCACCATCGCGTTCGGCGGCTGCGAGTCGCTCGTAGTTTTCCAGCGCGAGCAAGCGTAGCGGCGCCAGATACACGCCGGTCTTCGCGCGTGCCAATGCCTCCATCGCTTCATGGGTCTTGCCGGAATTGGTCGGCCCCAGCACGGCGATGATACGCCGCGGCAGGCGCCGCGCAAGCTCAAAGGATTCCGGATATTCCGCGAGGTTGATGCTCTCCCGCGTGCGGGCCGCATGGCGCTCTTCCTGCTGCCGCTCAATCGCGTGTTCCAGCCTTTGCCCTATCCGGTCGAACACGTGGTCGAACGGCACGGCGCTTTCCTTGGTTTCGAGAACATGCAGGAACGGCATCGGATCAAGACCATAATCGCGCGCTTCACTGCCCAGGCGTGCGACGAAGCGACATACTTCCTGATGCAGTTTTTCCCGTGCCTGCGTATGCACGCGTTCCCGGACCAGTTGCAATTGCTTGTCCGGCCCCATGTTGCGCCACTTGCTGGTCTTTGCCAGCACACCATCACCGGGCACGAGATCATAGGGCACGTTTAGACCATCAGCTTCGGCGACACCTGTGTATCGCACCATGACCCGCCCTTCCAGCTTGACCAGTTCCGCGCCGACCGATTGCACATGCCGCTCCGCCGCCAGGGGATGCGCTGGCTGGTCTGTCGGCGTTGCCTCCTGTGACTCTTGTGGCTGTTGTGGCTCTTGTTCCTCTTGTTCCTCTTGTGAATGGTGCAGTTGAGGGTTATCGGTTTCGGTCATGGAGATGATGGGGTCTGGATCGCGCTGGATTGGCATGGCAAAAGGGCTTGGTTTTTATAGGATACGGCGATCGGCAACGGGTTCCGTGCGAGGCACCGTCATGCTGTTTTGTGAGGCGCGAGAGCGGCAAACATGCGCAAGCATACCCTGTTGCAAACCCAAGGCGCGCAACATTGCACCGGCGCGCCCGTTGCGTGCCGTTTCGGCACATCGGCACCACCTGCCCCTCCGGTGCCAGGCCGTTGATTGAGGTCAGTCTCAGTTCATCTCATACCAATCCCAACCTGTAACGTAACGAATGAGATCGATGGATTTTTTTGACTGGCAAGGCGCAGGAGGAGTCAATAGCGGGCTATTGACGACGAGTGATGGTGCGTTATGGGTTGGGATTGGTATCAGGTCGATAGCGGCCGCTTCGACGCCGGATAGCGGATGTTGACCCAGTTGACCTTTTCGCCGGAATCGAGAAGAACCGTTCCGAACGGTTCAGAATGCGGGAATTCGTTTCTCACGCGTTCGTAAGCTTCGCGTGCCGCATACGGGTTTTGCGCATACATTGCAAACGATCCGAAGACCCAAGACTGATACATTCCTCGCGGTAAGGGGCGCATGGCTGCTGATGAAAGGAGACTGATTGAATCTCGTATTCTGCGCTTTACAAGGACGTGGTTCGGTATGGTGGCGAACACAACAGGGATAAATTTTGGCCTTTCCTTGCGATATATCCGGAGGCCACGGATGTTTCCTGCCGATGAAACGGTGCGCTGGTAATCGTATCCAGGAATACCTCGTCGGCGAGATTGCCGGCGCATAAAAAAACCCGCGAACCTTGCAGTACGCGGGTTAAATCCAATTCAAGAAGAGTTGGAGGAGACAAGGCAAGATTAATGCATCGCATCAAGTATGTCTGCTTTCCATTAGTGATAGCCGACATTCATGGCACGGATATGTGCGGTTTGCCTGCTAGTTGCTTCAACCTGCCAGCGCTGCCAGCTCGATGACTTCCAGTCCGGCCAGCGGCTGCGTCGGGTTGCCGACAAAAGCGGCACGGCTATATGGCTTGTCTTGCAGCCACGTTGCCGCAACCTGCTTCAGGCGATCGGCCGTGCAGCGCAGAACACCTTCCCGATATTGTTGGCGCATCTGTTCAGAAATCCCTTGCTGTTGTTGCTCCCAGGTCCACATGACGTTCCCGTAGGGTGAGCGCGGCCGGTCGAGATGCTGGATGACGCAGATAATCGCTTCTTCGATGTTTTCCTGCTTCAGTTCCGCGCTCGACACCCAGGCGATCGCACGCTCAAAGTCCTGGTAGGTGGCGGCCAGGCGCGGGTCGCGATACGAAGTCATGGAGAACGTGCCGGTGGCTGGCGAGTAAAAAGCATTGCCACCGTACGCGCCGCCTTCTTCGCGTAGTGCCTGATGCAGAACGATATTCGTTAGCAGTTCACCAAGCACGGATAAGGCGGCCGCGTCGGGGTGGTCCAGTGTCGGTCCCGGCCAGACTGCGAAACAGTGATTCACCTGGGCATCTGCGTGAACGGCGGCGTTTGCGACGGAAACAGGCACTGCCGGGGCTTCATCGCCCGCCGTGCGGGTAAGCCTCTCCTCACCCTGCGGTACGTGCAGCAGTTGTGCCAGCGCATGGGCATCGGCTTCATCGCCGGCAACGAATTGCATCGATGGCGAGGCAATGATGCTGGCATGCACGTCGGCAAGCCGTGACGCAATCTCTTTCAGACCTTGTTCGGACTCTAGCTTCTCATGCAGCATGCGGAAGAAGGCGAGTGACGAGACGCCTTTCACCTGATCTTCGAAACGGCGCAGCGGCGACAAGGCCGCGGCCGCGGTATAGCGGGCGTAATCGTCGCCTTCATCGGCAAGGCCGTCGCGAATATCTTGTACCTTGCTGTCGATCAGGAAGGCAAGACGGTCCAGTTCGTCAAAGCGTGGCGACCTGATCGATTCGGACAGTACTTCGGCAATCGCGCGCTGCTCTTCGCGCAAACCTTTCGCATAATAATCGGCATGGATGCGCAGCGTCCTGTCATCCTGGGCTTGCGACACCTGAAGATTGATGTCGAAGAATGGCACCTTCTTATGCCGCCAGGCATCGGTTTCCTCATAAGTGCGCCCTGCTACGCCGAGTTCCGGCACCACTTCGACGTAAAGCTGCAACCAGGGCCATGCCTCTTCAGGCAGATGCGTAATGTTGTACAACACACGTGCGTACGTAATGCCGTTCGAAGCAATCGGCGTGATGACCGTTCCAGTGTGGTTTGCGGGAAGCGGATAGGCAGCTGGCGACGTCGCGCTGACATCGCTGGGATGGATGCGCGGAAGCAAGTCGTTATTGACCGGCTGCCGTTGACGTTCGAGCAGGGCAACGGATTCCGCACGGATGCGCTCCTTTTCGCTTTCCGGCAAGGTTGCCTGCAGCGTGGCGAGACGTTCTTCTTCGATTTGCTTGCGCTTCTGGAAGTAGTCCGGATCGGGCAGGACGCTGGAATCGAGGCGTGTCGTATTGGCGAGCAGTTCCTTCACCAAGCCCTTGAAGAATGCCGGGTCGGCGATGTCTTCCTGCATCTGCTGCAGAACGTCTTCACTGTCGAACGCATTCATGATGTCGCCGCCATACATTTCGTGTGGCATGGCGCGTAGCAAGCACTTGAGCAGGTGCGGTGTCGAGCCACCGCTGATTTCACGCTGATGAAAACGGATATCGCGCAGCGTGGCCTGCAATACATCCGGCGAAACGCCTTCCTTCGCAGTTTGTTCCAATGCCTGCCAGATACGGTCTCGTGCCTTGCCAACCTGTGCCTTGGTCAATCCTTCCATGCCGAGGTGGAACACCATCTGGCGTCCGCCGGCGTCGGTACCGTTCAAGGCTGACGGGCGGCCAAAGCCTGCCGACTCCATGGCGCGCATCAGCGGCGCCGCCGAGTTACCGAGCAGACCACCCTCCAGCAGTTCCGCTCGGTAATAGGCAACGGGATCCACCGACTCGCCCATCAGCCAGGCAATCTGTACGCCATGGTCACGGCTGGGAATCTGCAGTTCCGCGGTTTCCGGCGCGGTCCAGGTGCCAGCCAACTCAGGCAGCAATCGCGGGCTGCGTCCGGACAGACGTGACAGCACACGCTCTTCAATAAGCGCCTGCACTTCGCGTGGATCGACGCCACCCGCGGTCATGAAAACCGCCTGCGAAGGATGGTAATGCGATGCGTGAAACTCTTTGAGTGCCGTGTGCGTGAGCGAAGGAATATCAAGCGGGTCGCCGCCGGATTCGACCGCGTAGGTGGTACCTCGCATAAGGCGGGCGGCGATTCCACTATCCAGCGCGCGTACCGGATCAGCGAATGCGCCTTTCATTTCGTTAAATACAATGCCTTGGTAGGCGAGCTTGCCGTCTTCCAGCGCGAGGCGCCAGCCTTCCTGCAGAAAATCGAGATAATCGAGCCGTGGGAAAAACGCGGCGTCGAGATACACGTCAAGCAAGTTGAAAAAATCTGTCTTGTCGGTACTTGCGAAGGGATACACGGTTTTATCCGCATACGTCATCGCGTTCATGAAATGCGCGATGGAGCGCCGCGACATGGCGAAAAACGGATCCCGAACCGGGTATCGGTCACTGCCGCAGAGCGCAAGATGCTCCAGAATGTGAGCGCGGCCGTCGCTGACATCGGGTACGGTAGGAAAACCGACCAGGAAAACCATCTCTGCGTCGTTGGTGGCAAGGTGAATATGCCGGGCGCCCGTCGCGCTGTCCTCGTACTCCTGTACTTCGGCCTGCATGGCGGGAATGTGTCTGCTGCGCAGCGTTTCAAATGTCATGATGAAAGCGGGTTACTAGCATGGGGATATTAGGCACATGCTATCGATGAAAGTGACAGCATATAGCTACGGGGAATGAAGCACATCTCTAGGTTGCGCTTATTTGAACAAATTCAAGCCAACTACGACTTTGCTGGCATTAAACGCCTGAGCATGGCAGCGCTATGGAAGTCGAGCCACGTTCCGAACTAACCGCCATTTTATCGTGTTCCGACTTGTCAGGAATTGCGGCAGACATTCGCTTCTCGTCTGGAGATGCTGGCCGACTGATACCAATCCCAACCTGTAACGTAACGAATGAGATTGATGGATTTTTTTGACTGGCAAGGCGCAGGAGGAGTCAATAGCGGGCTATTGACGACGAGTGCAACGCCGGCAGGCGAAAAAAGACGCGATCTCATGGTGCGTTATGGGTTGGGATTGGTATGACATGTCGCCAGACTACGGTGATCAGGGCTCAAGGCGCCGGTCGGCCTCAGCATATCGTAGCCAGTCCGTACTTGCCGCCGCCAATTTTTTGGCCGATGCACTGTCGTCGATAACATCGGCACAATCCGCGAAAAAGGCCTTGAGCTGATCGTATAAGGTACCGGGTGCAATACCCTCTTTGGGATCAACAGTTTTTCGGTAAGGCGCGGACCAAGGAGCCTGTTTGCCAATATCGACGGCCTTCCCAAGCAGATGTGCACCCCTGTTATCAGGATGCAGCGGATCGGCATGCAAGCCGCGCGACTGAAGGTAAGCTTTCAGCAGGTCGATCAGGCTATTGTCAAGCGCGAGATATTTGATTCGCTGCTTAGGACCGCCTCGCACCTTTACACGCCATGTTACTGGTGCGTCCTTTCCCTGCTCTGATTCTGTAATGCATTGCAGGTCGTCGACGCGCAGGGTTACCGCCTCTGAAAGGCGTAGCGACGTCGCTTCAATGAGCCGCAAGCCAAACTGGAGGCGGCGGTTTGCTGATGTGTCGGGCAGTGCGGAAAGCCGGTCGTGCAGAAATCGCCATTGATCACGACTCAACCGGCGTTGAATCTGTTGCGTTCGCGCTTCGCTGGCGGCCGAGGTAAGTCTGGCGCCACTCCAGGGGTTATGGTGCAAGTAGCCCGTATCGACCAGAAAACTGAACAGGCTTTTCAAAACTGTTGCAGCGTGTCGGCGCGCAGCGGCCGAAAGTGGGCCTTCGAAAGGGCGCCACAATGGGCTCCATTTTCCGCGGCCTCTTGGGCCACACCATACGTCGGTGGGCTTCGGATCACCTAGAAATTGCAGATAGGCGTCGCAGTCTTCCGCCATCATGGAGGACAGGGCCATTTTCCTCTGAACGACAGCCCATAAAAGCAGGCGTTCGGCTTCCTTCAAGTAAGCCCGCTGGGTATGCGTGAGCGGCACGCTCTTGCCGTTCGACGTATCTGCAGCGTCTGCATGGTGAATCTCGGCAGCCCTGCCCTGGTGCTCCGCTTGCCTTGCAGCGCCTCCTTTTGCACCTATCCAAGCGTGTACCGCAGCGAGATCATGGTCCGCGGTAATCCTGCACTCTGCTTGCGGCAAGCGATTGTGGCCGTTTCGTCCGTCCAATGCAGCCGGGATGATCAATTTTTCCAAAGGAACGATTGCGGTGGTCGGTGCGACAATCCCGGCCAGCTCCGTCGGCTGAAGTGCGTTGCGGCGTTTCAGAACATGCTCACCAATGGACAATCCGAGTGTGGCTTCATGCGCGCGCAACCATGAAACGATACGTTCAGCCTTGCCTTGGCCGATCGCGCGAACCGACGCTGCCCAGCGATAGCCAATGCCATTCATTCTGTCGGCCAGCTGTCGTAAAGTGTCAATGCCGGATTTTTCAAGATGCGCCGCGAGATCTGGATTCAGCCAGGTTGCAATAGGGTCGTCAGGCTGAGGTGGTTGCACCGCCAGTTCTTCCAGCCAACGGATAGCGTCGAGTTGACGGACGATCAGCCGCCGGCGTCGCGACTGGTTCGGTTGAACATTACCGTAGCGACTTTGATAGTGTTCGATCTGTTCCGCCTGTGAAAAATCTTCCAGTCCGTGTTCAGCTGCAAAATCTTCCAGCGATGGAATTTTTACGGCTTTGTCATCAATGACGTTTGCGTCGATCTGGATCAGCCTGGCGATGCCATGACGTTCGCTACGGCGGGCAGCAGCGGCAAATTCGTCACGGATCCATTGAATGGTGCGGCGGACGTTACGGATATCGTCATGTTCGCCTTCCATGCGCAGGTAGCGATTCCAGCTATCGCGTGTGTCGAGTCCTTGAACGACTGCCCGCATGAACGCGAAATGTCCCATGTGCAGCCGGCGGGCTCCTGGCAGTTGTGCCTGTGCTGCAGGCGAGAGTTTGCGCGGTGGTATGGCGCTGGTTTCGCTGAAGGGATCGGGCAGGACAGGAGAGGATGGCATAGAAGCTGGCAATGGATGACTAAGTGCGGGACGCATGACGTCGCGTTATTATCATTGATCGTAAAAAATGTTGCAAGTAGACAGGTTTGGTAGGCCTCTTCATCGGTTTTCCTTTAGTTTCAACAACTTAACGGCCGATTATTAGGTTTTTGGGAGGTCAGTCCCTAGCCCTATACCGTTGCCTTAACTGATGGGGAGCGTTATGAGAGCAAGGCGCAAGAGGAGCCAGTAATCCTGCGATTGACGGGCAACCCAAGGGCAGAGAAAGATGCGATGTCATCTTGCGTTATGGATTGGGACTGGTGTAAGGCATCACGTGATAGCAAGTCCGCTCTGTTTTCGGCATTGAAATTTATCTATATCTGCCAATATTCCTACGTTAGCTGCGACGCCGACCGACAGATGAGCGGCGCGAATCTATGGTGAGAACTTTTGGGAGCGCCGCACTCATGCACCTGGAATGGGACTCAGTAGTCAGGTGAGAACTTTTGGGTAGCATCCGGGAATGCAAGTCTTGCCTTTTGGGATCTTGACAAGCTTGTACGGTACAACTGCAAGCCCTTGATTCACATATATTTGTATTAATAGATATCGACTACCACACGTGGTCTTCGAGAAAAATCGAATAAATAAAAGCTTTTTAGTTGGGAGGACGTGGTCTGCCTTCTAGGAAAGGTGAGAGGTTTTGGGAGCATGTTCCTTCGATCATTTTTTTCCATCACAGAGTATTGATGAATGGTGAACGGGTTGGATACAGGTTTAGATTTGCTTACGAAGCGCTTTGACGGGCACGTTGCGGCACTTTCTGCTCGGCGGCCTGTAATCTGCTCTGTCTCGTGTGAGTGGGTATGGAAAAGGTGATCTGCTCACGGACTACATCACCGCTTCACATTTGAAGTGTCCGACGTGGATGCTGGAGCGGTTTCGGTCTGACTGGCCGATTGAATCCGAGGCGTATTGCCTGGGAAACAAGGCGCGGTGACGCGTCCTATCGGGGCTACGGCAAGGTGTCGCAACGCCGTGCCGCTGGCAATCCCGTCCGGCATCGACGGTACAGTCAGGCGGAAATTGCTCTAGGGTTTGGATCAAGTGCTTCGTCCAGGTGCTTCAACGCATCTCACTTTCGAACTACTTTGACTCCAGTACAAAAGCAAACCTGCCACAGTGATTACCGAAAGCAATTTAAGTCGTAGCGAACAAGCTCTAGCATGGCTTTATCCGCTACCGACTTCGGGCAGCTTGCAAGTACGCCTCTTCTAAGCGCGAGGCGGTCCTATCGGGTACAACGAAGAAAGATGCTTGAAGCGTGCAGCTTGTTGCCGGTGTTCTGGAATGGCGATCGCTTGGTATGCACGGCGGCACGGCGTATGAATGCCATGCAAGCGAGGATATTCACTTCCCGAAACACCAGCTATCCTTGCGTGCATGTGCCGTACGTACCCAAGCGATGAAACAACAGTATTGGAACTGCATTGAGCGGTATGTATTTGCGAACAGGCGCTTTGCCCTAAAAAGTCTATCCTTAAGATTTATTCGAGATTTGCTTCGCTTGCTTCTATGTTCGCTTGCCGTCTCCAGACGTTGCGTCTGCCGCTTTCATGCGTGCTTTTTAATCTGACGGCACTGAGGATCATGAAAGTTTAATTTTGATAGCTCTAGAGATTGTAGATATACATTGAAATGCGTATCAGAAATCCAGCCGTTTTGCCTGTTATGGTTTTGAAGTAATGCGTTTTTCCGGGAAGGAGTTCTGGTGCATCTTCTATGATCGGTGGAGATCAATGCACATTGCAGTTCCGAATGATTTGGTGAGAAGATTTGGGATGACTTTGCTTATCTTCCTGCGGACTTGTACTGTACAAGGATCATCATGCCGCAATGGAATTAATGTCCACCATAGGACAACAGTCAGCTGGCGACTAAGTATTGGTGAACTATAGTATTTGCGCCGAAGACCTAGCCAGAGTTGTACAGTACAAGATCACGTAAATTTGTACGGTACAAGTCGGCTCTGCTAGTCCCCGTACTGTCGTGAGAGGGAAATAACAACGCCTTTGTAATACACATCAGCTAATCAAAATAACAGGCGAAAAAAAGGAGTTGTACGGTACAACTCCTTTTGTCTCATCGAGCAAAGTAGTTAGGATGAAAACATCGTCCGGATATAGGCCCTCAGTGCTTCGGGCATATCTCCCTTGAGCACACCCTTCGAAAACTGCACCGTGATACGTCCACCCGCATTCGATATTCTCGCTACCAATTTTCCATCGACAACAACTTCTTCAACATTTGGGCCATTCCCAACTTGCCCGCATAACAATTCAAAGACCTCTTTTGGCGCCTGTGCCATCTCCCGGTTCTCGGCAAGTTCTTTTGCGCGCGCGAGAACACCTTCCGGATCACTTTGAAGTGCATCGTTGAGTGTCTTCGCCCAGCGATACTGCAAATCCAGTGGAGACGGAAAAGCCCGCACGACCGCTTCAGGCAAGTCGGCAAGACGAAGCGCTTTACTTAAATTGCCGGGATCGACTCCAACTTCCTTAGCTAACTGATCCTGTGAAGAAAATAGTTGTTCATTCAACGCACGGCGATACATGACACCTTGTTCCCAAGGAGACAAGTCAGCACGGGTGCGGTTTTCCCTATCCATCTCTTTGAACAGGTCCTGATCGCTAACCTCTTCCACCAGCGCTAGTACCGGCAACCCTAATTCCTGACATGCACGGTGACGCCGATGTCCAAATACAACCTCATACTGCTCAACTTGCCCCTTCACAGGACGCACTTTGATCGGTTGAACATTTCCGCCAGCTTCCGCAATCTCAAGCTTTAGCGCCTTGAACCCGACGAGATCATAGCTGCGGACATCGCGGTTCGCCCATTTCGAAGGAATAATCTTGTCCGCATCAAGAAGCTTTACCGGCAGGACACCTTCAAATTCTTTTAGCCGAGCTTCAAGGACTGCCAGCTTCTCATTGCTTTCCTTCATGAGAGAGTTCACCATCAACATTTGGCCAGGTCCGGTGCGCAACGGGGATGCACCCGTTCCACTGTCGGTTTTCCCCGGTACGAGAAGCCCCTCCGTCTTCTTCGCCAAACGATCCTTAATCGACATCTCCGCCTCCTTAAGCTAACTGGGACATCCAGGAATTCCGGATCGACACTTCTACAAGGTCGTTCACTCTGTCATAGGCGTCACGCGCCCGGCTGTAAGTTTTCATGCTGCCGTCGTAACGGCTAATGTCATACACCGTGCCAAACTCCGCGGAACTTGATGATGTAACTGCGGTTTTCGGAATCTCCACGGGTAAAACCTTTTCAGCGTACGTAGCCGAAATCCACGATCGCACCACATCACTCGCAACATCCGACGAATCGACACGCGCTAGTAACACATGGATAAAATCGAATGTCTTGCTAATTCCAGCACTTTCGACCAGGTTAGACGCCAGATCACTGAATAAACTCCAAAACTGTGCCGAGCTCGCGAAGTCCAAGGCATTCGGTGGCAGCGGGACCATCAAACCGTCCGCCGCCATGAATGCATTGATCGTCACATATGACAACGAGGGGGGAGTATCGATAATGATAATGTCGTAATCATCCCGGACATCTTCGAGGCCAAGATTCAATACGTCCCAGAACTGAAACTCGGGGTCTTTCATTTGGCGTGAAGGCAGCACAAACTCTGCGGAAAACAAACTTGCTGATGCCGCGACCAGATCGATTCCATCCCAATACGTCGACTGAATAGAAGGTCGAATTGACGTTGTGTCACCATACACGAGCGGTGCGATCGTCTGCTCCTCCGACACTTCGGTATCCGGCATGATGCCGAACAGCGTAGTGAGCGAGCCCTGTGGATCCGCATCGACAACTAAGACTTTATGCCCGCGCAAGCTCAACCCCTGTGCCATCACCATTGCGGTAGTTGTCTTGCTCACGCCACCTTTGAAGTTCCCCACTGCAAGCGTGATTGCGCGCGCGCCTTCGGGGCGTAAGTAGCCTGCTCTGTATTGTTGAACCCAAACACGAGCTTCCTTTAGCGAAAACTCCCGTCGCGAGCCTTTGTCATTCAGCTGGCCGGCCGGCAGATCGCCTTTGCTGATACGATAAGCGACTTGTCCCTTGTCAATTCCGCACAGACTAGCCAGTTGCGTCAGCGAAAATACCGGCGGGTTCTTGTTGGCGTTTGGCGCCAGCATCCTGGATCGGATCTGATTCACCATCTGAGCCGCGCGCTCAGCTTGATCCACAATGTCGCTTATATGTATCTTCTGCGGATTCGTAACCGTCGGTGCGATCATAGTTTTCCCGTAAGTTTCAAAGTAATTCAGTATTTTACGTTATAGACCTATTTCTCGGTAACCACAAATTTTGCGGAAATGCTTATTTTTTTCAGAATCCGTAAAATTTCTCAGGTTTACATAGCGTTTTCGCCTTCCAGTCGGCAGACGCCGCTAAAAGAATATGAAAATCCTATAACTTCTATAACATCTAAAGGATGAGATTTTCTATTTATAATCAATAGCTTATAGAGGTTTAGGTGAGAACATTTGGTTGCGTTGGTGAGAGGTTTTGGGACAATAGGTGAAAGGCCTTGGGATGTAAGGTGAGTAGTTTTGGGAGCTGAGGTGAGTGGATATGGGCATGCCCCTGGAAACAGTCATCCATCAGATATGTCGGTTATGGAAAATCTTTCGGTGAGAACTTTTGGGAGCAAAAGGAAGAGCGGACGCATACTGTTCTCACCTTGCGTCTTGAAACAATCTCAGAACTGAGTGAAGGTGAGTTTGCTTTTCATTTCGACTCACTATAGACTTCGGTAAACAGTACAACCAGTTAACATCATGGCGGAGACCGCAAGCCCACCGAAGCGAAGTCGTAGCAGCAGCAAGCCTGCTGAGCATGATTATCTGCTGCGCAAACCCGTCAACACGCTCGCGATCGTCCCCAAGTCAGAAAAGATTACTGTTACCGCCCGCAAAATTTATAACGTCATGCTGCAGTACGCACAGCGGCAAGGCGTCGAGAAAGAGCGCTATCGCGCGCGGCTTTCCGAAATTGCGATCGGTATCGATTTCAATTCCAATAACACGGAAGTCATTAAGCAATACTTTCGGCAAATGGCCACCACCGGTGTCGAATGGCAATCACCGACCACAGGTGAAGGCGCGCGCTGGAGCATTTCGGCGCTGATCGCCCATGCCGATTTGATCCAGCGTGGTAACGAGTTGACCCTTGAGTGGAGTTACGCTCCCAACATCAAGCAAGAATTGCTCGACCCTCAGCGCTTCGCCAAAATGTCGCTGCAAGTACTGGCAGCGCTTAATACGATGGCATCGCTCGTGCTTTATGAGATCTGCTGCCGTTATGCCGACAATCCTGGTGGATTGACCGCGCGGCAGGCTTGGGCCTGGTGGCGCCCCGTACTCACCGGAGCACCCGACAGTCCCGCGAGCGCCTATCAGGAATACAAGATCTTCAATCGCGATGTCGTAAAGAAGGCGGTCAAGAAGGTCAATGAAGTCACCGACCTCGAAATCGAACTGATCGAACACAAGAGCGGACGTTCGGTACAGGACCTGCAGTTCAAGGTGCGCCGCAAGCATCCGCAACTCGGCCTTGCGGAGCGACCGATCGAGCCGGTCGATCTCAAGACCATTGGTAATATCATCCGTGTCGGCATCCCTCAGGACCGTGCGGAAAAGCTGCTGTTGCGCTATGGCGCCAAGGCGGTCGACGAAGCCATTGCGGTGATGCACGAGCGCCATCGACGTACCAACATGGAACCGGTCCGCACCCCCGAAAAATACCTGACCGCCATCCTGCAGTCCGGCCAGTTTGGTGCTGAAAAGCCGGCCGCTGCTCCAGTGCGTAAAACTTACGACACCAAGGCTGAGCGCATGAAGCTCATCGAGCAATTCATGGCGATGAAGCGAGCCCAACTCAACGAAATGTTCCAGGAAATGCCGGAGGCCGATCAGGCTGAATGGATCGCTCGTTTCGAGCGCGAAGCCTTGCCGGTATCCGGTGCCATCCGCAAGGCTTTCCAGGGTAAGGGCATTGCCAGCCAGATCGTGCGACCGGTGTTCCTGAAATTCCTTGGCAATGCCGTTTGGGAAGATGGATGGGAAAAGCCGTCCGATTATGAACTGACCGATCTTGCGATCCGGATGAAAAACGAACAGCAAGTGTTGGCAGACCAGCGTTATCCCAACAAGGGTCGAGTCGATCTGGGGGGCATCAAGGGCTGATGTCTTGCTTCACCGCTGCTTCATGGTAGGATTCGTTCCACGCTAGGGGTCCCGGAGCTAACTGTCTTCGGGTGAGAAAAACCCTCCGTACCTGATCTGGATAATGCCAGCGTAGGGAAGCGCAAAGACACATTACTTTGTTTGCTCCGTCGCTGGCTCCGTATTGACTGCGACCGAACCAAACATGTCCACACCGACCGCCCGCTTCCCCCTTCTTGTTCTTTCGGCTGTGCAAGCCCTGGCTGTTCCGCTCGCCGCGCGCGCCCAGCAATCCGATACCGTGCTGCCGCCCGTCTCGGTGTCGGCACCGCGTGTTGCCGGCGACAACGCCGCTGTATCGGCGATTGGCAGCTTTGGCCAGCTACCGTTGCAAGAAACGCCTGCGTCCATTACCGTCATCACCAATGAGCAGATGCATGAACGCGGAATTCGCCAGACCACCGACATTACCCGGCTCGATGCCAGCGTCAACGAATCCTACAATGCGGTCGGGTACGCAGAACAATTCTCCATCCGGGGCTTCGCCCTCGACAACACGGCAAGCTATCGCAAGGATGGACTTGAAATCTCCGCCGACGCATCGGTAGCGCTGGAAAACAAGGAGCGCATCGAAATACTGAAAGGCCTTGCCGGCCTGCAGGCAGGAATCGCCACGCCGGGCGGCATTCTTAATTATGTTACCAAGCGTCCGACCAACGATCCTCTGCGTTCGGTGATCGTCGAAGCGCGCGAGCGTGGCACGCTGTATGGCGCAGTTGACCTTGGAGGCCGCTCCGACGACAAGCGCTTTGGCTATCGCATCAACGCCGCCGCCGAAAAGCTCCGCTCCTATGTGCGCGGCGCCGATGGCGAACGCGAATTTGTCTCGGGCGCATTCGACTGGAGACTGACGCCGCAGGCTTTGCTGCAACTTGACATCGATTACCAGCACAAGTCGCAGCTCACTGCGCCCGGTTTCCAGTTAATCAACGGAACCGATTTGCCGACCGGCGTATCGGCGCGCACCATGCTCAACAACCAGCCGTGGAGCAGGCCGGTGAAAACCGACAGCGCGAACGTCGGTTTGCGTTTTGAGTACCAACTCAATCCGGACTGGACAACCTCTGTCGCGGTCAATCGCAATACCTTGCGGCGCGACGACTTTGCGGCCTTTCCTTTTGGATGCGCCAGTGCCGGGATCTTCTCGGGGTTTTGTGCAAACGGCGACTATGACGTCTACGATTATCAAAGCGAAAATGAAAGAAAATCCCTGCTTGCCACGCAGGCCATGATCCAGGGAAATTTCGTGGCCGGCACCATGCGGCATGAACTGGCCGCTGGCGTTTCCGGGCTGCGTCGTCGAGAAAAATTCGGCGACTGCGTCTACGGTAGCGTTGATTGCCTGGGAAGTGCACCGAATGGGACCAGTAATCTCTATGCGCCCGTTGCGGTGCCTGCTTCGGCAATATCAACCGGGCCAGTCTTGCTGAGGCGTAGCGACGATGAGCGCTCCGTATTTGTGCGCGACGTCATGTCACTCAACGACGCACTGAAATTGCATGCGGGCGCGCGTTACGTCCGCATCGATCGCAATCAGTTTGACGAAAACGGCAACGCAAGAAGTGCCTTCGACAAGGGTTTTTTGCTTCCCAATGTCGCGCTGGTATATAGCCCGAATAAGACGCTCAGTATCTACGGATCCTTCGCTGAAGGTCTCGAGCATGGCGGGATTCCCGCAAACTTTACTAACAACGCTAACCAGGCGCTTGATCCGGCTAAATCCTATCAGGTTGAATTTGGTACAAAAGCGCGTCTTGTCGATGGTTGGAATTTGACCGCGGCTGTTTTCCGGATCCGGAAACCGCTTGAATTCCTGAACGCGTCCAATACCTACGTGCGCCAGGGCGAAGCCGAGCATCAGGGCATCGAACTTGGCCTGCAAGGCCAGGCGACACGCAACCTCGCCCTGGGTGCAAGCATGACCGCCCTGCACAGTCGTCAGGAAAACACCGGAGACCCGACACTGGACGGCAAACGCGTCACCAATGTCCCTAAGCTCAAGTCGGTTGTCTATGCCGATTACACTATCTCCAACCTCTCCGGACTGTCCCTGAACGGTAGCTGGCAATACGCGTCGAACAAGGCCTTTAGTCCGGACAATAGCGTAACGGTCCCTGGCTATCACACGTTCAACGTCGGCGCACGCTACCTCACGCGGGTAGCGGGAATGTCCACGACGATCCGCTTCGGCATCGATAACGTGACGGACAGGTTCTACTGGCGTGACGTTACCCAGTCACTCGGCGGTTATCTCTTTCCTGGTGCGCCCCGCACCTTCAGGCTGTCAGCCCAGTTCGATTTCTAGATCGAAATCCGCTCAAGCGTCTTGAAGGGGATGCAGTAGTCGTGTCACCTGCTGCATCCTTTCCTGGTCCGTACCCTGCACCAGGGTGTAAGGGGTTTTGAGTTGCGCCAGCGCTTCCAGCAGTTTTTCGTGCAGGTGCTGGCGCACCTCTTCTGATTCCCGCTGCAAACCATCCGCAACCCAAGGGGTATCCGGCGCCGTCACCAGGGTCAGGTGATAGCGTCGGTCACGCGCCATCATCGCAAGTTGAGGATCGACACGTCCCCAATAAAAGCAACTGTAGAGTGCGGTCATCAAGGGCGTCGTATCGCAAAACAGAAACGTGCCGGCGAACCCGGCCGCCACGTCTTCGCGCTCTATTTGTGTACGGGCAATCACGATCTGCTCTTCCTCGCGCGGCGTGCGGCCTTGCAACTCGACGAATTCACGTAAATATTCCGGCACCCAAATGCTACAGTAATGCTGCGCAAGCGCCGCTGCGAGCGTGGACTTGCCGGTGGACTCGGCGCCAAGAATGGCAATGCGAAGGGGCGGCTTCATGGATTGCAGTGCGTATCCATCGTCTCTATCGCGTCACACTACTGCCACATCGGGCCGGCGGTTCCAGGCACGCAGGCCGACGCAGGCAAGCACGACAAACAAGGCATACAAGACGGCCGTCAGCATCAGGTCCTTGTACACATACAAACCGACATAGAGCAGATCGACAACAATCCACACATGCCAGTTCTCGACCTTTTTTCGCGCAAGCAGCAACTGCCCGACCAGACTGCCCGCAGTGAGAAAGCCATCGATATACGGGACGTCGGTATCCGTGTAGGACTTGAGAAATAGCGAGAGCAGCACGAACCCAACGGCCCATGCCGCGAGCGCCCACCAGCGACCCGCCACGGTCAGACGCGAGACCCGCAAGCCAGTGCCGGTTCCCCGGCCTCGCAGCCATTGATACCAGCCCCAGGCGGAAGTCGCGATGAACACCCATTGCAAGCCCATGTCGCCATACAAGCGAGCGCCATAGAACACGACGGCATAGGTCGCCGACGACGCGATGGCGAACAGCCATGCCCAGTGAACCAGGCGGATGTCGAGGACTACGGTCAACATGGCGAGCAGGAAGGACACCAGTTCCAGCGGCGTTGTGGAAAAAACGGGCAACACTATGGGATCGTTCATGCAGCAGCAGGGTATCGGTATGGGTTTTCCATCGGCGTCCGCCCGGATGGATAAAGGGCTTCGTATATTAAACGATAGTAGTCACCAGTGCGCCGTGACAAAGATGTGAACACGGCATTTCGTGGACCCGCGCACTGCAAACCCAGGCATGACGGAATAACAATGTAAGCCTGAAATTACTGCGGCCAATCTTAATCTACAGCAAAGCCGCTACGGAAAGATGATTTAAGATAGATCAATTGTGTACTGAGGCGCCGAGCCGGCAGGATAGCGCTCAAATTGTTCAACCCTATGGCTACAACACCCAATTCACCCCTTCACGCCCTGATTGTTGAAGACAATTGCGATCTCGCCCGCTTGTTCGGCGATCTGCTCGAAGTCCTCGGCTGTACTGTTCAGATTGAATGGAATGCGGCAACTGGATTGCGCTCGGCCTTCGAGAATCCGCCCGACCTGGTGTTCTGCGATCTGACCATGCCGGGTGAAAAAAATGGCTTTGACGTGGCCCGCGAGATCCGGTCCAACCCCCAACTCGACCAGACCTGGCTGATTGCCGTGACTGGATACGATACGCCCGAAACGCATACCCGCGCCCGCGAAGCCGGATTCGATCGCGTATTTTCCAAGCCCGTGAAGTTTGCGCAGATCCAGGCGGTACTCGAAGATGTGCGGCGGGCCGATCGCCACCTTGCTGCCCCGGGTTCCATGGGCACATCACTACCGTCGGCACCGACCGACCTGAAACCTCTCAACTGAGAAGCAGGCCTGCCTATACTGTAGAGGGATGACCGCTCTGCGACAGAGCCGTTTGCCTTTACAAGGCGATCTCGAGCACGCCGAAACATGACCGTAGAAAACACCGCGCCCAATGTCATGCTGATCGACGATCAGCATCTCGCCGAAGACCTGATCAGGCACATGCTGCATGACCAGCCCGATATCCAGCTGCATTATTCGTCACGCGCGGAAGATGCGCTTGAAATCGCGCTCGATCTGTCACCGACCGTGGTGCTGGTCGACCTCAGGATGCCAACGGTCGATGGCCTTGGTGTTACGCGAAGTCTGCGCTCACATCCGTTGACCCAGAAAATTCCAGTCGTGCTGCTGTCGTCGGAAGATGATGCCGAGATCAAAGCTCAGGCATTTGCCGAGGGAGCCAACGACTACATGGTTAAATGGCCCGACAAGCGCGAGCTGGTCGCGCGCCTCCGGTATCACTCCAGTGCCTATATCGCGCACCGGCAACGCGACGACGCATTCCTGTCATTGCACAAGAGCAAGCAGGAACTGCTGTTACGTACGCAGGAACTCGCGCAAAGCCAGGCCGCGTTGCATCAGGCGCAAAAAATGGAAGCGGTCGGCCAGCTTACCGGCGGCGTTGCCCACGATTTCAACAACGTCCTGCAAGTCATCAACGGCAACCTCGAATTGCTCAGGCTGCTGACCGAAGGCAACCCGGCGGCGCAAAGCCGGATCGCCGCGGCATCGGTCGGCGTTGATCGCGGTGCGAAGCTGGCCGCGCACCTCCTCGCTTTTGCGCGGCGTCAGCCACTGCAGTCGGTGATCGTCAATGCCGGCGACTTGTTGCGCGGCATGGATGAACTCCTGCGCCGCTCCATCGGTGACCTCACTACCGTAAAGACGGAGATCGCCGACGACTTGTGGAATACGATGGCCGATCCCAGCCAGCTGGAAAATGTCATCCTGAACCTGGCGATTAACGCGCGCGACGCCATGGACGGCGGCGGCACGCTGACACTCCGGGCAGTCAATGCGGGCCCCGATCGACATACCGGCGAACAGCCTGACACTAATCGCGGCCGCTTTGTCCTGATTGAAGTGGCCGATACGGGCGTCGGCATGCCGCCGGAAGTCCTGGAACGCGCCTTCGAACCATTTTTCACCACCAAGCCGGCCGGGCAGGGTACCGGCCTCGGACTCAGCATGGCTTACGGTTTTGTCAAGCAGAGTGGCGGGCATATCCGCCTTGAAAGCGAGCCGGGTTGCGGTACGTCGGTCAAGATTTTCCTTCCGGGCGTCGACGGCGATGCAGTGAGTGGCGATGAGTCGGCAGCCGGACCGATTTTCGGCGGTATTGAAACCATCCTGGTGGTCGAAGACGAAGCCGATGTCAGGGCCACGACCGTCGAACTGCTGACCAATCTGGGTTATATGACCCTGCAAGCGGAAGATGCCCTGTCCGCCCTTGCCATCATTGAAAGCGGTGCGCACGTTGACCTGCTGTTTACCGATGTCGTGATGCCGGGGTCCCTGCGCAGTGCGGAATTTGCCGACAAGGCACGAACTCTGCTGCCTGAGCTGCAGGTCTTGTTTACGTCCGGATATTCAGAAGGTATTCTGGCCCATGGCGGCAGGGTCGACCCGCGGGTGAGCCTGTTGCGCAAGCCTTATAGCGCAGATGCCCTGTCGCAGAAAATCAGGCACCTGCTGCGCCGCAGGGAACGCAAGGCGCTACTGCAATAGCGCAATACGTCATCGAGAATCAATACGATCATCAGAGCGCCAGCGGCGTCACAAGATCCGCTGACTGCCGCCGGATCGTATCGGATCAGGACTTGCGTACGTAACGTGCCGAGCCAGGCGGCGGTTCGTTCAGCACTGCCCAAAAGATGCCGAGGTCGGAAATGGCGCGGACGAATTCCTGGAAGTCGACTGGCTTTACGACATACGCATTCACGCCTAATTCATAACTGCGCAGCAGATCCTGCTCTTCCTTGGAAGAGGTCAGCATCACCACCGGAGAACTCTTGAGACTGGGTGTCGAACGAATGTGACGCAGCACCTCGAGTCCGTCAACCTTCGGTAACTTCAGGTCAAGAAGAATGACCGCGGGATTGCCGGCAGGCCGGCTGACAAAGGCGCCCTGGCCATTCAGGTAGTCGAGCGCTTCTGCGCCGTCCCGCACCACGATCACTTCGTTGGCGAGCTGACTTTTCTCCAGTGCGATCAGGGTCAGTTCCAGATCATTGGGATTATCTTCGACAAGAAGAATCGGCTTTAACATGCAGGCCTCTAATCGAGAGCGATGGTTTTAGGGATGGAGAACGAAAATGTCGCGCCTTGGTCCACGGTACCGTCGGCCCAGACGCTGCCGCCATGGCGCTCAATGATGCGGCGCACATTGGCAAGGCCGATGCCAGTGCCCTGGAAATCTTCCATGCGATGCAGACGCTGGAACACGCCGAACAATTTATGCACGTACTCCATGTTGAAGCCCACACCGTTGTCCGCTACGCGAAAGATATGTTCATCGTCGCGGCTTTCAGCGCTCACACGAATGATCGCATGTGCCCGAGGCCGCGTGTACTTTACCGCATTCGACAACAAGTTGTACACGGCGAGCTGGAGGAAGTTCGGATCGGCCTGGATGACTGGCAGCGGGTCAATCTGCCACTCTATCTGCCGGTCCCCGGTCTCCAGTGACAGCTTGTCTTTTGCCGCGTTGACGAGTTCCGCCATGCTGACGTCATAAGGCCGCAGGGAAGCGCGTCCCATTTGCGAAAAGCTCAGCAGATCATCGACCAGCTTTCCGGCAAAGCGCGCTGAATCCTTGATGTTTTTCAGGAATCGCACGCGCCGCTCAGGGGCGTCATTGCCTTCGAATTCCAGTAGCAGATCACTGAAGCCAACGATATGACGCAGCGGTGCGCGCAGGTCATGCGATACGGAATACGAGAATGCTTCCAGTTCCTTGTTGGCGCGTCCGAGTTCTTCGGCAAGCTCAGCCATCTGTTCGGCACGTTCGAGGACGATGCCCAGCAGGGCGGACCGGAACTCGGACGCCATCTCGATCTCGCTCGCGCGCCACGGCATGCTGGTCCCGACGACGGTTTCGCGCCAGATCTCAAAACTCATGCGTGGCGTGAGCGGATTCACCGGCGCACCGGACGTGGACTTCAGGTGCGGGTTGCCCGCCCAATCCACCGTATGAATGACTTCCGGCCGGAACCAGATCAGGTAGTGATTGTGAATGCGCGATATCGGGATGGCGAGTACGCCGCTGGCATTCCGCTTGAGCGCTGCGCCTGGCGGATACTCTGTGCTGAGACTATCGGTGTGAAACAGGTCGCCGTGCGCGTGCGTGCTCATCCATCCGATCAAGTCGCGAATCGCCGCTTCGTCCGGGGCATCACCGAAACGCACGATACGATCTTCAAAAGAAAGAGCCGCGCCGGAGGCGCTGGCAAAACCCAACAGCTCGGGCGCGATCGACTTGATATTGTCGACGAAGTCCGGACCCTGCGTCAGCCCCGCCAGCATGGTCACCACCATGCGCCGCAATTCGAGACGGTAATGATATTCATCGCCTTCCTCGCGCGACGCGACGCTCAGCGCCAGAATCTGCGCCAGCTGCTCGCATGCAGCGCGCACTTCGAACGGCACGAAACAGGGCTCCGCGTTATGACAGGAAATCAATCCCCACAGCTTGCCCTTGACCACGATCGACATGGACATCGAGGCCAGCGTGCCCATGTTGCGCATGTACTGCAAATGGACGGGTGAAACGCTGCGCAACGCGGCAAAGCTCAGGTCGGTCGGTTGGCCGTTCAATGGATTGTTTTCGGGATGCAACCTGGCAGGCGCATAGTTGGCGTTCGGGATCAGGCGGACGCGACTGGCCAGGTAAAGTTCGCGTGCCTGACGTGGTATGTCAGAAGCCGGAAAACGCTGGCCAAGGTAGGAATGGTAGTCGGGCTCGCGCGCCTCCGCGACCACATGCCCATGTCCGTCCTCATCGAAGCGATATACCAGCACGCGGCCGAAGCCGGTCACCCGCTTGACTTCTGCGGCGGCGAGACTGCTGATCGAGGCCACCGTATCCGAGTCGTGCAACTGCGACATGAAGTTGCCGATCAGCGAGTACAGTAGGCGGAAATTGGCCGGGACCTTGCTTGCGACTGCTTCGAACTCGAGTATCGTCAAGCCGTCCCGCACGTGGGCCAGCACCTCGAAGTATCCACCATGGGATACTTCGATGGCGCCAAGATACGCCGGCTGTTCAGCGATCCGTTGATGGTTTATTTCTGAGCAAATATGCGAGGCTGCTTCTTCACCGATGAGTTCCGCCAGACCAAGATCCAGCACCCTGTCGAGCGGCGTACCGGTAAAGGCTGCGATATTGTCGCTGACCTGAATGACCTGAAGATTGTCGCTGGCGATGGCGACCAGAAAACCATGCGGCTGGATACTGCCTGGAATGCGGATGGGCTCCCTGTCGCATGACGTCAGGTCGACAGGAAGCGAATCAATGCTTGTTCTATCCATGTACTCTGCCAAACAAAAATGAAACGTCGCCGGCGTTTGCGGCAACATCGCGGGGATCTTGTAGAGTTTCGCGCGCCAGCCGGCGCGCCGCGAACCAGTCCGCCAGTGAAGTGAACGCCTCTCTCGCTGCCGATGCCGCGACACGATGTGCCTCATCCGTCGTGAGGTAATGCTCCACACAATCGGTGAAAACGCGCCATCGTTTCGCGTTCTGGTCGCCATAGCCTTCGAGCCAGCGCGGTGACCATGGATGCAGACCGGGAGCAAGCGCCCGGCTCAGTACCTTGGTTCCCAGTTGCGCACCTTCTATCACATAAGCAACACCGAACCGGGCCGGCAGCGCGGCGAGGTCGGGTGTAAATCCTGCCACCGGGATAGCCTGAATTGCATGACTGCTCCTGCCGCCCGCACGCAAATCCGTATCGATCCATGCAAGCTTGTCGGCACGTTCGCGCGCTTCCATTTCTGCCGGCCATGGCGCATTCCATAATGCTGCTTCAAACGACGCCATCCATCCGCGCAAGTCCTCGAGATACGCAAGGTATTCGCGCTTGCCGGCCCCGGGCCGGTTGATGGTCAGCGATTGTTCGAGCTGCTGGTGTACGTCGCCGGTCGCCTGTCGCAAAGCTTCCAGCGCGGCAGAAGTTTTTTTCATGCAATCCTGAATTGAATTGAACGGTAAGCGCCATGTCTGGCGTAATGCGGGCCGGACCTGCGATGCCGCCAATTTGAAGCGCACATTGTACTATCGAAGCGAAGCCGCATCACGCAAGGACACAGACCGGATTTCCATGCCCATATGCAAGCCGGGGTTGCGGCAAGCTTCTTGCTTTTTCATGCTTGCATCAAGCCAGCGCAATGATCAGGAACCGATAAAGGCAGAAGGGGCGGAAGGTATGGAAAAGATATTTCCGGATAGTGTTCAGCAGCTTACGTCTTCCAGTGCCGGGCAACGTGTTTCACATGATGCCGTGGTGATTCTTTCGGGAAAAGCCACCGGCGAATGCGCCTCGCATGAACGCGCCTCGCATGCGGAGATTGCACGCCGCCTAGCCGCGATCAAGGGATGCGAATACGCTGGCGAATTCAACGCGGAAACACGGCATCGTGGCCGTCTGTATTTCGTCCCTAGCGATACGCTGGTCGGTGGTGTCGGTGGTGTCGGCGCCGAGGAATTGCACATCCATGCTGAACAGGACTTGTTTGGCGGCGTTGTACCCCACGGCTTCGTCGCGACCAAGACCATCACGCATGGCTTGCCCGGACCATTTTCCACTGCGCCGGACGGATGGTCGTCCAGTTTTGCACGCAGGGTCAAGGAAGTCGTGCTGCCTGGTTATTCTGCATTCGATCTGCATTGCGCACGCGATGCCGGAACGCGCTTGCTGGCATGCGGGGCAGTTCGCGTCAAGAAGTCCAGCGGGGTCGGCGGCCTGGGCCAATGGGTGGTTGGCAATGCGCATGAACTCGACGATCTGCTGTATTCACTGCATGCTGACAATGCGATCCGGGATGGCATCGTTCTCGAATGCAACCTGAGTGACGTCACGACACTTAGTGTGGGACAGGTGAAGGTGGACGAACTTGTCGCTACCTACTATGGCGTGCAAAAACTGACCCGTAATAATCGCGGCGAAGAGGTGTACGGCGGTTCCACGCTCACTGTGGCACGTGGTGGTTTCGATGCGCTGCTGGCGCTTGGTCTCACACCCGATCTGGGTACCGCGGTATCCCAGGCCTGCGCTTATCACAACGCAGCCATGTCCTGTTTCCCGCGGTTGTTTGCATCGCGCTGCAATTACGATATTGCCCAGGGTAGGGATGAGCACGGGCAGTGGCGCTCCGGCGTGCTGGAGCAATCGTGGCGGGTCGGCGGCGCCAGCGGTGCGGAGATTGCCGCGCTGGAAGCCTTCCATGCGGATCCCGCGTTAAACGTCGTCAGGGCTTCCACAGTGGAACTGTATGGCGCCGATGTCGAACTGCCAGACAATGTGGTGATCTATTTTCATGGGCACGATGAAAAGGTGGGCCCAATTCTGAAATATGCACGACTAGAGGACTATGCCCATACATAACGACAACATCAAAATAGAGGTGGACGGCGAAACGATCGACGGCACGCTGGTCACACCGGGACGGAAAATGCCAGCCGTGCTGTTTGTCCACGGCTGGGGCGGAAGCCAGGAACAGTATCTCGCGCGCGCGCGTGAAATCGCGGCGCTCGGATGTGTCTGCCTGACCTTCGATCTGCGCGGACATGCAGAAACCCTGCCGCAGCAGGATACGGTGTCACGCGAAAACAACTTGCATGACGTGCTGGCCGCCTACGATACGCTGGTCTCGCAGCGTGGCGTCGATCCCTCCTCGGTAGCCGTGGTGGGCAGCAGTTATGGTGGTTACCTTGCAGCCATACTGACCTCGATGCGGCCTGTAAAGTGGCTTGCACTGCGCGTCCCCGCCCTCTACCGCGACAGCAATTGGGAAATGCCGAAACGTCAGCTGCACAACGGGCAGGATCTTGGCGAATATCGGCAGAGCCAGGTGCCGGCGGAGGAGAACAGGGCGCTGCGCGCATGCTCGGACTTTCGTGGCGATGTACTGGTGGTCGAATCCGAACGCGACACGATCATTCCGCGTGCGGTCATTACCAGCTACCTGGAAGCGTGTACCGAACCGCGATCAATGACTTATCGCGTGATCAAAGGTGCGGACCATGGTTTATCCGAAGAAAGTTTTCAGCGGGCCTACACGGCACTACTGGTCAGCTGGATGACCGAGATGATCTTCGGTTCCCGTGAGGATGGCAACGCGAGTTCCGTAGTAACCATGCCTGAGAGCACGCTTCCCGAGGCCCCACCTACACCAGGTTGAAAACCAGCAAGGTGTTTGATCTTCCGCAGATCAATCGCGGATTTCCTTCATCGGGCCACAACGCCTATAGGCTTTCGTGTCCAATCAGCTGCGCCAGGAATCCAAGAATGGCGATGAACGGCGATAACATGCAGGAGAAGAAAACGCAGTTCAGTTGTTTCTTGTGTCTTCATTCAATATCAACAGGATCAACAGGAGAACCCATAATGAAACGCACGGCATCGGCATCATGGAGTGGCGGCCTGAAGGACGGCAAAGGCAGCATTTCTACCCAGAGCGGCATACTCGACAATACACGTTACGGCTTTGCTTCGCGTTTTGAAGAAGGGCCCGGAACCAACCCGGAAGAATTGATTGCGGCCGCGCACGCGGGATGTTTCACCATGGCCTTGTCCGCACAATTGGGTGAGGCCGGTATTACCGCAGAAAACCTCACGACCAAGGCGGCCGTCACGCTCGACAAGGTGGAAGGCGGCTTTGCGATTACGGCGGTGCACCTTGATCTGGTTGCGCGCATTCCCGGCGGCGATCAGAAAGCGTTTGAAGAGGCTGCGAACAAGGCCAAGGCCGGATGCCCGGTATCCAAGGTGCTGAACGCAACCATTACGCTCGACGCGAAACTGGAAACCTAGACTTGCGGTAAGAGTACGGTGGCGTACTTTGCTGGCCTTACCGTTGGCCCGTTATACAGGCCTGGCAGATACGAAAAAACGCCGGAAGCGACTACGCTTCCGGCGTTCATCATGCAGTCATCTGAGTGCTGCGCCGACTCATACCGGTAAGCCGGCTTTAACCGAGCGCCATTCAGGCGGCTTCGCGTTGCAGCAGCTGCACGTTGTCGCCATTAATCTCAATCTTGCGCGGCTTCAGCGATTCAGGAATCTCACGCACCAGTTCAATGTTGAGCAAGCCGTTGTCGAGCTTGGCGCCGACGACCTTGACATGGTCTGCCAGCTGGAAGCGGTGCTCGAAATCACGTGCGGCGATGCCACGGTGCAGGAAGGTGCGCTTGGTTTCGTCCTTCTGCTTGCGGCCGACGATTTTCAATTGGTCGCGTTCGCTTTCGATCTCCAGTTCGGAACGGTCGAAACCGGCAACGGCCATGGTGATACGGTACTTGTCTTCACCGACAAGTTCGATGTTGTACGGCGGGTAGCTCGGCTGCGCATCGGTGCGAGCGGCTTCGTCAAACAGTTGCGCCAGGCGGTCAAAACCGATGGCCGAGCGATACAGGGGGGTAAAGTCGTAAGTACGCATTGCAATATCCTCATGAGTAAGCGATATGAAATTCGCGGACCTCCATTGAGCATCCGCTGATTCGGATATAGGGATAAGGTGTTTGCGTTTCAAGGGGACAAAATACATTTATACGGAATTGCATTGTTAGCAATTTATTCAATCGCCCGCTCGCTTGGCGTTCACGGGTTATATTCTTCCTTCGCCGCCGAAAACAAATCCCAGGTGGCGATGAAGAGTGCCGCGATTGCCGGCCCGATGACAAAGCCATTCAGCCCGAACATGGCCATGCCGCCGAGCGTCGATATCAGCACCACGTAATCCGGCATTTGCGTATCCTTGCCCACCAGGATCGGGCGCAGGATGTTATCCACCAGACCGATCACCACCACGCCGAACACGATCAGCGTGATGCCTTGCCAGATCGCGCCGGTCAACAGGAAGTAGATGGCGACCGGTCCCCAGATCAGGGCCGCACCGACCGCCGGCAGCAGCGACAGGAAAGCCATCAATACGCCCCACAGGACTGCGCCCTGGATACCGAGAAACCAGAACATGACGCCTCCCAGTGCACCCTGGGTCGCGGCGACCGCGATGTTGCCTTTCACGGTGGCTCTGATGACGGTCGTGAACTTGCTGAACAGACTGCGCTTGTGTTCGACACTGAGTGGAATGGCCTGCCTGATGCGCATGGACAGGGCAACGCCATCACGCAACAGGAAGAACAACAGGTACAACATGATGCCAAAACTGACGAGGAAATCGAAAGTGTTCTGACCAATGCTGAACGCCTGGGTGGCGATGGTCTGGCTGCCCTGCGCGGCGGCGCCGGACAGTTTGTTTTGCAAGCTGAACAGATCGGTCAGGCCGAAGCGGTCCAGTTGCTCGACGATCCATGGCGGCAGCGCATTGAGCGCCTGCTCGAAATACGCGCCGAAGTCCAGTTGGCCGGATCGTATCTGCTCATACACCGCACCCCCTTCGCGCAACAGGGACGCGGTAATCACCGACAGCGGGAAAATCACAATGAGTAGACAGAAGACCAGCGTTGCGAGCGCCGCCAGGTTACGGCGGCCGTGCATCCTGGTCAGCAACTGCCGGTAAAACGGTGCAAACAGGATGGCCAGTACCGCCGCCCAGAAGACGGCGCCGTAAAACGGCAACAGGATCCAGCCGAACGCAATGGAAACGACGATAAGCAATGCGAGGAAGGTCTTGTGTTGCAAGTGCGGATTATTCATTGTTATCTCGGATAAACGGTTAGTACCGCGGACATGACGAAAACCTCCATCCTACCGGATGGAGGAACCGACCCCGTGGGGATCGCGCAAGGGACGCGCAAGCAAATCTTTTACCAGCCACGGGGCGCGTGAGCGAAGGTTCTGTTTCGCTGAATGAATAAGGCTTTCTTGAGGGCATTCCGGTTTGTCGCTGTGGCCAGGGTTATTCCTTTTTCGTCGCGTCGTACAAGGGCATGACCGTAGGGAGCACGGCGCTGATCTCGGCAATGCGCGTCGTATTCGCCGGATGGGTGGACAGGAATTCCGGCGGACTCTTGCCTTCCGCCGCGCCACCCATCTTTTGCCACAGCGTGATGGCCGCGCGTGGATCGAAGCCGGCGCGCGCGGCAAGCTCCAGTCCGATGCTGTCAGCCTCGCTCTCGTTCTGGCGAGAATTGGGGAGCACAAACAGATATTGCGCAAACTGGTTGGCAAGCGCGACCTGTGCCTGCCGGTTCTGGGCGCCGGCAAGGGCTGCACTGGCAATGGTGTTCTGGGCGACCGCCTGAGATACCCGCTCCCGTCCATGTTCGCGCAAGGCGTGCGCAAACTCATGACCCATCACGGCGGCGATCTCGTCGTCGGTCAGCTTCAGTTGCCGCACAATGCCGGTGTAAAACGTCACCTTGCCACCCGGTGCGCAGCTTGCATTCAGCACTGGCGCATCGATCAGCACCAGCTGCCATTTCCATTGCAAGGTATCTTCACGGAATATGCCGACCTGCGCCTTCAGGCGGTTGGCAATACGCAGCAGGCGATCGTATTCCGGGCCTGACGTAATCAGCTTGCCTTCCGACTTCGCTTTTTCCGCTTGCTGCGCGTAACTGACAAGCGCCATGCGCTCAACGGTGGGTGCAGAAACAAGCAGTAATTGCGGACGGGTGACGCCCACCGCGCCGGGCTTGGTGGTCGAAGCGCATGCGGCCAGCAGCAAGACGGCCGCCGCAAGGAACAAAGTGTTTTTCATTATGATCGACGGTAAGGATAGTTGACTGGAATGTCCGATACCCGAAAGTATAGACGGCCAGGCAACAAAAATTGCCAAATAACAAAGTATTTTGTAATGTCCGTTTATGTTTGAATAGGGCGTTGACCATGGCGTCTGGATAGCTTGTGATGGCCGACAATCGCTTCGCCAGTATTGACGTTTATGATAGGACTTGGAAAGCATTTCAATTGTTAAGCATAAGCGTTCTACGGTGTGTGTCCGTTCTACCGGTTATCCTTCACCGTACTTCGGAGGTGTTCCTTGCAGATTGAGACTGGCAATGCGGGTAAGCTTGATACAAACGGAACAGGCTGGTTTCTCGGCTTCAGCGAATGGACACGCTCTGGAGAGGACGGCGCCGGCAGCTTGCGTTATATGCCGGTCGATTGCCGGTCGCACGGCTTGTGCATGAAATGGATGGTTCATCCCGCAGGCGATCCGCGCGGCATTGATAAGCCGGTCAGTGAAGGACGGACGATGTCCATCCTGATTGGCAGCGGCAGATTCCGTATCGTCTTTTCCGAGTCAAAGGATTTTCCACCCGAGGCCACGCGGGAGATAGTGCTGTCTGACTCCGGTGATTTTGCAACGTGGGGTGAAGGCATCTATCACCGTTATGCGGTCGATGCCGGGTGCACCGTGCTGACGCTGCGCTGGATACCCGACGAGAGGTGAAATGTCAGGAACACGTGCGCATCGACAGCATCGTCAGAGGGTTCAGACGTATCGGCAAAACCGGAAGTATTTTTCGCAGGTCTCATGCGGCGCACGCCGCGGGAAGGTAAGTTCATGACGCATGGTGCCGGTGCAAACGACATGGTCGCCGTAGCGCGCTATTTTATTCCGACTGAGGCGCATATCGTCCGCTCCTGTCTGGTCGCCGCCGGCATTCCTGCTATGGTGGCCGACGATAACCTGGTGCAGCTGCATTCGCTCCTTACGCCGGCCTTGGGCGGTGTACGCGTGCTGGTGCCGGCTGATCGTGAGCGTGAAGCGATCGCAGTCATCGATGCCTTCCATCGCGGCGTCTACCGGCTCGACGATGATTTTGATGTCGGTGCCGGCTGAAGCATTTTTCCGCGGCTGATCGCTGCATGCCAATATCCATTTACCAGGGTGTGCTTAAGCGTTTGAATTTCTTCCAGCGCTTGCGAATCACGCTTGCATCGGTATCGGCACTGCGAGAAAGATAACCGCGGACAAATCCGACGCCACTTGCAAGATGGACGTCCTTGCCATGAAGATCCTGCAACAACCGGTCGGCGACCGCCGCATCGTTAAGGAATCCCAGTTCGTCCTGCAAGCGCGAAAGGGCATTGACATATCGCCGCAGCTTCCGTCTGTTATAAAGCGACTGGAAAAACTCGGCGGCATAGCGCGTTTTTTTCGCCGCAATACGTGCACGGTGGCGCGCCTCCGGCGTTGCTTTATGCAAGCGCCGTCCGCGCTTGCGCAGCTTCCGATCGAGCTGATCGAGCATATCGTCGGCAAATCGGATCACAGAGTCGTGCAGGCGAGTGCTCGCTTGTCGCGGCGGCGCCTCGCGCCAGCCGCAAGCACGCATCCACTGCGACAAGCGCAGCACCAGGCGCGTATATCGCGGCGAGGTGGCTGCCGCCGCGGCCTCGCCATGCAGTTGTTGCGCCCGTTTCTGAACCGCATACTGGACCATGCCGACCTGCGCAGCATCCGTCGGTGCATCGGCAAGTCGTGACAGGGTTGAATCGGCCAGTACGTCCCAATCGCGCGCCGTGCCGAGCTGCGTTGCGATCCAGTTAAGGTCTTCCCGCATGTCGTCGGGCACCTGCAGCACAGGCGCAAACAGGCTGAAAGCAGAACGCAGGCGGCGAATGCCGACGCGCATCTGATGCAGGCTTTCCGGATCATGCCTGTGCATCACGCCATCTTCATTGGCCTGCATCTGTGCCATGCAGTTCGCCACGATAAGCTGAAAAGCTTTTTCGATACTCATATGCCGGGACAGCACAAGTGCCTCAGCTTTCACGGCGCGAGCAGGCACAGGGGCCAGCAACGCATAGCCACGTTCAGCCTTGCTCGCGTTTCCGATCTGCATGGGAACCGACTCGAGCAGTTCCAGCGCCAAGCCATAAAGCTGATTGACATTACCGGATTTCAATTCCAGTTCGATTTCGCAGATCGTCTCCTTATCCTTGCCACGTTCAAGGCTGCCCTGGTCCAGTACACATTCGATTTCGGTGCCTTCCGCAAGGCGGAGATCCCATATCGTGCGCGTCACTGAGGTCGTAAAGACGGGTAAAAGCCCTTGCTCCACTTCCCTGGATCTCAGCAATCGGTTCCATGACGATCCATGATCGACCAGTTCGCGCAGCACGGCCAAGTCGGGAGTCGGTCCAGCAACAGGAGATTCCCATTCGTGGCGGCTGTGCAGGCCTGACGCCACGCCGCCACCCGCTTTCATGGTTTGTACCCAGCGGCCGTCGACTTGCCTGACCCGTAGTCCGGCACCGGCACGACGCAGGTCGCAATTGCTGGTGTCGTAATAGGTACCCGATAATTTTTCTTCCCGTGGCTGTCCGGTGCCGTACTTCTTCAGTAAGGGGTGGGTCCGCAAGGACTGCGCAGCCTGCGGTGTCAACAAAAGCTTGAGTTCAATTTCCATGTTGTTTTCTTTTTGCAAGACAGGTTTGCTGGCGGCCGTTCAGCGCGGCGCGCAAGAGCACTAAAGAATTGAACAATAGGCGTATGCGCCGTTGCTGCTGACGAAGTAAATCAAAAGACATGAAGCAAGAAGAAAGGTTTGCGGCGCTGCCGGCCAGAGCATGCTTGCAGTAAACACGGTACATTGAAATCTGTGGCCAGCGCACGACCATTTCTAAATACCTTGGCAAATACATGAACACAATTCAGATCACTACACTGCAGTCTTACCTTCACAGGCAAATTCCGCTGTCGCAGGCAATGGGTGTGCAGGTACACGCGGCCACTGAGGAGCGTGTCGAACTACGCGCTCCCATTGGCCCGAATATCAATCATGAAGCTACCGTCTTTGGTGGTAGTGCATCCGCGGTCGCCATTCTGTCCGCCTGGACACTGGTCTACCTGCGTCTGCAGGCGTCAGGATTGCCCGGGCGCGTGGTGATCCAGGCGAACAACATGTTGTATCAGAAACCGATGAGTGCGGCATTCAGCGCCATCGCTTCATCTGGCGACGAGCGGTCCTGGGAACGGTTGTTCAACGCGGTACGTCGCGGACGCATGGCCCGCATCACGGTGCAGTCCGTGCTGGAATGCGAAGGCAAGCAGGCTGGTCAACTGGAAGGAACGTTTGTGGTGCTGCTACCGGATGCGTGAGATGTGATAGGTGATGCCCTGATGATAAGGCAGGTCCGGCGTCGCCGTAGTGCTCACACAATGAGCGCTACGGCGACTTTTCTGCTTACGCGGCGTTTGCAAGCGGCGCTGGATTGGCTGCGTCACGCATGATTCGCAGTTTGCCGAGGGTGCTTGCGCAGGCATGCGCCGCCTCTGCACCCTTGACGACGAAGTGGTCGTAGAAGAAACGCTGGTGTTCTTCGCCCGCATGGAAATGATGCGGTGTCAGCACAACGGAAAACACGGGCACCATCGTTTCAAGCTGCACTTGCATCAAGCCGGAGATGACTGCCTGTGCAACGAACTCGTGCCGATAAATGCCACCATCGACAACCAGTCCCGCCGCAACGATACCTTCGTATTTGCCGCTCTGTGCCAGCAGTTTGGCATGCAACGGAATTTCGTATGCACCGGGCACTTCGTAGTAATCGATCAGGTTCGCCTCGGTACCAAGCTTTTCCATTTCCGACGCAAACGAGACGCGGCAGCGATCGACGATATCGCGATGCCAGCAAGCCTGAACGAAGGCAATGCGTTTTCCGGTGACCGAACCAGGAGTGAAAGTGGAAGTGGTGTTACGTGATGGGTGTGACGGGTAAGACATTCTGAAGCTCCTATTTACGAGAAAAAATAAATAGGGCGCACGGGATGGCAATGACACGCGAGTCGACTTTTGCCCATGCGGTAGCAACGCGGTCGCTCAGTACACACCGGCAGTTCCAAGTGTGTGAGGACATCGCTACGCCGCAGGGAACGCAAGACGTTCTCGCAGCCAGATTGATGAATCCCGTCCTCTTTCATCCGGACTGTGACCGTCGGCCCTGGGATCACACCAGGTCTGCTGACCCTGCAGAATGCCTACGCGTGTACGTTGGCGTCTTGCAGGCGCTCGCGGGCTAGATGCGCAGGCATCATTACCGCCGGTGGGGAGTTTCGCCCCGCCCTGAGAACGTTTTGGCTTTGCAGCCAAGGACGAATATAGCATGTTGAAGCGCAGCGCACAGGAGAGGCCATGCTGAATCGCACTGACATCAGCCGCACTCCGGCGAGGCGCAATATGGCGCATAAGCAGAAAAGGGATCTCTGGACGGTGACGCCGTTCCAGGGATCCCTCTGTGAACAAGGCAGGTTTGCAGATGTTTACTTCGCGCCGCCTTCGAACCAGCGGCCGATCAGCGCGCGCTCATCCTCGGTCATGTTGGTTATGTTCCCCAATGGCATCGCCTTCTGCACCACAACTTGCTGGTAGATCTGCTGCGCATGAGCCTTGATCTGATCAGGCTGGTCGAACATCAGGCCTTTTGCTGGCGTCGGCATTAGCGTAGGCGCAGCCGCATGGCACTGGATACAGTGTTTGTCCATGACCGGCTTGACCTGTGCGACATCGACGGCCGCGGCGGATGCTCCCGCCGCCGCAGCGGCCGGCCTGGACGGTGCAATCCACGCGGCGACCGCGGCCAGCAATGCCACCGCAACGATGGGATAGACGACGTTGACGACGCCCTTGTGACGCAGGATGAAGAACTGGCGAATCAGTACGCCGGCCACCATGATCAGTACCAGCACCAGCCAGTTGTACTGGTGGCTGTAGGTCATGTTGTAATGGTTAGACAGCATCGCAAACAGTACAGGCAACGTGAAGTAGGTGTTGTGCACGCTGCGCTGCTTGCCGCGTTGGCCATGGATGGGATCGACCGGCTGGCCTGCTTTCATTGCCGCGACGACCTTGCGCTGTCCGGGAATGATCCAGAAAAACACATTGGCGCTCATGATGGTCGCGATCATGGCACCGATGATCAGAAATGCGGCACGACCCGAGAACAGGTTGCAGGCCGCCCATGACGCGATGACCACAAAGGCAACTACCAGCACCGCAAGCAATCCTTCCTTCTTTTGCAACGCACGGCAAAGCACGTCATACACCAGCCATCCAACCACCAGGAATGCCAGTGCGAGAATGACGGCCACAGTGGGGGTCAGGTTCGCGACATTGGGATCGATCAGAAAGACCTTGGGATTGAACAGGTACAGCACCGAGAACAGGCCGAAACCCGACAACCAGGTGCTATACGACTCCCAGTAAAACCAGTGCAAGTCTTCCGGCAAATGACGTGGCGCACCGAGGTATTTTTGTGGGTTATAGAAGCCACCCCCGTGCACGGCCCAGAGTTCGCCGCCCACGCCTTTTTCCTTCAGCGCCGCATCACTGGGAGCCCGCAGGCTGTTGTCCAGCCATACGAAATAAAACGAGGAACCAATCCACGCAATTGCCACAATGACGTGCAGCCAGCGCAGCAGCAAATTGGCCCAGTCGAGCAAATAACCTTCCATTGTTATGTCTCCTTCCTGATCGTCAAGTTAGCTGCCACGGTAGGTCGAATAACTCCAGGGGCTGGCTACCAGCGGCACGTGGTAGTGCTGGCTGGCGTCGGCCACGCCGAAGCGCAGGGTGACCACATCAAGAAAGGCGGGCTTGGGCAAGGCCAGTCCGAGTCCGGTGAAATAGGCGCCGATATGGAAATCGAGTTCATAGACACCGGCTTGGAAAGCGTTTCCTTCCAGCAGTGGACCGTCGCAGCGTCCATCGGCGTTGGTGATTTTTGATAACAATTTATTTCTACGATTGTCGACAATTTTGTAAAGGTCGACCGTAATGCCTTGGCCAGGCTTGCCGTGCGCAGTGTCCAGCACGTGTGTAGTCAGACGACTCATCATAACTCCATGATTATTTGGGATAACACCTGGCATTGCCAGGAATGGCGCCAGCGTTGAGCATGAGGTGCCGCCGCGACGGGTGACTGCAGCTGCTCGAGAGATTGAACAAAACGAATAACAAATTGTTGACAATTCTATGGGCCGTTGGCATCCTCGTCAACATTGAAAGCGTGGCAGCTTGTTTAAAGCCCGCAACGGTGCGCAAAGCCCGGCTTTGCCGCACTTTGCATGATGCCGTCCAACCCTGATCCGGATCATTATGGCCGCACGCCCCAAACTAGTGAGCGCACCTTCCGTACCGCAAGAATCGCGCCTTGCACCGGATGAGCGCATGTATTTTGAAATCTATGACGCCATCATGGAGCACCGCCTGCCGGCGGGCACCAAACTGACCGAGCAGGCGCTCACCGAAATTTACGGTCTGGCACGCCATAACGTGCGCAAGGTCCTCGTCAAGCTGGCCGCCGACGGCCTGGTTGATCTCGAACCCAATCGTGGCGCATATATTGCAAGCCCTACCGAACAGGAAGCACACGACATGTTCGAGTTGCGCCAGACACTGGAACAGATGGCCATGCAAAAAGTGGCACGCAGTGCGACGGCGGCCGATTTTGCGCACCTGCGTCAAATGATAGACCGTGAGCGCGAAGCTTACATGCAGGGAAACCGCCCGTTGTGGATACGGCTGTCCGCTGATTTTCATATCGAGCTGGCGAAGCTTGCCGGCAACGCGTTGCTTGTCGACATGCTGCGTCGCCTGGTATCGCGGACCACGCTGCTGATTTCGACGACCGAAACAACAGGTCAGCAGCCGTGCTCATTCGATGAACACCTTGCGGTGGTCGACGCGCTGGAAAAGAAAGACCACGTCGGTGCGCAACATGAAATGGCGCATCACCTGGAGCAATGTGCCTGCCGGATGCTCAAGCGGCCTGACAGGCGATTCGATTTGCGTTCGGCATTAGGTAAACCGGACGCACAGTAGGGCAGGTACCACCACAAACCATAACAAGAACAACAATATTTCTCACACCCGCAGTTTTGGAGAAGACATGATGAGCACATCACATACTGCCGTGGCATCTGTGCCGGCAACCGATTCCGTACCGCTGGCCGGCAGCGCGGTCGACGAACGTCTACCTGCCGGCAAGCTGGCGACGCTGGGACTGCAACATGTCCTGGTGATGTACGCCGGCGCAATTGCCGTCCCGCTGATCATTGGCCGTGCGCTCAAGTTGCAGCCGGAACAGGTCGCTGCGCTGATCAGTGCGGACTTGTTCTGCTGCGGCCTGGTGACCTTGATTCAGTCGCTCGGCTTTGGCAAGCTGTTCGGTATTCGCATGCCAGTCATGATGGGCGTGACCTTTGCCTCAGTCAGTCCGATGCTGGCCATGGCTGCTAATCCGGCATTGGGCGTCACAGGCATTTTTGGCGCCGTCATCGGGGCAGGCATCATCTCGATATTCATCGCGCCCTTTGTCAGCCGGGTGCTTGCATTGTTTCCACCGGTCGTCACCGGAACGATTATCGCGGTGATCGGCATTTCGTTGATGCGCGTTGGTGTCAACTGGGCCATGGGTGGCACACCCAACATGGCGACGATTCCCGACCCCGCGTTTGCCAATCTCGTCGCTGCTGCAAAGGCAGCGGGGACCGCGTTGCCCGCCGGCCCGGCGCCGATGATTCCCAATCCGCAATACGCGGCGCTCGACAATCTCGGCATTGCACTGTTCGTGCTGATTGTCATCCTGCTGGTTGCCAAATACGGCAAGGGGTTTCTTGCCAATATCGCGGTACTGACCGGCATTGTCGCCGGTACCACGGTCGCCTATTTTCTCGATAAGGTTGACTTCGACAAGGTATCGACGGCCAAGACCTTCGCCATCGTCACGCCTTTCCAGTTCGGCATGCCGACCTTCGACGTCGTCGCGATCATGACGATGACGCTGGTCATGCTCGTCGTCATGATCGAATCGACCGGCATGTTCCTCGCGCTCGGAGAACTGACGGGCAAGGAGATCCGCAGAGACGACATCAGTCGCGGTTTGCGCGTCGATGGACTCGGTACGCTGATCGGCGGCATTTTCAATACCTTCCCGTATACCTCGTTCTCGCAGAACGTCGGCCTGGTTGGTGTGACCGGCGTGAAGAGCCGCTGGGTCTGTGTCGCCGCCGGCGTCATCCTGATAATCATGGGCGTCATTCCCAAGATCGCGCAAGCTGCCGAAGCCGTGCCGCAATTCGTGCTTGGCGGCGCCGGCCTTGTCATGTTCGGCATGGTTGCCGCTACCGGCATCCGCATTCTGGCAGCGGTCGACTACAAGAGCAACCGCAACAACCTGTTCATCGTTGCCATTGCTATCGGCTTCGGCATGTTGCCGCTGGTGGCTGAGCGCTATGCGCAACATATGCCCAAGGCACTGTCGCCGCTGCTGCATAGCGGGATTTTGCTGGCAGCGATCGTTGCGGTATTACTCAACCTGTTTTTTAACGGCATCGCTTCCCAGGACGAGGCAGAGGCTGCGGCCAAGGCCAATACCCACGGCAGCGAATAACTTACTTACTACTACTTCACCATGCAGAAAGATAACGCATACCCCCGTGACCTCGTCGGCTATGGCCGGCAGATTCCTCACGCGCGCTGGCCCGGCCAGGCGCGCATCGCGGTGCAATTCGTCCTGAATTATGAAGAAGGCGGCGAAAACAATGTGCTGCATGGTGACAAGACTTCGGAGCAATTCCTGTCCGAGATTATCGGCGCGGCGGCATTCGAGGCGCGCCACATGTCGATGGAATCGATTTATGAATACGGTTCGCGTGCCGGCGTGTGGCGCATCCTGCGCGAGTTTGAGCAGCGCAAGCTGCCGCTGACCGTGTTCGGCGTCGCCATGGCCTTGCAGCGACATCCCGAACTGACACAGGCATTCGTCGACCTTGGTCATGAAATTGCCTGCCACGGCTGGCGCTGGATTCACTACCAGCACATGGATGAAGCCGTGGAGCGCGAGCATATGCGGATCGCGATCGACATCCAGCGTCAGCTGACCGGCAGCGCGCCGCTCGGCTGGTACACCGGCCGCGATTCGCCCAATACCCGCAGGCTTGTGGTCGAGCAGGGCGGTTTTACCTATGACTCGGATTACTACGGCGACGACTTGCCTTTCTGGACCGAAGTCGAGACCTCGGCAGGCGAATCCAGGCCCCACCTGGTCGTGCCGTACACGCTGGACAGCAACGACATGCGCTTTGCGACGGCACAGGGTTTCAACACTGGCGAACAGTTCTATCAATACCTGAAGGACAGCTTCGACGTGCTGTACGCGGAAGGCGATCCAAATGGACAGGACAGGCCGAAGATGCTGTCGATCGGCATGCACTGCCGGCTGCTCGGCAGGCCGGGACGCTTCCGCGCGCTACAACGTTTCCTTGATTATCTGCAGTCCCATGACAATGTGTGGATCTGCCGCCGTATCGATATCGCCAACCACTGGATCAGCACGCATCCGTATCAAGCAAAATGACGACCAAACATTTTTCTCTCGACAATCTGAATACCATGTCGCCAGCCGATTTCACGGCGGCCCTCGGCGCAATTTTTGAACACTCGCCCTGGGTGGCGGAACGTGCAGCAGCCAAACGTCCATTTGCCAGCGTCGAGCAATTGCACGCTGCCATGGCCGATGCGGTCCGCAATGCCAGTGAGGCGGAACGCATCCAGCTCATTCGTGCCCACCCCGAACTGGCCGGCAAGGCGGCGGTGCGCGGCGAGCTCACCGAGGAATCGACGCGTGAACAAAAGGGTGCGGGACTCGACCAGTGCAGTGCCGAGGAATTCGCAAAGCTGCAGGATCTCAACAATCGCTACAACGAGAAATTCGGCTTTCCCTTTGTGATTGCCGTGAAGGGACACAATCGCCAAAGCATTCTGCAAAATGTTGAAAGGCGTCTCGGCAACGACCGCGATGCGGAGGCGAAGGAATGCATAGAACAAATCATTCGCATCGGCGGATTCCGCCTTGCAGACGCCGTGCAATAAGCTTATTCAACAAGAACGCGGCGCAGGACCAGAAAATAATAACAATATCGACCATGGCATGCGGTTGAAAAACCGCATGCCAGGCAGGCTCACACCCATCTTTCCTTTCGGGAGACAAAATGAAAAAAACCACCGCCATCGCGGCAGCCATTGGCTGCCTCGCCATCCAGGGCGCATTTGCCCAGACCAACGTGACCGTGCAGGGCACGGTCGACCTGTTTGCCGGTTCGCTGAAATATAGTGGCGACGCGGGCCGCCGATCCGTTGTCAATAGCGGCGGCATGACCACGTCCTACTTCGGCTTCAAGGGGAGCGAAGACCTGGGCGGCGGACTCAAGGCGGAATTTGCGCTCAACGGATTCTTCCAGGGCGATACCGGCACGTCCGGTCGCTTCGGCGGCGACAACCTGTTCTCGCGTGATGCCAACGTCGGCTTGGCCGGAAGCTTCGGCAAGATTCAGTTCGGACGTGGTCTGGCGCCGAGCTTCCTGCCTACCGTGTTGTTCAATCCCTTCGGCGATTCATTCACCTTTTCGCCGCTGGTAGTGCATGCGTATGTGCCGTCGGGCGCATTCGGTGCGCGGAGCTGGATTGCATCGAACGCGTCCGACAGTGGCTGGAGCAACGAGATCATTTACTCGACACCCGACTTCAATGGCTTGCGCGCGAACGTTCATTATCAGTTCGGTGAAGTTGCGGGTCGCAACGGAACGAACAATATCGCACTCAACCTGCTCTACTTCAAAGGGCCGCTCGCATTGTCAGCCTTCTATCACGATGCCGAGGTCAGTAATCCGAATTCCGGCGCAGCGTTGATTGATGCAACTGCGGCACCGGTCAACTACCGCGCGATCACGCGTCAGAAAGCCTACTTTGTTGGCGGCAGCTACGATCTCAATATCGCCAAGCTGTTTGCCACCTACCAGGTCAACGACGATGACACCGCGACCGCTGCCAGCATGAAGGACAAGACCTTCAGTCTCGGCATGAGCGCGCCGGTCGGTCCGGGTAAGGTCTTGCTTGGCTACGCGAATACCAGACGCGATGGCAGTCTGGTGGGCACCGAACTCAAGCGCGATACCGTGTCGGTGGGTTACGACTACCTGCTGTCGAAGCGTACCGATATCTACACGGTGCTGATGTCGGACAAGATCACTGCGTCCAGCCGTGCCGAAAGCTTCGGTATTGGCGTGCGTCACCGGTTCTAACCCGTCATCCATGAGGAATGCCGCGCTGGTGGAGTAGGCGGCGGCAGCGGCCGAATCTCTGGAAGAGCAGCCGGAAAATTTGAATCGCGCGGTCGCCGCAAAGGCTTCGGTCAGCGTACCGATCTGCGTGTCCGGCTGCTGTTGGCACGAAAAAAAGAGGTGAGCCTTTCAGCTCGCCTCCCAAGGGCAGGTACCTTATTCTTCTTACGCGAACTTGCCGATTTTCTGCTCGACCGCGGAACGTACCGAGCCGGTGATCACGAAGGACTGCGCAACTTGAATATCCTTGTGGAACCAGCGGTCGCCATCCAGGCACGCCGGAATCTGGCGACGCACTTCGTCGTACGCAGCCTGGGTACCCTGACCCAGAACAAAGCCCGGCAACAGCGATTCGGTCATGGTGAGACCTTGCGCGGCCAGCAGCATTTCGACGCCGACGATGTACTGGGTATTCGCCACCACGGTCGCCGCCTTGCGTGCGCACCAGGTCGAATTGGAGATGTGGTCCTCGCTGTTGCCTTTCGATGGAATGCTGTCGACGCTGCCCGGCATGCACAGGGTGCGGTTTTCCATGACCAGCGAACTCATCGAGCATTGCACGACCGGGTAGCCGGTGTTGACGCCACGGATACCGCTCATCAGGTTGCGCGGCAAACCCCACGACAAGGTCGGGTCGATCAGGCGCGCAATGCGGCGCTCGACGATACTGCCGAGGTCAGTCACCGCCATGGCCAGCAAGTCCATTGCCTGGGCCAGGTACTGACCATGGAAATTGCCGCCCGAGATGATTTCGAAGCCGCCTCCATCCTTGGAGAAGATCAACGGATTGTCGGTCGCCGAATTGATTTCGCGTGTGACGATCGTGTCGATGTAATCAAGCGCATCGAACACCGGGCCGTACACCTGTGGTGCGCAGCGCAGCGAATAGACATCCTGGATGCGCGGCGTGTAGGCGATATCGGTACGGCGCAACTCATCGGGGAACTGCACTGCGCGTGCTTCGTGGGTGGTACGTGTTGAACCCTTGAGCAGGTTGCGGATAATCGCCGCCGTCTTGATCTGGCCGGCATGCGGGCGGGCCAGCTGGATGCGCTCGTCGAAGCCCGACATTTCGGCGCGCATCGCTTCGAGCGTCAGACCGAGCGACAGGCAGGCATCCGACAACAGATTGCGTGCGTCATGCGCTGCCAGCACCGCGACAGCCAGCGATACGGTACAGCCGTTGATCAGCGCGGAGGCATCTTTCGCCTTCAGGTCGAACTGGACCGGGCCGACACCGGATTCCGTGATCGCCTGCGGCGCGCTCATGCGCTTGCCACGATACATGACTTCAGCCTCTTCAAAGCCGGCAATCGCTGCGGCAAGGTAAGCCAGCGGTGCGAGGTCGCCCGACGCACCAACCGAACCTTTCTGCGGCATGATCGGGTGAATGCCAGCGTTAATGAAGGCAAGCAGGCGGTCGACCACTTCAACGCGCGGCGCCGAATAATTGCTGGCGAACGCATTGGCACGCAGCAGCATGGTGGCGCGGCTGACTTCTTCGGAGAAGGGCTCACCGATGCCGGCCGCATGGGCCTTAATCATCTGCGTCTGGAACAGCGCGATGTGCTCGACCTTGATGCGGGTATCCTTCAGCAAGCCGACGCCGGTATTGAAGCTGTACATCATCGGTGCTTCATCGTGCATCCATGTCGATTCGATGTAGTCGCGGCTCTGCTTGAGCGCATCGCGCGAGGATTGAGCCAGGCCAACCTGCACGCCGGGATCGCGTGCAATGGCGACTACTTGTTCCGCTGTCAGATTAAAGCCATCGATCAATGTCGTTGTTGTCATGTTGGGTACCGTGGTGTTCGTTTGTTGAATGATGAAGTAGTGGCTGTTTTGGAAAAGGTAAAGCGCGTGTCAGTGCTGCGGCTTGAAATGCTCGACAAAGCGGCTGAAAACTTCTGCCGCGGTTTCCGCATCGTCGACCGTCATGATTTCATCCGGATGATGGCTGATGCCGCCATTGCCGCAACGGACGAAGAGCATCGCGACATCGGCGATCGCAGCGATGGCCATCGCATCGTGGCCCGCGCCCGAAGGCAGGTAGCGAAGGGGAATGCCGGACGCGGTGATGGCCTCTGCGAATTGCTGCTGCAGCCATCCGGCGCAGGGGACGCTACTGGCTTCATGCGTCTTGTTGATATCGAGGCTGACGCGGCGGCGTGCCGAGATTTCCTGCATGGCCTGCAGCACATCGTTGACGGCCGCTTCACGCACGTCGTCGGTTTCAGCGCGGATGTCGATGGTAAAGACCGCCTTCCCCGGCACCACGTTGGCGGCACCGTTCGGCACTGCGAGCTGACCGACTGTACCCACCAGTCCGGGAATGCCCGAGCAACGCTTTTCGATAGTCAGGCCGATTTCGGCTGCCGTCATGGCGGCGTCACGGCGCAGTGTCATCGGTACGGTGCCCGCATGCCCGGCGAGGCCGGTTGCTTGCACCAGGAAGCGTGTTGCACCGGAAATGGCCGTGACCACGCCGACCGGCAAGGATTCGTCGAGCAGCACGGGACCCTGCTCGATATGGACCTCGACGAAGGCGAGCACCTTCTCACGCGCATAAGCAGCGCGCTCCAGGTCCTGGGAATTGAAGCCCGCTGCATGCATGACCTGGCGCATGGTCTGGCCCTGGTCGTCGACCTTGTCCAGCACGCTGTTATCGAAGGTGCCGGCACATGCGCGGCTGCCAAGCAGGGTGGCCTTGAAGCGCACGCCTTCTTCTTCGGCAAAACCGATCACTTCGATGGCAAACGGAAAGCGCTTGCCCTGTCGGTTCCATTCCGCGATGCAAGCAATCGGAAGGAGAATGCCGAGGTTGCCATCGTACTTGCCGGCGTCGCGCACGGTATCGAAGTGTGAACCGGTCAGGAGCACCGGCGCATCTGCGACCTGTCCTTCATAACGCCCGATCACGTTGCCGGCGGCGTCGCGTCGCACGCTCATGCCGGCTTCGCGCATCCACTGCCCGAGCTGTTCGGCGGCGCCGCTGTGCGCCGCGGTCAGATAGGTCCGGGTGAGCATGCCTTCTGCTTCACTATGACTGGCGAGATCGTCGGCCCAGCGCATGATGGTCGCCCCCTTGTTGCTTGCCTGATTCATGCTTTCTCCTTGTTGCGGCGTCTATGCGGCATATCGGTAAGTAAAAGTATAGTATCGTATTCAAAGATTGTATACAAAAACAGCGAGCAAAAATGTTATTCTCAGTGAATCCGGTGCTATATAGTATCTATCAGCGGACCGATATCATTGACGGTCCGTCGGCTGCTCTACTACAGTGCGGCTACCGGTAAAACCATATCGGCATGAAGAAAAGATTGTCTTCATGTTAAGCTTTGCGCGGCCGGACCCGACACGATCGGTTGCCGGCTCCCGACACCTGATTCCATTGTTATGCCAAAGTCACGTAAAGAAGAAGAAACGGCGGCAGCAAAAAGCGCCAACGAAATCGCGGAAGACATCGCCGCCGCGATCGGCGCGCGCCGGTTGCCGCCCGGGACCAAGCTGCGCGAGGAAGCGCTGTCGCGACTGTACTCGGTCAGCCGGACCAAGATCCGCGCTGCCCTGCTGACGCTGTCCAAGGACAAGCTGATCAATATCATTCCGGATCGCGGCGCTTTCGTCAGCCAGCCGACCGAAACCGAAGCCCGCGAAATCTTTGCCACCCGCCGCATCCTCGAAGCCGCCCTTGCCAGGGAATTTGTCGCCAAGGCGCGTCCAGCCGATTACCGCATGCTGGAAAAGCACCTGAAGGCCGAGCGGGCCGCAATTTCAGGTCACGATTCCAAGGTGAAGTCACAGCTGCTCGGCGATTTCCATGTACTGATGGCGCAAATCGTCGGCAACCAGGTACTGACCGAGATTCTGCAGGAACTGGTCGCACGCAGCTCGCTCATCACGATGCTGTATCAGACCGATATGGACGCCGTGTGTTCGTCGGATGAACATTCGGAGTTTCTGGAGGCCGCCAAGGCAGGAAAGACCGAACGCGCGGTCAAGCTGATCCTCGACCACCTCGACCATGTCGAATCGGCGCTGCACTTCGACAAGAGCGTGGAAGAGTCCAAACGCGATCTGGTGTCGGTGCTGCTGGCCTGAGCTTGACTCCCGACGCGCTCTGCAAGGTGCAGGTCACAGGTGCAGGGTCCGGCCCCGGCCCCGACTGTGCGTAACGACCCTTGCATAACGCAACCACATCAACCTGTGTTCTGGCTCACGCTTCCGTGCCAAGCTCCTGCTTCAGGAAGCGCTCGAATTTGTCAGCCGGAAGCGGCTTGCTGAAATAATATCCCTGCACCTGGTCGCACTTGTTGTCGCGCAGGTAGCTCAGCTGCTCCGCTGTTTCGACACCCTCCGCGATCACCTTCAGGCGCAGGTTGTGCGCCAGTGAAATCACCGACATCACGATCATCGCATTGTCCGGGTCCGTGGCCAGGTCGCGCACGAACGATTGGTCGACCTTCAGTACGTCAATGGGAAACTGCTTCAGGTAGGACAGGCTGGAAAATCCGGTACCGAAGTCATCGATCGACAGATGCACATCGATGCTCTTGAGTTCATGCAGCGTGCGTATCGCATGCTGGACATCGACCATCACGGTGCTTTCGGTAATCTCCAGCTCAAGGTCGGAGGCACTGAGGCCGCTGTCGGCAAGGGCACTTTCCACCATGCTGACGAGATTGGGCTGGCTGAACTGCCGGGCAGACAGGTTGATGGCGATGCGCAGCTTGCCCAGACCGGCTTGCTCCCAGTGACGCGCCTGGCTGCAAGAGGTACGCAAGACCCAGTCGCCGATGGCGCCAATCAGCCCGGTTTCTTCGGCCAGGCTGATGAATTCGGATGGCGAAATCAGGCCCAGTTCCGGATGCTGCCAGCGGATCAGTGCTTCGGCCCCGACAATGCGGCCGGAATTCACATCGACCTGCGGCTGATAATGCAACAGCAGCTCGCGCCGTTCCAGCGCACGTCGCAAGTCACCCTCCAGTCGCAGCCGCTTGGCCGCACGCTCGTTCATGTTCGGCGCATAAAACTGGAAGGTGTTCCTGCCTTTTTCCTTGGCGCTGTACATCGCCATGTCGGCATGGGTGAGCAGGGTTTCGAAATCTTCGCCATCCGTCGGATAGACCGCGATGCCGACGCTGCAGCTCGGAAAGAAGTCCTTGCCGTTGATGGGAATCGGCCGTGACAAGGCCTGCATCACGCGCTGTACTACCTTGGCCGACTCGGCAACGTCCTCCGCTTCCGGCAACACCAGCACGAACTCGTCGCCGCCATAACGCGCCACCGTATCGGTGTCGCGCGCCGCGCGCTTGAGCCGGTGCGCAATCGTTTTCAGGAACAGATCGCCGGCGCGATGCCCCAGGCTGTCATTAATGAACTTGAAGCGATCCAGGTCCATGAAGGCAACGCAGACGTGCTCGTCATGGCGTGCCGCCATGGTCAGCGCCTGAGTGACGCGGTCGCGCAACAGGTTGCGGTTGGCGATGCCGGTCAGCAGGTCGTAGTTTGCCTGGAACTCCAGTTCGGCCTGATAGCGCCGGGTTTCGGTAATGTCGTATTGCGTGACGACGAAGTGGGTGGCCGCTCGCCCCGCCAGCGCCACCGGCGCGACATAGACGTTATCCCAGAACAAGGTACCGTCCTTGCGGTAATGGCGAACAATGGCCTGGCTCTCCGTGCCGGAGTTCAGGGCGGCGCGAAGTTCCATCGCGCCCGCCTGGTCATGGTCCGTGCCGCAAAGAAAATCAAAAGGCTTTCCAATCACTTCCTCCGACTGGTATCCGGTGATGCGGGTAAACGCCGGATTCACATATTCGATCGCGAAATGCGGCCCGGATGCCGATGTGATCAGGATTGCATTGGCGCTTGCCTCGATTGCCCGCTGACGCAACTGCAAGTCGCGGCTGGCGCGCCCCAGCTCAACGGTGCGCTGTTCTACAAGCTGTTCGATATGCATCGCCCGCGCGGCGGCCGACTGTCGATTCAGGGCAACGGCAAGGCTGAACAACAAACCGAATACGAGAACCAGCAGCGAAGCGCGATGGCTATAGGTAAATGTCGCAGGCGTCCCGGAAATCCGGATATTCCAGACCGTGCCGCCCACATCGAACGATTCGGATACGGTCAGTGTTTGTGCGCCGAACAAGCGCAATCTCGACAGTACGCTGTCGTCCTCCAGGTGCTCGGCCTTATGATGAAATGCAAGATGCTCGCCTTCCCCGGCGACGGCTGTGTATACGCTGACCTCAAGTCCAGGTATGGACAACGCTTCACGACCAAGAACTTTTCCCACGAGGTCGCGCGCATTGAACATTGCCTGCGTCACGCCAAAAACCGCGGCACGCCTTTCCTCCGCGGTGCGTAACGGCATGTCGCTGCGATAGAGCGGCATGACGACAAAAAAGATAGGCACATTGGTCCGGCTAAGAATGGTTTGTACAATCCCGGTCGCGGAAGGTGTGCCTTGCTCGACGGCACGCCAGGTCGCCGCCGCGCGTTGCGGGTTATACAGTGCGTCATTACCTATCCGAAATTTTTCTTCTGCGAACGGGGCAACGTAGATGGTTGCGAGATACTGACTGCGTGTAGCAGCCGGAACCCATCCCGATTCGCCGAATTCCTTGATCACAAAACCAGGATGCGAGCGCCGCATTGAGGCTTCGAACATCGCACGCTCTCGGGAAGAGATAAAGCGGTGATAGCTGAACGCACGGATATAGGGCTGCCGCTTCAGTAAAGGGGCAGTAAAGCTGCTGAAGTTATCCTGGCCGGCTTCGCCTACACTCGCGATCAGCTGATTGACCGCCTGCAGACTGGCGATGGCATCGCCGGCACCTTGCTGCAGATCGCTGACATAGCCCTCCACGCGGCGCCGGAAATCGAGGTCGGCCTTATCGGTTTCGAGTTCATAGGTAAGGCCGAACAACATTGCCGTCAGCACCAGTCCAATAATAAATGTGGCGAGTGCGACAGGGCTCGGCGCGCGCAAGCGTAATAATGGCGACATAGGCGTCACTTTGAACAGACGCAATACTCCCTGAATGGCATCTTGTTCTTTTCACATCAAAAGGATGATAAAACGATCATACGTTCTTATGTGTTGGCCGCCTCGACCAAACGCAATGGTGTATGCATATCAGGCACGTCTTATACAGCTTAGCAACTTAGCCACACTGCCAGGAGTCAAGTGTTACCTCACGTCATTATTGTCGGTCTTGTTAATGCGACATGGCCATGCAGGTTTGCGCGCAGGTACGACAGGCTTTAGCGCATGCGGCCATCTCTCCGTCGGGATCAGCATGCTCTTCGCACAAGTCGGCACAGGCATTGCAGATTTCCGCGCATTCCTTTGCCAGATGGGTATGGTGGGGAGAACGACGTGCCATGAAATCGGCATGCAAGCCGCAGATCTGCGCACAGTCGAGCAGCGCGATCAAATGCTTTGCTTCGCTATGGACATGACCACCATGCAAGACATGGGCTGCAGTCTCGGTACAGATCCGATGGCATTCCATACAATTGGCGAGGCATTGTTTCATCTCAGGTGACATGGTAGTGCTCATGGCAGGTCTCCTTTCGGTTATGCAAATGGGGTGACGGCACACTAGGGATGTAATACCAATCCCAACCCATAACGCACCATGAGATCGCGTCTTTTTCCAGGGGCGCCGAGCCGCCTGCCTGCGTTGCACTCGTCGTCAATAGCTCGCTATTGACTCCTCCTGCGCCTTGCCAGTCACAAAAATCCATCGATCTCATTTGTCACGTTATAGCTTGGGATTGGTATAAGTCATGGAGGGTATCAATTTGTCATTGATAGGGTCGTTTACCGTCCAAAGGTTCCTTATTCTTGTTCAGCGCAGGCAGGGTGCACACATTCCGGGCAGAATGATAGCTTTCAAGGACACACAGTGGTCCATATCAGCAGCACCGCTTCAGGAATATTCAGGAATAACTTCATGAATCAACCATTGCCACTCAATGCCCTACCAGGGCTCGATAATCCTCTTCTCGAATTCCTCGGCGTCAGACTGACCCAATGGGGTGACGGCCATGCAGAAATGCGGCTGTTGCTTAACGAGAACCTGCTCAATCGCAGCGGCGTGGTCCATGGTGGCATCATTTGTACTCTGCTTGATGCAGTGGCCGGCTACTCCGGCCTGCATGCGGAGCCCGGCGAGCCCGCCCGTCATGCGGTGACGCTGTCACTGACGACAAATTTTCTTGGCAATGGTGTTGGTCGCGAACTGACCGCAAAGGGTTTGGCGGAGAAGAAAGGTCGGTCAATCTATTTCACACGCTCGGAGATCTGGCTCGACGATGATTTACTTGTGGCAACCGCAGTAGGGACGTTCAAGTACTTGAAATAACTAGCCTAGCTTCCATAGGCGTGCAATAGAAACTGCTGCAGTGCTTCACCCGGTGTACTCAACGGGTTTCCCTCTTTCCACAATACCCCGGCTTCCATATGCGGCACGACGTCGAGGATAGGTCGTGCCTCAATGCGCTTGCCTTCCAGCGACCACGGGCGAAACACCATGTCCGACAGCACCGTGACGCCAAAACCATGCGCCACCAGGCCGCGCACCGCCTCAATCGAACTGGTGCGGAATACGATATTCGGCTTCAGGCGCTTTGCTTTCCAGTAGGCAGCGGTCGATGCTTCCGCTTCATCCGCCGTCACGAGAATATAGGGATGCTGAGCAATGTCCCTGAGTGAAGGCGATTCAAGTTTGGCCAAGGGATGCTCGGGCGCCACCCAAAGCTGGCGTCGCGAACGGACCAGTACCGCATGGCCGAAACGGTTGAGCTTTTGCACGTTTGAAAGAATCGCCACACCGAGTTCGACTTCCCCCGATAACACCGCCTCTTCAATACCCGCGCGGTCCATATCGCGCAGATCAATCTCCACATCCGGATAACTTGCGCGAAATCGTGCCAGCAGCTCCGGCAGAAAATATCCTAAAACAGTGTACGAGGCAGCGACCTTGACTTTGCCACGCAGGTTGTTGGCTCGAAAGCGTGGTTTGTGCATTGCATCATGCACGGAATCAAGGATGTGCCGCGCATGGTGAAAAAAATCTTCACCCTCGGCGGTCAACGACACGCCCTGCGGAAGCCGGTCGAACAGGCGAACACCCAGCTGCTGCTCCAGCGCCAGGACAGCATTGGTGATCGCCGACTGCGACACGTGTTCATTGCTTGCCGCCATCGAAAACTGGCCGGTCCGGGCGGCAGCTACGAAGTAACGGAGTTGTCGGAGAGTGACGTGTTCAGCCATGCGTTTTTCAGATACCAGAGTTGTGTATTTGTGATTTTACGATACCAAACTGGCTTACTATACTTCAATGAGGGCTAAAAATTACGGAGACCATCGCCATGAATGCACCCCTTTCCGCTGACCAGCGCAACCTGCTGGAAAACATCTCGCTGGACGACAAGTTCACGCTGGAGCGCGGCCGTGCCTTTATCACAGGCACCCAAGCACTGATTCGTTTGCCGATCATGCAGCGTCAACGCGACGTTGCGGCCGGCCTCAATACCGCGGGCTATATCACCGGCTATCGCGGCTCGCCTCTGGGTAACGTCGACATGACGGCCATGAAGGCAAAGAAACACCTCGAAGCGCATCATGTCCAGTTCCATCCCGGCGTGAACGAAGACCTCGCGGCCACGGCGGTCTGGGGTACGCAACAGGTCAACCTGTTTCCGAACGCCAAGTATGACGGCGTATTCTCGATGTGGTATGGCAAAGGCCCGGGCGTCGACCGCTGCGGCGACGTGTTCAAGCATGCCAACATGGCCGGCACCGACAAGAACGGCGGCGTGCTGGTGCTGGCCGGTGACGACCATGCTGCCAAATCATCAACGACGGCGCACCAGAGCGAGCACATCCTCAAGGCTTGCGGCATTCCCGTTCTGTATCCCTCATCGGTACAGGAATACCTCGACTATGGCCTGCACGGCTGGGCGCTGTCGCGCTATACCGGCCTGTGGGTATCGATGAAATGCGTGACCGATGTGGTCGAATCGGGCGCATCGGTCGACCTCGATCCGGACCGCGTCAAGATCATCCTGCCGACCGATTTCGAACTGCCGCCCGGCGGCCTCAACATTCGCTATCCGGATGCCGTGCTCGATCAGGAAGCACGGATGAACAATTACAAATGGTACGCGGCACTCGCCTACGTGCGAGCCAACAAGCTCAACCAGATCATCTGGGACAGCCCGCATGCCCGCATCGGCATCGTCACTGCCGGCAAATCCTATCTCGACACCCGACAGGCGCTGGAGGATCTCGGCATCAATGAAGAAGTCGCGCGCGACATCGGTATCCGCCTGTACAAGATCGGCATGACCTGGCCGCTTGAAGCGGAAGGCGTGCGTCACTTCGCGCAAGGACTGGAAGAAATCATTGTGGTCGAGGAAAAGCGTCAGATCCTCGAATACCAGCTCAAGGAAGAACTCTATAACTGGCGCGACGACGTACGCCCGCGCGTGGTCGGCAAGTTCGATGACACCGGCGAATGGAGCGGCAACCATCGCGAAGGCCATGGCAACTGGCTGCTGCCGGCGACTTATGAACTCAGCCCGGCGCAGATCGCCCGTGCCATTGCAGCCCGCATTTCGAAGTACTTCGCCGGCCATCCGATCGAACAGCGCGTCAAGGAACGCATTGCTTATCTGGAGGCAAAGGAAAACGTCCTCAAGGTCGGCGCCGGCAAACCCGATCCGAACAAGGATCGCATTCCGCATTTCTGTTCGGGCTGTCCGCACAACACCTCGACCAGGGTGCCGGAAGGCAGCCGGGCGCTCGCCGGTATCGGCTGTCACTACATGGTGCTGTGGATGGACCGCCAGACCGCGACCTTCACCCACATGGGCGCGGAAGGCGTCACTTGGGTCGGTCATGCGCCATTCACCACCGAGCAGCATGTGTTCGCCAATCTCGGTGACGGCACCTATTTCCATTCCGGCCTGCTCGCGATCCGTGCTGCTGTCGCCGGCAAGGTCAATATGACCTACAAGATCCTGTTCAACGATGCAGTCGCGATGACCGGCGGCCAGGCGTTTGACGGCCCGCTGGATCCGGCAATGATTTCGCGCCAGGTCGCGGCCGAAGGCGTGAACCCCATCGTGGTCGTCACCGATGAACCGGAAAAGTATCCGGCTGGCGTCAACTGGGCGCCTGGCGTCACGATCCGCCACCGCGACGAGCTCGACGCGGTGCAAAAGGAATTGCGCGAAGTGAAGGGCGTGTCGGCCATCATCTATGACCAGACCTGCGCCTCCGAAAAGCGTCGCCGCCGGAAAAAAATCGGCAAGGACGGCAAGCCGGGGTTCCCCGACCCGGCCAAGCGCGCGGTAATCAACGAAGCCGTGTGCGAAGGCTGCGGCGATTGCAGCGTGCAATCGAACTGCCTGTCGGTGGAACCGATGGAAACCGAGTTTGGCCGCAAGCGCCAGATCAACCAGTCGTCGTGTAACAAGGACTTTTCCTGCGTCAAGGGTTTCTGCCCCAGCTTTGTAACGGTAGAAGGCGGCCAGTTGCGCAAGCCGAAGAAGGCTTCGGTCGACAATTCCGCCGGTGCCAAAAAGCTGCCGATCCTGGAAGGCAGCAATCTGCCGCAACCTGTGTTGCCAACCACACGCGAGCCTTTCGGCATCCTGGTGACCGGTATCGGCGGCACCGGTGTGGTGACAGTCGGCCAGATCCTGGCGATGGCGGCCCACGTCGAAGGCAAGGGCTGCTCGGTGCTGGACATGAGCGGCCTGGCACAGAAGGGTGGACCGGTGATGTCGCACGTCCGCCTGGCCGATACGCCGGATGCCATTCATTCGACTCGCGTCGGTACCGGCGCAGCGGATCTTGTCATCGGCTGCGACGTGATCGTGACTGCCAGCCGCGACGCGCTGTCACGCATGGGTGAAGGCCGTACGCACGCCGCCGTCAATGCAACCGGCACGCCGACTGCTGCATTCGTCAAGAATCCCGACTGGAAGTATCCGGGGCAGTCTGCTGAAACCGAGATCCGCACCGCTTGCGGCAGCGATCGTGTCGACTTCATCGATGCCGGCAAACTGGCGACTGCCCTGATGGGCGACAGCATCGCGACCAACATGTTCATGCTCGGTTATGCATGGCAAAAAGGCTGGGTGCCACTGTCCGAAGCAGCGATCATCAAAGCCATTGAGCTGAACGGCGTATCGATCGAGTTCAACAAGCAAGCCTTTGTGTGGGGCCGCAATGCCGCGCACGACTGGGCTGCCGTCGAGCGCCTCGCCAAGGTCAACGATACCGCGGCACAAGTGATCGAGTTCAAGCGCACACCGTCGCTGGACGACGTGATTGCCACCCGTGTCGATTACCTGACCAAGTACCAGAACGCACAGTATGCACAGCAGTATCGTGAGTTCGTGCAGCGTGTCAGGGATTCGGAGCGCAACGCTGCAGGGGAAAAGTCGAGCCGCCTGACCGAAGCGGTGGCACGCTATCTGTTCAAGCTCATGGCTTACAAGGATGAGTATGAAGTCGCCCGCCTGCATGCCGACACGGCATTCAAGGCCAAGATCGATGGCATGTTCGAAGGCGACTACAAGGTCAAATTCCATCTCGCGCCGCCGTTGCTGGCCAAGCGCGATGCGGAAGGCCACCTGATCAAGCAGGAGTTCGGTCCCTGGATGATGAAGGCATTCGGCATGCTGGCAAAACTGAAGTTCCTGCGCGGCACAGCGCTTGATGTGTTCGGCTATACCGAGGAACGCAAAACCGAACGCGCATTGATTGCTCAGTACAAGGAAACCGTCTCCGCGTTGTTGCCTAGGTTAAACAAGGATAATCTTGCCAAGGCTGCGGCGATCGCCAGCATTCCCGAAGACATCCGGGGCTTCGGCCACGTGAAAGAACGTCATCTGAAGGCGGCGAAGGAGAAAGAAGCGGCATTGCTGAAAGAGTTCGATGCGCCGAAGGCACCGGGAACGACGGCGGTGCATGCAGCTTGACAGCCTGCAAATAGGCGGCAACTAGAGTCAGCTCTGTTGCCGCTCACGCAGCATCGCGAGTCATAATGATAGAGAAGGCTGGAACCCGAAGGGTTTCCAGCCTTTTTTATTGGGATAATTGGGAAGATAGGCTACTGAAGCACAATGGCGTCTGGTCAAATGGCATGGGCAAACCCGGCGGTATGATTCTAACGAGGATGTTTAAACGAAGCTGCATTTGCATGCTCTAAAAATCAGAAGGCTGCTGCGAAAAGACGATGAAACTATACTAGTCTGGTAAAGCCTATTCAGAACATTTCATACAGGAACATCCGTGGCAAACAATTGGTTATCGCTATTAAAGAACGTTCCGTGGTCCGACGTGATCAGTTCAGCACCGAAAGTGGCGGAAGGAGCGAGGAAGTTATGGAACGCCACCGAACCCCATGCCTCGTCGCCGCCGCAGCCAAGTGCGGCCAGCCACCAGGCATCGATGGCCGAGGCAATTAACGCTCTGGACCAACGGGTCAGCGTAGCGGAAAAAACGGCAGCGGAGTTGCATGAGCAGATGCATGCCTCATCGCAGTTGATCAAGGCACTCGCCGACCAGAATGCCCAACTGATCCAGCGGCTCGAAACCCAACGCGTCCGTTTTATCTGGCTATGTTGTGCAACCGCTGTCGTGGCGGCGGTCGCTGTTGTGGCGCTGGTTACTGCGCTGAGATGACCTGCGGGTCTGGATAATGGCGTGGTTCCGTAGTACCCGGCTCAGGTTCGCCTGACTACGCACCCGTTGATTTCCAATGCAATCGCACCGTTGCCTGTCAAAGCGGCAATGCCGAAAGCAGGTTTTGTCAGCCGCGATGTGTAGATTCAATCCTTGACGTCCTTGCGTCCATCAGAACGGAGGTAAGCCCGATGGAGAAGAAGCCACTGGATATTGGCTTGGCGTTCAGCCGCATTGAAACTGCCGTAAGCCCATGGCCGAAAGCGGCACTTTTTCAGTTGGCTGAAGAAGGATTTACGTCGGCTTTCGAGCAACTGGTGGCCTGTATTATTTCCATTCGCACTTTTGACGAAGTGACGCTGCCTGTTTCGCGCAAGTTGTTCGGACGTGCGCGCACGCCGGCCGAGATGAGTACATTGAGTTATGAAGAACTGGACACGTTGATCAAGGCAAGTACCTTCCATGAGCGCAAAGCGAATCAGATCCTTGCGATTGCACGCCGGGTGATCGATGACTTTGATGGCAAGCTTCCATGCGATCGAGAGGTCTTGCTCTCCTTCGCCGGCGTCGGCCCCAAGTGTGCAAATCTTGTGTTGGGTATTGCGTGTGAAGCGCCTTTTATCAGTGTGGATGTTCATGTCCATCGCGTGACAGGGCGCTGGGGTTATATACAAACTTCAACACCCGAAAAAACTTTAATCGCATTGGAAGCCAAGCTTCCGCCTCGCCACTGGATAGACATTAACCGCTTGCTTGTACCATTCGGCAAGCATATCTGCACCGGAAAATTACCGCATTGCTCTAGCTGTCCAGTGCTGGATATGTGCCAGCAGGTCGGTGTGACGGCGCATCGCTAGCGTAGTCACAAATCACATTTGCCGATACGATTTACGCCACCGGCGACTTCGCAAAGCAACAAATAGCATGAAAGCAGTCAATGCACTGAGCGCACCGAGATAGCGCTTTCAGACCATTGCAGACATCATCAACCAACACGTTTAACATAGCTGCCCGGCCATATAACGGCACATCTTTGAGCTGCAGAATTTTGCAGGAGTAAAAAAATCTTACGCTTATTAGTCAAAGCCGCAATGCGCATGCCAAAGCTGGCAATCGCTGTTTTAATATTGGTGCTGGCCGCTGTAGCTGGCACCATTTCCTATGCTGGCTATCTGGTTGTTGGTTTTGTCTCCAGCTATCTAGGCACCGGGCGTTTTGTGGCCGGTCTGCTCCTCGGTGCTCTGTTTGCCAGGCTGCCTTATGTACGCCAGGGAAAGTTGCGTACCGTTGGCTTGCTTCCTAAACATGCCCGGCGACCAGTATTACTTGCCTTGCTTGCCGGCTGTTTGCTGAGTTTTGTTTCCAGGGGTGAATTAATACCCTCGCTATTTCTCGGTCTGTCGATAGGCTACCTGCTTGCTTACAAGTGGATGAGACAGGCGTTTGTAAACCGTGCACTTTCCTCGCTCTTTGGCTCCTCATCGGATCCTGCACGTCCGATGAACAACGATCCAACCATTATCGACGTCGAAGTTCGGGAAAAGAAAGATTGAGCGCTTCGAAGTAAGCGAATTATCGGAATTGGTGTTAATGGTAACGACACACTTCAGCCTCCGCCACGCCGCGTGTAGTGATCGAAATACGTAAGGAAGGTTTGCCGCTGCAATGCGTCCATGCCAATAAATCGGAAACGCACATGAAGTACCGGCAAGGTGATGCCCGCAATGCGCCGGGGGGCTCGCCGGGACGTCATGATTTCCACCGCGCCTGCATCAGCATGGACGATATACAAGTCGCCATCGTCTTGACGTACCGTGTCAATGGGCGCCTGCTTTGTCGCGCCGGGCAGCCAGCGCTGGAAGTCCGCTTCGGTGCATCCCATTTCCCGCACGAGCTCGACAGGTACGATCCTGTCTTCGCTCTTTTCCTGCATCAGCCGCCCGCCACCGGCGGCCAGATCGCCACCACATCCCCATCGACAAGCTGGCGCAGCGCGCGATCGGCTGGTTCTACATAGACACCGTTGATCAACACCAGATGCACCAGTTTGGGGGGCATATTGAAACGCGTGATAAGTTCACCGAGCGTGGTATCGGATGCAACCTCCAGCTCAATCGCATTGTATTTGCGCTCGGGTGGCAGATAGTCGGTCAGCGATGCAAACAGTTTGAAGATCACTTTCATGCATGTCGCCAGTCGGGCTGTTTGCGCGTGGCGGCAATATAGGCTTCGGGCAGGCATAAGGGATTAGCCAGCAAGGCTTGTTTCCAGCCGCCCAGTTTGACTTTTGATTCGATCAGCCCGCGCAGGATACCGACATGCTCGGTAAAACCAATGGCATTTGCGCCGACCAGCACGTCGCCGTCGAACTCCAGCCGTACATGGCGAAATGCGTCATGATCCGTCAACTCGACATGATCACCACCCGGCACGCCATCCCATTGACCAAACGATGTCGAGACCAGGCCCAAGGTGTCAAGCACATTGATCTGCGTGACTCCGCGCTGCAGCGCGCGACGTCCCGTCATGTTCATGCCTGCGCAATACGCCTGGTCGGCGGCGTTGGGCTGGATCGCCGACACGATGGTCTGTCCGCTGATGGGATCGAAGGCTTCCGCACAGTCTCCCGCGGCATAGACGCCGGCGACCGAGGTCTGCATGGTCTCGTCGACCAGGATGCCCTGCAGGCATTTGATCGGACTTTCCTGGAGAATGCCGATATTCGGCTTGACGCCGGTCGCGGAGATGACAAGGTCGGCTTCCAGTGTGGTGCCGTTGGACAGGCGCGCGATCAGCGGAGAGTTGCCGCCGTTGCCACGCTCAATGGCATCCACGCGGGTACCGGTATGCACGGCCACGCCCTTGCTTTCGCACCAGCGGCGAATCATGTTGCCGGCGGCATCGCCCATCATGCGCGGCACCATGCGTTCGCCCATTTCCACCACGGTGAGCTGGACGCCGCGCATTGCCAGCGCTTCGAGAATGATGCAGCCGATGAAGCCAGCCCCCATCTGCAGGACGCGGGCGCCGGGCGCGGCGAGTCCCATGATTCTGCGCGCATCCTCCAGCGTCCAGCAGTTGTGCACGCCGGGCAGGTCGATTCCTGGAATCGGCGGACGTGCCGGTACTGAACCGGTGGCGATCAGCAGCCTGTCATAGCCGACTTGCGAGCCGTCTTCCAGCACGACCTGCCGCGTGCCGGTATCGACGCGGGCTGCACGCCCTTGCACTTGCTGGATGCACAGGCGGCGGTAGTGTTCGGTGTCCTTGCGCAGATAAGTGCCGCGTTCATTAATGTTGCCGTGCAGGAGATAGGGAATCGCCATCCGCGAATAAGGCGGTTCAGCTTCGTCCCCGATCATGACGATGCTGTCTGCTGCGGTATTCTTGCGAATGGTTTCAGCTGCAATGACGCCGGCAGGTCCATTGCCGATGATGACGTGTTGCATGTTTTCCCTTTCCATCCCAATGATAGGTATAGGCAGCCTGGCCCTGTAGGCGATGAACGCCTAACGTAGTTAGGACCGAACGATCACGCGCTGGCATTCGCGTCCGGTCCTTTCGACCCCGACAGCCTGACGTTGGCAGCAGCTACTCTTACAAGCCAAGCCGTTCGCGTGTCTGCTCGGTCAACTGACCTTCGTTCGTCCACCCGCGTGCCGCGTAGTACTCGGGCAACATCTTGTCGAGCCCGCTGACCAGGCCGGTCGCCGGTCCGCTCTTTGCGGGCTCGGTCATCAGCCGCTTCGGTAACGTGTCATCCTTGTGGGTAAAGCCTGCGCGGTTGTTGAAGTCGCGTTCCATATTCCAGATACGCTCGCCGATCAATGCGAGACTCTCCATCGTGAACGATTCGTCGCAGGCTGCGTGCAATTGCGGTTGCAGGTCGGCCAACGTCCATGCGAACGTGGTGAACACACAGACGCCCGAAGAATCGAAAACGGCGGTCGCATCCTGGAAAGCCTTCACCAGGTCAGCCTTGCCGTCGGTCACCAGCGGATCGGTCTTGACCGGAATGCCAAGCACTTCGGAGGCGACCGTATAACCGCGCAGATGGCAGGCGCCGCGATTGGAGGTGGCGTAAGCGAGTCCCATGCCCTGGATGCCGCGCGCATCGTAGGCGGGGAATTCCTGGCCCTTCACGCTCATCGACAGGTCGGGATGGCCATATTTTTCGGTGAGTCGCTTCGACCCCAGTCCGATCTCCTTGCCGAAGCCTTCGCCCCTGGCAGTGATTTCGGCGAAATAGGTCAGCGCTTTTGCATTGCCGAAATTGGCTTCGATACCGAGCTGCTCTTTGGTCAGCACACCCATTTCATAGAGTTCCATGACCGCGCCGACAGTCGCCCCGAAGGAGATGGGATCGAAGCCGTCTTCATTGCAGATGAAGTTGGCATAGGTCAGGGCTTCCAGGTCGTTGACGCCGTTTGCGGAACCCAGCGCCCAGGCGGCTTCATATTCGAGCCCCCCGGAAGTGCCCCAGTATTGCGGCCGGTTCTGTACGGTGTAATGGGTTTCGTCGATCTTGGAAATCCGCCCGCAGGCAATGGTGCAGCCAAAGCAGGCCTGGTTGGTCACCAGATTGGTTTTTCCGTCTGTTGTGCGCGGCTCGTGCATGGCTTCGCCGGAAATATCCTTGGCGCCCTCGAACTGCACTTCCCGATGGTTGCGTGTCGGCATGGCACCGATTTCATTGATGACATTCATCAGTACCTGCGTGCCGTACTTGGGCAAGCCCTGACCGGTGACGGCGTTATCCGCGAGCACCTTCTTTGCCGCGACTGTCGCCGACATGAAGGCCATGGGATCGCGGATGTTGCCGACGCCCAGCGTGCCGCGTACCGCAATCGCTTTCAGGTTTTTCGAGCCCATCACGGAACCGACGCCGGAGCGCCCGGCCGCGCGGTGCAGATCGTTGACGACCGCGGCATAGAGGCAGCCGGTCTCCCCGGCGCGACCAATGGAGGACACGCGAATCTGCGGATCCTGGTGGCGCGTCTTCAGTGCCGGCTCGGTTTCCCATACGGTCTTGCCCCACAACCAGGAAGCATCGAGCAGTTCCGCCTTGTCATCCGTAATGTTCAGGTAGACCGGCGCCGGCGCTTTGCCTTCGAAGATGATCATGTCCCAGCCGGCCATCTTGAGTTCCGCACCAAAATAGCCGCCCGAATTCGAGCAGGCGATTGCACCCGTGAGCGCGCCCTTGGTGATCACCGAATAGCGGCCGCCGGTCGAGGCCATGGTGCCGGTCAGCGGACCGGTCGCCCAGATAATCTTGTTTTCCGGCGACAGTGGGTCGACGTGCGGATCGACTTCGGACACGAAGTACTTGGTTGCAAGTCCGCGCTGTCCGAGATAGTCGCGTGCCCAATCCATATTGAGCGGTTCTGCAGTACAGGTACCCGCGGTCAAGTCGACGCGCAGGATTTTTCCAGTCCAGGCCATCTTGGTTCTCCTCAGGCGGTTGTCTTGTCGCCAAGCTTGGCGGCCCACTGACGCATGCGATCCAGGCCCGTCCAGTCAGCGTCGACGTAGGTAATGGCGCCTGTCGGGCAAGCCGATGCGCAGGCGGGGCCGGCGACATTGTCATAGCAGAGGTCGCACTTCTGTACCTTGCCGGTACTCTGTACATAGTTGACCGTGCCAAACGGGCAGGCAATGGTGCATACCTTGCAGCCAACGCAGAGATCGTCGTTGACCACCTTGGCGCCGGAACTCATGTCGATGCGGATGGCCTCGACAGGGCAGGAATGCAGGCACCAGGCTTCGTCGCACTGGGTACAGGTATAGGGAACCTTGGTGCCGGTCTGGTGGAACTCGAACACCTTGATGCGGGATTTGGCGGGATTGAATGCGCCGTAGTTTTCATAGCTGCAGGCCATTTCGCACTGCAGGCAACCGGTGCACTTGTCCGGCTCGATAAGCAGGGACCGTTGCATGCTTCGTCTCCTTTTTGTATTGATTCGAATCGCACTTCTTTAATTCTTCAACAATCAAAACGGCGGAATCTGCGCAACGATGAGGCAGTCGGTCGCTGAGTACGAGGCTGTCACCATGGCGTACACCGTCAACGATATGACGTCGTCCTGTGCAACATGCCGACGTCGGGCAATGCTAAAACTCAGTGTTGTCCTTACTGATACAAATCGAATGCAGATTGATTTTGCCACAGAAAATCAGGCGTTGTAAAAACAAAAATGGCTGCAAAATAACTGTTCCAGTCTGGTACGGAAAGCCGTCGCAAATTGCGGCAACGACGGCGCTTCAGGGCAAAGCGTATGCCTGCGATGCTTGTCTCGTATGATATGGCGCAAGCTTTTGTAGCAATCAGGGTTGCGCAATCAGGCTTTCGAGATGGACGCGTGCGTTATCGAATTCGTGCTGCAACTGTGTCAACTGCTTATGGGCGTCCTGCACGGAGCCGCCAATGCCAATGCGCTCCAGTTCCATGCAATGTGTACGCATGCGCATCGCACCGAGATTCTCGATGCTCGACAGGAAACGATGGCTGGCCGCCTTCAATCGCGCCGGATCGGCATCGGCGATCGCGCGTGCGATGTTATCCAGGTGTCCCGGTGCGTCCTGGATGAACAGGCGCACGATATCGGCAGCAATGGTGGGATTTTCCTCATCCTGCAGTTCAAGCAACTGGTCGATGCGGCGCTGGTCGATGACGGGAGTCGTCCCGCTGTCGTCCTGCTTGCGGCGCGGCGCCACCGCCGTCAGCACGGCGCGCACGTCGTCGAGTTCAATCGGTTTCGATACATACGCATCCATGCCGACGGCGAGGCATTTCTCGCGGTCGCCCGGCATCGCATTCGCGGTCATTGCGATCACGCGCGGACCATTTCCACCGAAGCGGGCGCGCAAGCGGCGCGTTGCCTCCAGCCCATCCATTTCGGGCATCTGCACGTCCATCAGCACCACGTCATACGTTTGCCGTTCCAGCGCATCCAGAACTTCCACGCCATTGGCCACCACGTCGGCGCGGTAACCGAGGTGCGCGAGCAACTGCTGCACCACCTTCTGGTTGACGGTATTGTCTTCCGCAACCAGGATGCTGAGGGGCAAGGTTTCGGCGAGCTTGCCGCGCGGCGCACGGACTTTGTCCCGGCCTGGCGCCAGTGGCTGGATGCGCATCGCATGCAATAGCACTTCGAACAGTGCGGCAGGCTTGATCGGTTTGTTCAGGTAGGCCGAAAAATTGATTTCCCGCATGCTGCTTTCCGATGGCCGGTGCGCCACCGAAGTGAGCATGATCATCGGCAGCGCATCGACGCTGCGGTGTTTGCGGATTTCACGCGCCAGCGCGAGGCCATCCATTTCCGGCATGCTCATGTCGAGGATCGCCACATCGAAGGCATGCCCGTGCCGCAACAGGTCCAGCGCCTCGATGCCGGACGCCAGCGCAGAGGGCACCATTCCCCAAAGCAGCGCCTGTTTGACGAGAATGCGGCGGTTGGTGCCGTTGTCGTCGACGATCAGCACATGCTTGCCCGACAGCGCGGACGAGCGCTCCTGCAATACGTTTTGTGCCAGCCCCGGCCCGGAAGCAGCGGCCATAATGGTGAAATGGAAGGTTGACCCATTCCCAACCACGCTGTCCACCCACATGCGTCCACCCATGATTTCGGTCAGGCGCTTGCTGATCGCCAGGCCCAGGCCGGTCCCGCCATATTTGCGGGTGGTCGACGCATCGACTTGCGTGAACGCTTCAAATAGTTCGCCGAGGCGATCCGGCGGGATACCGATGCCGGTATCCCGCACAGAAAATCGGATTTCGTGCGTCCCGTCGCCGACCAGCGTTGATGTCACCGTGATGACTACCTCGCCGTGATGCGTGAACTTGATGGAATTCGACAGCAGATTGACCAGCACCTGGCGCAGCCGCGTAACATCGCCGACCACGGAAGCCGGAACGCCGTCATCAATGAAATAAGCAAGGTTGAGGTTCTTGTGGCTCGCGTCCGGCGACAGCAGGTCCAGGGATTCTTCAATGCAGCGCCGGAGGTCGAAAGGCTGACGCTCGATTTCCAGCTTGCCGATTTCGATTTTTGAATAATCCAGGATATCGTTGATGATCGTCAGCAGCACTTCGCTGCTGGCGCGAATGGTTTCCGCGTAATCCCGCTGTTCGTCGTCGATTGCGGTATTGAGCAAAAGGCTGGTCATGCCGATCACTGCGTTGAGCGGCGTGCGGATTTCATGGCTCATGTTGGCGAGAAACATGCTCTTTGCCTGGGTTGCCGCTTCCGCCTTGTCGCGCGCTTCCTGCAGTTCGCGCTCATAGGCCTTTCTGCTGGAAATGTCGCGCAGGATGACGGTGTAAATCGCGGTACCATCCGCTTCCAGGCGGGAGATCGATGCTTCGGCAGGAAATTCGGTGCCATCCTTGCGCATGGCGAAGATCGCACGGCGTTCACCCATCCTGCGCGCACTTTGCCCCGAGCGATCAAAATTAGCGATGTGGTTGCGATGGGTCGCGTGGTGACGCTGCGGCAACAGCGTATTCAGGTCCAACCCGTTCGCTTCCCGCGCAGTCCAGCCGAACAAGCGCTCCGCGCCCTGGTTGAACAGGATGATTTTATGCTGGCCGTCCACGCAAATAATGGCATCGTCAGCGATGCTGAGGATACCGTTCAGTTGTGCGGAAGTAAGGTTGCCACTATTCATTATCGAGAGCATGGGGGCCGGGTTGAGGTATCGAGTTCGGGTGCGTTTGTGTGTACGTTCAACAGCAATTCTCTCACTACTTGCAGCACAGCCTTTTGTTCGCGTGCGGGTTGGAATAACGGTCGACGCCTTGCACATTGCTCCTGAAGCGTGCGGCGAAACGCCGCATCGTGCGATGCGCGATTGATCAGTGCGGCGAGTGCGATGCTGTCACCTACCGCAAAATAGCCTGCGTAATCGTCACCGAGCATGCCGCGATTGCCTGCAATGTCGCTGGCCAGCACCGGCACGCCGCAGTTGACGGCTTCGATAATCACGTTCGCTCCGCCTTCCATGCGCGACGCGATCACCATGATATCGCTCGCCGCAAGGCGCTCCAGTGTTTCCGCGTGCGGCAGGTTGCCGAGCCAGCGGTAATGCGGATGACGGGATTGGGTCGCCAGCGCTTGCTCCCGCAGTTCGGCGTCCAGCGCACCGCCGACATGGATCATGCGCAGGCGTTCGGCTTCGACGTGAGTGATATGTGCTGCAGCCTGCATGAAGACAAGCGGATCCTTTTCAGCGCGCAGATGGCCGATCATGATGACATCGAATGACTGTTTGTCTTTCTTTTCATGCGCCACGCCGCCTGGTGGCGCCGACTGATAGATGACGCAGGCCTTCTCCCGAGACCGGTCATCCAGCTGATCGAGTCCGGCTTCCTGCAATACCACCAGTTTCGAGGCCAGGCGCAATGACTGACGAGCTTGTTCGTCGGCAACAATGTCGCGATAAAGATCGGTTCCGGTCAGCACAACCAGCAAGGGACGGTCGGGAAAGGCGTGTGAAAAACGCGTGATGGAGCTCGCCGATCGACGCGCATGCAAGGCAATCATCAGGTTGCAGGGATGGCCGTCCCAGTCCTCCAGGACGCGAACCTCATACCCGGAGGAAAGAAAAGCCGCCCATCGGCTTGCGGTTTGCCAATTACCGTTGTTGGCGTTTGCCGTTGCCGGACTGATAATGGTAACGTGCTGTTTTTTCAATCCTGCTTCCTACTGAAGGCGGTTTCAGACCTGATGACTTCTTCGTTTCGACACGCGGGACCAGTCGAACTGGCCACGGCCCTGCGTGATGCCCATGACCGCACGCTTGCGCTGTTTGAGTGCCTTGCCGCTGCCGGTTTCGACCAGGCATCCCGGGTCCCACGGCTGGCCATCGTCAATCCGCCGCTGTGGGAACTGGGGCATATCGCCTGGTTCGCCGAGTGGTACACGCTGCGCGAGGCCGCGAGCAGCGATCCGCGCTCGGTGCGCCATCCGTCCCTGCTGCCGGATGCCGATGCATGGTTCGATTCTAATACGGTCGGGCACGATGCGCGCTGGAGTCTTCCTTTGCCGGCCACGGCCGAAGTCAAAAATTATTTCTCCGAAGTCCATGAGCGTATAACGGCAAGGCTCGCAAGAACCGCAATGGATGACCAGAGTGACCAGGCGCTTTATCCCTATCGGTTGATTCTTTCGCATGAAGACATGCATGGTGAAGCGTTTTTTTACACGCTCAATACATTAGGGGTCACGTTGCCGGCCGCGCTGTTATTCAATGCCGGTCGGTATGAACGGGCGCCCGCATTGCATTTCGACGGCGGCATACTCAAACGTGGCGCCGAGCCCGAAAAAGGTTTTGCATTTGACAACGAACGATGGCGGCATGCATGCCAGGTCAGTGCTTTCGAGATCGATACCGGGCCGGTTTCCAACGCAGACTTTTGCGCCTTTATTGACGATGGCGGATATATCAAGCTACAGCACTGGAGCGAAGACGGTCGTGCATGGCTGGAACATACCGGTCGTACCGCTCCTGCAGGCTGGGAATACAACGATGGCCAATGGCGCTGTCGCCGCTTCGGCAAAGTGCATCAATTGAACGACAACGAACCGGTGCGGCACGTCAGCCTGTTTGAGGCGCAGGCTTACTGCGCGTGGGCCGGACGGCGTCTGCCCGACGAGGCGGAGTGGGAATGGGCGGCGCGCACCTCTCATCCGGGCTTCCAATGGGGGCAGGTATGGGAATGGACTGCTTCCCGTTTTGAGCCCTATCCCGGCTTCTCGCCGGGCGCCTATCGTGAATATTCAGCGCCTTATTTCGGCAATCATCAATCGGTACGCGGCGCATCGTTTGCCACACCCGACCGGCTGCGCTCCGCGCATTTCCGCAACTATTACCAGGCGCACCGCGACGACATTTTTGTCGGATTCCGCACCTGTGCACCCAGATAGCATCAACCCTGACACGAAAGATATGGCAACCGCATCTCAACCCGCACGCAACATTTACGGCGAACCGCTCGTCCCCTGTTCCTTCAATCCCGTCACGGGCTTTTTTCGCGACGGCTGCTGCAAGACCAGCGCCGAGGACGTCGGCACCCATGTGGTCTGCGCCATCATGACGGCGGACTTCCTGGAGTTCAGCGCCAGTCGCGGCAACGATTTATCCACCCCGGTGCCGGAATGGGGCTTCCCCGGTCTCAAGCCGGGTGACCAATGGTGTTTGTGCGCATTACGCTGGAACGAGGCGCTCGCCGCCGGCATGGCGCCGCCTGTGGTGCTGGAAAGCACCAACTTCAGCGCACTCGACCTGATTGATGAAGAAGTCCTGAAGCAATTCGATCACCGGCAGATGTAACTATAGTAATAATGGCAGGGATGGTCGCGATGCGGGATGGCGGGACCGTGCCCGGCGCATGCGGTGGCGTGTTGCCGGTCCAAGGTCCTTGGTCTTAACTTGGCCGCTCCGCACACCAGGTTGAGATGAGCGCTAACCTAAAATGAAAGCGGAACCGCCATGCAGCACCCCGTATCCGGCGATACCATCGTTAAAGAATCGCCCTCGCTTCCCTGGTACAAAAAGCTTGGCCCCGGCCTCATCACCGGCGCTGCGGACGACGATCCGAGCGGCATCGCAACCTACTCGCAAGGCGGTGCACAATTCGGGTACAACTTGCTATGGACCCTGTTGTTCACCTATCCGCTGATGGTCGGTATCCAGATCGTCAGCGCACGCATCGGCCGTGTGACGGGCGAGGGACTGGCTGCCAATATTCGTCGCTGTTATTCGCCATGGCTGCTTTATCTGATCGTCAGCATGCTGGTGATTGCCAATACCATCAACATTGGCGCTGATATCGCCGCGATGGCCGATGCAGTGCGTCTAGTCGTCGGCGGTCCGCATGCGGTCTATGTGGTTGGCTTCGGCGCATTGTCGGTGCTGCTGCAGGTCTTCATTCCCTACAAACGCTATGTGCATGTTCTCAAATGGCTGACACTGGCCCTGTTTGCCTATGTCGGCGTCGTGTTCTTCGTGCATATATCGTGGGGCGATGTGCTGCGCAGGGTTGTTGTACCGCATATCACGTTCAGCAAGGAATATGTCACTGCCGCCGTGGCGATTCTTGGCACGACAATCAGTCCCTACCTTTTCTTCTGGCAGGCGTCCCAAGAAGTCGAGGAAGTCGATGCCGATCCCTATGCGCACTCCTTGCGCACTGCTCCAGAGCAGGCTCGTGCGCACTTGCGGCGTATATCGATCGACACTTATATCGGCATGGGAATTTCCAACCTGATCGCATTTTTTATCATGCTGACCACAGCGACTACCTTGTTCCAGCATGGTATGCGGCAAATCCAGACTTCGGCGCAGGCGGCAGAAGCGCTACGGCCAATCGCCGGCGAGTTTGCATTCCTGCTGTTCAGCTGCGGTGTCATCGGTACCGGCATGCTGGCCATTCCAGTACTGGCGGGCTCCGCCGCGTATGCGGTGGCAGGAGCATTCGGCTGGCGCAAGGGACTCGACCTGAAGCTCGCCATGGGCAAACGTTTCTACGGCATCATCGCCGCGTCAACGCTGATGGGTGCGGTGATCGGCATGATCGATGTCGATCCAATCAAAGCGTTGTTCTGGGCCGCGGTCATCAATGGAGTGATTTCGGTACCTATCATGGTGGTCATGATGCTGATGGCGCAGCGACGCGACATCATGGGACCGTTTGTCGTCACCAGAAAGCTGAAGTATCTGGGATGGAGCGCGACTGCGGCAATGGCGGCCGCAGTCATTATTTTGTTTGTGACAAGCTGGGGATAGCGATGGGTGCTCTCGGAACTGAGATTAGGCATTCAAGCCAGCGACTGATGGACCTGCGCGGTGATTTCGTAAGACCGCAGGCGAGCGGCATGCTCGAATATCTGCGAAGTGATCATTAGTTCGTCAGCACCGGTACGCTCGATAAAGGCTTGCATGTCGCGCGCTACCGTTTCCGGAGAACCAATTGCCGAGCAGGACAGCACCTGTTCGAGCAAGGCACGTTCTTGCGGCCCGATCCGGTCCCAGTAATCGGCGACCGGCGGCTGCAGGCGCGAAGGGCGGCCGCTGCGCAGGTTGACGAAAGCCTGCTGCATCGAGGTCGCCCGGAATTTCGCTTCCTCGTCCGTGTCGGCCGCGAAAACATTAAAGCCCAGCATCACGTAGGGTTTGTCGAGGCGAGCGGAAGGCCGGAAGTTGGCACGGTACAAGGCGATCGCCTGCATCATCTGGGTCGGTGCGAAATGCGATGCAAACGCGTACGGCAAACCGAGAGCCGCCGCGAGCTGGGCACCGAACAGGCTCGATCCGAGGATCCAGATAGGCACATTCAGGCCGGCCCCCGGTACGGCACGGACCGATTGCCTTTGCTCCCCGGAAAAATAATCCATGAGTTCCACCACATCCTGCGGGAACTCATCGGCATCGGACATCAGGTTGCGGCGCAGTGCGCGCGCGGTCACCTGATCGGATCCCGGCGCACGCCCCAGGCCGAGATCGATGCGCCCCGGGAACAGCGACTCCAGCGTGCCGAATTGCTCGGCGATCACAAGTGGCGAATGGTTGGGCAGCATGATACCGCCTGCGCCCACGCGAATCGTCGACGTGCCGGCAGCGACATGACCGATCAGCACCGCGGTTGCGGCACTGGCAATGCCGGGCATGCCGTGGTGCTCCGCCAGCCAGTAGCGCCGGTAGCCCCAACGCTCCGCATGCTGGGCGAGGTCGAGTGAATTCTTGAACGACTGTGCGGCGTCACTACCTTCGGTGATCGGTGACAAATCGAGGACGGAAAAGGGAATCATGGTAACGATACCTGTGGTGGGACGAAATCCGGGATCTCGTCGTAAGGGTGGGCGTTCACGTACGGCCTTCACGAATGTCATTAGCATGACACGTTGCGGATTTGCGCGTTTGCCATGGCCAATGACATAGACCAGTACTACAAATTTCCCTGTTCGGATTTCGGATAAGCGCTTGGCCGAGAGCCGTTCAGGGAAACAAGGGTAACAAGTTTTATTACGCCGCTTGTTTCAAGGTCGGGTAATCGGTATAACCGCGCGCACCGCCGCCATAGAAAGTGCTCTTGTCGGGTGCATTGAGTTCAGCACCGCGACGGAAGCGCTCGACCAGATCCGGGTTGGCCAGGAAAGGGCGTCCGAATCCAACCGCATCGCCGATTCCATTGGCGATCAGGGCCTCCGCTTCGTCCGCGGTATATCCGCCGCAGAAGATCAGCAGCCCGGTGAAGCCGCTACGTATTTGCCGGCGGAATTCATCCGACAGTTCAGGGCCGCCGACCCAGTCCGGCTCGGCGATATGCAGATAGGCGATGCCACGGCGGCTGAATTCCTTTGCAAGGTATAAGGTGCTCTCATCGGCTTGCTCATCCGCGATGTCGTGACCGATGAAGTGGGGGGACAGTCTTACGCCAACACGGTCAGCGCCGAGTTCTGCGACCGCTGCATCGACCACTTCGAGCAGAAAGCGCGCGCGGTTCTCGACCGGGCCCCCGTACTGGTCGGTGCGGTGGTTGGTATTGGTGGACAGGAACTGGTGCGGCAAGTACCCATTGGCGCCATGGATTTCAACAAAGTCGAAGCCCGCGCGCCCGGCCCGTGCGGCCGCTTGGCGATACTGGTCGACGATGCCGGGGATTTCCGATGTCGCGAGCGCGCGGGGCTGAGAGGTCGGCACATTGGCGGGTGTTCCGTCCGGCTGAACGACAAAGCATTTGCTGTTCGCGGCGATGATGGCCGAAGGAGCGACCGGCGCTGCACCGCCCGGTTGCAGCAGGGTATGGGAAATGCGTCCGACATGCCATAACTGTGCAGCAATACGGCCGCCTTTCGCATGGACCGCGGCGGTCACTTTCTTCCAGCTGGCTTCCTGGGCATCGCTATAAATACCGGGCGTCCAGGCATAACCCTGGCCTTGCGGTGAAACCTGGGTGCCTTCCGACACGATCAATCCGGCACCCGCACGCTGGGCATAATATTCGACATTCAGGTCGGTCGGGACGTCCCCGGGCTGACCGGCACGCGAGCGCGTCAGTGGTGCCATGATGGCGCGGTTGTTCAGTATGATGGAGCCGGCTTTGACCGGCGATAGCAAATGTTTAACCATGGATATTCCTCAATTACATTGCATTAGACCGGTCGTCTAATTCTTTTCCAAAAAAACGCATGACATTCGGTCATCATGCGTCCTTTGCTTCCAACATGATTCTGGTCTGGCGATACGCCCGTTCAAGAGGCAAGTTGGATCCGTTTGCACGCGCCATGAGTGAGGCGCCGATCCACATCGCGTACAAAGATTCTGCCAGTTCTTCGACGTCCGCATTCTGGCTGAGCGAGCCCGATGTCTGTGCTTCGCCTAGCGCCTTGGCCAGGCAGGAAACAATATGCTTCATTCCCGCTGACAATTCTTCGCGCATAGCTTCGGACAGGTCGCAGACTTCGGCCGCCAGTTTGACCGCCAGACACGAATGGTGGAGATCATTCGCGCTTTGTATTTCCAGCCATTGATGGAAATAGGCCAGCACGGCCTCCTTGCCGCCTTTTCTACCCGGACCGAACAAGCCGGCAATCCGGCTATCGTAATCCTGGAAATATCGTTCCAGCAAGGCTACGCCAAAGCCTTCCTTGGAGCGAAAATAGTGATAAAAAGAGCCTTTCGGGACTTCAGCCTTGCTCAGGATTTCACTCAATCCCACGGCCGAGAACCCGCGTGCAAGAATTAAGCCCTCTCCAACCGAGAGGATGCGTTCACGGGTGTCCTGGTATTGAAGGGTGCGGTCCATGAAACGCATTATATTAGACCGGTCGTCTAGAAGCCATGGTTTATTTTGGAAACGTTCTTCTGCGTTCATATACCAACACGTGACTATTTGTACTGCCGATTTGAGCATCCGCCGGGTCGATGCTTGTGTGTTTTGCAAGAATATATTGTTTAGAGAAGTACTCCCGCCTATCCTTGTAAAAATTCTGACCCGCTCTGCGAGCGCGTATGATGCGGCTTAAGACAATAAACCTACACCCTCAGGAGAAACTCATGCCAAAGAAAAATTCAAAAGCAAACAACGGTAATGGTGGTTCGCAGCAGGACGGCTTCATTAATGTTCCCGTTACACGCGCGACACGGGAAGGTCTTCACGATCTGAAAGAATCAATGGGTGCGGCAAGTCAGGCCGAGGTGATCGAAAAGGCCGTTGCCATTGTGCTGGCGATTCAGAAGGCCGCGCGCAACTAAGTTAAGCAACCGCTAAAGCCCGACACCGGCCATTTCATTTCCCCTTGCGGGTACCGCGTGGCCGCACCGGAGCAGTGCTGCTCATCGAATGAGCAGGTGAGACGACGCCCTGTAGGTCAGCCGCGATCCCGCCATCAATCCGTGCCGCGCCAATCGCAGCGTCCAACAAGTTTGGTAAGATCATTGCGCGATGCAGGGAAATTATTGTTCTCCCGGTCGCCCCGGTCTGTCACGCGTGTCGCCGCCGATGATTCAGCCTGCACTGCAGGCAGCCATCGGCATGTGCACCGTGCATTCTCCGACCAGGTTATTTGCACAAGATCCTGGTTACATGAAAACTCCCGCGCGTCCCGAACAAATCAAGCTGCTGCCGCATATTGCGAGATGGCTGGTACTGGCGCTTATCGTCGCAGCATTCGCCGGCACAGCGTCCGCACTCTTCCTGTTTGGCCTCGATTGGGCAACTACGTGGCGTGAAGCCCATCCATGGATCATCTGGCTGCTGCCCTTTGCAGGGTTCGCCGTCAGCTGGATCTACCTGCAGTACGGTACCAGGGTGGAAGCCGGCAACAATCTGTTGCTGGATGAGATCCACGATCCAAAGAATGTCATACCGCTTCGCATGGCGCCCTTAGTCCTTGGCAGCACGATCGTTTCGCATCTGTTCGGCGCCTCGGTAGGGCGCGAAGGCACCGCCGTGCAAATGGGTGGAGCGCTCGCGGATCAGTTAACGCACCTGTTCCGCATGGATAACCAGCAACGGCGGATGCTGATCATGGCCGGCATCAGCGCCGGCTTCGCCTCGGTGTTCGGCACGCCGCTCGCCGGTGCGGTTTTCGGCCTCGAAGTGCTGGCGATCGGACGCATGCGTTACGACGCCATCCTGCCCTGTTTTGTCGCGGCGATCGTGGCTGATCAGGTAGGGTTGCTGCTAGGGGTGCGTCATACGCATTACGCAGTGTCGCTGATACCTGCCATCACGCCGGCGACCCTCGCCGCGGTGCTGGCAGCGGGCGCGATTTTCGGCCTGATCGGGATGCTGTTCGCGACCTGCACGCATCTGTTGTCGGATACGATGAAGGCGCACATTCGCTATGCCCCGTTCCGTAGCTTCATCGGCGGCATCGCCGTCGCCGCTGCCGTGTGGGCGGTCGGAAGCCAGCGCTATATCGGACTCGGGATACCTGTCATCCTTGAGTCGTTCGAGACGCCGCTGTCGCCTTGGGACTTTATCGGAAAGATGGGTTTCACGATCGCTTCATTAGGGACAGGCTTCAAGGGCGGTGAAGTGACACCTTTGTTTTATATTGGCGCCACACTCGGCAACAGTCTTGCTCCATTGTTGCATATGCCTTTTCCCACGCTCGCTGCGCTAGGTTTCGTCGCCGTGTTCGCGGGCGCGGCCAACACACCTATCGCTTGCACCATAATGGCGATCGAGCTGTTCGGTCCGGCGATCGGCCCGTACGCCGGGATCGCATGTGTCGTCAGTTATCTGTTCTCCGGCCATACCGGCATCTACAGGGCACAACGTATCGGCCATGCAAAACCGTACCGTCGTGCCCCTGAAGGTATCCGGCTTGGCGAGCTTGCCGCCCACCGCAAATCCCTGCGCGAACGAAAACAAGCCGAGCAGGCATCAGACGAGTCCGATCGGCGCTGAGCCTGTTGCTGGCATTGAGCGAAGAAGGCGGGGCTTTATCCGCGTATAGGGAATGACTCGCTCATAAGCATGGGCCAGTTGCAATACCGACAGATCGTCCTGTGGTTTGCCGATAATCTGAAGTCCCATCGGTAGCCCGGCATCGTTAAAGCCGGCAGGTACGCTGATCGCAGGCAAACCAGCTAGTGTCGCCGGAACGACGACTTCCATCCAGCGATGATAGGTATCCATTTGCTTGCCGGCGATATGCTTTGGCCAATCGAGTGTCGCATCGAAAGGAAAGACCTGTGCCGTTGGCAGCACCAGGAAGTCGACCTGCTCGAATAATTTGCGGACGGCTTCATACCATGCACTACGCTCCGTCGACGCGCGATACACATCGGCGGCCGACAGCTTCTGGCCTTGTTCGATTTCCCACAGCGCCTCGGGCTTCAGCAGGCGGCGCGTTGCCGGATTGGCCGCCATCATCCCGAACTTGCCGGCAATCAGAAAGCCGCGTAGCGTAAGCCAGGCGCTCCAGACACGATCCATGGCAAAGCCCGGGGCCAGATGTTCGATGTTTGCCCCCAGGTCTTCAAAATGCGCGAGTGCGCTGCCACACAAGTCCAGGACGCCGTCCTCCATCGGCAGGTAGCCATCCATGTCGCTCAGCCAGCCGATGCGCGTACCTTTGAAGTCACGTTGCAGTGAACCGGCAAAGACCGCAGGATCCGCGGCGAGCGACAGGGGCACGCGCGCATCATAGCCTGCCTGTACCGATAACAACATTGCGAGGTCGGTAACGGTGCGTGCCATTGGCCCCTCGGTACTGAGCTGCTGGTAAAAGACTTCATTGCCTGGACCATTCGGCACTCTGCCCAACGATGGGCGGAAGCCGAAGATATTGTTGTATGCAGCGGGATTGCGCAGCGAACCCATCATGTCGCTGCCATCGGCTACCGGCAGCATGTGCAGCGCTACCGCAACCGCCGCACCACCACTGCTGCCACCGGCTGTCTTGCGCTGATCGTAGGCATTGAGCGTCGTGCCAAACACCGGGTTATAGGTATGCGACCCCAGCCCGAGTTCCGGCGTATTGGTTTTGCCGATCAGGATCGCACCCGACCGCTTCGCACGTTCGACAACGATTGCATCGTACTGCGGAACATGTTTCTTCATCAGGGGCGAACCGAGTGTCGTGATGATTCCGTCGGTCGCCGCGAGGTCTTTCGGCGCCTGGGGAAAGCCATGCATCCAGCCCAGATACTCACCGCGTGCGAGCAGATTGTCGCGTTCGTCTGCTTGTCGCAGCAAACCCTCCGCATCCTGCAATGACACGATCGCATTGACTGCCGGATTGATCTTCTCGATCCAGGACAGATAAGCGGTCATCACATCACGACAGGAAACTTCGCGTGACTGGATGGCGAGCGAAAGTTGTGAAGCGGTCAGGGTGACCAGTGGGGGCAGAGAAGAGGTGGCATTCATGCGTGGAATTGTAGGCCTAATGCTGACAATCGCATTGTATCGTCATCACACAAATCAATATTTGTCTAGGACAATAATTGACAAGAGGATACCCGAGTGAGACTATCCGCCTTAGTTGATATGGCAATATTTTGCGGCGGCCACTACTGGTTTTTCGTCAAGCGTCTGTCTGTATATCATATCGTGAAAGCAGGCCCCAACAGCATGGCCGACCGTTACGAAGCATGGCGGGAAGAAGAGCATGCAAGCTTTCGCTTCGTTTCCAATCTAGCGGTTCGTCCAGGCAAATGCACGAATGCACGCTGTCAAGATGGTAGGCAGGTTCGGCTGAATGACCACGCGATTTCAGCGGAGATCGCGTAGCGCTTTTGGCGGGAACCGACAGAGATCACGAGACAGTTATTGCATGGTACAAGCGTGGCCTCAGGGCGCATCCCGGCTCCATGCTGATGAAAAACCTTGCGAAAGCCTGTACCGAGCGTCGACAATACCGGGTTGCCGCTGACAAGCTGGAGCGAAATCTCCAGCCGAATGCTCTCCGGGATTCGTACACCATCGAAGCGACCAGCAGAAGCAGGGCGGAACGACGATGTGAAAGCGTGAAGAGACGCTGAGGTGTTACAGCAATTCCCGGTAGATGTCATCGTGTGCCGATTCATGTAGCAATCACTTATTTCAAGACTTATGCCTATCCGTAAAGCTGTTGAATCCGATTTTGTTGCCATGTGGCCGATCTTTCATGCGGTCATTATGACTGGCACAACCTATGTTTTCGGACCGGAGACCAGCAGGCAAACGGCGTTCGATTACTGGTTTGCCAACGGAGTGACGTCGTATCTCGCTGAAGAACAGGGGCGTATTGTTGGCATGTACAAGCTGGTCGCAAATCAGAGGGATCGGGGGGCACATGTGGCGAACGCTTCGTTCATGGTGGACCCAGCCTATAGCGGACGTGGCTTGGGGACGGCGATGGGGGAGCATTGTCTTGCCGAGGCGAAGAAGGCAGGGTTCAAAGCGATGCAGTTTAATTTTGTGGTCAGCACCAACGAGCGAGCGGTGGGGTTGTGGAAGAAGTTGGGGTTTGCTGTGGTCGGGACTTTGCCTGAGGCGTTTTTGCATCAGGAATTGGGGTATGTGGATGCCTATGTGATGTATCGGAAGCTGGATTCATAGTAGAGGACTGGACCGGGCAAGCTGTCGGGTGACACGAAAAGTGAAAACACGGTCTTTGATTTCACTATGTTTTTTCACATTCCTTGGCAAGTATTGCGTTCGCATTGATGTGGTTGCTGAAAATACGCCAAGCATGTGCTGTAGATAATGAAAAATCTGACGCCCGCGCTCACCGGCGGACCGAGTAACGCGAGGCCCGTCCGAGTGCAGCGCGTTGTTAGGCGACATGACGCATCTCCGAGTCAGCGCGCGCGCCGGTAGTGCATGGCGACCGCGCCGCTGCGGAGCGGCTTCGCCGAGATCAGCTCGAGCCGTCGCGTGCTGGGCAGCCCGCTCTCGTACAGGGTCGGGCCGTGGCCGGCGATCCTGGGGTGGACGAGCAATTTGTACTCGTCGATCAGATCCAGCCGGTCCAGCTCGGTCGCGAGCTTGCCGCTACCGAGAAGCACGCCGTCCGGGGTCGAGTCCTTGAGCTTCTGTACGCCCGTGCGCAGGTCGCCGGCGATGTGGTGGCTGTTGGTCCACGGGAAGTCCTTTCGCGTCGAGGACACCACGTACTTCGGCTTGGCCTCCAGCTTGACCGCCCACTCGCGCAACGCCGGCGGTGCCTCCGCGTCGCCGCGGGCGACCGCTGGCCAGTAGCTCTCCATCATCTCGTAGGTGACGCGGCCCCACAGCATCGCCCCGCCCTCGTCCATGAGGCGGGTGAAGAAGGCGTGTGTCTCGTCGTCGGCGATTCCTTCCTGGTGGTCGACGCAGCCGTCCAGGGTAACGTTGATACTGAAGGTCAAGAGTCCCATGGTGTCCTCCGTTCGAGATACATGTGTTAGGAGTTTGCATTAAAAACTGCCTCCACTTTTTCTGTCTGCCCTGACGCTAACCAAGCCCATAACTCAGTCGCTTGACCTTCGCTGACCACCTTGATTTTTCGCGGTGCACAAGCCTCAACTTCGTAATCTTGATCTTCCCATACTTCGAGCGTTGCATGCCCTGTCCGGTCGATCTCCAGCACATACATGGGCCCGTTATCGTATCCATAGCGAAGATGAGCTGACCCGTGCTCAATATAATCTGCCGTCGTCATTCCTGGCAGGTTCTCATTGAACAGCTCATAACCTGCCTTCTTGCAGTCAGAGTCCGATGGTGACCCAACTTCTTCACCGTATCGGCGGCGTAGATATGACCAAGGTTTGCTCATCAATGATTCCTAATGCCAAGGTAACCAGGTCACCGCGGGCGAATCTGTGTTCACTGTCGTGTTATGCATAGCGTGTATTCTCATCCAATACCTCTATCACTTCCCGGCTTGATAAATAAAAGATGGTCACATTCACGACTACGGCACTTCCTCGCCAATTCAGAAAGCTTAGCGAGGTTATGCAAGTAACGGTCATGGCACTCTCTTGAAATCTCGTAGTATTCCTCATAATCAGCAAGCCTATTGCTCACGGGTATAGAGAGATAAAAGCGCCCGCTGTCTAGCTCCTGGCCAACGGAAAATCGCTCCAACGAATTAACGTGGGTGTCCTGGAATCTCATCTTGATGCCTAACGAGAATGTGCAAAAAGCCGAATTTCAAGCGATACGCTGCCCGTCCTACGTACAGTCATGATTTCAGTTTTCTGCATTGTTTTAGATAATCAAAGTGTCGGCCATATGGCTAAGAATGGCAAGAACAGAGCCTTGTTGCCATTCTTTTTACCTCGCATATCCATGATGCGCCAGCTTTTCAATATTGTGCACCATGCAGTTCAGCTTCCACTGCGTATCTACCTTGTGCTGACCGCGTAATGTGAAGCGGTCCAGCCGCTTGTTGTAGCGCAGGTTGCCAAACACTGGCTCGACGGTGGCAATCCGCCTTCCGTATAAAGCTCGGCCTTCCAGTGTGTCGATTTTCTGCTTCATCGACTCGGTATACTTCAATGGTGAAACCTGATTCTTTCTGAAGAAGGCAACCTGTCTGGTTTCGGTGGTATCCGGTTTGCGCAGGCATTGTTGACGCAAACTGCACGGCATGCAAACGCTCTTGGCGCCGGTGAATTTACGGTAGGTTCTGCCGTTGGCGGTGTTGTTGACCCCGTTGCTATACAGCTTCTTGCCAGCCGGGCAAATGCACGTATTGCTGACAGGGTCATAGTGGAAGTCGAGCGGCTTAAATTTTCCACTGCCCGCCGATTTAAGAGCCGGCTTCTTGTTATACAGCGGATCTGGCTTGCTTTTGTGCTTTGCTTGTTCTTTGAACCGCTCATCCCGCCTACGCATCTGTGAATCGGCAATCAATGCCGCAATCCGCTTGTCATGCAATTGCTCCAGATTGGCTTCACTGTGATAGCCAGCGTCAGCAGTCATTACTGTGCGTTTGCTCGCAAATGGCCGGGCATGTTCAATCATCGGCAACAGCAGGCTTTGCTCCGACCCCGAGCCGTGCGCTTGCGCCGCCACGATGATCTGACATTCTGCATCGACGGTAGCCGCTCCGGTATAGCCTTGTATCACACTTTTACCGGTGGCCATCTTCGCACTGTCATTGTCGGTAACGTTGCTTTTGCGCTCAGGGCCCTTGCCGGAGGCATCGCCGGTACGTTTAGGATGAGCGCATAGAAACTCACGGATCGACTGCGCTTCTATTTGTAATGCATGAATGCGATCCTGTTCTGCTTTCCGCTGCGCGTGTATTTGGTTCTTCTCGCTCTGCTTGTCCAGACTGCGATGCGTCTTGAGCATTTGCCGGACTCGGCGCTCAATCGCATCAGCTTGGTGAGCCAGTTCGGCGTGTGTGCCGCTACGCGCCTTGCGGGCATTGCTTGGCAATTTAACGCCATCAATGGCAAACACGTCGCGGCCGATTAACCCTTGGCGGTCACAGATAAGAATGACTTCGGTGAAGATGTCCGATATCTGGTCAGCAAGATGACGGATGAAGGATGCGATGGTGGTATAGGCCGATTGCGTGTCGCCAGAGATAGCCATGAACAAGACATTCTCGCGACACACCCGTTCAATGGCGCGGCTGCTAATGATGCCGCGCGAGTAGGCGAGCAATACGATCTTAAGCATGACGGCGGGGTCGTATGCCGGCGCTCGGGTGTCGTCGTTAATATATCTGGCAACGAGTGGCGTAAGGCCAAACTCGGTATCGATCAGTACATGCAGCACATGTTCGAATGTGCCTGGTTGGATCTGCTGTTCGAGGACTACGGGAAGAAAGCGCGGGTTCATGTCGACTGGTTTGAAGCGTGCCATCGTAGCTCCTTCATCGCAGATATCACTTACTCAGACAGCGCAGACGCCAATTCGTTTACACCTTTTTGCACAGCCTCAACGCCGAGCTAACAGGTACCCAGTACAAGCCGGGAAGCGGCTATCCTTTTGCTGGGCGTCCGGGTTGAGTAACGAGTTAGGCATCACGTTTCTGCTCCTCCAACAAACGGCCCAATTCTTGAAGCTGAGCCATCGGAAAAGGATGTTCTGACCATTTATCCTCGTACCCTTGAGCACTTAGCTCATTCAAAATTTTTTGTGCTGCGACATGTACTGCGTCGGCGAAGGTATCTGGTAGACACCGAGTATGAAATAGAAGCCTACCTTCATCATCGAGCTTGCCACTCCACAGCTCATTGAACTCCAAGATTTGAAGGTCGATTTCATTGATGCGCGACGTCGTTATTACCCATCGATACTCACCCGGCTCTTCATCGAAACCAAAGGCAACCCTATTGAAACCGGATATTACAGCGGTAGCTGCAAGCACAAGATTCCGTAGCGCGTCGGATAGGTATGAAGCAGTGACAACGCAGCTCGCTTCTTCATCAGAAAGCTCGCATTCTGCCCAGCCTGTCCCAGTCAATCGATAATCTATTTTGAGCCGCATATGATGTTTAACTGTTGTACTTATACGGACAGCGAACGTCCGGTATGCACGGACATGTTACGCGCCCAAGTTATTGTTTTGAAAAAGGATGTTCAACATATCCCAAATTATACGGACACGTCTTACATGGACAGCAGCACAGGTCTCAAAATGACTACCTGGTGTTGAATTGCTGAGTACGGAAAACGAGAATTTTCAGGTCCTGTGGCAGTATTTTTTCACTTACTTGGCACATTTTTCATTTTCCTTGGCATTCGACAAAAGCACTATGCTGCCTTAAACAAATCAATCGTTGTTTATATGAACGGCCTGATACGATATGCAGGACAAACCTTACAGCTATCGCCGCTTGAACAGGTAGGGGCTGAGCGCCCTGGCTGACATGGAAACCACGTCACCTGGCTTCAGTGTGACAGCTTCGTCCTCGGAGGCGATGACTTCGAGCATGTCCTGCCCAACCAGCAGGGTGACGATATGGATCACCTCTTCGCGGCGAACCGCGAGGACTTGTGCCTGCAGATTCAGTCGCCCAGAAAGACGATGCTGAAGAAACACCTCGGCCGGTGTACCGGATGCAACGACGTTTCCGGCTTCCAGCTTCAGCACGTGTTGCGACAGCTTGAACACTTCGCCGATGTCATGGCTGACAAGCAGGGTAGTCAATCCCAAGCGCTGATGCAGGTTCGCCAGTTCATCCTGCATTTCGGCGCGCAACGCCAGATCGAGCGCGGATAGTGGTTCATCCAGCAGCAGCAAGCTGGGCTTACGTGCGACTGCACGCGCCAGCGCCACGCGCTGCTTCTGCCCGCCTGACAGGCTGACGGGCTTGCGGCCGGCCAGTTCCGAAAGCTCTGTGAGTTCGAGCAGTTCATCGACCCAGCCTGTATCGCGTTTGTCGATGGCATAGCCGATGTTCTCGCGCACGCTCAGGTTAGGAAACAGTGCGTAGTCCTGGAATACGAAACCGATCGAACGCTTCTGTGGCGGCAGGTTGATTCCGCTGGTACTGTCAAACCACACAGTGCCATTGACTACGATCCGACCGCATTGCGGCTGCATCAATCCGGCGATCATCCGCAAGATGCTGGTCTTGCCGGCGCCCGACGGCCCGAACAAAGTGACGAAGCTTCCCGCAGCAATCCGCGTATCAACGGCCAGCGGCATGCTGCCGCCGGCGCCATGCAGTAAATGACGAAGCGAAATCTCCAGCAATCAGCCTCCTGTCCGCAGCAATTTCTTGTTCACGATATAGACAGTCAGCAGAATGCTGAAGCTCACCACGAACAGCACCAGCGCATAAAAATGCGCCGCCGCGTAATTAAGACTTTCGACCTCGTCATAAATCGCGATCGACGCAACCTTGGTTACACCCGGAATATTCCCGCCTATCATCAGGATCACGCCGAATTCGCCGACGGTATGCGCGAAGCTCAACACCACGCCCGTCAACAGTGCGGGCTTGATGTTGGGTAACAGCACCCGAAATAAGGTACTCGTGTCTGATTTGCCCAAGGTGCGGGATGCTTCCAGCAATGACGGCGACAGTCCCTGCAGGCCTGCCTGGACCGGATGCACCATGAAGGGGAGGCTGAAGATGATGGAGCCAACCACTAGTCCGGCGAAGCTGAACACCAGGCGGACATGGAACCATTGCTCCAGCCACTGCCCGAACGCATTTTGCGGACTGAACGCCAGCAAAAGATAGAAACCAAGCACCGATGGCGGCAATACCAAGGGCATGCTGACCAGTGTTTCGATCACCGGTTTGAAACGCGTTGGCGTGGTCGCAATCCAGTAGGCGAGCGGGACGCCAATCAGCAACAGGAACAATGTCGTCAGCGCGGCAAGCCGGAACGTCAGCAGCAAAGGTTGCCAGTCATAGCTCATCATCATGGCGCCGGCACCACCGTCATTTCATTGGCCTTGATCAGTGCCTCGACCGACACGCCCGGCGCAATCGCCAAGGCCTGCGCCGACCGTGTCGTAATCACCGAAGCAATACGGTATCCCTGAAAGTCCATCATCACCCTGCTCATCAGGCGACCATGTTCGATGCTCGTCACCGTGCACGCAATGCGGTTGCGCAAGCTGATCTGGCCCATCAGATTTTTGGCCAGCGACACCTCCACTTCTTTGAACAAAAGCGTCACATCCATGCCCGGCTCCCATGCCGCTACTTCTTCGCCTGCACCGATCAACATGGCCGTGAAACGCTGCCCGGCGACGATTGCATCCACCAGCGCGATGCTGCCATGACTATCAATGGTGACGATCTGGCCGGGAAGCTGATTCATGGCAGAAGATATCCATAGCGCTGCAGAATGCTGCGCGCCGTGCCTGACAGGACGAAATCATGGAATTGCTGCGCCAGCTGGCTATTGGTTCGCTGACCGTGCCGGAGAACCACGATGCCTTGTGCGATCGGCTGATAGGCTTCTTTGGGGAGCTCCACCCATTTCCCCTGGTTTTTCATTTCGGGAGAAACCACGACCGACTTGGCGGTAAAACCGGCTTCCGTCACGCTCGAATGAATGTACTGATTTGTTTGCGCAATGCTTTCACCAAATACCATCTTGTTCTTCAAGGACTCGTCTAGCTTGAAGTAGGCGAGCGCCTTGATGGTCTCTCGGCCATACGGCGCGGTCTTGGGATTGGCGACGGCAATCTTGCGCACCGCCGGTCCTGTCAATGCCGTTTGCCAGCGGCTGAGGTCGAGATCCTTCATCGTCCATAACACCAGCGCACCATAGGCATAGACCTTGGGTGCAGCAGTGGCGTGACCTTCGCTGTAAAGTTTTTCGGGATACTCCATGTCGGCGGACAGGAAGACATCGAAGGGCGCGCCGCTGGCGATCTGTGAAAAGAATTTTCCTGATGAATTGAAGACCGGTTTGATGTCGTGGCCAGTTTCCTTCTTGAATGCGGCCTGCAGGTCGTCAAACGCATACCGCACATTTGCCGCGACGGCAACGGTCAAGGTATCGGCATGCGCACCGGACATGAACAAGATCAGCCCAAGCAATGGAATGAAGAAGCGATGCATGCAGAAAAACGCCGTCCGTGAAAAATAATGTGAACTGCCATTGTGCGGAGTCGGCTGGCACGGAAGATGTCTCCAGGCACTGTGGCAACTATATCGATGCGCTGATATTGTAATCCGGCGTGCGCATATCCATTCAGCTCAAGTGTGGCTGCCAGAATCCTGGATTGCCCTCTGCCGCTTTGGGGCTGCGACGCCCCTTGGCGTTGATAGTATTCGCAACAGATATGTGCATCGGCACCGTTATTAGCAATAAGAATCCGATTCGTGCTTATAAGAAAAGCGGGCAGTCAGCGGATAAGCGGCTACATCAGGATGATGTCGTACTGCTCCTGATGGTAGACATTTTCAACCTGTAAGGAAATCGGTTTGCCGATAAAGTCGCCCAGCATGGCGAGGTGCGGAGACTCTTCTTCAAGGAACATGTCGACCACTACCTGCGACGCTAGGATACGGAATTCCCGGGGGTTGAATTGTTTCGCTTCGCGCAGTAACTCGCGCAGAATTTCATAGCAGACGGTACGTGCGGTTTTTACCTGGCCCTTGCCTGAACAGGCGGGGCATACTTCACACAAAATATGCGCCAGCGATTCGCGCGTACGTTTGCGGGTCATCTCCACCAGACCGAGCGCGGAAAAGCCGGATACCGACACCTTGGTCCGGTCGCGCGACAGCGCCTTGTTCAGCTCGGCGAGCACCGCATTGCGGTGCTCGACATTTTCCATATCAATGAAATCGAGAATGATGATACCGCCGAGATTACGCAACCGCAGCTGGCGCGCAATGGCATGTGCCGCTTCCAGATTGGTCTTGAAGATCGTATCGTCAAAATTGCGGCCGTTGACATAGCTGCCGGTATTGACGTCGATCGTCGTCATCGCCTCGGTCTGGTCGACGATCAGGTAGCCGCCCGACTTGAGGTCGACGCGGCGACCAAGCGCGCGCTGGATTTCTTCCTCGACGCCATACAAGTCAAACAGCGGCCGCTCGCCCGTGTAATGCACGAGCTTCGACAGGACCGAAGGCGTGTAGGTATTGCCGAACTGCTGCAGCATCTGAAAATTTTCGCGCGAGTCGATCTGAATCGTCAATGTTTCATCATTGACGAAATCGCGCAGTACGCGCTGGGCGAGGTTCAGGTCCTGGTAAAGCAGGTTGGGCGCGGGCCTTGTCTTGGCCTGTTGCGTGATGGTCGCCCAGGTCTTGCGCAGGTAGTCGACGTCCATCTGCAGATCGGTTTCCGATGCATCCTCCGCCATCGTGCGAATGATAAAACCACCTTTTTCTTCCGATGGCAGCAGCTTCTGCACCCGGCTCTTCAGCATCTCGCGCTCGGCTTCATTTTCAATGCGCTGAGAGATACCGATATGCGAATCCTGCGGCAGGTAGACCAGCATGCGGCCTGCGATCGAGATTTGCGTCGACAGACGAGCACCCTTGGTGCCTATCGGGTCCTTGATGACCTGCACCATGATGGCCTGGCCATCGTATAAAAGCTTTTCGATGGGGGTGGCCGGCGTGTTGGAATTGTCATGCGGGCGGGCTTCCCAGATATCGGCCACATGCAGGAAAGCGGCGCGTTCGAGACCGATATCGATGAATGCCGATTGCATGCCGGGCAGGACGCGCACGACCTTGCCGAGATAAATATTGCCAGCCATGCCGCGCGACAGCGTGCGCTCGATGTGGAGTTCCTGCACCGCCCCCTGAAGAATCAATGCGACCCGGGTTTCCTGGGGGGTGATATTGATGAGGATGTCTTCGCTCATGAGCCTGTCGGGTGATGTTAAGTTGCAAGCGAACCATGTCCACCGGCACGGCACCTTTGACCGGCGTCGCGCTGAAGCAAAGATGGTTCATTCTTATGGGTTCATTCCAAAATATGCGGCGGCGCGTGTGTTTCTCTAGTCAAATTCGACACTCAATCTTGACACGTGCGCCCGGAAACTACATCCACACATTTTGGAATGAACGCATCATTCACCCGTTTAGCTGACAGAGCCCAGTACCGGGATCCCTGCCTGATTCAATAATTTTGCCGTTTCATGCAACGGCAGGCCCATGATGCCTGTGTAGCTGCCGGCAATATGCTCGATAAACACCGAGGCGAGTCCCTGGATACCGTATCCACCGGCCTTGTCATAAGGTTCCGACGTTGCACAGTAGGCGCGCATCATTTCTTCGCTCAGCGTAGCGATGCGGACATCCGAGACTTGCAGGGTCTGCCAGGTTTCATCGTCACGATGCAGCGCAACACTTGTCAGCACCTGATGCGTACGGCCGGACAGAGCGCGTAACATATCCATCGCTTCGACCTGATCGGCAGGCTTGCCGAGAATGCGACCGTCGATGACAACCGTGGTGTCGGCGGACATCACCGGACGCGCGGGCAGACGGCGCATCATCATCATTTTGCTCGCGAATTCGGCCTTCTCGCGAGTGACTCGGACAACATAGTCTTCGGCCTTTTCGCCCGACAGGACTTCTTCACTGACTTCCGGGCCGCGCGGTGCTGCGTCGCGGAGCAGGAGCAATTCAAATTCGACGCCGATCTGGCGCAACAATTCGCGACGTCGGGGGCTTTTGGATGCAAGGTAAATCTTGTTATCTGCCGGTTTCATGAGACCAAATTCTTTAAACGCGGTGGTACGGATGATTTTGTGTGATGGACCAGGCCCGGTAAAGCTGTTCGGCGAGCAACACGCGTACCATTCCATGCGGAAGCGTCAGGCTGGAAATTCTGACCAGCATGTCGGCCGAAGCCTTCAGGCCGGCGTCCAGACCATCTGCGCCCCCTATCAGAAATGTAACATCACGGCCGTCTTGTTGCCACTCCGTCAGAAAGCGGGACAGTTGCATGGTTGTTATGTCCTTGCCCCGCTCGTCAAGCGCGATGATGCGCGAGCCCTTCGGAATCGCCGCTTCAATCTTGACGCGTTCCAGCGCCATGACGGTTTCCGCAGTCTTGCTCCCTGAGCGCTCGACGGGTTTGATTTCCTTGAGCTGGATGCGGCATTCCGGCGGCATCCTTTTCGCGTACTCACCAAAGCCGTCCTCGATCCAGCCGGGCATTTTATGCCCAACCGCGGCAATTACAAGCTGCATGACGGCTTATTCAGCGGTTTTCCGTGCCGGACGTTTGGCTGCGGTTTTGGCTGCCGTCTTGCGCGGTGCGGCGGTCTTGCCGGCAGCGACCTTGACGGTCTTGCCCACAGGGGCCTTTGGCTTCTTGGCTGCCGTGGTTTTGGCTGCGGTTTTTTTCACGGCCGTTTTGCGCGCCGGCTTCTTCTCTTCGTCGTCAACCGTGGTCTGGCTTGCGGCGAGGTGGCGCGAGCGCTTCTTCGGTGCTTCTTCTTCCATATCCTCGGATGCGGTGCGCTTGGAAACACGCTTGGCCGCGCCGAACTTGACTTCCTTGTCGCCCCAGATTTCCTCGAGACGATAGTATTCGCGGATGGCCGGCTGCATGATATGCACAATCATGTCGCCGAGATCAACCAATACCCATTCCCCGGTGTCTTCACCTTCGATGCTGACGATACTGCCGCCTTTTTCCTTCACCTTGTCGCGTACCGAGGCGGCCAGCGCCTTGGTCTGGCGGTTGGAGGTGCCGGACGCGATCGCCAGTCGGTCGAACATGCTGGTCAGATGGACAGTGTCGTAAATGCGGATGTCCTGGGCCTTGACGTCCTCAAGCGCGTCGATCACGGTGGATTGGAGTTTTTTGATGTCCATTAGCTTTTATAGAGATGATGTTGTTGGATATAGTCTAGCACCCCGCCCGGAACGAGCGTGGTGACGGGTTCGTCGTGTTGAAGCGCGGCACGTATTTGCGTAGCCGAAATATCGATCGCCAGGTTGGTGCCCAGCAGCGCCAAGCCATGCGGCGTCGTGCGAATCTGTTCTGCGGTTGCCCCGCGCCGGGAAAACTCACGGGCTACTTCGGGCGGCAGGACAGCGACATCGAAACCGGGGCGCGACGCCGCGCAAATATGCGCATGGTCGAACAGTGCCTGCCAGTCCTTCCAGGTATGTAGCTGCAGCAGCTGGTCGCCGCCGATCAGAAATGCCAGTGATACTTCCGGACCAAGCTGCGAACGCATGGCCCGCAAGGTATCGATGGTGTACGAGGCATCATTGCGGTGAATCTCTTGCTCGTCGATGACCACCGTTACCGCAGTGCGCTCGAACGCCAGCCGCAGCATGGCGATGCGCTGCTGTGCACTGGCCTTGAGCGGCGGTTTTTGCCAGGGATTGCCCGCCGGAAGAAGTCGCAGCTCATCCGGCGCCAGCAGGGTGACGAAGTAATTCCCCAGCGCGACATGGCCGTTATGGACGGGATCAAAGCTCCCACCGAGCAAGGCGATGGAGCGGGTCACACCCATTCGCGGTGCACCAGGAAATCGGAATATAGCCGGGCTTCCGCGCTGCCGGGTTCCGGTGTCCAGTCATAACGCCATTTCACGACCGGCGGCATGGACATCAGGATCGATTCGGTCCGACCGCCGGACTGCAGCCCGAACAGTGTGCCGCGATCATAGACCAGGTTGAATTCAACATAGCGCCCACGCCGGTAGGCCTGGAAATCGCGTTCGCGTTCGCCATAAGGCATATCCTTGCGTTTGTTCAGGATGGGCACATAGGCATCGATAAAGCGGTCGCCTACGCTTTTGATCATGGCAAAGCTTTGTTCCAGCCCGAGTTCGTGGAAATCATCGAAAAAGATGCCGCCCACGCCGCGTGCTTCCTTGCGGTGCTTGAGATAAAAGTAGTCGTCACACCATTTCTTGAAGCGCGGATGCAGATCGTCGCCGAACGGTGCCAGCGCATCATGGCAAGCCTGGTGAAAATGCTTCGCATCTTCTTCAAAGCCGTAATACGGTGTCAGATCCATGCCGCCGCCGAACCACCATACCGGTTCCTTGCCTTCGGCGCTGGCGATAAAGAAACGTACATTCATGTGAACGGTCGGCGCATACGGATTGCGCGGATGCAGCACCAGCGACACACCCATCGCTTCCCATGCACGGCCAGCCAGTTCAGGGCGATTCGCCGCCGCACTGGGAGGCAACGTGGTACCGCTCACATGCGAAAAGCCAACGCCGCCACGTTCGAGCACATGACCTTCCTCGAGGATGCGCGAAATGCCGCCGCCCGCGATCGGGCCTTCGCCATGCGGGCGCTGCCATTGGTCGAAGAGGAAGCTTTTGCCGTCGACCTGCTCGATCGCCGCAACGATTCTGGCTTGCAAATCCAGCAGGTAAGTCTTGACGTCAGTGGAAGTAATAGTGGTCACGATATTATTATGGAGTGTCCTGTTTATCGCCGGGTCGCGGCGCGCAAGCTGAGAATGTGGATGGTTTGGCGCACAGCACCGTTGCGAATGCCATCTTGCCGCCTGTTTGCATGCCAGGGCCAGGGCAACACCCAGGCCATCCGGGACGATACGCAATTCCCGGGAAACTCATGATGCTTCCGACCGGTTTGGCCGGATTATTCATTGCTGATTCGTTACGATGATGCAGTGCTGCGGTGTGACGTTGGCCGGTCAGGAAACATTCATCAGACCGGCCGGACGCGATGTTTATCCGTGCCGCTTCAGTGCGCGCCAGCCGATATCACGACGGAATTGCGCCCCGTCAAAATGGATCTGGTCCACGACGTCGTATGCATTCTTTTGCGCCATGCGCACATTGTCGCCAAGACCGACTACGCACAGCACACGGCCGCCCGAAGTCATCAGCTTGCCGTCCGCTATCGTTGTTCCGGCATGGAAGGTCACGCATTCCGGATTTTCCGCCGGGATGCCCGAAATCACGTCACCTTTGCGCGGCGCATCCGGATAACCGGCCGCGGCCATCACGACGCCGAGTGCTGTGCGACGATCCCACTCCAGTTCGATCTGGTCCAGTGTACCGTTGACCGCATGTTCCATCACGCTCACCAGATCAGTCTTGAGACGCGCCATGATCGGCTGGGTTTCGGGATCGCCCATGCGGCAATTGAATTCCAGCGTTCTCGGGTTGCCCTTGGCATCGATCATCAGGCCTGCGTACAGGAAGCCGGTGAACGGAATACCGTCCTTGCTCATGCCCAGCACAGTCGGGTTGATGATCTCGCGCATGATGCGCGCGTGCAGCGAAGGCGTCACGATCGGCGCGGGCGAATACGCACCCATGCCGCCGGTATTCGGACCTTCATCATTGTCCTTCAGGCGCTTGTGGTCCTGGCTGGTCGCCAGCGGCAGCACATGCTTGCCGTCAACCATGACGATGAAGCTGGCCTCTTCGCCGGCAAGGAATTCCTCGATCACAACGCGTGCGCCCGCATCCCCCAGCTTGTTGTCGGACAGCATCATGTCGACAGCGGCATGCGCTTCATCGATTGTCATGGCAACGACCACGCCTTTGCCGGCCGCCAGTCCATCCGCCTTGATGACGATTGGTGCACCCTTTTGCAGGATGTACTTGCGCGCGGCCTGCGGATCGGAAAACGTCTGATAATCGGCGGTCGGAATACGGTGACGCTTCATGAAGGCCTTGGCGAAGTCCTTCGAGCTTTCGAGTTGTGCCGCTTCTTTGGTCGGGCCGAAAATCTTCAGGCCTTGCTCGCGGAAGATATTGACAATGCCAGCCGCCAGCGGGACTTCGGGGCCCACCACGGTTAGCGCGATGTTTTCCTTGATCGCAAACTGCGCGAGCCATGCCGGATCGGTGATGTCGACGTTTTGCAGGCGCGGGTCGAGCGAAGTGCCGCCATTGCCCGGCGCGACATACACCATTTGAATCCGCTCGGATTGCGCGAGCTTCCAAGCCAAGGCATGTTCGCGGCCGCCTGAACCGACTACCAGAATTTTCATGAGAATCTACTTGCGTTATGGAATATTGCTTGTTGCAGACGCTGACGTCTGCAGGACGGAGCAGGCATCACCTGTGCCGTCAATTGATCGTTTGTTGCAATAAGGAAATGAAAACCTCATTCCTCGATGACGGCGTTGGTATAGACCTCCTGCACGTCGTCAAGGTTTTCGAGCGCGTCGAGCAATTTTTGCATCTTGACCGCGTCGTCTCCCGTGAAAACGGTCTCTGTTGACGGTTTCATCAGGATTTCAGCCACTTCTGCTTTAAAACCCGCCTTTTCCAGCGATTCCTTGACCGCAGAAAAATCATGCGGCGGGGTCAGCACTTCAATGCCGCCTTCTTCGTCGGTAACCACGTCCTCGGCGCCGGCTTCCAAGGCCGCTTCCATCAGTGCATCTTCATTCGTGCCCGGCGCGAACAGCAACTGGCCGCAATGCTTGAACAGAAAGGCAACCGAACCCTCGGTCCCCATATTGCCGCCAAACTTGGAGAAAGCGTGACGCACTTCAGCCACCGTGCGGACCCGGTTGTCAGTCATGCAATCAACGATGATCGCTGCGCCGTTGATCCCGTAGCCTTCGTAGCGGATCTCTTCATAATTGACGCCTTCCAGGCCGCCGGTGCCGCGCTGGATTGCGCGGGTCACGTTGTCCTTGGGCATATTGGCGTCGGCTGCCTTGTCCACCGCCAGTCGCAAGCGCGGATTGGCATTCATGTCGCCGCCGCCCAAACGGGCCGCCACGGTGATTTCCTTGATCAAACGTGTCCAGATCTTGCCGCGCTTTGCGTCGGTCGCGGCTTTTTTATGCTTAATATTGGCCCATTTACTATGTCCAGCCATGGCAAATCTTTCTTGGAAATGAACGAGAGAAGGCCGGGCACCCCGTTCCGGCGCATATTTGTCGCCAAAATAACTAAGTGCCAAGCCGAAAAGCAATCTACAATTTTACCATATCGCCCTTCGTGAAATTTGCCTGAAAGACTGACCAAACATGCCTCTCGAACCGCTGCTGATCGCCAAACACCAGGACCTCGAACTCGCGCTCCTCCCTAATCTGGCCAACCGCCATGGCTGTATCACAGGCGCAACTGGAACCGGTAAGACCGTTACCTTGCAGACGCTGGCACAGGCACTGTCAGGCATAGGGGTGCCGGTATTCATGGCCGACGTCAAGGGCGATCTGTCGGGACTAGTCAAACCAGGTTCTGAAACGCCGCGCATCAAGGAAAGGTTCGACCTGCTCGGCATCACCGAACCGGCCTGGGCCGGTTGCCCGGTCACGTTCTGGGATGTATTCGGCGAAAAAGGCCATCCGGTCCGCGCCACCGTTTCCGACCTTGGCCCGTTGCTGCTGTCGCGCATGTTGAACCTGAATGAAGTCCAGCAGGGCGTGTTGCAACTGGTGTTCAAGGTCGCCGATGACCACGGCTTGCTGTTGCTGGATCTGAAAGATTTGCGGGCGATGCTGCAGCATGTGGGCGAAAATGCCGCCGAGATCCAGACTGAGTACGGCAATATTTCCGCAGCCAGCATCGGTGCCATCCAGCGCGGCTTGATTGCCATCGACGAGCAGGGCGGCGACCGCTTTTTCGGCGAACCGATGCTCAACATCGACGATTTCATGCAAACTGATCCGCAGGGCAAGGGCGTGATCAATATCCTGGCGGCGGACAAGCTGCTGAATTCGCCGCGCCTGTACGCGATCTTCCTGCTATGGATGCTAGCGGAACTGTTCGAACACCTGCCCGAAGTCGGTGACCTCGACAAGCCGAAACTCGTTTTCTTCTTCGATGAAGCCCACCTGCTGTTCGACGAAGCGCCCAAGCCCTTGCTGCAAAAAATCGAGCAGGTGGTCCGCCTGATCCGTTCCAAAGGGGTTGGCGTGTACTTTGTCACGCAGAATCCGCTCGACATTCCGGATACCGTGCTCGGCCAGTTGGGTAACCGCGTCCAGCACGCCTTGCGCGCCTACACGCCACGCGATCAGAAAGCGGTGCAGACCGCCGCCGAGACCTTCCGTCCCAATCCCAAGCTCGATACCGCCCAGGTCATTACTGAACTCGGCGTCGGCGAGGCGCTGGTGTCGTTTCTCGATGAAAAGGGCCGGCCGAATATGGTCGAGCGCGCCTACGTCGTACCTCCGGCATCGCAGATCGGGCCGATCACCGACGTCGAGCGCAGCGAATTCATGGCCGATTCCATGGTGGCCGGGGTCTATGAAAAAGTCGTCGACCGCGAATCCGCCTACGAAAAACTGAAAGGCCGTGTGGCCCGTGAAATGCCGGCCAAGGAAGATGTCCAGCCGGCAAAACGCGGTCGCGCAACATCGGGTTCTCCGGCTTCCTCATCCCGTGACGCAGAGCCTGCTTCGCGAGAAGCGGACGGCGGCGCATCGTTTGGCGACTCGGTGCGCGACGCAATGGGCGGGCTGTTCGGCGGCAGCAGCGTGGGACGCCGCAAGGACACCATGGTCGAAGCCATGGTGAAATCCGCGGCGCGCAGCATCGGCTCACAGGTCGGACGGGAAATCATTCGCGGTGTGCTTGGTTCGATCATGAAACGCTGAAGCTGGTGTGCGGCGTGCCGTGCTTTGGTGACGGCACGCTCATGCTTATGCGCAGCGACATGCCTTCGCTTACAGATATTTTCTCCATAATTCGTTAGAAAATTTATCGGCGGGGTCCACCATGCTCTTTACGGACCGAAGCGCATCAGCTTCCGGATATGCCCGATGGAACTGTCGTTTTGTGGCGTGTAACTGGTAAGGAAGGTAGTACCGTCCCCCATTCGCCAACGCTAGCTCGATCAATGCACGAGTCCAGTGACCGACATCTTCTCTGGCCTTCAGATAAGTGCGCTGCTTGTAATAAATGACGAAGCAGAACACCTCTTCTTTTGCCCACGGAAGCAAGCTTACGGTATCAACCGGCGAATGCCTGATTGAGACATTCAGCGCCTCAACGTTTTGTTGCTGCAGAATCTTCGCCATTCCCTTGGCGAAAGCGACAAAATGGCGAGTCGGGATGAAATATTCCTGTAACGCGTAAGTGCTCATCATTCGGGTGCGGGGTTCCAGTTCAGCGGTATCGCGGCTGGCCTCATGGTTGAGCCACTTTACGACAGGCTTACTCAGAACACGGGGACGAATGACTTGCGCCTGTAATGTTTCTCCCCCAGGTAATTCCGTCACAGCCCAAAGGACGTTTTGCTCGATAGGGTAGGAAAGGCCGCCTGGAATAAGTCGTTGTGTCTCTGTAAGCGGCTTGTCTGTGCTTTTCCAGGTGACGGAAACGGGTGCGTTAAACGCCGGTGGTAAAAGATCTGCGTTGTGCAGAATATGCCTGGGATCCGACTCAATCCGGGACTTGAAAAAATCCACGTACTGTTCCAGTGGCACCGACTGTATGATCCGCTCGATTGGGACATTGCGGCTGAGTTCCAGCTCTACCTCGGTAATGACTCCGACAGCGCCATAGCCGCCGATAGCAGCCCTGAATAGAGATCGGTTGTGATTCAGGCCGGCTTCAACAACTTTGCCGTCCGCCAGAACCATCTGAAGTGCCCTGACTGAATTGCAGATCGGTCCGTGCCCGACATAACGGCCATGGGCATTCACGGATACAGACCCGCCAACGGTAAAGTTGGAATAGCTTTGCATCGTTTTTACCGCGAGGTGATGCATGTCAATAATTTCTTGCAGTTCACGCCAGCGCATGCCCGCCTGTACTCTGACGGTTCGTTCTTCGGGCCTGAACCAGACCAGGCGATTCATCTTCCGCATATCGAGATGCAACCCGGCCTGCACCGCAACCTGACCACCCATACTGTAGCGACCGCCACCTAACGCTATCTTTCCTGGCCATTTGCCTATCAGCTCCGATACTTCCGCCGCAGACGAAGCTTGCTCGACCTTGGCAACAATGACGGAATACAGTCCTGTCACATTCGATACCACGATATCCGCTGCGCAGACCGAACGGGCCATGCCAACAGAACTCAAGCCGATTGTGCCAAGGGTATAGACAAGAAAGCTACGTCGAGGAAGAGGCGCGGGGTGCGCTTTAGGCGTCTCGTGGGTCATTGAAGTCTCCTGCTTGATTGGAGTCCCACTGTAGGAGAGGTCAAGTCGTTAAACCATACGCATCCCTAAAGTATTAAAAGTTAATATCTACGGTGTTAGTCAGCTTACCTTCGCTGAAGGCCAGCATCTCGGGTGCTTTGGCGGCAATTTGCTGGCAAGATGTCGAAATGCAGAACATCTTCACGAAGTCCCAGTTTTGTGTAGAGCGCAATCGCCGGATCGTCGCCATAGTCAGCCTGAACGAAGATCATCCAGATACCGCGCTCAGCAGCCTGCACCTTCAGTTCTTCTATCATGGCCGTGGCGATGCCTTGCCGGCGGTAAGGCTCGCTAACGGCGAGATCGTAGATGTACAGCTCCGATCGGGCTTGCTCGAACTTGGGCAAGACATAGGCGGCAAGGCCACCAACCACTTCTGGTCCTGCAAAGGCTGCTACGGCAAGAAAAGTCCTGCTTCCAAGCAGGTCATGCAGGTACGCGTCGTCAGGCTGCCTGTCGGTATAGGTTGAAAGGTCTCCAAACGCTTCCCCGAACATTTTCATCATTGCGCGTATGGAGGAAATGTCTGCTTCTCCAAGCAATCGAACATGGATGTTTTCCTGCATATTGCTTCCTTTCGTTTGGCATGAACCCACTCGCGCTTTTCAAATAGTGTAGAAAAACCAGACCCTTAAGCCAATTCCAGTCAGCCTGACTCTGAATATTCCACCGGATTACCGCGGTCAGCAACATGGCAAGTCAGAAAATGATTCACCGCGTAAAATTGCGGAATGCCATCCACTTCCCCGCCTTCTATCTCCGGCCTTGACCGCAAGGCCTTCCTGATTGGTCTCACCATCGCCATCGCCGGCGCCATTCTGTTCTCCGCCAAAGCCATCGTCGCCAAGCTGCTGTATCGCTACCACATCGATGCGGTGACGCTGATCGCTTTTCGCATGATGTTTTCCGTGCCTTTCTTTGCCGCGGTGGCGATCTGGAAAGCCCATACCGAACCCGCGCTGACAAAGCGCGAACTGGCGAAGATCACGGTGATGGGCCTGCTCGGCTACTACTTGTCGAGCTTTCTTGATTTTCTCGGGCTGGAACATATTTCGGCCGGCCTTGAGCGTCTGATCCTCTTCCTGACGCCGTCGTTCGTCCTGCTGCTGTCGGTACTTTTCCTGAAAAGAAGCATTACGAAACTCGAATGGATTGCGCTCGGTACTGCCTATGCAGGTACCGTGTTGGTATTCCTGCATGATGTGCGTCTCGGCGGTGCCAACGTGCTGCTGGGCGGCGCATTCGTGCTTGGCAGCGCAATCACCTACGCCGTCTACCTGCTGATGTCCGGCGAGATGGTGCGCAAGGTCGGCTCGATACGGCTGGTCGCCTATGCAATGTGCGTCTCCAGTGTTGCTTGTATCCTGCAATTCTTTTTGTTGCGGCCTGTTTCGCTGCTGGTTCAGCCAGTGCAGGTCTACGGTTTGTCATTGCTTAACGCCGTGTTCTGCACCGTACTCCCGGTATTCATGACCATGGCGGCGGTCGCGCGCATCGGCGCACCGACGACTTCGCAAGCCGGTATGATCGGACCGGTATCCACGCTCTTCCTTGGTGCCCTCATCCTGGCAGAGCCGATTACCGGAATACAACTTGCAGGAACCGCGCTGGTCCTGGCCGGCATTTATTTATTGTCAAAAAAACGGGTATAACGCATTACAGACGTTACCGACGGTACACAGAGGAGAAGTCATGGATTTTGGAATTGCTGGTAAACACGCGCTGGTCTGCGGCGCAAGCAAGGGACTCGGCCGGGGCTGCGCGGAAGCGCTTGCCGGAGAAGGGGTGCACGTTACGCTGGTCGCCCGCACCCAGGATGCGCTCGAAGCAACCGCGGCGGAAATTCGTCAGAAGACAGGCGTCACGGTCAATGCCGTGGCCTGCGACATCACCACGCCCGAGGGGCGCGACAAAGCGCTCGCTGCCTGCCCGCAAGTGGATATCCTGATTACCAATGCGGGTGGCCCGCCGCCGGGCGACTTCCGTAAATTCAATCGCGACGACTGGATTGCCGCCCTCGATGCCAACATGCTGACCCCGATCGAACTGATCAAGGCCACGGTGGACGGCATGATAGAACGCGGGTTCGGCCGCATCGTCAACATTACCTCGAGCGCGGTCAAGGCACCGATCGATATCCTCGGCCTGTCGAACGGTGCGCGTTCCGGCCTGACCGGTTTTGTCGCCGGCATTGCACGCAAGACGGTCAGCCATAACGTCACGATCAACAACCTGTTGCCCGGCCAGTTCGATACGGACCGGCTGAAGAAAACCCTGGGGGCTGCGGCAGCCGCTACCGGCAAAACTCTGGAGGAAGTCCTGGAAGCACGCAGCCAGCAGATTCCCGCACATCGCTTCGGCAACCCGGCCGAATTCGGCGCGGTCTGTGCATTCCTGTGCAGCATGCATGCCGGCTACATGACCGGCCAGAATGTATTGCTCGACGGCGGCAACTATCCCGGTACGTTTTAAGTTTGAAAAAGTAGTTTGCGCAGGCAACCCGTTCGCCGGGACAGGTGTCGAACGACATTCCGGGCGAATGCAAGCCGCAAGCCGGCCTATGCGCGGCGCGTTCATTTCTCCGCAACCAGTTTTTGACACGATGAGGCAGCAGTGAAAAAACGTATCGCGCTGATTGCGCACGACAAGAAAAAGGATGACATGGTCGAGTTGGCATCGGAATTTGCCGATCTTCTGCGGCAATGCATCCTGGTAGCCACCGGCACGACCGGCAAACGATTGCATGACGACGTCGGCTTGACGGTCGAGCGCAAGCTTTCCGGACCATTCGGCGGCGACATGCAGATCGGTGCCGAGCTGGTGGAGGGCAAGATCGATTGCGTCATCTTTTTGCGCGATCCCATGACCCCGCAGCCGCATGAGCCGGACATCAATGCATTGATCCGGGCCTGCGACGTGCACAATGTTCCCTGCGCAACCAATGTCACTTCTGCGAAAATGTTGCTATCGCAGATTGTTCCTCATCATCACCATCACAACTGAATAACCTAAAAGGAGCAGGAAATGGTCAAGGCTATCCGCATCAATTCCGTCGGCGGACCGGAAGTCATGGAATACGTGGACGTTGAACTCGGTAATCCCGGGCCAGGCGAGGCGCTGGTCCGCCAGCATGCCTGTGGCCTGAACTATATCGACGTCTATTTCCGCACCGGCGCTTATCCGCAGCCACTGCCCGCCGGTCTGGGCATGGAAGGTGCCGGTGTGGTGGAAGCCGTCGGCCAAGGCGTCACCCACATCAAGCCCGGTGATCGTGTTGCCTACGCCGGACGTCCGACCGGCGCCTATGCCGAAGCGCGCATCATGCCCGCGGCCATCCTGGTCAAGCTGCCGGAGTCGATCAGTTTCGAGACCGGCGCCGCGATGATGCTGCAGGGCCTGACCGTGCAATACCTGTTCCGTCGCACCTTCCCGCTGCGTGGCGGCGAAACCATCCTGTTCCATGCAGCCGCCGGCGGCGTTGGCCTGATCGCCTGCCAATGGGCACGCGCGATCGGCGTCAACATGATTGGCACCGTCGGGTCCGACGAAAAAGCTGCGCTTGCCAAAGCGCACGGCTGTACGCACACCATTAACTACAACACGGAAAACTTTGTCGAGCGCGTCAAGGAAATTACCGAAGGCAAGGGCGTGCCGGTCGTGTACGACTCGATCGGCAAGGATACATTCATCGGTTCGCTGGACTGCCTGTCTCCGCTGGGCATGATGGTCAGCTTCGGCAGTGCGTCCGGCCCGGTACCGCCGTTCGGACTGAATGAACTGGCCTCGCGCGGTTCGTTGTTCGTCACGCGCCCGACCCTGTTCACTTACGCGGCCAAGCGCAACGACCTGGAAGACATGGCAGCCGATCTGTTCAGCATGATCGAAAGCCGGAAGATCAAAATCGACATCAATCAGCGCTATGCGCTCAAGGATGTCGCCCAGGCCCATCGTGATCTCGAAGCGCGCAAGACGACGGGATCGACCATCCTGGTACCGTGATGAACAAGGAACCGCACAATAACCCGATGGAGCATCCCGCCGAGCAGCCAACCGGCACCGATGGCACGCCAAAATTTGGCAAGTTGCTGCTGGTGCTGATCGGTGCGGTCCTGCTGATCGTTGCCATCACGCTGGCATCCGAAGCCTTGTATTCCTGAACGGGAGGGTGCAGGCCTTGTATTGCCGATACCGCCGATCATGAGCGAGCAATCAACCGGACGCGGTCCGGTGCAAGCCGGCGCCGAGCGCGTCGCCTTGCTGCACGCGCTGGCGTTCAACGCGTTGCGGCTTGCCTCGGTGCAGCTGGATGGTTTCACAACACGGTTGCATGAGGCCTTGGCCGCCCAGATGCAGCTACCCGAACTGCAGGCAGATGAAGTCGATGCCTGTCGTGCCGCGCTTGCGCGACTGCGCGACCAACCGGCCCTGTTCAGTAAATTTGTCGCCGAAAATCTTCAGGAAAAATTGCTCCAGGCGGCCGACTCGACCGCCGAGCACGGCGTGGCGCCCATCGAAAGCGGTGCCATGGATCTGTCTCTCCTTAGCTTCGATGCGATGGAAGCCAGGGTATTGCTCGACAACCTCAGCCAGGTACTCGATGCCGCGCATCAGGACACGCTGACCTCGCTCAGTCTGCGCATTGCCCACTGCGTGGGTTCGGATGCGATCGGCATCGCGCAGAATCCGTTTCGTTCGGAAACCTTTCTGCAGGCGGTATCGGCGGCATGGCGCAAGTTCCATCCCGGCGACATTGCCCACAGGCTGGCGATGCAGCAGATGCGGCCGGATGTTTTCCTGCGGCTGGAGCCGGTCTGGCAAACGCTGAATCGCGAACTGATAGCGCGCCATATCCTGCCCGATCTCGAAGCCACCTATCGTCCACGCATTGTCGACACGGATCTGTCCGCGCCATCGCTCGAACATCGCCTGCGAACCTGGCTTGCGCCGGAAGGTACGCTCAACGTCATTGCAGCGCGCGTGGTGTCGCTGCTCGACAGCATGTCGAGCCATCTGATCACCAATACCATCATTCCCGGGCGCGTGCGCACCTTGCTGCTGCGTCTGCAAGAGCCGCTCACCCAGCTCGCTCTGGCTGACGCCAATTTCCTGTTCAGCGATGCACATCCCGCGCGTCGTCTCCTGTATGAAATGATCAACACCGGCATCGGCTGCGACGATGCATCCGGCGCCGACGATCCACTGTATCAGGCACTTGTACGTACCGTGGAACGGCTTGACGACGTACTCGACGGGTTAGCGCCGGAGTTCGTCCCGCCCACTTCGGTATTCGATACCCTGATGCGTGACCTGCAGGCGAGTGCTGCCCAGCTTTATCTGCCGCTGGAGTCCCAGCTTGCAACCCGGCGTGAACAGGCATTGCGCGAGGAAGAGCAAGCGCATGCACAGACACTCGCCGAGGCAGACGTGCTGGCACGCATCGAAACAGGTGAAGTGCCAGGTTTTCTGGAAGAGTTTTTGCTCGCGCAATGGACCCGGGTGCTGGCGTTTGGCCACAGCGTACGTAGTGCCAAACCAGACGTGCTGCCAAGTGTCACCAAGGCAATGGACGACCTGATCTGGAGCGTGCAGCCTAAAGGTAGTCCCGAGGACCGCAAAGAATTGCTCGCCCACTTGCCCGGCATGCTATCCATGCTGAATGCCTGGCTCAATGTGGTGAAGTGGCACGGACCCGAGCGCGAGCAACTCCTCAGCCAATTGGCCGAACGCCAGGCGGCGGCAATGCGCGCCCCTGCCGCACCTTCACCACGGCAACAGCTGGAACTGACGATGAACACCGTACAGCGCGCCAGCGAGCACCAACTGACACGTCGTGCCCGCGCACAACAGCAGGCGGCGCTGGCCGGTTTTGCGCCGGTGATCGACGACCTCAAGCCGGGAAGCTGGATGGAGTTTGTGCGCAATAACGGGACGCGGGTAAATTGCCGGCTGTTATGGGCCAGTCCGGCACGTGGACGCTTCATTTTTGTGTCGCCGTCAACGCAGGTGCTGTTCACACTCAGCGACGAGGCGCTTGCGCAAGCCTTGCACGCCAACCGCGCCAATGCCATCGCGAGTGACTCGGTTATCGGAAAGGCGCTGGATGCCGCGTTGCAGGAATTAGGCGTGCCATAGGGAAGCCACATCTATGTAGCAGGCTTACCTGGCAACACAGCAGCCCGGTAAGCAGAACCGTTGCAACAACTTATTTTTGCTGCTTTGCGACTTCAAGTTCGATCCGGCGCGGCACGCCGCTCTTGCCAGGAAAATCGACGAATGCGCTGCGCACCATATAGGGCATGATCGCCGCCAGTGATCGGTTGGTGCCTTCGCTGACGACAGTCGTTTCATAGAGCTTTTTGCCATCGGCCATGCGCGCCAGTATGATCTTCAGCTGTCGTGTAAACAACTGGTATTGCGAGACCCTTTGCTCCACGACAGGAGGTCCATACCAGAATGGATCATAGAATGGATCATAGAAAGGTCCGTAGTAGCCACGCCAGGCAGGCCCATACCAGTAAGGGTTAACCACGACCGGATAGACCTCGCGCACATCGCGGCCCGTGATGCTGTAGCTTAGTGCAGCCTTCAGTGCGGGCGTGGTGGAAGCGGGCGCTTCCGTAAAACCAAGCCGGTTCAGTTCGGCACGCACCAGGTCTTCATAGCTGCGGTATTCGAGGCTGTCGTTCTGGTCCTTGGTCCGTTCGAAGACATACGATTTGTCCGGCAGGGTATCGGGCCATTCGTGAAACGCCGTCACGTCGCTTCTGATGGTGCTGGTCGCGCAACCGCCCAGCAGCAAGGTCGTTATCGCCATCATGCCGGCGACCAGCCATCGTTTCATAACTTCTCTCCGGTTTTGCAATGTCTCTTTATAGAAACTGAGAATGTAAAAGCGCGTTAAAAATTCCGCAAATTTTTGTAATTCTGTAAACCTGGGTAGCGCTGACCGACCACGTTGAGGACGTCATTGCAAATCCAAAGGACGTCACAACAAATCGCATGACATCCAATATGCTGCAGACCGGCCCCTTCCCCCTTGGCAGGGGCGCCCGGCGAGGAGGAAGGTTGGGATGGAGGTTGAGTGCCCACATCGGCTCAACAGCCGATACAAGCAAAAAATTTTTCACTTTCCCGGCAGCGTTCACCAGCAAACCCCATCTGGCAAGCACATCCCCCAATAACCCTATCGTGGATTCTCGAAAAAGATGTAATTCGCCCCGAAATCGCTGATCTCGAAATACACTTTTTTCTCGCCCGGGTCAGCAACCATGTTCTGGTTTTCATCGAGCACGCCATAGCCAAACCGGTACGAACGTGGCTGCCCGTCATTGGTCCCGGACGCAGTGGTCATCTTGTCGATCTTGATAAAGCGGCGCATCAGTTTATCGCCCGCATAAAACTCCAGGACACCGTTGGTACCGGTCCAGTTCTGGACCGAGCGGCTGATCTGGTTCTGCTGTTCCTGTGTGCAGCCGGCAAGTAGTGCAGAAATGGCAACTACGAAAAGCGCAAAGGATGATTTCATCAGGATAGGCTCCCGCCGTGTTGGTTGGTAAAATGGCTATTTGCGTCATTATCTCGCGAAACCAATCCAACTATGCGTACCGACACCGCCCAAACGATTTATCGCAAGGATTACACGCCGCCGACCTACTGGGTCGATACCGTTGAAATGGGGTTTGACCTCGATCCGGATCTCACGCGCGTCGCCACTCGGCTGACCATGCGCCGCAATACCGAAAGCCGCAACAAGAGCCTTGTCTTGTACGGTGATAGCCTGGAACTCGTGCAGCTGCGCATGAACGGCAAAGAAGTCGCCAAGCGCGGTTATGCGCTGGGAAACGGTATTCTCGAGATCTTCAACGCGCCTGACAGCGTCACGCTGGAAATCGAAACCGCCATCCATCCGAACCAGAACACCTCGCTGATGGGCCTGTACACGTCCAACGGCAACTTTTTCACCCAGTGTGAAGCAGAAGGTTTCCGCAAGATTACTTTCTTCCCCGATCGCCCCGACGTGATGGCGAAATACAAGGTGATGCTGCGTGCCGACAAGCAACGTTATCCCGTATTGCTGTCCAATGGCAACCTCATCGAGGAAGGCGTTTTGGGCGATGGCCGTCATTACGCGGTATGGGAAGATCCGTTCAAGAAGCCGTCTTATCTGTTCGCGCTGGTCGCCGGTCAACTGGTCTGCCAGGAAGAAACCTACATGCTGCAATCGGGACGTGAAGTCCTGCTGCAGGTATGGGTGGAGGAGGGCAACCTCGACAAGACCCAGCATGCAATGGACTCGCTGAAAAACAGCATCCGTTGGGACGTTGAACGCTTCGGCCTTGAACTCGACCTTGACCGCTTCATGATCGTTGCGGTTGGCGACTTCAACATGGGGGCGATGGAAAACAAGGGCCTCAACATCTTCAACACCAAGTACGTGCTGGCCAACCCGCGCATTGCTACCGATGCCGATTACGCCGGCATCGAATCCGTGGTCGGCCATGAATATTTTCACAACTGGACCGGCAACCGCGTCACCTGCCGCGACTGGTTCCAGCTCTCGCTCAAGGAAGGCCTCACCGTTTTCCGTGACCAGGAATTCTCCGCTGACCTGATCGGTAGCGAAAGCGGCCGCGCGGTCAAGCGCATCGAGGACGTGCGCGTATTGCGCCAGGCGCAATTTCCGGAAGACGCCGGCCCGATGGCGCATCCGGTGCGCCCCGATTCCTATGTCGAAATCAACAACTTCTACACCGTCACGATTTACGAGAAGGGTTCGGAAGTCGTGCGCATGTACCAGACCCTGCTCGGACGCGACGGCTTCCGCAAGGGCATGGACCTGTATTTCCAACGGCATGACGGACAGGCGGTCACCTGCGACGATTTCCGTGCCGCAATGGCCGATGCCAATAGCCGTGACCTGAGCCAGTTCGAACTCTGGTACAGCCAGGCCGGCACGCCGCGCGTCAAGGCGGAAACGCAATACGACCGCGATGCAAAGACCTACTCCATCACGCTGACGCAATCCTGCCCACCGACGCCAGGACAAAGCAAGAAGCTGCCTTTCCATATTCCGGTTGCAGTCGGTCTGCTCGACAGGAGCGGCCGCGACATGCCACTGGCATTGCAGGGCGGATCGCAGGACAATCAGGCAGGCAACAATGGCGCGGCGCCGACCACCATGGTGCTGGAACTCACGCAGGCGAACGAGACCTTCGTCTTCACCAACGTCAGCGAACAGCCGGTGCCGTCGATCCTGCGCAATTTCTCCGCGCCGGTCATCCTGGAGTATGACTACAGCGACGCCGATCTCGCCTTCCTGATGGCCAATGACAGTGATGCCTTCAATCGCTGGGAAGCCGGTCAACGGCTCGCGATGCGCCGCATGCTCGCGTTGTCGCAGTCGGTGCAGGATGGCATTCCCTTGAACGACACCGCGCGGAACGATACGGCATTGCAGAGGGCTTTCCGTGCAACGCTGACCGATACCAACCTCGATCCCGCCTTCTGTGAACTGGCGCTGACGCTGCCATCGGAAACCGTAGTCGCCGAGCAGATGGATGTGATCGACCCGCACGCCATCCATGCGGTGCGCATTTTCCTGCGCCGCTCACTCGCGTCCGCGCTGAAGGTTGACTGGCTGGTCGCCTATCAGGACAACCGCACACCCGGCACCTACAGTCCCGACCCCATCTCTGCCGGCAAGCGTGGTCTCAAGAACCTCGCCCTATCCTACGTGATGGAAGTCGACGATGTCGATGCTCACCGGCTCGCGCAAAACCAGTACGACAATGCCAACAACATGACCGATCGCATTGCCGCGCTATCCGCAATGGTCAACAGCACTGCACCGGGCAGGGACGCGGCACTTGCCAGCTTCTATGAAGACTTCAAGCAGGAAGCGCTGGTCATCGACAAGTGGTTCTCGCTGCAGGCCATGGCGCGCCATACCGATGTGGCGACCGTACGCGAACTGATGAAACACCCGGCCTTTTCCATCAAGAATCCAAACCGCGCACGCAGCCTGATCTTCAGCTTCTGCAATGGCAATCCGTCGCAATTCCATGCGGTCGATGGCAGCGGCTATGAATTCTGGGCCGACCAGGTGATTGCACTCAATGCGATCAATCCGCAAGTTGCCGCACGCCTTGCGCGCACGATGGATCGCTGGCGGAAATACACGCCTACCTTGCAGGAAAAAATGCGCGCAGCGCTCAAGCGCGTAGCGGCCACCAAGTCCCTGTCGAAAGACGTGCTTGAAGTGGTCACCAAGTCGCTTGCCGATTAAGGACAATACGCAATACAACAAGCAACACAACAAGCAACGCAAAAACACAGAGTCCTCAAGACACCGAAAGGCCGCCGCGGTAACAGTCCACAACGAAGACAGGTACCGCAGGCGGGCCACGGAAAGAGGCCATCACATAACGCCGCAATTCCTAACATTATTACTACTGGAACGCCTATGAAACGAGTAAGCCTCACGCAATACCTGGTCGAGGAGCAGCGCCTCCATAACAGCATCCCCGCCGAACTGCGCCTGCTGATCGAAGTCGTCGCCCGCGCCTGCAAGACCATCAGTCATGCGGTCAGCAAGGGTGCGCTCGGCGAAGTCCTCGGCAGCGCAGGTAGCGAAAACGTCCAGGGCGAAGTGCAGAAAAAGCTCGACGTCCTGTCCAATGAAATCCTGCTCGAAGCCAACGAGTGGGGCGGCCACCTCGCGGCGATGGCATCGGAAGAAATGGAAACCATCCACCCGATTCCCAATCGCTATCCCAAGGGCGAATACATGCTGCTGTTCGATCCGCTCGACGGCTCCAGCAACATCGACGTCAACGTCTCGATCGGTACCATCTTCTCGGTGCTGAAGGCCCCCGAAGGCATGAAGGAGCCGACCGAAAAGGATTTCCTGCAACCGGGCAGCAAGCAGGTCGCCGCCGGCTACGCCGTCTACGGCCCACAGACCGTGCTCGTGCTGACCACCGGCGACGGCGTCAACTGCTTCACGCTCGACCGTGAAATGGGTTCCTGGGTACTCACCGAGCGCGACATGAAGGTTCCCGAGGAAACCAAGGAATACGCGATCAACGCCTCCAACGCCCGCCACTGGTACCCGCCCGTCAAGCGCTACATCGACGAACTGCAAGCCGGCGACACCGGTCCGCGCGGCAAGAACTTCAACATGCGCTGGATCGCCTCCATGGTGGCCGACGTACACCGCATCCTCAACCGTGGCGGCATCTTCATGTACCCGGCTGACGCGCGTGAACCGGACAAGCCAGGCAAGCTGCGCCTGATGTACGAAGCCAATCCCATGGCCTTCCTCATCGAGCAGGCCGGTGGCGCTGCGACTAACGGCAAGCAGCGCATTCTGGACATTCAGCCGGGCAAGCTGCATGAGCGGGTTGCGGTGTTTCTGGGGTCGAAGAGTGAAGTGGAACGCGTGACCAGTTATCACAACGAGTAAACGTGGTCTGGACGCCGTTAGCGGGAGATTGAAGGAAGGGTCTCTTGCTGGCGGTGAAAGGGTTGGCGGTCTGGTAATGCGGCAAATGTTTTTGCTAGAATACGCTTCATCGCTGATGTAGCTCAGTTGGTAGAGCAACTGATTCGTAATCAGTAGGTCGGACGTTCGATTCGTCTCATCAGCACCAAGGAAATCAAAGGCTTATGACTTTCTCTAGTCATGGGCCTTTTTCTTTTTCGGTCTACGTAGACAGTATGTAGACATGAAGATAAGCTACTACGCTACGCACTCTCTCCGGGCGGCATGAGAAGGGTAAATAGCGGAACTTCCAAGGCAAAGGCAATCCGCTCCATGTTGTCAATCGTCACATTTCTTCCTTGACGCTCTACTGAGCTTACATAGGTACGGTGTAAGCCCGCCAATTCTGCAAGCTTTTCCTGCGAGATGCCTTGCTCTCTTCGGATGCGTTGCATATTCGCGGAGAACAGCGTACGTGCGTCTACATATTTCCCTTTGGGCTTCATACAGCCCGATCATCTTGCTTTGTAGACTATACGACTACAGACTAAACGTAACTGTTACGTATAATATTCATTGATTAAGAAATTACCGGATGTGGGTACGCTGGATCTAGTGCCTTCCTCAGACATAGAGCCATTCAGGGAGCGCGATGGAGTTTCAATTTCGATCTGTGGTGAGGTTTGTACAAAAGAATAAAGGAAACCTTGCGTCCGTTGGTGGAATGCTTGCTGTTACGGTCCTTTTTCACGAATGGGTTTTAGGCCTGCTTGCATTAACGGTGTTCTATTGGCTAGTTGTCATTGTCTTTGCAGTTGGTAGCGCATTTATGGGGCGACTCGGACGCGACCTATCGCACTGGTGGGATGCACTTCATGGGTATCCAAAGGCTAAAGCTCGCGCTGCACGATTTAGCAAAATGATGGACCACTTGAACTTACAAGATAAAAATAAAGAGCTTTAGCTGGCCTTGGTACTTACACAAGTACGCGCCTGCATACTTCGGCCCTGCTTCTTGGTGGGGGGAGGGGGGAAAATCTGAGCAGATGAATACTGAGTGAAGCAGCTTGATACGATTTTTGTAATTTTTTAATGTCCCATGCTATCTAGAGGCAGGTCAGCTTAATCAAACTTATGACTTCATACATCGCCGGTTTTATTTGGATTATCGCCTCTGTCGTAATATTCTTTTCGAGTTCGGCATTCTTTTGCCTCTCTCTTGTCGCAGTTATCCTTCTTTGGTTCACATATTCGTCGTTGCGACGCCAACCAAAGATATTCCTAGACGGTCTATCTCCAACAGCTCAAGAGTTATTTGACCGCTATAACCATGCTTGGTGCTATCCTGGGGTCACGAAAACTACAGCATTTATTCTTGGCCTTTGGCAGCTTCTTTGCATCCTAGGCGCTATAGTCATTGCACTTCGTGGAGATTACTGGAGTGCAGGCGGAGTCATAGTGTCGTTCTGCGTCCTCTCCTACATCGCAGGAGGTATTAATCCGCGAGTGTATATTGCTGGTCTCGCCCCTATATTCCCGGACCGTCGGTATTAGTTATTTAAGGACTGCCGCTCCCTGAACATCCTCGGCGGCAGATACTTCAATGCACTGTGTGGNTGGTCTCGCCCCTATATTCCCGGACCGTCGGTATTAGTTATTTAAGGACTGCCGCTCCCTGAACATCCTCGGCGGCAGATACTTCAATGCACTGTGTGGGTGCTTCGTATTGTAGTGCTCAAACCAATCGGCCAGCTGCTGCATCACAGCTTTAGCATCCGGTCGCAACGCAAGCTTGGCGTAGTCGCGTTTAATCGTTTTCACGAAGCTCTCAGCCATCCCGTTGCTCTGAGGGCTGTGAACAGGCGTCGTAACCGGTTTGAGACCCAGGGCACGAGCAAACGAGCGAGTCTCGGCAGCCGTGTAGCAGCTGCCGTTATCCGATAGCCACTCAATCTCTGTCGGCGCAATTTGGTTGGCGCCAAACCGATATTCGACCGCCTGCATCATCAAGTCTCCCACCAATCCGGCATCAATCCCCTTGGTCGTGGCCACCCAGCTCATCACCTCCCGGTCGCAGCAGTCCAAGGCGAACGCCACGCGAACCCGCTCCCCGTTGTCGCAACTGACCTCGAAGCCGTCCGTGCACCAGCGCGTATTGCTGGTGGCGACGGCGATTTGTCCGTCATGCTTGCGCGTCGATACCGGTCTTTGGCCATGGCGATACAGCAGCAGACCATGGTCGCGCATGACGCGATAGATGGTCTTGTGATTTGCACCGCAGTCATGCTGATGCCTCAGCACGCCCCAGACCCTGCGGTAGCCGTACGTTCCCAGCTCGTGAACGACCTGGCGGATGTCCTTCAGAAGCTGTGCATCGTCGGAGCGCTGGCGCGCCTTGCGACGGTCGCTCCAGTCTGTTGGACGATTCACGAGTGCCACCAGATGACTGCGCGCCACGCCTAGAGTTGAGCAAACCAGCCTCATTGCTCTTCCCCGGGCAACAGCGGCGAGCGCGCAATCCATTTTTTTGACTTGGCGAAGTCGACGGCTTCCTTGAGGATTTCGTTTTCCAGGGTCTTGCGTCCCAAAGCTGCTTCTAGTTGCTTGACGCGTCTGAGCGCCTCTTGTAGCTCCGAGGCCGGCACTACCGGCTCATTTGCCCCGACCGCCACGAGTGAACCCTCGGTGTAGGCCTTGCGCCATTGGAAAAGCTGGCTGGCAGTGATGCCTGCCTCCCTGGCTACCAGGGACACTGACATCCCTGGTTCCATCGTCCGTCTGACCCATTCCAGCTTCTGCTCCGGGGTCCAGCGTCTTCGCCGCTGGACCCCGGTAATCACTTCCACTTCCCGACTTCTTCCCGAAGGCATAGGCATATCCATAGCAGTATTCCTAGTTGCAATTTTAAGGAATACCGATGGTCCGGAGAATCAGGGGGCTACTTCAATT
>NZ_LMHZ01000003.1 GCF_001428545.1 Noviherbaspirillum sp. Root189
AGATGGCAGACGCTACTAGGGCACCGCAATGCGAAAGCAGCGGCAAACGGACAAGCCAAGCCTAAGACTACCGCGCCACATCCTTACTCTACCGCGTCCGGGGGGCAACATCAGGTGAAAATCCAGAGCATTTGCAGTCATCGACAACACAAGACATAGTCATTACGGCAAAATGCGCTACAACCCCAACTGTCTCGATCTACGCTATGTCTGTAACATCTCATTTGAAATATATCCGCCTGCAGGCGGACGGCGACCTGCCAGAGTTGAGCGAACCAAGTCCATTTAAAGTCATGCTTGTTATTGACGAAGAAACGTCGCAGCCTTGGCAGTGGGAACTAGCCCGCTGGCTTGTTCGCACCAATTGCCGTTGTGTAATGGCGTGGGGACTGGAATGTGATTCATGGGAGGAGGCGGTTGAAGACGCGCATCTGGAGGCGTTCGACTTTGAAGAGGTGCCTGAAGAACAGGTCATCGTCACGACTTCGCATGCGGATGAGGAATTAGCCGAAGTTTTCTGGTATTGCCGCCACCGTGCAAGGCATCCGGTACACGAATTGGCGAATACCGTGATTCTGCATATATCAAAGGAGATAAAAAAGACGGAATTTGAGGCGTTATATGCGGCTGCATGAAGCGGTCGGTTGATCGTCTCCGCCTAAGTGCCTCGCCTAAGTTTTAACATACGCGTACCGTTGCAGGAAATGCAATGCATGCAGGCTCATTCTGATCCGGGCTGCACCAAAATTTCGCGACTACCATTGGTTGCCATTGAAGACAGGATGCCTGCCGCTTCCATCTGTTCCACCAACCTAGCCGCACGGTTGTAGCCAATCCGTAATTGACGTTGAACCGATGATATGGATGCCTTGCGACTGCGAACGACAAAGGCGACCGCCTCGTCATAAAGCGGATCGGATTCGGCGTTGGCATCCTGTCCGGGCACCTCTGCGGCAGATTCATCGCCGGCCGCGCCAGCAAGGATCGCTTCCTCGTATTCCGGCTCGCCAAATTGCTTGAGGTATTCGACGACCCGATGCACTTCTTCATCCGATACAAAAGCGCCATGCACGCGTTGCGGATAGCCGCTGCCGGGTGGCAGGAACAGCATGTCGCCATGCCCTAAGAGCGTTTCCGCTCCCATCTGGTCCAGCACCGTGCGTGAATCGATTTTCGACGACACCTGGAAGGCTACACGGGTCGGAATGTTTGCCTTGATCAGACCCGTGATCACGTCAACCGATGGGCGCTGCGTGGCCAGAATGAGGTGAATGCCTGCTGCGCGTGCTTTCTGTGCAAGGCGCGCAATCAGTTCTTCGATCTTCTTCCCGGCGACCATCATCAAATCGGCCAGCTCATCGATTACAACCACGATCAAGGGTAGTGTCGACAAGGGTTCCGGCGCATCCGGGGTGAGCGAAAACGGATTGGTGACCTTTTTCTCGGCCGCCTCGCCGTCGCGTATCTTCTGGTTGAATCCCGCGAGATTGCGCACGCCGAGTGCTGACATGAGCCGGTAACGTTTTTCCATTTCAGCGACGCACCACGACAGGGCATTGGCCGCTAGCTTCATGTCAGTGACGACCGGCGCAAGCAAATGTGGAATGCCATCATAGACAGACAATTCGAGCATCTTCGGGTCGATCATGATCATGCGTACATCGGTCGGCGTCGACTTGTACAACAAGGACAGAATCATGGCATTGATCGCAACGGATTTACCCGAGCCGGTGGTGCCGGCTACAAGCATGTGCGGAGCACGAGCGAGATCGGTGACGACGGGTTTACCGGTAATGTCTTTGCCCATCGCAAGCGCCAGATGCGAAGTCGATCCACGGTACGCATCGGACTCAAGCATTTCGGCAAGGCGGATTATCTGGCGTTTCGCATTGGGCAATTCAAGCCCCATGCAGGTTTTTCCTGGAATCGTCTCTACCACGCGAATGGACGTCAAACCAAGTGCGCGGGACAGGTCTTTCATCAGGCCGACGATCTGCGCGCCGCGCACGCCGACGGCAGGCTCGACTTCAAAACGGGTGATGACCGGGCCCGCCCCGGCTCCAAGAACAGTTACGGGTACTTTGAATTCCTTAAGTCGCTGTTCGATCAGTTGACCGGTTGCGGCAAGCTCTTCGGCGGGGATTTCCTCCAGGTCAGCGGCAGGCGCATCAAGAAGATCGAGCCCCGGCAGGTCCACATTGATTTCAACCGGGGCCTGAAATTCGAACTGTGTTCCTGACACCGGCCGTACAGCCGTCACCGAAGTTTCCACGATGGGAACTGAATCCGCTTTTTCCTTTGTCTCTCGGAGATCAGCAACGCTTTCCTCCGCCTGGACGGTTGGTGCGGAGCGCGATGCGGCATCTTCGGTGGAAACCTCAAACACTTCCGACCTGACGGCAACCACTTCTTCAGATAACCGCTTCGGTATGTCGATGTTGGGCACGACCGCTGCTGTAACTGGGTTTGTTGCGGCGAACGAAGAGACGCCGGACTCCTGCGCGGCCGAACTGACCGACATCGGTGTCGTGATTGTTGTCAAAGGCGCGCTCGTTTTCGCTTGTGCCGGTTCGCGAGACGACGCAGATGAGTTAGTTTCGGTAGTCGGCGCGGATGGTACACGGATGATCGTCCTTGTTACCTTTCCAATAACAGGTTTTTCATCGCTATCCCGTGGGGACCGCTGCATAGGCCTTTGAGCCGCAGCCGGTGTGCTGATCATGCGCCTGCGACCGGTAGGTAGACTGGCGGCCGGCGCTTCACTCCTTGCGAGCATTGCCGAGGTCGGGCGGATCAATTCAAATGGCGCCCATTCTTCGCTTGGCCGTGGACTTGGTTTGTTCTCGTTCGAAGCGGCATTTGGTTTCCGCGAGGTGTTGAGGAAATCCTTCGAGGGGGGCGGCGTTACCGGAGTAGGCAGTGTCCACGATTTGGTTTTTCGGGTGCCTGCCTTTTCCAGATTTGTGGCATCGGGTTTTGTACGACGAGGAAGAGCTTCCTGCGGAGAGAGTAGTGGCACCCTCTCGTTGCTCTGTCGGGCGTGCCTCGTGGCGGTATGAATCGCACTGCGCCCTTTGGACATCGCCTGGAGTGTTCGCATGCCGAAGAGCCAGGGCATTGCCAATACGACCACGCCGAGTAATAGCAGTACACCCAGCAAGATGCCAAAGGTAGCGGTAATGCTTGTGGCGAGCATATTCCCGAACACAACGCTTCCCCGACTTGCAGCGCTGCTCCGGAGCATAGCCTCAAGCGCACTGCTCGCGCATAACATCAGCAACGTCCCAAGCCAAAGGCGGATGGAACCATGTCCTTGCAAAGTCGCTTTTTTAAGGGCAAATGTTTTGAAAAGACGCACCAACAGGGGCGCAAGCCACAATGCAGACCAACCAAACCACCCAAAAACAAACATGTGCGTTCTCTGTTTTACTCTAACCAATCAAGCGATTATCGCTGTTTCCCGACGATATGGTTTGCCTGCGGAAACGAGTGTTGTACTGTAGCAGATTGGATGAGGGTAAAAGCAGATGTTGCTGGACTTTTCACATGGCGGTACCGGTTATGCAGGTGCCTTGCTGAATTGAGACAAAGGGATCGCCGACGGTTTCTCAACTCCCGGATCTTTGTCCCACCCTTTCCCCGAACTTGTCGAAGCGTTTGCTATAAAACAGGTCCAGGCCCGCCACTGTGCCGCCACGTACGACAACCGTCCAGTACCGCGTAAGTTCGTAGGTCAGCTTGAGTACGCTCTCGGCACCTGCGAGACTTTGTTCATAGCCGATGAACAGTCGGTCGGTCAGCTCTTTACCGAGATTGACCACCTGCCCGCCGCCAAGGCCGAATTCGCTGGCGCCGATCGAAAACTCGTCGAGACCAAAGCCTTTGGCAATACGCGATCCGCCGAACTTGTTCAACAATCCAAGCGCTGCTCCCTTGGCGGCGGATTGTGCCTGCCCCTGTGCTGCGCTGCCGCCGCTACGGCCAAAAATCAGCCACGAAAGTTTTTCTTCTTCCGCGACATTGGGTTCCGAAACCAGCTGAGCACGGGGTTGCGAAACGGTCCCGGTTACCTGCACGCCTGCGGCGACATCCTGATTACGCCGCATGGCAAGGATGTTCAGGTTTGGATTGGTCAGCGGCCCGTCAAAGGTGATCACACCGCGCTCGACCGCGAGTTTGGTGCCGAAGGCTTCATAGCTACCCTCGGCGATTCGGACGGTGCCGAACGCCTGCGGTGCTTCCGCCGGCTCACCTACTATCCGGACTGATCCCGCAAGCCGCAAGTCGGCACCCGCGCCTTCGAAGCGGAAGTTCCGCCCGAGCCCTACGGTGACATCGATGCGGGGCGAATACGGGCTGGATTTTGGCACTTTGTCCGTGGCCGTTTTCTTTTGCGGTGGCTGATCCCCACGAACAATCACGACATCGTCGTCGAGCTTGGGTGCGGATTTTTCAGGCAAGCTAAACAATGCACGATCAACGTCAAATCTTCCGGTGACTTGCAACTGCTCATTAACGCGCGCCGCGATCGCCTGTCCCGACACCGTAAGCTGACCGGCAGGGCTTGCAAGCAATTGCAGCTTGTCGGCCGTGATCGTGGCCTGTAGGTCGCGTGCTTCGTTCGTAAGAGGAATACGGCCACCAATTGTCAGCGTACCATCGCCGCCGCGAAACATGACTTGTCGCAGGTCGACAATGTTATTGTCGAGAACAATTCGTGCTGTGCCATCGCTTAACCTCACACCCTGTTCGTACAATGTCAGTGCGAGTCGGTCACCATTGATGTAGCCTGACAGGCGTGGATCCGACAAGGAGCCATTGACACCTACGTCAAGCGCAACCTGGCCGTTCAGCGCAATGCGCGGACCAGCCAATGCGGCAAGGTTGGACAGGCGTGGAATCGATGCCGTGACACGCCCATTGACAGGGGCGTCGGGGGCAACTGTCCAGCTTCCATCCCGGTGTTGCAGAGCGATCTTTCCCTGGCCCTCCAAGCTGCCTATCTGTTGCGCCCCGGCACGCGCATTCAGCACCACTTCCTGCCCCTGTAGATCTGCGCGCAATGATAGCGAGTTCAGTCCTAAGGCATTATTGGCGACCGGTCCAGGCAGGCGAATGTCACCGCGGCGGCGTTCGACCTGGACGAAACCGTCTGCCCGATCGGCCAGCGTGACGTTCCAGCTGCCATCAAGGACGAGATTGGTGTCTAGTGGCGGCTTGGTGCCGGTGATCTGTTCTTGCAAGGCAAGGACCCGACCGATATCGAGTGCCGAAAAGGCGCCTTCGCTGCGTAGGCTACCGTCTTTGTAATCGACTCCCTGCACGTCGATACGTGCGTCCGCAAAACTGAGGCGTGCAGAGCCGAGCGCCAACCGCCCGGGTGCGACGTCGAGCTTGACGGGCGAAGCAAGTGAGAACTGGGGCAAACCCTTGTTTTGCAGGTTTTGTATAACGCCGTCCCATTGGAAGCCCTGTTGCTGCTGTCGAACTGCGCCTTGCGCGGCAAGCACAAGATCAAGCCGGGCACCGCGCAGACGACCATCTGTATTCAGTCGCACAGTGTGTTGCGCATAGCTACCATCAATTGCGACGTCCACCTTGCCCAGGCGGATATCGCCACTACGCAGATCACGCGCTGTGAGGTCAAGCACAAGGCCGGCATCGGGCGCTGTACCGGGAAGGCCCTTCATCCTGGCACTACCGCTGAGCAGCGCAACGTGGTGTTCACCAAACGCAAGGTTCTCGGCGCGATACTGGGTGTCGACACGCGGATTGTCCGCTGTCCCGCGAAGTTCGCCATCGGCTTGCAAGGTACCCGACAAACCATATCCAAGCCGACCAAGGAAGGGCGCATCGGCATGGAAGGTCAAGCGATCCGATGGCTGACCGAAACTGCCTTTCAGATTGATCTCATTTCCGGCGACCGAAATTCTTGCGTCGCTGGGCAATACCCGTTTGCCCTCAAACTGCACCAGCCCTCCGCCGGTCAGGGGCAAGCCTGCGTAGCGGCTGTCGCTCACGGCGAAGCGAATTTTGGCGGCCGGCTCGGGTTTAAGCTTACCGTTTGCCTCGAACGTCATATTGACGTTAGCGTCGATTTCGGACAAACGTGCGCGTGTCTTTTTATCCAACTGAGCTGGCTGAATGTTGGCAAGCACCACTGCCGGATCGAAATTGCTCAAAGCGCCGTTGAAGGAAAACGCTGACGGTTCGGTTCGATCAAGGTTTCCGTTCAGCGCCAGTTTTGCCGGCCCGGAAACGAGTTGTGCCGCATGCAGCGTAATGGCGGCCGGCGTCAGGTCTGCATCGACACGGGCCGACAGGCGCGGCCCGGTGAGGTCAAGCTGAACTTTCTGATTGCCGTTATCGAGCTTGATGTCGAGCGGACCGGCCAGGTTTGTCGTCACGAGTGCGCCATGCAATGCATGCAAATCCAATTTCGATGCGCGGAATGAAAACTCGCCATTGCCGCTGGTTTTCAGTTCACCGCCACCTTCCAGCGTTGCGCTGCCGGGAAGCTTGACCTGCAATGCCGACAACTGCTGTTTTTGCGTATCCAGCGTCACTACGGCGTGCGCCGAATCCAAGGGGAGACGACCTTCGTCGATCTTTCCCGGCTTGTCATTTCGTATCTCGACAGGGCCGGTCACCGTGAGGTCCAACGCGCTTCCCGCACTGCCTGAAGGATTGGTTTGATTCTGAGACTGATTCTGACTTGTGGGCTGTAGCGACGCATTGATATCGAGTTGTGCCTCTGGCCACTCCGGGTTAAGCGCACGAGGGTCGAATCCTTTAATTCGAATCTCTGCCCGCCTTAGCGGCACATCGGCGAACGGCGTCGCGGCGATGTCGGCATCACCATCAAGCCCCTTGCCAGTGACAGTCAGCTTGACGCCAAGATCTTGCAAGCTTCCACTCAGTTTCGCATCGGCGTCGACCTGCTGGTCACGGTAAACCGCCGCAAGACTGGCGCTTCCGTCGATCGGAAAAGGCCGGTCGCCGGTCAACTGTAATGCGGCCTTCACGTCACCAAAAGGCGTTGTCGCTTTTTTCAGCCGCAGTCGATGATGGACTTGGTCCGAGCTGGCACTGAGCTGGATATCCGCATAACGGCTATCCTTGCCTTCCTGATGCAGCAGTACCTGCTGTACGCTCGCATTGTCAAGTTCCAGATGTATCGGCAATCTGATTTGTGTCGGCAGGGTAGTGGGCTCGGGTGGAGACGGATAAAGCGTGACGTCGGCAGTGCCGACACGCAGCGACCGTATGTGCAGTGTTGTGGGCGACCATGAGAAACGCCATGCGGCATCGACGCTGTCTATCCCGATCTGTTTTTTTTCGTCGCGGTAGCTGACGTTGCGCAGATGCAGTCCATCGAGCAGAGTGCCGCCCTGGAATTCTGCATGAAATTCTCCTGGAATAAATCGTTCGGCGTTCTGCAGTATGGTTTTCGCTCCCCATTCGGTGCGAAGTAATGTGAACGCCACGGCGGTGAGCAGGGCGAGCAGAATACAGAGGACTGCCACAACCCAGGCCAGCACATGGCGTGTGCGGCGCGGTTGCCTGGGGGAGGGGGCTGAAGTTGCTGGATTTTCGGCGTGCATGCTAGTTGTCAGAAAGCGAGGCCAAGGGATAAATGCGGCCGTATGCGGCTTTCCTGAATGCCGTACGCAAGATCCACGTTGACCCGGCCGACAGGGCTGCGCCAGCGCGCTCCAACGCCCACGCCATGAAACACCGATTTGTCTGCCCAACGATCCGTCGCCACGCCGACGTCATAGAATACGGCACTACCCCACTGTTCGTTCAGCCAGTGGATGTATTCCACGCCACCAGTGGCAAGGTAGCGGGTTGGATAGACAGTGCCGTTTTGCACGTTGCCGATACTCTGGAATCCGTAACCACGAACGGACTCGGTTCCGCCTGCACGGAAGAGCAGCGATGCTGGAATCGCTGCGTTGCCGCCTTTCGAAACGACGGCGCCGAGTTCGGCTCGCAGGATAACGATGTCACGCTTTCCAACCGGCATAAATTCCCGTCCACGTGCGTAAAGTCGGAAAAACGTCTGGTCGGTCAGCAGGCCTTTGAAGGCTACTCCTGCCTGCCAGGAAACAATCCGACCCTTACGCGGATTCAATGGATCGTCAACGTCACGCCGGGTTTTTCCCAATCCTGCCACCAGCGCCTGATGGGTGCCAGGCTGGACGACGACGTCTGCCGGCACGGGCGCGCCGTTGATTTGTTTTAATGAGTCACGGTAGTAGTCGATTGTGTAGGTGGTGTCCCGCTTGTCGGTATTCTTGGAACGATGCAGGCCAAAACGCCGTGAGCGCAGGTCCACGCCTTCCAGCGTGGTGCGTTCAGCTGAAGCCAGTGCGCTGTCGACCCATGCGCCCGGCCGGGGTGGCAATGCCAGTTCCAGCGAACCGAGCTGGCGTCGTTGTTCTATGCGTGTCTGCGCATTCAATACCCAGGCTTTTCCGAACAGGTTGTAATGGGAATACAAGCCTTCAAGATGCGCGCCGGTGTCGGTCGTATAGCCGACACCACCGCGGATACGCTGTTCAGGAAACTCTGTGACCTTTACCGTTACCGGAGCAAGATCGGCACCGGCTGGGTCATTATCAATGGATACGACAGCATTGCTGAAGTAAGGATTGCGCAAAATCTGACGCTGAAACTCCAGCAGGCGGTCCGTCCGATACTCTTCTCCTACGCGTAGCGGATTAACGTTTCGGATAATATCCTCCGGATAGCGGCTGGTTCCGGAAATCGCGACTTCGCCCAGCGTGAACACGGGCCCGCTGTCATATTGGACGCTCAAGTCTGCCTGTTGCTTATCCGCAAGGATGCGCGCCTCGGAGTTCGCGATGCGGGCAGCCGCATACCGCTGTCGCTGTAGCACCTGCAGGCCGCTCTGCTTCGCACCGGACCATTGTTGCTGGCGAAAGGGTTCACCTGGCAGCATGGGCCATGTGCTTTGCAATTCTTCGACCTGCTCGGGCGAGCGCGATGCCGCTGCGCCCGTAACGTCGATATTGAGTCCCGAAACAAATGTTCGCGGGCCCGGATCCACAGATACACGCACTACCTGCGTTCCCGCATCATCATCGACCTTCACTTTAGTCGTAGTGGAAAAATATCCTTCGGTTGCGGCAAGCCTGCTGACCTGGTCTGGGGTCGTTGCAACCATGAAGTTGAGCTGAGATGCGTCGATGTCATCGCGCTCACGAAAACGAAACAAGTCCAGGAACTCGCGCAGCAGCTTTTCCAATGAACGCGGAGCCTCGATCTCTACGCGATAGGCGGGTTCGGCCGCTACAGGAAAAGCAAACCATGCGGCACATACACCCATGAGCACAGGCCGCATCGCACTTCGCATAATTGTTTGCGATAACCGACGATTCAATCTTTACCTTTTTTGTTTGTTAGTAAGTGATACGTGCCTGAGGACATACTTTCTGACGTGGTGTGATGTGGTGGATAGCCTAAAGAAGAAATTTTACTAGGCATGCGCATATCATTGCATTTTTCATACCAAACGCGAGTATGCCGGAAATGTTGCGTGTAGCGCTTGATTCGGGGCACGAAGTCTTCTGATTTGAAAGGGCTACGGTTACGACGTGAAAGAAATTTACGGAAATTTGTAAATTATTTTAAAAGACTTATGCCGAAACAGTGATTTCGAAACGGCAATATTCTGTGGAGGGGTCGTGAAGACTGAGAAAGAAAGAATGCTCGCTGGCGAGCTTTATGATCCTTTTGACGCTGAACTAGTCACTGCCCGGGAACATTTCGCCGGCCTGCTGCGTGGCTTGCGTCGATGCGAAACGACATTGAGGGCCATTGGGATAGCGTATTGGCGGATCATTGCTGCCACGGGTTTAAGTTCAACGCTGCCGGCTGATGCGGCAGCCCGGGCTTCACATGCATCCATTCTCTAATGCGTAATGCGTTCAGCCAAATCCGATATTCGCGGTTGTGTTGCTCCGAATCTAGAGCGGATTTCATCGTGGTGTACGGAGAATCGGGTCGACCTGGCGTGCAGGACAAGGCGCGCGAAGTGCCGTGTGGCGGGCCACACAAGCGACCTCTAGCTCTCAAGCCTGAATTGCGGTAGCGTGATGTCTTCCGACAGTTTCTCAAAGCATACCTGCACCCGGCTGCCGATCCTTACCGCATTAATCGGGCTATCAACGACGTTGGCCAACATGCGCACACCCTCGTCGAGGTCGATTGCGGCCACGACATAGGGCACAAGATCATTCATGGCGGGGTTTGCCGCCCGACGGTTGATGGTATATGTGTATACCGTGCCCTTGCCGCTGCTCTCTATCCACTTAATGTCATCGGACAGGCAGCATAGGCAGAATTCGCGCGGATAGAACTGGCGTGAGTGGCAGTGGCTACACTCCTGTATGACCAGGCGCTGTTCCTTCGCCGCGTCCCAGTACGGCTGAGTGATCTTGGTCGGTTGCGGCAGGGGGCGTTGGATTTGTGTCATCGTCAGACTCCGAGTATCAAGGTGGTGTTGCAGGAAAATACCAGGCCCGGCGCATGCACCAGGGCCAAGTCGGCCTTGGGCAACTGTCGTTCCCCGCATTCCTTGCGTAGCTGGTGCACTGCTTCGAGCAATAGCAGCATGCCGAACTGACCGGGGTGGTTGTAGGAGAGGCCGCCACCCGAGGTATTTATCGGGAAATCGCCGCCGGGCGCTAGTCGGCCATTGGCCACGAACGCGCCACCTTCGCCGCGTTTACAAAAGCCGAGTTCCTCCAGTGACTGGATTACGCCAATGGTGAAATGGTCATAAATTTGCACTACATCAATGTCTGCGCGCGTGACGCCTGCCATTGCCAGTGCTTCGTTGGTGGTCTGGGCCACGCTGGTGTCCAGCCAGTCGGAGGTGTTGAAGGGTGTGTAGTGATGAGAGAAAGATTCGGCGATGCCCATGACATACACAGGCGGCCGCCTGAGGGACCGGGCATGCGCGGCGGAAGTGAGGATGATGGCGCCACCGGCATCGGTCACCAGGCAGCAATCGCGCTGACGCAGCGGATCGGCGATCATCTTCGATGCCATCACTTCCTCGATCGAGGTCTCTTCACGCCGATAGGCATTGGGGTTAAGTTGCGCCCACTTGCGTGCTGCCACTGCTACTTCCGCCAAGTCCTTGTGCGTGGTGCCGTAGCGCTGCATATGCAGTTGCGCCACCATGGCATAGTAGCCAATGGGACTCAGCTGCCCGTAGGGCGTGACGAACTGCCCACGGGGCATGCGCATGTCCTCGGGCGTTCCGCCAACCTTGCGCGTTCCATCGGACAACTGCGTGCTGCCATAAGCCACGAGAGCCACTTCGCACATGCCGGCATTAATCGCAGCCATCGCATGGCGGATATGCATGACGTTGGACATGCCGCCGACGCTGGTCGAGTCCATGTAGCGCGGCCGGATGCCGAGATATTCTGCAAGTTGCAGACTCGAGAACTTGTCGTCGACGTGGGCGAACACGCCGTCCACGTCCTTCAGCGTGAGGCCCGCGTCGCGTAAGGCACGCGCGGAGGCCTGTGCCTGCAAGTCGAGCGAGGTCATTCCAGATACTTTGCCGAGGTCGGACTCAGCGGCACCAACGATGGCGACGGATTTTGAAAGATTCTTGGTCATAAGTGTACGAAGGTCCTGTTGAGGTTCGAATGGGCGGGGTCACAATGTCCTGGCGATCAGCTCACGCATGATCTCCGAGGTGCCGCCGTAGATGCGGTTCGGGCGCACATCGGTGTAAGCGCGGCCAATCGGATATTCGCGCATGTAACCGTTGCCGCCGTGAAATTGCATCAGGTCATCGATCACGCTCGTCGCTTCCGTGGCCCAAAGCTTGGCCATCGCTGCGCCGCCGGCGTCAAGCTCGCCATCGAGGTATTGCTGAACGCTGCCGTCAACAAAAGAGCGCGTAGCCGCAGCCAGCGTCTTGATATCAGCGAGCTTAAAGCGGAGATACTGGTTGTCGATCAACGGCTTGTCGAAGGCACGCCTTTGCTTCGTATAGTCAATCGTCCATTGCAGCGCGGTTTCCAGAGCGGTTGCGCAACGCACGGCAATCATCAGGCGTTCGCGTACCAGTTCCTTCATCAAATAACCGAAGCCTTGGTTGGGCTCGCCCAGTATTTCCTCTTCCGGCACAAACATATCCTCGAAGAACAGTTCGACTGTGTCCTGCGCCTTTTGACCGACCTTATCCAGCAGTTTCCCACGCGAAAACCCAGGTGTCGTGGTATCGACCCAGAACAGGCTGATGCCGCGTGACACGGCACCCGGATCCGTCTTGGCGACGACCAGCACCCGGTCGGCGTGAAAGCCGTTGGTGATGAAGGTTTTCTGGCCGTTGATCACATAGCCGCCTTGGACCTTGGCGGCCGTGGTCCGGATCGCCTTGACGTCGCTGCCAGCGCCCGGTTCCGTGATTGCCAGCGAGGCAACGATGTCGCCCTTGGCCATGCCCGGCAAGTAGCGCTGCTTTTGCTGCTCGGAACCAAAGTTGAGCAGGTAGGGCGCGACGATGTCCGAATGGGTAGTAAAGCCGGTCACGCCGGTGACGAGCGCCCGGGCAATCTCTTCCACCACGATGATCGTGTGTAAAAAGTCCCCGCCGCCGCCGCCGTACCGATCAGGTGTGCTCGGCAGCAGGATGCCGGCCTGTCCAGCCTTGCGCCACAAATCCCGTGGCACCATCCCGTTCTTCTCCCACTCGTAGTGATACGGGGTGATCTCTTCGCCGATGAAGCGGGCGACAGTGTCGCGGAACATCTCGTGCTCCGGCATGAAGAATTTGCGCTTCTGGTTCATGCTGCTCCCTGATGGATTAACGGGCAATGCCCTTGTCGGTTGGCCAATAACGCTGCTTGACCAGGCGTTTCAATAGTTTGCCGGTCTCGGTGCGTGGCATGTCGTCGGTAAAATCAACACTTCGTGGGCACTTGATGGGCGACAGCCGTTCCCGGCAATAAGTGATCAGCTGCTGCGCAAGCTCGGGGCTAGCCTGACCCGGGTCACGTAACTGCACCACCGCCTTGACTTCCTCGCCGAACTCGTCGTTCGGCACACCTACCACTGCCGCGTCCGTCACCGCCGGGTGCATGCACAGCAGGTTCTCTGCTTCCTGCGGATAGATGTTGACGCCGCCGGAGACAATCATGTTGGAAAGCCGGTCGGTCAGGTAGAGATAGCCGTCTTGATCGAGGTAGCCGATATCGCCGTAGGTGGCCCAGCCGCGCTCGTTGTAGACCTGACGCGTTTTGTCGGGGTCCTTGTGGTATTCGAAGGACCCGCCGCCCGAGAAGTAAATCAGACCCGGCTCTCCTGGCGGCATTTCCTGCTGCTCGTCTTCACTCAGGATATGTACCTGCCCGAATTCCGGCTTGCCGACCGAACCGCGATGCGTCAACCATTCCTCGGAACCAAGCGAAGTCCGGCCGACCAGTTCCGTACCGCTGTAGTACTCGTACAGGATGGGACCCCACCACCGGATCATGGCTTCCTTCACCTCGGCCGGGCAGGGCGCTGCGGCGTGCACAGCGTAGCGCAGAGACGACAGGTCATGACGCTCGCGCTCTTCTCGCGGCAGGCGCAGCATGCGGATGAACATGGTTGGCACCCATTGCGAGTGTGTCACGCCAAAGGTAGCGATCGCGTTCAGGGCGCCGGCTGGATCGAATTTTTCCATCATCACGCAAGTGCCGCCGGCGCGCAGAACCGCCATGTTCCATCGCACCGGCGCTGCATGATAGAACGGTGCTGTAGAAAGATAGACCGTGTTGCGGTCGAACGCCTTCCAGGTGCTGCTGGCGGCATTGCCAACGCGGAAGAACTGGTTGGCCGTAGCGAGAGGCCGTTTGATACCTTTCGGCAATCCGGTAGTGCCCGAGGAATACAGGAAATCAGTGCCTTCCAGGGTATTGGGCAGGCACACGTCATCCGGAATGCGACCAATCCAGGACTCGTAATGCGTTGCGCTTGTGTCAGCTTCGTCCATGCTGACACAAGCGACACCAAGCTCGGTCAGATGTCGGACATCGGCCTCCCCGCGGGTAATGCCGGAATAGAACAGAAGGCGCGCGTCGCAATTATCGATGATGTATTGGGCCTCGTCACGCTTCAGATGGCGGCTGATGGTGGTGTAGTACAGGCCGATACGATGAGCCGCCCACAGCAACTCGAAATAGCGCAAGTGGTTTTCGAGGAAAACCGCGATCACATCGCCGGTTCGGCAGCCTGCCTCGAGCAGCGCAGCCGCACACTTGCGGCTGCGCTGCTCGAGTTCGCGCCATGTGACTGCTTGTCCCGACGGGACCATACGGTAAGCCACGCGGTCTGGCATTTCCTTTGCATAGACTTCAAGTGGAGACATGCTTGTCCTCTCTGTCGATTACTGCGCCAGGCTGGCAACCCCATTGCTCAGCACGACCTTGTCGCGTTCATGGGCCAGGACGCGAAACTGTAGGCGTGTGCCGTCGCGCCAGACTTCCGTGCGCAGCGACTCGCCTGGAAAGACCGGCGAGGAAAAACGGGCGGCGATGCCGCTCAGCCGTTCCGGCGCCGTCGGGGCATAGATCTGCAGCAGTGCGCGGGCCGCCATGCCATAGGTGCATAGGCCGTGCAGGATGGGGCGGTCGAAGCCTGCTGCCTGTGCCATGTGCGGCAGGATGTGGACTGGATTGAGATCACCGTTGAGGCGGTACAGCAAGGCTTGCTGCGGAAGGGTAGATAGCAGGACTACCTGGTCTGGCGCGCGCTCCGGTGTGCCGGGCAAGGCTTCCGGGGCTTCGTCGCCCTGACCGAAGCCGCCGTCAGCCCTGCAGAAGGACACGTGCTCGACCGTGGCCAGCAGCTTGCCGCTTTCAGCATCCGTGATTTCCCGGATTGTTACGACCAGCGCACCCTTGCCGGCGCCTTTGTCAACGACGCGGCTGACCCTGGTCGTGCTACGCACCGCGCCGTGCGCGGCCAGCGGGGCATGGAAGGTCATCCGGTGCTCGCCGTGCAGGATTTTCAGCCAATCGATGCCGGTGGCTGGATCGGTGGCCCAGCCGTTTGGCGCTCCTATTGTGGCAAGAATTGTCGGCACTACCGCTGTCTGCTCTTCATGCACATAACGGAGCTCGTTTTCATCGGTGGGATCGCTGCCGTACCCCAACCCGAGTGCATAGATCATGCAATCGCGTGCGGTGTAGCGGTCAATACGGTCTTCGAATTTCCAGTTGCGCAGGTTGTGATAATCGATTGCCATGCTCTTGTCTCCTTGCTCCATATTTCCTGCCGACCGCTCCTGTGTGCCGTCGGCGCCTTCTGGTCATTCCACCCGAATGTTGGCGACTCTAATGACTTTTTCCCATCGGTCCTTCTCAGATCGAATGAAGGCATCGAACTCCGCGGGCGTGCCGCCTAAAGTTTTTCCGCCTTGCTGGGCCAAGGTCTTTTTCACCTCCTCGTCAGCCAGCACCTTGTTCAGTTCCGCGTTCAGACGCTCCACGATGGCGGGCGGGGTATTGGCCGATACGAGCACGCCCAGCCATGCGCCGACATCGATATCGGGATAGCCTTGCTCCGCCAGGGTGGGAACGTCCGGCAGGATGGGACTGCGGTCTTTGGTGGTAACGCCGAGCGCCCGCAACTTGCCCCCCTTGACCAGGGGAGCCACCGTGATGACGTTCTCGACCATGAAATCGACTTCGCCTCCCACCAGATCCTTAGCTGCAGGCGCGGCGCCTTTATATGGCACCGTGACGGCAGGGAAATCGAGCCGGTTTCGCACCAGTTCACCCCCAAGATGTCCCGAGGTCCCGATCATGGAAATGGCCATTGACAGTCCGCCCGGCTTGTTTCTGGCATAAGAACTGAACTCAGCCAGCGTCTTAACCGGGGTATTGGCATTGATGACCAGAGCGTTGGGCATCGTGATGATGCTGATTACCGGTGCAAAGTCCGACATCTTGTAGGGCAGCTTGCTGTACAGCGTATAGTTCACAGCGTTCGGTCCGCTGCTGCCCATCACCAGCGTGTAACCGTCGGGTTCTGCGCGCAGCATGCTCTGCATGCCCAGGATGCCGGCTGCGCCAGGCACGTTTTCGACCACCACCGGCTGCTTTAGCTGTTCCGACAGTTTTTTGCCTATCACCCGGCTGGTGATATCCAGAATCCCGCCAGGTGAACTGGGCGCGATCAGGCGAAGCGGTTTGCTGGGGTAGTTGTCGGCTGCATGGGAAGTCTGGTGCAGGAAAAGCGAGGTGGCCAGGCTGGCAAGCACTGCCAGCGCGTTACGCCTAGAGTTCTTCATTGGAGTCTCCTGTATGGTTCTTGAATCGATGTAATGCTGCGTTCCGGGGTTTGGCGGCAACCTCGGCTTTCACTCAATCAACCTTCAACCCGGTGGCTTTGACTACACCCTGCCACTTCTCCATCTCGGCCTTCAAGAATGCCCTGGCTTCGTTCGGTCCACCGGTCAAGGGCTTGGCGTAGATGCGCTCGACGAAGCTTTGTACATCCGGTTGCCTGTTGATTTCAGCGATCGCCTCGGACAGCGAGGTCAGGATGGGAGTCGGCACCTTTGCCGGCGCCGCCATGAAGTAAACCGCCTGCACGTCGTAGCCCTTCAAGCCCGCTTCCTCGATGGTTGGCACATCGGGCATGGCCTTCATGCGCTCGGGCCCGGTTACCGCAATGGCCTTCAGCTTCTTGGCCTGGACCAGCGGGATGGCGGTCGAGACGCTGCCAAACATCATGTCGACCGTACCCGCCATGAGATCGACTTCCGCCGGTGATACGCCCTTGTAGGGGACATGGGTCATATCGACCCCGGCCATGACCTTGAACAGTTCGCCTGCGAGATGGATAGAGGAGCCCATGCCGGCCGAACCGAAAGTTAGCTTGCTATCGGGTTTTTTAGCCTCCCGAATCAGGTCGGCAACGCTGTTGAGCTTGGAATTAGGTGGCACCACCAGAATGTTCGGTGTCGAAGCGACCATGCCAATCGGAGCCAGCTCCCGCTCCCAGTCGTAAGGATTGCGCTTCATGGCGGCGTTTGCCGCCACATAGTTGGCAGCCATCGCAATCGTATAACCGTCGGCTGGGGCCTGGGTCAGCGCCTGGACTGCGATATTGCCACCGCCGCCTGCACGGTTTTCCACAATAAATGGCTGATTAAACTTCTCGCCCAGTTTTTTTGCGTATAGCCGAGCCAGCTGATCAGTGGCGCCACCTGGCGCAAAACCAACAAATATGCGCACCGGCTTGTTTGGATAAATATCGGCGCCGAAGGCCGCTCCTGCTGCGGCCACGCTCAATACCGCGGCTAACAATCCCTTCAAAACTGCCATGGTTAGTCTCCTTCCTATAGATAGAGTGAAATGCCGGCGCTCCGAATATTTTCCGACATGCCGAAAATTATAACCGTATACCGAAAGAACTTGTCAACTTTTACGGCGTGCCGTATAGTTTTACGTAATCCCGGATTAACTTTTCCGGCCAACGATTGGGCGTGATCATAAATATTGCGCAATTAACAATCATTCGCTAACGGAGGATGAAAGATGGACTTGCAGCTCACTGGTAAAGTCGCGGTAATCACTGGTTCTGGCCGTGGGATAGGCTATGCCTCTGCCTTGGCGCTGGCGCAGGAAGGCGCCAGGATTGTTATTACCGATATCGACGCGGAATCGGCGGCCCAGGCTGTCGCCAACCTGAGAGCGGCCGGCCATGAGGCAATCGGCGCCGTGCTCGACGTCTGCAACAATGAACAGGTGCAGGAAATGGCTGGGCAAGCGATGCGCGAATTCGGCAGCATCGACATCCTGGTTAACAACGCCGGCTTTACCCGCGACAAGTACCTCCTCAAGATGCCGGTCGAGGACTGGGATTCGGTGGTGGACACCATTCTGAAAGGCGCCTACTACTGCACCAAGGCTGTTCTGCCCTCGATGATGGAAAAGCGCTGGGGCCGCGTCATCAACATCGCATCACGCGCACATTGGGGCAATCCGGGGCAGACCAACTATTCCGCGGCAAAGGCCGGCCTGATCGGTTTCACCCGCTCCCTGGCGCTCGAACAAGGCAAGTTCAACATCACATCGAACGCAATCGCTCCAGGCTTGATCGAAACACCCTTGGTGCGTGGGCTGTCCACGTATGACATGCTGCGCACTAACGCTCTTGCCCGCCAGCCGGTACAACGTATGGGCGCGGTCGAAGATGTCGCTAACGCAGTTACCTTCCTGGCTTCAGACCGGGCCTCATTCATCACCGGCGAAGTACTGCACGTAACCGGCGGCCGCTATTCCTCGTAACCGCTGCATCCTGCCTTCATCCGCCCAATCACTATGCAAAGCACCAGCGAAACCAACATGGACACCGTCCTGACGGCAGCACCGCCCGTAGGGCTTGAAGTTGGCCATTCCTTTCAGTCGGCCGGTCGCACTATCACCGAGAGCGACATAGTCAGCTTCGCCGGCCTGTCGGGTGATTTCAATCGCCTTCATGTCGATCAGGAGTACGCCAGGAGCACGCCGTTCGGGCAACGTATCGCCCACGGCCTGCTGGTGCTGTCCATCCTGTCAGGCCTGACTACGCAGTCAAGTGGCTACCGGCAGCTGGAGCCCTTTGTGCTGGCGCTGCTGGAGATGAACTGCCGCTTCCCGAAGCCTACCTTCATCGGCGACACAATTTTTGTGCAGGTTACGGTAGTGGAAAAAATCAGGAACTACCGCCCAGGCAAGGACAAGGTGGTGTTTCGGCGTGAGGCAATCAATCAGCGTGGTGAGGTGGTAGTGCAGGCTGACTTTGCGATGATGATGCGCTCAATGGGAGAACGCCTATGAAACCATTCGTCGATCTGACGCGTTTTATCAATCCGCACAACGTCGTTGTGGTTGGCGCCTCCGCGCGAGAATCAAGCCAGGGGCGCCGACTGTACGATAACCTGCAGCTTCACTCGGCGATTCCGGGCAAGATCTACCCGGTCAACCCGGCATACCAGGACATAGGTGGCAAAACGTGCTGGCCGTCGATCCGCGATCTGCCAGCCGATGAAATCGATGTGGCGCTCATCGTGGTCAATGCATCTCTGGTGCTGGACAACTTGAGGCAATGCGTGGAACGCAGTATTCCGTTTGCCATCGTAATGACATCTGGCTTTTCCGAAGTGGGTGAAGAAGGCCGAAAGCTGGAAGGCGAAATAGCAGCGCTGTGCCGCACCACCGGCCTCCACGTTTATGGCCCAAACTGCCCAGGCTTCGTGAACGTCCGCGACCGTCTCGGCATGAACTTTTCACCGGCCTTTAAAGATGACTTGAACAGCGGTCCGATCGGGCTTGCAACGCAGGGCGGGGGGCTCGGCCGCAATTTGCTGCAGGGTCTTTCGTTTGGCGATGGCATAGGACTATGGTTTTCCGCCGGGAATGAAGTTGACCTGGAAATCCCTGACTTCATCGCGCACATGGCGAATGATCCGCAAATCAGAGTGATCGCGCTGCTGATGGAGGGTGTCAAGGATGGCCGACGGCTCACTGCAGCGTTGGAGCTGGCACGCGTTCGTAAAAAGCCGGTGGTGGTGCTGAAGATCGGGCGGTCGGAAGCCGGCGTGCGCGCTGCCCAGTCGCATACCGCTTCCGTCGCTGGAACGGCGGCCGTCAACAGCGCAGTGTTCCGCCAGTTTGGCGTGATTGAAGTGGGCGATCTCGACGAGTTGCTGGCCGTGGCGAATCTTCTCACACGGACGACATCCAAAAGCGGCAACGGTTTGTGCATCTATACCTTCTCCGGCGGTACTGCGGCCCTGGCGGCCGACATCGCCGGCGCCGCGGGCTTGCCGATGTCCACCTTCTCGCCCGCCACGTCGTCTGCCCTCAAAAAGCTTTTGCCGGATTTTGCCAACATCGGCAATCCGGTCGATACCACCGCTGACATCCTGCGTAACCGGGAGTTGTCGGACGAATGCCTGCGCATTGTGTGCGCCGACCCCGCAGTGGGCACTGTCCTGTTCCCGATACCGATGGATTATGGCGATATCACCGAGGGCATGGCCAAAGGCATTGCCGAAGTCGTGGCCGAAACCGACACGTTGATCGTCCCGGTCTGGATGAGCCGTCGGCTGGGCGGTGGCTTCCAGTTGATGGAAACGGCAGGCCTGTTGCCCTTCTTATCCATGTCGGATGCGATTGCGGCCCTAAGCAAGGCGATATCCTGGAAACCGCAGGTATCCCGTTCAGGCGCTGTTGCGGACAAAACGGAAAAGACCGCCGGCGGTACGCGTATGGTGAGCGAAGCGGAGACCAAGGCCATGCTGCGTAAAGCCGGGATCCGGGTTCCGAAAGGGCAGGTGGCTCAGAGCGTTGAGGAAGCGGTCGAGCACGCGACACAACTAGGCTTCCCGGTGGTGATGAAAGTTGTCAGCGCGCAGATCGCCCACAAGACCGAGGCGGGCGGGGTCAGGCTCAATATCGCTTCTGCGGATGCTGTGCATGAAGCCTTTGCCGCAATCCATGAATCAGTCCCACGATACGCCCCGGCCGCGGTAATTGACGGCATCCTTGTTGAAAAAATGCTGCCTCAGGGCGGGCGCGAAGTGCTCATCGGCGTACACCGCGACATGGCGTTCGGCCTGATCCTGACGTTCGGCCTGGGCGGCATCTTCGTCGAGACCATTCGGGACGTGGCGCACCGTATGATCCCCTTGTCGCAGGAAGATGCACGTGAACTGGTCCGGGACATCAAGTACGTCGAGATACTGGAGGGTGTGCGTGGTCAGCCGCCGGTCGACTTTGCTGCGCTGGAGGCCCTGATCGTACAGATCTCGGATTTCGCCTGGGAGCACCGCGAAACTCTCCACGAAATGGAACTCAACCCCGTGTGGGTTGGTGCGACAGGCGAAGGCGCAGTGCCTCTGGACGCGCTGATTGCCTTCCGCTCCGGCCAGGACGGTGAGTGATCGATTTAAAAGCCAGGCAACATGAAGTCGGCTCGCAATGCAGCGCAGGAAATGTGCAAGACCGGGCGGCCTTCAATAAACATGACGCATAGACCAAACCACTCAGAATAGTTTATGGATTTCTCTCTCGACGCGACCCAGACTGAACTGCGCGATTCGCTACGCCGCTACCTGAAGGCGGAAGTTGCTCCAATTGTCGACCGTTACGAATCCGAAGGCAGGCTGGTGCCGCAGGAAATGGTGAAGGCAATGCGTGACTTTGGCCTTTTGGGCGGCATGCTGCCAGAGGAAAATGGCGGTTACGGTTTGCCGGTAATGACTTACGGCGTGCTGATCGCCGAGTTGGCGCGGGTTTGGCCTTCCTTGCGCAGCATTGTCAGTACCAGTAACCTGGCAGCATCGGTGCTAACCGACGGCGGCTCCCAATACCTGAAGGAAAAATACCTTCCACGCGTATTGTCCGGCGAAGCCATCGCCAGCTTCGCGTTGAGCGAGCCGAATATCGGCTCCGATGCCGCCAATCTCGAAACCCGTGCTGTCGAAACCGATGCCGGATGGAAGGTCAATGGCCGCAAGCTCTACATCAGTCTTGGTCCGGTATGCGAACTGGGTGTGGTGTTTGTGCAGACGCAGCGTAAAAGCGGCGAACGCGGCGTGTCCTGTCTACTCTTTGAACGTGCCATGCCCGGTTTCTCCTCGAGTGCCATACCGAAGATGGGCATGCTGAGCTGCCCGCTTGGCGAGCTCTTGTTCGAAGATGTCGAGATTCCGGCAGCGAATCTTATTGGGGTTGAAGGCAAGGGCTTCGGCCTCGCCAAGAAGTATCTCAATATCGGTCGCTGCGTCGTCGCCTTTTCCGCACTTGGCATCGCCGAGGCGGCCTATGAAGCGGCAACAAAATACGCCGGTGAACGCATACAGTTTGGGCGGCCGATTGGCAGCTTTCAACTGGTGCAGCAAATGATTGCCGACATGATGACGCTGGTCGAAACATCGCGTCTGCTGTGCTGGCGGGCGGCGGATGCGCTCGACCGCAACGCGCCTGACAGCCAGATGCTCTGCTCGATGGCGAAGCGCCATGCCACCGACGCGGTGCTGCGGGTAGCGGAGATGTCGATGCAAGTACATGGCGGTGCCGGCTACACGACCCTTTTTCCCGTCGAGCGGTATTATCGCGACGCACGCCATTTAAGCATTGCCGAAGGGACTAACCAGATTCAGTCGCTGCTGATGGCACAAAGCGTGCTTGGTATATCGGCCTTGAAATAACAGATTCTCATTGAACATTCACGTACATTCTTACCCCCATGCCCCAAATCATTCCGACTGCGCAGCGCGTTTTGCAAGTCTTTGAAGTTTACGCCAGGGAACGACGCCCCCTTTCAAATTCCGAAATGGCGCGCTATCTGGACTTGGCAGACAGTAGCTGCTCCGACCTGTTGTACACGCTGCGTCAAGCCGGCTATCTGCTCCGCTCACCCAAGTCGCGGTATTTCCATCCAACTGCCAGACTCCTTGACGTGGCGCAAGGGATCGCCGCGGCAGATCCCTTGCAGGCATTCGCCTCGGAAGCGCTGGAAATATTGACCCGGCAGTCGGGAGAGTCGTCGATGTGTGGCCTGCTGGATGGGAATAAAGTGAAAATCTATGCCAGTCAGGAGAGTCCGCGTGCACTGCGTTATGTCCTGCAGCCCGGGACCACGCTCGAATTGCATGTCACGGCACTCGGCAAAGCGATACTGGGCGAAATGGACGAAGCCAGCCGTAACGCTTTGATCGATACGCTGCACTTCGAGCCAGTTACGTCCAGCAGCATTACCGCGGCTGCAGCCCTGCGTGCGCAGATTGAGGAGCAGCTGCCGAAAAAATACTTCATTACGCGCAATGAAGGCAACGAAGGTGTATCTGCGATCGGCATTGCCGGACGCGTCGGCGGCCAGCTGACGGCGCTGTCTATTGTCGGTCCGACCCACCGTATCGATGACGATGTGGAGAAATACATCAAGATAATTCTCGACGCACGGGCTGAGTTTTTCGAATCATAGGATCGAGGATCTAAAGAAAGGCGATAAGCATGGCTGGTCCATTGAGTGGTTTTACGGTAGTCGAAATGGCGGCGATCGGCCCCAGTCCGTTTTGCGCGATGATGCTGGCAGATATGGGAGCGGATGTCATACGCATCGACCGGTTGACGGCTGGTTTTTTCGGGAGTGGCGGCATCATCGACCGCGGCCGCCGTACTATCGCACTCGATCTCAAGAAACCAGGGGCTGTTGATATCGTACTTGCCCTCATTGAAAAAGCAGACGCACTACTGGAAGGCTTCCGGCCGGGCGTGATGGAAAGGCTGGCGTTAGGGCCTGACGTTTGCCTGGAGCGTAATCCGCGTCTCGTGTACGGGCGCATGACCGGGTGGGGACAGGAAGGTCCATTGGCCCAGGCTGCGGGGCACGACCTGAACTACATCGCAATCACGGGTGCTCTGCACGCGATGGGATATGCCGACCGCCCGCCGACGCCTCCATTGCATCTTGTTGGCGATATGGGTGGCGGCGCAATGATGCTGGCATTCGGCATCCTGTGCGGCTTGCTTGAAGCCAGCCGCACGGGAAAAGGTCAGGTGGTAGACGCTGCGATCTGTGACGGCGCTTCCCTCCTGGCCAGTACCTACCACGGAAAAATTCGACGTGGTGAATGGGTCAATCAGCGGCAGTCCAACATGCTTGATGGCGGCGCACATTTTTATGGCTGCTATGCATGTGCAGATGGAAAGTTTGTCTCTGTCGGCGCGATCGAGCCGCAGTTTTACCAGTTGTTGCTGGAGCTGTGCGGCATCAAGGACAACGACTTCCTCCAGCAATGGGAGCGTGAACAGTGGCCGCTGCTACGTGCCAAGCTCGCAAGTATCATAGCCGGCAAGACGCGGGAGCAGTGGTGCGCACTGCTGGAAGGTACCGATGTCTGCTTCGCGCCGGTCCTTGATTTCCTCGAGGCGCCGGACTATCCCCACAACAAGGAACGCGGAAGCTTCATCGAGACCGATGGCATTGTCCACCCGGCGCCCGCTCCGCGCTTTTCACGGACACCCGGACAAGCGCTGCCTATCCCAAAAAACGGTCAACACACGGAGGAATTGCTGATCGAACTGGGCATGAGCGAAGCCGATATCCAGACATTCCGCGAGCGCGGCGTTATCGCTTGACAGATAAAACCGTTCTGCTGCGGTCACCGGCGTGCCGGCAGCAGCCTGAAATCAGCACTGATAACGTGACGTGGAGACCTGTCCTATGCAAGCACATCCAAACGAGTACAAGACGATCCTGTACAGCCAGGAAGCCGGGGTGGCCACAATCACGTTGAACCGGCCCGCTCAGAAAAATGCGCTGGATATGGTTATACGGGAAGAACTCAGCGAAGCGATCAGTGCTATTCGTCGCGACCCTACGGTGCGGGTCTTGATCCTTGGCGGCACAGGTGGCGCGTTTTGCGCAGGCGGCGATATCAGCACGATGCATTCCGGCGCATCAGCCGAAGAATCGCGCGAGCGCATGGTCAAGCTGCACTACACGATTGAGGAGTTGATCACTCTCGACCGGCCTGTGATTGCCAAGGTCGACGGGCCAGCCTATGGTGCCGGCTTCGGACTGGCTTTAACCGCTGATCTCATCCTTGCTTCGCCGCGCGCGCGCTTTTGCCTTTCCTTCCTGCGCCTCGGCGCCATTCCAGATTGCGCCACCTTCTACACGCTTCCGCGCATGGTTGGGCTTCAGCGTGCCAAGGAACTTGCTTTCTCGACGCGAGAGTTTGGTGCTGAGGAAGCAAAGGACATGGGAATTGTTTGCGAAATCCAGCCATGCGACCGTATCGATGAGCGCGCGCGTCAGATTGCGCTGTCCATGACCGCACTTCCATCATCGGCGCTTTCCATCACGAAGCGCGGTTTCAATGCCTCGCTCAACAGTGACCTTGGCACGATGCTTGAACTGGAGGCAGCCGGGCAGGGAGTCGCACGCTCTTCCGAGTATCACCGTGATGCAGCTAGGCGATTCGTCAATAAGGAACCGCAGCGTTTCAGGTGGCCGCAAGAGGACGATTAGTTCGATTCTTGCATTGCTCAATGACTCTACGCTGGCGGCAACGCGTGCATCGCTGAACCCAGTACCAACATAACGAATTCTTCGCAACCCGGGCGCGCCACTGTATCGACCCGGCGGCGCCCTTCAGCCCAACGGCATGCACCAGCCATGGTGCGGCCTTTACTTTGCTGTCTTCCATACCGGTATGGAAAGGTGGGGCGATAGTCAGCGCCAGCTCATTAATTTGCATATCGTGAAAAGCTCATGCATAATGTGGCGCTAATCTTATGTCTTATATAAGACCTCGCCTGACCACATACTGGTCGTCAACAAAGGCGGCGTTGAGCGTAAGCCGAGATAGGCAAAAATTGTAAATTGCAGAATTTCTAAAACCTCCGCGATAACCGAGGAAACAGCCATGAACAGCGATCCGACCATCATTTACACGCTCACTGACGAGGCGCCTTTGTTGGCGACCCACGCTTTTCTGCCCATCATCAGCGCTTTTACCAAGCCGGCCGGGATTCGCATCGAGCAGAGCGACATTTCCGTCGCAGCACGTATCCTCGGCAACTTCTCCGATTACCTTACGCCGGAGCAGCGCGTGCCGGACACGCTCAGCCAACTGGGCAAGAAAACACTCGAGTCGGACGCCAACATCATCAAGCTGCCCAACATCAGTGCCTCGGTGGGTCAGTTGCTGGCAGCGATCAAAGAATTGCAGGGCAAGGGCTATAACATTCCCGACTACCCCGCCGAGCCGAAGACTGACGAAGAAAAAGCCATCAAGGCTCGCTACGGCTCCTGCATCGGCTCTGCCGTCAATCCGGTGCTGCGCGAAGGCAACTCCGATCGCCGGGCACCGCGCGCCGTCAAGGAATACGCACGCAAGAACCCGCACTCGATGGGCGAATGGTCGCAAGCCTCGCGCACCCATGTGTCGCACATGACCAGCGGTGACTTTTACCACGGCGAAAAGTCGATGACGCTGGACAAAGCACGCGACGTGAAGATGGAACTCGTCACCAAGAGCGGCCGGACCATCGTCTTGAAGCCGAAAGTCTCGTTGCAGGAAGGCGAGATCATCGATTCTATGTTCATGAGCCGCAAGGCGCTGCTGGACTTTTACGAGAAACAGATCGAAGACGCGCACAAGACCGGCGTGATGTTTTCCTTGCACGTCAAGGCAACGATGATGAAGGTGTCGCACCCGATCGTCTTCGGCCACTGCGTCCGCATGTTCTACAAGGAAGCGTTCGATAAACACGGCGCATTCCTTGACAGCTTGGGTGTGAACGTCAACAACGGCATGGCCGACCTGCACAGCAAGCTTGCCAAACTGCCAGACTCGCAGCGCGAAGAAATCATCCGTGACTTCCATGCCTGCCAGGAGCACCGCCCTGCATTGGCGATGGTCGATTCGGCAAAGGGCATCACTAACTTTCATTCGCCGAACGATGTGATCGTCGATGCGTCCATGCCGGCCATGATCCGTGCCGGCGGCAAAATGTACGGTGCCGACGGCCGGCTTAAGGAAGTCAAGGCCGTGATCCCCGAGAGCACCTTCGCACGTATCTATCAGGAGATCATCAACTTCTGCAAATGGCATGGTGCGTTTGATCCGCGTACGATGGGCACCGTGCCCAATGTAGGCCTGATGGCGCAGCAAGCCGAGGAATACGGTTCACATGACAAGACTTTCGAAATCCAGGAAGACGGCGTCGCCAATATCACCGACCTGGCCACCGGCGAGGTGCTGCTGACGCAGAATGTCGAGCAGGGCGACATCTGGCGCATGTGCCAGGTCAAGGATGCGCCAATCCGTGACTGGGTCAAGCTGGCCGTCACGCGAGCACGCAACTCCGGCATGCCGGCAGTGTTCTGGCTCGACTCTTACCGCCCGCACGAAAACGAGGTGATCAAGAAGGTCAAGACCTACCTGGAAGACCATGACACGACCGGACTGGACATCCAGATCATGTCGCAGGTACGTGCGATGCGTTATACGCTCGAACGCGTAAGCCGCGGGCTTGATACGATTTCGGTCACCGGCAATATTCTGCGTGACTACCTGACCGACCTGTTCCCGATCCTGGAACTGGGTACAAGCGCGAAGATGCTTTCCATTGTCCCGCTGATGGCCGGCGGCGGCATGTATGAAACCGGTGCCGGCGGTTCGGCGCCCAAGCATGTGCAGCAACTGGTTGAAGAAAACCATCTGCGCTGGGATTCGCTCGGTGAGTTTCTCGCGCTAGCCGTGAGCCTGGAAGACTTGGGCATCAAGACTGGGAACATCAAGGCAAAGATTCTGGCCAAGACTCTCGATGCAGCTACCGGCAAGCTGCTGGACAATCGCAAGTCGCCTTCACCCAAGACCGGCGAACTGGACAACCGTGGAAGCCAATTCTACTTGGCCATGTACTGGGCACAGGAACTGGCGGCGCAGAAGGACGACACTGAACTTGCCGCTTCGTTCGCGTCGCTGGCAAAGGCGCTCACGGACAACGAACAGAAGATCATTGCTGAGCTGATTGCGGTGCAGGGAAAACCTGTAGACATTGGCGGTTACTACAAGCTTGATGATACGAAAGTAAAGGCAGTCATGCGTCCAAGCGCGACGTTCAACGCGACTCTGGAGAGCGTGGCGGTCTGAAGCCAGCGGCGCTAAATAATCTGTCGATGCCTTTGTCCGGCAACCTGTTTGAATCGCTGTAACCTCGGTACGACGAACCATGTGGTACCGAGGTGCAGATCAAAAGTAAATAGGGGGAAATGAGCGCCGCTTTTCGTATAATTGACCATGTCGGGGCGTCCGGTCACGTTTGTCCAAGCTTTTATGCGTGATGGGTTTACCGCGCTGCTAGCAGTACTTTGTTGAAATCAGAAACGGATTAAAGACGCAGTAGTCGAAGCTACCGGACTGTTGTGTTCCATCTGTATCGTACCAAACCGTCTCCTGGCAAAAATAGGAGCAGATCTCGAAAAGCCCAATGGGCTGACAATTCTGTCCCTCGAAGACGTCGGACCCGGATCTGGCCGCCGCGGATGCTGGACTTTTGCAGGAACACTTCGGGCGCCCCTACAGCGCATGGCTGCTGAACGCTGCCCATGGCACCGATCACAGTGAAGTCGTGATGCATTCTCAGCCGAAATTCATGAGCCGGGAAACCACGTTTGAAACAGATTTGCATCCACGGCTTGATCGCCAAGCTCTTGGCGAAGTCTTCACCACTCAGTGCGTGCGGGTCTCTGAAGACTTGGTGCGCAAACACTATGTTGGGACAACGGTCGGGATCAAACTGCGCATTCAGGGATTTCATACCGTGACGCGTGACATCACCTTGCCCGAGGCAACCAACGATCCCGTTGCTGGAACGATGTAGTGACCGCTGGGAAGTGCGGCACTGTAGTGCGCGCATTCGGAAATGCGGGCCGAGGACACCATCTATAGGAGTGCCAGTCTGCTCCATTTCTCGCATGGGCTGCGGCGAATTCTGCGTTGAGGGTTCATCAGAATTCTTTTCCGGGTAGCGGCCTTAAATTCACATTGACTGTTGCACAATCGAAACTTGCGCTCGCATGCGGCACCGTGCACCAAGTAATTGGTATTGAGGCGTCCCTACACCGTGTTGATTGTTGGTTTGCGCACCACACTGGACTGAAGAACTCGTCGGACGCTTGATATGCTGCAAACTGCTCTCCGAAAAAACGTTTCTACTAATTCTACGGTCTCGCTGTACGAGCCGTTCGCAACGTCTTTCCACTACGAAGAATTCCAGAGAACAAAGGAGACGATCATGCAGCATCGTATTGAGCTTGTGCCCGTGGCGCTCATCGCGCTACTTTCCGGTTGCGCCACTGTGCAGAAAGATTCCGCATCCTCGACTGCCACTGCGCCGCCCGCCACAAGCGCGTCACGCGCGGCGGAGTCTCCTCAAGCAGCTCCCCCACCGAGCCAGACCGCGCCGCAGGGACAGGCGCAGAGCGATAACCTGCAGGCGCTCGAAGGCTTCCGCAGCACCGGCGCCTCGCTCGACATGGAGACGGTGCCGCAGACCGGGACCAAGATCAACGCGCTGCGTGCCAACCTGAAGAACATCAAGTTGCCGCCCGGATTCAAGATCGACCTGTATGCGGTCGTGCCCGACGCCCGTCACATGGCCATCGGTCCGTCCACGGGCATCGTGTACGTCGGTACCCGCAAAACGCGCGTCTGGGCCGTGACCGATCGCACCAAGACACGCGTGGCCGACGAAGTGAAAGTGTTTTCGCCGTCGGTGAAATTCCGCGTCCCCAACGGCGTCTGCTTCACGCCCGACGGCATCCTGTATGTCGTGGAGCACAACCGCGTGCTTAGCTTCCCGGCGGCCGAGTTCTTCTATGAAGGCCCGGATGTGGCGGCGGCCACAGTGGTGCCCCAAGGCAAACTCATCCCGGTCGAGGAAGAGAGCTTCAATCACGGCGCACGGACCTGCCGCATCGGTCCGGACAACAAGCTTTACATTACCCTCGGCAATCCCTTCAATGTACCGGCGAAGGACAAGCTGCCGTTGTACGACAAGACCGGCATGATGGGCATCCTCCGCATGGACCGCGACGGCAAGAATCGCGAAGTGTTCGCCCACGGCGTGCGCAACTCGGTCGGCATGGATTTCAATCCGAAGGATAAGACGCTCTGGTTCACGGACAATCAGGTCGACGGCATGGGCGACGACACTCCGCCCGGCGAACTGAACCGCGCGGAAAAGGCTGGCCTCAACTTCGGCTTTCCCTGGTACGGCGGCGGCAAGGTGCGTACCGATGAATACAAGAGTGAGCAGGCGCCGGCCAACGTCGTCTTCCCCGAAGTCGAATTCGCTGCGCATGCCGCCGACCTCGGCATGACCTTCTATCGGGGCAAGATGTTCCCGGCGAAGTATCAGGGTGGGGTGTTCGTTGCCGAGCATGGTTCATGGAACCGCACCACGCCGATTGGTGCGCGCGTCATGTTCGTGCCGGTAGGCGCCAATGGTCACGCCGGCAAGGCCGAGGTGTTCGCCGAGGGCTGGCTCACGCCCACGAACGAGTATCTCGGCCGGCCGGTCGACGTAGCCCAGCTGCCCGACGGCTCGCTGCTGGTGTCCGACGACTATGCCGGCGCTATCTACAGGATCTCGTATGCTGGCAAGTGAACCCGGCGCCGCGCGCCTCGCGTCCCTGTGCCTTTTGATGGCACTCGCTCCCTTCGCCGGCGCTCAGCAGCCGGCGAACGCGAAGCTGACGCAGTGCTTCACCTGCCATGGCCAGGACGGCCTTGCCAAAGTGCCCGACGCGCCCAACCTCGCCGGCCAGAACGAGAGTTACGTCGTCAAGGCGCTGCAGGATTACCGTTCGGGCGCGCGCAAGCACGAGGTCATGTCGATGATGGCGAAGCCGCTGTCGGACGCGGACATCGCCCAGGCCGCCGCCTATTTCAGCGGCATCCAGATCGAAGTGAAGAAGACCAGGTAAGCCGCTCGCTGCGCGGCGCAGCGGCTTCCTGCAACGAGGAGAAATACCATGCTTCAGTTCAGCATTACGGGACGTCCGGCTGCTCGGCTGGCCGTCCTTGTCAGCGCCATCGTGGTGTTGGCGGCGTGCAGCGGCACCGGCGGTCGCCAGTCCTCCGGCTCGAGTACGGGCGCAGGTGCGGCCGGCAGCGGATCATCATCGTCCGGCAGCAGCATCACCGGTGGCGCGGAGGGCGCACCGACCGACCAGGCCACGCCGGGAGCGAGGACGCCGGAAGGCGTACCGACGACCTCGGGCGGGGGTTCGAGTTCCGGATCGAAGTAGCGCCAAAGATCTCTTTCGGCACCAATCGCCGCAGCCATCCGCACGGTCATGTACGACGGCAGACGGCGCGAACGGGCGTCCCAATTTGACCATCAGGACCGTGTTCTTTGGGTACGAAAGAGGTGGTCGGTAACATTGGGTCACTCGAAAGCAGGGCATTTCGGCGCACGGAATGCGCTGCGGGTAGTCTTGCCCGGCGCCGACCCTGCGTTTCCGGAAATCGTCGTCAGTGTGACGCACGCCGCGCGCACCAGCGCACCAGCGCACCAGCGCAGAACATCGCTGCCACAGCGATATCTACCCTGGAACAAATTCATTTAAGCCGACGATCGTCGAGCGGTTCATGCTCCGGGCGGCATACGCTCCAGGCGAGCGCATTGATTTAATACTCCTTGCAGAATGGAGTCGGCCAAATCCCTTGGGAACCCTTCAGGGATCTGATTGTAGATTGAAGCCACGACGCCATTTGCACTGGCCAGTACATCGGCGATTATCTGCTCTGCCGCTACTGCACCTAAGCCAACCGACCTGGCGTGACTTCCCCAATGCCGCCGCTGTATCTGCTGAATGGCATAGTAGTTTTGCGTACCACGTACCGCCATTGCCAGTTTTGCGTGTTGCGGAGCGAGATTGTTCGCACCGGTTCCAAGTATGGGGTGCGCGGAGAGCACGTCATATAAAGGCGTTGCTCGGAACCCGCTCCTTGGTAGATGGAAAATACTGAAGTTCTTGGCATGTCCGTCGGTCGCTGCTAGCAGCCAAAACACCAGCTGCGTCTTAAAGAAATGAAAGCGGTCCAGTTCAGCCTGCTCGGATCCAAGTAGGATTTCCATAATCGTCGTAATGCCAGGTCCACCATCTGCCTGGTATTTGTGAAGCGGAGAAGTCCCGGTGGCCTGACAAAAGTCCTCTTGGGGCAGGCGAACGATCCAACTGCCGTCTTCAGAGAGTTTTCGGTCGAACCGTTCGACGACCAATACCTTTATATCTTCGAACTGAGCGATCTCGCAGCTAGCGATGGGAAGCCCGAAGCCCCGCATGATTTTGGAGCACAGCCATTCGTTCTCTATCGACGTGCGCATATCGGCTTGCATTGCACCGACCAAGCCCAATGGCAATTTGAGAATGTGCGTTGTTGGGGTGCTACCGAGCGGTCGATACCACTGGTCTTGATACCAAAGGAGGGCGCTTTTTTCCTGCGCGCCTGCGATGGACAATCGGAGATCCACGTCATCTTCACGTTGCCCCAAGGGGCGATCCGATATGGTGTTTCGCAGCAGGGTTGCCACTTTGCTTTCGTTTAAGGGCTCACCCCGAATCGAAAAGAGATCAGTTGGCTGTTCATCGCCAGGGAGCAACTGAATGGCGCCAACGCAGTCGCGGCCGATGGCGGCTAGAAGCTGATAAGGCTCGATACCGTCGGTTCTAAAGTGCTGAGCAATCCTGCGACGTATGGCTTCGCTATCCGGTAACAGGTTATCGAAATAGTTTTGAACCACGGCTCCGCGGTATGGTTCGTTGTCGGGTTTAAATGGCAATGAAAGCGAGAGAGGCCGCCCCTGATCATCGGCAAGCCATTCGTCGAAGTACGTCATGGAGTTTCGACCCGGTAATGCGTCCCAATAGCCGGCAGGATTGCCATTGAGCCAAAGGGTCAAGCGCTGTGCATGCGAGCGTCTACCCATTTACCAAGACTCTTTCTTCGCCGATGGCGGGACTATTTTCGGTGGGGCAGGGCGACTTGTCTTTTTAACCTTCGGTGCCATCTTAGACGATGCTACTGAGGGCAGAGGCTCGTTAGACGAGGCAATCACAGACGACAAGTCTACTGCGTTAGGCTGTGCGCTTTGGGTGAGAACGATCTCGGTTCCAAGCAGCCGTAAGATTGTAAATAGGCGTTCCACGCTTGTGGCTGCAGGGTTTGCTTCGATCTTTGCGTAGCTCTGTTGTGTGATGCCGAGTCGTGATGCAATAGCGGCTTGGGAAAAGCCAGCCTGTTTCCGAAACCCAACGAGTATTGGCCGAAGCTGCTGTAAGGCTTTAATGGGATAGTCCATATTAACTGCCCTTCCTTTATTCCAGCATAACAGTATATAAGTTGTAAAATAATAAAACAACCTTAAAGTTGTATATGTACAATACAACCTAAGATATGTATATTTAGAATACAGCTTAGACTAGGTAAATATGCTTTACAGCTTCGAACCTGTGGACATCAGTGCCGTTTCTCGGTGTGTATATACAAGAAACGGGAACAACGGTAGCGCTTAAAGTGAGAGAAATCTGTTTCAGGGATCACGATACGAAGGCCTTGGTAGTTATTACCTGTCCCAATTAAGCACAGACCTATGAAGCTGCTGCGTACCTCCAAATCCGGAAGATTGGTAACGTCGCAGCGAATCCTTTGTAGTAGCTTGGGCCCGCGATGTCACCGACTTGCGGGCCTTCTTATTGCGTTATCAAGGTACTTGTAACGGCCGCAGTTACTGCGGCTCGCCAGATCTATTGGAACGCCGTTGTTGTGAGCACGCCAATACACGGGCGACTGAAATTATCCACCAACGCGCTGGCTGTTTTATAAGCTTTTAGCAGGCGACACATTAAACAATGGCGATGCGTTGCTTGCCGCAGCCAGTTCCGCCGCCGCGGCAAGCAACGCCGGCCCAAGGCTATGCATGCGTTGTTCATCGAGACGCATCAGCGGACCGGCGATGCTGATTACGCCAATCGCCGGATAGCCGCGCTTTTGCACCGGTGCCGCCATGGCTGTCATGCCTGGAGCAAATACCTCGCTGATCATTGCAAAGCCGCGCTTACGACCGGCGTGCAGAAAAGCGAGAAGCTCAGCGATTGTCGCCGGCGCATTGGGACCAAAATCCTTGGGCTTGCCGAAGCCTTGACGGCTCACCAGTTCGAGCGCGCGTTCATCGGACAGGGTAAGCATCCAGGCATGCCCGGTAGCGCTGCAGGACAACATGGCATCCATGCCCATGTCCGGGTCGTAACGCAAACCTTTGCGGGCCCCTTGTGCTTTTGCGACCCAGGTCAAGCGGTCGCCATCAACGATTGCCAGACGGACGAGCTCACCGGACAATTCTGCCAGCCGGTCAAGCATGGTTTGCGCAACATCTACGATACCGGACGCCGCCAGGAAGCTCAGGCCAAGACCGATCAGCTTGGTAGTCAATACATAATCGTCATGTGCGCGGACCTGACGTACATAGCCGCAGCGCACCAGATCGGCAAGCAGCCTGTGGCAAGCGCTGCGCGGTATATCTAGTTCATCAGCGATCATGGATAAAGGCATACCACCTGGCTGCGCGGAGAGATATTCAAGAATCGCCATAGTTCGATTCAATACGACAGTCATAGATGTGCCTTCTAAGCTAATAATTAATTCCGTGTTGGTTGCATAATGCGGAATCAAATTCCAGTTTGGAACAGTGTTCCACCGTCCCTGTTAGCATTCTACCGGAGCCTTATATTTTGGTAGGCGCATTTTCAGAAGCACCATTTACATCATATTGGAGACAGACATGAAACGGTTCCTGGTAGCACCGCTGATTGCAGTGAGTATAGGCTTCCTGGCCACATCCTTCGCCTATGGGCAGGCGTTGCAGGAGCGAACCATTCGCTTCGGGCACCTGAATAACCCGGACCATCCGGTCAGCTTTGGTGTCAAGCGTTTTGCCGAGCTGGTCAGCAAAAAGAGCGACGGGAAATTAAAAGTACAAGAGTACCCATCTTCGACGCTTGGTAACGAATTGCAGCAGCAGTCGGCGCTGCAAGGCGGTATCCAGGAAATGTCAGCCCCTGCGACAACATCACTGGCAGGGATCGTGAAAGAGTTCGGTCTGATCGATTTTCCGTTCTCCATCAATAGCTATGAGCAGGCAGACGCGTTGCTCGATGGACCGCTCGGTCAGGCACTGCTGGCGAAATTGCCGGAGAAGGGCTTGGTTGCGTTAGGTTTCTGGGATCTTGGATTTCGTAACGTGACCAATAGCAAGCGCGCCATTATGCGCCCCGAAGATCTTGAAGGTATCAAGATCCGCGTGATTCCCAATCCCGTGTTTCTCGAGACGTTCAAGGCGTTCAAAGCCAATCCTACCCCAATGCCCTTCTCGGAGCTGTATGGTGCACTCGAATCGAAGGCGGTCGACGGCCAGGAAAATCCGTTCGCTGTGATCTTGTCGAACAAGATGTATGAGGTGCAGAAATACGTCAGCGCAACCAAGCACGTCTACGCAGCAAACATCTTGCTAGTGAGCAAGCGGTTCTGGGACAAGCTGTCTCCTGCCGAGCAGAAGATTCTCAAGGATGCCGCAACCGAGGCAACCGGTTATCAGCGACAGGTCAGCCGTGCCGCTGCTCAGCGCGCAGTCAGCGAACTCCAAGCGAAGGGCATGCAATACAACGAGCTCAATGCAGCCGAGCAGGCAAGGATGCGGCAAGTTGCCAAGCCCGTGACTGACCGCTTCGCCGCGACCTATGATCCGGCTATCGTGAAAATCTACAACGAACAACTCGTCAAGGCACAAAAATAAGCCGGCAATCTCATTTACCTAAGACAGAACCATTATGAAAATTCTCGTACTTCATGGCCCGAATCTAAATTTGTTTGGCCGTCGCGAACCGCATATCTACGGCACCATGACACTCGCGGAGATTAATGCAAAGCTGACGGCTCTGAGTCAGGATCTCGGTGTCGAGCTCGATATCATGCAGTCCAATCATGAAGGTGACCTGGTGGACAAGCTGCATGAGAATATCGACTCGGCAAGCGGGGCACTTCTCAACCCCGCCGGTTTAACACAATTTGGTGTTTCGCTGCATGATGCAATCAAGGCGATGCCTTTTCCGGTGTTGGAGATTCACATGTCCAACATCGCAGCACGTGAAGAATGGCGTAGCCACTCCATCATCTCGCCCGCCGTCAAAGCGACGATCCAGGGACTGGGATGGCGCTCCTATACGATGGGATTGAGAGCTGTCACCGAACTGGCAAAAGAAGCAAGCGCAGCCAAGGCATAGAGCTAGCCGGAACGCCGGTTCCCGCCATGTGTTGCTTGTTAATATTGCAGAGGCAAGCGGCACATGGCGTATATGAGTTGAGGAAGACAAAATGGACAGAGTTTTTTATTACTACTGTAGGGGAATTGAGGCGATTCTTGCAGTTGCATTGTCTCTGATGGTCATCATGGTGTTTGGTAACGTAGTACTACGCTACCTATTCAATTCGGGTATTGCCTTCTCTGAGGAATTGTCACGGTGGCTCTTCGTTTGGGTAACCTTTCTCGGGGCAGTAGTCGCGTTGCATGAACGCGGCCATCTTGGCACGGACTTTTTGACAGGACGCCTTCCGCCGGCCGGAAAAAAGCTCTGTCTGGGAGTCGGTTACCTGTTAATGCTGCTCACGTGTTGGCTCCTGTTCAAAGGCGCTCTCGATCAGACAAAAATCAATTGGGATGTGTCGGCGCCATCCAGCGGCGCATCCGTCGGTATCTTCTATGCCAGTGGCATCGTCTTCAGCGTGTCAGCCTTTGTCATGCTGGCAGTGGATTTGATAAAGCTGGTCACGGGCCGCGTACCGGAAGAAGAGCTGATCATCGTCCGTGAATCAGAGGAGCAAGCATGACCATCGCCGTTTTTCTTGGTTCCTTGCTGGGGGCAATGGCACTCGGGATACCAATTGCATTTGCCTTGCTTGTTTGCGGCATGGCGCTAATGTGGCATCTCGACCTCTTCGAAGCACAGATCCTGGCGCAGAATGTAATCAACGGCGCAGACAGCTTTCCCCTTCTGGCCGTGCCGTTCTTCATGCTCGCGGGCGAAATCATGAATGTCGGTGGGTTGTCGCGACGCATTGTCAATCTGGCGTTAGCCATTGTCGGTCACGTCAAAGGGGGGCTTGGTTATGTGACCATCATTGCCGCATGTCTGATGGCCGCATTGTCGGGGTCCGCGGTGGCAGACGCTGCAGCGTTGTCCGCATTATTGCTGCCGATGATGGTCGCGGCCGGCCATGACAAGGCACGCTCGGCAGGGCTGATCGCATCGGCAGGCATTATTGCCCCTATTATTCCTCCAAGCATTGGGTTCGTCGTGTTTGGCGTGGCAGCAAATGTCTCCATCACAAAGCTGTTCTTTGCCGGTATCTTCCCTGGCATTATGCTCGCTGCGGCCTTGTGGGTTACATGGTGGTTTTTGGTCCGAAAGGAAACCATCACGGCACCGCCCAGGAAATCGGCTCGTGAGGTGCTGGTGGCAGCAAAAGCAGCGGGATGGGCTCTTGGTCTGCCATTGATCGTCGTGGCCGGACTGAAGATGGGCGTATTCACGCCAACAGAAGCAGCTGTCGTAGCGGCTGTCTATGCGCTTCTCATTACTACCTGTGTATATCGTGAACTGAAGCCGCGCCAGATTTATGGCGTTTTGGTTGCGGCGGCAAAGACTAGCGCTGTGATCATGTTCTTAGTGGCGGCGGCGATGGTGAGCGCTTGGCTGATTACCGTGGCGGATTTGCCTTCAAAAGTGGTTAGCTTATTGCAGCCGTTCATGGGTAACCAGACTTTGCTACTTATTGCGATCATGCTTCTGGTAATGATGGTCGGTACCGCACTGGACATGACACCAACGATTCTGATAATGACGCCTGTGTTGATGCCAGTGATCAAAGCGGCGGGGATCGATCCAGTGTACTTCGGTGTGCTCTTCATGATCAATAACGCGGTTGGCTTGATTACACCACCGGTGGGTACCGTTCTGAACACGGTCGCAGGTGTGGGAAAAATAAAGATGGACGAGGTCACGCGCGGGGTCATGCCGTTCATGCTTGCCCAATTTGCCATACTCATTCTGCTCGTCCTTTTTCCATCGCTGGTAATGGTTCCGGCGCGTTGGTTTTCGTGAAAAGACTGTGCATCGTGAGATGAACCATTCGGCCCTGTTGCGTCCACGGCGACGAATTCATCGGCGTGCATGCATCAGGGATGACTGGAACGGCTAGAAACATTGAGCGGAGCGTCACTGCCAATGGTCACGGAATTAGTCGGTTAGCGCGCAGAAGGGAAAACAAATCGAAAAATGACTCATCGGTTGGCTGATACGCAGTGAAACCAAGCTTGCGGCTTTTTGCCATGTCGGTCATTACTTCGATTGGTCGCCCGAGGTCCAGGTCGGTATGCCAAGGTGACACCAGGCGACCCAAGTCCGGTTCGATAAGGGCGTAGCGCTGTGCTATTTCCCGCCATCGAGCCTCGTCATTTGCCATCGCGGCCTCGAGGGGTTGAACCCGGCCATTAAAACCAGCCGCTTGCACGCCGAACCAATCGGCCAGTTTTCCCCATAGCCAACTCCAACGAAAGTAGTCTCCGTTCACAATATTGAAGGCTTCGTTGCGTGCGGCATCGGTATCTGCGGCCCAGATCAGCTGCTTTGCCAGGATGCGCGCATCAGTCACATCTGACAGGCCTTTCCACTGTGCCTCCGAACCCGGGAACTGAAATACGCGTCCGGTCTCCTTGCAGATTGTCGCATACGCTGCGAGGGTAGTACCGAGGTTCATTGCATTTCCGACTGCCATTCCAATCAGCGTGTGGGGACGATGAACGCTCCAGGTAAAACGATCCCGCGTAGAAGCTGCATAGACCTCGTCTTCTTGTGCATAGTAAAAATTTTCGATGGGTAACCGCGGTTGTGTTTCCCTTAACGGCGTGTCGGGTAATGTCCCCGATTTCGCGTACGCGTCAAATGGTCCAAGATAGTGCTTCAAACCAGTAACGAGAGCGACATGCCGTACCGTTCTTTTTGGCGCCACCGCGGTGAGGAGGTTGCGTACCATGGTACCGTTGACGCGAATATTTTCGGCTTCTGTGGCCTGACGCATCCAAGTGGTGATGAAGACATGCGTGGGCGCCACATCAGTAAGTGCGCTTGCCAAACCGGATGGATCGAGAAGATCCGCAGCGACCGGCCTGACTCCCGATATATCCCCACGTGGACGGCGCGACAAGCCATACACAGCCCAACCGTTCGAAATGAGTTCGCGCGCGACATAACTCCCGGCGATGCCACTTGCACCGATAACTAATGCAGTTCTTTGCATGGTTTTCCTCCGAAGAATGATTTAGGTAAGGGCCAATATGGTCTGACAGCGCCGCAGGCGAAATATCCGCATTCCAGCGAACGAACTTGAAGCACTGGCTGCGCTGGAATAGGAGGCTTAGGCCAGCGTGCGTTATCCAGCGAGTCAGCGTTGTTTGGTGGAGCAGGCTGTTAGTAACGCCATGCAATTTGGCCAAGGAGTCTGATCATTGCCGTTTCGGGTTGTGTCATGATGGGTTTTCGCTCAGCAGTGGCATGAGGCTGGTGGCAACGCTCAAAGCGACTTCCGCATCAACCGTCCTGAGGTTTCTCACGCGCGTTTCCCCAAGTGCCGAGATTGGCTGCCTTCATAAGTGGCGAAGCCTCACCCGACGACGCCAGCTCATGAGCAGCGGCCAACAAATCAGGCCCATATTGCTGCATACGCTTCAACGAGAGGCGGCTTGAAGGACCTGCAATCACGACTACTCCCGTCGCCAGATGATCAGCGCGTTGTACTGGCGCGGCCATTGAACTCATCCCAGGCGCATACCCATCCTCAATAATGCTGAAACCCCGTCTACGATGCTCGTCTAACGCCTTTAGCAAGGCCTTCACGCTCGTTGGTGCGTTTGGGCCGTAATGCTTTGGCTCACCGATCCCCTGGTTCATGACATACGCGATCGCTATATCGTCGGGCAAGGTCATCAACCAGGCCTGCCCAGCGGCGCTACACGACAGGCGCAGGTCGATTCCCATGTCGGGGTCGTAGAGCAGGCCCGAGCGTGCCCCTTGCGCTTTGGCAACCAGGGTTAGTCGTCTGCCATCGACGATGGCAAGCCGAACGAGTTCCTCGGTAGCATGAGCCAGTCTGTTGATTACCGGCTGCGCAATGTCTACCACTCCGGATCGGCTTAGGAAGCTCAGCCCCATAGAAGCCATCTTGGTCGTGAGTGCGTACTCGCCACGAGGTAACTGTCGGATATATCCGTAGCGCACAAGCTCCTGCAAAGTGTAGTGACAGGCGCTGCGGCCCTGATTGAGCGCATTGGCTACCTGTGCCAATGGAACGCCTTCAGGATAAGCGGTAAGGTATTCGAGAATTGCCAACGACTTTTCCAGCGCCCCGCTCATGATTGCCTTTCTGAGCAAACAGACTATTCAAAATTTGAATGGTATCAGGATCTTGAATGTCTTTTAAAAAGATGTAACGATTCGAATCACGAATACCCAGTTCACCGCATAGCTTCTCCAACCATCTAAGCGATAAGGATAGATACGATGAAACAGATCATGCCATTGCGTCGGGCAATGCTCGGCATCCTTGCCGCGGTATCCTTGGTCGCCATCATGGCGCCTGGCCAGGCGCAGGATATCAAGGAACGCCAACTACGCTTCGCATTCAGCCTTGCAAAGGATCATCCTCTTGGAATCGGTGCGCAAAGGTTTGCAGACGCTGTAGCCAGCAAGAGCGGGAACAGGATCAAGGTCAAATTATTCCCCGGTGCGGTATTAGGCGGCGATCCACAGAACTTGTCTGCGATCCGTGGGGGAACCCTGGATTTTACTTCGATGGCCACGGGCCTGCTTGCAGGGATTGACAAACAGTTCATGGTGTTCGATTTTCCCTTCCTCTTTAACAACGCACAGGAGGCTTATGCGCTGTCGGACGGCACCGTCGGCACGAAGATGCTGAACGATCTGGCCCAACACAATATTATCGGCCTTGGCATCTGGGACCTCGGATTTCGCAATATGACGAATAGCAAGCGACCTATCGTCCGCGCCGAAGATTTGCAAGGGTTGAAGATTCGCGTAATCGCCGCACCGATCTACCTCGATCTATTTAAAACATTGGGGGCAAATCCATTGCCGATGACCTTTGGAGAGGTGTATGGCGCCCTAGAATCCCGCGCGATCGACGGTCAAGACAATCCCGTAAGCGTAATTGAAAACGCGCGTTTCGCCGAGGTACAGAAATATCTGTCCTTAACCAAGCACGTATATACAGGAATGCCTTTCCTGATGAGCAAGAAGACTTGGGACAGCATGTCGGATACAGAGCGTCGCATCATCCGCGAGGCGGCCGACGAAGCCAAGCAGGAGCAACGCAAGGTAAATGCAGCCAAGGAGTCCGAAGCGATCGACCTCTTGAGGAAGTCAATGCAAGTCAACGAATTGAGCCAACCCGAGGTCGCTCGCTTGCGCGAGACGGTGAAGCCTGTAGTGCAAACCTACACGCGCGAGGTCGGCAGCCGACTGGTCGAGCAGGTAAACGATGAACTGTCACGTCTTCGCGCAAACAAGTAGGGGATTATATGGCTCTATTAGGCAAGGCTGCACTGGCGATGTGGTGGGATATGGCCACCGACAAGCGCATGGAGTTTGAAGACTGGCATTCCCATGAGCATTTTGCGGAGCGCTTGGCTATCCCCGGCTTCCATCGTGCATCGCGATGGAGATCGGCAGACGGCGGGGATGGCATATTCGTGATGTATGAGCTTGACGAGTACGAGATACTCACCTCACCGCAATACATGGCGCACTTGAATGCCCCCACGCCATGGTCCAGGGCTATGATGCCACATCACCGCAACATGGTTCGTGGTCAGTGCCGCGTGCTTGAGAGCCGTGGCGGGAGTATCGGCAGCCATGCTGTGACATTGCGATTTTCACCCTCCGCTGGTCGCAGCGAAACTGTGCTCGCATCTTTGGGCACGTTGTTAGAACAATTGGCCGTACGGCCGGGTCTGGTTGGCGCACACCTGCTGCAACATCAGACACCAGGCGTTCCACCTACCGAGGAGCAGAAAATCCGTGGGCTCGCCGATAAGGCGGTTCATTGGGTAATGGTGGTATGCGGCTATGATTCGGACTGCCTGCAAAGGATTTTCGAAAAAGAACTAGGAGAAACCGCGCTCGAAGCGATGGGTGTATCAGGGGATGTTATTAAAGGACAGTATGTCCTTGCTCATTCAGCCACCCCAAGGGATACAACTTGAATAATGCGAAATTAGGATTTTAAGCCGGCCAGCTTCCAAAACGGAATCACCAATCCGACGCGACGCTGCATGGATTAGGCGACCGAAGGCGAATGCCTTGACCTCGCCAATCGTGTTGAGACGTTAGCTGCTTCCAGTTGAAGCTGTACCGCAATATCGGGGTGAATCCCACCGGCGTCCATGTCTTGATTCGGATAGGCCGCTCACTCAAGCCGCTCTCGTCAAGGAAGAGAATGACTCTCCTCTCCCGGCAGGCTTTTTTTGAGCATCGGCCAGCGTTTGAGTCGCCACTGCCGTATCGATTCTTCATTACGCTGGCTTGCGCGTCCGGTAGGGCGTTGAACGGTAAAACCCATTGCCTTGAGCAGCAGCCAGATATTTGTCTTTCCATACGTGATCAAAATCTTGCGTCGGCTCAGCTCTTTCTTTTCACTAATTCATGCGCCGAATTAACTACTCTGGAGTTTCTCAGGGACGACCAGCTACCGCGATATAGGTCCGAGTTTAGCCAGCGCATTGGACTGTCGGCTGCACTGCCACCGAAATGATCTACGTCGCCATGGGCTGTCTGCTACTGAAGCGGCCGTTCGAAAAAGCTAGTTTTCAAACAGGCCGTAAGGAAGACCAAAGCTCTCCCAGACAGCTTCTCGCATGTCGCGTCAAATCCGGCCGATATCCTTTACCTCATTGAGTAACCAATCTCTGAAAAGGGCAACTTTACGCGACTCGCGCTGCATTTCTGGCCTAACCAGATAATAAGCTTTGTCTCTGCGCACTGGCATCGTGAATGGCCGCGTCAGCTGCCCTGAGCGGAACTCCTCTGCTAGAAGTGCATTCTGACCGATCGCTATGCCCAATCCGTTGATCGCCGCCTGCCAAGTAAGAACAGAAGTGCCGAAGTTCATCCGCTCCGCGGTCGCGGCGTATTGCGTCATGTGAGTCGCACTTAACCAATCATCCCAGTCGATGCGTCGATAGTGGGAGACCAGCAGACGCTCCCGAAGCAGAGATTCGGGTCGCTTGTCTACCGTGAGATGCTTTTCGATATAACCCGGTGAACAGACCGGTTCGATCTCGTCATGGAACAATAGATCGCACTGTGTCCGCTGCCATTGCCCTTCGCCGAACTGGATCGCAACGTCGACCGGGTCCCTGTCAAAATCGACATCAGGGACCGCATTACTGATTCGAACCTCTACATTGGGATGCAACCGATGGAATTCGGGGAGCCGCGGAATCAGCCACTTGGCGGCGAACGTCGTGTAGGTACGTACCCGCAATGCACCTTGGCTGGTTCCCTTGACCAGTTGCTCGGTTGCGGCCGAGATCTCGCTGAATGCCGGAATGATGCGTTCCCCATAAGCGCGGCCGAGCCGAGTCAACACCACGCCGTGCCGCTCGCGTCTGAACAATTCAACGCCCAGATAGGTTTCCAGTACACCGATTTGACGGCTCACGGCCGACTGCGTCACATGCAATTCTTCGGCGGCGGTGGTAAGGTTTTCTGTCCTCGCCACTACTTCGAAGACCCGAAGTGGATTCAGGGGGGGAATGCGTCGCGCCATTGATATTTATGGGCAGTCGAGAAATGAATTTATTTATTATATCGCAATGCCTGCCGGGCGTTCGGAGCAGCTATGAGTATTTGTCATGCCTGTGCGCCGAATACGAAGTTCTCCACCTGTCGCTCCTCAAGCAAAATTAGCGTTCCACCTTACGCAGTACAGAATTTGAGGATCCCGCAATGAATTTTGAGTTAAGCGAAGAGCACCAGGCTTTTGTCGACTCCGTCCGCCGTTTTGCGCAAGACAAGTTGGCTCCAGGCGCGCTGCAGCGGGCGCACTCCGCGGCGTACCCATGGGACGCCGCGCGCATGCTATCCGAACAGGGGTTGCTGGGCATTGCTTTTCAGGAAGAGGATGGCGGACAGGGCGGTACCCTGATGCATGCGGTGTTGGCGATCCAGGAAGTCGCACTGGTCTGTCCGAAGAGCGCGGACATTGTGCAAGCGGGTAACTTCGGGCCGATTCGCACCTTTGTCGAGTACGCGACACCCGAGCAAAAGCAGCGATTTTTGCCCGACCTCTTGGCTGGCAGGAAGCTGATCGCCCTCGGGATGAGCGAGCCCGACGCCGGCTCGGCCGTTACCGAACTGAAGACCAGCGCCCGACTGGACGGCGACCACTATGTCATCAACGGGAGCAAGGTGTTCTCAACGCACAGTCCCGAAGCAGACCTGTTCTTGATCTATGTGCGTTTCGGACCCGGCGTTGACGGTATCGGTTCGGTACTGGTCGAACGCGGCACGGCCGGCTTCTCCATCGGAGAGCCGTCCGCTTTTATGAGCGGAGAGGAATGGTGCCAGCTCTATTTCGAGGATTGCCGCATTCCCGCCAACAACCTGCTGCTTGGCGCAGGCGGCTTCAAGAAGCAGATATCGGGCTTCAATGTCGAGCGTCTAGGCAACTCGTCCCGCTCGCTTGCGCTTGGACGGCACAGTTTCAATATCGCCCGTGAACATGCGCTCACCCGCAAGCAGTTCGGCCGTGAGCTATGCGAATTCCAGGGGATTCAGTGGAAATTCGCCGAGATGGCGTTGAAGCTAGAATCGGCGCAACTAATGCTCTACCGCGCGGCGCTGGAGGGTGAGCACGGCCTGCCATCGGCGCATAGCACCGCTCTTGCCAAGCTGGCCTGTAATCAGGCCGGCTGGGAAGTCGCGAATGAAGCGCTGCAAGTCATGGGAGGCATGGGCTATAGCCGCGAGTCGCTGGTCGAGTATTGCGTGCGTCGCACCCGCGGCTGGATGATCGCCGGGGGTTCTATCGAAATGCTGAAGAACCGGATCGCGGAAGGCGTCTTTGAGAGAACATTTTCGCAACGGCCGCCCAAAAAGGAATGACGTTGCCCGCCGCGGCGATGTCTGAAAACGATCAACGATCCATGGACTGAAGATGAATGCAACTTCCACCTCCGGCGCGGCACTCGCTCAAGCGCTGCTGAACCCGCGCAGCGTCGCCCTGATAGGCGCTTCCGACGACACCGGCAAGACCGCCGGCCGACCGTTGCAGTACCTGCGGCGTACCGGTTTCAAGGGCGCCGTCTATCCGATCAATCCCAAGCGTGCAACGGTGCAGGGCGAGCAGGCATGGCCGGACCTCGCGTCTCTGCCGGAAGTCCCGGATCATGTGTTCGTGCTGACGCCAACCGAGGGTGTGCTGCCCGCCGTTGAAGAGTGCGCACGCGTCGGCGTGAAAGTAGTGACTGTGCTGGCTGCCGGTTTCTCCGAATCCGGGCCGGAAGGCGCGGCACGCGAACAGGAACTGAGCGCGATAAGCAAGCGTACCGGGATTCGCGTGCTGGGCCCGAGCAGTCTGGGCGTAGTCAATCCCTCGACCGGTCTGGTGCTGACGGCGAATGCCGCCTTCGCCGAACCGGATCTGCCGGTCGGCCGCGTCTTCGTGGCCTCGCATAGCGGTAGCATGATCGGCGCCCTGGTTTCGCGCGGCAAAGCGCGCGGCGTCGGTTTTGCCGGCCTGGTCTCGGTCGGCGGCGAGGCCGACCTGAGCATCGGAGAAATCTGCGCCGCGACCCTGGACGACCCGTCTATCGAAGGTTATCTGCTGTTTCTCGAGACTCTGCATCACGGCCCGAAGCTGCGCGATTTCGCAATCGAGGCAGCCCGCCGCGGCAAACCCGTGATCGCCTATAAGCTCGGGCGCTCGGATGCAGCCGCCGAGATGGCCGCGACCCATACCGGCGCCCTGGCAGGCGAGGATGACGTGGCCGATGCCTTCCTGAAGGACTGTGGCATCGCGCGTGTCGGCATTCTGGAAGCGCTGCTGGAAAGCTTCCCGTTGGCCAAGCGCGTGAAGCTTACCGCTAGCGCGAGCATGCCTCGTCGTGTCGGCGTGGTTACTACCACAGGCGGCGGCGCCGCCATGGCGGTCGACCAGCTCGGTATCCGCGACGTCGTGGTACAGCCGGCATCCGAGCAAACGATGCAGCGCCTGGCTGCGGCCGGCGTATCTGCCAATCCAGGTCGCGTGCTGGACTTGACGCTCGCCGGGACCCGGTACGAAGTCATGAAAAAGACGCTAGACATCATGCTTGATGCACCGGAGTTCGACCTGGTGCTGGCCGTGGTGGGCTCATCCGCACGCTTCCAGCCGCAACTGGCAGTCAAGCCCATCGTCGATAGCGTGCAAGGCGCGAAGCCGCTGGCCGCGATGCTGGTGCCCGACGCTCCGGATGCACTGGCCGCACTGACGGCGGCCGGCGTGCCTTGTTTCCGCTCGCCGGAAGCATGCGCAGACACCATTGCATCAGTGTTTGCCCGCCGGCTGCCGGGCGTGGCGCCACGGGTCGTGGAGCGATCTTCGGTGGACACACACACGCTCAGCGAAGAGCAGGCATATGCGGTGCTCGACGAACTCGGCGTGCCGCATGCACCGGTCGTAACCATGAGCTTGTCGACTCCCGCTCCGGCGCTGCCATTCGACTTCCCTGTAGTGGCAAAAATCTGTTCCGAGCACATTTCGCACAAGACGGAAGTCGGCGGCGTGGTGCTCGGTATCAACAGCGACGTCGAACTGAATCAGGCGCTGGCTACGCTGCGCAACAACTTGGCGGAGCGGGCACCAGGTATCGCATGCGACCAGGCATTGGTGCAACCGATGCTCAAGGGGCTGACCGAAGTGCTGGTAGGTTACCGCATCGACCCGGATGCCGGGCCGATAATCATGCTGGCGGCGGGAGGAATTTGGGCAGAGGTATCGCGCGACCGTAGCATTCGCCTGGCGCCCGTGAGCGTCGATACTGCACGTGAAATGATCGCTGAAGTGCGCTCGCTCAAGACGGTATCCGGCCTGCGCGGTAAGCGGCGCGGCGACCTGGAAGCGCTTGCACATACCGTATCGGCGCTGTCACAGCTCGCCATGAAGCCGGAGCTGGGCGTCTGCGAAGCAGAGGTGAATCCGTTGATGGTGATGCCTGAGGGCGAAGGCGTGCTCGCCGTCGATGCGCTGGTCCTGAAAGCATGACTATTCCGGACAGAGCCGCAGCAAGTGTGACTGAAGAACAGGCACGCAGAGAGATCGCGCGTCTGGATGCCAGGGCAGCGAAGCAACGTGTGGTTTGGCAGGGAAGGGACGTCGTATGGCGGCGTTTCGGCGACGGTCCGCCGCTGGTTCTGATTCATGGCGGTCATGGCAGCTGGCTGCATTGGATACGCAACATTGAAGTGCTGGCACAGCGTCATACACTCTGGCTGCCCGACCTGCCGGGGTTCGGCGACTCGGATGAACTCGACCTTGCCGCACATGCTCTGGACCGCATGCAGCATCTGACCGATGCGCTGGCTGGCAGTCTGGATAGCTTGGTGGGCGAGGATACCCAGATCGACCTTGCAGGCTTCTCTTTCGGCGGCCTAGCCGCGGCACACCTTGCCGCGCTGCGCGGCGGCATCCGTCGCATGGCACTGCTTGGCCCAGCTGGCCATGGCGGCACGCGCCGCCAGCCAGTGGCTATGGCGGATTGGCGTTTGCCTGACCGGGACGCCATGCGTGCGGCGCTACGCCACAACCTGGCTGCGCTGATGCTACACCATCCGCTCGTCGATGACGCGCTCGCCATTACGGTTCATGAGCAGTGCTGCATACAGACGCGCTTCCGCAGCAAGGCAATTTCCAGGTCGGCATCATTGAAGTCCACGCTGGATCGTTACTCGTATCCCTTGCTGTTGATCTGGGGCGAGCATGACGTAACGGGAACGCCTGAAGAACTCGTTCAACAGTTGGCCGAAGGGCACCCCGGCCGCGACTGGTGTGTGGTACCGAATGCCGGGCACTGGGTGCAGTATGAACGGTCCGACGACATTAACCGGTTGCTGCTTTCCTGGTTCGGCGACGGTGCGGCAGTGGCAGCGATGCCAGTTGGCTAGACTTCTTACTATCGTCCGTAGAGTCACACGCCTGTCGTTGCCACAGCCCGCGCCGCTTCCCGCTATCTTACGAGCAGTGCATCAAGTGTATGCATCGACTCAATCTTCCACAGCTTCTCCAGGAGCGCTTGCGCGGCTTCCGCGCCGAGCACAGGGGTAGCCAGTTCCAGATATTTCTGGTTGAGTTCGTCATCCGCGAGTGGTGCTTCGGGATCGCCCTTGCGTGTCGGTTGCAGGTGCTGGGCGCTGCTGCCGTCTCGCAGCCTGAAAGTGATGCGGGCAGCACGCTTGCCGGGGAAGGCGGCGTCGAGCTCCGGGTCGATAGTCAGGCGGATTTTTTGCATCAATGCCCGCGTCACTGGATCATTCAGACGTTCCGGCAGAAATGCCGCGAGGCGTACACTGCCGTGGGTGAGTGCAGTAGCGACTGTGTACTTGACCGAGAAGCGGCCTTCGGCCGGAGTCGCCGGCGCTTCGTATCCGGCCACCTCCAGCGCCGCGCTGTAGGTGGCGATCTGGATTTCCTCGATATCGGAAGCGGCAATACCCAATTTCGCCTTCAACGCAAGCGCACCGTCAATAGGCGCGAAGGTATGGCCGCAGCACGCGTGGTTCTTGAAAGTCATGCGTGTGATGTGGAAGTCCTTCCCCAGTGTTGCAAGTGCAAGCGTCCAGTCGGGGCCGTTGCCCATCGCCCGGCCAAAGCCCACCTCACCCTCCAGTACATCCAGCGATCCGGTAACTCCCTGTGCCGCGGACAGAGCTGCCGTCACCCCGGCTTCTGCAGCACGTCCGGCGTGCAGTGGCTTGGACATGGAATCCATTCGGAAAGCCTGCTGCAAACCAGAAGCGAACGTAGCGACGGTCGCCAGCGCATGGGCGAACTGTCTTTCATCCAGCCCCTGGAGCTCAGCTGCTGCTGCGGCGGCGCCGAAGCAGCCAATGGTGCCAGTGTTATGCCAGTGTTTGTAGTGCGCACGCCCCATGGCGGCGCCGATGCGGGTTGATATTTCGTAGCCGACGATCACCGCACGCAGAAACGATTCACCGGATGCATTGATGGCTTGCGCCACCGCCAGTGCTGCCGCGATGACCGGCGCGCCAGGGTGGTAGATGGCTTCGCGGTAAATGTCGTCGACCTCGGCGGTATGCGATGCGGTACCGTTGATGAGCGCCGCCAGACGCGTGGTCGCCGGTTTTCCCAGCGCAAGGCGGGCTCGGCCGTGCTCCAGTTCTTCGGCAAAGGCCTTTTCAAGCAGAGTAGCTGGCGGCAGCACTGCACCCGGAAGCAGTGCCGCATACCAGTCGATTACGGCGCGCTTGGCATGGTGCAGCACCTCCGGCGTGATGGTGTGCGTACGGTAATCGACGGCGTGGCGGGCGAATTGCTTAACGATGTGCATGTGTTTGTCCTGCTGTATATTGAAGCGACGATAGACGAGCATGGCACTCGGAGCCTTAACGACATTGCGTTATTTCGGCGTTTCGGCGCGGCGTAAATTGCCTACGGTTATGTTCGGTCCTCGCCTTGTGGAACTGTCTTCCAAGCCATTGATTCCATTGAAACGGACTCGCTGTCTGTCATTGAATCGAGCGCTCCCGGCATGTCAGGGAAGGTCTGGCTTAATGATCCTGTAATTATCGCCGTAGTCTACGTGATGGACCACTTCGCATTTGTTGTTCAGGCATGCGTTTTTGTAATGGGGCGGGACCAAGGGCTCGTATGCAATCCGCTGATTTTCTCTGCACCAGCCGCGCGGCGTGTTCTGACATGAGAAAAAGTCATTCCTGCCCTACAAATTGTCACTTGCCGCTTGGGGACTGCGTATGGAGAATGGCCATCTGGAGATTTAAATGAACACGATAAGCTCAATTAACACTCACATCAGCGGGTTGGCCTGCGGGAGCATAGACGCCAACGGGACTTTAGGCTTGAGAAGGGGCGGGCAAAGTATCCGGTCACCGTTCGTGGTCAACAGGACCAGGCCGACGCGACTCTCGTCCCCATGCCGCGCCTGCGCGCTTCCAAAATTATAGGAGATTATCAATGAAGGTCGGATTCATCGGGCTTGGCCGCATGGGCTATGCCCTGGCGTCGCACCTGTTGCGCAACAAGGTGGACTTGATCGTCCACGATATTCAGCCGGTGCCCGTGGACAAGCTCGTAACGCAAGGCGCATCGCGTGCAGCGGACGTACACGAACTTGCCAAGCGTGCTGACGTGGTATTCACCATGCTGCCCGGTCCCAGGCAGGCACGCGAGGTGACTCTGGGCGAGTCGGGCGTACTTGCCGGTCTTCGTCCGGATAGTCTCCTGGTCGAGCTTAGCACCATCGACACGGATACAGTGGACGAACTGTGGTGCGCGGCACGGGAGAAGGGCGTGCGCTTCGCCGACGCTCCTGTCGGTCGTCTCGCGGCGCACGCGGACCGTGGCGAGTCGCTGTTCATGCTTGGTGCCGCCGAACGCGATCATGCCGAACTCGAACCGTTGCTGCTGAAAATGGGCACGACGGTACTGCACTGCGGAGATCCGGGCTCCGGTACTCGGATGAAACTGATCAACAATCTCATGGTGTTGTGTTACTGCCAGCTCAACTCCGAGGCCCTGGTTCTGGCATCCGCCCTCGGCCTGGACGTGCGCAAGACATTCGAAGTACTCACCGGCACCACTGCTTCGAATGGACAGCTCAAGGAGAAGTGGCCCGCCAAGGTGCTGAAGGGGGATCTCACTCCCGGATTCGACATCGCTCTGGGATTCAAAGACCTCACGCTGGCGTGCCAGGCCGCGCAATCCGCCGGAATCTCTTTACCGATGGGTAATCTAGCAAGAAACCTGTTTCAGCTGGCGCGACATGCGGGAAAAGATGGGCAGGATACGTCGTCCATGACCGATTACTGGGCAGAAGCCAACGGTCTCGATTCGATCCGACTGTAACACCAGAACGACCCGAGCAAGGTCGGTGTTACGGCAGGGATGGCTACTAAAGCTGCCTCCGCGGAAGCCCTGAAGACCGCGCTATAGCCTGATCGCATTTTAAAATTTATAAAACGGAGACACCTTCATGATCATAAAGAGCAAACGCTCGTTTCTTCGGTATTCCGTCGCCCTGGCCACCGCGCTTCTCGCCGGCGCAACCTGGGCCCAGTCCGGAAGCGACTGGCCGACAAGACCAGTGACCATCGTCGTCGGCTTCAGCGCCGGCGGCCCCACAGATGCAGTCGCACGTATCCTCGCCGAGCAGTTGTCGGCCAAGTTCAATCAAAGCTTCGTGGTCGAAAACAAGGCGGGAGCCAGCGGCGCCCTGGCCGCAGTCGGCGTCAAGAAGGCTGCGCCGGACGGCTACACACTGATGTTCGGCAGCAGCAGCACACTGTCTATCACGCCTCACCTGCAGAAAAATCTGGGCTATGACCCGCTTCGCGACTTCACAGCAATCGGTCTGGTTGCCAGCTACCCGTATTTCCTCGTCGCTCCCGCATCGTCCGCCATCACTTCGCTCGACGAATTGTTGAAGCGAGGAGGTAATCCGTCGTTCAACCTGAGTTACGCATCCGCCGGCAATGGGGCCGTGAATCATCTTGCCGGCGAATGGTTCAAGCACGTGGCTAGCATCAAGGCGACCCATATCCCCTACAAGGGAGATTCGGCGGCACTGGTGGATCTGGTGGCCGGTCGAACCGATTTTGCGTTCCTCTCGGGGGCAGCGGTGCTGCCTCAGGTGAAATCCGGCAAGCTGCGCCTTCTGGCTTCCGCGAGTGCCACCTCGGGACGCGGCGGTGAGGGCGTAATTACTCTGGGTGAATCCCGCTTCAAGGGCTTCGCTGCCGAGCCATGGAATGGTTTGATGGGGCCTGCGGGCATGCCCCAGTCGATCGTGGTCAGGCTGAATGCGGCGGTCAACGAAATCATGAACCGAAAAGAGGTAGTGGACCGGCTCGCGGCCATGGAACAGTATCCGCTCACGGGTACGCCTCAGCAGTTCACCAATCACATTAAGGAACAGACCGAGCGCTGGGCTTCGGTCATCAAGACCTCCGATATCAAGGTTGATTAAGATGGAATATTCCCAATTCATTGCAGGCGAATTTCGCCAAGGCACATCCAACGCCCGCTTCACGGTGATCAATCCCAGCAATGGCCAGGAGCTGGGCAGCTATGCACATGCCCACCGTGCGGACGTGGAACAGGCTGTCGCTGCGGCGGCCGAGACGTTCCGCAGCTGGTGCAAGACACCCGCGCTGCAGCGTTCGACATTGCTGCGCCGAACAGCGTCCATCATGCGCGAGCGAGGTACGGTCATCGCGGAGCAGATTAGCCGCGAGCTGGGCAAGCCCGTCGGCGAAGCGCACAACGAAGTAGCCACTGCTGCCGAGATGTTCGAATGGGCCAGCGAAGAGGTGCGTCGTATCTACGGCCGTACCATTCCTGCCCGCGCCGAGAGCATTACACAAACAGTAGTGATGGAGCCGATTGGCCCTGTGGCCGCGTTCGCAGGCTGGAACGCCCCCGCCATCACACCGTCGCGCAAGATTAGCGGCGCCCTTGCGGCCGGATGTACCATCGTAATCAAGCCTTCGGAAGAGACCGCAGGGGTTGCGCTCCACATCGCGCGGGCCATTCAAGACGCTGGGATCCCCGACGGGGTTGTGAACATGGTATTCGGCGACCCGGGCGAGATTGCCGATATTCTCTGCACTGCGCCGCAGATCGCCATGGTGACTTTCACCGGTGCCACCTCGGTAGGGAAGATCATAGGCTCCAAGGCAGCGCTGACCATGAAGCGTGCCACGCTGGAATTGGGCGGGCATGCGCCAGTAGTCGTGTGCGATGACGTCGACGTCGACCGGGTGGTGCGCATGGCGGTGGCCACCAAGTTCCGGAATGCGGGCCAAGTCTGTACCTCGCCGACCCGCTTTCTTGTTCAAGCCCCCATTTTTGACGCCTTTTGCGAGAAGTTCGTGACCGCGGCCAGAGCGATCAAAGTGGGCGACCCGTTCGACCGTTCCACCCAAATGGGGCCGCTGAAGAACCTGCGCCGGCTCGAGTCGATCGACACCATGGTGAAGGACGCACGGCAGCGCGGCCTGAAAGTGCTTGCCGGCGGCGAGCGCCTTGGAACGGAAGGATTCTTCTACGCGCCTACCGTCATCCTTGAGCCAGGCCTCGATAGCGATGCGGCCAATATCGAACCCTTTGGACCGATTGCGCTACTCAGTTCCTTCGAAGGGCTCGACGATGCCATTGCGGAAGCGAACCGGTTGCCTTTTGGACTGGCTGCCTATGCACACACGAACAACCTGCACCGCGCGCACCGCTTGGCGCACGAGATCGACAGCGGCGTGGTGTGCATCAACGAGTGGCAGGCATCGCTGCCGGAAACGCCGTTCGGCGGCCACAAGGATAGTGGTTTGGGATCGGAAGGCGGCATCGAGGGTGTGCAGGAGTTCCTTCGAGTCAAGTGCGTACGACAGGGAGCCGTATCGTGAGCAGCCCATCATCCGTGCTGGGATTTGTTGGCGTAGGTGTGATGGGAGAAGGCATGTGCCGCAACCTGGTCCTGAAGTCCGGGCGCCAGGTGCATGTGGCGGATATCAGTGCCGAAAACGTCGCCCGAGCGGTCGCCTATGGCGCCATTGGTTCTAGTATCGCGTCACTGCGCGAGGTCGCCGACACGGTATTCCTATCGCTGCCCTCGATCGATCAGGTGGAGGATGTGTGTTTCGGCGCCAATCCACTGATCGTTAAGGGAGGGGCAATCCGGACCGTGGTCGACATGAGCACCAGCGACGTGTCGCGCACGCGCTCGCTAGCACACCGGCTTGCAGCACACGGCGTGCGGTTCCTGGATGCACCCGTGGCACGCAGTCGCGAGGCCGCCAATAACGGCACGCTGCTGATCACGGTAGGCGGTGAGGGCGCGCTCTTTGATGAAGTCGATCCATGGCTGCGCTGCATGGGATCAGACGTGGTGCACTGCGGCGACGTGGGCGCGGGCCAGGTCGTCAAGGTCATGAACAACATGGTCCTGCTCTCCACCGTCAACGCGCTCGCCGAGGCAATGGCGATCGCCGAAGCGGCAGGTGTGGACAAGACCATGCTGGCCAATATGCTCAGACTCGGTTCGGCGGATTCGTTCGCCCTGCGCCTGACAGGAGAGAAGTATCTCGCACGGGATGAATTTCCCGAGAAGATGTTCCCCGCATCCTACGCGCTGAAGGACATGCGGCTTGCCCTTGCGCTGGCGCAGGCATCCGGGATCCGGCCTGCAGTCGCCGAAGCCACTACAGCGCTGCTGGACGAGGCGAGCGCGCGAGGATACGCGCTGAACTACTATCCGGTGATCTACCGCTTAATACGTGCCCAGAAGAACTGATCCCGCGCCGCTGCCGGGAAAGCCTTTACAAAACCTCATGCAGACATAACAAATGCGAAGTCGTCGCCAGATGCGGGCAATGCAATAATTCTTACGCTGCCCCGACGTGGGGCAGTGAAGCAGGTTGAAGGTTAAAACAGGAAATCAATATCTCATCGTGGAATCTGATTCATGTCGAAAAACGGAAGAACTCATGGATAACCTAAAAGAGCTTGTGAATGCCGATGAACGACTTGTACGACGTGGCCGGTACATCGACACGACCTTCATGGTGGAGATCGGAGACATCTCCTACCTGATCAAGGTGACGGAAGGGCGGGTGGCCGACGTCAGTCGCGGTCCATTCGTCATGCCGACATGGAGCTTCGCGATGCGGGCATCGACGGAAACCTGGAGCCGGTTCTGGCTTCCGGTCCCGCCCCCGGGGTTTCACGACCTGTTTGCGTTAATCAAGCGGCGTACCTTGCGTGTCGAAGGAAATCTCCATCCTTTCATGGCAAACCTCTTTTATTTCAAAGGCGTGATGGGCAAGCTTCGCGCATCGGAAGGAGCAAAAAAATGACAGCAGTGTTCGAACCCGTTGTCGGACGCTATCTGCGTCTCAATTTGCTGGGAAAACCGCACAGATTGTATGTCGAGGAGGCGGGGCAAGGCATTCCGCTGCTTTGCCTGCATACTGCCGGATCGGATACCCGCCAGTACCGGGCGTTGCTCAACGACCCGGACGTGCTGCGCCATTATCGAGTGATCGCGTTCGATCTGCCGTGGCATGGCAAGTCTTCGCCTCCTGCGGGTTGGCAAGACGAGGAATACCGGCTGACTTCGCGCGACTATACCGATATTGTCATGGGCGTGGCCGATGCGCTGGAACTTGATGGCCCGGTGGCGATGGGATGTTCCATAGGCGGGCGGATCGTACTGCACTTGGCGCTCGAGCATCCTGAACGCTTTCGCGCCATCATCGGCCTGCAGTCTGGAGCGCATGTCGATCCCTATTACGACATCAATTGGCTCCACCGTCCCGATGTGCACGGCGGCGAAGTTTGCGCAGGCGTCGTATCGGGTCTGGTTGGCCCTCTGAGCCCTGAAGCGGAAAGATGGGAAACCTTGTGGCATTACATGCAGGGCGGTCCTGGTATTTTCAAAGGCGACCTGCATTTTTATAAGCTCGACGGCGACATCCGGGGAAAGGTAGCTGAGATCGACACTAGTCGCTGTCCCCTATACCTGCTCTCAGGCGAATATGACTATTCGTGCACGCCGGAGGATACGCTTGACCTGGTCAAACGCATCAAGGGAGCTGAAGCCAACATCATGGAAGGGCTGGGCCATTTTCCGATGAGCGAGGATCCCGAGAAGTTTCTTTCTTACCTGCGTCCGGTACTTGACCGTATCCGCGGTGTTAACCGCGTCGCCAGCTAGATCCCGTTTTGAAGCCGACAACCTGATTGCTGATTGTTCCACTGCACCGAGGAGTCGGTACAGCAGAAAGTGGCTGTCGGCCACATGCATTCAAGTAGGAAATATAAGTCATAACCTGGAGACAAGGATTTCAACATGAAGAAGCTCATCGCAAGCGCCATATCGGCCCTGTTCGCCTGCTCCATGCCGGCACATGCGCAAGAAAAGGTATCCGACGGGATCGTCAAGATCGGTGTGATAACGGATATGTCAGGCTTGTATGCCGACAACGTTGGAACCGGCTCTGTGCTCGCTACGCGGCTGGCGGTCGAGGATTTTGGCGGCAAGGTGCTCGGCAAGCCGGTCGAGATCGTCACGATGGATCATCAGAACAAAGCTGATATCGCCTCGACAAAAGTGCGCGAGTGGATTGATCGGGACAAGGTGGACGTGATTACCGAGCTGGGCAGTAGCGCGGTTGCGCTGGCGGCGATGAAGATAGGCGCCGAAAAGAACCGGATCACCATGGTAACGGGGGCAGGCGCGACCCGTATCTCCGGCGAGGACTGCACACCGACAAACGTGCACTGGGTCTATGACACATATGCCTTGGCCAACGTCGCCGGTAAGGAAATCGTCGGCAGCGGTGGAAAATCCTGGTATTTCATCGCGGCCGACTACGCTTTCGGACACGCGCTGCAGAACGACGGCACCAAGATCGTCAACGCGGCAGGCGGTAAGGTTCTGGGCGCCTCGCGCTATCCTATTCCAGGCAATGATTTCAGCTCCCAGCTGGTGCAAGCCCAGGCAAGTGGCGCAAATGTCGTGGCTCTGGCGAACGCGGGTATGGATACGCAGGTCTCCATAAAGCAGGCCAAGGAATTCGGGCTGCCACCGAAACAGAAAATCGTGGCAATGCTCATGAGCATTGCGGATGTCCATGCGCTGGGCCTGGAGCAGGCGCAAGGCATGTATTTCACCGAGAGCTTTTACTGGAACCTGAATGACGACTCGCGCAAATTTGCGCGACGCTTCTTTGAAAAGCACAAGCGCATGCCGACCGCCCTGCAGGCAGGTCAATACTCGGCCGTGTTGAGCTATCTGAAGGCAGTACAAGCGGCTGGCACCGATGCGACGACTCAGGTCATGGAGAAACTGAAAGCGATGCCGATCAACGATGCCTTTACCAAGAACGGAAAAATCCGGGCAGATGGAAAAATGATTCACGATATGTATCTGGTTGAAGTCAAGGCACCAAAAGAGTCGACAACGCCTTGGGACTATTTTCGTGTCGTGAAGACCGTTCCGGGCGATCAGGCATTTGCACCGTTGGCTGAAAGCGCTTGTCCGCTGGCGAAGAAATAGGCTGCCAATATTCCCGGACGCAGTTACATACCGGCGAAAGGTTCTACATGAACGAGTCGTTTACAGTCTTTGCAATAAAGTACGCCACGGTCGATCGCCTTCGAAAGGATAACTTTCTACATCCGACCGATGGCGATCCCGAGGCACCGATGGCACTCGATTTCTTCGTGTGGCTGGTCGTGGGGCAGGGGACGGCGCTGCTGGTTGACACCGGTTTCAGCCCCGCCTCGGCGCAGGCGCGCAAGCGAAAATACCTGGTAACGCCGGTGGAATCGCTCCGACGTCTGGGCTACGCACGCGATGATATCAAGGACCTTGTCATCACGCATCTGCATTACGACCACGCGGGCAACATCGATGAGTTTCCAGCCGCTGAAATCTGGGTGCAGGAGCGGGAAGTGCGGTATGCCACCGGCAGTTGCATGTGCGATCCCAAGCAGAGCCACTTCTTTTCCAGTGACGACCTGGGCAGTTTGATCAAGCAGCTTTACCGAGGCAATGTCCGCTTCGTCAATGGGTTTCATCAGCTCCGTGACGGCGTTGAGCTGCATCGCGTGGGCGGCCATACAGACGGCTTGCAGGTGGTGCGAGTCCGCACGGAAAAAGGATGGGTCGTGCTGGCCTCGGACGCGGCGCACTACTACGAGAACCTCATCAAGGAAAATCCCTTCCCAGCGATCTACAGTCTTGACGACATGCGTAAGGGCTATGCCCGGATTCGCGAGCTGGCCGATGGCGAAGACAACATCGTGCCTGGCCATGACCCCGAGGTTTGCGCGCGCTATCCCTCGGCCGGGGTGCCCGATATTCATGCGTATCGGATTGCCTGACATCGTCGGCTTAGGATGCCCGTACTGCTATAGCGATAACGCACGTGAGCTCCTTGATTGAGGAGCGCTACGGACGGCGCGTTGTGCAAATCAGCCAGGAAATACGCGCCGTTACCGTCGCGCATGCGGTGGCATCGACACTCCAGGTGGCGCCCGGGTCCGCCGCCCTGAAGATCATCCGCTGGTATCGGGACGCCGCCAATCGGACCTTTGAAGTGTCGGTCAGCGTGCATCCCGCGGATCGCTTTGCGGTTTCAATGCAGCTCCGGTTGACCGACAGGTAGCTGCTGTTCACTTCAAGCTAAGTTCAGCCCGGGGCGAACGTCCAGTTTGAGCGCGCCAATCCAGCGGGCATGGAACAAAACAGATACATGCGCTCCAGTCCAATTATGCGGATTGTGCAAGTTAATACGCTCGTGCTCGCGACACTTTAATGCTCCTTTATAGTGGATTCCTACACCGAGGTGTGATTCCGTTACGGATGGCGAACACGCGAAAAGTCCAATTTATTTCTTTAAAAGTCCATTCTCAATTAAAGCTTCCGGAACGAAACTATGAGCCTTGCTAACGACATTACTGGAAACCGTTATGAAGACTCAAGTTGCCATTATCGGCGCCGGGCCATCGGGCCTACTGCTCGCCCAGCTGCTGCACCGGCAAGGCATCGAAACCGTGATCCTGGAAGCCAAGTCTCCCGAGTATGTGCTCGGCCGCATCCGCGCTGGCGTGTTGGAGCAAGGTACTGTAGAACTGATACGGGAAGCGGGCGCTGGAGCACGCATGGATCGGGAAGGACACGTTCATGAAGGTTTCAGCCTCTCGTTTTCCGGCCGGCGGGAGCGCATCAATCTGAAGGAACTTACTGGCAAGACGGTAACGGTGTACGGCCAGACGGAGGTTACGCGCGATCTGATGGAAGTGAGGAAGGCGACTGGCGGCATCAGCATCTATGAAGTACAGGACGTACAGCTGCATGATTTCGACACTGATAAGCCGCGGGTAACCTACATCAAGGACGGAGAGCAGGCCGAGCTCGAATGCGATTACATAGCCGGCTGCGACGGTTTCCATGGCGTGTCGCGCAAATCCGCACCGAGAGACAAGCTCAAGACCTTCGAGCGCGTCTATCCCTTCGGCTGGCTCGGCATCTTGTCACGCACGCCGCCGGTCTCGCATGAGCTAATCTATGCCAACCACGAGCGCGGCCTAGCGCTGTGCAGCATGCGTTCGGACAATCTTAGCCGTTACTATGTGCAGTGCTCGCTGGATGACAAGGTCGAGGACTGGTCGGACGAGCGCTTTTGGGGCGAGCTCAAAGCACGGCTGCCAGAGGACGTTGCCACGTCGATGGTGACTGGCCCGGCAATCGAGAAAAGCATTGCACCGTTACGTAGTTTCGTCGCGGAGCCGATGAAATTCGGCCGCATGTTCTTAGTCGGCGATGCCGCGCACATTGTCCCCCCGACCGGCGCCAAGGGGCTCAACCTGGCCGCTAGCGACGTCTACACGCTGTACCACGTGCTGCGTAAGGCGTATCGGGAAGGCCGTATCGATCTGCTCGATAAGTACTCGGAACTCTGCTTGCGCCGCATTTGGAAAGCAGAACGCTTCTCCTGGTGGATGACGTCGGTGCTGCATAAACTAGGTGAAGATCCCTTTGGTCAACGCATCCAGCTAGCGGAGTTGGAATACTACACTGGCACACTGGCCGGACGCACGACAATCGCTGAAAATTATGTCGGCCTACCCTATGAGAAAGTAGAGTGAAAGTCGTCATTTCTTAATACTATGAGCCTGACCACCGCTTATCATCTTTGAATAGCTCCGCGACAAGTGACCGCAACCACTGATGTCGTCCATCATCATGGTATTTTCGATGCCAGTGTTGCTTGAGATCGAATCGGGGAATCTGAAGAGGCGGTGCCACCAGCCTGACATCTGAGAACTCCGCGAATGAGGTGCCTACCGCGAGCGGTACAGTTACAACCAGATCGGTCGTAGCGACAATGAACGGGATTGACAGAAAGTGTGGCGTTGACAGCACGACACGCCGGCGGATGTTCTTGCGTTCAAGATATCGCTCAAACACTTCCTGGCTTCGACCTTCCGCCTTTACAACAGCATGTCCGAGAGCGAGAAATTGCGACAGTGTCATTTTCTCCGAACGCACGGGATGGTCCTTGCGCAGCAGCGAAACGAAGCTGTGGGAAAACAGCCGCTGCTGGAAGAAATTATGTCTTTTCAAATCCGGAAAATAACCCATTGCGAGATCAACCGTGCCCGACTCCAGCGCATCGCCTACCTCGCTGGCGGGAAGTGTCACCGAACTCACGGTGGCTAACGGCGCACGTTCACGGATGGCCTGCAGCAGCTTCGGAAGGAATACCATTTCGCCGATGTCCGACAGCGCAACGGTAAAGGTCGTGTTGGTCGTTGACGGATCAAAGGCCGCCTGCTGAAGCACCTCCTTCCCGACACGATCGAGCATCTGCCTCGCTAGTTCTATCACTGGTCTGGCCCGTGGCGTCGCCTCCATGCCGCGAACGGTGCGCACGAACAATTCATCACCAAGCTGTCGCCGCAGCTTGCCTAAGGAGAGACTTACCGCCGGCTGGCTAAGCTCCGGGCGTTCGGCCGCACGGCTCACGCTTTTTTCCTCGGCGATTGCCAGCACGACGGCCAGCAGGTTCAGATCGAATTTATTGTTTCTCATTAGTTTTACAAATACAGGATATAAGTCACATTTGCTGACAATATACACTCCTTTACCTATGATGCCTTCTATGGACAGGTGGGAAGCGACTTCTTCCAACCGTCCAAAAACGATAATGGAGACAATCATGCATAAGATACGCGGAGCCCGTGCGGCACTGTTAGCGGTCGGAATTCTTTTGAGCATCTCCGGCGCCCTTGCCGACAACAAGACCATACGGATCGGTGTCATTACTTCGCTGTCCGGTTCCGCTGCTGAGAGCGGCGCCCAGATGAAGGCCGGCATCGACACATATCTCCGTACCGCAGGGGACACCGTCGCCGGAAAAAAGATCGAGGTCATCTACAAGGACGACACCGGACCAGTGCCCGATGTGGCCAAGCGCCTTGCCACCGAGCTGCTGACCCGCGACAAGGTTGATATTCTTGCCGGCTTCATCTTCACGCCCAATGCCCTCGCTGCGGCAAGCGTGGCGGCGCAGGCGAAAAAGCCGATGGTGATCATGAATGCCGCAGCTTCGGGCATTACCGCCAAGGCGCCCGGCGCGACGCGCGTGTCGTACACCATCGCCCAGTCAGTCACGCCGCTTGCCGAATGGGCCTACAGGACCGGTTCGCGCCGTGTGTTCACGGTAGTGTCCGATTACGCACCCGGCTTGGAAGCCGAGACCTGGTTCAACAAGACCTTTACCACTGCCGGAGGACAAGTGATTGGCTCGGTGAGGATGCCGCTGGCTACGACCGATTACGCTGCCTTTGTGCAGCGTATCAAGGATGAAAAGCCAGATGCGGTTCATGTATTCCTGCCGAATGGTCAACCCATGGTGTCCTTTATCAAAGCGTATCGCGAGAAAGGACTGGACAAGGCGGGTATCCGCTTTCTCGGCGGTGAGGGTTGGGGCGATGAGGACGTGCTCAAGGCAGGTGGCGATACCCTAGTCGGCATTTACTCGGCGGGATTTTATTCCTATACGCGTCCCGGCGCTGAAAACGGCAAGTTCGTCGACGCATTCTCGCAGACGGTCGGCGGAAAATTCAAACCTAGCTTCCTGGCGGCGGCATCGTATGACGGCATGGCGATGATTGTCAAAACGCTGGCCAAGACAAATGGCAATACGGAAATCGGCGCATTCATGGAAGCGCTGAAAACCTATACCTCGAGTAGTCCGCGAGGCACTGTCGCCATCGATCCCGAGACTCGGGACATCGTGCAGACCATCTATATCCGGCGCATCGACAAGACTCCGGCCGGAGCGCTGATCGCCAATGAAATCGAAAAATTCGACGGCGTGAAAGACCCTGCCAAATGAACTTGCCAATAAAACCTTCCAGCTCGTTCCCGACGTTTAGGACGGCGACGCAACCCATTTCTTATAAGGAGCAGCTATGAATTCCCCGATCGCGGCAAAGGAAGTGTCCTTCACCTCTGCGAAAAAATCGTCCTTTCCGCTAGACCAGTGGTATGTCGCAGGTTTGTCAGGCGAACTAGCGGACAAACCGATTGCGCGCACGCTCCTGAACCAGCCGATTGTGCTTTTTCGTAGCGGCAACGGCCAAGCCGCGGCGTTGGAAGACCGTTGCTGCCACCGCTCCCTCCCTTTGTCGTCCGGCATGGTCGAAGAACGCGGCGTACGCTGCGGCTATCACGGCTTGCTTTACGACCCGAACGGCACATGCATCGAAGTTCCAGGACAAGAACGCATTCCTGCCAAGGCCAGGGTCAAGGCCTACACCTTGCGTGAGAAGGACGACATCCTCTGGATATGGATGCCAAAGGAAGACGGCAGCGTGCCTAGCCATGAACCGCCGGATTATCCGCATCATCATGACCCGAAGTACAAATACGGATGGGGCGTCTATCACTATGATGCGCCGTACCAGCTTATCCACGACAACCTGCTGGACTTGAGCCACCTTGGCTATGTGCACCTGAAAACCATCGGAGGCAATGCGCGGCTGCACATGCATGCGAAAACCATGGTGAGCAACGACGACAAGTCGGTGCTCGTGGTGCGCCACATGCCGGGCAGCACACCGCCGCCTACCTATAAGGCCGCTTATCCCTTCGGCGATACCTGCGATCGCTGGCAGGAAATCGCTTTCCATGTCAGCCATCTCGCAATATGGACTGGCGCAGTCGAGCCCGGAACGGATGCAATTGACGATCCGAACCGGGGCGGCTTTCACATGCGCGGCTTTCACGGCATCACGCCTGAGACAGAAACCACGGCGCATTACTTCTGGAGCATGGCCAGCAACAAGCATCCGGACATGCCGGATACCATAGACACTGTGGTGGAACAAACCAAGTTCACGTTCGATGAGGACCGCCTGGTGGTCGAGCAGCAGTACCGTAACATGCAGCGCTTTAACGGACAGTCGGATTGGACCGATATTCATGTTGATGCGGGGCCGAACCGGGCGCGACGGATCATTGCCAAGCTGGTGGAGCAGAACTGAGTTCAGGACTGCGTGCCGTCCTGAGCGGACAGCATTCTATCGGCACATTGCGGATTCGGCCTACGCCGGTAACTTGCGCTTTTTTTCGACTCAGACATGGACGCCAGGATGAACATCGAGGACGTATTGAAGGCCCTGTCCGGCGATACGCATCTCTATGGCACAGTGGTGCAAGTGTGGTTCGACAATCGCTTCGAGGGAAAAGGGGTCTCTGCGGGTACTTGATCTGTAGGTGCCTGGCCCGTTGCAGCGGAAGACCCTAATTGATTTCCTGAACCGGCCTCATTTCCAGATGAATGTGTAGCGACTTCTCATTATCTAAGTGCTTATCGTTTCCAGCGAACAGGACGTTGTAGAAAAGTGTGTCATCAGGCATAAACACGCCGCCGCTCATGGCCAGGGCCGTCAGCACGAAGCTGTCATTGAAGAAGAGCAGGAACTTGTCAATGACCTTTATGAACATCTCGCCCATCTCGCTCTTCCTTAGAACCAGACAAACCTGTCATAAACGCTGTAGATGCAGGCAATGCTGACACCGATGAATACTGCGCAATAGGCAGTATCGGTGAACGAGCGGTACTTATCGCGGTCGGCCGAAGCGCGCGTTGAGAAGCGTTGCATGATGTCTCCTTGTCTTGTTCTGCTTTCAGTATTGTCAAACTGACGACGTTGGAGAAGTCAAAAATCGTGATGGGGCCTATCGATGACATGGATGGTTAAAGTGGACTGATCACTTCATTCGTCTGGCATGCCATTTTTCAATCCAGGGTATCTGCATTCACAGTTTCTCAATGTTAACCATTTGCCTTCGATTCATCAGCGACGCAAAGCCGAAATGGAGACCATTGGGATATGTCGACATGCACTAGTCCGGGATTTTCCGCCACGGCGCGTTCAGGTAACGAGTGTTTCCGGCGCTGATATGCGCGCTTCGCTGTCCGCAGTTGCAATGGCCGTTGCTGACGGCGAATCCTTCTTCGCATCACAAGCCTGCTTGGCAAGATTCCTCAACCACTGATGCGAGGGATCATTGTCAAAGAACCGGTTCCACTGCATCGCAAATTCCATGGCCGGCAAGTCGAAGGGCAGCGGCAGCAGGCGTACCGGGTAATAGCGCGCAAACAGCCGCGCCAGGCGGGAATGCATGGTGGCGATCCGATTGGTGCCGATCACCATGTGGGGCAGGGTAGTGAAATTGTCGGTGGTGACCTCGATGCGACGCTCGTGCCCGGTGGCCTGAAGCACGACCTCTTCAAAGCTCATCTGGCTGAAATGGCCGAACATTGTCGAGACATGTCCGAGCGACATATAGGTCTCCATGTTCAGCGTGTCGCCAATGGCGGTATTGCCGGTCCACACTACGCAACTATAGTCCTCGGTGAAGAGCACTTCCTTCGGATGCACGCCGCGAAGATATTGTTTCGGCATGATGATCAGGTCAATCTCTCCGCGTTCGATCGCTTCATGAAAAATTTCATCCGGCGCGGAGATTTCTATCTTGATGTTGGGAGCGACCATCGGCAACCGGCACGCCATTTCCGACAGCAGCACCGTCGTTACGTAGTCCGACGCGGTAATCTTGAAATTGCGGAAAACAGTTGCGGGATCGAAGGCGGGCTTGATTTCGATGGTTGCCTTGATCTGCAGCAGTACGTTGCGCACCGGGTCGATGAGGCTCAGCGCCAATGGCGTTAGCTCCATCGAGCGGCCGACGGGCACGAGCAATTCGTCGGCGAAGTATTCGCGCAAGCGGGAAAGGACGCCGCTGGTTGCAGACTGGCTGAGGTTAAGCCGGCGGCCTGCACGGGTGATGCTCTTTTCGAGCAGGAGCGCCTCGAGGGCGACCAGCAAGTTCAGGTCAAGCCGGTTAAAGCGCATATTGTCTCCAGGATTTTAGTATTGGTATAACAGCAGCAAGCGCCTGGACATATCGTATTTCGCGATGCCTGACGGCGACAAGCGGTACCGGGATTCATTTTATGGATAGTACGTATCCAGAAATGAAATGCTTTCCCGGAAGTATCCGGGTCAGAGCGCCATGTCCGAAAAATCAGGGTAACTTCGTTTTGGTTCTTCTCGACGCATCGTGCCACCAGCGGCCGACACACAGCCATTGCCTTCCCCGATACCGACCATCCGTCAAAACCATTTTACCGTGGCAGGTACGTTCTCTATAGTCCTCGCAAGAGATGCGCTGCGGACCGCTTGCGGTCAGGCTCGTGTTCATTGATTCACATCGGAACGAGGATAGAAAATGTTCAAGTACTTCCCGACTAACTATGTCTGGAACCTGTCGGTCGATCTTGCTATCGAGATGGGAGCCCGTATCGGCGAAATTGAAGAAATGTGCGCACCGTTGCAGGAGGCATCGAAACAACCCGATGCGACGGGCACACAAGCCTTTCGCGAGACCTGGTCCAGGATGGCTGACAAATTGTGCGAGCTGGCCGGCGAAGATGAAGCGAGAGGCCGCCTGATATCGGCCGGCGACAAGTACGGCCGCGCAGCGGTCTACTACATGACCGCCGAACGACTGCAGGCGCATAACGCACCTGGCCGGCTTGAGCTGTACAAGCGTTTCCTCTCCGTATTCAACAAAGGCACGCAGCTTGCCGGTGAAAATTGCGAGCACGTCGAGATTCCTTATGGTGATTCACACATTGCCGGCCTATTCGTCCGTGCCGAGGGCGTGCAAGGCCCCACACCCATCCTGGTGCAGATCAATGGCCTGGATTCGTTCAAGGAAATGAAGTACCGCGTCGGAGCGCCCGCCTGGCTTGCCAAGCGCGGCATCTCGTCGCTGGTGATCGATCAGCCGGGCACTGGCGAAGCCTTGCGACTGCATGGCATGCATGCGGTGTACAACACTGAAATCTGGGCCAGCAAGATCGTCGACTGGCTCGAAACGCGCAGCGATGTCGATGCGAAGCGCATTGGCCTGGAAGGCGTCTCCTTGGGCGGCTATTACTGTCCGCGCGCGGTGGCATTCGAGCCGCGCTTTGCCTGCGGTGTCGTCTGGGGAGCCAACCATGACTGGCGCGATGTGCAGAAAAAACGCCTTGCACGCGAAGGCAACCTCCCCGTGCCGCATTACTGGGAACACGTGCGCTGGGTGTGGGGTGCGAAGAGCCAGGAAGCATTCATGGAAATCGCGGAAAAGGTTCACCTCGATGGCATCCTCGACCGCATCAAGGTGCCTTTCCTGGTCACCCATGGCGCCAAGGACTCCCAGATTCCGCTGCACTGGGCGCAGCGTACCTATGACCAGCTGGTCAACAGTCCCAAGCGTGAATTGAAAATCTTTACCGACCGCGAAGGCGGTGCCCAACATGCAAGCTTTGATAATTCCGCCAATGCCGGCGCCTATATCGCCGACTGGGTGGCGGAAACGCTCGGCGGGCGGACAACGGTGTAAAGACCGGCGAGAGAAACACATGAACGAGAGGAGAGAACCATGAGAATCATTGGACCTGACGCATTGGTATTCGGCGTCGACGACGTCGCGGCATGCATGCAATTCCTGACGGACTACGGTCTGGAACCCGTTGGCATTACGGAAAAGGGTGGGCGCTTTGAAGCGCTGGACGGAACGTCCGTCGTGATCGCGCACAAGGACGATCCGGCCTTGCCCCCCGGGCTGGGAACCGCCAGCATGCTGCGCAAGACAATCTATGGCGTGGTCGATGCCGCCGCGGTGGAAGCCATTGCGGCCGAACTGGCGAAGGACCGTGAAGTGAGACGCCTGCCTGACGGCAGTATCGAGTCAGTGGACGACATGGGCTTCGTGCTCGGCTTCCAGGTCAGCTGCCGGCGCGCGATTTCACTGCCTGGCGAAATTTCCAACGCGCCCGGTGCGCCGTTCAGCCGCCCGGTGAACCATCTCGGCGTGGACGAGCGCAATGCTGCCCGTCCTCGTTCCCTGTCCCATGTGGTGCTGTTCGTTCCCGATTTCGCGAAGGCGGAAGCTTTCTATACGCAGCGCCTGGGCTTCCATTGCACCGACCGCTTTACGGACGCCGGTCCTTTCCTGCGCCCCGCCGGCACGCTTGACCATCACACCCTGTTTCTGATCCAGACGCCGCCGTTCATGAAGGGCTGCGAGCACTTTACCTTCCACATGGGCGGGCCCACCGAAGTCATGCATGCCGGCACACAACTGGTGAACAAGGGATATCAGTCTTTCTGGGGGCCTGGCCGCCATCACTATGGCTCGAACTGGTTCTGGTATTTCAACAGCCCGCTCGGCTGCCATGTCGAATATGACGCCGACATGGACCTGCACGATGAGTCCTGGTCGCCGCGCGAAGCGCCATCGACCGCGGATATCTCGCAGTTGTTCCTGTTCGAGCGGCGCGAAAAATGGGCACCGGGCGGTCCGCCTCCCGGAGCGGCGGGCGTCGCCGAACGTCATTGAACCGTACGACGTCATGCCGGAACCGATAGTGCTCTGCCGCCTGAACGACATTCCTGACGGCGGCTCGCGCGGCTTCGATCCGTACAGTCAGGGAGGCGATACGCTGTTCGTCGTCCGCCAGGGGAACAAGGTGTATGCGTATCGCGATGCCTGCCCCCACCTTGGCGGCACGCCGATGGCATGGCGCAAGGATGCGTATCTGAACAAGGCGGGCGACCGCATTGTCTGCAGCGCGCACGGCGCGCAGTTTGCGATCGATTCTGGTGTCTGCACCCTCGGGCCATGCCTGGGACAGTCGCTGGAACCGGTCGATGTCGACATCACGCAAGCGGAGGAGACGCTTGTGTTACTCAATTCCCATTCAGGAGAACAACAATGAATTCGTCGGTGCGCCGCGTCCTCATCATTGGCGGTGGTTTTTCCGGCATGTCCGCTGCCATCCAGTTCCGCAAACTCGGCATCGAAGTCGACATGGTGGAAATCGATCCCGGCTGGCGCGCCTACGGGGCCGGTATCAGCCTGGGCGGCGCGACGCTGAGGGCGTTCCGGACGCTCGGCATTCTCGACGAGTTCCTGAAGCGTGGCGCGGCAACGGATGGACTGGATATTCGTCTGGCGACAGGCCAGGTGATCGGTTCGGTGCCGACACCGCGCATTGCCGGACCCGATGTGCCGGGCGGCGGCGGTATCATGCGACCGGAGCTCGCGGCGATCCTGGCGGAAGCCACCCGCGCGGCGGGCGTGTCTGTTCGACTGGGTTGCAGCTTCGCCGCCATCGAACAGGATGAAGAGGGCGTCAATGTGCGCTTTACCGATGGGCGCCGCAAACGATTCGACCTGGTGGTCGGAGCCGATGGCCTGTACTCCAAGGTCAGGACGACGCTGTTTCCGGATGCGCCTCAACCCCGGTATTTCGGTCAGGGCGTCTGGCGCGCAGTGCTGCGGCGGCCTGCCGAAGTCCAGCGGCCGACGATGTGGATAGGGGAGCATATCAAGCCCGGCTTCAATCCGGTCTCGGCCGATGCCATGTATATGTTCATTACCGAAAACCGGCCGCAGAACGCCTATGTCGACCCCGCGGAATTCGTAGGCAAGGTCAAGGATTTGCTCGCGCCGTTCCCGGACCCTCTGCTGCAAAGCCTGCGCGCGCAGCTCAGTGATGACTCGCTCATCAACTACCGGCCGCTCGAAGGACTGCTGATGAAGGGAGCCTGGTATGACGGACGCATCGTGCTGATCGGCGACGCCGTGCATGCGACCACGCCGCACCTTGCATCGGGGGCCTGCATCGGCATCGAGGATGGGATCGTTCTGGCGGAAGAGATCGGTAACGGCGGGACCGCGGCGCAGGCGCTTGCACGCTTCCAGGCGCGCCGGTTCGAGCGCTGCCGAATGGTCGTGGAAAACTCCGCCCGCCTGGGGGAGATAGAAATCCAGCATGGCGACAAGGAAGAGCATGCCAGCATCATGCGACAGTCCATGATGGCACTGGCAACACCGATCTGAGTTTTCCGCAATGCCTGCCGGCGTTCCTTCCGGCAGGCCAATTCCGCATATTCCTGATACCTGTTCCAGACCATCCCGTGGAGCCCGCGATGGTCCGGAACAGGCTTTTTGCACACCCTAAAGCCGATTTTCCCGTGAGATGCATCATGAATATCGATAGCCTTAATCTGCACAATCCATTTTTCAAATGCTGCCGGCGTCGTTATTCTCTTTCCTGCAATACCCGGATGGAGACTCCGGGATGGTGCAGCCTGTGTTCCTGCGCAGTGCCTGCTGACCGTTCACGAACAAAATAGAATGATGAAAACTTGGACGCAACTACGTGCCCGCAACGCGGCCGCGTTGATCACCGGGCTGGGAATATCGTTCCTGCCGGCGGCCATGGCCGCAAATGCTTCGAATTCCACCGGCCCTGCCGCCGGAGCAGTAAGCCTTCCACTGGAGCGTGCCGCGATCAAGACGGCAGCGCCCGAGCGACGCGTGATGCTGGGTCTTGCCCGCGCCGGCAACCGCATCGTCGCGGTGGGTGAGCGTGGCTTGGTCGTGCTCTCAGACGATGATGGCAAATCCTGGCGTCAGGCCAGCGTGCCGGTCAGCCTTACCTTGACCGCAGTAAATTTTGTCAATGAAAAGATGGGCTGGGCGACCGGCCATGCCGGCGTTGTTCTTCACACAAGCGATGGCGGTGAAACCTGGAAGCGTCAGCTTGACGGCGCAAAGGTCATTGCATTGTTGCAAAGCGCCTCCGGCAATGGTGTCGATCCGGCAGTTGTCAACCAATTCGCGGCGGATGGTCCTGACAAGCCTTTCCTTGACCTGATTTTCTTTAACGAGCGCAGAGGCATTGTTGTCGGCGCGTACGGACTGGCGCTGCGCACGGAAGACGGCGGTCAGAGCTGGCAGCCTATCATGGATCGGATTGCCAACCCGAAGGGCTTGCACCTGTATGCGGTCAAGGCCAGCAATGATGCCATCTGGCTGGCTGGAGAGCAGGGCTTGCTGGCACGTTCCAGCGACGGCGGCAAGACCTTTGCTGCAGTCGAGACTCCCTACCGCGGCAGCTTCTTTGCACTCGCACCTCTGGCGGACGGCGGGGTGCTGGCCGGCGGACTGAAGGGCAATGCATTCCGCCTGTCGGTGGGCACGCCGCAGCCCGAGCGCACCGAAGGACTGTTCCCGGTGTCGGTCAGCGCAATGACGCCGTTGCAGAGCGGCGGCATCATGCTGGCCAATCAGGCCGGACAACTGTTCGCCAGCGCCGACAACGGACGCAGCGTACGGCCTTTCGCGCCGCAGGGCGGACCGCCGCTGGCTGCCATCGTGCAGGCGGCCGATGGCAGCATGATCGGCGCCGGCGTACGCGGCCTTGTCAGTTTTCCCATGCAGGCGAAAGGCGCCGCAGGAGCAACCAAATGAGCATGCATACTTCCACCCCGGCCGATCAGCCGATCATTACCGACCTGGCGAAGTTTGATACCCGCTCGGGCAGCCCGCTGGAGCGGGTGCTGTTCAACCACCGCTTTCTGGTAGTGCTGCTGTGCCTGCTGCTGACCGTGGCGCTCGGCTGGCAGGCAACGAAGCTCAAACTCAACGCGAGTTTCGAGGACATGATTCCCGCCAATCATCCTTATATCGCCAACTACCTGCAGAACAAAAAAGAGCTCTCGGGTCTCGGCAACGCGATCCGGATCGGCGTGGAAGCCAAGGGCGGCAACATTTATGACCCGGCCTACCTCGCCACGCTGCAAAAGATCAGCGATGAAGTCTTCCTGATTCCCGGCGTGGACCGTGCCTACATGAAATCCTTGTGGACGCCATCGACCCGCTGGATCGGCGTCACAGAGGACGGCATGGACGGCGGGCCGGTCATCCCCAACGATTACAACGGCTCTGCGCAAAGCGTGATGCAGGTCAAGGTCAATGTGCAGCGCTCCAACGAGATCGGACAGCTGGTAGCGATCGACGGGCGTTCCAGCGTCATTTACGTGCCGCTGCTGGCGCGCACGGCGGATGGTCAGGATCTTAACTATTCGGCGCTCTCCGCGCGGCTGGAAGAGATCCGCGCCAAGTATCAAGGCGAGGGCGTCAATATCTACATCATCGGCTTTGCCAAGGTGGTGGGAGACCTTATCGAGGGTTTGAAGCAGATCCTGTTGTTCTTCGCGCTGGCCATCGCCATTGCCGCCATCACTCTCTACTGGTACACGCGCTGCGTTCGCAGCACCCTGCTGGTGGTGTCCTGTTCCATCGTCGCGGTGATCTGGCAGCTCGGCCTGCTGCCCAGCCTGGGCTACAGCCTCGACCCGTACTCCATTCTGGTGCCCTTCCTGGTATTCGCCATCGGCATGAGCCATGGCGCGCAAAAGATGAACGGCATCATGCAGGATATCGGTCGCGGCGCACACAAGCTTGTCGCCGCGCGCTATACGTTCCGCCGGCTGTTCCTTGCCGGTCTCACGGCCCTGCTGTGCGACGCGGTGGGCTTTGCGGTGCTGATAGTGATCGACATCAAGGTCATCAAGGACCTCGCCATTGTCGCCAGCATTGGCGTGGCGGCGCTGATCTTTACCAACCTGATCCTGCTGCCCATTCTGCTGTCCTATGTAGGCGTCAGTCCGGAGGCGGCCCGCCGCAGCCTGCAGGCTGAAGAAGCCGGCAGGCTGCAGGCGCCGGCGCTGTGGCGCGCGCTGGACCTGTTCACCCGTAAAAGCGCCGCCTGGTCAGCGCTCGTGGTGGCGCTGGTATTGGGCGTCGGCGGCTTCATCATCAGCAAGCAGCTGAAGATCGGCGATCTCGATCCCGGCGCGGCTGAATTACGTGCCGACTCGCGTTATAACCAGGACTATGCGTTCATCGTAAAGAACTATGCCGCCAGTACCGACGTTTTTGCGGTGATGGTCAAGACGCCTGAGGGCGGCTGCGCCAACTATGACACGCTGATGAAAGTCGATGCGCTGGAATGGCAGCTGTCGCAAGTCCCCGGCGTGGAAATGACCAACACGCTGGCGCTGCTGAACCGGCGCGTGACCACTGGCCTGAATGAAGGAAACCTCAAATGGTACGACTTGCTGCAGAACCAGGCCTCGCTCAACATGGTGACGGCGGGAGCGCCGCGCGGTCTGTACAACGACAGCTGCAACCTTCTGACGGTCTATGCTTACCTGACAGACCACAAGACCGACACGCTCACCCGCGTGGTCAATACGGTCGAGACATTTGCCAAGGCTAACAATACCAGGGAGGTGCAATTCCAGCTTGCGGCAGGCAGCGCAGGCATCGAAGCGGCGACCAACATCGTGGTCAAGGCTGCCAGCAACGAGATGCTCTACTGGGTCTATGCCGCGGTGATTCTGCTGTGCCTGGTGACGTTCCGGTCCTGGCGCGCGGTGATATGCGCAGTGGTGCCGCTGGTGCTCACGTCGATCCTGTGTGAAGCCCTGATGGTATGGCTCAACATCGGGGTAAAGGTGGCAACCCTCCCGGTCATCGCGCTGGGCGTTGGCATCGGCATCGACTATGCCCTGTATGTGATGAGCATCATGCTGGCGCGCATGCGTGCCGGAGAAAGTCTCTCGCAGGCGTATTACAGTGCGCTTGTGTTCACCGGCAAGGTGGTGCTGCTGACAGGGATCACGCTGGCTATCGGCGTGGCGACCTGGGCACTGTCGCCGATCAAATTCCAGGCGGACATGGGGATTCTTCTGGCCTTCATGTTCCTGTGGAACATGGTCGGTGCGCTGGTACTGTTGCCCGCTCTCGCTTACTTCCTGTTGCCCGGCGCAAAAGGCGCGGCCGTACAAGAGGATGCGTCTGAGACCACTGGTCGAACAGATTTTCCGACGAACGCCCCGATCGTGCAGACAGCATAGGAAAATGCGTTCAAGGTGCGGGCCGCTTATGCGGCCCGCATGCTTTTCAAACCTTCACGGAACCGTAACGCTGCAAAATTTTCGGTATCCGCGCATGTCGGTGGCGGCAATGCCACGCATCGAAATAATCAATGCCTCGCTGCGGCTCAGGTTCCATATCATTGTCTCAAAGCAAGCGGCATGACATCACTGCCTCTTGATAACAATCCGGTTGCGGGAGTCAAGGAGAGGAAAATGCATATTGAAAAATTCACGATAGGCGCGCGCCTGCGTTTCGGCTTCGCCGTTATTGTTGTGATGCTGGCGATCACGTCCGTGCTGGGGGTCATGCGCATGGCGGAAAACCAGGAGCGCATGGATCAGATCGCGAACGTCAATAGTCTCAAATCCAAGCTGGCCGGCGCGATGCGAGATTCCGTCTATGAGCGCATGATTGCGCTGCGTAACGCCGCTCTGGTTGGCTCCTTGGCCGAAATGCAGCCGGAGGTCGCCAAGCTCAAGCAGCAGCAGACGCTGTATCTCGAGGCGCAGGCGCAGCTTGAGAAGATGCTCGTCAATGCGAGCGCCAAGGAAAAGGATTTGCTCGCGCCTATCATCCAGCTCGGCAAGGCCGCACAGCCGCATATCGACAAATGCGCCGAAATGGCATTGGCGGCCCAGGCGGACCAGGTCTATACCTTGCTCATCAACGATGTGTTGCCGATCCAGGAAAAATGGATGGCGGCGCTGCGCGCATTGATTCAATTCCAAGCCGATGAAAGCGAACGCGCAGCGCAGGAAGCGCGCAAGGCCTATGAGTCGGCGCGACTCATGATGATCGTCAATGGCGTGGCCGCCATCGCCATCGCAATGATCGTATCGTTTGTCCTCTCGCGGAGCATACAGCGGCAGCTTGGCGGCGACATCACTTATGCCATGACCGTCGCCGAGAAAATTTCTTCGGGCGATCTGGAGGCGGAAGTGAGGACACGTCCGGGCGATGAGAACAGCCTGCTCGCCGCCATGAAAAAGATGCGGGACAGGCTGGCCGATATCGTCAGCAATGTGCGCACCAACACGAATGTCATCACGTCGGTGTCGACCGACATTGCAGCCAGCAGCCAGGATCTGGCCGGCCGGACCGAGCAGCAAGCCGCTTCGCTCAGAAAGACGGCAACGCTGATGGAAGAGCTGACCAGCACGGTCGCAACCAATGCGGACCATGCCAAACTTGCCAGCGTCATGGTCGGCAATGCGTCCACGGCAGCCGAAAGCGGTGGCCAGGTGGTGACACGCATGGTGCAGACAATGGGATCGATCAATGCCTCGGCCAATCGCATTGCCGACATTATCAGCGTCATTGACGGCATCGCGTTTCAGACCAACCTGCTGGCGCTCAATGCCGCGGTCGAAGCGGCGCGTGCCGGCGAGCAGGGGCGGGGATTTGCCGTCGTGGCATCCGAAGTGCGCGGATTGGCGCATCGGTCCGCATCAGCGGCGAAGGAGATCAAGCAGCTCATCAGTGCCTCGCTGGACGAGGTCACCGACGGACGAACGCTGGCCAATGAAGCAGGCGCGAGCATGGATGCCATCGTCAAGGGAGTCAGGCAGGTTGCCGAGCTGATGCGGGATATTGCGGACGCCAGTGAACAGCAACGATCGGATATCGCCTTTGCGGGCAGGGCGGTGGCGGAAATGGATTCCGTTACGCAGCAAAATGCCGTGATGGTGGAGCAGGCCGCATCGTCCGTGGAAAATCTGAAGGCTTATGCAAGCGACCTTGCGCAGGCCGTCAGTCTGTTCAAGCTTGATTCGGCTGTTGCAACTCCTGAGCTTGTTCCCATCGCAGTCCCGCAACCGCTGCCGACCGTACAAATCGCCGGTCCGGCACCTTCCCACTCCAAGCGGCATGCAATGATCGGAGATGCGGGAGCGATGCGCGGTTAATACCAGTCTCTGACCATGGTATTGCATGGCATGGCATAAGGCTGGTTGTGGAACCATTGCAGTGAAAGCAGGGAGCCTCAGTCGCATTTAGTCCAGGCATGTGTATCGACTGACACGATACGACCCATCGAACGAATCGGTTTTGTTTGGTCGCCAGCCGCCTCTATAGTCTCCAAAGGCTGGTAAGCCTCTTCACCCCGTCATGCACATGAAGCAGACGGACCCTGAAAACTAAAAGGCATTAGGAGATCTAGATGGCAGAGAACCGTGGCGTTGTGTACATGGGAGCAGGCAAGGTCCAAGTACAGGACATTCCCTTTCCCAAAATGGAAGACCCTAGCGGTCGGAAGATCGAGCATGGCGTGATCCTGCGCGTGGTATCGACCAATATCTGCGGCTCAGACCAGCACATGGTGCGCGGACGCACTACCGCACAGGTAGGCCTGGTTCTCGGACATGAAATCACCGGCGAAGTCCTTGAAGTCGGTCGCGACGTTGAAACCCTTAAGAAGGGCGACCTGGTATCAGTGCCTTTCAACGTCGCCTGCGGCCGCTGCCGCACCTGCAAGGAACAGCACACCGGTGTCTGCCTGAACGTCAACGAGTCGCGCGCCGGCGGCGCCTATGGCTACGTCGACATGGGCGGCTGGATCGGCGGGCAGGCGGAGTATGTGATGGTGCCGTATGCGGACTTCAACCTGCTGAAATTTCCGGACCGCGACAAGGCGCTGGCAAAGATCCGCGACCTGACCTGCCTGTCCGACATCCTGCCGACCGGCTATCACGGTGCGGTGACCGCAGGCGTGGGACCGGGCAGCACCGTCTACATCGCGGGCGCAGGGCCGGTGGGCATGGCCGCGGCGGCATCGGCGCGACTGCTGGGCGCAGCAGTGACGATCGTGGGGGACGTCAATCCGGTGCGTCTGGCGCATGCGAAGGCGGTGGGCTTCGAGACGGTGGATCTATCGCAGGATGCGACGCTGAGTGAACAGATTGCTCAAATTCTCGGAACGCCTGAAGTGGATTGCGCGGTGGATTGCGTGGGATTCGAAGCACGAGGTCACGGCCATGCCGGCGCACAGCATGAGGCGCCGGCGACCGTGCTCAATTCGCTGATGGAAATCACGCGCGCGGCCGGCAAGATCGGCATTCCCGGTCTGTACGTGACCGATGATCCCGGTGCGGCGGATGCGGCGGCCAAGCACGGCAGCCTGTCGATCCGCCTCGGTCTGGGCTGGGCGAAGTCGCACAGTTTCCATACAGGTCAGACGCCGGTGATGAAGTACAACCGCGCGCTGATGCAGGCCATCCTGTGGGACCGCATCAATGTGGCCGAGATCGTCAATGTGCAGGTGATCAGCCTGGATGATGCGCCCACGGGCTACGGAGAGTTCGATGCTGGCGTGCCGAAGAAATTCGTGATCGATCCTCATCAAATGCTCAAGGCCGCCTGAGCCTGGGAAGGCGCGGGGCACGCCGGGACGGCTTGGCAGCCCCAAGCCATCCGGCTGTTGCCCTGCATCCGCTGCGATAGCGGCAAATACGGTCGTTATGTGATATCGGTATCGATGCAGGCATTGCGCTGCGCGCCAATGCCTGCAACCGTAGCCTCGACCACGTCGCCGACGCGCAGGAATCGGCCGAAGTGCGATCCGAATCCCGCTGGCGAGCCTGTGCAGATCAAGTCGCCGGGGAAAAGGCGGGCATGCCGGGAAACATGAGCGATCTGGGCGGCGATGTCGAACATCATGTCGCGGCAACATTCCTGCTGCATCGTTGTTCCGTTGAGCCTCAACGACATGTGCAGCGTATACGGATCATTGATTTCACAAGCCGGCACCAGGAACGGCCCGACGGGAAGAAAGCCAGGACCGGATTTCGCCTTGAGCCAGTCCGTGCCCATGGCGGGCACGTCGGAACGCGCAATGAGATCGCGCGCAGTAATGTCATTGACGACGGTGTAAGCGGCCACATGCCGCATGGCGTCTTCGCGTCGTATCGCGTAACCGCCGGTTCCGATGACGACACCGAGTTCAACCTCCCAGTCCACCTGCAGCGCAGATGCCGGAATGGGAATCGGATCGTAGGGACCAATGACGGCCGAGGACAATTTTGAGGCAACGTACGGTTCGCCATGGCGGACCCGGTGTTGGCAGGCGTCCAGCACGGCGGAGGCAACGGACTTTGCCGACGCGGGATCGTTCGTCTTCGCGGCCTTGTCCAGTACCGCCTCAATGGCCCCGGAATGGTAATTCGCAATCGTGCAGAATATCTGCCGCGGCATGACCGGTGCATGTATCTGCAGTGCCGACAAGGGCACTGCAGATCGCTTGATTGCCTCGGCCGCGCCTTCACCGGCGATGGCCTTGCGAAGCGCATCAAGGTAATGCGGCCACGATTCCAGCAAGTCCCTCATTGATTCGTCACCGCGAAAGGCAGCCCGGGCTTCAGCGGATACAGCCGCGATCGAGGTCAATGCGCGCAGCGCAACGACGCTCTCGTCATTGAATACCAGTCCGGTGAACGGCGTGCATCCGGCGATGGAAAAACGGCCCAGTTTGAAAATGGATTGATTGCGCGGCGGATTACTCATGGTCTCTTGGTTGAATGTCAGGTCCGCAGGAGTATAAAAGTGGACCGCTCGTGCAAGGTGTCACTTTTTTAGGTAGCGGCCAGCAGAAAAATTGATGGCAGAGCATTCCGGTCGACCATCCGATTTTCGCAAGCATGCCAATCGGAATAATCCATGGATCGGAGCCGCCTGTTCACGCATGTCGTCATTACAATCGAACTGCCGTGCCGCCATGCGTGCACGCCGATTCATTCAGTCCTGGAGAGACTTCATGCTATTTCATAAATGCACCTCCGCTTGTCCCGTTCAATGTCCGGCGGACGAACGGGGACAGGCCGGTGGCGCCATGCACGGCAAGCGCAAGACGCTGACCGTCGATCTGCACTGCCATGCCATGTTCCCCGAAGTGGAAAAGCTGGTGGCGGGCCTGCCGCAAAAAGCGGCGGAACCTGAAATGATGCTGCGCGCGATGGGTAGCGAGTCAGTGCAGTACAACAATACGCACATGCTGCCGCAGGTCGGCCCCAAGCTGGTCAACCTGGAACTGCGCCTGCGCGACATGGATGCGATGGGCGTCGACGTGCAACTCGTCAGCCCGACATCCACACAGCATTACTATTGGGCCGAACCGGACCTGTCCGAGGAAGTCGTGCGTATTCAGAACGAAGGCATCGCGCAGTTGTGCGCGACGCATCCAGACCGGTTTGTCGGATTGGGAACCCTCGCGCTCCAGCATCCCGATCTCGCCATCGCTCAGCTTGAGCACGCGGTGCGCAAACTGGGCCTGCGCGGGGTGGAAATCTCCACGATGATTGGTGGCAAGGAACTGGCTGATCCGTCGCTCGAACGTTTCTGGGCCAAGGTCGAAGAGCTGGGGTGCATCGTCTTCATCCATCCCTTCGGCACCACGCTCGGGTCCCGTCTTGACCGCTTTTACCTGCAAAACGTGATCGGCCAGCCGATCGAGACGACGATTGCGCTCTCTCACCTGATTTTCGGCGGCGTGCTTGATCGCTATCCCGGGGTGAAGATTCTTGCGGCGCACGGCGGCGGTTACCTGCCGTCTTATATCGGCCGTTCCAACCATGCATGGCAGGCGCGCGACGATGCGCACAAGAGCAAGAAGGCTCCAGGCGAGTATCTCAAGCAGATCTGGTTCGATCATCTCGTGTACGAACCGGAGGCGATGCGCCATCTGGTTGCCGAGGCCGGCGCAAGCCAGGTGGTGATCGGGACAGATTATCCGTTTGACATGGGCCATTACGCGATTCACGACCTGCTGGACGCGGTGCCTGGCTTATCCGAGTCGGACAAGGAATTGATTCTTCACAAGAACGCGGAGCGCCTGCTGGGCGTCGCGTTCAGCGACATGCGGACCAAGCGTTGAACACGATCTCGTGCAGAGCGTGCAGAGCATGACGAAGCGCATGCAAGAGACGGATTGAACCGCCAGCTATCTGAAATATGGAGGCCTCGGATTGAAAGATTCGATTTTTCAGATCAGAGGCCTTTCTCTATGCTTGTCATGCAGTCATAAAGCAGCCGAGCCACTACCGGCCATGCGCAACAGATGCACACCAGATGCACGCTGAAGACAGCGAGATGCCGATGACAGGCAGACGACTCGTCTGGGTCCGACGGTCGCATCCAAGAAACTCAACAAGAGGAGACGAAATGGCTTCAAAGGGAAAGACATCACATCGGCATTACCCGCAAAGGCAGTTTGTGCGGATGAAGCCGCGCGCCATCGCCATGGCAGTCGCGGCAATGCTGGCGGTGCCTGCGGCGTCCGCAATGGAAATCGACACCGGCAGTCCGGATCTCAAGCTCCGTTGGGACAACTCCTTCAAATACAGCGCCGGGGTACGTGTCAAGGATCGCAATCCCGTTCTGATCGACGCCCCCAACGGCGCGAATGTTGACGACGGTGACCGCAATTTCGGCAAGGGTCTCATTTCCAATCGATTGGACTGGTTGACCGAAGCCGATCTCACCTACCGGAACTTCGGCGCGCGCGTCAGTGGCGCGGCCTGGTACGACTCCGTCTATAACCGGTCTACCGACAACAATTCCCCCTTTACCTACAACGCCATTTCCGTGCCTAACACGGAGTTTCCCGGCCCGACCCGCGATCTCCACGGGCGCAGGGGGGAACTGCTGGACGCTTTTGTGTTCGCCAAGGGGGAAATCGGCGACATGTCAGGCGTGGTCCGTCTCGGACGCCATGCGCTTGTGTACGGCGAAACGCTGTTCTTCGGCGCCAACGGCATCGCAGCCGCGCAGCAGCCGATTGATATCGTCAAGGCGCAATCGGTGCCGGGTACGCAATTCAAGGAACTGATTCGCCCGGTAGGACAGTTGTCCGGCCAACTGCAGGTTAATTCCAATGTTTCGGTGGGCGGCTATTACCAGTATCGATGGGAAGAATCGCTGCTGCCCGGCGTCGGCAGTTATTTCTCATCGGTCGACTTCCTGGGCACGGGGGCGGAACGCCTGTTGCTCGGTCCTGGCGCGGCCGATGTGCGTACCGCCGACCTCAAGGCACGCAATTCCGGCCAGGGCGGCCTGCAGCTGAAATGGACACCGGAGGGCTCCGGTTTCGACTTTGGCTTCTATGCTGCGCAGTACCATGACAAGACGCCGCAGGTGATATTGCGCCCGGCCACATCGACCTATGCACTGGCCTATCACGAGAATATTCGCACCTATGGCGTCAGCGCCACCACGACGGTGGGACCCGTGAACTTCTCCGCCGAAGCGTCGGTGCGTCGCAATGTGGCGTTGAGCAATACCGCAACCGCCGATCTGTTCCGCGTGGTGCCCGCTGCGTTCGGCGGCCCGGCCGCCGCAGCCGACAATCGCGACAATCCGACCTATCCGGTAGGCCGCACGGCCCACCTGAATCTGTCTGCACTGGCGACGCTCAATCCGAATTTCATTGCGCAGGAATCGAGCCTTCTTGCGGAAGTTGCATGGAACCGGGTCACCAGCGTGACGCGCAATGCCGCCTTTCTGGACAGGAATGCAGAGCGCGACTCCTGGGGTTTCCGCGCACTGTACACACCGACCTACCGACAGGCTATGCCCGGTCTGGACATCGATGTGCCGGTCAGCCTGAGCTATTTCCCGAAAGGGCGCTCCGGTGCCCTTGGTGTCGGTTTCGGACCTGACGGCGGTGGCGACATCAGTATCGGCATCAACGGCAATTATCAAAGCACCTGGAATTTCGGCATCAACTACACCCATTACTACGGTCCGGCGGCACCGGGCGCCGTACTGGCCGGATTGGGTACCGTGTACACATATCAGCAGACTCTGAAGGACCGCGATTTCATATCGCTGACCGTGCGCCGCACGTTCTGATACAACAGGAGACAGAAACATGAAATTCAAGACTAGCCTGATCGCTGCGCTTATCGGTAGCGCCATGGGAATGTCCGGCATGTCCTTGGCGGGGGTGTCGGCCGACGAAGCCGCGCAGCTGGGCAAGACGCTCACGCCGCTGGGCGGCGAAAAAGCCGGCAACAAGGACGGTTCGATTCCGGCCTGGGATGGCGGCTATACGAAGCCGCTGCCCGGTTTCAAGAACGGCGAGCGCCGCGACCACGATCCGTTCGCCAGTGAAAAGCCGCTGTACACGGTCACCGCGAAGAACATGGACCAGTATGCCGACAAGCTGACCGACGGCACCAAGGCCATGCTGAAGAAGTATCCAAGCTATCGGCTGGACGTCTATCCCACCCATCGTACTGCGGCGGCTCCGCAATGGGTATATGAAAACACGCTGAAGAATGCTTCCCGTGCCAAGCTGGACGAAAAGGGGGTACCTGCCGGAGCGTTCGGCGGCATTCCGTTTCCCATCCCGAAGAACGGCCAGGAAGTGATGTGGAATTATCTGCTCCACTGGCGCGGAGCGGATTTCCATATCGATTTCCGTCACTATCTCATCACTTCCGATGGCAAGCCCGTGATGACGGTGGATGCGCAAGGCGAATTCAGCATGCCGTACTACTACCAGGAAACATCGCCTGACAAATGGAATGGCAATTATTGGAATATCCGCCTGATCAATGCCGGTCCGCCGGTGCGCGCCGGCGAGGCCATCAACGGCCGCCTGAATGTGGATTCGGATAAGGATCAGAGCTATGTCTATCTGGCCGGTCAGCGCCGTACACGAAAGCTGCCCAATGCCTGCTGCGACACGCCTACTCCCGCTACTGCAGGCGTCATGACGTTCGACGAACTGGAAGTGTGGTCCGGCCGACTGGATCGCTTCGACTGGAAACTGGTCGGCAAGAAGGAAGTGCTCATTCCCTACAATACCAACAAGTTGAACAAGCCGACGAACTCTGCGGATGTACTCGGCGCAAATCATCTTAATCCCGACCATGTGCGCTGGGAGCTCCATCGCGTGTGGGTGGTGGAGGCGAATCTGAAAGCGGGCCAGCGACATGTTGCGCCGAAGGGGGTGTACTACGTTGACGAAGACAGCTGGCTTGCCGTGCTCGGCGATCGCTGGGACGCGAAGGGTCAGCTCTGGAAGAGCACCTGGCTGATGCCGATACTGATGCCCGACCTGCCCGCCGTGACGCAGATTTCCTTCGGCTTCAATGATCTGCTTTCGAACACATGGTTTGCCGGCAACCTGATGAATGACAAGCAGTCGCAATACAAAATCGTCACGCCGCATTTTCCGGACTCGCTCTTTTCACCGGACGCACTGTCCAGCAATGCACGCTGACCAACATTGCGTCTTTACTGGTTAGGGTAGGAAACGTTCTCCGATAACCGGATGTCTGGAAAGGCATCCGGTTTTTTGTATTGCCGTTTTCGATAGCTCGAATCAAATTAAATCGTTTTAAGAATACATGGGCGTCGATTATCTTTCTCCTGAAGAAAACAGGCTGGTCGGATCACGGCGATCCAATGGCATGACCAGACCGGAAAATCATGGAGACAAGGCAATGCGATTCCAAAAACTGGACTTGAACCTGTTGGTGGCACTCGATCTGCTTCTTGATGAAAAGAGCATCACCAGAACAGCAAAGAGATTGCATCTGAGTCAATCGGCGACGAGCAGCATTCTCGGACGCCTGCGTGAGTATTTCAATGACGAATTGCTGGTCAATGTCGGGCGCAACATGGTACCCACGGCGTTGGCGATCAGCCTGCAAAAACCGGTTCGCCAGCTTGTGCTGCAAATTCAGGCGACGCTGGAGATCCGGCCCCATTTCATTGCAGCGGAATGCGAGCGGCATTTCCGCCTGATTGCTTCCGATTACACCACCAGTATTCTTCTGACGCGCGTGGCGCAACGCCTTCGAACGGAGGCGCCCAAGGTCACGATAGAAGTATCTCCGCCCTCACTTGATGCGGCCGAATACATCGGTCGTGGGGAAGCAGATTTCATGTTCGTACCGGAAGAGTTCATCTTGGAAGATTTCTCCGGCGAGGTCCTGCTGGAAGACACCTACAGCTGCGTGACTTGGGCAGGCAATGACTTGGTGGGAGAGTCGATCACCAGAGAGCAATACCTCGAAATGGGGCACGTCAGCGTGGAGTTCACCGGCCGTACGAAGTCTTTCGAACACTGGGTATTTGATAACGCACAGATCAAGAGACGAGTGGAGATCACCGCCACATCGTATAGTGCACTGCCGCAGCTATTGCTTGGGACGGACCGGGTTGCCACCATGCACACCCGCTTGGCCAGATATCTTGCGGATTACTTTCCCATCCGCTGCCTGCCGTTGCCGATCGACGTACCCAAGATGAAAATGGTAATGCAGTGGAATGTGTATCAGGAGAAAGACCCCGCGCATCAATGGCTGCGCGCGGTGATGAAAGAGGTGGCGATGGAGCGCTGCCCCTTGGTGACGGCATTCCCTTGATCTACCGGGGAGACCGGCCCCTGCGCATGGCCGCCGTACCAGGGAAGACGGCGTCTGGTATCCATGGCGGTGATAACGGTGTTCAATTTATTCGGCTTATCGCAAGACACCGATTCGCCTAATATCCTTTCATGCATTCAGCACTCGTTCGGCAGTCCGTACAAGCCCGACGGTATGACAGTCATGGCTCGGATCGAGAGCCATCCTGCACTGCATCCTGAACAATCCAACACTCGCGAGGAAAGGCACTCATGGCAATTTATGGAATCAACGGCATCCACACCGTTCTGTACGGCGTTGACGACGTTGCGCTCTGCACCCGCTTTTTTGACGACTTCGGCTTGCCGCTGCTCGAAAAAAGCGACCAGCATGCACACTTTCTTCTGGACGAAGGCTCGAATGTCATCATCCGGCATATTTCCGATCCAGCCATCCCGAAATCAAAGCTTGTCGGCACCGGCGTTCAGGAAGTCATCTGGGGCGTGAATACCGAAGAAGGTCTGGCAAGGCTGCTGAAAGATCTTGGCCGCGACCGTGAAATCCGGATTGATGAAGAGGGCACCGCACATTGTTTCACCGATGACGGAATGGCGATCGGCTTCCGCATATTCCGGAAGAATCCGGTCGTGTCCAGTGTCGATCCGGCCAACTCGCCGGGCAATATCAACCGCGTCAACAAGCACCGCCGCTGGATTGCGCGCGCCCGGCCAAAAACTATTCAGCACGTCGTGTTCCAGGTGCCTGATACCGAAGCCTCCTGGACTTTCTACCGTGACCGCCTGGGATTCAGGCTGTCGGATGTTCAGCGGACCTTCGGCATCTTTGGCCGCGCCGATGGCGCGCACGACCATCACAACATCTATTTTCTGAACGCCCACCTGCCGTTCCCCGGCCTGGACGGCAAGCCGCGTTTCGACCATGTTAATTACGGCGTGGACGACGTTGACGAAATCATGATCGGCGCGAATTACATGGAACGCAAGGGCTGGCCCAAGTCGGCCTGGGGTCTGGGCCGGCATCGCATTGCGTCCTCGCTCTTCATGTATTTGCCATGCCCGACGGGCGGTCAGGCGGAGTATGGAGCGGATTCCGATCATATCGATGACAACTGGGTCCCGCGTACCTGGAATCCGATGTTCGGCGCCTGGAGCTTCGTCACGAACATTCAGCCCTTCATGGTGGATGCGGCTTGGGATTTCGAAGTGGTCGATGGTTATACACCGTCCAGGCAAGCGCCTGCTCTCGTGCCGCCCACGGCTGATGCAGCGGCGCCCGAGCCCTCCAACGATGCCATAGTTCCGGTGCCGGTCAGGCAGGCCTAACATTTGAACAGGAGCTTATGTGCAAACCAATGACCATGAACCGACGAACATAGCAAACCATCTTCTCGAACTGGAGGCGTTGCGCCGCAAGTGCCTGGTGGAGCGGAATTTCGACAAACTGGAAACGCTGTTTGCGGACGATCTGAGTTATACCCATTCGATTGGCAATGTGCAGGACAAGCCAACATATCTGGCCTACGTGCAGGGTCCGGCGCGCTTCCTATCGATCGAGCGCGACAAGCTGGCGGTCAAGGCATATGGCGATGTCGCGGTGATGACCGGATACATGACAAACACCATTACGGCTCCCAACCTGGAAGCGCCAGTCGTGGTTCAGGCCTTCGTGACACAGGTATGGAAGAATGACCCTCAAGCAGGATGGCAAATCGTCAATTTCCAGGCAACGCGGCTGCCGGTAATGGAGTCCGGCAAGTAAACGGCCAGGTTGAAGCGGTTACCATTCTTTGAGTTCCCGAAACGGGCCGCGATGCGGCCCGTTTTACTTGTCTGGCGAAGCCAATGAATATTATTGAAAGATAATTGCATTCTTGGAACTGAAGTTGTCTCGCCTTCGAATGACGGTGTCTTGCAATAACGATTTGCAGGGAAGCTTCCATGATTAATTTCGTATAATGAGAAAAACTTGAAAATGGAGACAGCATGCGCTTCCAGAAGCTGGATTTAAATCTTCTACACGCGCTCGATATTCTTCTCGATGAGAAAAACATAACCAAGGCCGCGAAGCGGCTCCATTTGAGTCAATCGGCCACCAGCAGCATACTCGGCCGGTTGCGTGAATACTTCGAGGATGAAGTGCTGGTCAATGTCGGACGCAACATGGTGCCGACGGCCCTTGCACTCAGCTTGCAAGACCCGGTTCACCAACTGTTGCTCCAAATTCAATCAACGCTGGAAATCAGGCCCACATTCACGCCTGAACAATGCGATCGGCATTTCCGCATCGTGGCTTCCGATTACACGACCAGCATCTTGCTCGCCCAGGTCGCGCAGCGACTGCGCAGCGAAGCACCGAAGGTTACATTTGAAATTATCCAGCCGTCGCAGGCAAGTGCGGATTACGTTATCCGTGGCGAAGCGGACATGCTATTCATACCGAGGGGTTATGCGCCGGAGGAATTGCAAGGAGAATTGCTGCTGGAAGATTCATTTTGCTGTGTCGTCTGCGCGCGCAACGACCTTGTGGGCAACACCTTGACGATCGAACACTATCTGGCAATGGGACATGTCGTTACCCATTTCCCGGGCGCCCTGAGAACGTTCGAAGAACTGCATTTCAGCACGACAGGGTACAAGCGGCGCGTTGAAATCACAGTACCCAACTTTAACGCGGTGCCCCAGATGGTCATCGGAACCGACCGCATCGGCACCATGCATACCCGGCTTGCGCGAAAACTGGCTAACTATTTTCCAATTCGCCTGATGCCTGTACCGATCTCGTACCCTAAAACCCAGCAGATGATGCTGTGGCATCCTTACCTGGAAAAAGATCCGGTACATCAGTGGCTGCGTGGATTGATGCATGACGCAGCAAGGAATGAGCCGATATTGCTGGAAATTAGTTAATCATTTGGTTCCAACAGACAGACTGCATAATTCTGAAAGCTCGAAAGACTCGCGACCTTTGCAGATTGCCATCGAAGAGCCGGAAGCGAGCTGCAAGCTTGGTTAGATTGTGCCCTGCACCGGATTCAGGCAGGGCACAGACATGGCTCGGTCCTGATTGAACCAAGTCTTCAGATCGGGGCAGCCAGGGCCTGCACAGCTTTCATCATGAGCTGGGTATGTTCCTGCTTGGCGTCTTCCGTACCGAGGTTTTCCAGCACGCCGAGCTTGACGGAGCTGTCGACCACGAGCTTGCATCGTTCATAGCGGCGTGAGGCGAAGGCTGTGAACGCATCGACAATGTTCTCATGGCGATCCAGTTCCTGCGCCAATACAATCGCGTCCTCCACGCCGATGCCGGCGCCTGACGCCAGATGCGGGGTTGTCGCATGCATGGTGTCGCCAACGAACACGATATTGCCCACATGCCAGGGCGCCGCCACCATCAACTTGTGCAGCGGCCGATAAAGTATGTGAGAGTGTTCATTGAGACCATCGCGGATTTGGCCAACGACGCCGCTGAAATCGCTCAGCAGCGCGGCCAGGCGCGCCGGCCAGGTTTCCTTTGGAATGAACTCATCGGTCTCCATCCGCTGCAGGCAGAACAGGTACATCTCGGTCTTCGAGACCGGATTGATGCCGGCCTTGGTGGTTTTGCTGATGTAGAAGGATGCATTCTGGATTTCTGCCGGACGCGGTACGACGGCACGCCACGATCCCTGCCCAGTAAACTCCGGTTTCGGCAGATGCGGCAAGAGCAGGCTGCGGGTTTTGGACGTCACGCCATCGGCTGCGACGACCAGATCGTAGGTAGACGATGTGCCGTCGGTAAAGGTCACATGTACCTTGCCATTGCTCTGTTCGATGGCAGTGTAGGTGAGGCCGAGCCGTACCGTAGCGCCGGAAGCCCGCGTTGCCTTGGCCAGAATTTGTGCCAGGACGGGGCGTAGAATTCCGCCGGTTCCGGGGATGTCCGGGCCGGCGACGCGCTGGGTTGGGATCTGTGCCACCACCTGGCCGTTCGCCAGGCCGATAGTGAGGTTATCGGTACAGGCTCCCTGCTCCATGATGTCAGCGATCACGCCCACTTCCTTGAACGCGCGCAGCGTTGGTCCGCTGATCGTGATGCCTGCGCCGTCAATGCGCCAGTTGGGATCGATCTCCACAAGCTCGACGTCGTACTGCAGTTTGCGCAGCTGGATGGCCGTGCACATGCCGGTAATTCCGCCACCGATAATCAAAACCTTGCGATGCGTTGCCATGTCTTCTCCAATGATGTGTTTGATGTCTGTGTGCTGCTCAGGCGGTGTTCACGCCGGGGGTTGGTTCCTTGACGCAAGGATTGCGCTGCATGCCGAGACCGGTGATGGAACCTTCCATCACATCGCCCTCCTGTAGGAAGCGTTTGTAGTGGGTGCCGTTGCCGGCGGGAGACCCGGTACAGATGACGTCACCCGGCCACAGTTGTACCCGACTGGAGATGTATTCGATCTGGCGTGCGATATCGAAGATCATGTCCGAGGTGCTCTCGTCCTGCATGGTTTTGCCGTTGAGCTTGAGCGTTATGCGCAAATCCTGCGGTTTCGGTACGAAGGCTGCCGGTACGAGATACGGACCGAATGGAAGAAAGGTCGGCGAGTTTTTGGAAGATATCCAGTCGGTCCCCATCGCCTTGTTGTCCTTGGTGCACCAGATCAGATCACGGCTCGTAATGTCGTTGGCGATCGAGTAGCCTGCAATGTAGCTCAGCGCATCCTCGCGCCGAACATGGCGAGCCGGTTTGCCGATGATGACAGCAAGTTCGAGTTCCCAGTCCGGCTTGTGTGAAATTGCGGGCAGGATCACCGGGTCGAACGGGCCGGTCACTGCTGACGGCACTTTGCTGAAGACATAGGGGAAGCCTGTTCTGGAACGCTCGGTCATGAGGTTTTCCGCAAAGGTCCGCAACTCCTCGGGTGTCATTTTTTCGGTGCCCGGCGTGGCTCCCGCACCCAGGTCAACAATGAGATCGACCACGTGCTTGAAGTAGTTCGCCCCGGTGCAGAAAATCTGGCGCGGCAAATCCACGGGAGCGTGCACGTGCAATGCATCGACAGGCGCCCAGGCCGGATCATTCGCATCCACTAACGTAACGGCTTTGGCGAGGGAACTGAAATTGCTCTCCCAATTTTGCAGCAGCGCCAGTACTGAGCCAGTCCCGGTCACCGGTAATCCCTGCGCATCTGCGACTTTCTTGACGGCGTCGAGCGCAATGACTCGATTGCCCGCAACGAGGCCCGCGAAGGGCGGACAGCCGGCGATCGAGAAGGTCCCGAGATTAAAAGCCGGTGTAGATAATGGAACAGACATGTGGTCTCCACTTCAAGGTATGGGAAAGTCAGTTGGACGTCAGTTGGACGTCGGTTAGCGGGGTAGCGCCGTCACCGGCCATGGAATTGCCGGTCCAGGGCAAGCTGCAGCTGCCTGCCGATCTCGTGCAGGTGAGTGACCGGCCTTTCGATCAGAGGTATGGCGACCCGCCGGACCAGATCCTTCTGCGCGGCCCCGGTCAGGTATTCCACCGGGGATTTGCCGTCGACCCGTGCAAGGAACAACATGGGCAGCAAGCGCGCACTGCGTCCTTCCAATCCATTTTCACCGCTGCGCGGCTCCCACCGCGCAAGGTCAAAATAGGCCTCGCTCAGTCGCGCAAAGCTGGCAAGCAGACTGAAACGCTGATCCGGCCTGGCAATGCATTTGAGCATCAGGTGGTTGAGGCAAAACGCAAGGTCGAATGCCGGGTCGCCAAACCAGGCGCACTCGGCGTCCAGGAACACCGGTCCGCGCGGGCCGACCAGAATGTTTTTAGGGCTGACGTCGCCATGTACCAGAGCGATGCGCGCAGCGGTAAGCGAGTGGACCATCTCCCGGATAGGTTGCGCGAGCGCAGGATGACGCTCGGCGGTGGCGAGCAGGTAGGGATCGAGGCGCAACGCGTGAAAATTGCTGGTGGTGGCAAACTCGCTTTCCAGCTGCTGATCGTAGGCGCTGGCGTTATGAAGACGGCCGAGCAGGGCGCCGACCGCAGCGGCCGTGTCAATATCGACATGGCCATCGAGCAGTTGCGCCTTCCAGACCGGATGCGCCGCCGGATCGAGGAATTCCATCGCAAACAGTCCAGCCGCCGGATCGTGCGCGAGCGGTCGCGGGACGGCGTGAGGCTCTTGTTGCGACGCAAACTCGATCCAGGCCCATTCATAAGCATTGCGCGACGTCGGCGCCTTCCACTCCGCGGCAACCTTCAATTGCGCCAGGGCGCGTTTGACGCACAGCGTGCGTCCGGGCAGGTCGACGCGCCAGATGTCGGAGGAGACGCCGCCGGTCAACGGATGCCAGCTTGCCGCTTCACCGTCGGTCGCCAGGCCGGCACGGACCAGAAATTGCGTCAGCGCCGGATCCGCGGTGTCGGTTTTCAGCGTGGGTTGTTGTTGCATGGAGCCCATGGACCGTCCTCAGTTCTTCAGTGTAATGGCCGACATGCCGGCGAATTCGGCGCGGCTTTGCTCTTCGATGCGCAGCAACTGGTTGTATTTCGAAAGGCGGTCCGAGCAGCGCACGGAACCGATCTTGATCTGCCCGGCCGCGGAGCCGACGGCAAGGTCGGCGATAAAGCTGTCTTCTGTTTCGCCGGAGCGCGCCGATACCACAGGCGCATAGGCTGCCGCGCGCGATGCCGCGATGACGGCAAGAGTGCCTGACAGGCTGCCGTTCTGGTTAACCTTCACCAGCACGCCATTGGCGATGCCGGCTTCAATGCCGCGGCGTACGCGCCCCAGGTTGGTGGTGAACAGATCATCGCCGATGAGCCTGACCTTGCCGCCGAGTCGGGCGCTAAGCTTTTCCCAGCCGGCCCAGTCTTCCTCATCGAGACCATCCTCGATCGATATGATCGGGAATTCGCTTACCCAGGCTTCCAGCATGGCGATCATGTCCTCGCTGGTGACGTTGCGTCCTTCGCGTGCGAGCCGGTAAGTGCCGTTGGGTCCCTTGAGCGAGCTTGCGGCCACGTCAATCGCGATAACGATGTCCTTGCCCGGTTGCAGACCCGCATGTTCGGTGGCTTCCACCATCAGCTGCAGTGCTTCACGGCCGGTCTCGAAGCCCGGGCTCAGTCCGCCTTCGTCGGCCAGCAGGGTGGAGAGGCCGCGGCGCTGCATGACTTCGGTGGCGGCGGAACGCACGCGGGAAATGAGATGGATCGCTTCATTGATGGATTGCGCGCTGGCGGGGATCGCAAGAAAATCTTGCACATCCATGCCGCGTCCGGCATGCAGGCCACCGCTGAGAATGTTCACCATCGGCATGGGCATGGTCAGGCGCGCGGTATCTGAAAGTTCGGCGATGCGCTGGTAGAGCGGCTGGCGCGCGCTGGCGGCGGCGGCGCGGCAGATCGCAAGCGAGGAACCAAGGATCGCATTGGCGCCCAGCCGCTTGAGCTGAGGCGTTCCGTCCAGCTCCAGCAACGTGGCGTCGATCGCATTCTGCTGCATGGCGTCGCTGCCGCGCAGCCGTGCGGCGATCTCATCATTGACATGGGCAACCGCCTGCAGCACGCCGCGCCCTTCGTAACGCGACTTGTCGCCGTCACGCAGTTCATGCGCCTCGGCGGCGCCGGTGGAAGCGCCGGAAGGAACGGAGGCACGTCCTTCCGTGCCGTCCTCCAGTTCCACATCGACTTCTACGGTCGGTCGGCCCCGCGAGTCGAGAATCTGGCGCGCGCGGAGTGTACGGATGCTGGTCTTGCTCATGAAATTCCTTATCAAGGTTGTAGCGTTTTAGGCCGGTACCGTCGGCTTGTTGCACGGAAAATGCGCGTTTTCGCCGCGTAGCACACGCACGACTTCTTCGCAGGCGCGGCGCCGCAGTTCGATGAGGGAAACATCGGATGAAAACGCGACATGGGGAGTAATGATGGCGCCGGGCTGGTCAGCCAGCGCCGCCGGGACATCGGGTTCGCTCTCCAGTACATCCAGGCCTGCACCGCTCAGCTGGCCCGATTGAAGAGCGGCGATCACCGCGTCGGTGTCGACGATGCCGCCCCGGCTGACATTGACGAGCATGGCGCCCTGTTTCATGCGCGCGATGCGTTCGCGATTGATCAGGTGCCTGGTCGAAGGCACGAGTGGTGCGTGCACGATGACCGCATCGCTTTGCGCCAGCAAGGTATCGAGGTCGGTGAAGGTAATGCCGTCTTCTGCCTGTGGATGAGGATCGCTGACGAGCAGGCGCACGCCGAAGGCCTTCAGCTTTGCGGCGGTACGGCGGCCGATGCGGCCATAGCCGATAATGCCGCAGGTCAGGGCGGACAGCCTGCGCAGTTGTGCGCTGGCCGGGTTCCAGTTGCCGGACCGCACGTCGCGGTCAAAGGAAACGATGCCGCGTGTCCAGGCCAGCAGCATCCCCATGACATGGTCGGAAACCTCTTCCACGCAATAATCCGGAACGTTCGTTACCAGCACGCCCCGTTCAGTGGCGCTGGCGACGGCGATGTTGTCGAGGCCGACGCCCATTCGCGCAACAATCTTCAATCCGGGGCTGGAAGCAATTGCCGCCGATGACACTTGCGCCCAGCAAGTCATGATTGCGGCCGGCTGATGTTCCCGGGCGAGGGCTTCAATGGTTTCCGCAGAGGCGGGACTTGACGGGCCGGCCACCAGTCTGAAGCCGGCGGCGGCAATAATGCCGCGTTCCAGTTCGATGTCGGGCCAGGCGAAGTCGGTGAGCAGTACGGTGTCCTGCCGGAATTGGGTCATGAGGGTCTCCATATTGTTCGATCAACGTCCGACACCCCGGGCGCCGGTCATTGCTTGAGCATGGAGCGAGTATATTTTTCTGCCGTGCGATTGAAGAGTGAATTTTTCAGAAAGGGCCAAGTGCAAAAATTGATAGCAGGCCACCTGCCGGCATCAATCATCCGTATCAACCCCCGTATCCATCGCTTGTGCAAGCCCGGATCATCGGCTGGCGGCCCGCTTCCTTCTACCTGATCGCGCAAGGCGGGGAGGAATGAATAATTCCGATAGCCGGTATCGGCGGCGCCGAATGGTCGGATTCAGCGGCGCTGCGTACGGCCGCGCTTGCGGAATTCGCTCGGGGTTGTCCCGGTTTTCTTCAGAAATGCCTTCCTGAAAGCGCTTTCCGATTGATACCCGACGCTGGCCAGGATTTCACCGATTGACCGGTCGCTGTTTGCCAGTGCGTCCCGCGCCATTGTTACCCGCCATTCAGTGAGATAGTCGATGGGAGACTGTCCGGCACATTCATTGAATCGCTGAGCGAAGGCGGAACGCGACATGCCTGACTGCTCAGCCAGTCCCTCGACCGTCCAGGCATGCTGGGGGCGCTGATGAATCGCCTGCAAGGCTTTGCGGATCTGCGGGTCGAACAGTGCGCGCAGCCAGCCTGGGGCATGCTGGCGTTCCTGAATGATGTATTCGCGCAGAAAGGAGATGAACAGGAGTTCGGCGAGTTCGTTGGCCAACGCCATGTAGCCCGGAGTGCTGCTCGCTTCTTCCACGGTAAGGAAGTCCAGCGCGGTGCGGATGAAGGGAGTCGCGCCATGCTGGCCGCCGCGCAGCACCAGGGTTTGCGGCAGCGCGGCCATGAGCCCGAGATGGCGTTGTCCGCGGAAGCGGTAGGCCAGGGCGAGCGCACGAGTGGTATCGCCGCCGGCGCCCAGGTGAACGTGAATGGGTTTGGAGGTTTTCGCCGAGGCGTCGAAGTTGGGTAACTGCTGCTGTTGCCAGATATCGCCGACCAAGGTGAGCTTCGCATCCGGCGACGATGCGATGGTGCTCGCACCGCCGTGCGGCAGCAGCAGGGTATCTCCAGGCAGAAGCGTGACCGGGTCCTTGCCATTCTGCAAAGCGATCGCCCGGCCTTCAATAATGCAGTAGCAGTACGCCGGTTCGAAGCGGTCGGCGTCCTTGATCTCCAGCCCCCAGGGCGCCCGCAGGTGAAAATTGACGAAAGCGGTCGCCTCCACCCTGATGGACAGCAGGACATCACTGAGCAGATCCACGTCTTCGTTTTCCATGAGATGGCAGTCTGACCGTTTCCTTTGAAGGCGGAAACGGTCAGCTTACCATCATGCAGCGACGGACCCCGCGGCCTGTTCCTTATCGATCATTGCGGACAGCACGCGGCGTGTGCGGATGGCCGGGCCGTCTCCGGGCAGGAGTACCGGCTTGAGCGAAAACAGGTCGTTGGTGCCCATCAGCTCGGCGCAAGCGACAATCATCTTTTCGTCTTCGTTCTGGAAAACATCACTGATGCCGGCCTTGAGAATAGCATCGAGCTCCGCACTGTCACGCTTGGTGTCGCGCGCTTGCGCCCAGAAATAGTGGGTGCTGTTTTCCGTCTCCGGCGTCAACAGGTGAGCGGTCGGGATGGACGGCCCTGCACTGACGGGTCCGTTAGACGGGTACATGCCGACATCCAGCATCAGGTTCGACGGCGCATCCCAGCGCATGTGGGCGCGCATGTCGGCCACGGAAGGCGCCTCGCCATTCCAGAGCATCTGAAACAGCGGTGACATCGGCATGTTCTTGTTGGTATGCATGGAATACACGGTGTTGCCATCCTGTTTCAGCTCGCGGATTTCCTGGAAATCCGGCGGCAGCGGCCCGCTCCCCGTCAGGAAGGGATGAAGATAAGGCACATGGCTCAGGTCCATCAGGTTATCGGTTATCAATTCATAATGGGCGCGGACCGGCAGATGACCGCGGATGACACGCCAGCCATCCTGACTGGCGATTTCATGCACGTCGGGAATGGCGTCCGGGTTGGCCAGGCTGCTCTCACCCATCCAGATCCAGAGCACGTCGTAGCGCTCTACCATCGGGTACGCAGGCACGCGGGCGGCCTTGGGGATGGCGCCGTCGCCATGCGGATTATGGCTGCACGCACCGGTCTGATCGAAGCGGAGCCCATGATAGGGACATTCGATACAGCCATCCTTGACCTTGCCCATCGCCAGCGGCGCGAAGCGGTGCGGGCAGCGGCCGCCGATCGCCACCGCCGCGCCGTCTTCCTTGCGGTACATGACCACGGGTTCGCCGAGGAAAGTGCGGCCGATCGGCTTGTCGGAAAGTTCGTCGGTCCAGCCGGCGCAATACCATGCGTTTCTCAGAAATGCCATGTCGTCTCCTTGAGTTGAATTTGATCTGCAGGGACCGAGCGGCAGGCCGTCCCGGTATTTCTTGGTTCTTGTCGACCTTATAGCTTTAGTCATAGCTTTAGTTTTAAAGCGGTCGGAAATGCAGAAGACTATATAGGCGAGATTCTGGATAAACAAGTCGTTATGGTCCAATAAACCGATGCAATCGTCCAGGAATGTTGCGCGAGCAGTCGCTGCATTCTCACCACGCCCGACGTTTATCCATTGGCCTCGCAAATAGATGGCATTGCGAAAATCGGCTTTACGGCATTGCCCGTTTTTCTCTATTCTGCGATTGCCTGGTGCAATAAGCCACGTGGAATGCAATAAAAAAGGAAAGAAGGAGGCCTGATGAGTACTATGGAAGTGCGAGTGATTCGCAAGCGCGTCGAAGCTGAAGACATCGCCAGTTTTGAACTGTCCAGCCTGGACGGCTCGCCGCTGCCGGCGTTCAGCGCGGGCTCGCATATCGATGTCCATGCGCCAGGCGGCGTGATTCGGCAATACTCGTTGTGCAACGATCCCGGCGAGACCCATCGCTACCTGATCGCGGTGCTGCGTGATCCGGCGTCGCGCGGCGGATCGGTGGCCATGCACGACAGCGTACAGGAGGGCGACGTCATCCAGATCAGCGCTCCAAGAAATCATTTTTCCCTGGTGCCGGCGCAACGCAGCCTGCTGCTGGCCGGCGGCATTGGCGTCACGCCCATTCTGTGCATGGCCGAACGCCTGGCAAAGACCGGGGCTGATTTCGAGATGCATTACTGTACGCGTTCGCCGGAGCGTACCGCGTTCATCGACCGCATCCGCAAATGCGGCTTCGCCGGCGCGGTGCAGTTCCACCATGACAGCGGTCCGGCCGAGCAGAAGCTGGACATGGCGCAATTGCTCCGTCAATGCGGTCCCGAAACGCATTTGTACGTCTGCGGACCCGGAGGATTCATCGAGCATGTGACCAAGACCGCTGAAGCACAAGGCTGGGGAAAGGACCGCATCCACTTCGAATATTTCGCCGCCGCGCCGGTGGACACCAGCGGCGATCAGGCGTTTGAAGTCACGATCGCCAGCACCGGCAGGACCATCCTCATTCCGTCTGACAAGAGCGTGGCGCAGGTTCTGGAAGACGAAGGGATGAGCATTCCCGTGTCCTGTGAGCAGGGCGTTTGCGGCACCTGCATTACCCGCGTGCTCGGCGGCGTGCCCGATCACCGCGACATGTACTTTACCGATGATGAGAAGGCGAAGAACGACCAGTTCACGCCATGCTGTTCGCGAGCCAGAAGCGGGCCGTTGGTTCTTGACCTTTAAGCACGGCAAGCAGAGTGCAGCGCGCGATACCCGGCAGCGGGTTCGCGCTTAATGGCGATGTATCGGGCCGAACGATGCCGGGTATCCATAAAAACATTGGCTTTCGAGTGACGCTAGTACAGCCGGTCAACCTGATATATCAGTAACATGGCCATGCTTTGAATTGGTTCGTCGATTGCGCTCCATCGCTACGTACCGACACTTCCCGCGATGAAAAGGCGGCTTATCTTTCCCATCCATGAACCTCATCCGATATGAAAATCATCAAGGCCCTGTGTCTCGTTGCGGCGCTGATATCGCCAACGGTGTTTGCCCAGACCAAAATGGTCGTCGGTTATACGGCAGTCACCGCTTTCGCCGCGCTCTATGTCGCAAAGGAACAGAAGATCTTTGACAAGCACGGGCTGGACGTCACGCCGCAGCTGGTGGCGTTAAGCGGCGTTCTGCCCGCGGCCCTGCAGTCCGACTCGATCCAGGTCGGCGCCAGTGCCACGCCGGTGCTGATCCAGGCGGCGGACAGCGGCATGGACCTCGTTGCCTTCGCCAATGCGAGCGTCAATGCCAGACCCGCCACCGAAGTCGGATTGATCGTTCGCACCGGCGCCAATATCCGCTCGGCGCAAGATCTGGCCGGCAAGAAGATCGGGGTACCCGGCCTGAACGCCGCACTGCATATCATGGCCAGGCAATGGCTTGCCGGCAAGGGCGTGGATCCGAAAAAGGTAAGTTTCACCGAGATTGCATTCCCGCAAATGAACGATGTGCTCAAGGCGGGCACTGTTGACGCCGTGATGACCGCCGATCCTTTCCTGCTTCGCATCCTGCAGGCAGGTACCGGTAGCCTGCTTGCCTACGTGATGCAGGAACTGCCGGAAGGATTTTCCCAGGTGTTGTACATGACCACGCGGGAATGGGCCGGCAGGAATCCGGTAGCGTTGCGCGCTTTCCGCGACGCGCTGAAGGAAGCCGAACGGCACGCGCTGGCACATCCGGAACAGGCTCGCCAGGCGATCGGTAAATATGTGCGGGTACCGCCGGAGGTACTGGCCTCGCTGCAGATTCCCAAGCTGAAGACGGAGATCGAGCCGAATGAGCTTGCCTTCTTCGACAAGGCGATGCGCGAGCAGAACATGCTCAGGAACCCGCCCAAGCTGAACACCTTGATCGTTAAATGAAGAGAGCCGCCCGGATGCGGAGTGGCGCAAGGCAGGACCGCTCATGCGGTTCAGCGCGGGCAATTCCCTTCGCTTTACGAGCCGTTCCAGTTACGCCAGGCATTCACCAATGACATCATCCAGCGCAGATATCGTCGTTTCCTTCCACCAGGTACAGCTCTCGCTCGGCGGCAGGCTCATTCTGCAGGACTTTTCGCTGGATATCCGGCGCAGGGAATTTGTTTGCGTGATCGGCCCCTCGGGATGCGGCAAGACGACGCTGCTGCGCCTGCTGGCCGGATTGCTGAAGCCGACTTCAGGGCAGGTGGTGCATGAAGGGCGGCCTGTGACCGGGCCGTCGCCGGATGTGGCGATCGTTTTTCAGGATTATGCCAAGGCGCTGCTGCCATGGCGCACTGCGGCAGGCAACATCAGCCTTGCGCTGGAATCTGCCGGCATGCCGAAGGGCGAACGGTCCGACCGCATTGCGGCTCTGCTGCAGAAGGTCGGCCTCTCGCAGCATGGGAACAGGTATCCGGCCCAGCTTTCCGGTGGCATGCAGCAGCGATTGCAGATTGCGCGCTGCCTGGCGCAGGAGCCGGCCGTGCTGCTGATGGACGAACCTTTTGGCGCGCTGGACGCGATGACCCGCCAGAGCCTGCAGGATGAAGTTGCGCGCATCGCCGCCGACAGCGGAACGACGGTGCTGTTCATTACGCATGATCTGGATGAGGCACTTTACCTGGGCGACCGTGTCGTGGCGCTGAAGGCGGATCCGGGGCGGCTGGCCAGGCTCGTTGACGTGCCGCTAGCGCGTCCGCGCGACCAGCTGGCAACGTATGAAGAACCCGGATTTCACGGTTTGCGCCGTTCCCTCTTCGGTCTGGTTCAGGGGAATCATTCATGACGCATGGCACCTGGCACGGAGCGGTACTGCCGCTTGGCGCTCTGGCGGCGGCTGAAGCCGCAATGCGGATGGGCGGCACGCAAAGCGATGCGCTCGCCGCGCCCTCGGCGGTGCTGGCCGCCGGCTGGCAAGCGCTCGCGGACGGCAGCCTGCTCGAAGCCACGCTGCAGACCCTGGAGACCGTGGCCGGCGGCATTGTCATCGGCGGCGGCCTCGGCCTGCTGCTAGGCATCTGGCTAGGGTTGACGCCGGCGGCGGCGCGCTTGTCGCGCGCAACCGTCGAGATGCTGCGACCCGTTCCATCGGTGGCGCTCATTCCGCTGGCCATGCTGCTGTTCGGCTTCGGGTTTCGCATGCAGGCAGCCGTGATTTCCTTCGCGTGCTTCTGGCCGATGCTGCTGCTATCCGAAGCGGCCGTGCGCGAGATCGAACCATGTCTGCTGGAAGTCTCCCGGATGCTGGGCCTGGGACCGCTGAAGCGCGTATTGAACATCGTACTGCCGGCGGCCCTGCCGCGTTTATTCGTGGCGCTGCGCCTGGTTACCGGCGTGGCTCTCGTGCTTGCCATCACGACGGAAATCACGGCCAATCCACGCGGCCTCGGCTACGCGATGATGAGCGCGCAACAGACTCTGCAGCCTGCCCTGATGCTGGCATTCCTGCTATGGGTGGCTGTACTTGGTTGGGGTATCAATGCCTTGATGCTGGCCGTGCAGAACCGGCTATTGTTTCGCCTTGGGCCGGGGAGGCCGGCATGAATCGGGAGCGGCTGGGTTGGATGACAGGAAGTCTGCTGGTGGCCGCGGGATTTGCCGTGCTATGGCATGCGGTATGCGCAATGCAATGGGTGTCTCCGGTGTACCTGCCGTCGCCCGGCGCCGTCGCCGCCGCGCTTGCTGACGGTTTCCGACAGGGGAACCTGGCCGAACTCGCGCTTGGCACCATTGCGCACATGGTCTATGGATGGTTGCTCGCAACATTGCTGGGCATCGTGCTGGGCACGCTGATCGGCGTTTCGCCGTCCGCACGCGCCTGGCTCCAGCCCACTCTGGAATACATTCGGCCACTGCCGGCCTCCGCCGTGGTTCCCGTTGCAATTGCCCTGTTCGGTCTGTCTCCGGCCATGGTGCTGGGCGTGATTGCCTTTGGCGCGGTATGGCCGGTCCTGCTGGCATCGATTCACGGCTTTGCGGTCATCGAGCCGCGCCTGATTGAAACCGCCCGCATGCTGCGAATGTCGCGTTTGGCATTTATCTGGAAGATCGGCTTGCCGAACGCCTTGCCGGATATTTTGTCTGGCGCAAGGCTGTCGCTGACCGTTGCGCTGGTGTTGTCGGTTGTGGGAGAAATGCTGGCGTCGCAGGAAGGGCTCGGCATGGCCATCCTGGTCGCTTCGCGCGGATATCAGTCTGCCGACTTGTTCGCCGGCGTCGTCCTGTTGAGCCTGATCGGTTACGTGAGCGATACGGCATTGAAGAATGCGGAGCGGCGCTTCTTGCGCTGGCGATTGCGACAGGACTGAACCCGGTCTGGCGCGGACGGCATCCTGCAGCCGCGCGAACAGATTGTATCGAGGAGAAAAGCGCCATGTGGGAAAAGATCATACCCGTCGCTCTCAACCTGCTGGAACCTTGTGCGGCTGCGCACGACGGACTGCTGTTTATGCATGCCCGGTCCAGCCAAAAGGAATGCCAGGCCGAACAGCAGGACGGCATACCGATCCAGAGCGGCGCTGCTGCCATACCCGTGACGGCGGGCCTGCCCGTTTTCATGCTGATGGTATGAGAGTCGAGGTATGAGCGCGGACATGTGCGCCGGAACCTTTGTTCATTGAGTCAACCACCAAGAGGAAGAACATGTCCAAGAAACAGTCGAAAGTGATTATTACCTGCGCGATTACCGGCTCGATCCATACGCCGACCATGTCGCCTTATCTGCCGGTCACTCCCGAGCAGATCGCCCAGTCCGCGATAGGCGCTGCAGAAGCGGGCGCGGCAATCGTGCACCTTCATGCACGCAATCCACAGACAGGCGAACCGTCTCAGGATCCGAGGCTGTTTGCCGAATTCCTGCCTGTCATCAAATCGGCTTCCGACGTCGTGGTCAATATCACGACCGGTGGATCGCCGGCGATGTCGGTCGAGGACAGGTTGCGCCCGGCTCACCAGTTCAGCCCCGAGGTGGCATCGCTGAACATGGGCTCCATGAATTTCGGCCTGTACGAAATGGTTCCGCGCTACAAGGAGTTCAAGCATGACTGGGAGTTGCCCTATCTGGCCGGCAGCGATGAGCGCATCTTCAAGAATAGCTTCCGCGACATCGCCTATATTCTTGAATCCTGCAGCAATAACGGCACGCGCTTCGAGATCGAGTGCTACGACATCGGACATCTCTACACGGCGGCGCACTTCCTCGATCGCGGCCTGATCAAGCCGCCATTCTTTATTCAGTCCGTGTTCGGCCTGCGAGGCGGCATCGGCCCGCATCCGGAAGATGTGCTGCATATGAAGCGCACGGCCGACAGGCTTTTCGGCGATGACTACCTGTGGTCGGTGCTGGGTGCCGGCCGCAATCAGATGTTCGTCGCGGCGCAGTCCGCGGTCATGGGCGGCAACGTCCGTGTCGGCCTGGAAGATAGCCTGTGGCTGAAGAAGGGAGAACTGGCGGAATCCAACGCATCGCAGGTGGCCAAGGTCCGCCGCATCCTGGAGGAGCTGGGGCTTGAAGTGGCTAGTCCCGCGGATGCACGGGAACTGCTCGCGCTGAAGGGGCCGAACAACGTCGGCTTCTAGACAGAAATGCCGCATGGCGCGGCATCGACAATGTTTTCCCCACTTTCGTGGGGAAAGAAAGGATTAGCGCGTTGCAGGCGGCACGAAACGCTGGTCGATCGCGCCGAAAATCGAGTGTCCATCCGCGCCGAACATTTCAAAACGCAGCCTGTCGCCGTACTGCAGGAAAGGAGTCTTGGCCTCGCCATGGGCGATGGTTTCCAGTGCCCGCCGTTCAGCCAGGCATGCCGAGCCCACTGTCTCATGGTCGACGTTCGAGAACGTGCCGGTGCCCAGCACCGTGCCGGCGCGCAGATTGCGGTTGTGGCAGAGGTGCTGAAGCAGCTGGCCGAAACTGTAATCCATTTCTCTTCCGTTCGGATGGCCGAACAGCTCTCCGTTGCGATGAACGTGCAGGTCCAGGCAGACACGCCCGTTTGACCATCCCACGCCCAGTTCGTCCGGAGTAACGGCCACCGGTCCGAACGTCGTTGCCGGCTTGGCCTGGATGAAGCCGAATCCCATTCCCATTTCGCGTCCCACATGGGCGCGCATGCTGACGTCGTTGAGAATCATCAGCAGACGGATATGTTTCATGGTTTGATCGGCCTTCGTGCCAAAGGGGATGTCATCCACAATGACCGCGATTTCTCCCTCGAAGTCGCCGAGTTCAGCCTCATCCACCAGGACATAGTCATCATTGGGGCCGCAGAAGTCGTCTCCCTGGCGCTGCACCAGGATGGGAGTTCCCGGCGGAACCTGGGGCGCTACCTTGAACGCCTTTTCCATGATGCTTCCATGATTGAGAAACGAAGAGGCATCGACAAACTGGTAGGCGCGGGGCAGCGGGGCAGCGGCGTCACTGGAATGGAATGGAATCGCGCCCGATATGTCATTGCTGTTGAGCCGATCGGACAAGTCCTGAAGGTAGGGCAAGACCTGTTCCCAATGTTCAATCGCGGCCTGCATGGTCGGCACCTTTGCGCCCGCTTCGACAGCACGGGTGAGGTCCCGCGATACCACGACAAGCTTGCCGTCCCTGGTGCCATTCTTGAGTGTTGCGAGTTTCATCTGTTGCCATCCTGTAGAGTAATTGACGAGCACGATCCAACTGCGGCTTCTGCTGCTGCCTAACGGATCTTACTAGCGGGGCAATGCATGGAAAAGTCGCATGTTGTGATGCACGCTATCGATACCATCAATACGACGGATTGCGTTGGCGCTGCGAAGCTTGCCTCGAACTATCCATTTTCTGGATGGCGCCGATCACCGAATTCCATGCAGGACGCACCGGCAAGACACAGTAAGATCAGCATTGCCCGGGTGCTGCAGGGATTGCATCCATTGCATCCATTGCAGCTATTGCCCTTGAGGCCTCTTCCAGAAACCTACGAAAGAATGACGCGTGTTGGCCCCAGGGATCTCCTTTACCTTTACTTATGCGGTTCCGCCCAGCAAGACGGTGCCTTGCCTCTATCCCGAATCGGATATGTTCCAGCAAATGCCCAAAGTGCTTGCCACGGGGTTCATGGTGGGATTGCTGGAGTGGGCTTGCATCGAGTCCATCAAGGATCACATGGACTGGCCCAAGGTGCAGTCCGTCGGCACCGGCGTGTACTTCACCCACCAGGCTGCGACGCCGCCCGGACTGACGGTTACGGTATCGACCGAACTCGTCGAAGTCGTGGGTAGGAGGCTGTTATTCAAGGTTTCCGCGCATGATGGCGTCGATGTCATATCGCAGGGTACGCATGAGCGTTACCTGATTGACCCGGTGCGTTTCAACGAGAAGCTCAAACAAAAGCAGGAAAGGGCTGCGGACGCCGACTGAGGCGCGGTGCAGATCCCTTTCGTCTTAACCTGTCAACTAAGGAGACCGCTATGGCAAGGCAGCTGATCGATCTGTCGATCTATCTGGAAAACGATGTTCCCTCCGATCCGCCGGGACTGGGACCGAAAATCAATTACAGCACGCACAAGGACGAGCATTCCGAAAAGGCGATGGATATCCTGATGCCCGGCTTCGAACTCGAAGACATGCCTGAAGGCGAATTCGCGGCGGTGGAAAACATTTCCCTGAGCACCCATAACGGCACTCACCTCGATGCGCCGTATCACTTCCACTCGACCATGAACCACGGCGAGAAGTCGACCACCATCGACGAAGTGGACTTGAACTGGTGCTTCCAGCCTGGCGTCAAGCTCGACTTCCGCCATTTCCCGGATGGCTACCTGGTGACGGCGAAGGATGTGGAAGCGGAACTGAAACGCATCGACCATGAACTCAAGCCGCTCGAAATCGTCGTGGTCAACACCTCCGCGGGCAAGAAGTATGGCGACCCGAACTACTGGCGCTCCGGTTGCGGCATGGGTTATGAAGCAACGATGTACTTGCTGGAACGCGGCGTGCGGCTGACCGGTACCGATGCCTGGAGTTGGGACCCGCCGCTGTCGTACCAGGTCGAACGCGCGAAAGCGACAGGCGATGCTTCCCTGCTGTGGGAAGGGCATAAGGCTGGCCGTCATATCGGTTACTGCCACCTGGAGAAGCTTCATAATCTCGAAGCCCTGCCGTCCGATGGCTTTTTTATCTCCTGCTTCCCGCACAAGATCCGCGGCGCTTCCGCCGGCTGGACGCGCGCGGTTGCCATCATCGACGATAAGCTCAAGCCCTGATTGATCATGCCGGCCGGCCTTTGCACCGGCCGGCAACATGCGTTGGGCACGACACAAGCGCTCTACATGCCGGCGTCCAGCGTGGCGCGGGTAAATTCCTCGATATAGTTGATCAGTGCGTCCGAGGCCTTTGCCGCCGCGACATCATCACGGTTGGCGATGGCGCGCGCGACTTCGGCGTGGAGCCGGGCCGCCAACGGCATGTCGGCCACCTGCTTGTAATGGATATACCAGAAGCGGCGGGACAGGGACTGGGTCAGGCTCATCGACGTGGTCAGAAATTCATTGCGTGCCGCCTTGGCCACCAGCAGATTGAATTCCCTGTCAAGGCGCATGAACGTTGTTTCGTCATTGGTGCGGGACGCCTTCTCCAGTCCGCTGGCGATGCGCTTGAACTGAGCGATCTCGTCGGTGGTCACCCGTCTGGCCGCCAGGCGCGCCAGCAGGCGCTCGAGCTCACGGCGCAGCTCCAGCAGCTTGAGCTGGCTGCCGACGTTGATCTCGGAAACAAAGATGCCGCGCTGCGGCAGAATGACCAGCAATTTTTCCCGTGCAAGCCGTTGCACCGCTTCGCGAATCGGCGTCCGGCCGATGCCCAGCTTTGCGCTGAGACTGGCTTCGGACACCGCTTCTCCAGGCGCCAGCTGCAGGGTAACGATCATTTCCTCCAGGTCCGCATAGGCCTTGTCCGTCAGGGTCATGTGGTGTTCTTCAGCCATTTTCGGCTCCGCGGCCTTCTTTGGGCTGCCCGGTTTGGATGCGCTGCTTGCGGCTCGTGACATTGAGTGAATCCTGGAAAGAATTGGAAACGACAGCGCAGTTTACCTAAAAGGCGCCGTTCGCAACAGGATACTCCCATGCGGACATCGGATTGCCCGGAAGCGGCCGGTCGCCGAGCCCCGGCCGCTCGCGGTTCAGTCGGTCAGGATCTTGCCGGCATAGGCATTCGCGACGATCGCTTCGAACGCCTGCCGCGGCGGCTGGATAGGAAAGGCCTTGACCAGGCGCGTGACCGCCAAGCCATTGCTTGCGAGGCCGGCAAGGTCGCCCTTGGTAACACCGAAGTCCTTGAGCGTGACGGGAATGCCGACTTGTGCAACGAGGTCGCGCGTGGCAATGACTGCCTTTCTGGCCAGCTCGGACTGCGATGCGGCGGTGAGCCCGGCCAAGCTGCCAATGTGCGCCAGTTCCCGCTCGCGGACCGGCAGCAGGCTTTGCATGACATAGGGCAGGAACACCGCGTTCGTGCTGCCGTGCGATGCATGCGTCAGGCCGGCCAAGGCATAGGCCAACGCATGCACCGCGTTCAGTCCGGCATTGGCATAGGAAAACGCCGCCAGCAGACTGCCGTAAGCCATTCCGATGCGCGCATCGACGTCCGCGCCTTGCCTGTAAGCCGTCGGCAGATGCGCGAAGCAAAGACGGATCGATTCCGCCGCCATCAACTGCGTGATGTGATTGCGTCCGCTATAGCCCGGATCGGCCAGGCCCTGGCGGTCGAAGTGCATGGAGTCGCAGGTCAGATAGGATTCGATGGCGTGCGTGAGCGCGTCGATGCCGGCGTCGGCCGTCACCTTCGGCGGGCACGAGACGGTAAGCAGGGGATCGACAACCACGGTAACCGGACGCAAGTCGTTATCCATGAGCGCAACTTTGGTGGACGAGTTCTCCTGCACCAGGATGGCGCCCGGCGTGATTTCAGAACCAGCGCCCGATGTTGTTGGAACGGCAACGAGGGCCAGCGGCTTTCCCGGGATCTTGCCTTCCCCCACATAGTCCGCGGGATGCCCGCCATACTTCAATGTCACTGAAAGCACCTTTGCCAGGTCGATGTTGCTGCCGCCGCCCACCGCGATCACATGATCGATATCCGCCAGCGCCGATACTCGGGATAAACGCTCCGCAGCCCGCTGGCACAGCGCGACGCTGGGATCCGGCTCGCCTTCGTCGAATATGACGGACCCGATGCCATGGCTGGCCAAGCTCTCCATCAGTCGGACCACGATGTCCGATTGGTCAGTAAAGAACTTGTCGGTGACAATCAGCGCCTGGCGAAAGCGCTGCTTCTGCAAAAGCGGTGCCAGAGATAAAAGTTCGCCGCAGCCGAACAAGATACGCGAGGGCCACGCCATGAAGGTTTTGTCATTCATCAATTCTCGACTCCAAATTACAATACAACTAATATATTAGTTGTATTGTATTTATTCAGCACTCTTACGTCAATTCATCTTGCGTCCTACAGGCAGCGGCATACCTGCGCGAACCAACCCAACCCTGGAATGTCCAGGCAATCAAAAGCATCGACCATGAAAACATTCAACAGTCCGCAAGGCCCCATCACCTATACCGAACAAGGCAGCGGAACGCCGGTGATTCTCGTGCATGGCATACAGGGAACGGCGAGAACCTGGGATACCATCGTGCCGGCGCTGGCCCGGCATTACCGGGTAATCGCCCCCAACCTGCGTGGCCGCGGCGGTTCGCATGCGCCCGGCGACCTTGATGGCTACCGTCTGGAATGCTTTGCGGACGATCTGCGATCCGTGCTTGATGTAGTGGCCGAGCCTGCGGCAGTCGTCGCCTGGAGCATGGGTGTTTCGGTTGTCCTGGAAATGATCCGCAAATGGCCCGCCGCGATGCTGAATGCCCTGATACTCGTTTCCGGTACCGCGCATGCCGGCGTACAGGCAAGATGGTTTCACGGAGGAAGTCCGGAGGAGGTCGAACAGGAGGCAAGCGAGCGCGCGGCGCGCCTCAATCTCGTTGAAACGGCAACCCCTCTCGCTGTGGCTGGCGCCTGGCGCTCGGTCCAGCAAGCGGATTATCGCAACCTGCTGTGTGCTGTCACCACGCCGACCATGGTTCTCCATGGCGCTCTGGACGATCAATGCCCGATCTCGCATGGCCGCCTCATAGCCGCCGAACTGCCGCGTTGCGTGCTCCATGAATGGAGCCATGTCGGTCACAATCCGATGACGGCCGATCCCGGAAGATTCGTCGCCGAAGTGCATGAGTTCATCGGCAGGCAGTCACAGTCACAGACACAGCCGGAGTTGATCGGCCGTTCGGCAGCGCAAGCAACAGAATGAAAAAGAATGGCATTGACCGGTTTGGTGTATCCAACTAACATATCAGTTGTGTATTTATAAGGAGGAGATTGCACCATGATGTCTGAACGCCAGCGCAAGTTTCGTGAAAACTACAAGTCAAGGATTAGCCCGTTTTACAACGGACTGCTGCATATCGCAGTGATGTACGGAGCCGGCATAAGCGCAATCTACTACTGCGCCGGCAAGCTGCAGAATCCTGGCTGGGAATGGCTGATTGCGATACCTGTTTTCATTGCCGGAAACTTCATCGAATGGGCAATGCACATGTACGTGATGCATCGCCGCATCGATGTGTTCGCGCTGCGTGCCATCTATGAGCGGCATACCCGCGAACACCACCAGTACTTTACCGACAATGAACCCACCATCGACGCCGTCCGTGAATTCCGGATTGTTTTTTTCCCATGGCGGGTCCTGATTACGCTCGGCGTGTTCGGTACTGTTCTCGGTTATACCGCCAGCCAGATCTTCAATGCCAATGCCGGGTATATCGTGTTCATGTCCATGGCGGCCCAATACCTGGTTTATGAAACCTTCCACTATTGCTGCCACGTCCGCGACAACTGGTTCGTCCGCAACATGCCTTTCATCAATACGATCCGCCGCCACCACACCGCGCACCACAATCAAGGCATCATGATGAAGTACAACATGAACCTGACCTTTCCACTCGCCGACTGGTTCATGGGCACGTCGGACCTGCGCCGCGGACTGTTCGGACACCTCTTCAACGGTTACAGCGAAACGCATGTGAAGGAAGAGCTCAAGCCGGTCATCAATCGTTTCCGGATCGATGATTCACGTGTCACTCTGGACGGTCCCGCATTGACCGATGATGAGAAACGCGCGATGGCGCAATAGCACCACAACGCGATGAGGAGCGAATCAATGATGGATGTAGTGATTGTAGGCGCCGCCCGCACGGCAATCGGCGGCTTCGGCGGAGCGCTAAAGGAGTTTTCCGCAAGCGAGCTGGGAACGATTGCGGTGAAGGAGGCGGTTTCACGCGCCGGCATCGACCCGGTGCAGGTGCAGCAGATCACTGTGGGAAATGTGATCCATTGCGAACCGCGTGACATGTATCTCTCCCGGGTCATAGGAATCAATGCCGGGATGCCGCCCGAATCCACGGCGCTGACGGTCAACCGGCTGTGCGGCTCGGGCCTGCAGGCGATCATCACCACCGCACAAGCAATCCAGTTGGGGGAAGCGGAAATCTGCGTCGGCGCCGGCAGTGAAACCATGAGCCGCGCACCGTATTCCATACCCTCCATGCGATGGGGTGCGCGGATGGGCGACGCAAGGACGGTCGACATGCTCGTGGGAGCCTTGTCGGACCCGTTCGGTGCCGGCCACATGGGGGTGACTGCCGAAAATGTCGCCGCCAAGTTCGGCGTGTCGCGCGAGGAGCAGGATCGCTTTGCCGTTGAGAGCCACCGCCGAGCCATCCATGCGATCAACGAGGGTTATTTCCGCGATCAGATCGTCCCGGTCGAAATCAGGGGCCGCAAGGGCGTTACATTGTTCGACACTGACGAACATCCCAAGGCGGACACCACGCTGGAGTCTCTCTCCCGTCTCAAGCCTGTGTTCAAGCGCGAGGATGGTTCGGTCACTGCAGGCAATGCATCCGGAATCAATGACGGGGCCGCCGCATGCGTGCTGATGGCTGCATCGGCGGCGCAGCGATCCGGAGCGATTCCTCTGGCTCGCATCGTGTCGACCGCTGTGGCAGGCGTGGAGCCCGGCCTGATGGGCACCGGACCGATCCCCGCAGTCCGCATCGCGCTTGAGCGCGCGGGCCTGCGCCTGCACGAGATGGACCTGGTCGAATCCAACGAGGCATTCGCGGCGCAAGCGATCGCCGTCGGTAAAGGACTCGATCTCGATCCGGCACGCACCAATCCCAACGGCGGCGCCATTGCGCTCGGTCATCCGGTTGGCGCGAGCGGCGCGGTCATTACCGTGAAATGCTTGTATGAACTGATCCGAACCGGCAAGCGTTACGGCTTGATCACGATGTGTATTGGCGGCGGCCAAGGGATCGCGATGATTATCGAGCGGGTGTAGACGCCGCAGGCATGACCGGCAGGATTTAAAGCTGATTGTTGATTGAATACGACGTATCGCAAGATGAAAAAAGCCCGCTTCCATGGAAGCGGGCCGAAGCCATTCTGGAGACAACCAGACAATGGGAGAGACAAGCTGCCAAGTCGTCGCCTGAACGCCCCCCGAAAATCCCATCTGAGGAAGCGCGCGACACCTGATGCATCTTAGGGAATGCCGCTGCTGCGGACAAGTCGATAAGCTGGATAGCTGCTATCACTGCAGGCAATTCCCGGTGTCCCTATGAAGCGTTGAACTTTTCGCCGCCGTCATGTTGCTCAAGTGTCTTGGCCCGCACGATATCGCCTTGGTCTCGGACTTCAGGCGCGTCGGACCAGGGACGCTCCCGGAATGTGATCCAGTGCTTCGGGCTGGCGCAGTGCCAGTTGCAGATTTTTGTGCGCGACGTGCGCGTGTTCCTTCATCAATGCCTCGATCCTCGCGCCGGAACGAGCCTCGAGCGCATCAACGATATCGTGATGCTGCATCTGTGCGAGTCGCAGGATGTCGAGCGAGCCTGGCAGGCTGGCCTGCGCCGTGACGAACGCGTTGGGCGAAGCGAAGGGCAGGGACGTCACGCGCATCAGTGCGCGTTGCACCATGCCGCTGCCCGACGCGTTCAGGATAAGCGCGTGAAAGCGCTCGTTGGCTTCCGCATACCGCGCAAGTCTTTCAAGCTGCAGACAATGTGAAATCGGACTGGCAAGGGCAGCATCCATCCTGGCGACGCATTCGCGCAGTTCCTGCAGCCGAGACCGCTGTATGCCGCGTTCGGCTGCCATGCGCGCCGCCAAGGCTTCAAGGGTGCCGCGAATTTCGATAGCGTCGGCAATGTCCTCTTCGGAAAATTCCCGCACCGCAAAGCCGGCCGGTTGCAGCATTTCCAGCAACCCTTCTTCCGTCAGGCGCTGCATTGCCGCACGTACCGGCGTGCGGGACACGCCCAGATGTTCCGCCACATCGGTTTCGGCAAGGCGCTCGCCGGCATGGTACTGGCCGCGCAGCACGGCATCGCGTAGGCCCAAGATGGCATGCTCGGTCTGCGATAGTGCGCGTCCGCCGATGCTTTTTTGCAGCGACTTTACTTGGTTCAGATCAGGCATGGTCAGCAACGGATCGGGTCGGCGGCAAATGAACAAGCAAGGAAGTCAGCGAGCCATACCGCCGACGTCGCGCTCCCCGGCCAGCATCCGCTCGATGATGCGGCGCGACTGTACGCCGCCGGCATCGATATTGAGCATCAGCAGCTTGCGGTCCGGGTACTTCAGCAGGTTTGCCTGCTGCTGCTCCAGCATCTCGCGATCTTCGGCAAACACGTTGCCCTGGCCATGGCGTATGGAGGTGGTCAGTTCTTCGTCGTGCGGCTTGAAATTGCGTGCCATGCCCCAGAAATACCAGTGCGTGGTTTCCGTTTCGGGAGTGATGAAGTCCACCACGATGGCGCTTGCCTTGTATTCGGGATCGGCATGGTAACCGCCCTTGCCGGCAAGGGCTACGCCGACTTCGATCAGCACATGGCTGGGCGGCGTGAAATGACAGATCTGCCAGCGGTCCACCGGTTGATCGTCCGGCAAGTCGTTGCCGCGCAGGGCCATTTTCCAGAACGGCGGCGCCATGATGTTTTCCATGAATCGGCTGGTAATCACTTCCTCGGCTTCAAACCTGGTATTCACCGGCGCTTCGTCGATTTCCTTCTGGCCGATGCTGGTCGAATGCACATAGGTTTCATGGGTCAAATCCATCAGGTTGTCGATCATCAGGCGATAGTCGCATTTGATGTGATACAGGCCACCTCCATAGGCCCAGTCGGAACTCTCTGCCCATGCCAGATGATGCAGCTTTGCCGGGTCGGCCTCCCCGGAGTCCCCAGGCCATACCCAGATGAAACCATACCGTTCGATCACCGGGAAGCTCTTGATGGCAGGGAAGCCGCGTACGCGCTGGCAAGGCATCGAGATGGTCTTGCCGTCGCATCCCATTTCCAGGCCGTGATAGCCGCACACCAGCTGTTCATCACGGATGAAGCCGAGCGAAAGCGGTGCGCCGCGGTGCGGGCAGAAATCTTCAAGTGCCGCCACCTTGCCACCGGGACCGCGATAGAACACCATTCTCTCGCCGCAAATCTGGCGGCCCAGCGGTTTGGTCTCGATTTCGTCAGGCGTGCAGGCGACATACCAGGTGTTTTTCGGAAACATGGCGATATTTTCTCCAGGATCAACAGGGGCACGACGGCGAAGCGCGATTGTCATCGTTCTTCTCCGTACGGAATGCATTGCGTCGAAGTGTATACAGCCCGATGTGCCGGCACTATTTGAATATATCGATGCCTGGTATCTGGCACTCGGATCAACGGGAATTGCTCATTAAGGAAGGGCTTCTGTATACAGTCGGCATACGGTCGGCAGGAACTTCCAGGCACCGTCATCGCAAGTCCCGCTGAAAATCGGGCTTACGGTTTTCCGGATGGCTGGCATCTTGAAAATCGCGTTCTCACGGCGCAGGGCAGTCTTTATCATCCGCTCAGAATCAATCAATTTGAAAAACCCATGTCCGATCACCAGAATCCGCTCCTTGACTGGGAGCTCGACCGAAGCACAATCGGCAAGACAGGCGAGGGTCTGCAGCGGCCCGAATGCATACTTGCTCAGGCGGACGGATCGCTGCTGGTCGCGGATGCGCGCGGCGGCATCATGCATATTGCCGCCAATGGCGAGCAAACCTTGAAGCTTCCGGCGTCGCAGACCGGAGCCGAGCAGCGGGCGGGTTTCAAAGACCGCTATGTGATGGCAGTGGGATCGCTGCCGAACGGTCTCGCGTTGCTGGACAATGGCGACATCCTGATCGCCAACTGGGGAACCGACTCGGTCGACCGTTTCTCCCGCGACGGTTCGTACAAGGTCCTGCACACCGAGATCGACGGCCGGCCGATCGGCAAGGCGAACTTTGTCATGCGCGATTCGAAGGGACGCATCTGGCTGACCGTCACCACGCGCATGTCGCCGTGGACGGAATCAATCAATTCCGGCGTGCTCGATGGTTATCTGGCGCTGATGGATGACAAGGGCATGCGCATCGTCGCAGAAGGTTTCGGCGGCACCAATGAAGTGAAGTTCGATGCCAATGAGGAATGGCTTTATGTGGTGGAAAGCAATGCGCGCCGCATATCGCGCCTGCGCGTGCAGCCCGACGGGTCCCTGACCGACCGCGAATTCTTCGGTCCGAGCCGGCTCGAAGGCTTCCCCGACGGATTCGCCTTCGACGCATTCGGCAACCTGTGGGTCACGCTCATCATGAGCGACAAGCTGATCGCCCTCACGCCGCAGGGCGATGTGCTCACGATTCTCGACGACGGAAATCCCGAGGCGACCGCGAGGCTGAACAGGCACTGGCATGAGAAGTCCGTCACGCCCGACATCATGGCGCAGGCGAAAGGCACGCTGGCGCCATGGATGGCGAGCATCACCTTCGGCGGCTCTGACTTGCGCACCGTCTATCTTGGCAGCCTTCTGGGCACAACCATTCCCTGCTTCCGCTCGCCGGTGCCGGGGCTGCCTCTGGCGCACTGGGGTGGACAACGCTTTGCTTGATGACCGCGAGGCATCCGGATTCGCATGGAAAGGCAAGACATGAACATCATCATTACGGGTGCCAGCGGCTTTATCGGCAGGAGGCTGGTCGATTGTCTGCTCGGCCAGGGCACAATGGACACAATGGACACATCAGGATCCGCCAATGAGCCATTCCGGTCGCTGGTGCTGGTGGACATGGCATTCGATCAGGAGTTTCATGATGAGCGCGTGAGACTGGTACGCGGCAGCATTGCGGACCCGCTAGTCCTGCGGGATGCATTCCGGTCTCCCGCAGACTGCGTCATTCATCTTGCCAGCGTGCCGGGCGGCGCGGCGGAAAAGGATTTTGAGCTCGGCCTCGATGTGAACCTCGGAGCAACCATGCAGATGCTGGAACTGCTTCGACGTCAAACCATCCCGGCCCGCTTTGTGTTCGCGAGCACGATTGCGGTATATGGCGCAAGCTTGCCGCCTCTCGTGACGGATGCAACACCCATGCGACCGGTGCTGAGCTATGGCGCCCACAAGCTTGCCAGCGAGATTCTGCTGCAGGATTACAGCCGGCGTGGCTGGGTCGACGGACGCATCATCCGGCTGCCGGGTATCGTTGCACGTCCGCCGGCGCCATCCGGTCTGCTGTCGGCCTTCATGAGCGACCTCTTCTGGAAACTGGCCGATGGCGAAGCTTTCACCGTTCCTGTCGCGCCCGAAGCGAAGACATGGCTGATGTCGGTCGGCTGCTGCGTCCGGAATCTGATGCATGCCGCCAACCTGCTGTCCGAGGCCGTTGCCGCAAGGCGGGATTTCACTTTGCCTGTATTGCGGATTTCCATGTCGGAAATCGTCGATGCAATGGCAAGCATGTTCGGCAGCGACCGGCGCAGGCTGGTGACCTATGCGCCTGACGAGCAGCTGGAAGCGGTCTTCGCACGCTTTCCGGAAATGGACATGGCGGCTGCATTGAAGGCCGGCTACACCCATGACGGCACGGTCGAGAACCTGGTGCGCAATGCGCTTGCCGGGCGCGATCCTTCGATTGCCTTGTGATGCTATTGGCCTTTCCGATACGTGGCTTCCAATCTATCAATTTTACGTAGGGACGCCAGCTGTTTATTCTGTGCCGGCAGGTCATGGCATACAAAACGATATGCCCTACAAAAAATATCTGTCGGAAGTATCGAAGAGGTACGACAGCAATTCAATGAGGAGATAGGAATGAAGGGGAGAGGCATGCGGTCACGCCTTGCGTTCAAGCGCATCTTAATTGCCGAACTGATCGGCGTTTCGGCAATCGGCATGATAGCGCCGGCACACGGTTTCGAAATTGATTCGGGCAATGAAGACGTCAAGATCCGTTGGGACACGACGGTCAAGTACAGCACGGCATATCGCGTGAAGGATCGCTCGCCGGGGTTGTCCACTTGCGCCATCTGCACCAATCAGAATGACGGCAACCTGAATTTCGACAAGGGCTTCGTCTCCAACCGCCTCGATCTGTTCAGCGAGTTCGATGTCGTGACGCGGCACTTTGGCGCGCGCGTCAGCGGTGCCGGATGGTACGACAGCGTTTATAACACGAGCAACGATAATACCTCGCCGACGTCGAACAGCATTCCTTTCAATACCTTTCCGCGCGGCACACGCTCCCTGATGGGACGAAAGGCGGAAATTCTGGATGCCTTCGTCTTTGGCAAGGGTGAAATCGAAGACATGCCGGTATCGGGCCGGCTGGGGCGTCATGCGCTTGTCTGGGGTGAAAGCCTGTTCTACGGCAGCAACGGCATTGCAGGAACGATGGCGCCGACGGACCTGATCAAGCTGACCAGCGTGCCGAACGCCCAGTTCAAGGAGACCGTGCTGCCGACAGGCAAGCTGTCGGGACAGATACAGGTATCGCCAACGGCGTCGTTGGGCGCTTACTACCAGTATGAATACCGCAAGACGCGTTTTGTCCCTGTAGGCGCCTATCTTTCGAGTTCCGATACGCTCGGCGAAGGCGCCCAGCGTATCATCGCCGGCAATCCGTTTGCGCCTGTGGTGCCCCAATTCTCCTATCGCGGCGATATCGAGCCGCGCGACTCTGGCCAGTACGGCACTCAGTTGCGTTTGCGCTCAGAAGATCTGGATACGGACTTCGGTCTCTACGCGATTCGCTATCATGCCACCGGTCCGAGCAATAACCTCACGACGCTGACCGGATTCCCGCCCGCGCTCACGCCGAGCAGCTATCAGTGGGTGTATGCGGAGGGAATCAAGGCGTTCGGCGCCAGCTTCGCCAAGACCGTCGGCGAAGTGGCCCTTGCCGGCGAAGTTTCAGTTCGTCGCGACACGCCACTGGCCAGCTCGGGACAAGCGATCTTGCGCAGCATCGGTGTCAATACAACGCTTAACAACAATTCCAATCCGGGATATGCGGTCGGCAATACCGCGCACGCCCAGCTGTCATGGATCGCATCCTTGCAACCATCGTTCATCGCGGCCGAGTCTTCGCTCGTGGGGGAAGTCGCCTGGAATACGCGGACCAGCGTCACGCGTAACGCCAGCATGCTCAATCCCAATGCGGACAAATCGGCGTGGGCATTCCGCATGGTGTACACCCCGACTTATCGTCAGGCGTATCCGGGCCTCGATCTTTCCGTACCCATCGGGCTCAGCTACACACATGGACGCTCGTCGGCAGTGGGGTCGGGTTTTGGCGTCAATCGGGGCGGCGACATGAATATCGGATTGACGGGCACTTATCTGAATGACTGGACCTTTACGTTGAACTACATTCATTTCTATGGCAAAGAAGCGCCGAGCACCGATGCGGCCAACAATATCCAGTTCCTTCAGGCCTTGAAGGATCGCGACTATCTCACATTTTCCGTTCGCACTTCCTTCTAATGAGTTGGAGACAAATCATGTTGATGAAACGACTTGCATCGCATAGCCTGACCTTTGCCATTGCCTCGGCTGCGTTCGGCCTGCATGGCGCGCATGCAGCGGTCGGCGCCGATGAAGCGGCACAGTTGAAATCCACGCTGACCCCCTTCGGCGCCGAAAAAGCGGGCAACAAGGAGGGAACGATTCCCGCATGGACCGGCGGCCATACTACGCCGGTTCCCGGCTTCAAGAACGGCGGCCGCCGCGGCGATCCGTTTGCGGATGAAAAGCCGCTATTCACGATTTCGGCCAAGAACGTCGACCAGTATACGGACAAACTGTCCGATGGCACCAAGGCGATGTTCAAGCGCTACCCGGACACCTATCGCGTCGACATCTATAAGACGCACCGCACCGCGGCAGCGCCGCAATGGGTGTACGACAACACGTTCAAGAATGCGACCACAGCGAAAATAAATGGCACAGTAATCACCGGCGCCTACGGCGGGATTCCTTTTCCGATTCCCAAGTCGGCCAATGAAGTGATGGCCAACCATCTGCTGCACTGGCGCGGCGACGCATGGCGCATGGACTTCCGTCATTTTCTCGGTACGTCGGATGGCAAGCGCGTCATGTCTGCCGAAGGATCGGCGGATTACCAGATGCCTTACTACGTCAAGGATGGCGAAAGCAAATTCAAGGGCGATTACTGGATGATCCGTTTAGCCACGTCGGGTCCGGCGATCCGTGCAGGCGAAGCCATCGTGGGTCGAGAAAATCTCGACCATGAAAAGACCCAGAGCTGGACGTATCTGCCGGGACAGCGGCGTGTGCGCAAGCTGCCAAACGGCTGCTGCGATACGCCCACGCCCGCATCCGCAGGGGTGATGAGCTTTGACGAAATCGATGTCTTCGCCGGTCGTCTCGACCGCTTTGACTGGAAGATCGTCGGCAAAAAAGAGATGTTCATTCCATACAATTCGAACCGCACGCATATGGCCAGCGAGTCGGCGTTGTTCGGGCCTCACCACATCAATCCGGATCATGTGCGCTGGGAATTGCATCGAGTATGGATAGTTGAAGCCAACCTCGCATCCGGAAAACGGCACGTCGCCCCGAAATCGCGTTACTACATTGATGAGGATTCCTGGGTTGCGGTCCTGGGCGACCGCTGGGATGCCAATGGCCAGCTCTGGAAAACCTTGTGGACCATGCCGGTTGTCATGCCGGACCTGCCGGCTACCACGCCGCAGCAGCAGTCCGGATTCTATGATCTCGTCTCCGGAGCCTGGTATTACAGCGGATCGGTTAACGAGAAGAACTCGCATTACAAGATTCAGGCTCCGCTGCCGGATTCGACCTTCACTCCGGACTCGATGGCCGGAGAAGGTGTCCGGTAATTGTCCTGCGCTAATCAGGATAGCCGGTCTGCCTTGTCTGGCAGCCGGCGCAACCTGATCAATTTGGTTTGCAAACCTGCTTTGGCGGTGTCTTAGCGAGCTGCCGAAGCTCAGGATTTCATCATGAAAAATCTCTCTTCGATGCATCCCGCGCGCACCGCGGGAACGGCGCAAGGCCTGATCCTGCTGATGTTGAGCTGCCTGCCGGTCCTTGCCGTCGTGCTGCTTGGTGCAGTACTGCCGCAGATCAGGCATGCCTTCCGCAATGTTCCTTCGGTGGATGCGCTCGCCCCGCTGGTCATGACCTTGCCTGCGCTGATGATCGCGCTGTTGTCCCCCTTTGCCGGCGCAATCGTCGACAAGCTCGGACGACGCATGCTCTTGTTCTGGAGCCTGGTTCTTTACAGTGTGTTCGGTACGGCCCCGCTATGGCTGGATTCTATTTACGCCATTCTCGTGTCCCGCGCGGCCCTTGGCGTTGTCGAAGCCGGCATCATGACCTGCTGCACGGTGCTCATCGCGGATTACTTCGACGGCGCGCGCAGGGAGAAGTGGCTTTCGCTTCAAACCGTGGCGACTTCGCTGGCCGCGACAATTTTCTTCGTGGTTGGCGGCGCGCTCGGCGAACATGGATGGCGCACGCCGTTCTGGCTGTATGCCGCGTCGATCGTCTTATCGAGTCTTGTGCTGCTGTTCTTGTATGAGCCGGCGCCTGTACAGCGCGAGCAAGCCGGGCAGGGTGCGGGTGATGCGAACGTTTCAGCCTTTCCGTGGCGGCCGATGGTGGTCATTTATTCCATCACGATGTTCGGCGTCATCCTGTTTTTCATCATTCCCGTGCAAGCGGGCTTCTTGTTGAACAAGCTTGGTATCGCGTCGTCGCAAGAGATCGGGAAAGCGATCGCTTTGAATTCCATCGGCGTCGTTATCGGCGCCGCGAGTTTCAGATGGCTTGCGCGGCACGGCACGCCCTTGCTCCTGACGGCGGCATTCCTGATTTCGGGCGTAAGTCTGATCATGTGCACGCTGGCGCAAAACTATGCAAGTTTCATTGCAGCGATTGCATTGAACGGTCTCGCATGCGGCCTGACGCTGCCCGCTCTCGTCAACTGGTGCGTATCGTATCTGCCGCCGCAGTTCAGGGGCAGGGGCATCGGCGGCTTTCAATGCAGCTTCTTCTTTGGACAATTCATCAGTCCACTGGTGGTCTTTGCCGCCACAGCGCTGGCGGGCGATCTCAATCGAGCGATAGTGTCAATCGGAGTTTGCTGTGCTGTGCTCGCAGCCTTTAGCCTTATGGCTAATCGTTTGATTGGCTATACGCCTTCGGCACTTTCTGCGGAACCCGTTCTCGGGCATATGTAATTATTCAGGAGTGTTGATATGAATGAAAAAGCGTATCCATGGATTGGTCTGGCCGGGCGAGTGCTCGTTGCGGCTGTCTTTTTGCACTCGGGAGTCGGCAAGGTGCTTGGATTCGAAGGAATCTCAGCCTTTATCGCCTCCAAGGGCATTCCGATTTCTTTTGCCGTAGCGGGGGGAGCAGCACTTTTGGAAATTGCTTGCGGGCTTGCACTTCTGTTCGGCTTCAAGGTGCGGCTGGCAGGATTCCTGCTCGCCGCCTTTACTGTGGCGGCCACCGTGTTGTTCCATAACTTCTGGAGCGAGCCGCCCGGAATGATGCGGATGATGCAAACCATCATGTTCTCGAAAAACCTGGCAATTCTTGGCGGCCTTTTGTTCATCATCGGCTTCGGTCCAGGCGCGTTCGCTCTGAGCGGCAGGCGCGGTCCGGCTTGATTTTCTGATCTCCCGGGTGTTCGCCTGACCAGAAAAGCCTGCCATGTACCGCCGAGGAATTGGCGCGTTGACGCAGGCCACGTTGCGTCTACGCTTGAGGAAGGATGGCAACCTCCATGCCCTGAATGCCAAGCAGTCATGCCTTGCCAATTTCGTCGGGATTGGCGTTCAAAATTTACGCCATCCTGTCTGGAACAATATAAATCTCGCCTTCCGGCGTGACAACGGTAGGCAGTGCCTGAAGCGATAGTCCTATACACGGCCCGTAGGTGCACTTGCCGGTTTCGATCTCGAACTCCGCGCCGTGAGCACTGCAGAGGATGCGAGTACCGCCCTTGTTGAGATAGTCATCCTTTCGCCAGGGCATGGGCGGGCCGTCATTGCCATAATGAGGGCATGAGTCGCGGTAAGCGAAGATGCGCTGGCCCCGGCGTACCATCAATATGGAATCCCGTCCCCGCTTTCCCGGATCGAAGCCGCGTGATGCGCCATCCGGGATGTCATTGAGCATGCACAAGAAAAAACCGATGGCGGTCATGATGCTTCTTCCTCCACGCTACCGGCAGTGACGCGGACGTTAACGGATGGGCGAGCGAACCATGCTGGAATTAAGTTTGATTCGAAATAGTGGAGCATGACATGTAATCTCCCATATGCCAGTCTGCTGCGCTGCGGTGGTCCGAGGCGGTCAACTGATGAGCTTGGACGAACCTGTAGCAAGGGGTATTGACCTGATTTAGGAATTTGTAGCCAATCAGTAGGTTTGTCTTCTGGTTCAAGCACTCTGCTTTTGCCACCGCTCGCCAATCTGGAGGCCTCTTGTCCATACTCGGCTTGCTTCGACTTATGCGTTCCCGCACAATTGGGGAGCGAGGCGGTTGAATCGTATAACTCTTTACTGGGGTTTTACAACCCCAGTTCCAGCCCTCTCGAGCTGGTAGAGTTTATTCTTGCTCTTTTTTAAGCGAAGCTTCCAGTTTGCGTCGCGACTGGATGGCTGCTTGGTCAGCCTGCACAATAATCTCGGGATAGTCCAAGTGCCGCGGATCGCGCAAGATCATCTCCTGGACTTTTTCAAGAATGAACTTATCCTCAGCATAGCCCTTGGGCACATGCTGACGCATACCTTCCAGATATTCGGGCGACAATTCCGTATCCCATCCCATGAACCAGGTGTAACGGAACCGGGTCGGACTTTCGGGAGTCGTCAAATGCATGATTTGAAGCGTCCATTTATCGCGCTCACCAGGCTTCGGATTCGGATGGCGAATTTCGAGGAAGCCAACATGCGCTGCTGGCGTGTAGGAAGTGCTCCAATTGGTTCGCTCGGCTGGCGTCTGCATGCCGAGCCCTGTGGGAATGCCGTAGATTGCTGGCAATGGCGCCGCCGCAAACTCTTGACGGAAGGTGACGGTTGAATCCGTAACTTCGACTTTGGGGGGATTCGTCCAATCCGACGCACCAATTGTAGTCGGATGCACATGCGGAATGTGCGTCAGATCGAGAACATTCTCTTTCAGGAGCTGATAGTTGGCATTGACTTCACTAAAGCCGTTGACCCACCACCATTTACCATTCGTCAACCAAGACGTATCAATCGGCAGAGGCACACCTTCTGCCTTGGCAGCGTCGCCCATCCAGATCCACACTATGCCGTCTTTCTCCTGCAGCGGATAAGCCTTTACCTTTGCCTTGCTCGGAATAGTTTTTTGCGAAGGAATTTCGACGCATTGGCCCTCAGGGCAAAACTTGAATCCATGATAGGGGCAGACGATGTTATCCCCGTCGATTCGTCCTTCGGACAAGGGGGCCCAACGATGGGGGCAGCGGTTATCCAAAGCCACGGCGCTGCCATCCTGCTTGCGGTACAGCACAACTGGCTCATCGAGCAGCCAGAGGCCAAGTGGCTTTTCATGAGACACGTCTTTCGACAAGGCGGCCACCCACCATAGATTGCGTGGATAGTTCGCAGGCTGGGTAAAGCCGGTGCCGGTGTCGATGCGTGTAAGCGGGAATTCGACAGGCTGGTTCATCAATTATCTCCTCATAAATGGATTATGTTCACAATCGCAAAGCGGCGGGTAATTCGGGGCCAGCATCCTGCACGAATACATGGAGGCATGTTAGGTTAATGTACGATGTACGATAAGCCGAATAAATTGAAGTGCTGTATCACAGGCGCAGATACCTTATCTCGGACATCAAACGGATCGCACGCTTCGCAATTCCTGCAGGACCGACACCATTCTGTTGCACCGATTTTTTATCAGGTTGCGTATCCAGGCGGTGCGCCGCGTTTGTTCGGTGGAACCCGTCCCAAGATCACTTCTCGCCCGCGATTTGAGACGCTAATGTGCGGCGAACCCGAATTGCTCCTGCATCCGCTTGGCAGGACAGCTCGGTTTTCGTGCTGCCATAACGTTCAATATGGGGTTCGATTTCTTCAAGTACGGTGACATCTTCCGCAATAACCCGAGCCATCTGAGCAAGCATCATGGCACTAAACTCATCATCGTCAGCGCGGAAATTGCGCGAGATGGCATTGAAATAGTGCGTAGTCGTCGGTGTTTCCGGCGTAATGAAGTGAATGAAATGGAACTGCCTATCAACACCTTCTTCGGTTATAACCGCCGGCCCGACTGCATCGACTAGACACGGGCCGTAGTAATCAGACGAGAGATAGCTTTCTACAGTGGTTCCAGCAATGTCCGGGAAGAAGAAGGCGAGGGGACCTTCTACTTTCGTATTTGGAAATTTTCGTAATACGCGTATCGATTGGTCATCGTTCGACATGATCGGCGGCGTAGCCGCTATGAAATCGTTGTTTCCTAATGTCTTTTCGTGAGAGTAGGAAATATGGCTGAGATCCATTAAGTTATCTACCAGGATCGAATACCTAGCCTTGAGCGGTGTATTGCACCCCACATCAGCACGCCATTGTTCTGCGCCGAGCCCTATGCGCTCAATCGGGGGAATTTTAGTTGGGTCAGCAAGTTCTGGATCACCCATCCAAATCCAGGTTAATTCCCAACGGTCGACGACCGGATAACTCTTCGTCGCGAATCGTGCAGGAACAGCTTCTTGTGCCGGTATCGCGGTGCAACGGCCTGAACAGTCAAACTTATAACCATGGTAACCGCATACTACTGTATCGCCAAGCAGCTTACCAAAACGCAAAGGATAAAGACGATGCGGGCAAAGGGCTGCAAGCGCGACCGGGTCACCCGCTTCGGTGCGATAAAAGACAATCGGCTCGTCAAGAATACGCCGCTCAAACATTTCCCGGCTAATTTCGTTACGGATTGCTGCTACGTACCACTGGTTCTTTGGATAAGGTTTATGTTGCTCAATGGGATACATTTTGTCTCCGTATTCCTTGTTGTTATGAATGCTTAAATATAAGCATCTAACATACCGCCTTGCTAATCAGGGCGAAATACGAAAAAATCCAAAACGCCGGCGGAATCGTCCAAACGAGAAGATATTGTTTTTATAGTGCGAATGGTTTTGGGAAATCAATAATGGATACATTGTCGGAAGTGCTGTCTCCATTCAAATGTACGGACCAGGTCCTTGGAACATCCAAATTGAATGGTAATTGGGCATTCGTGATTGAAGATATATTGCCTGGCTACTGCCATGTCATCACGGAGGGCACCTGCTGGTTCGAAGGCGAAAATAAGCAACTGGTACAGCTGTGTGCCGGCGATAGTATTCTTGCAGTTAAAGGCGGCGAGATCAGACTGACCTCGGTCCCTGGTATCCCATTCTCTTCATGGGGGAAGATGTGGGAAGGGCGTCGATTGCCGAAATTCCGTAAAGGGAACTCAATAGAAAGCCCAATTAAAATCAATTTCAAGCAGGCCGGATATAGTTTCGGTGTCAATGAGGCGACGCCCAGTACTAGCATTCTCACCATGGCTTTTTGCATTCATAGCGAATCCCAAACGTTGATAGATGCGCTACCTGCACGAATCGTCATAAGTGCATCGGAACTGAATATGCGACCTTGGGTGGAGGGCATTCTGGCACTGCTAGACGAGAGGGAACGGCATGTCGATAAAGAAGGCTTTCACGCTGAGTCCGGAAGACTAATTGAAGCTTACCTGCTGCGTCTAATACGCTTTCATGCCGCGACCTCAGATTTTTCTGTATTGGGATTGGTGCAGCGTGTGGGAGACTCAAGAATTACAAACGTCTTATTCGCGATGAATCGAAATCTCGCGATAGATTGGTCGCTGGACTCCCTGTCTTCGATCGCCGGCATGTCACGGTCAGCATTTGCGCAGAAGTTTTGTAGCATGGTAGGCCAGACGCCATTTGAATACCTTACCATGTTAAGAATGCAATTGGCGTGTCACCTTCTAAGTAAAGAAACTATCAAGATGGTAGAAGTCGCAGCAAAGTCAGGTTTTCAGTCCGAGCGGACATTCCGCGATGCCTTTAGACGGCATCACGGAATGTCGCCTTTGGAATATCGACGCTCTGTCATCCTTGCCCATGCGACGGCAGAAGTTTCGCATTACTCGTGATATTCTTAAATCAGGCGGCAGAGCCACCCTACATAGGTTGGGCTTACTGTGCTGCAGGCGGTACTTAAAGCTGGTCGATTGACCGAAGCTTGTACTAATTAAGTTCTCTTATTGGCGCCAGCCGATCGGCTGGATGCTGGCTGTGCTGATGGCAAGCGTCAGTGCCGCCGCGGTGCTGATCCTCTGCGGTCGCCTCGGTGATAGAAGGCCCGTATGGCTGCTTCGACTTCAAGGATCGTCAGCCGCGCCAGATTTGGATCGGCGCCGGCATCGGCATTACGCCATTTGTCACGCGCATGATGCAACTGACGGCGGAGCCGGATGGTCGACCGATTGACCTGTTTCATTCGACATCGGTTCCGGAGCCGACGGCCATGCACATGCTCATGACGGATGCAAAAGCCGCTGTGGCTGCAACCGGCGGAACCCGGTTAATCTAGCTGCTCGTGATAATTCGATGCGCCATGGCGCCAGTAGGCGGCTACCCGCATCGATTCCTTCGCAATGCCTTTTTCGGTACGAAGAATTTCCCGTAGCCGAGCCATTAGCGAGGCTTCCCCTGCACACCATGCGAAACCCTCGCCCTCAGGGAGTTGAACTGCACTCAGTCCAGCGGCCAGTTCATCTGGCGAGAACACCCAATGCAGCTCCAGTTGCGCGTTGCTGTCGAACTCGCAACGGTCAGCATCATCGTCGGCTAGTGCCATAACAATGGCGCGCGCCGTGGCGGGGAGTTCTTCCAGACGCCGGCGAATAGCAGGGAAGGCGGTAGAGTCGCCGGCTAACAGGTGCCAGTCATAATCCTGCGGAATGATCATCGAGCCGCGCGGGCCGGCGATGATCGCGCGCTGGCCGACGGCCGCCTGCCTCGCCCATTCCGACGCCTTGCCGTCGCCATGGCGAACGAACTCTATCGTTAGCTCGCGCTTGTCGCGGTTGAAATGCCGGGGCGTGTAATCCCTGCGGATCACTTCCCTAGCAGCATCGTTGAATGTGAATTTGACATGATCGTCGAACGAGGCGGACGCGAAATCCTGCAATGCCTCACCTTGGAACGTAATGCTGATAAAGTTGGCGCCGACCGGCCGGATGCGGACAACTTCCACATCCCGCTGCTTGATTTCATGACGAACCCGCTGGACCCTTCTTGCCTCCAAACCATTTTCCATTGCTTAGGCCTTTTTGATTGATAATGTCTCCTATTATGAATAAACAAGTTGATAAAGTCAACCAAAGTTCGGCCGCCGCTTCCGACATGGCCGATGAGGTATTTGAATCCATCCACGCGATCATGCACCTCTACCGCTCGCGGCAATACCGCACGCTGCGCGACGGCCTGCATGATCTGACCCATATGGAAACCAAGACGCTCGGCTATTTCGCAAGGCACCCGGGAACGACGCAGAGCGATCTCGTCGCGCATACCGGCCGCGACAAGGCGCAGCTTGCACGCCTGATCAAGGGCTTGAGAGAGAAGGGTTTGCTCGAAGCGAGCACCGATGTTGCAGACCGCCGTAGTGTGCGCCTGCAGGTTACTGCGGCCGGACAGGAAGTCTTCCGGCATTTGCAGCTGCAGGGCAGGCACCTGTCCAATATGGCCGTCGAGCATTTAAGTGAAGAGGAACGCAGTGCGCTGCTGTCGATGCTGCAAAAGGTTCGCTCGAACCTGGAAGATGAAACGGAGTGAGATCGGAAAGATTGGAGAAGTAAGAGCAGAGTGTTCAGTGTGGTGGCCGTCATCAGTTCGCACGTCGAGGCCATGGAAGACAGTCGAATCGCCATAGCTCATTAGCTCGCTCGTACCGCGCCAGAGCATTCCGTGGTTTCCTCCCTTGGGCTTGTAGGACGCCTGCCGCAAGATTCAGATCGGCACCAAACTCCTGCGCGTGTAGGCAGGCATCCTACAACCCTTAACAAATGCAGCCATCCCTCAAAATATGCTCAAAGACTGCATTAACTTTGATAGCTGCAGGTTCCGCAGCTTGATAAATGCTGTTTGCATGGGCCCGGACTGGTTGTCCCTAAACTTGTTTCGCTGCAGGCAAGGCGGGCTTTTTCCTTGCGTTGAATATCAAACTTTAGACAACCGCTCGGCGGCGCGCCTCGACGCATTCGGCCGCCAAGAACTCCAGCAGCGTTCGGACGGATGGCAGCAGCCCTCGCCGAGACGGAAATACGGCATGGACGATGCCAGCGCGCGGCCTCCAGTTGGGCAAAATGTGAACGAGCTGCCCGGATTCGACGTGGCGCCACACCATCATCGTGGGCAGCGCAACCACCCCTACGCCGGCAATGGCTGCATCGCACAGGGCCGCCTGGTCATCGCTGACCAAGCGTGGCACATGGGTGACGTTTGCGGTCTGACCGTCAGTGTGTTCGAGTTGCCACTGATAGTCGCGCCGTGGCGGCCCCAAAGTCACGCTGGGTGATTGGTGCAAGTCGGCAGGCGAGGTAATGGTTCGACCCGCTAGAAATCCCGGACTGGCTACCAAGCATTGCGTACTGGTGTCGAGCCTGCGCATGACAAGCTCAGTCGGTTCAAGCGGCGGGAAGCGCACGCGAATGGCAATGTCGAATCCTTCGGCAATCACATCGACCCGCCGGTTAGTGCTTTCCAGATGGATTTCCACGGCCGGGTAAGCGCTAAGGAAGCGCGCGAATAATTCGCCGAACTGAAAGTTGATCAGCGCTACCGGGCAACTTACGCGGATGATGCCACGCGGTGCGGCCTGCACTTGCGCGATTACGTCGTCGGCGGCCTCGGCTTCCACCAGCATAGCGACGCAGCGTTCATAGTACGCGTGGCCAATCTCGGTAACCGAAAACCGGCGGGAGGAACGGTTGAGCAAGCGTAGCCCCAGCCTGTCTTCTAATTGAAGAATGCGCCGACTCAGCTTAGATTTTTGCATGCCCGTGGCGCGAGCCGCAGCGGCAAAGCCACCGTGGTCCACTACTTGGACGAAGTAATAAAGGTCGTTAAGGTCTTGCATCGTCCTATTATTAGGATGGTGCGTCAGAAAATGCAATCTTTTCAAGCATTCGTTGCGTTGCTATCTTCAGTAACAACAGGCGGTGCTTATTACCGCTGTCACTGGAGATGAGAATGAGCAAGGAAATTCTTGGCCGTTACGGCAACAATCGCAGCCACTGGGTGGGTGACGGTTTCCCAGTCCGCTCGCTATTTTCGTACAACAACCTTGGCCAGCATATCAGCCCGTTCCTGCTGCTTGACTACGCAGGGCCGCACTACTTTGATCCGACGACCAAGCGCCGCGGCGTGGGCCAGCATCCGCATCGCGGGTTCGAGACGGTGACCGTCGTTTACGACGGTCAGGTGGCGCACAACGATTCCGCTGGCAATGGCGGGGTCATCGGCCCCGGGGACGTCCAGTGGATGACAGCCGGAGCCGGCATCCTGCATGAGGAATACCATGCATCGGCGTTTGCCAAAACAGGCGGCCCGTTCCGCATGGTCCAGCTCTGGGTGAACCTGCCGGCCAAGGACAAGCTGACGCCTGGCGGCTATCAGGGCATCGTCTCGACTGACATTCCTGTAGTTGATCTGCCCAACGGCAGCGGCAAGGGTCGTGTGATCGCCGGCGAACTGCTCGGCGCGAAGGGACCTGCAAAGACGTTTACGCCCATCAATATGTGGGATCTGCGCCTGGTCCGGAATGCCGATCTTACGCTCGATCTGCCCGAGGGCCATACGGCCATGCTGGTGGTGTTGACTGGACATGTCACCCTCAACGGCAGCCAGGATGCCGGCGAGGCAGAAATGGTGATGCTAAGCCGCGAAGGTAGCGACGTGGCCATTCATACCGATGGCGACGCCATGGTGCTGGTGCTGACCGGCGAGCCGATTGACGAGCCGATCGTGGGCCATGGGCCGTTCGTGATGAACACCGAGGCAGAAATCCGCCAGGCATTTGATGACTTTAAAAACGGCCGGTTCGTCCAGCCCGCGTGACGTTTGGCGCGGTCTTGCCCTACAAGATCGGGCTTTGCTCAAACTGGGGACGGCCATTCCGCCCGCACCGCCCCTACCTGCTCGGACTCATCTTCCGCGCTGGAATGATAGCGGGCAGCTATTAAAGAAAGGAAGTGACCATGGCCAGCGAATCTATTCGTGATCCGAAGGCGGATCAGCTACTGACGCCGCAGAACTCAACCTTCATTCTCATCGACTATCAACCGGTGCAGGTAAACTCGATCGCTTCGATGGATCGGCAGCTGATGCTGAACAACATCGTTGGTTGCGCCAAGGCAGCCGTCGCCTACGGTTTGCCGATCGTGCATTCCACGGTCAACGTGAAGACCGGCCTCAACAAGCCGCCAGTGCCCCATATCCAAAAGGTGCTGGGCAAATACCCGACCTACGACCGCACCACCATCAACAGCTGGGAGGACGTGGAATTCCAGAAGGCGGTCAAGGAAGCCGGCCGCAAAAAGCTCATCATGACCGCACTCTGGACCGAGGCGTGCTTGACGTTCCCGGCGCTGGATGCGCTGGCGGAGGGCTACGAGGTCTATGTACCGGTGGATGCCGTCGGTGGAACGTCCGTGGCCGCGCACGAGGCCGCTCTGCGTCGTATCGAGCAGGCCGGCGGCAAGCTCATTTCTACCGTGCAGTTGTTCTGCGAACTGCAGCGGGACTGGAAGCGCAGTGAAACCGTCCCCGCGTTCATGAACCTGTTCATCGAGACGGGCGGCACGCCGGGCATCCAGTTCTCGTACGACCGCAGCGAGTAAGTCGAAGGTACCGGCGGCAGCCGGGAGTCAGCTGGTGCCGCCGCCTTAAACAACCATTTTTCAGGAAGGAGCAGGTGATGAGCGAAATTTATGTGGTGGCGATTCTCTATGCCAAGGAAGGCCGAGAGGAAGCATTGCGTTCCGATCTGGTGACGGTCACGGAGAAGTCGGCGGCAGAGGAAGGCAATCTAAGCTTTGAGCTTTTTGGCGATGCGATCGATGGACGGCGCTTTGCGCTCATCGAGCGCTGGCGCGACGCCGAGGCGCACGCGACGCATCACAACCAGTCGGCGCACATCGCTCATTTTCATACCCATGGTGAAGCCAATGTTGAGCGGCGTGAAGCAGTCCATTTCCTCAAACGCATCGCCTAAAAACCCCCGGCTATCCTTGCAGCCTTTGTTTATTAAGAGATTAAAGCGGTGGCCGCTTGTTGTACCTCCGGGCAAAGTGGAGCCTAGCCTATATCGACAGCACCGTGCAATACGGCAGCAACTCGAATCCAGGAATCGGCATCTCCTTAAAGTACTGTGCATTAGAATGCCGAAGCTCATCTGATACGTAGTTATGTGCTCAACGGGGGGCTCGATCAAGCTGTCCAACGCTCAATTGGGGCTATTCTTTTTAATGGCCCTCCGGTGGTGGAGACACCGGCAAGCTCCCCAAATCGCCAGGTGCTCACGGCCACTCTTGAAAACCAACGCGTGTTCTTCCTTTCGATATGAATGGATTTTTCCCCATTAAACAGAACACCCTGTGGGTACTCGGGCACGGATAAACTTCCGTGGCGACTTCATCTTCAAGTCCTTGTACAGGTGCCGCTCGTTGTAATTGTCAAACCATCCAGGTCATTGATTAGCCAGGCTGGCATGTTGGTTTTTGCGACATGTTGCTGCACCGCCATCACGGCCTCCTGCCTGACATCGTTCTATCAGGCCAGGTCGCGTCAACTGCTATGTCAAAACCTGTGGGAAATAGGATGCAAGACCGGACGCTTACTGCTGGCCAGTAGAAAGGCTTGGATAAAGATATGCTTGCGTAGATACCGATCTGTATCTATAATCGATACAGATCGGTATCGCCCGGGATGAATGTCATGTCCAATTTTTGAAAGGGGTTCACAAGTGCACATTGCCAAATTCGATCAACAGTCAGCCGCACCATCATGCCCGGATCTCGACACCGCCAAGTCGATCGTGTCTGAACTCGCATCAGTAAAGAGCCGGCAAGACATCAAAGCAGCACTGGAAATCTATCACAAGGATGCAACGCTTCTTTGCCCACCATGGCAATCGAGTTCGCACGGCCGCGCTGAGCTCGAGAAAAAGCTCGTCGGTTTTTTCAGACTCGTTCCGGACTATGCTGTCGAGCTGACCGGGTATGCGATGGCAGGGGAAACGCTTTGCACCTGGGGCACAATCCGAATGACATTGAGCACTACCCCACGGGGAGACAAGCCAAACGGAAGAAAAGTATCCACCCCGGTCTTCATTCTGTTCCGTTTCAGCGAGGGAAAAGTGATCTGGGAGAGTTTCCATTTCGATCTGGCTGATGTAGCCAGACAGTCAGAAGTGCCTACCGAGGCATTCGTGCAAGCCTCCGGATCGCTGTCCGAGCACAAATTTGCATCGGCGGTGCAGCCATGAGCCGCGATACCATGCACGACGAAACAATGCGTGCGATTCAGGTTTCGCAATGGGGCGATATCGATAAACTGACGTTGGTTGAGGTACCGCGACCTTTACCTTTGCCGACGGAGGTGCGAGTCCGGGTCATGGCGGCCGGTGTGAACCCGGTTGATCTGTTCGCCCGGGAGGGGCGCGCATACAAGAAAGCGCTGACACTGCCGCATATTCCGGGCTGGGATGTCGCTGGAGTGGTAGAGTCTGTCGGATACGGCGTTACGCGTTTCAAGGCAGGAGATCGGGTATTCGGAATGCCGTGGTTTCCCCGTCCCGGAAGTACGTATGCGGAATACGTCGTGGCACCGGCCTCGCATTTTGCAGCCGTGCCGGCAAATCTCGATTTTGTGCAGGCCGCCGCTTTACCGCTGGCTGGCTTGACTGCGTGGCAGATGCTGATAAACGTGGGCCAGGTTGCTGTTGGTACACGTGTCCTGATCAATGGTGCAGCAGGAGGTGTCGGCCATCTGGCTGTGCAAATTGCAAAGGCCAAGGGAGCCTATGTGATTGCCACGGCGCGCAAGGAGAAGCATGAATTCCTGAAGAGCCTTGGTGCCGACCTGGTCATCGATTACACACAGGTGCGCGTGCCAGATCTCATCTCTGACGCCGATCTTGTCCTCGAGTTGGTAGGAGGCGAAACCTGCCTCATGATGCTGCGCACCCTGCGCAAGGGCGGACTTTTGGTTAGCGCGCAAGCGGCTTGGACACCCACGCTAATGGACGAGGCGCGAGCCCTCGGAGTAAGGGCATCCTGGTATCTCGTCGAGCCGGACTCGGTGGGCTTGAACGAAATTGCCCGTTTAGCTGAATCGAACCAGTTGCGCGTCAAAATCGAGCAGGTCTTTCCTTTAGAGGCTGCTGCGGCTGCACAGACGCTTGTGGCAGGCAAGCGGGTGGTCGGCAAAGTCGTCCTGACAGTCCGCGCCGATGTGGATGCCGAACGAACTTGAGGATCGGCCTCTCCTGCATCATCCGAACCTCGGTGTTCACATTGAGATTGGCGATATCGCCGGAGCGGATCCAGTGCCTGGCAACGGCTCAGAAGCAGTCATTGCTGACTACCGCCGTGCTATTGTTTACTCGTTGAAACTTTAGTAAGAGCCGCGCCGGCAAGCGCCAACGACGCGGCCGGTCCTTTCTTCCCAAGTGACTGGCTGCAGGCGAACGCACCGTCAATCAGTAGCGTGAGCTGGTCGGCAAGCAACTGTGGATCATCCGAACCCATTGCCATACTTAGCTGCAACAAGCGGCGCCGCAGCAGTTGCTTGTTGCGCAGGACAACGGCTCGTGCCGGATGGGAAGGTTCCGGAAATTCAGAGGCTGCGTTCAGGAAAGGACAGCCACGGGAACGAGGGTCGACAATCCACTTCCCGATCCAGCCAAGCTGAGCGAGCAGTTCCTCCCTGGCGTTCCCTTCATGCTTTTCGGCTACCGATTCCCACTTCGCCCAGAACTCATCGTGTAAAGACTCCAGCACTGCCACGATCAACTGGTCTTTGCTTGGGAACCAGCGGTACAGGCTGGTCTTTGCCACACCCGCAGTGGCAGCAATCGTATCGATGCCCACTGCGTGGAATCCCTCGCGGTAGAACAGCTCACGAGCGGTCGCAAAGATCTTGTCACGGGTTGAAGGATTGGACGGCGTGGTTAGTTCATGTATCGGATGCATCGGAAGTATCACAGTTTTCTGATCGACCAATGATACCGGCTCGTGTCGAAAATGTGCACACCGAATTCAGATTTCACATAGAACCTCGTTTTTCTCCCGATGTGGAATCGCCAGATATCGCCAGATGAATCGCATTCAATCTGCAAACCAGTGATTGGACCGGTCCTGACCGTCAGACGCCCAGCGGCGCTTCGGTGCTTTCTCCCTCAGCGGCGGCGAGCGTGCGGAGAATAGCCCGCTTGTTTTCAAACTCACACTAACGATCGGTTTTGCTCTTGGTTGTCGGCAATGGGCAATTCGTACAGACTCTGTTGTCGCACATCCGGCAGATCGTAAACCGGTCCAGTTCCGAAGTGTCCTGCCTTGCTAGCACGTCGCGTATCAGCTCTCCCAATCGCTTTCTTTCAGCTGACGACAACACGTCCACGAACGCCGTGACGGCGGAAATCCGGGAGGTCAGCAAATCCTTCCGGGCCGCCGCACCTTTGGTTGTGAGATGCAGGGCGATCTCCCGGCCGTCCTTTCCGGGCCGGCGTTCGACAAGTTCGTCTAAAACCAGCCTGTCCACAAGTCGAACCGTTCCCGAATGAGATAGGCCGAGAATTCGTCGGAGCTTTTCGTTGGTTATGCCTGAACCGTACCCAATGACGATGAGTGCGGCAGGCGTTTCACCGCCATGACCTATGGCGGCGCGTGCTCCCTGCTCGATCCGGTCCATCACGGCGAGTGAAAGCGCTCCCAGCAAATTCGCGATTTCGGGCTCTGTCATCATGAGGCGAATCATATGCCAGCAGCGCACGAAAGACAACCTGAGTGTGCGCGGGAAAAGAAATTATATGTGCGTTACGCACAAATATATGTTGACACAGGGCGCCAAATAAATAGAGTATACATGTGCGTTACGCACATGTCTTGCGGGAATATTAAACATCGCAGGTGCCGACGATTACCTCGAATTTGCAGTATCCGTTCAAGGGAACGGTTCGTTACTGTGTTGGTCATGCGCGACTTAAATACGAATAAATATGGAGAGTAGCTATGAATCCTCGAAGCACTGCATTAACCACCAAGAATACTGCTGGAAGTGAGCCTGCCCTGAAATACGTGCACGCGAACGGAGTGCGATTTGCCTACCTGGAACAAGGGAGTGGACCACTTGTTATGTTCATGCATGGGTTTCCAGACAACGCCTGGTCGTATCGAGTGCAGATGGAGGTCTTCGCGGATGCTGGATATCGCGCAGTCGCGCCGTTCTTGCGTGGCTATGCGCCGACTGAGATTCCGGGGGACGGAGTCTTCGATCCCATCGCGCTGGGCAAGGATCTCGAAGCGCTTATCGCGGCGCTGAGCGACGACGGGCACGCACGCGTGGTTGGCATGGACTGGGGCGGCACCTCGACCTTTCAGGTGCTGGCTACGGCGCCATCGGCAATTAAGGCCGCCGTGGTCATGAACACCGCCCACCCGATTACGTTTTCAAGCATCAGGAAGGATCCCGATGCCGTTCGATCCATCTTCCATTTCTATTTTTTTCAGTTGGCTGGCGCCGAGTCGGCAGTCAATATCGAGGGACTGCCCTTCATCGATTATCTTTGGAAGCTGTGGTCGCCGACATTCAAAAATGATGCGCATCTCCGCTCGATCAAGGAGACGCTTAGCTCTCCCGGGACCATGGCGGCCGCGCTCAAATATTATGGGGGCTTGTTTGAATCGGGACGTGCGGGCCGGCTGCTGATCAACGAGATGTATACACCAACGCTGACAATCTATGGCAGCAACGATCCGACAGAGAGGTATTCGGTGAAGGAGGAGCCGCTCTTCAAGGGGCCGCATAAACGTATTGTCCTTCCCGATGTTGGGCACTTCCCGCACCTCGAGCGCGAGGCCGAAGTCACCGGTCTGATCATGGACTGGTTCAAAACGCACGCGCCTGACTGAGCGCATATGGCGTAGACCCGATCGCGCGCCCGAGCGGCGAAATTCTATGGGGAGCCGCGAGGACGTACACGCTTGGCGCGGCTAGCGGTAAATTCAGCATAAGCTCGTTGTGCCGGGCCGTTTCGTGAACCTACGCCCGTCGACACGAAACCATTGTCTTTGGCACGAAGCTCTGAGCAAAGGGCCATGATTGCTAAAACATTTTTCAGATTCTCTTACTTACCAGGAGTATGTGTGATGGATATCAAGACACAGCAGCAATACGCTGAGACGTTTCACGGTCTTCACAAGAAGGAGGGGGACCCACTCGTCCTATTCAACGCCTGGGATGTTGCAACCGCCAAGGTCATCGCGAAGACTTCTGCGGCCGTTGCGACGAGTAGCGGGGCGGTCGCATCCGCATTTGGCTACGCGGACGGTGAAAATATCCCATTCGATATGGTGACAGGCCTGGTATCACGAATGACCGCGGCTGTGTCGATTCCAGTATCAGTCGATCTCGAAGCAGGATATGGCGATTCGCTGGAGGCCGTCGCTGCATCGGTCACCATGATTCTCAGAGCCGGCGCCATAGGTATCAATATCGAAGACGGCCTCTCCGTCGGGAAGCGGCAGCTCCTCAGTCCCGAAGAGCATGCAGCAAAGATCAAAGTCGTGCGGAGCACAGCAGAAAAATTTGGAATTCGTCTATTCATCAATGCGAGAACCGATCCGTTTCTGCTGAAATTCGGATCACCATATGAATGCCTGGATGAAGCGGTAAGGCGTGCGGAAATGTATGCCGATGCCGGCGCAGATGGAATTTTTGTGCCCGGACTCACCGATCTAGCTCTCATTGAAAAGCTCGTTCAAATCACGCCTCTGCCCGTCAACATCATGGTGACGCAAGGTATTCCCGAAATTTCGGATCTCGCCCGCGTTGGTGTCCGGCGGGTAAGTCTTGGGCCATGGCCGATGATGGCAGCAATGCGAGTCATTGGACAAGCCGCTGCCGAAGTCGCCGCGAGCAAGCGATACGGCTCTTTTTTGCTGCCAAATGCCTGAGCACTGAAATCCTCTGGCCAGAAGAGTGGAAGCGCGCCGGCCATCGATGCCGTTGTGCGCAGTCTTTCCTTCCAATAGATCAGCAGCCAATTGCTCGGCGCCGAGACTGCAAGTCGATATGAAGCCACGCCTTCTATGGCAATCAATCTGTCAAAACACAACTGTCGTAAGAACCGTCTGAGAAGAGCGATACTGATTCAATTCATGAGGTGGTTGCCGTTGACTGCATTGGCGGTTGTAGCCGAAGGTGAAACAGGTAGGTGACATATCAATCCAGGGAAACAGAACTGTGGTCATCCCGGATGCCAATGTGCATGCATCGCTTTTGAAGGAAGCAACGTGGAACAGTGGCAGTACTATGGCAATAGTCGATTTCTCAAGCTATATGGTGGTAGGCCTTTTTCTAGAAGTGTACCCGACGATGGCTTGACGTCGAATGTGCAGCTTGACCAGCGAGCTCAAAGAGATTGAAGCTCAGTTCCGCGTTGACAAGTGGGATTTTGAGTCAAGTGATCTGAACGAGGACGTCTCTGATGCCTACGTTATGGCCGCTTTCGGACGGATGGAGCCGGCAGGGCAAGCGGCCCAAGTGCCCCAGCAGCAACTCGCCGCGTTGCAGGCCAGCATCGGCGCGCATCAGCAAGCGGTACAGGCAATCGCGGCTGGACTTCTTCAGATTGCGAAGCAAGAGATGTGGGTCGATTCGAGTCTATGGGCGACTGCGAAGCAATGACTGCTTCCGCCGCGAGACCTGCCACTATTGAATTCTAGGCCAACAGATGACATTAATGACTGACATGCAGGCGGCCTACCGATTTCAGCGTGTTCCGGATTTAAGCGCCAGCATCTCACTGATCCGATGGCGGGCAAACGGATCGGCACTGTCGACATAGCGCATCGCCGAGTGCACATCTTTCCAGCCAACGTATTCCATGAGCGTCTTGACGTCCCAGCCATTGGCGCTGGCCCAGGTGGCGAAGCCTCGCCTCAATGAGTGCCCACTGTACAGTTCGGGCGACACAACACCGGCTTCCTTCAGGATCGCGCGCAGCAGCGGCACCAGGCTGTCAATGTGCAGGCCATCATCACTGACGTGCCCCCACCGGTCGATACTCCGGAAAACCGCCCCCTCCCTAATCTGCGCAGCTGTCATCCATGCCAGATACGCGTCGACCGGGCACAGCCGTGACAGGGCAGGGGCCTTGAACGTTGACCCCTTGAGTTGGCGATCGCCCTTGGTCAACGGGAAATAACAGGTCATGCCCTGGCCGGGAACCACCTCGACATGCTCGGCGCGCAGCCGGGTCAGTTCGTCGCCGCGGAAACCACGCCAGAATCCCAGCAGCAGTAATGCCCGGTTGCGTACATAACGTAATTGGCCGCCACGATCATTATTCGTCTTTGCTGTCACGATGGCGGCTTCAAGCCATTGGTCAACCGCCGCCAGTTGTTCCAGCTGCAGGGGTTTTGCGCGCTTTTCCTGTGCCGGATGCAGCACCTGGATACCTTTGAACACCTTACGTACGATGGGCGCCTTGGTCGGATCGGGAAATCCCTGATCCAGGTGCCATTGGGCGAGGGCAGCGAGCCGCTGGCGCAGCGTGTTGACCGATAATGTTTCGGCATGGTGAACGAGGTAACGGGCAATGCTTTCTGCGGTTGCCGGTAAAAGCCGCCCCATTCGACTTCGAAGTGNGGATCGGGAAATCCCTGATCCAGGTGCCATTGGGCGAGGGCAGCGAGCCGCTGGCGCAGCGTGTTGACCGATAATGTTTCGGCATGGTGAACGAGGTAACGGGCAATGCTTTCTGCGGTTGCCGGTAAAAAGCCGCCCCATTCGACTTCGAAGTGACGGACTGCGCCCCGATACGCCTTGCGGGTGTTGTCGCGGGTAGCGGCTGTTATGTACTGGTCGAGCTTGGTCATTCTGTCGCTGCTGGAATAGGAATTACAGGTCGGATGGCGAAAATATACCGGAAAATCGGCATGAGGTCCGATAATCCCGCATTATCCANGAGCTTGGTCATTCTGTCGCTGCTGGAATAGGAATTACAGGTCGGATGGCGAAAATATACCGGAAAATCGGCATGAGGTCCGATAATCCCGCATTATCCGTCTACATGTAAATGTAATTTGAATATTGGTAGGATTGAAATAACGTATGTAATTAAGTACCATGTAAGCAATAACGATATATCAAGGAAGACAGATGGGACGCACAGGTCTATACAAATCAGACGTTAAGCAGGCACGCGAGATCCTGCTCGCGCAGGGCAAGCATCCATCCGTCGACGCAGTACGTATCGCCCTCGGCAATACCGGCTCGAAAACCACCATCCACAAGTATCTGCGCGAACTTCAGGAAGAAGAGGGCAGTGATCGTAAATCGTCAATTAGCGAAGTCCTGCAGGATCTGGTCGAGCGCCTGGCTGGCCAGTTGCAGGCCGAAGCCAATGAAAAGCTCGAGGAGGCGAACGTAAAACACCAGGAGCAAGCTCRCGCGCAGGCAGAGTTGATCGCCACGTTACGTACCGAGGTGAAGGANAAGAAGAGGGCAGTGATCGTAATCGTCAATTAGCGAAGTCCTGCAGGATCTGGTCGAGCGCCTGGCTGGCCAGTTGCAGGCCGAAGCCAATGAAAAGCTCGAGGAGGCGAACGTAAAACACCAGGAGCAAGCTCGCGCGCAGGCAGAGTTGATCGCCACGTTACGTACCGAGGTGAAGGACGTCACCGAGCGCCTGGACAAAGCCAATGACGCACTGACACAGGAGCAGGGCGCCCACGCCANAGAGTTGATCGCCACGTTACGTACCGAGGTGAAGGACGTCACCGAGCGCCTGGACAAAGCCAATGACGCACTGACACAGGAGCAGGGCGCCCACGCCAACACGCGCGAATCGCTACAGGACCTGACCGTGACCCATCGCGCCGCCGAGCAGCGTATCGTTGGCTTGGAAGAGCGACTCCACGAGAATGAACAATACCGCCAGTCTCTCGAACAAAAACACGAACATGCACGGCAGTCGCTGGAGCATTACCGCAGCTCGGTCAAGGAACAGCGAGAGCAGGACCAGCGCCGGCATGAACAGCAGGTGCAGCAATTGCAAGCCGAGATGCGGCAGCTCCAACAGTCTCTGGTGGTCAGGCAGGAAGAGGTGACACGGCTGAACCAGGAAGGCGTGCGTCTGGTATCGGACCTGTCTCATGCACGGAAGTCTTTGCATGACGAGCAGNCTGGTGGTCAGGCAGGAAGAGGTGACACGGCTGAACCAGGAAGGCGTGCGTCTGGTATCGGACCTGTCTCATGCACGGAAGTCTTTGCATGACGAGCAGGCCAATAGCCGGCAGCTTGTGCAGCGACTGGAAGCGCTTCAGGCGGCGGAGCAGCGTGCGCGGGTACTGGAGGTGCAGCTCGCTGAAAAGACAGTGTTGTCCGAGCGTTTGACCGAACAACTGGCTAGGGCAACGACGCAAGCGGASGGATTCTCGCAACAGGTACGGACGCTGGAACTGTCGCTTGCCACCACTCAGGCCAAGGTGGAAGCGCAGCAATTATTGAATGAAGAGCTGCGTAGCTATCTCAAGCACCAARCCCATACCGAAAAGGACGAAAGAAAWTGAAATTCCTGTATGACAAAGACCTGCAATCCCACCTGGATAACAKGCCATTYAATCGTGTCAGCAGCAAAAGTTCGTCCCAACTMGGTCGGTTACCAAGCTTCGGCTGAGACGCTGCGAGAATCCTTAGATGGTCTTTGCGATAGCACGGACTTTTTCATATCGGCTGCATTCGGGCTGTCATGGTGGATCGCCTTTGCCATGTTGATGGCCTTATCCAATGCGTCAATGAAGTTGCTCAAGAAGGCGGCGGAGCGGTTCGCGGTGTGGAGTCCAACAGCTGTCATGGTTGCTTTACCTTTCGTGCTTTCGTAACGTCGTCTAGCGAAAAGACAATWTGGCTTCGCCAAACAACTTTCCCAATTTCAAGTGATGATGGAAAAATATAAGCGATATGAATGGCAGTTCTCGTCTGAATCACGTTGATACCTCAGTCCTAGTGCACGGGCTCGCCACGGCCAAATACTGCGATGGCAGCCACGGTATCGGCCTTAGGCGTGCCTGACACCGGCGGGA
>NZ_LMHZ01000004.1 GCF_001428545.1 Noviherbaspirillum sp. Root189
CATGTAAAAGCTGGCGTGCGCAAAATTGAGCACGCCCATCATGCTGAAGATCAGCGTCAGACCGGATGAAAGCATGAACAGCAGGAGCCCGTAGCTCAGACCGTTAAGCAAGGTAATTAAAGTAAACTCCACGAGACAACCCCTATTTCAAATTCTTGTACGACCGTACTTTTTTGCGACAATAAAAAAGTAGCGTGTCGTCAGGCGACACGCTACCGGGGACAGAATTACTGCGGACGCTTCATCTGGCAGGATGTCGGCTGGGTAGCGACAAAGGCGTCAAGCTTGACGTCGGTCTTCCAGCCGTAGCCGGTATTTTCCTGGTCATACTTCACATCCTTGCCGTTCACCTTGGTCCATGTAGCGATGTACAGAGGCTGCTGCAACTGGTGATCGCTCTTGCGCATTTCGACCTCACCGTTCAGGCTCTGTATCTTCATTCCTTCCATGGCCAACGCCACCTTGACTGGATCGGTCGACTTGGCGTCCTTCATTGCCTTGCCAAGCATGGCCAGCCCGGTATACGTTGCCATGGCATAGTAGTCATCGTTGTACTTTTGTTTGAAGCCTTCGACGATTTCCTTGCCAACAAATTTTTCATTGTTGACGTTCCAGTAACCGACATACTTGACGCGATCAGCGCCCGCTGCACCCATCGCGGTGGGAACGCCAGTGGTGCTGGCGTAATACGTGTAGAAATTGGCCTTGAGGTCCGCCTCCTTGGCAGCCTTGATGAGCAGAGCCAGGTCAGCACCCCAGTTGCCCGTGATGACGGTATCAGCACCGGATGCCTTGATCTTGGCGATGTATGGCGAGAAGTCCTTTACCTGGCCGATTGGGTGCAGGTCATCCCCGACAATCTCAATATCGGGGCGCTTACGTTTCAGGTAGTCCTTTGCGGCACGCGTCACCTGGTGCCCGAACGAATAGTTCTGACCGATGATATAGACCTTCTTGATATTGGGGTCCTTAGCCATGTATGTCGTCATGGCTTCCATCTTTTGGTCGGAATTTGCGTCGATCCGGAACTGCCAGAAACTGCATTTGGAATTAGTCAGGTCGGGATCGACCGCGGCGTAGTTGATGTACAGGACTTCCTTGCCGGGGTTGCGTTCATTATGCTTATTGATTGCGTCGATCAGTGCCAGCGCTGCACCAGAGCCGTTGCCCTGAATGATGTAGCGGTAACCTTGATCGATAGCTGACTTCAGCTGTGACAGTGACTCTTGCGGGCTGGCCTTGTTATCGAAGCCGACGATCTCGAAGGTATTGTCGCCCGCCCATTTTTTGGCGTTTGCCGTTTCCGCGATGTATTGCCAGCTCTTGAGGATGCCCTGCCCGACCGGTGCAAACGGTCCCGAGAGCGGGTCGATAAACGCCATCTTTACCGTCTCTGCATAGGCCGTAGCGGGACCGGCGAATGCTGCGGCCAATGAAAGCGGGATGATAAGGGATTTGAATTGGATAGCCATTTGTCTCTTCCTTTATAGGTGTTTTGTGCTTACAGCATATCTATGGTTATACCCGGTGTAAAGGACCGATATCAAAGGAGTTTAACTCGTGTCTGTCATGGCATTTCCCTTTCACGCGTGATTGGAATCCGGTGCAATTTTGGTGCATGAAACCGTTCTGGCATACGAGATGCACTATCTTGAAGGGATGTGCTGAGTCCTCGCATTCCGGCCGATAAAGGATAAGGTGGCCGGCACTTCGCGATAAGGTACTGCTCTGCTACTGGAACATTCAAACATTCGCCGCGTTGCAGCGAAATGCGGCATGGACCGCTTCGGTACCATGCCGCCGGGAAGTAATGCTTAGGAAGGACGCGCCGGGCGCTTCATCTGGCATGAATGCGGCTGGGTTGCAACGTAGGACTCAACTTTCTGATCCATGCTCCAGCCGTAGCCGGTGTTTTCCTGATCGTACTTGATTTTCTTGCCGTCGACCTTTTCCCATGTGGAAATGTAGAGCGGCTGCTGCAGCTGGTGGTCGGCGGCGCGCATTTCAACATCACCGTTAATGGCTTTAGTCTTCATGCCTTCCAGGGCAAAGGCGACCTTGACCGGATCGGTCGAGTTGGTGTCCTTGGTTGCCTTGGAAAGCATCTGCACCAGAGTGTAGATGTCCTGAACGTAGAAGTCGTCGTTGTACTTTTTCTTGAAGGCTTCGACGATTTCCTTACCGGTAAAGGATTCATTGTTCGGAATCCAGTATGCGACCTGCTTGACCATACCGCCAACTGAGCTGCCCATCGCGGTTGGAACGCCCGATGTGCCACCGTAGTAAGTGTAGAACTTCGCGGTCAGGCCGGCGTCCTTGGCTGCCTTGACCAGCAACGCGAGATCGGCACCCCAGTTGCCTGTGATAACGGAGTCGGCACCGGAGGCTTTGATCTTGGCGACATACGGCGCGAAGTCCTTGACGGTCGCGATCGGGTGCAGGTCGTCGCCGGCGATCTGGATGTCCGGACGCTTGCGCTTCAGGTAATCTTTCGCTGCGCGGGTGACCTGATGGCCGTGGGCATAGTTCTGGTTGATGAGATAGACCTTCTTGATGCTCTGGTCCTTGGCCATGTAGGAAGTCAGGGCTTCCATCTTCATGTCCGAGTTGGCATCGAAACGGAAGTGCCAGAAGCTGCACTTGCTGTTGGTCAGGTCAGGATCGATCGCCGAGTAGTTCAGGAAAACGATTTCCTTGCCCGGGTTACGTTCGTTGTGCTTGTTGACTGCGTCGACCAGTGCCAGCGCGACGCCGGAACCATTACCTTGAGCGATGTAACGATAACCCTGGTCGATCACTGTCTTGAGCTGGTTCAGCGATTCCTGCGGGCTACCCTTACCGTCGAAAGCGGCCACTTCCACAGTGTGATTACCAGCCCACTTCTGCTGGTTCGCCATTTCGGCAAACATGCGGAAGGTGTTCAACTGGTTTTGCCCGATCGGGGCAAATGCGCCCGACATCGTTTCGATCATCGCGATCTTGATTACATCTGCGTGGGACGCCGGGGCGGCGAACGCAGCAGCGACGGAAACGGCCATTACGAGGGGGCGAATCTTCTTCATCATATGTCTCATCCTTAGTTGGGTATGCTATGTAAAACAACGGCCTTTCCGGCTTCTTGTTGTGTGAGTTGCAGATACGCAAGTTTATTCAAGTGCTTATGCAGTGGGTAGCTTGTACTCCTTAAACTGTTCACGAATGCGGTTTTTCAGTACCTTGCCGGTGGCGCCGATCGGCAAGGCATCGACGAATGTCACATCGTCAGGCGTCCACCATTTTGCAATCTTGCCGTCATAGAACTTGATCAGTTCTTCCTTGGTGACTTCGGCTCCTGGCTTCTTCACCACGACAAGCAACGGCCGCTCGTCCCATTTCGGATGGAAAACACCGATACATGCAGCCTGCTGAACGGCAGGATGCGCCATCGCGATATTCTCGAGATCGATTGTGCCGATCCATTCGCCGCCGGACTTGATGACGTCCTTGCTGCGGTCGGTAATCTGCATATAGCCATCGGGGTCGATGGTAGCCACGTCGCCGGTCGGGAACCAGCCATCCTGCAACACGTCACCGCCTTCGTTTTTGAAATAACTGCTGATGATCCAGGGGCCTTTAACCAGCAGGTTACCGTAGGTCTTCCCATCCCATGGAAGTTCTTTGCCGTCGTCGCCAACGATCTTCATGTCCACGCCATAGATTGCATGGCCCTGCTTTTCAAGGACTGCCTGCTTCTGCTCTTCTGGCAAATCCATGTGATGGCTTTGCAGTGTGCCGGCCGTACCGAGCGGCGACATCTCCGTCATACCCCATGCGTGCACCACTTCGACACCGTACTGGTGACGGAAGGTTTTCATCATGGCGGGCGGACAGGCCGAGCCGCCGATCACTGTGCGTTTGAAAGTAGAAAACTTCAGGTTATTTTGCCCGACATAGGTGAGAAGGCCGAGCCAGACGGTTGGAACGCCCGCCGAGAACGTCACCTTCTCCTGCTCGAACAATTCATAGATCGATTTACCGTCGAGCGACGGACCCGGAAATACCAGTTTGGCTCCAGTCAGGGGTACCGAGTATGGCAAGCCCCAGGCGTTGACGTGGAACATCGGGACCACGGGCAGCACCGAATCGCGCGCCGACACATTGAGCGCGTCCGGCATCGCCGAGGCGTAGGAATGCAGTACCGTGGAGCGATGCGAGTACAGCGCACCCTTGGGATTGCCCGTCGTACCCGAGGTATAGCAAAGACTGGACGCCGAGTTTTCGTCAAACTCCGGCCATTCGTACTGATCCGAGTTATTCGCAATCAGTTCTTCATAGCACATCAGGTTGGGAATCTTGGTCTCCGCCGGCATGCGATCCTTGTCACCCATCATCACGAAGCCCTTGACGGTCTTGCAGTGGGCGGCAAAAGCTTCGACCAGCGGCAGGAAAGTCATATCGAAGAACAGATACTGGTCTTCGGCATGGTTCGCGATATAGGCAATCTGTTCGGGATGCAGGCGTGGATTGATGGTGTGCATGACCGCGCCGGAACCGGAGATCGCATAATATAGCTCCAGGTGGCGGTAGCCGTTCCAGGCCAGCGTGGCGACCCGGTCACCCATCTTTACGCCGAGCCCGGCCAGGGCGTTAGCCATCTGGCGAGCACGGCGGTGACAGTCGCGATAGGTATAACGATGGATATCGCCTTCCACCCGGCGCGAAACGATTTCGTTGCTGCCGTAGTACCGGTCCGCATGCTTAATGATGCTGGAGATGAGCAAGGGCTGGCTCATCATTTGGCCCATTAATGGGCTCTTTGGATATTGCGACATCATGCCTCCTGCCTCGTAGTTAGAATTCTTATCCTAATTGAAGCATGATTTTTGAACGACCGTACTAAAATCGTCAACGAATTTCGATGATGCGCCGCACCAATGTCATGCAAGAGACTTTTAAGGGCTAACCGTCTTGTAAATCGTATTTTTAGGCCGAGCCATTACGCGGCGCAGCATTGGCTCGAAAAACGCCAGCGGCAACGTGTCGTATTCCGGGTCGAAGGCCGGTGCATCGTATTTTTCACAAAACTCCAGCGTGGCGTCGTATAAGGCTTGCCCGGCGAACTGGTCGCGCAGATTGCGGTCCATGCCGAGGTGATGGAAGAAATAATAGCCCTGGAAAATTCCATGCTTTTCGACGATGGCATGATTCTCCGGGCTGACGAAAGGTTTGAGGATGGCTGCGGCGATGTCCGGATGATTGAAGCTTCCCAGAGTATCGCCGATGTCATGCAGCAATGCACAGATAACGTATTCTTCATCTCTGCCGTCGCGATGCGCACGCGTCGCAGTTTGCAGGCTATGCGTAAGACGGTCCACCGGAAAACCGCCGCAGTCGCCATCGAGCAATCTCAGGTGCGCGAGAACCCGGTCGGGCAAGGCGGCCGCGTACGGTTTGAACTCTGCCCCAATGATTTTCCAGTCGTCCGCCGTGCTCTGCTGCATGTCACGAAAGGTCGCGCGCGTTTGTTCGGTTGTCTCCATCTGTTTTCTCTCAGTCTGATTGTTAGGTGTTAGGCTTAATCGCGGAAGGATGGGTCGATGCGATCCAGGCGTCGAAGCAATCCGGGCCATGCCAGCATACCGCCCTGCGATTTGGTAACGGTGCGTGCCTGTTGCTGGGCGCCACTGATAATGCCTGGCGGGATCCCGATCAGTTCTCCTCCACCCGATTGCGCGCGGATCTGAATCATGCACGCTGCTTCGAAGACATACATATTGACGAATGCATCCGCGATGGTCTTGCCGAGCGTCAGCAAACCGTGATTGCGCAGCATCAGGTAATTCTTGTTACCCAGATCGGCAACCAGGCGCGGCTTTTCCTCATCGTTGAGGGCAACGCCTTCGTAGTCATGGTAAGCAAGGCTCGACAGGACAAAAATCGATTGCTGGGATAGTGGCAGTAATCCATTCTTCTGAGCCGAAACGGCAACGCCATTGATACTGTGGACGTGCAATACACATTGTGCATCATGCCGTACCGCATGGATCGCCGAATGGATCGTAAAGCCGGCAGGATTGACCGGGAAAGGCGACTCTTCAATCTTGTTGCCATGCAGGTCGATCTTCACCAGCGACGATGCGGTTATCTCGTCAAACATCATGCCGTAGGGATTGATCAGGAACTGGTCTTCAGTACCCGGCACTCTTGCGGTAATGTGGGTAAAGATCAGGTCACTCCAGCCAAAGTCCGCAACGAGCCGATAACAGGCGGCGAGGTCAACACGGGTCTGCCATTCCTCTGGAGAAACACGATCTTTCAACGATGGAATAGCCAGTTTTTCAGGGGCGTTCATATGGTGTCTCCTCTTCTCTGTCAGAATAACGGGTTGCCGGCAACGGCAGGCTCCCGGTCTTGCTCTTGGCACAGAAACCAATTCAGAACCTGATGGCAACTATGCCGGACGATGTGGCAACCACTGCGAATCAATGCAGTTATTATCGGCAGTATCTCCATATCGCACTGCACAACACTGTCAACTTTTTAACATTCGACATGTATAAACGCGGCACCGACGACATCGATAAAGCCAGCGTGTTACGGCGTTCATGGTTATCCGGCTTTCCGGACGACGTGATTGAAGACGCTGCAGCCTGCGGTACCCTGCGTGAAGTGGAGGACGGCACGCTGATCCATGCGCGTGGCGCGGAGGCGGACGGGTTTTACACCATCGCCAGCGGCGGTGTTCGTTTCACCCGTGCGACCGCGGACGGGCATGCCACCACGATCGCCGTTCTTGACGCACCAAATTGCTTTGGCGAGATTTCACTTTTCGATGGTCTCCCTCGTACCCATGACGGTCATGCGTCAGGGCCAACCGTTCTGTTGTTCCATGCAAAGACCGACTTCAAGCGCTTGCTGTCACGTTATCCGGCGATCTACGAGCGCTTTGCCAAGGTGCTGAGTATGCGCCTGCGCGCGACCTTCGATCTGGTGGAGGAAGCGGCCATCGCGCCACTGACCCAGCGCCTTGCACGTCGTCTGCTGGAGCTTGCGCATATCCAGCCATCCCCGCTCAATGCGACAATCGACGCGCAGGGACGCGAAGTGCCGCTGACGCAGGAAGAACTCGGCCACCTGCTGGGAAAATCGCGGCAAAGCATTTCCAAGCAGCTACATGTCTGGGAACAAAACGGCTTGATAAAAACCAAATACGGACGCATATCAATTACTCAGCCGGAGGCATTGGCGTCGATAGCCTATCCGGATCAGGCCGAAACACGTAGTCCACGCAAGGCAGCAGGCACGTCTCCCGGCTCCCACCCAATCAAGGAAGCTCCATGAATGCACCACAGGACGGACAGTTGCGAGGCCAGCTGCGCTATCGCGCGGACGAATTGCCCTTTGAAAATTCTTACGCCAGCCTGCCCCCGTCCTTCTATACCCGCCTTCAGGCAACGCCGGTGCCCGCGCCCTATCTGGTTGGCGCAAGCGCATCGGCCGCAGCCTTGATCGGCCTGGATGTAGAAGAGCTTGCCCGCCCGGAAACCGTCGACGCGTTTTCCGGCAACCGCACCCTGCCAGGTTCCGAACCTTTGTCGGCGGTGTATTCAGGCCATCAGTTCGGCGTATGGGCAGGCCAGCTTGGAGATGGTCGCGCCATCTTGCTGGGCGATGTCCCTGCGAACGAACCATCGCCGCCGGGACGACTTGAGCTGCAGCTCAAGGGAGCGGGCTTGACACCCTACTCCCGCATGGGCGATGGCCGAGCTGTATTGCGCTCCTCCATTCGCGAATTCCTCTGCTCGGAAGCGATGGCCGCGCTTGGCATTCCGACCTCGCGCGCACTTTGCGTTACCGGTTCAGACATGCCAGTCTTTCGCGAGACGGCGGAGACCAGCGCCATTGCCACACGGATGGCACCAAGCTTTGTGCGCTTCGGTTCGTTCGAACACTGGTTTTACAACGACCGCAAGGAAGAACTACGGACGCTTACCGACTACGTGATCGAGCGCTTTTACCCGGAACTGCGCAATGCCGAACAACCCTATCGTGCACTGCTCACCGAAGTTGCCCGCCGCACTGCGGAACTGATGGCCCAGTGGCAATCGGTGGGTTTTATGCACGGTGTGATGAATACCGACAACATGTCGATCCTCGGGCTCACGATTGACTATGGACCTTTCGGTTTCATGGAAGCTTTCAACGCCCGGCATATCTGCAATCACAGCGATCATCAGGGCCGCTATGCCTATCATATGCAGCCCCGCATCGGTCAGTGGAATTGCTATGCGCTTGGACAGGCATTGCTGCCGCTCGTCGGCGAAGTCGAAGACGTGGAAGCCGCGCTTGAGATTTACAAACCGGCTTACGAGGCAAAGTTTGATCAGCTCATGCATGCCAAGCTTGGCTTGATGACGCGCCAGGAGAGCGATTCGAAGCTGATCGACGACATGCATACGCTGATGCAGAACACGCATGTCGACTTTACCCTGTTCTTCCGGCGCCTCGGCAACCTGCAGCTTGACGCGCCGGCCGGCGACGAGCCGATCCGCGATTTGTTTATTGACCGACCGGCCTTCGACGCTTGGGCCGCACAATATCGTGATCGCCTGCGCCAGGAAAGCAGTGACGACATTAAGCGAAAACAGGCGATGGACGCGGTCAACCCAAAATTTGTGCTGCGCAATTACCTTGCGCAAATTGCGATTGAAAAAGCGCAGAATAAGGACTTTTCCGAAGTCGCCCGACTACTTGCCGTACTCGAACGTCCCTTCGACGAGCAACCGGAAAACGAACACTATGCTGAATTACCGCCCGACTGGGCGAGCGAACTGGAGGTAAGCTGCTCATCATGACAAAAAAAGTAACCAAGACCGATGCCGAATGGCGCGCCGCCCTTGAGCCTATTGAATACCAGGTAACCCGTCATGCCGCGACCGAGCGTGCGTTTACCGGAAAATACTGGGATCATCATGAACACGGCATTTATGTTTGCATTTGTTGCAACACGCCGCTATTTGAATCCGACACGAAATTCGACTCGGGCTGCGGCTGGCCAAGCTACTTTAAACCGCTTGACCCGGAAAATGTTTCCGAGCGTGTCGATCGCAGTCATGGCATGATACGCACCGAAATTCTTTGCAATGTCTGCGACGCGCATCTGGGCCATGTTTTCCCGGATGGTCCGCCGCCGACCGGATTGCGTTACTGCATCAATTCCGCGTCTTTGCGTTTCGAACCCAAGTAGCCCAAGCAGTAATTTATTCCTAGCCACTCAAGCAACACTTGCCTGCGAAAGAACCGCCGCCGATATGAAGTTCCTGTTCGATCTGTTCCCGGTCATTCTCTTCTTTGCCATGTTCAAATGGGGTGAAGGCCATCCAGAAGCGGCGCAGGGCCTGGTACAGCAGTACCTCTCCGGACTGGTGTCCGGTGGCGCTGCCACCGTAAGCCAAGCGCCCATCATGCTCGCGACCGCAGTGGCAATCGTCGCGACGATTGCCCAGATAGGCTATCTGCTAATGCGCGGCAAGAAAGTCGACGTGATGCTATGGGTCTCGCTCGCCATCATCACCTTGTTTGGCGGCGCCACGATTTACTTCCATAACGAAACCTTCATCAAGTGGAAGCCAACCGTGCTTTACTGGTGCTTTGGTGCGGCCCTGGTAATTAGTCAGTTCGCATTGAACAAGAACCTCATCCGCCTGATGATGCAGAAACAGTTGGTCCTGCCAGATCCGGTCTGGCAAAAGCTCAACTTGTCCTGGGCTGCATTCTTCGGGGCAATGGGATTGGTCAACTTGTATATTGCGTTTAATTTCTCTACCGCATTCTGGGTGAATTTCAAGTTATTCGGCTTCACCGGTCTGATGCTTGCGTTCGTCATTGCACAGAGCTTGCTGCTGTCGCGTCATGTCAAGGATCCGCAATGACCGAAAGGATTGATAAAATTCGTGAGCGTGTGCTTGCAACTTTTGCGCCGCTCGAATGTCAACTCGACGACGAATCCCATTTGCATGCCGGTCATGCAGGCGCTTCCACGGGCGCCGGACACTACAGGTTACGCCTGGTGTCGGACCGGTTTGCCGGACTAAATCGGATAGCCCGCCATCGGCTGGTGTATGATTGCCTCCGCGACATGATGCAGAGCGAGATACACGCCATCAACATCATCGCCATCGCGCCCTCTGAGCTCAACACCTAGACGCGCCTGAATTTGTTTTAACCCCTACCTTATCGGATTTTAGGAACAGATAAAAATGACATTGAAACCCGCTCGCCTGCTCATGCTGCTCGTCGCTGCCCTTGCGTTGCCAGTTATGGCGCAAAACCTCGCCGTGGTGAACGGCAAACCCGTTCCTTCGTCGCGCGCCGACGCCATGGTCAAGCAGCTGGCTGCTCAAGGTCAGCCTGATTCGCCCCAGCTGCGCGCAATGGTCAAGGAAGAATTGATCAACCGTGAAATCCTGATCCAGGAAGCTGACAAACGCGGGCTGAGCAGCAGCCCGGACGTCAAGAACCAGGTTGAAATTGCCCGCCAGTCGATCGCGATCCGTGCGCTGGTTCAGGACTACCTGAAGAAGAATCCGGTCAATGATTCCGAAGTTCAGGCCGAATACGACAAGTTCAAATCGCAGGCCGGCGATAAGGAATATCACGCTCGCCACATCCTGGTAGAAAAGGAAGACGACGCCAAGGCGATTATCACCAAGCTCAAGGGCGGCGCCAAGTTTGAAGATTTGGCCAAGCAATCCAAGGATCCGGGCTCCGCGGCCAATGGCGGCGACCTCGACTGGGCGTCTCCTGCTTCGTTCGTGAAGCCGTTCTCCGATGCAATGGTTGGCCTGCAAAAGGGTCAGATCACCGAAACACCGGTGAAGACACAATACGGCTTCCATGTGATCAAGCTGGAAGATGTCCGCGCTGCCAAAATCCCGACGCTGGAAGAAGTAAAGCCGCAAATTGCGGAATCGCTGCAGCAGAAGAAGTTGCAGGCTTTCCAGGAAGATCTGCGCAAAAAAGCCAAAGTACAGTAAATCAGTAAGCTGGTTCGTTCTCGGCACTACTAACCACTACTAACAAAAAGCGCTCCGGTTGGAGCGCTTTTTGTTTGGTCCGCGTTGCTTGGCTTGGCTACGCTTAATACCACTCCCAAGCTATAACGTGATAAATGAGATCGATGGATTTTTTTGACTGGCAAGGTGCAGGAGGAGTCAATAGCGGGCTATTGACGACGAGTGCAACGCCGGCAGGCGGCTCGGCGCCCCCGGAAAAAGACGCGATCTCATGGTGCGTTATGGGTTTCATTTGCAAGCCTCGGGCCGGATACTACAGATAACTTCCTGAAGGTATACCGCCCGAAGACCCAAGCCCGCTCTTTAGCCCACCCATTTCCGCGCATTGCGGAACATACGCATCCACGGCGAGTATTCGCCCCATCCTTCCGGATGCCAGGAATGCGTCACGGTACGGAAGACGCGCTCCGCATGCGGCATCAGGACAGTGAAACGTCCATCCGGCGTAGTGACAGAGGTAATACCCTGCGGCGAGCCATTCGGGTTGTACGGATAGGTTTCGGTCGCCTTGCCGTTGTTGTCGATCCAGCGCATGGCGACGATCGCTTCCTTGATGTTGCCAGTCTGCGAGAAATCGGCATACCCTTCACCGTGCGCCACGGCGATCGGGCTTTGCGTTCCCGCCATGTCATTGAAGAAAATGGATGGCGAATTTGTCACCTCGACCATCCCAAACCGGCCTTCAAACTGTTCCGATTTGTTGCGTGTAAACTTCGGCCACGCATGTGCGCCCGGGATAATCGACTTCAGGTTACTCATCATCTGGCAGCCGTTGCAGATACCCAGGGCAAAGGTGTCGCCGCGATTGAAGAATACCGAAAACTGCTCGGCCAGCTTTGCGTTGAACAGAATTGTCTTGGCCCAGCCTTCACCCGCGCCCAGCACGTCGCCATACGAGAATCCGCCCACCGCGATAAAGCCGCTGAAATCGGCGAGACGCGCGCGGCCGGCGATCAGATCGCTCATGTGCACATCCACAGCCGTAAAGCCCGACTTGTGCATGACATAGGCAGTTTCAATATGTGAATTGACGCCCTGTTCACGCAGGATCGCCACCTTTGGCTTGACGCCGGTCGCGATGAATGGAGCAGCGATGTCAACGTGCTGTTCGAAGGTGATGATCGGCGTCATGCCTGGATCGGAGGTATCGAGGATGCGTTCGTATTCAGCATCGGCGCAGGCCGGATTGTCCCGCAGCCGCGCTATACGCCAGCTGGTCTCGCTCCACATGCGTTGCAGTTCAACCCGCGTCTGGCTGTACACCAGTTTCGCGTCGCGCATGCATTCGACGACGTCGCGATCGTTGAGCTTACCGATGATGTGGCTGCAGGCGCCGAGGTTATACGAGCGCAGCACCGTCATGACATCCGACTTCTGCTCCGCGCGAACCTGGATCACGGCGCCCAGTTCCTCGTTGAACAAGGCACGCAATGTCAGTTCGTTACGCCGTTCGGCGACCTGCCCCGCCCAATTCTTGGAATCGCCCCAGTCGGCTGCATGCTCGCCTTCCATGGTGAGGATGTCGAGGTTCAGCGACAAGCCGGTGCGGCCGGCAAACGCCATTTCGCACAGCGTGGTGAACAAGCCGCCATCGGAACGGTCGTGATACGCAAGCAGCTTGCGTTCGTTGGTGAGTTGCTGGATCGCACAGAAAAAAGCCTTCAGATCTTCGGCGCTATCCACGTCCGGTACGGTATTGCCGATCTGCTGCATCACCTGGGTCAGCGCCGATGCGCCCATGCGGTTCTTGCCACGGCCAAGGTCGATGACGATCAGCACGGTATCCCCGGCATCGGTCCGCAATTGTGGCGTCAGCGACAGGCGTACATCAGGTACCGGCGCGAACGCCGAGACGATCAGCGAAACCGGCGAGGTGACTTCCTTGGAACCGCCTTCATCCTTCCAGGTGGTGCGCATCGACAGCGAATCCTTGCCGACCGGGATGCTCACGCCCAATGCCGGACAGAGTTCCATGCCGATTGCCTTGACAGTATCAAACAGCGCCGCATCCTGACCTGGTTGACCGCACGCCGCCATCCAGTTCGCCGACAGCTTGATGTCCGAGATATCGGCAATCGGCGCTGCGGCGATATTCGTGATTGCCTCGCCTACGGCCATTCGACCCGATGCCGCTGCGTCGATGACGGCTAACGGTGTACGTTCGCCCATGGACATCGCTTCGCCGCGATAGCCTTCGAAGCCCATCGTGGTGACGGCGCAGTCGGCCACGGGAACCTGCCATGGCCCGACCATCTGGTCACGCACCGATGTGGCGCCCACCGTACGATCACCGATGGTGATCAGGAAAGACTTGTCAGCCACCGTCGGCAGACGCAGCACGCGCTGCGCCACTTCAACGAGGTCCATGCCGGTCAGGTCGACGGCAGGATATTCATTGCTGACATGGCTCACATCGCGGTGCATCTTGGGCGGTTTGCCAAGGAGGACTTCCATCGGCATGTCGACCGGATTGTTGCCGTGCTCGGGATCGATCACCTTGAGCTGACGTTCTTCGGTGGCGGTACCAACGACGGCAAACAGGCAGCGTTCGCGCTCACACAGGTACTGGAACAACGGCAGGTCATCCGGCGCAATCGCCAGCACGTAACGCTCCTGCGATTCATTGCTCCAGATTTCCTTGGGCGCCATGCCGCTCTCTTCAAGAGGCACCTTGCGCAGGTCAAAAATCGCGCCGCGCTTCGCATCGTTCGTGATTTCAGGGAAAGCATTGGACAGGCCGCCCGCACCGACGTCATGAATCGACAGGATGGGGTTGTCGTCACCCATCGCCCAGCAGGCATTGATGACTTCCTGTGCGCGCCGCTCCATTTCAGGATTGCCGCGCTGAACTGAATCAAAATCAAGATCGGCGGTATTGGTGCCGGTCGCCATCGATGACGCCGCGCTGCCGCCCATGCCGATACGCATCCCCGGACCGCCAAGCTGGATCAACAGGCTGCCGACTGGCAAGTCGTTCTTCTTCGTATGCTTGGCCGAGATATTGCCCATACCGCCCGCGATCATGATGGGCTTGTGATAGCCCTTCACCGAACCGCCGACATTCTGTTCGTAGGTACGGAAATAGCCGCCAAGATTGGGGCGGCCGAATTCGTTGTTGAATGCAGCACCCCCGATCGGGCCGTCGATCATGATTTGTAGCGGCGAGGCGATGCGGTCGGGTTTACCGTAAATCCCGCCTTGTGCATGTGCCGGCCGCTGCGATACAGGTTCTGCCACGTCACGGGCATTTTCCCAGGGCTGGACCGCATGGGTAATCATCAGGTTGGACACGGTAAATCCGGTCAGGCCTGCCTTGGGTTTGGCCCCTCGCCCGGTGGCGCCCTCGTCGCGGATCTCGCCGCCCGCACCGGTAGACGCGCCCGGGAAAGGAGAAATCGCGGTCGGGTGATTATGCGTCTCTACCTTCATCAGGATGTGTGTCAGCTCTTCCGAAGCTTCATACACGTTGCCGCTGGCCGCGCCGCGCGGGTAGAAACGGGATACGGTCGCACCTTCAATAATCGATGAGTTATCGCTGTACGCCACGACCGTGCCCTTGGGGTGCAATTCGTGGGTGTTCTTGATCATCGCAAACAGCGACTTGTCCTGCCTGACGCCATCAATGGTCCAGTCCGCATTGAAAATCTTGTGGCGGCAATGTTCGCTGTTGGCTTGCGCAAACATCATCAGTTCCACATCGGTCGGATTGCGTTTAGCCTGGGTAAAAGCGTTGAGCAGGTAATCGATCTCGTCTTCCGACAGCGCCAGGCCGAGTTCGCTGTTCGCGTTGACCAGCGCGGTCTTGCCGCCGCCAAGGACATCAACGAAATCCAGCGGTTTGGCATCGAGCTCACGGAAAAGACGGCCAGCGTCGTTCGCGTCGCGCAGCACGTTTTCGATCATGCGGTCGTGCAGCAGCGCTGCGATCGGCTGGATAGCTGCTTCCGGCAGTTTTCTCGCACCGCCCAGCAGGCCGGACTTCACCTGAATCCGGTAGGAAATGCCACGCTCGACACGCTTGATGTGCGTCATTCCGCAGTTGTGCACAATGTCCGTCGCCTTGCTGGCCCACGGTGAAATCGTGCCAAAACGGGGAATGACAACGAATTCATCGCCATCCGCACTGCCAGTGAACGGTTCACCATAGATCAACAATGCGTCCAGTCGTCCGATCTCATCCTGAGTCGGCGCGGAAGCCGCGTCGATAAAATGCAGAAAACGGCCGGTCACACCGACGATGGACGGCTCAACTTCTTGCAATTGTGCCAAAAGGCGCTGGGTACGGAAGGCAGACAGGGCATTGGAGCCCGGCAGAATCAACATGGCGGCGAGAAATTTGATGCAGCTCCGGCCGGATCGCGGTCAGGCTGCGGGTTAAATCGGGAAACCGCGATTATACCGCGACGCCGCATCATGGCATCCTGCTAATCTACTTGCCAACACTGCCGGCCTGCAATGGTGGACAACACGGGCATCACGTTGAGTCCCGCACCATAGTCATCGCACCGTTTCACTCTCCGTAGGCCGGTATGCTATCGTTGCCGTGCCGATCATTTTGTATAAGCGAGTTCTTGCAGCATGAATCCCCTCACCTCCAAATCGATTCCCGCACTGGACCGATATTCCCGCCACTCCCTGGTCGATGTCTGCCTCGAAGAAGCAGAAAAAACCCAATCGATTTTCACCCGTCTCTATCCTGATGCAGCGCGTGCCGCCGGTGAACACGCGGACGCCATGCGCGCTGCGGGCGTTGAGATATCACCGCTTGCGGGCCTGCCGGTATCGATCAAGGACCTGGTGGACATTGCCGGTGAAACGACCATGGCGGGCTCTACCGTTCTGCGTGATGCGCCACCTGCCAAAGCTGATGCGCCGGTGGTGAAGCGCTTGCGCATTGCCGGTGCCGCCATCGTCGGCAAAACCAATATGACGGAATTTGCGTTTTCCGGCGTCGGCCTGAACCCGCATTACGGCACGCCTGTCAATCCGGCCGACAGCACGGTGGCCCGCATTCCGGGAGGCTCATCGTCCGGTGCCGCGGTTTCGGTCGCAACCGGTTTATGCGTTGCCGCCATCGGCTCGGATACCGGCGGCTCGATCCGCATTCCGGCAGCCTTGTGCGGCATCGTCGGATTCAAACCGACGGCGCGCCGTGTCCCGAGCGCCGGAACGATCCCCTTGTCGACCACGCTGGATACCATCTGCGCCATGACGCGTTCGGTCGAGGACTGCATTCTGGTCGACAGCATCATTGCCGACAACGCTCTGTCCATTCCTGACTTGCCATTGGCAGGCCTCAGGCTGGCCGTTCCCTCCACGTTAATGCTGGATGCACTTGACCCACACGTAGCCGCGTCGTTCTCCGCTGCCCTGTCGCGCCTATCCGCGGCTGGAGCAAAAATCATCGACATGCCGTTTACCTTGCTGGACGAAGCCGCTGATCTCAACAAATTTTCCGGCGCGGAATCCTTTGCATGGCATCGTGGTTTGCTGGCAAACCGGGAAGCGGAATACGACGCCCGGGTCGCCAAACGTATTCGCACCGGCGCCGCTATGAGTGCCGCCGACTATATCGATCTGCATCGCAAGCGCAGGGAATGGATCACGCGCATGGAAGACGCGCTCGGTCCCTTTGACTCACTGATCATGCCGACCACGCCGCTTGTTGCTCCGCCCATTGCCGAACTGGAAGCGTCGGAAGATGCATTTTTCAAGGCAAACGGACTTCTGCTGCGTAATCCGTCGACCATCAACCTGCTGGACGGTTGCGCGGTATCCGTTCCCTGTCATGACGAAGGAACGCTGCCGGTAGGACTCATGATTGCCGGCCCTGCGATGGCGGACCGCAAAGTGCTGGCAGTGGCGCGCGCAATCGAAAGCGCACTGCAATCCTGATGTGACAGGCAGGTAATACCAATCCCAACCTGGCGATCGGGTGCCCCCTGTTGAGGGGCTGCGGATCGCCAGTGCCGCTTGGTCAAGTTTAGTTTGAGTTGATTTAAAAGCCTTTCAACACCAGTTTGCCGATGACGTGCCCGGCCTCGATCCGCGCATGTGCTTCGCGCAGATTGGCGGCATTGATCGGACTGAGCACCTCATTGCTTGTGGCGCGCAAGATGCCGGTATCAACCAGGCGCGCAATCTCGCCCAGCAAGTTTCCCTGCTCGATCATGTCGGCCGTTTGGTACATGGAGCGGGTAAACATGAATTCCCATACAAAGCCGGCGCTTTTCGATTTCAGCAAACCAACGTCCAGCGCTTCCTTGTTTTCCACAATGGTACAGATGGTTCCTTGCGGCGCAATCATCTCTGCAGCAGCCGGAAAGTGCCTGTCGGTGTCGTTCAGAATCAGCACGTAATCCACATTTGGAAATCCGGCTGATTTCAACTGCGCCGGCATATCGCCAAAATGATCGATGACATGATGCGCACCGAGCTGGCGCACCCATGCGATCGATTCCGGTCGTGATGCCGTTGCAATGACAGTCAGGCCGGCCACTTTAGACGCAAGCTGGACTGCAACCGATCCCACACCGCCGGCACCTCCCACGATCAGAATGGATTTACGTGGCAAGGCACGGGGCGGTGTCGGAACATGCAGGCGGTCGAACAATGCCTCCCATGCCGTGATGGCGGTCAATGGCAGCGCCGCGGCCTGATCGAACTCCAGGCTCGCCGGCATGGTGCCGACGATTCGCTCGTCGACAAGGTGGAATTCCGAATTCGTACCGGGACGAGTAATGTCGCCTGCATAGTAGACCCGGTCGCCAGGACGAAAACGCGTGACTTCCGGGCCAACGGCTTCGACAACGCCGGCCGCATCCCAGCCCAGGACACGGGGTGATGATTCGATATTACTCTTCGCCGCCCGGACTTTTGTATCCACCGGATTGACCGAAATGGCCTTGATGGCGATGAGCAGGTCGCGTCCTGTAGCCACGGGCCGGTCGAGTGTCGTATCGAACAGAGACTCGGGATGACTGATGGGCAGATATTGGGTAAGGGCGACGGCTTTCATGATTTCTCCTGATGGAATCGTGGTATCGGCAAGTGAGCCGGCCATACGCCATTTGACAGGCCGGTAGTGGAGGAATTATGACTTTCTTGTTTTATTGAATAAACCACTTGATAATTGATTTACTTTCAAAAAATATTTGATAATGTACTCCACCGCCGACCTGCAGCTGTTCATCCGGATTGCCGATACCGGCAGCCTTTCCAAGGCAGCCCGTGAACAGCATCAATCACCCGCAGCAGCCAGTGCCGCCTTGCAGCGACTGGAACAACGCCTGGGCACCCTGCTCTTTGTGCGCTCGACGCGAAGCATGCGACTGACACCAGGCGGTGAAATATTCCTCGACTACTGCCGTAACGCGCTTGCCTTGCTCAAGGAAGGCGAATCCATGCTGATGGCCGACCATGGCAGCCTCAAGGGGCATGTTCGTTTATCGGCACCATCGGATCTTGGGCGCCGCACCTTGCTGCCATGGCTAAACCGGTTCCAGGCCATGCATCCGGAGGTCATGCTGACTTTGCAGTTTTCCGATCGTGTACTGGATCTGCGGCGCGATCCCGTGGACCTTGCTTTCCGGTATGGCAAGCTGGACGATTCTTCACTGGTGTCGCAACATTTGGCCGACAACGACCGCGTGGTGGTCGCCTCTCCCGCCTATCTTGAAAAACACGGTTCACCCCGAAGCCCTCGCGATCTCGTCACGCATAACTGCCTGTTGTACTACCTGAAGCCGGGCTTGCTCAATACCTGGCGTTTCCGCGCCGGCAAGGAAACGGTTGACGTCAAGGTGCGAGGCGATCGCATGTCCGACGACGGCGGCATCGTACGCGAGTGGGCAGTGGCAGGATTCGGCATTGCCTATAAATCATGGCTCGACGTCATGCCGGATGTCCGCAGCGGCGCATTGGTCACGATCCTTGATGACTTCGCTGGGGAAGAATCGCCGCTGAGCGGGGTCTATCCGCACCGAAACAGTATTTCGCCTGCGGTACGCGCATTGATAGCCTTTGTACGTGAACAGTTTGAGCAGACAGAGTGGCATGCGGCACATCACAGCGTTAATGCGCGGCACAGAATAAAATGATGCTCTCGAACTAGAAATGTGTCCCGCGGTCTACGACTCATTCCGAGCAAAGCTTCTGACCCATACACATTTAACAGCATTACCAGGTAGATACTACGTGACACAAAAACAGGTTGCCGTCATCGGAGGCGGCGTCGTCGGCGTCTGCACCGCCTACTTTCTTGCCGAGGCGGGACACGATGTCGTCGTCATCGAGCGTCATCATAACGTGGCACAGGAAGCAAGCTTTACCAACGCAGGCATGGTGGCGCCCGGCTACACTGGCCCTACAGCCGCCCCCGGCATGCCGCGCAAGATTCTTTCCTCGCTCTTTCGCAGCGAGTCTTCGGTAAGTGTCAAGCTGTCGACGGAACGCGCCTTATGGCGCTGGGCACGCAGCTGGCTGGACGAATGCGAAGTCGATCGTTACCACATCAATCGCAGCCGCATGCAGCGCATCGCCTTCTACAGCCGTGACCTTCTGCGTCTGATGCGCGACCACTATCAAATCAACTACGAACAGACCCAGGGCGTACTTCAGCTGTTTCGGACTCAGAAAGATCTGGCATTGGCGAGGCCGGCAATCAACATGCTGGCTGAATATGATATTCCCTTCATGATGCTCGACGCCGACGGCGCAAGGACGGTGGAGCCCTCACTCGCGTCACATACGCCATTTGTCGCGGCGCTTTATCTTCCTGAAGATGAAACCGGCAACTGCCCATTGTTTGCCAAGCGCATGAAGTACATCGCATCATCCATGGGCGTGCAATTCCACTTTACCAGCACGGTCGAAGCCCTGGAACCCGAGGCCGGAGGCGTTGGCTTGCTTATCAACGGCAAGCGTTTTTCGGCGGATGTGGTGGTTGTCGCCGCAGGCGCTGAAAGCGCGCGCCTGCTTAAGCCGCTTGGGATACAGGTGCCGATTTATCCAGTGAAAACCTACGCCGCAACAGCGCTGATCAAGAACTTCGACCATGCGCCACGCGCCGCCATCATCGATGAGGCCTACAACGTTAGTCTGGCTCGAATGGGCGGACGCATCCGCCTTGCGGGCATTACGGAAATCGGACCACGCAACGACGAGTTGCAGGACCACGCGCTGCGCACGCTTGTCAAAGTTGGCACCGACTGGTTTCCACATGCCGGGAGCTATGCAAAATCCAATTTCTGGTCCGGAACGCTCCCTACGTTGCCGGACGGACCTCCTCTGCTTGGCGCGACCCATGTAAGAAATGTTTATGTGAATATCGGACATGGCGCACACGGCTGGGGCATGGCAGCGGGTTCAGGCAAAGTAGTCGCTGACCTGATCTCCGGACAGACACCCGAGATCGACCTTGATGGCTTGACCATGGCGCGCTATGGATAAGATCGACTGCCTCGTTATTGGCGCCGGCGTGGTCGGCCTGGCGGTGGCGCGCGAACTTGCGCTGGCGGGACGCGAAGTCATGGTCGTCGAACAACATGCGGATATTGGCATGGAAACCAGCTCCCGCAACAGTGAAGTGATTCACGCGGGCTTGTATTATCCGACCGGCAGCATGAAGGCCAGGCTTTGCGTGACGGGACGCGACACACTCTATGCGTATTGTGACGAGCGTGGCATTCCTTATCGCCGCTGCGGAAAACTGATCGTCGCCACGTCAGAAACGCAGTCTGTCAAACTCGCCGGGATTCTCGCCCAGGCGCATGCGAATGGCTGCAGCGAAGTGGCTCCCCTCGCTGCGCACGAGGCGCGCCGCCTGGAGCCTGAGATCCATTGTGTCGCCGCCCTCTCCTCACCCAATACGGGCATCATCGACAGCCATGCTTATATGCTTGCCCTGCAAGGCGATGCAGAAAACGCGGGGGCCTTGTTTGCATTTGGAAGCAAGGTAACGGGTGCCATCTTGCGTGAAGAAGGCGTAGTCGTACAGGTGAGCAGCGACAGTAATAGCAATGGCGTACGTGATGAGATTGAACTGCATGCAAAGTTCGTCGTGAACTGTGCAGGCTTGTGGGCACCGCGACTGGCGCGGTTGGTGCAAGGTCTGGACCAGAGCGCAACGCCGGGGGCCTGGTTTGCCAAAGGGAACTACTATTCGCTCGCAGGCAAGACGCCTTTTTCACGCCTTGTGTACCCGGTGCCCGAAGCGGGAGGCCTTGGCGTTCACCTGACGCTGGATCTGGGCGGACAGGCACGCTTTGGTCCTGACGTCGAATGGCTGGACGACGCGGTCACAGCGCTGGATTACCGTGTCGACCCGCGGCGCGCAGAAAAGTTTTACCGTGAGATCCGCGCGTACTGGCCAGCCCTGCCTGACGATGCCCTGCAACCTGCGTACTCGGGCGTTCGCCCGAAGATCAGCGGCCCTGGTGAGCCCGCGGCCGACTTCATGTTCGCCAATCACGGTAGCCGCCATTATCTCGGCCTGTACGGCATCGAATCGCCCGGCCTCACCGCGTCGCTTGCCATTGCAAAGCATATAATGACGATGGTCGGGAGCATGTAAGTGAAGGCGTGCCGCATTGCCGTAACGCGCCATACCGCCTTGCGACAAAGGCCACCAGTTTGTTCGACAACCCATTCATACATCGCATGACAGACCACTTGCCCAGCCCACGCGTTGCCAACATTGCCAACGGCGCCGGCAGTTCCTCTCTGCATGATCCCACAGCGCTGTACACCGTGGCGCAGATTCGCGACATCGAACGCGCGACCCTGTCCTCCATTCCTCCGGGCACCCTGATGCAGCGCGCCGCCAAGGCCGCCGCTTCAATGGCGCTATCGCTCTTGAAGCCGCCACCCGGATCGGCAAAGGTGCTGCTCGTTGCAGGCCCAGGTAATAACGGAGGTGATGCGCTCGTCATGGCATGCTTGCTGGCTGATGCCGGCCTGCATCCAACCGTAATGGTCTGCGCCGATCCTGCCCGCCAGCCGGAGGATGCGCAACGCGCGCTCGAACGTGCGCAGGCGGTCGGTATCCGATTGATTGCTCCCAGCGCCGAAGCCATCCGTTATCCGGTGGACTGGGATCTCGTGGTCGACGGCTTGTTCGGCATCGGTCTGACGCGCGCCATCTCCGGCCCTCTTGTGGCTCTGGTCGAGGCCATCAATGCGCTGCGCTGTCCCGTACTATCGCTGGATATCCCCAGTGGGCTCGACGCAGACAATGGCTGCGTTGTCGGCGGTGTCGATGGTGTCGCCGTGGTCGCCACGCATACCTTGACCTTCATCGGCAACAAGCCTGGCTTGCATACGAACGAAGGCCGGGATCATGCAGGTGAAGTGCAGGTAGCTGGCCTCGATATTGATCTCAGTGCATTTTCTCCTGCACGGGCCTTCCTTGGCAGCGAGCGGCTGTTCCTGAGCCATCTCAGGAAGCGTCGCCATAGTTCGCACAAGGGAAGCTACGGCGATGTGACGGTGGTGGGAGGAGCACAAGGGATGGCCGGTGCACCGGTTCTGTCCTCACGTGCAGCGGCACACTGTGGCGCTGGCCGAGTTTTCACGGCATTTCTGCATAACCCGCCCGCGTATGACTTCCTGCATCCGGAATTGATGTGCCGCGATGCGGTACAACTTGAATTTCATACCGGTGTTGTGGTCGCCGGTCCCGGCCTCGGGACATCGGATGAGGCGTACTCAGTCCTCGAACGGGTCTTACAAAGTGACTGTCCGCTGGTGCTGGACGCGGATGCGCTCAACCTGCTTTCGCGGCACCGTGATTTGATCACGCTGCTTTCGCAACGTACCGCCCCTGCCATGCTAACGCCACATCCATTGGAAGCAGCCCGCCTGCTGCAATCCGACACGCATCAGGTTCAGGCAGATCGACTGACCGCGGCGAGTACCCTGGCGCAGCAATGCAATGCTGTCGTTATTCTGAAAGGGTCGGGCAGCATCATTGCCGCCCCGGACGGATCGCTGGTGATCAACCCCACCGGCAATCCGGCGCTCGCCACTGCTGGTAGTGGCGATGTTCTGGCGGGAATGTGCGGCGCATTACTGGCGCAATCCCTTCCATGCCGGGAAGCGGCACTGGCGGCCACATGGCTGCATGGCCAGACGGCCGACGCATTGGTGAAGCAAGGCGTAGGGCCAATTGGCATGACGGCGGGTGAATTGATTCCGGCGGCACGCCAGATTCTTAACCAGCTCACGGAGCAGCATGCACAGCGCCACAACCCGCGCTAGCCTCTGGGTTGGAATTGCCTGTCTGGTCGCCGGCCAGTGGACACTTTCGCTACTGGATACCGCAGGGAAGCTTCTGGCGCAGGCCGGGTATCACGTAGTAATGATTGCCTGGATGCGTTACACGATCAATACCGTTTTCATGGCCGTGACCCTGGCGCCGCTTTACCGGCACAAGACTGGACGTAGCATCCTGTCGACTCGACAACCGGGCTTGCAGATTTTTCGCGCGGCCATGCTATTGCTCTCGACGATCGTGTTCTTCTCGGTCTTGAAAATCGTACCCTTGTCCGAAGGGACGGCAATGAATTTTTGCGCACCATTGATTGTGTTGGCTATATCGCCGTGGCTGCTAAAAGAGAAATCCTACCCCTCGCGCTGGGTCGCCGTGGCAGTCGGCTTCATGGGGATGCTGATCGTGATGCGCCCCGGGGGCGGCATCGTGCCTGCGGGCGTGTTGCTTGGCGCAGCCTCCGCAGTCATCTTCGCGGGCGTCTCGGTACTGAGCCGCAAAACCAACCAGACTGACCATCCTCTAGTAACGTTGTTTTATGGCGGTGTGGTAGGCATGATCGCCAGCAGCCTGATGGTGCCCTTCTTCTGGTCTTCCCATATGCCGACCACACGGGAGTGGCTGATCCTTGCGTCCACGGGGATCACCAGCACCATCGGGCATTACTTCGTCAACAGCGCCTATAAGCATGCAGAAGCTTCTCTGTTGACACCTTTCTTCTATCTGCAGATTATTTCTGCCACCGTCATGGGCTGGCTGGTGTTCAACCAGTTACCGGATAGCCTGACCGCGCTGGGCATCGGCATCATTTGTGCGAGCGGCATGGGTATCGCCTATGTCGAGCATCGGCGCGGTCATCCACAACGCGCCGGAACCGCCGAGCTCCGAGTCAGCTCAGGCGACCGGCCGCAATCGTAATCGTGCGCTTGCAGCGTGCGGCGATCGATGGGTCGTGTGTGACAAGGACCAGCGTCGAGCCGCGTTCCTCATTCAGTTCAAACATGAGCTTGATCACCGAGTCGCCTGTCGCGGCATCCAGACTGCCGGTAGGCTCGTCGGCAAACAGTAAAGGCGGCGCGGTCACGAAAGCACGCGCCAGCGCCACTCTCTGTTGTTCGCCACCGGACATGTACTTGGGATAGTGACGCAAGCGGCTGGACAACCCTACGCGGCCAAGCATGGCCTCCGCTTTTTGTTTCGCTTCATCATCGCGCCGTAACTCCAATGGAAGCATCACGTTTTCCAGGGCGGTGAGATGCGCCAGAAGCTGAAACGACTGGAACACGAATCCCAGCTTGGCTTGACGCAACCCTGCGCGGCCATCCTCGTCTAATGCAAAGATATCGACCCCGTCCAGCTTGACGGTTCCTTCCGAAGGGGTATCAAGGCCAGCAAGCAATCCTAGCAAGGTCGACTTGCCGGACCCCGAAGCGCCGACGATCGCCAGCGTCTCTCCCGGCCGCACGGTAAAATCGATTTCATGGAGGATGGTGAGTTCACCGGTCGCATCGGCGACGCGTTTGCTCAATCGAATGACTTCAATAGCAGCTGACAAGGAAGAAGGACCGTGCATGCAGAATAACTGGAAGAAACATGGAATGAAGGCCGCGAGCATGCGGTGGTTGGCGGCATTATCGCTCGTATTGTTTGCCACCTGTGCTCATTCTGCATCAAAAACAGTGCTCGTGCTCGGCGATAGCCTTTCTGCCGAATACGGTCTTGCACGTGGAAGCGGTTGGGTTACGCTTCTCGAGCAGCGTATCCGCCAGTCAAAACTCAATGTGAACGTTGTCAACGCCAGTATCAGCGGAGAAACGACCAGTGGAGGAAAGGCTCGCCTTCCCGCATTGCTGACCCAGCACCGACCGGACGTCGTCCTGATCGAACTCGGTGCCAACGATGGTTTGCGCGGACTACCCGTCGCATCTGCTGAACGCAACCTGAGTGACATGATAAAAGCATCAAAGGCTACGAACGCCCAAGTACTGCTGATAGGGATGCAGATACCGCCAAATTACGGACGAGAGTATACGCAGCGCTTTACCGGGATGTATGAAAAACTGGCGAAGGAAACCAAGGTCGGACTAGCGCCCTTTCTACTCCAGAGCGTAGCAGATGATCCTACGCTGTTCCAATCGGACCGGATCCACCCGGTCGCGGAAGCACAACCCATCATGCTCGACAACGTGTGGCCATATTTAAAGCCGCTGTTAAGTAAGTAATGTTGAGAGGATGTGAAAACTGTTGTGCCACAAAACAAAAGCCGCCTGTTTAAGGCGGCTTTTGCAAAGGTGCGCTAAAGCGCAATCGTCGCTTACTTGGTTTCCACTCCCTCTGCAGGCGTGGTACCAACCGGCTTCAGAATTTCGACTTTCGACTTTTTCTTCAAGGCTTCCAGATAGGCAAGCGCTTCCTGCTGTGCCAACGCATTCCCGATCTGCTGCTGTTCGCCCTGGCGGCGCGCTGTATCGGTTGTGGCGGGCTGAGACACCTTGGTAATACGATAGACGCCATATCCTTGTGCACCAAGGTCAACACCGGCAAAAGCAGGCAGCTTGGTCGTATCAGTCTTCATGACAACCGGAATTGCAGCGGGGGTAATACCTTGTGCCTTGGTACGCGACACCACTTTTGTTTCGCCAAAACCTGCTGCATCGTCACCTGATTTCAACTTGGCGAGCTTCGACTCTCCAGCTTTCTTGGCGAGTGCTGCAGCTTCTTCCTGCACAACGCGCTCGCGAACGGCAGCCTGGACTTCCTCAAACGGACGGCGTGTCACTGGTTTGTACTCGATGACATGGCCTGCAATCAGGGTGTTCGGCGCGACTTCAACTGCCTCGGTATTGCGCTTGTTCTTGATTGCCTCATCCGAGAACAAGGCCGCGAGGAACTTGGGATTATTGTACGGCGCGGTCGGAGCAGTTGCCGGATTGGGAGTACGTGTCAAGCCACTAACCGTTTCGATCTTCAGCTTGAGCTTGTCAGCAACTGGTTTGAGGCTGTCTGCCTGTTCGTAAACCGTATTGTTGAACTGCTCGGCAAGTTCAGCAAATTTCTTTGCAGCGAGCTGCTTCTTGATGTCGGCAGCGATTTGCTCCTTCACCTCATCCAATGTCTTGGCGGTTGCAGGTTTCACAGCCATCAGCTGGATAATGTGATAGCCGAAATCCGATTCGACGACGTCGCTGATCTCGCCCTGCTTGAGCTTGAAGGCGGCGTCCTCGAATGGTTTGACCATCATGCCCTTGCCGAAGAAGTCGAGATCACCACCACGCTCGGCGGAGCCGGGATCCTGCGAATTTTCCTTGGCAACCTTGGCAAAGTCGGCCGGATTCTTCCGGACCTGAGCCAGCAGTTTTTCGGCTTTTTCTTTCGCAGCAGCCTTGTCGGCAGCAGAAGCACTCTTGTCAGCCTTGATCAGGATGTGGCTGGCACGGCGCTGCTCTTCTTCGCCATAGCGGGACGCGTTCTGATCGTAGTAGGACTTGATGTCCGCGTCGCTCACCGTGATTTGCGAAGCGACGACATCATTATTGAGCACGACGTACTCGGCCTTGACTTGCTCCGGAATTTCAAACTGCTTGGCATTCTTCTCGTAGTATGCCTTCAGCATCTCGTCGGTCACTTTAACTTGGGAGACAAAATCCGATGCCTTGAACAGGATTTCCTGAACTTCGCGCTGCTGATCGTTCAGATCCGAAAGTCGATTCGCGACGGTCTTCGGCGCAAACGCAGTTCCCTGCACGCCACTGCTTACCTGCTGCAGGCTCAAGTCCTGGCGCAACCGCGCTTCGTACATTGCGGGAGTCATGCCTTGTGCAGCCAGCAGGGATTTGTAACGCTCGACATCGAACTTCCCATCCGCGCCAATCAGTCCGGGAATCGCAAGAATATTCTGCTGGAGAGCCTGGTCGCTGACCGCCAGATTATTCTTGGCTGCCTCGGCTGCGATCACACGCTGCGCAATCAACCCATCGAGGATATTTTGTTTCGCTTCAGGCGTATCCAGAAGTTTGGGATCGAACTGCCCACCAAACATTTGTCGCAGACGTTCCATCTGCTCGCGTTGTGCGTTATCGAATTCTTGCTGAGTGATGGTTTGCCCAGCCACTTTCGCAATCGCATTGCCTCCTTCGCGAAAACGCGTGTAACCCTCAAGACCGAAAAATGCAAAAGACGGGAAGATAAACAGCAGAAGCGCGAACTGCATGAGGCGCCGATGCGTACGAATGAATTCAAACATATTCAGTCCATAAAATACGGATTGCGGAAATACCATTTGCACCGTTCGTACCGCTTGACACGGCCTGGCCGGATGGCAGAGAAAGAAGCATTTGCCGCACTTTGCAAAAAGCATTGCCACATATGAAAAAAGGCGAACTCGCGTTCGCCTTTTTTCGGTTTTTGGCGGAGTGGACGGGACTCGAACCCGCGACCCCCGGCGTGACAGGCCGGTATTCTAACCGACTGAACTACCACTCCTGATACTTGCTGCATGCTTGGCTGTTTTGGTGGGTGCTGAGAGGCTCGAACTCCCGACCTACGCCTTGTAAGGGCGCCGCTCTACCAACTGAGCTAAGCACCCGGATCCACTTAGTCAGCCAAACTTCCCAGACGTTTGTCACCACGTCGAGAAAAACAAGATTATATAGGATCTTTTATTTCGTTGCACTAGAAAATGCAAACTTCCTGCATTTCTCACTGTACAACTTGACCCGCTTTTACCTAACGCCTATTTGTAATGTAACGAATGAAATCGATGGATTTCTGGACTGACAAGATGCAAGAGGAATTGCTATTGACTACCGTGCAGTCAGGCGAGAAAAGACGCGATCTCATTTTTCGTTTATGGGCCGGAATCGATAGTCGTCTCTGCCGCTTTATGCATTAAGCAAGTGCAATCTTTGCCGTTCAGTTGAGCGCGTCTTTGAGGCCTTTACCGGGACGGAACTTCGGCACCTTGGCAGCTTTGATTTTGATGGCGTCACCGGTGCGTGGGTTGCGTCCGGTGCGTGCGGCGCGCTTGCCTACCGTAAAAGTACCGAAACCTACCAATGTTACGGACCCATTTTTCTTCAAGGTTGTTTTGACTGCACCGATCAATGCGTCAAGCGCGCGCGTTGCGGCAGCTTTCGAGATGTCTGCATTACCCGCGATATGATCGATCAACTCAGTTTTATTCACTAGTGCCCCCTCTTAGATGTTGGAACATGCTCTGCATATTTGTTAGATTTTTACACTGCAGGCAAGGACGAAAAAAATGCAGAAAAGAAACTTCTGCAAGGGCTATTTAACAAGCGGCAAACCCTTGTGTCAAGCGGTTTCCCTTTGATTCCACACAATTGGTTGCATTGCACTTCAGAGTGTTTAGAAACAAGACACTCAAATTGAACAGATAATAAAAAACGCGCTTCGAAAAGCGCGTTTTATTATTGCTGTACCGGCGTTCAACCAACTAGAACATCAATGCTTAACCACGTTCGGATCGGCTTGGCCGGTGCTTTGCGCGACTGCTGTATCAACCGGCGCGTCAACATCCGACAAAGGCTCGGGCTGTCGCTCGAGTGCCACTTCCAGCACCTTGTCAATCCAGCGCACCGGAATGATTTCCAGCTTGTTTTTCACGTTGTCCGGAATGTCTGCAAGATCCTTCACGTTCTGCTCGGGAATCAATGCAGTCTTGATGCCGCCGCGGTGTGCAGCCAGCAGCTTTTCTTTCAAACCACCGATCGGAAGAACTTCGCCACGCAAGGTGATTTCACCTGTCATCGCAACATCAGCGCGCACCGGAATACCGGTAAGCACAGAGACCAGTGCGGTTGTCATGGCGATACCGGCGGACGGACCGTCCTTCGGTGTCGCACCTTCCGGCACGTGAATATGGATGTCACTCTTGCCAAACAAGTCAGCCTTGATGCCAAGGCGTTTTGCACGGCTGCGCACGACGGTACGTGCTGCTTCGATCGATTCCTTCATCACATCGCCCAATGTACCGGTACGGATCACGTCGCCCTTGCCCGGCATGGTCATCGCTTCAATGGTCAGCAGATCGCCGCCCACTTCAGTCCATGCAAGCCCGACCACCTGGCCAACCTGATTTTCTTTTTCGGCCATGCCGAAATCGTAGCGACGTACACCGAGGAATTTATCCAGGTTCTTGGACGTGACAATGATCTTGCGATCCTGCTTTTTCAGCAGCAGCATTTTCACGACCTTGCGGCAGATCTTGGAGATCTCGCGCTCCAGCGAACGGACACCAGCCTCACGTGTGTAATATCGAATGATGTCGCGGATCGCCGATTCGGCAACGTTGATTTCATCTTCCTTGAGGCCATTGTTCGTGATCTGCTTCGGCAGCAAATAACGTGTCGCAATGTTGGTCTTCTCGTCTTCGGTATAACCCGACAGACGAATCACTTCCATACGGTCAAGCAGCGCTGGCGGAATATTCAGCGAGTTTGACGTCGCGACGAACATCACATCGGACAAGTCAAAGTCGACTTCAATGTAGTGGTCCGAGAATGTGTGGTTCTGCTCAGGGTCCAGCACCTCAAGCAGTGCCGAGGACGGATCACCGCGGAAATCCTGACCGAGTTTGTCCACCTCATCGAGCAGGAACAGCGGATTACGCACGCCGGTCTTTGCAAGGCTCTGCAGAATCTTGCCAGGCATTGAACCAATATAGGTACGACGATGGCCGCGGATTTCCGCTTCATCGCGTACACCACCCAGCGCCATACGCACAAACTTGCGGTTTGTCGCACGGGCAATCGATTGGCCGAGCGACGTCTTACCGACACCCGGAGGCCCAACCAGGCACAGGATCGGCGCCTTTACCTTGTCAACGCGCTGTTGTACGGCAAGATATTCAAGAATGCGTTCCTTGACCTTGTCCAGGCCGTAATGCTCGCCTTCCAAGACTTTTTCCGCATTGGCCAAGTCGTTGTTGACCTTGGATTTCTTGCGCCATGGCAGACTGAGCATGGTGTCGATGTAATTACGCACGACGGTCGCTTCAGCGGACATCGGCGACATCAGCTTGAGCTTCTTCAGTTCGGCCTGTGCTTTTTCGCGTGCCTCTTTTGGCATCTTGGCAGCGATAATTTTCTTCTCGAGTTCTTCGAGATCGGCACCCTCTTCGCCTTCGCCGAGTTCCTTCTGGATCGCCTTGACCTGCTCGTTCAGGTAATACTCGCGCTGAGACTTTTCCATCTGGCGCTTGACGCGGCCACGGATGCGCTTTTCCACTTGCAGGATGTCGAGCTCGCCCTCGAGTTGCCCGAGCAGATGCTCATGACGCTTGGCAACGTTGAAAATCTCAAGGATTACCTGCTTCTGCTCCAGCTTCAGCGGAAGGTGAGCAGCAATAGTATCGGCGAGACGGCCGGCATCATCGATTCCAGCAAGGGAAGTCAGGATTTCAGGTGGAATTTTTTTGTTAAGTTTGACGTACTGGTCAAACTGCTGAACGATCGCGCGACGCATCGCTTCCACTTCGGATTCATCGCCAGACTCGGATTCAACCGGAGTCAGTTCCGCGACGAAATGCGTGTCGAGTTCTGTGATGTTGTGGATACGGGCACGTTGTGCACCTTCCACAAGGACCTTTACGGTGCCATCAGGCAACTTGAGCATTTGCAGGATGTTGGCCACGCAGCCGATTTCATAAATATCGTCAGCGGAAGGTTCATCCTTGGCGGCGGCTTTCTGGGCGGCGAGCATGATGCTCTTGCCCTGCTCCATTGCTGCTTCAAGAGCCTTGATCGACTTTGGGCGACCAACGAATAGCGGGATCACCATATGCGGGAAGACAACAACGTCCCGCAACGGCAATAGCGGCAGTTGGGTTTGTTCGGTTAATGTTGTAGAAGTCGTCATGGCGAACCTTATTTAAGAGCTTGTTAATGATGTAGGCACGAACAGCCTAAAACTCAAGTCCAAGCAGCAACAAAAATCACTTGTCATATTACTGACATTCAGGTTTCCTAATAAAAAAAGCCACACACGAAGTCTCCCTCGGGTGGCTTTGCTATGGAAGCCTGAAGTGATTCCTGTAATTCAAATTGTACTGCTTCTAGGAAAAAACGGGCTTACAACCTTGGTTGCCTGTTACGGATGCTCAATTATTTTGCTCCGGAAACTTTTGGCTGCTCGTGGTAGATCAACAATGGCTTCGCTCCATTAACGATGGTGTTCTCATCGATCACCACCTTGGCCACATTTTGCTGGCTCGGCAATTCAAACATCACCTCGAGCAACGCATGTTCCAGGATAGAGCGCAAGCCGCGTGCACCAGTCTTGCGTTCTAGCGCCTTTCTGGCAATTGCGTGCAATGCTGCTGGCCGAACTTCAAGTTCTGCACCCTCCATCTGCAGCAGCTTCGCGTACTGCTTAATCAGGGCGTTCTTGGGTTCAAGCAAGATTTGGATTAAGGCTTCCTCGTTTAGTTCACTCAGTGTGGCGACGACAGGCAGACGTCCAACCAGCTCCGGAATGAGTCCGAACTTGATCAGATCCTCAGGCTCCGCATCAAGCAATACTTCGCTTGCATTACGTTCAGTCTGGCTTTTTACGCTGGCGGAGAAACCAATGCCGCTCTTCTCGGAGCGATTGGAAATAATCTTTGCCAAGCCGTCAAAAGCGCCACCGCAGATGAACATGATATTTGTCGTGTCGATCTGCACGAAGTCCTGGTTCGGATGCTTGCGGCCGCCTTGAGGCGGCACCGAAGCCATCGTCCCTTCAATCAGCTTCAGCAATGCCTGTTGCACGCCTTCGCCGGACACATCGCGGGTAATGGATGGGTTGTCGGACTTACGGGAAATCTTGTCGATTTCGTCGATATAGACGATACCCTTCTGAGCCTTCTCAACCTCGTAGTTGCAGTTCTGCAGCAACTTCTGAATGATGTTCTCGACGTCTTCACCAACATAACCGGCTTCGGTCAAGGTGGTCGCATCGGCAATCACGAAAGGAACATTCAGCATCCGGGCGAGTGTCTGCGCCAGCAGCGTTTTACCGGAACCAGTGGGACCGACCAGCAAAATGTTGCTCTTTGCCAGTTCGACGTCGTCCTTCTTGCCGAGATGTTTGAGTCGCTTGTAATGGTTGTAGACGGCCACAGACAAAATGCGTTTGGCAGTTTCCTGGCCAATAACATACTGTCCGAGAAGTTCGAAAATTTCCTGGGGAGTCGGGAGATCCGACTTTGGCCCCGCGACGGACTCGATGCTCGACGCCTCGTCGCGAATGATGTCGTTACACAGGTCAATGCACTCGTCGCAGATGAAAACCGACGGACCTGCGATAAGTTTCTTCACCTCGTGTTGGCTCTTACCGCAGAAGGAGCAGTAAAGCAATTTTTCGCCGCTGGAGGATTTTTTGTCAGACATAGAGCAAAGTGTGGGTGGAGAATTGATTCGATATTACCCGCGAATTCGGTGTTCGTCACGACGCCGCTCAATAATTTGAGAATTCTGAGGGAAATTCGTCGCCAGAAGAACGAAACGCCCGAACGCATGACCGCCCGGGCGTTTTTCGCTTGGACGAGTGGTGTCAGACCCGGTTGGTCAACACCTTGTCAATCATGCCATAATCGGCCGCTTCCGCAGCAGACATGAAATTATCTCTGTCTGTATCCTTGCTGATTTGTTCCACGCTCCGGCCGGTTTTTTCCGCCAGAATGCCATTCAGCCGCTCGCGCAGATAGAGAATTTCACGTGCCTGGATTTCAATGTCGCTGGCCTGCCCCTGGGCGCCGCCCAGCGGCTGGTGGATCATGATCCGCGAATTCGGCAACGAGAAACGCTTGCCCTTGGCGCCGGCGGCCAGCAGGAACGCGCCCATGGACGCGGCCAGGCCGGTACACAGGGTCGAAACGTCTGGCTTGATGAACTGCATTGTATCGTAAATCGCCATACCGGCAGATACGGAGCCACCTGGGGAGTTAATGTACAGCGAGATATCCTTGTCCGGATTTTCGCTCTCGAGGAACAGCAACTGAGCGACGATCAGGTTGGCTGACTGATCGTTGACCGGACCTACCAGGAAAATGACACGCTCTTTCAGCAGGCGGGAGTAAATGTCATACGCGCGCTCACCGCGGCCGCTCTGTTCAATCACCATCGGCACCATACCGAGCATTTCCGTATCGAGTGCCGAATTTTTAATCATGCCTGACATGTGCTTTCCTTAAGGAGTGCGCAAGAGAGCGGACATTTTAACAAGGGATGGGTATGCCCATCCCCTACCCGTTTCAGCCTTGCGCGTTATTGCCCATCAATTCGTCGAAGCCTACCGACTTCTCGGTAACCTTCGCCTTGCCAAGTACGTAGTTAACGACGTTTTCTTCTAAAACAAGAGCCTCGACTTCAGCAAGACGACGACGGTCGCTGTAGTAGAACTTCAGCACTTGCTGCGGATCTTCGTAGCTCTGTGCAAATTCTTCCACTTGTGCCTTGACCTGGTCTTGCGTCGCTTCAAGCTTATTCTCCTTCACCACTTCAGCCAGAATCAGACCGAGGCGGACGCGGCGTTCTGCCTGCGCGGTGAACAGTTCCGGAGGGAACGGCATATCCTTGACGTTCATGCCACGCTGCGCCATGTCCTGGCGTGCCATTTCGATCAGTCGCTCGACATCCTGGTCGACCAGTGCCTTCGGCACGTCGAGTTCGGCAGCAGCGATCAGTGCGTTCATCACGCTGTCCTTGGTCTTGGCCTTGGCACGACCTTTCACTTCACGCTCGAGATTGGATTTGATGTCCTGACGCATTTTGCTCAGGTCTCCGTCTTCAATGCCAAGCGATTTCGCAAATTCAGCGTCGACTTCCGGCAGGTGCGCCCACTCGATTTTCTTCATGGTGATCGTGAACTCTGCAGTTTTACCTGCTACGTCCTTACCATGATAGTCCTCCGGGAACGGCAGCGGGAAAGTCTTGGACTCGCCAACTTTCAAGCCGATCGCTGCAGATTCGAACTCAGGAAGCATGCGGCCTTCGCCCAGGACGAACGGATAGTCTTCCGCCTTGCCGCCCTGGAATTCGACGCCATCAATCTTGCCGACGAAGTCGACAGTGACGCGATCGCCGTTCTGTGCGGACTGGTCTGCACCGCCATCGCCATGCGCGCCTTGCTCGCCTTTGGTATGGTAGTGGACGCGCTGCTTGCGCAGAATGTCGATGGTCTTGTCGATCTCGGCGTCGGTTACTTCGCTCGTGACCTTTTCGACTTCAGCAGTAGCGAGGTCGCCGATCTTCACTTCCGGATAGACTTCGAAGGTCGCGTCGAATGCAACTGTGCCTTCAGCGGCGCCTTCGCTATTCTTCGGCTCGATACGCGGATAGCCGGCAACACGCAGGTTGTTCTCGCTCGCGGCTTCGCTGAATGCGCGACCGACCTTGTCGTTCAACACTTCGGTCTCAACCTGGTAGCCGTACTGCTGGGCGACCATCTTCATCGGTACTTTGCCTGGACGGAAGCCCGGTGCCTTAGCTGTGCGAGCGCGGATTTTCAGGCGCTTTTCCACTTCTGCCTGTACGTCGGCCAGCGGCACTGTGATGGTGATGCGGCGCTCGAGTTTTTCCAAAGTTTCGACTGCAGTTGCCATGTGAATCGTCCAAAAAATAAATATTCTGTGGTGCGAGGAGGGGGACTCGAACCCCCACACCATTGCTGGCGTCAGGACCTAAACCTGGTGCGTCTACCAATTTCGCCATCCTCGCGGGAATTTGCTTGCTGATTCGCGATGTTTTGCACAAAAGCAAAGGGCGACCATGAAGTGAATATCTGGTCGCCCTAAAATGCCATTGTTAGTAGCTCTTCAACTTCAACCCGGCATTTTACTGGATTTTTCATCCGGCTGTCCCGATTTTTCACGAGCCGGCAAGTACAACCGAACAGAGACCGATTTGCGGCCCCTGCTCTCTTACGGAATCACCGCAACTTCAGGTTCTGGCTTTTTCACCCGGAACCATGCGGCATATAGCGCGGGCAAGAACAGTAAAGTCAGCGCAGTCGCAATGATCAGCCCACCCATGATGGCAACCGCCATCGGGCCCCAGAACACGGATCGTGACAGGGGAATCATCGCCAGTACGGCTGCCGCAGCGGTCAGAATGATCGGTCGGAACCTGCGTACCGCGGATTCCACGATGGCATTCCATGGCGGCATGCCTTCGCGGATGTCATGCTCGATTTGATCGATCAGGATGACCGAATTCCGGATGATCATACCGAACAGTGCAATTACACCGAGCTGCGCGACGAAACCAAAGGGACGCTGCAAAAGCAGCAAGGCCATTGCCGCGCCAGCCACGCCCAAGGGCCCGGTAAGAAAAACCAGCAAGGCACGCGAGAAGCTATGCAGCTGGAGCATCAGCAGCGTGAAGATGATAAAAATCACCAGCGGGACATTGGCCGCAATCGATTCCTGCGCCTTGCCGCTGTCAGCCGCCGCACCGGCAAGCTCGATGCGGTAACCGGCAGGCAGCGCTGCACGCAGCTTGTCGAGTTGCGGACTGATCTGGCTCGACACGGTCGGTCCCTGAATGCCATCCGCGACATCCGACTGCACAGTGATCGCCCATTCCCGTCCCTCGCGCCAGACAACGCCCGGCTCCCACACGAACTGGGCACGGGCCACCTGCGACAAGGGAATCGCCCTGCCGCCGGGAGTCTGCAGGCTAGCCTCGTTCAGCGCAGTAATTGTCGAGCGCTCTTCCACCGGCTGGCGGACCACGACATCGATCAGCTTGTTGTCCTCACGATACTGGCCAATCGTCGTTCCGGTAAGAATCGTATTTGCGGCACGCATCACAGTTTGCGAACTCAGCCCAAGCGCGCGCAGCTTGTCCTGGTCGAGGTCGAGTCGCAATACCTTGACCGATTCGTTCCAGTTGTCATTGACGCCGACTGCATTCGGATTGGCGCGCATGACCTCCTTGACCTGATCAGCGATTGCACGCACCTTATCGACTTCATAACCGGTGACGCGGAACTGGACCGGATACGGTACCGGAGGCCCATTCGGCAGCAGTTTGACGCGACCTCGCACACCCGGAAAATCATTCTTGAAGACATCGACAATTTTCAGTCGAAGGGCTTCCCTTGCCTTCAGATCCTTCGCCAGCACGACGACTTGCGAGACGTTCGTCTGCGGGAAAATCTGATCCAGCGGCAGGTAGAAACGCGGACTGCCCGTTCCGACGTAGGTGGTAATGTTTTCAACGCCGTCCTGCTTGCGAATAAAACTTTCAAACTTCTTCGCCTGTGCTTCGGTAGCGGCAAACGCACTACCTTCCGGCATCCAGAGTTCGACCATGAGTTCCGGCCTGCTCGAATCAGGGAAGAACTGCTGCTCGATGACACGGAATCCGAGGATACCGAGTGCGAATACACCCAGGGTCAGCAGGATCGTCGTCTTGCGCCATTCCACGCACCAGTTGACCACACGCCGGAAGCGCGAGTAAAACGGGCTGTCGAACAATTCATGCTGGCCGTCCGCATGTGAGGAAGGTTTCACCTTGAGCAGTATGTACCCGATGTACGGTGTGAACAGGACAGCCACGAACCATGAAATGATCAGCGCCAGTGCGTTCACGGAGAACATCGAAAAGGTATATTCTCCCGCTGCCGACTTGGCAAGGCCAATCGGCAGGAAGCCGGCAGCGGTAATCAGGGTGCCGGTCAGCATCGGCATCGCGGTTGAGGTATAGGCAAAGGTCGCCGCGTCGAAGCGCGAGAAGCCCTCTTCCATTTTCCGCACCATCATTTCAACAGCGATGATGGCATCATCCACCAGCAGGCCGAGAGCAATGATCAGCGCGCCCAGCGAGATCTTGTGCAGATCGATGCTGAGGATGCTCATAAAGAGGAAAGTGATGGCTAGTACCAACGGTATGGTCAGTGCGACCACGAGGCCTGGCCGGACGTCAAGGCGTAAAGGCTTGGTGTGCAGGCCGAGCGCGACGAAGCTGACTGCGAGTACGATCAGAACTGCTTCCGCCAGTGTCTGCAGAAATTCATGGACTGAAGACGCTACCGCTTTTGGCTGGTCCGAGACGCGCTGCAACTCAATACCTACCGGGAGCTTGACCTTGAGATCGCCGACAGTCTTTTCCAGATTTTTCCCGAGCTGGATGATGTCACCGCCCTTTTCCATGGAAATGCCCAGGCCGATGACTTCCTTGCCATTGAAACGCATTTTGTCCTGCGGAGGATCCTTGTACTCGCGCTTTACTTTCGCAAAATCGCCCAGGCGGAAGGTCGTTCCATTGGCCCGTAATTCAAGTGACTCGAAATCCTTGGGCGACTTCATGGCGCCAGTCACGCGGACTTGCAGATTGTCGGTCGGCGTGACAAGGACGCCGGTGGATTCCACCGAGTTTTGCGCGTTCAGCTGATTGACGATCGATTCGAAGGGAATGCCAAGCTGGGCAAATTTTTTGTGTGAAAACTCGATGTTGATCTTTTCGTCCTGCACGCCGAACATTTCGACCTTGGATACCGAGGGCACCTGCAAGAGCTGCTGTCGCACGAAGTCGGCGTAGTCCTTGACCTCTGCGTAATTAAAGCCGTCTCCGGATACGGCGAAGATCGAACCGTAGGTGTCACCGAATTCGTCATTGAAGAATGGACCGAGAACTCCGGTCGGCAAGGTGCTACGGATATCGCCTATCTTCTTGCGGACCTGGTACCACGCGCCCGGAACGTCTTTCGGCGGCGTTGATTCACGCAACTGCAGAATGATGAGTGTTTCACCCGGCTTGGAATAACTGCGGATCTTGTCGATGTAAGGCGTTTCCTGCAGCTTCTTTTCCAGCTTGTCGGTGACTTGCTCCGCCATCTGCAGCGAGGTGGCACCTGGCCAGATCGCCCGCACCACCATGGCACGGAAGGTGAACGGCGGATCCTCGTCCTGGCCGAGACGGCCGTAACTCATGATGCCGCCGATCAGCAAAGCAACGATCAGATAACGGGTAAGCGGGATATGCTCTAGCGCCCATCGCGACAGATTAAAGCCGCCCTTCATTTGGTCGCTCCCCCTGCCTGCGCATTGGCTCCCTGCTCGACTGCCGGCTGTGTCGGAGCCGGCCTGGCTTGCGTCTGGCGGTCGGCAAGCGCAACCTCTTCGCCAAGTATCTTGACCTTTTGCCCAGGCTGCAGCAAGTTGACGCCTGCTGTCACAACCGTCTGCCCGGGGGCGACACCGCCAGCCACCAGGATGTCATTGCCAACCGAACCGGCGATCTGTACGGGCACCAGCTTGACCGTGCCATTTTCGACTACCCACACTGCCGTATTGGATTTGTCCCTGTGCAGCGCGGTCATCGGCAGCTTGATGGCCGGATTGGCGCTCTTTTCGGCGAAAGAAACATAGGCGGTCATGCCGAGTTTCACATCCGCAGACTCGGGAATGGATACTTTGGCTGTGTAGGTGCGCGTCGCGGTATCGGCAACCGGCGAGACTTCACGAATCTTGCCCGGGATGATGGCGTCAGGCTTGGCCCATGTACGCACGCGCACATCGCTGACCTTGCGTAATGCGTCTACTCTATCTTCCGGTATGCCGATGACAATTTCCTTGTTGCCCAATTGCGCAACGCGGACCACCGGTGTGCCGGCGGAAACGACTTGCCCGGTTTCAGCATCAATGCTGGTGACAACACCGTCAACGTCAGCAATCAATGCGGAATAACCAGCCTGGTTGGACTGGTTGCGGTAGGCGGCGAGCGCCTGGTCATAACTGGCCTGGGCGGCCTTGAAGGCGGTTTGCTTGCTGTCCAGAACAGCCTGGCTCACGAAATTCTTTTCGCGCAAATCCTGGTAACGCTTCAACTCTGCCTTGGCCAGGTCACGGTTGCTTTCGGCGGCCTGCAGGCCGGCATTTGCCTGTGCCTGGGCAAGTTTCAGATCCTGTGGATCCAGTTGCATCAGCAACTGACCACGCTTGACCATGGTCCCGACATCGACCTTGCGGGACACGATCTTGCCTCCAACGCGGAACCCAAGCCTGGATTCGTAGCGCGCCCGAACGTCGCCGGAGAATTCGGCCACCACATCGACATTGTCGGCGGCTACCTGGACAGTCCTCACCGGACGGATGTCCTCGGTTTTTTCTACAGGCTTGGAACAACCGGCGAGCAGTGCCAGCGCAGTGCAAGCAACCAGCGCGACCCGGCCGAACGTGAATTCCTGAGGTGCCATTTGGCGTTCATTTGTCAAAGCGGCCACGATTTTTCCTTTAGTATTCGGGCTATTACTGAATTGCCTGGGGTAGTTGTGGCATTTCCTGTACTTAATTTTTTACTGACCGAGCGGTTAGTAATTATAAGCAGATCGTTTGCCGTTGCATATGACTTTTTGGTCAATTAGAGTGCCATGCCAGTTGAACACTATGAAAACTTTCCCGTGGCGTCGGTGCTCCTGCCCCGCCATTTGCGCCCTGCCGTCGAGGCAATTTATGCCTTTGCGCGGAGCGCAGACGATATTGCCGATGAGGGAGATGCCGCCCCCCATGAACGCCTTGCGGCATTGCATACGTATGAAGAGGAACTTATTGGCATAAAAGCCGGGCGCTCCAACTTTTCACCGCTATTTGACAAACTGGCATGTGTTGTTCAGCAATACCGCTTGTCAATGCAGCCCTTCCACGATTTATTGTCCGCATTCAAGCAGGACGTGGTCACGGTGCGGTACGAAAGCTTCCAGGACCTCCTGGATTATTGTCGACGTTCCGCCAATCCGGTAGGGACGCTGATGCTTGAGTTGTATGACGCAGCCGATGCGCGCAATCTTCGCGATTCCGATGCCATCTGCTCTTCGCTGCAACTGATCAATTTCTGGCAAGACGTTGCTGTGGACTGGAAAAAGTCGCGTATCTACCTGCCGCTGGAAGATTTGCGCCGCTTCGGTGTCACCGAAGGACAAATTGCCGATGCCTGCACAAACCAGGCCTGGAAGGAACTCATGAGATTTGAAGTTGGCCGCGCCCGCGCCCTGATGCTGGCAGGTGCCCCGCTCGCGTTACGCCTGCCGGGCCGCATCGGCTGGGAGTTACGCATGGTGGTGCAAGGCGGACTACGTATCCTCGAACGTATCGAAGCCGCCGACTACGATGTTTTCAACCATCGGCCGCGTTTGGGTCTCGCCGACTGGGGCTGCATGGTATGGCGGGCCAGCCGCATGAAAATCAGTTTGTCGCACATGGCGCATGTCGGCTAGCATAGCGGCTTCCGATTACCCTGAGTCACGCTCTTTCATGTCTCCCGACGAATACTGCCAACAAAAAGCCGTCCAAAGCGGCTCGAGTTTTTACTACAGCTTTCTGTTTCTTCCCAGCGAGCGCCGTCGCGCCATCACTGCGCTTTACGCGTTTTGTCGCGAGGTAGACGATACGGTCGATGAATGCACCGATGTTTCCATCGCGCGCAACAAGCTAGCCTGGTGGCGCCGCGAAATCCAGGCCATGCTCGACGGCGCGCCTACGCATCCCGTGACCAAGGCGCTGCAGCCGCATATGGCCACGTATGCACTGGAAGGAAAGCACCTGCAGGCGATCATCGATGGCATGGAAATGGATCTGGACCAGACGCGCTATCTCGACTATGCAGGACTTAAGCGTTACTGCTGGCATGTCGCCAGCGTCGTCGGCATCCTGTCGGCCAGCATCTTTGGCGTGACACGCTCCGAGACGCTGCAATATGCGGAGAAGCTGGGATTGGCATTCCAGCTCACCAACATCATCCGGGACGTTGGTGAAGACGCGCGCAAAGGCCGTATTTATTTACCTGTCAGTGAACTCCAGCAGTTCAATGTCACCGCTGCCGATATTCTCAATGCACGGCACAGCGAGAACTTTGAAAAGCTGATGCATTTCCAGGCCGCCCGTGCCAAGGCCTTGTACGAAGAAGCTTTTGCTCTGCTTCCCGCCGAGGACCGGCGCGCCCAGCGTCCAGGCTTGATCATGGCGTCAATCTACCGCGCTCTGCTGGACGAAATCGAGCGTGACAATTTCCATGTGCTGGCGCAGAAAACCTCACTGACGCCAATTCGCAAGTTGTGGCTGGCGTGGAAAACCTATGTGCGTGGCTGATGCATAAGGTTGCGGTTATTGGCGGTGGCTGGGCGGGTTGCGCTGCCGCGGTGGAGCTGGCTGATCGCGGCGCGACGGTCACCCTGTTCGAGTCCGCGCGTAACCTGGGCGGACGCGCTCGCATGGTCGAGGTCAATGGGGTCCCGCTGGATAACGGCCAGCACATTCTTCTTGGCGCCTACAGCGAAACGCTTAAGCTGCTCAAACGCGTCGGCGTCGATGCCAACGACACGTTGCTCCACCTGCCCCTGCAAATGCGCTACCCAAACGGCAGTGGGATGGACTTCGTCACACCACGTTTGCCTGCTCCTCTGCACATGCTGGCCGGATTGTTCAGGGCAAAGGGCTTGCGGCGCGAGGACAAACTTTCGCTGGCACGGTTTTCAACGACGGCCCGATGGATGGACTGGCGGATAAACACGGATTGCAGTGTGAGCGAACTACTGAATCGCTTCGATCAGACCGATACGCTTGTGCAACTGATGTGGCGTCCGCTATGCATCGCGGCCTTGAATACGCCGCCGGAACGCGCTTCGGCGCAGGTCTTTCTCAATGTCCTGCGCGACAGCCTTGGCGCACGTCGTGCTGCATCCGACATGCTCATCCCCAAGGTGGATCTCAGCGGGCTTTTTCCGACCAACGCGGCTCGCCATATTGAAGCCCATGGCGGACGGATCGCCTGCGGCAGCATGGTGACCGGCTTGCACGCCGAAGGAAGGAGATGGGCCGTCTCGGTGCAGGATATTGAAGAAGAATTTGACGCAGTGGTGGTGGCAATTCCGGCTGCGCAAGCGGCACGGCTCCTGAATGGCCTGATCGATACCGTCGGGCTGGAGACGTTCAACTATGAGCCAATCACAACTTGCTATCTGCAGTACGATCCTGGCGTAGCGCTGGACCATGTTTTCTATGCGTTGGTAGACGATGCCCACTTGAAGCGCTGGGGTCAATTCGTGTTCGACCGCGGCCAACTCGATGCAGCGCAGGCTGGCTTGCTGGCGGTTGTCGTCAGTACGTCAACAGAAGCGATTGCAATGGGACACAATGTCCTTGCAGATTCTATTGCACAACAACTTGCCGAAGTATTCGCACGCCCTGAACTGTCGGCTCCACACTGGACCAAAGTGATATCGGAAAAACGTGCGACCTTTTCGTGTACGCCCGGACTGCAACGCCCGCTGAACCTTACAGGACTTGATGGCCTGGTACTGGCAGGCGATTACACTGCCAGCGATTACCCGGCTACGCTCGAAGCGGCAGTGCGCAGCGGTGTGCAGGCCAGTCGGGCAATCACACTGAATTAGCGTGATCCGTGTTGTCCCGCACCAGTCATTGGAGCGGTCGGCACGGATCAATAACTCAAGCTGGCAAGACGTGCATCTCAAGCGCTTTTCGGCACCTTACTAAACCTCATCCCTTACCCGATTGAGTGCTTCATCTATACGCTCCACACCGATGACCTTCAAGCCCTCAATACTTTGCTTGGGTGCGTTCGCCTTGGGTATCAGTGCTATGGAAAAGCCAAGCTTGGCGGCTTCGCGCAAGCGCTCCTGGCCACGTGGTGCAGGACGGATTTCGCCCGCAAGACCAACTTCCCCGAAGACCACCAGGCCACGCGGCAAAGGCTTGTTGCGCATCGACGAATGAATCGCCAGCAATACCGCGAGGTCGGCAGCCGGTTCCGTAATCTTGACGCCACCCACCGCATTGATAAAGACGTCCTGATCGAAAGCGGCTATTGAGGCATGCCTGTGCAGCACCGCAAGCAGCATGGCAAGACGGTTTTGTTCAAGGCCGACCGACAGGCGTCGTGCATTCGGGACATGTGAGGTATCGACCAGCGCCTGAATTTCAACAAGCAGAGGCCGCGTGCCTTCCTGGGTAACCATCACGCAGGAGCCAGGAACTTGATTGTCGTGTTGGGACAAGAACAAGGCCGATGGATTGGACACGCCCTTGAGTCCTTTTTCCGTCATCGCGAACACGCCCAGTTCATTGACCGCGCCGAAGCGGTTCTTGAATGCACGCACCAGGCGGAAGCTCGAATGCGTATCGCCTTCGAAATACAGCACGGTATCAACGATATGCTCCAGCACGCGCGGACCGGCCAATGCGCCCTCTTTGGTGACATGGCCAACCATGATGATGGTGATATCCGATTGTTTGGCAACCCGGGTCAGCTGTGCTGCACATTCACGCACCTGGGCAACCGAACCCGGCGCCGACGTCAGTGCATCCGAATAGATCGTCTGAATCGAGTCAATCACCGCCACCTGCGGCTTATGCTCAGCCAGCGTATTGAGAATTTTTTCAAGCTGGATCTCGGCCTGCAGCTGCAAATCCTTTGCGTCGACGGCAAGGCGCTTTGCACGCAAGGCAATCTGCGAACCGGATTCCTCACCACTGACATACAGAGTCTTCTTGATCTTTGACATATTGGCAAGCGCCTGCAGCAGCAAGGTCGACTTGCCGATACCGGGATCACCGCCAATCAGTACAACACCACCAGGAACAAGCCCACCGCCAAGCACACGGTCGAATTCTTCAATGCCGGTGCCGAAACGCGGCACGTCGATCGCCTCAATGTCGGCCAGGCTCAGCACCGGCGAGGTCTGCGCCAGACCCTGATGCTGACCAGAAAAGCGGTTGCCGGCACTTTCGACGACGGTTTCGACTAGCGTGTTCCACTGTCCGCATGAAGGACACTGACCAGCCCATTTGCTGCTCACGCCACCGCACTCGGTACAGGTGTAATTGGTTTTCTGTTTAGCCATATTTATTAAGCTGCCCTAAGCTGCTTTATCTGCTGGTTTAGTCTTCGACAACGGCAACGCGTGGCGCAACCGCGCACATCAGCTCATAACCAATCGTTCCGGCAGCATTCGCGACCTCGTCGATCGGCACATGTTTCCCCCAGAGTTCAACCTTGCTCCCTACATGTGCACCGGGTACATCGGTAAGGTCCACATTGAGCATGTCCATCGATACCCGACCGACAATTCGGGTGCGGATGCCATCGACCATGACAGGGGTACCCGCCGGCGCATGACGTGGGTAGCCATCGGCATAACCACAGGCCACCACCCCGATGGTCATAACCTTTTCAGCAACGAAACGGCTGCCGTAACCGATCGCGTCTCCGGGCTTAATTGTTTGCATGCCAATGATTTCACTGTTAAGTGTCATGGCGGCTTGCAAGCCAAATTCGGCAGCGGTCTTGCCGCCCGGGGTAGCGCCATATAGCATGATTCCTGGTCGGACCCAGTCCGCCGCCACATCGGGATGACTCAATACTGCGGCGGAATTAGCAAGGCTGCGTTCGCCGGCCAGTCCTTGAGTCGCGGAATGGAACCGCCTGACCTGTTCGGCAAGCGGCATATGGGCATTCTCTCTATCGTCCGCATTGGCAAAGTGCGTCATCAGTGTGATCTGCCTGACCTGCGGGATGGCTTTCAAACGTTGGTAAGCGTCCTGAAGCTTTTCAGCTACAAAGCCGAGGCGGTTCATGCCACTGTTCATTTTCAGGTGCACGTGGACGGTTGATGGCAGTGCTGCTTTGGCAAGCATATCAATTTGCTCACTACAATGGACGGCAAACTGGATATCACGCATCGCCAGTTCGGGCAAATCGGACTCATCAAAGAATCCTTCCAGCAACAAAACCGGCTTGGTCCAACCCATGTCGCGCAGCTGCAAAGCAGCATCGACTTCGATCAGTCCGAGACCGTCCGCCTGCGCGAATGCGCGCAGGCCACGGGCTAGTCCATGGCCATAGGCATTGGCTTTAACGATGGCCCACACTCTGGATTGCGGCGCGGCGTTTTGAGCGACGGAAAGATTGTGACGCAATGCTGCGGAATGAATAGTTGCGACAAGCGGTCTAGGCATAGATGTAATCAAGAGAAACAGAGTTGCACAACAGAGTTGCACTATTGCGACACTACATTTTACCGGAGGGCTTATTGACGCCGGTCATCAAATCCGCTTCCAGCCGATATTTTCATGGTATAAAGCAAGCCGGAGACATACGGGAAACACGGGTACACCTCAATATGCGGATGAATCGCGGTTTTTACACCATCATGGCGGCGCAGTTTTTTTCATCGCTTGCCGACAATGCTCTCCTTATCGCTGCAATTGCACTCCTTACAAGTATGAAGGCTCCGGCATGGATGACGCCGATGCTGAAATTGTTTTTTGTGCTGTCGTATGTCCTGCTGGCCGCGTTCGTCGGCGCCTTTGCGGATTCGCTGCCCAAAGGCCGCGTCATGTTTGTGACCAACCTGATCAAGATTGCGGGTTGTGGTCTGATGTTTTTCCATGTCCACCCCCTTTTTGCCTACGCGGTTGTAGGTTTCGGCGCAGCGGCTTACTCGCCCGCCAAGTACGGCATCCTCACGGAATTGCTGCCGCCTGAAAAACTGGTTGCGGCCAATGGATGGATCGAAGGCCTCACCGTTGTGTCGATCATCCTTGGCACCGTCATGGGCGGCGCCTTGGTTAATACACAAATTTCCGGATCCCTGCTTGCATTCGATTTTCCATTAATCAATACCGGCATCGATACAGCAGCGGAAGCCGCACTGTCAGTCATCATGGTGATTTATTTCATCGCCGCAGGCTTTAATCTGAAAATTCCCGATACAGGCGCACGCTACCCGCATCAGGAGCGTAATCCCATTAAGCTGATTGTCGACTTTTCTGTCTGCTTTACCACGCTATGGAAAGACAAGCTCGGGCAGATTTCACTGGCCGTCACCACTTTGTTCTGGGGAGCCGGAGCGACCTTGCAGTTTATCGTGCTGAAGTGGGCTGAAAAATCCCTCAATATGCCGCTCGACAAGGCAGCAATTCTGCAGGGGGTGTTTGCCGTGGGTGTTGCTGTGGGCGCTACCGCTGCCGCTCGCTTTGTTCCACTGAAGCGCTCTCTCAGCGTCATGCCGCTCGGCGTCGCAATGGGTCTGATCGTGATCGCAATGACCCTGGTGCATTCCGTCTGGTTTGCTTATCCCTTGCTGATCCTGGTAGGTGTATTGTCGGGTTACTTTGTAGTACCAATGAACGCCTTGCTGCAACATCGTGGACACGTGCTGTTGAGTGCTGGGCATTCGATCGCCGTGCAAAACTTTAACGAGAACCTGTCCGTTCTCACCATGCTGATGCTGTATGCACTGATGGTGAAACTGAATCTCGATATCAACATCGTTATTGTGTTGTTCGGCCTCTTCGTCTCGGGCACCATGTTCCTCGCCATGCGCAAGCATGCGGCCAATCAGCGAGAGCATGACTCGCTCGCGCTGATTGGCGAGCACAAGCATTAAGACGATTGTCAGCCCCTTTACAGAGGGCTCCCAGTAAAAGCAGAGAGTTTCGCTCAGGCCATCCGTCTGATACGCACTTCCGCCCGGCTTTGCCAGTCATCGGGCACAATAAAACCCCGGTCCTTCTCCAGCAGCCATTTGCCTTGCGGGATTAGCAAGGCGACCAGGACCGGCGACGCATTCCCTGAAAAATGTTCCTCAAGCACCCTAGCCAATCCGGCGCGGTCGAGTACCTGTTCCGCAGTCGTTTTCGCCGGCGCCAGCCAGGACAGCCTTGGCAATACCAGGTAATGCACGGCATCGAGCTTTCCGACATCATTGAGAGCGCACCAGAAACCCCGGCAGTGCGCGGCAGATATGCCGGGTGGATGCGTCGGGAAAGGCGTTCGACCCTGATAGAAGAGCCAGCCTTTTACCAAAGCCTGGGCCGCCGCGATCGGTAACGGCAGGTGGGCTTGCGCAGCAGGATGCTGTGACAATGCCAGCTGCTGATCCATGATTTTCCGCACTTTTGCGCCAAGGGTATCGGCAAGGTTGGGACCGACAAAATAGTCGGCCTGCCGGCCTTGTTCATTGGCCTCAAGCAGATACAGCTTGGTGGCAAATTCCCAATGTACCAGTGCATCGTCGCGACGCAGCAGGAAGTCGAATTCGCCTATCGTGGCATTCTTGCCGGCACGTACCTGCACGCCGTGGGCGAACAGCAAGTCGCAATGTGCAAGATAGAAGGCAACCAACTGTTCCGCATAACGTCCAAGTCGCGCAAAAGGATGTTTGCCCAGATAGTCATGCAGAGGTTGAGGAGATCGGTCGAGCGCACTGAGCCACTCCGCGGTCGATACCTCGACAGGCCCGAAGCTGGCAACCCGCCCTGCCCACTCCCTTGCTCCCGCATCGAGCAGGTCGGGAGCATCCAGCAACCATGCCAGGGTGCGGACATGCTGGTCGTCAAGATGATTCCAGCGACGGTGAAACTGTTCCTGGTGGCTTTCAGGCCCTTGGGCCGACACGTCAGTCGGCGCCCGCATAGATCTGCATGGCCAGGCTCAGGTCTTCCCAGGCTTTGCGTTTATCGGGCATGTTGCGCAGCAGGTAGGCTGGGTGGTAAGTGACGATGAGAGGCCGGTCCGCATAACGATGAACTTTTCCGCGCAGCCGCGATACCGGTGTGTCCGGATCCAGCCCAAGCAAGGTAAGTGCCGCCGTCTTGCCGAGCGCTACCAGCACGGTTGGTTGAATCAGTGCGATCTGGCGTTCCAGATAAGGAAGACAGACTTCGGTTTCTTGCGCGGTGGGCGGCCGGTCCTTGCCACTGGCGTCGGTGGGGCGGCATTTAACAATGTTGGCAATGTAGGCATTCTGGCCACGCTGCAGACCGATGGCACGCAGCATGTTGTCGAGCAGTTTGCCCGCCTGGCCGACAAAAGGCTCACCTTGCAAGTCCTCGTTGCGACCGGGGCCTTCGCCAATGAATAGCCATTTTGCCTTTTCATCGCCCACGCCAAAAACGGTATGGGTTCGTCCCTGGCATAAATCGCATTTGACACAACCCGCGACACTGGCCTTGAGCTGTATCCAGTTCATCTGCGCCACTTCGGGTGCGGACGGCGCCTTGGGTGGCCCATCGAGTTGCACGTCTGTCCATGGCAGATCGTCCATGTCGACCGTTGCCGGCATCGCTGTGGTCGAGGCTATGCGAGGCTGGTCAGCCGCGGTGCCTGTATCGGGTGAGTTTGTATCTGCTGAAGCCGCTGTGTCCTCGACTCGTGCGACATGTGCATCGCGACGCGTCCAGAGTGGCCCAACCCCCATTTCATCCAGAAAGACCGCACGGCGGCCCGCGTTACTGCTCATAACTGGAACCTCATGACGATGGCGTCTTCTCGCGTCCCGTTCGCGGCCGGATAGTAGCCTTTGCGCCGACCAATTTCAAGAAAGCCGTAACGTTGGTAAACTGCCAGGGCGCGCTGGTTGGATGGCCTGACTTCAAGAAGGACAGATTGCATTCCGTTTTCCCGTGTGCGCTGGACCACCTTGTCGAGTTGCATGCGGCCCACACCCTGACCATGCAGGTCGCGGCGCACGCTGATGTTGAGCAGATGGGATTCATCAACCGCCATCATCAGCAAAAAATAGCCGGCGAGCGGACCGGATTCTTCACGCAGCGTCCAGGTATCGTAACCGGTATAAAGCGAATCAAGAAAATTTCCACGTGTCCATGGATGCGGATAGACATCGTTTTCAATGGCCAACACGTCGGGAATATCGTTCATCTGCATCGGCGCAAATCGCAGGCTGGATAAGGCGGGAGATTGCGCCGTCACCTTGTACACGGCACTCATGCGTGCACCTTTGCGGCACGTTCGGCCGTAGTCAGCGCAACCTTGTTGCGCAGGTAAATCGGCTGGGCATCGCGGGCATGGACGGCGTGCCCCATCGAAAATTCATGTTGAGCCAGCACCGCAATTTGAGCGGCGTGCGGCATGATGTCGCTGCGCCCGCTTGCGGCAAATGGCATGGCGGCGAAGACGGAAGCATACGCGGCGAGCCCGTTGCCACAGGCTTGTACATTCCCATGTGTGCCATCAGGCGTGACGGCCGAAGCGGCTGATAAAGCAGGTGCAATGAGAGTCTGCCATTCGTTATCAAAACGATACTGCGCCCAATAGACTTCTTCCATGCGAGCATCCAGCAATACCAGCACATCCGAAGCGCCTGTGGCATCGCGGCAGGCCTGGGCCATTGCTTGCAAGGTGCTAACCGGGACAACAGGCAGGTCCGCTCCGAAGGCCAAGCCTTGCGCAACGCCGCATGCGGTCCTGACTCCGGTAAACGATCCCGGCCCCGCGCCGAAGGCAATCGCGTCACATTGCGATAAGGAAATTCCGGCTTCACCCAGAATGTCCTGGACCATCGGCAGCACAGACTGGGAATGAGTTTGCACTCCGCAGGTATCGCGCGCAATGACCTTGCCCTGATAGGACAAGGCCGCAGAAGCAAGTTCGGAGGATGTTTCGATGGCAAGAATAGTACGCATGCAGTATTTTACCGCGCCAATGCTGCTAAAGAAGTAGCAAGTCATGCCGTTAACGGAACATCAGACAAAGGAAAATCCATGGATGTGTCCACGATCGCCAGTATTGCCACCACAATGTCGAGCACAGCGACAAAGGATGCGGTTAGTGTTGCCGTGTTAAAAAAAGCGATGGATATCCAGTCAAGCAACGCATCCGCTCTGCTGGCAGCGATTCCTTCGGTGTCGAGCCAGAATCTGCCGCCGCATCTTGGGCAAAACATCAACACAACTGCTTGAAGCAAGGAGTGCGAACTATCCCGCGAGCAGCGGCAGCGCACTTCCCTTACAATAACAGCTGATTCCGACTTGCACTTGCTGCATCTGCCTCCATGTCCTGGACCGGCTTCACACTCGACAATAACAATCGCGCTCAACTGGCTGAATGGCTGGAACAGGATGCATGGGTCATCGCCTGCCTGTGCGCCGCCTGGTGCGACACTTGCCAGGCATACCGCGCCAGTTTTGAAAAGCTGGCCGCGCTGCATCCCGATAAACGTTTCGCATGGATCGATATCGAGGATCAGTCCGATTTCATCGGCGATATCGACGTCGAAAACTTCCCTACCCTGCTAATGCAGAAAGGCGACTCTGTCGCATTTTTCGGAACGGTGCTACCCGATCTCAAGCTCGCTGATCGGCTCGTTCGGTCACAAGCTGAAAAAACAGATAAACAACTGAGGGCAGAATCCACTGTCTCCCCGGAACGTCAGACATGGCAACGTGTGTGCAATCTTCATGTCTTGCTGGAAGAAGCCGCAGGCTAAGTAATACCAATCCCAACCCATAACGCACCATGAGATCGCGTCTTTTTCCGGGGGCGCCGAGCCGTCTGCCTGCGTTGCACTCGTCGTCAATAGCTCGCTATTGACTCCTCCTGCGCCTTGCCAGTCAAAAAAATCCATCGATCTCATTTGTCACGTTATAGCTCCGCTGATTGGTTTGTTTAGTCAGCGGCTCAGCATATCGTTTACGCAAGCCGCAATGGCAGACTGCGCAGGCGCTTTCCTGTCAGGATAAATACCGCATTGGCCACTGCAGGCGCGATAGGGGGTGTGCCAGGTTCGCCGACGCCTTCAGGTGGTTCGGCGCTCTTGATCACGATGGTTTCCACTTCAGGCGCCTGGTTCATGCGCAGGACCGGATAGTGATGAAAATTTTGCTGCTCGACCTTTCCATCCTTGATCGTCACCTCGCCGAATAGGGCCGCGCTCAATCCGAATATCACACCGGACTCCATTTGCTGGGCGATGATGTTCGGATTGACCGCAATGCCGCAGTCGATGGCGCACGTTACCTTGTGAACCCGGATCTCGCTGCCCTCGATCGAGACTTCGGCTACCTGGGCGACAATCGAACCGAAGGAGTGGTGCAGCGCGACGCCATGTGCGCGACCTGGCGCCGGATTTCCGGCGCGCGCTACTGCCGCATCAAGCACGGCAACATGGCGCGGATGGCGTTTCAGCACGCCACGCCTGAATTCAACCGGGTTCTTGCCCGCCGCATGGGCCAGTTCATCGACAAAACTCTCCTTGAAAAACGCATTATGCGAATGCCCAACGGAGCGCCAGTAACCAATCGGCACGGGCGTCGGCACAGTGACATGGGCGATGCTTTGATGGACGAACTCATACGGCATGTCGAATGCGCCTTCAGCCGTCGTTTTGTCCGGACCGACACCTTTGAGGCCAAAGGTACGTGCCAGGACCTGATGCGTAATCGCGCCTGATGCAAGCTTGTTATCATAGACGACGACATTTCCGCCATTGTCCAGACCTGCGGCAAAGCGTGCTATCGCAGCCGGGCGGTAGACGTCATGCGTCATATCTTCTTCGCGACTCCAGATGACCTGAACGGGAGCACCGCCTGCCTGCATCGCGATAGCGACGGCTTGCGCGATCATGTCGACTTCAAGTCGGCGTCCGAAGCCGCCACCAATGTAAGTGACATGCAGAATCACATTGGCATTATCGACCTTGGCGACGGTAGCGGCCGTGCTGACGGCAAGACTGGGGACCTGCGTCGGTGCCCACAAGATGACCTTGCCATCCTTGACCTGCGCGGTGCAATTGATGGGTTCCATGGTTGCATGCGCAAGGAATGGCGCCTTGTACTCCGCCTTGAGATGTTTGATCGCGCGCGCCGGATCCGGTGTGCCAGCCTGGTGATATAGGAAGCCCGCTTCGGCATCGATATGCCTGGTTAATTGATCGAAAACAGCCTCGGTGCTCAGGGTTGCATTGGGCCCCTCATTCCAGGTGACCGGCAGTGCCGCTGCCGCCTGCTTTGCCTGCCAGTAAGTTTTCCCCAGCACGGCAAGTCCGGCCATGCCAGAAAATACCCCGGTAAAATCGATCACGGACACGACGCCAGGCAGCGCCTTGACAGCATCCTTGTCGACACGCTGTATCGTGCCGCCGATCGTCGGAGCCATCTTCACCGCCGCATAGAGCAATCCTTCCGGCCTCGCATCGAGGCCGAAGCCTGCGCTGCCGTTGACCTTGGCGGCTGAATCGCGTCGTGGCTCGGACTTGCCGATCAGTTTGAATTCTTGCGGCTGCTTGAGCCGGATATCGGATGGTGTACTGTCCACTGCCCTTGCCGCCAGTTCCGGGTAAGTGGCTCGCTTGCCGCTTGCATGGCATACGGTACCGGCCTCGGTCGTACATTCGGCGATCGGCACCTTCCACTGCTTTGCGGCGGCGGCAATCAGCATGGCGCGTGCGGTCGCCCCAGCTTCGCGCATCGGCATCCACATATCCTTTATCGAAGAGGAGCCACCGGTAATCATCAGGCCCAGCTCACGTGCAGCCTTGCCGGTCAGCCAGCGTGTGGCCTCTTTAAAGGTGCCGGCGCCGTCGGGATGGAACGGCAGGCCATCGGTGAGCATGGCCATGTTGCCAAAAATCTTGTCGATCGGCGCCTGTTCAATCCTGACCATCGAGAGCGGGATGTCGAGTTCTTCCGCAACCAGCATCGGCAGCGCGGTAAACACTCCTTGTCCCATTTCGCACTGCGGCATGGCTACGGTGACGATGCCGTCACGGGCAATCCGTATCCAGCCGTTCAGCATGACCTCCCCATCCTTTGCGGGCAAGGGATGGGACATGTGCAGGCGCTGTCGCGCCGGCATGACTCCCCATCCGATCACCAGTGCGCCTGTGAGGCCAAGGCCACCAAGGATGAAACGTCGGCGGGATTTCCTTTTGGGCGCGGTTGAAGGCATGTCTGCTCCGTATTTTGTTTTGCGGGCGTTGTGGCATGCTACGCGAATTGCGGCGATATTGCCGCTGCCGACTCCCGAGACATTCCTCTATAAAAATGACTCAAAACTTTTTCCAATCCTTCATCATTCTTTTGCTTGTCACCGATCCTTTCGGCAACGTACCGCTGTTCGCCAGCGCCCTGGCACATGTGCCTCCGGAGCGGCGTGGCCGAGTCATCATGCGGGAGTGCACGATCGCCTTCCTGCTTCTGCTGCTGTTCATGTTCTTTGGGCGGCATTTCCTGAATGCTCTGCAGCTGACCGATATCGCACTACGCATCGGCGGCGGTGTCATCCTGTTCCTGATTGCGTTGCGCATGGTGTTTCCGCAGCCCGGCGGGGTGTTCGGGGATGGAGATGAATCGGGCGAACCGTTTATTGTGCCATTGGCGATTCCGGCGCTGGCTGGGCCTTCTGCACTGGTGACGGTACTGCTGTTCTCGTCCAACAGCACCAGCGAGACGATGTTGCACGTTGCCGTGCTGTCGGCCGTTGCAATCGTCTGGCTCGTCGTCCTGCTCAGTGCCGAACGTATGCAACGCGCTTTGGGACCAAGAGTGATGACGGCATTCGAGCGTCTGATGGGACTGATACTAACGGCAATGGCGGTGGAGATGCTGCTGGCCGGGATTCGGGCTTACGTCAAGTCTTTGTAAGGCGAAGACCAGACAAAAAGCAAAGCATGAACATGAATTGATAAAGCAAACTACAGATTCCAAACTACAGATTCCAAACTACAGATTCACACGTAGCCAGTTTGCAAGTTCTTCGTGTGTACACAAGTTTTGGGCGAACCGCGTGACGATGTTCTCCCAGGCGTCGCGCGGTGCTGTTACGGCCCACCCGTTCAATGCCAGGAAAAGCTCCATGGACACCAGTGCCGCATGCGTATTATCGCCCCGGAAAGGCTGGTGTTCGACGATGCCGCGTGCATGCGCTACTGTCATGGCGGCCACATCGGCTCTGCCCGATGCCGCGATGTGAACCGGGTACAACAGGGCCGCCTGGAGCCGGCTGCTGTCGTATGCCGGCTCGGTGGCAGCGTCGCCGACGTTATCCAGGCAAGCGATGAGCAAAGCCTCGGCGTCGATGGAGCGCAGGTTCATTTAGTCCTTTCATCATAAGCTTGCCAAGGACACCCGACAGGCGATCAGAGGGTCTTGTAGAAATAAAACGCGGTAAGCGCAAAGCCAATAGCGATGATGAAACGACGCAGCCAGAGCGCGGGAATCTTGCGGGCGATAGTCGCGCCCCAATAGCCGCCCAGGGTCGCCGTGATCAGCATGATGAGAGTGTAGGGCCAGCTGACGGCCCCCGCGATGACAAAGGTCAGAACCGTAACGCTGTAAATGATCGCCGACAAGAGATTCTTGATCGCGTTGATTTCATGAACATCGTCGTGACCAGCCATTGCGAGGCTGGCAAGCATCAGGATGCCCATGCCGGCACCAAAAAAACCACCATACACAGAGACGACCGCTTGTCCCGCAAGCGCGGTCACGCTGTTGTTTGGTTTGCCGGATTCAGGTCCGCGCAGCCATGCGGAGATTTTTCCGGAAAACGCGAACAACACTGTCGCAAACAGCAGGAGCCAAGGGATCAATTTGGAAAACATCGCATCTTTGGTAGCCAGCAATAGCAAGCCGCCGCAAATGCCGCCAATGAGGGATACGATGCCCATAGGAATAAGATAACGCTTATAGCGGGACAACTCGCGGCGATATGCCCATGCTCCTGAGAGACTGGCCGGCCAGAGCGCCACCGAATTACTGGCGTTTGCCGCAACAGGCGGCACGCCTGCAGCAAGGAGCGCCGGAAACGAGAAAAAGGTGCCGCCGCCGGCCACCGAGTTCATTGCGCCTGCACAGAATGCAGCTATTCCTACCATTGCGATTTGCCAGGCGCTCATGGGTTGTTTTCCTTATCGTTATGATTGTTGACGCTTTTTTCGGCGTGATCACTATCGCGATACTTATGCACGTTATGCACGTTGTGTGCGTTGTGTATGAATTGAAGCAGGGACGTCATGTCGGTACCGGTCGCATCCGGCGTGACACCCAGTTCTTCGAGCGGGGCGTGGCTGCGGTTAACCCAGAAGGTCGTGTAGCCAAACCAGGTAGCAGCGCAGGCGTCCCAGCAATTGCTGGACACGAAGAGAATATTCTTTGCGGGCAGGCCGAATATATCCTGAGCCAGTTGATACGCTTCAGGTGCCGTCTTGAATTTTTTTACAGCGTCGACGGACAAGACATGACTGAAGCAGCTGCGCATGCCAGCTGCTTCAACAGCCGATTCAAGCATGTGCGGATTGCCGTTGGACAGTACGGCCATCTTCAAGCCCATTTCCTTCAGTTTCCGCAGTGCGCCCAGGTTCTCTGGAAAAGACCGCAGTTTTGCGTACTGCCCCATTAACCGGTTCTGTGCATCCAGCGTGAGTTCCAGTCCGAGTTTCCGGCAGCTGAACACGAGGGCATCCTGTGTTACCTCCCAAAAAGGCTTGTACGTCGAGCACAAGGTTCGCAACCGCGTGTATTCAAGTTGTTTTTCTCGCCACAAATCGGCCAGTTGCGTCCCCTGCCCTGGAAAAATTCGCTCCGCGAGTTCGCCAATCGAATACACATCGAAAAGTGTCCCATACGCATCGAAAGCAATAGCTTGTATCATCTTGATGAAATGCAGTCTTCTATAAGACCTAAAGTATATTCAATAAAAATCCATATAAACCAGAACAATAATCACTTTATTATTGCGTTTTAGTTTAAACCGCCCTATTTTCTCGCCATGGATCAATTCAAACAGATCTCGACCTTTGTCGATGTCGCCGCCAAAGGCAGTTTGTCGGCTGCCGCACGCGCCGAAGGTATTGCACCTGCGATGATAGGACGCCGCCTAGATGCGCTTGAGGAACGACTTGGCGTCAAATTGTTACAGCGAAGCACACGGAAGATTGCATTAACCAATGAAGGTGTTGCATTCCTTGAGGATTGCCAAAAGATTCTCGTCGATCTTGAAAATGCGGAATCGGCGGTGTCGGAACGAAGTGCGCGGGCCAGCGGACATTTATTGATTTCTGCACCTGCCGGCTTTGGCCGGCAACATGTTGCTCCATTGATCCCTTCATTCCTGGCTGAGCATCGCGATGTCTCGGTTACGCTGAACCTGAATGACCGGGTGGTGGATCTGATCGGCGAAGGGATTGACGTCGCCATTCGTATCGCATCCCTGTCGGATTCCAACCTGATCGGGGTAAAACTGGCAGACAACAAACGCGTTGTAGTGGCGTCGCCTGCCTATCTGAAACGCCATGGTACGCCGATGTCACTGGACGACCTTGCGCGCCACAATTGCCTTGCGATGAGCAGCGAAGGCAGTCAGCGAGGATGGACCTTCCGACAAAATGGAAAAAACGTTACGTTAAAGGTGGTCGGCAACATGGTGTGCAATGACGGCGCCGTGCTGCATGAATGGGCGCTTTCCGGGAAAGGTCTGGCGTGGCGCTCAATGTGGGAAGTTGGTGCCGCAATCGAAGCCGGCCAGTTGATGACTATTCTTGATGAGTATGCGGCGCCTGGCAACGATATTTATGCGGTCTTTGCCCAGCGACGTCACTTGCCCTTACGGATACGTGCTTTTGTCGACTTCCTTCGCCATGCTTATGCGCAAACCGACTATTGGCGGAAAGTTTGAGTCGTAGATAAGACTCAGCTCATTTAACGTTCTGGCAGTGCAAATGAAGCAAGCAGTAAAAGTAAAAGGCAAAAAAATCCCCGGCAAGCCGGGGATTTTTTAGAGCGTAAGATTCAGCTTATTGCGGCTGGATCTTGGAAGCCTGCTTGCCCTTCGGGCCAGTCGTGACTTCGAACGAAACGCGCTGATTTTCTTTGAGCGACTTGAAGCCATTGGATTCGATCGCGGAGAAGTGCGCGAACAAATCTTCACCACCTTCGTCCGGAGTGATGAAACCAAAACCTTTAGCGTCGTTGAACCACTTTACAGTACCTGTTGCCATTACTTACATTTCCTATCAGTGAATTGGGCATATGCCCGGTAGAACCTTTGAAGCAAGAAAGAAATGACAGACAAATACTGCACTACTAGCTCAAACTTCAATCGGTAGCCCATTGTAACCCATGTAGGTATCAACGGTTGAATTAATTTTTAATGCGTTTATCAATACGTTACTGCATGACGGAAAGCATGCATTGCGGTATTTATTTCCCTGGTTCAAATGCCAATCGAAAGAAATCAAACTGCAGGGGGAATTATCAATGAGCTTGGCATGAATGCTGCATCGACATGAAATCACGTACATCCAAAATCATTTTCCATGTCCATCCAAACATCGTTGCCCGCTCCAGCGAGTGGCAGCCAAAGACCTGCGCCTTTACTGCGCAAACGCCGTCATCGCGTCTCCAAAGATGAATTACATGAGACCTTAAGTGAAACATTCGGTCTTCATCAACTTCGCCCTGGCCAGCATGAAGTGATCGACAGCGTGCTGCGACGTGAAAATACGCTTGCCATCATGCCGACAGGCGCGGGCAAATCGCTATGCTATCAATTGCCGGCATTGAGGATGTCAGGCATAACCGTTGTCGTTTCACCTTTGATTTCCCTGATGAAGGATCAGGCATCCAAGCTTGAAAATGCGGGTGTGGGAGCAGCCGAGGTCAATAGCACACTGAGTACGCGTGAGGAAGCGTCCATTCTTGAAAGCATCAAACAGGCTGATCATGAATTTGTCTTTGCTACGCCAGAACGCCTGTCCGATCCGGAGTTTGTCGAAACTCTCAAACAAAACCGTGTCAGCCTCTTTGTCATCGACGAAGCGCATTGCATTTCGCAGTGGGGACATGATTTCCGCCCGGCATATCTGCAACTGGGCGCAACGATCAATGCGCTTGGCAATCCCACTGTGCTGGCATTGACGGCCACGGCTACGGATGAAGTCATTGAGGACATCAGCAAGCAGCTCGGACTCGATGACATGCATGTCATTAATACCGGCATCTACCGGTCAAATCTTCACTATGGCGTCATGGCGCTCACTGATGATTCCGAAAAACTCATGCACGTCATGCAGCTTGTCCGCGAAGAGCGGGGTTCCGGCATCATCTATGCGGCAACGGTAAAAGCGGTCGAAGAAGTGTACGAGGCATTACATGCCGCTGGCGAAAGCGTGACCTTTTATCATGGCCAGCTTTCCGCGAAAGTGCGTTCACAGAACCAGGACGCTTTCATGAACGGCGAGAGCCGTGTCATGGTCGCCACCAATGCATTCGGCATGGGCATCGACAAGGCGGATATTCGCTTCGTCGTTCACTACCAGGTGCCAGGCAATCTTGCAGCCTACTATCAGGAGTCCGGTCGCGCAGGCCGTGACGGCGAGCCGGCCGATTGTATATTGCTGTATCACGCAAAGGATCGCCAGGTACAGCAATTTTTCCTGGCACGCCGCTATCCGGGCGTGGATGACCTGAGTACGGTCTACTCTGCGATACAGGAACTGGCCGCGCAAAATCCACGCATTTCATACAGCCGCTTACATGAAACACTTGATGAGGTGTCGGAGACACGATTGCAGGTTTCACTGAAACTGTTACGGGATGGCGGCCTGGTGGAACAGGACGACAATCTCGAATATTGCGTTACCCGCGTTGGCGCAAAATCCAAAGAACTTGAACAACTGGTAGAAACCTATCGAGATAAAAGCGCCCGCGACCATGAAGCACTGGAGCGAATGGTATTTTATGCGCAAACCGGTTTTTGCCGATGGAAGGTGCTGCTCGATTACTTTGATGAGATGGCCGACTGGGAGCATTGCGGTAACTGTGACAACTGCCGCGAGCCGCCGGAACAGGCACTCTCTCCTGAACACATCCGTGATCATGCACCGCCATCTGTAAAGGAAGGGGAGTTACCTCCGCCCGACGCAGGAACACCGGTCACGGTACCGAAATATGGTGAGGGACGCGTGGTTTCCGCTGCAGGTAACCAGGTCACTATTGTTTTTCCGGACAGCCAGAAGAAAACATTTTTGCGGGATTTTGTGAAGCCGCTATAAAGAAGACAGGCAAGACGCCACGGCGAAGGTATCTCTGTGTTTTCGATCACGCGGCGATTAAGCAGAAAATCCGACCGTGGCGTCAGACGTCAGATGGTTGTGAGTGTGCTGCCTTACGACTTTTCTTCGTGTCGAACATACGCACGTCGGCAATCCTCAGCAAGGCGTCGACGTCTTCACCGTCTTCGGGAAACAGCGCCCAGCCGATGGATGCGCCGACCTGTGCTGTACCGTGCGCAAGCGGCACGGGGGTTTCCACAGCCTCTCGTATTTTCTGTTCCGTCGCCATGACATCGACCGCGTCGGTAACACCTTTCAACAGAATGACAAATTCATCACCGCCATAACGCGCCACGACGTCAGTCACCCGAACCGATTCCCGCAATCGACTGGCCACGGTTACCAGCACCTTGTCTCCTGCATCGTGTCCGTACTGATCGTTGATTGCCTTGAAATGATCGAGGTCGATGAATAACAGCGCGAAACTGGGACGCTCGCCGCTGCGATGTTCAAGCTGCCTGCGCAAGATGGCGATCTGCGCAATCAGCGATGCGCGATTGAACACTGCAGTCAGCTTGTCAATGCGCAGGTTGTGTTCCATTTCCGAGAATGACATGGCAAGCTGTCCGATTTCATCATGCCGTCGGATATTCAGCAAGGGGAGCGGCTCGCCGCTTCCCACCTTCTTGGCGGCCACCGTTAATTGGCGCAGATCCCGGAACACACGATCAAGAAGCGACAAGCCAAGGACCAATGCAATGGCAACACAGAGAATGCCAATCAACAAAGCCTGGACGATGCTGTGCGCTACACCACCCATAAAGTCGCCACGCGGCACGCTGACGACAGTAATCCAGTCGAGCCCATATTGATGCCCAAGACGTGCCGCTGCAATTTCAGTATCCCCGGAGGAGAGAACGCTGGCCTTTACTGGCACGTGCTCGCCGGACTGCTGACCTTTTCTCCAAGCGAGAGCCTGGATGGTGGCTTCTCGGAGTTGTGGTGACAGCATGTCGGTGGCATGAATGCGTTCGACCACGGAACCGCCTGTCTTGAATGGAATATCTTGCGTGGAGGTGGCAATCAGATATCCGTCTGCATCCATGACAAAGGCGGCTCCATGCTCGCTCACCGTCAGACCACGCATGAAATCGGTCAGCACCTTGAGGGTGACATCGGTGGCAAGAACCCCTGCAAAGATGCCTTCGCCGCGATAGACCGGTTTGGCCAGCGTAATGGTCGGTTCGCGTGAAGTGAAATCGTTATACACCGGTGACCATACCGGACGCTTTTGCGCTGCTGCCGCCTGATACCACGGTCGACTGCGTGGATCGTAGGTATCGGTGCGCAGCACGCGGCTGCGGTCACCCGTTTGTGCAACGGCATAAACCTGCCTTCTAGCGGCACCGGGTTCGCGCAGGTAAAGCTCGACAAGATCGCGGCTGATGCGGTTGACCCCAATAAAGCGTCCATCCACGCCACCAAAATAGACATAGTTGCTGGCATCGATGAACAAGCCGCTTGCCATCCACAGGCGAGGCTCCAGTGATGGAATGCTGTCATCGAAGGGTTGGGGGCGCGGCAGCATGCGCGGGTCGGGATCAACGGCGTTGAGGGCCGTCAGGGCACCGGCGAGATGCCTTTCGGTTGCGTTGCCAATGCGGTCAACCATGTCTGTGACAACCCGCTGGGTCAACTCCTGTACTGCATCTTCGCCAGCCCGATAAGAGACAAGGGCAATGGCAGTCGAGACAAATACGACGAGCAGCACATAGGGCAGGGCCAGTTGTCGGCGTAAGGAGGTGCTGCGCATGCTTTCTCAAAAATAAATATGACGGAAGAGCCGCCCTCTGCGCTACTACTTTCTGGATCAATTTCTACATAGGACGATTATATATCCACAAAGAAACAATTGTTACAAAGCAATTATTTGATTTATTTAGTTTATTGAATAAAACACATCTGGATTGATATTTATCAAAAACACAGCAGGCACTTACGTCAGTTAAATTTCTCCAACTGGCTGTGTACCTACTTACAACTATATTTTCTTGAGAGGAACCAGCATGAAATATTCAGTATTGCTCGCGGCACTTGTCGCCACGTTGACCTTGGGTGCCTGCGATAAGAAAGACGCCGGTACCGCTGGCGCCAACGGCAGTAGCAGCAGCACCAGCAGCGCGGGGGCACCTTCCAGCACAGGCAGCACTGCTGGCGGCGCGACTGGCGGCGCAACCGGAAGTGCAGGCAGCGCTTCCAGCAGCAGCGGTGCCGATGCCGGTTCATCTGGCAGTACAGGCGCGGCAGGAAGCACTCCGAGCGCAAGCGGCGGCACAGCTGGGGGCAGCACAGACTCAACCGGTTCCGCAGGAGCAGCAGGCTCGACAGGCGCAACAGGCACCACACCGAGCGCCAGCACTCCAGGCAGCAGCGGTGGCACCAGTGGCACCGGTACTGCGGGCAGCTCCAGCGACACCTCCAGCAGCAGCGCAGGTGGTACAGCCGGTTCTTCTGGCAGTACTGGCGGCACAGCAGGCTCCAGCAGCTCGTCGACACCTAGTGCGACACCAGGTGCAACCGGCAGCACTACGACTCCGTCCGGCGGTGCAGGCGGCTCCGCCAGCGGTTCGAAATAAGCTTTCGGCTTATTCAGCTTGAACAAGCCGTGTCCCGGTCCCACGCCGGGGCACGGCTTGTTGTAGGTATAAACCCGTTTGCTGCATCTTCTCCTCCCCTTTTGCCCTCCTCAAATATCTACCGCCTCTATCCTTAATTCGCCTCGCAGCATAGGCTTCACCAGAATTTTGTAAGTATCCACATCGAAGGCCCGTTTGGCCGCACGCTTGACTGGCGGCGTTCCCGGAGCGTGATCGATCGATCCGAGATAGGACCAGTGGTCGACGACATGCGTCTGTTTCCAGCCGTCGCACTCTTCGACAATACCCATCGCGCCCTCATAAGGCCAGACCAGGATGCGCATATCGTTGAGCGCGACTTTCAATCGCCGGTAATGTTCCTGCATGGGCTCTGCCCCGATACACGCACCAAGACAACGTGAAATCTGCCGCGCAAAACAGGCGCGCCCGTGTACAGCGGTTTCCAGTCCGGTCAATGCGGGACACAGCATCTGCATTTCCACGATCTCGCGCAACTTGTCCTGCGCAGCCCTGCGTGTAGCGAACAGTCCGTAGAGATCAGCGGTGCGTGCAAAGTCATGGTCACGTGCATAAACAATTTCCGGTATCGACTTGATGCTTGGCCCAAGACGCAACGTACACATTTCCCGCGTGCGACGTAATTTCTTGTTATGCAGCGGCTGCAGTTCCTTGATCAGGCGCGACTCCAGCAGCAGCGCACCGATATCGCCAGCGGTTCGCCTGAACTCGATGTAACTGCTCTGCTGCAGCATGCGAGCCTCTTCCGGAGTCCGCAAATGCGACAGCACCCTGGTGCGAATGTTGATGCTCTTGCCAATGTAAAGAGGCCGGTCCTTATCATCGCGAAAAATGTAAATGCCCGGCCTGGACGGCAATGCATCGAGACTGGCGCGATCGATATGGTGCGGATATTCAAAGCTGTCGGCAGGATTAGGCTTGATCAGCAGGCCAACTGAAGTGACACGGGGTTGCATGAAGGGTAATAGAGACTGGAGAAGTAAGAAGGCAGATCAATCACATGACAAATTTGACTAAGCAGCCTTGAAATTTTACTGTATATTTGTACAGTATAAATTGATGACAAGCATCACAGGAAAGAATACTAGGAGGCCGGGATGCCCGTAATAGTTTCCGCCATTTCGCAGTCAAATGAATCCACCATCCGTACATTTCCCCATGCCGTCTGGAAAGCCGACCAGATGGGCTCCTGTCAGACTCCGGTTACCACCAGCGGTTATCCGGTGCTTGACCAGGAATTGCCGAATGGTGGATGGCCGAAGGCCTCGTTGATTGAATTGTTGATGCAACAACCCGGTATTGGTGAAATGCGCTTGCTCCGCCCTGCTTTTCAGACAATCAGCCGGAAACGCCGCATCGCTTTGGTACAACCACCCTACATGCCGCAGATTGCCGCCTGGGCGGGATGGGGACTGCCGGTGGATAGCCTTATCTGGATCAAGACCACGCGCAGTGCCGACGCCTTGTGGAGTGCGGAACAAATCCTGCGCAACGGCAGTTGTGGCGCCCTGCTTTTCTGGCAGTCGCATGTGCGTACCGAATCGCTGCGCCGTCTGCATCTGGCCGCACAGGGAAGCGATATCCTGTTCTGGATGATGCGTCCGCTTGCCTGCGCAGAGGATGCCTCGCCAGCGCCGTTGCGGCTGGCGCTGCGTCCGGCACATGACGGCATCTGCATTGATATCGTCAAGCGACGCGGCCCCCGACGCGATGAGCCCTTGCACGTGCCAATGGATGACATGGCATCTCCGGCGTCCCTATCGGTTTTGACTCAGCTGCCTGCAGCTCCGCGCTCCGGACCGGCAAGACAGATGGTTGCGCAAACGTCCGCATCCGCTCCGGTAGAAACCTCTGCCTATCCCTTATACCAATCCCAACCTGTAACCTGACAAATGAGATCGATGGATTTTTTCGACTGGCAAGGCGCAGGAGGGGTCAATAGCCTTGCTATTGGTGAAGAGTGCAACGCAGCCAGGCGGCTCGGCGCCCCCGGAAAAAGACACGATGTCATGCTGCGTTATGGGTTGGGATTGGCATTAACTCCTGACTGAGCGGCGGCGATTCCCTTATGCGCTCTTGGATAAGCGTACGTCTACCGCTATTACCGCTCGAGGCCATCAGGCCACGCTGGAGCGATCCTGGCAAGTATGTGATCGTCGACCGCGAATATGTCATTGCCATGAGCCCGCAAGCTGCGCAGGATGGCGTGCGTATCGGCATGCGGCGCGCTGGCGCACAAGCCATGTGCCCGGACGCGAGCTTGCATGAACGCGACTTCATGCGCGAACAGGATGCGCTCAACAGCGTCGCGCTTGCCCTGTTGCGTTACACACCGGAAGTCGCTTGCGCCCATCAAGACAGTCTGCTGCTCGATGTGACCGCCAGCCTGCGCGCATTCGGCGGACGACTGTCGCTATGCCGGCTGGTGCGAGAGAGTGTGCGTGTGCTCGGTTTTACGCTGCAAGTGGGGATGGCACCGACAGCACAGGGCGCCTGGCTTTTGTCCTGCTCTGAGGGCATGCGTGCGCCCCGTCGCCGTGTAGTACGGATGGAGAGCATGAGACGCCTTATCGACGCCCTGCCCTGTACGCTGCTGCCGGAGGCACGGCCTTATCTGGACTGGCTGGAAGGCATAGGTTGCATCAGTTTTGCCGATATGCGCAAGCTGCCGCGAGCGGGATTGCAGCGACGCTGCGACAAGCACATGCTCGATGCGCTGGACCGCACCTACGGCGAAGCGCCGGAGCTATTTGACTGGGTGCAGGCACCGAAAAGCTTTTCAGCCAAACTGGAATTGCCGGACCGCATCGAGCATGCGGAAGCGGCGTTATTTGCAGCACGCCGCCTGCTTTTGCAGCTGACCGGCTGGCTGGTTGCGCAGCAGCTTGCGGTTGCGCGCTTCGTGCTACTGCTGGAGCATGAGCGCGGCCGTACGGCGATTCCGCCCACGCCGATCGACATTACACTCGCCGAGCCAGCCTGGCATGAAGAGCATCTGACTCGCCTGCTGAAGGAGCGGCTTGGTCGTATCGAACTGATAGCGCCGGTCATTGCGGCGCGCCTGGAAGCAGCCCATGTCAGCGCGATGCGGCCGCCTACGGGGTCGCTGTTTCCCGATCCCGGCGGCATGCCCATGGATTTTCATCGCTTGCTTGAATTACTGACCGCAAGGCTTGGCGAGCAGAACGTCCTCGTTCCCGCTCCGCGTGCAGACCATCGTCCTGAAATTTGCAACGGATGGGCGCCCACCTCTACGTCAAATCCGGGCGATCTCCCTCTGGACCGGTTGGCTGAAAGGCCCTTCTGGCTGTTGCTGCAACCGGTCGAACTGATCCTGCGCGACAACCGGCCGTTTTACGGGTCACCGCTACGCCTGATCAAGGGACCGGAACGTATCGAATGCGGATGGTGGGATGGCGGCTTGATCATGCGTGATTATTTCATCGCCCAAGGAGAAACGGCGGTGCTCTACTGGATCTACCGGGAGCGTCATGGGGAAGAAATTTGCTGGTACTTGCAGGGTTTGTTCGCCTGACCGAGCACTTTCATCCTGGAGCCCGGGATAAACATATGAGTCAATGAATTTATTTATAAAAGTCTGTTAGCAAAAAGGCATTTTTCTGGTTATACTGTGTTTTTATACAGTATTTCAGGTAGTCAACGTGCTTCCCCCTTCCTCCATACATCCTCTTCCCTCCTACGCCGAACTGCAGTGTGCGTCCAACTTCAGCTTTTTGCGTGGTGCTTCGCATCCTGAAGAGCTTGTCATCCGGGCCGCAAAACTCGGTTATGCGGCACTGGCATTGACGGACGAATGTTCCGTGGCCGGCGTGGTACGTGCCCATACTGAAGCAAAGCAATGCGGCCTGCCCCTGATCATCGGCAGCCAGTTCAGCTTGGTCAATGAAGACAATAGCCCAGCTTTCTCTCTCGTCCTCCTGGCGAAAAACCGCGAAGGATATGGCAACCTCGCCGAACTGATTACCCTTGCACGGACCCGCGTCGAAAAAGGCCACTATCGTGTTACTCCGTGCGACTTTGTATCGCCCGAAGACGACTATGCGCATCTGCGCGGCATGCCGGACTGCCTCGCCATTCTTACTCCTGCCCGTGACATTTCACCAGAACAGCTTGCCACTCAAGCCGCATGGATGGTGAAGACTTTTCCCGGACGTGCATGGATTGCGCTGACCTTGCTGCACCACCCGCGCGACGATCAGCACCGCATGCTTGTCACTGCAGTCGCCGACGAATACGCGTTGCCCGTGGTGGCCACCGGTGATGTCTGCATGCATGTACGCTCACGCAAACCCTTGCAGGACACCCTTACCGCTATCCGTATCGGCAAACCCATTGCCGAATGCGGTTACGAGCTGTCTCCCAATGCGGAGCAGCACTTGCGCTCACGGCTGCGGCTGGCCAACGTTTATGCCGCAGCCGCGTTGGCTGAAACCATACACATCGCCCGGCAATGCACTTTTTCTCTCGACGAGTTGCGCTACGAATACCCGGATGAACTCGTGCCACCAGGGTGGACCCCGGCTGCCTACCTGCGCAGCGAAGCCTATATCGGCGCCATGGCACGTTTTCCAGACGGTGTTCCGGCAGATATGCAAAAGCAGCTTGAATACGAACTGCAGCTCATTTCCGACATGCGCTACGAGCCGTATTTCCTGACCGTCTACGACATCGTGCGTCATGCACGCAGCATCGGCATTCTTTGCCAGGGACGAGGATCGGCCGCAAACTCCGTAGTCTGCTACTGCCTGCGTATCACCGAGGTTGATCCATCGCGCAGCACCCTGCTGTTTGAACGGTTCATTTCGCGTGAACGCAACGAACCTCCCGACATCGATGTCGATTTCGAACATCAGAGACGCGAAGAAGTCATTCAGTACATCTATAACAAGTACGGCAGGCTGCGGGCTGCGCTCACTGCAGTGGTCATCAGCTATAAGCCACGCAGCGTCCTGCGCGATGTCGGCAAGGCGCTGGGTGTCGATCTTGGCATAGTCGATCAGGTAGCAAAATCGCATCGCTGGTGGGACGGCAAGACCGGATTGTCGGAACGCTTTACCGAATGCGGCATGCAGGCCGATTCACCGATTGCCCTTCAATGGTCGGACATGGCGGAAAGATTGATGCGTTTTCCACGGCACCTGTCGCAACATCCGGGCGGCTTCGTCATTTCGCGCGGCAAACTTTCACGGCTGGTTCCCATAGAAAACGCGGCAATGAAAGACCGTAGCGTCGTCCAGTGGGACAAGGATGACATCGATGCGCTGGGATTGCTCAAGGTGGACATCCTTGCACTCGGCATGCTCAGCATGATTCGCAGGGCGCTGGACCTGATCACTGATTTGCGCGGCGAGCCCTTCAACTTGCAAGACATTCCAAAGGAAGATCCGGTCACCTACAAAATGATTTCAAGAGCGGACACGATCGGCGTATTCCAGATCGAAAGTCGTGCACAAATGACCATGCTGCCGCGCCTGCGACCCAGGGAATTCTACGACCTTGTCATCCAGGTTGCGATCGTCCGCCCGGGTCCTATTCAGGGCGGTATGGTGCATCCTTACCTACGGCGCAGGCAGGGGCTGGAACCAGTCACCTATCCCAGCGAAAAGATCCGGCATGCGCTTGAACGCACACTCGGCGTAGCTATTTTCCAGGAACAGGTGATGCAAATCGCCATCCTCGCCGCAGACTTCACAGCCGGAGAGGCCGACCAGCTGCGACGCGCGATGGCGGCTTGGCGGCGGAAGGGGGACATCGGAAAATTCCAGGAAAAGCTGGTGGCCGGGATGCTCAAAAATGGTTACGCTACCGAATTCATTTCCGCCATCGTGCGCCAGATTCAGGGCTTTGCCGAATATGGTTTTCCCGAAAGTCATGCCGCCAGCTTTGCCTTGCTCGCCTATGCCAGCTCCTGGATCAAATGCCATGAGCCGGCGGCTTTCCTTGCCGCCCTGCTCAACAGCCAGCCCATGGGGTTTTACTCACCATCGCAACTGGTGCAGGACGCGCGCAGGCACAAGGTCGATGTGCGTCCGGTGGATATCCGTTACAGCGACTGGGAAACCACGCTGGAGCCAGCGAGGGAATTGGTAGCGGGTCAACAACCTGCCGTACGCCTTGGGTTCAGCATGGTACGCGGCCTGTCACAGGAAGCCGGATGGCGTATCGAAGAGGCACGTGCAATCAAAGCATTTATCAGCATGACGGATCTTGCACTGCGCGCCGGACTCACGCGTCGCGATTTACAAATGCTGGCCAATGCCAATGCGCTCGAACCCCTTGCAGGCCATCGCCGCCAGGCACTCTGGCAGGCGTTGGCCAGCGAACCGGATAAGGGGCTACTCAGGAAAGCCAGCATGCATGAAGATCCTGTTCAACTTGCCGCGCCATCGGAAGGCGCTAATATCGTGGCCGATTATCACTCTGTCGGACTGACACTCGGAAGGCATCCGCTTGCCTTGCTGCGTCCCCTACTCAGCACCAAGCGGTTTTTGCCGGCCGAGGTCCTGTATACTTTTGCCGATCGCCAGCTTGCGCGCGCGTGTGGCATTGTTACGGTGCGCCAAAGGCCGCAAACCGCCAACGGCACCATGTTCGTCACCATTGAAGATGAAACCGGCCTGGTCAACGTCATCATCTGGCCGGGACTGATTGAACGCTATCGCGCGGAACTGCTCGGCTCGCAGCTGCTGGGAGTCTATGGAATATGGCAGACAGAAAACAATGTGCACCACCTGGTCGCAAGCCGCCTGGTTGATTTATCGCACTTGCTGGGAAGATTGACGACACATAGTCGGGATTTCGCATGAATGTGTAAGATAGTTTCCAAAGCGGTTTCCACGGCTTGAAGATTCTCATGGCATCTCCCTGTTGCAGTCCTTACACTGGTAAACCCAATTTCTTCAAAGCGGCAACACGTACCAATGAAACCCGATCCGGAAACCGCGCTTCATCTGTTGCATAGTTTGCGCTACGGCACCCTGGCGACTCGATCCATCCAATTGCCGGATTACCCCTTTCCAACTGCCCTGCCTTTTGTGCCGGATGAGAAGCATTGTCCTGTTTTTCTTCTAAGCCGCCTTGCTGAACACACGAAGAATATTCATACCGATCCGCGTGCGGGTTTCCTTGTCGCCGATATGGCGGAGAAGCAAGTCCTTGAAAATCCGCGGATGACGCTGCTCGGTGACATCGCTACGATCAACATGTCACATGAATTGCAGTCGCGATTCCTGCGCTACCAGCCTGAAGCGGAACAATACATGGCGCTTGCCGACTTTGCCTTCTACCGGCTGACGCCGCAAAAGATTCGCTACATCGGCGGGTTCGCGCAAATGGGATGGCTGGAACAACCGGACTGGGAGAATGTGGATGTGCTGTCGCTGGAGGAGGAAACAGCATTGATCCAGGACTTGCTGGGTGAATTACCACCGGGCGTTCGACTGCTTGGCCTGGACCGATATGGCATGGACATGGAGCGCCTCGGCAAACGGGAGCGGCAAAAATTCCCATCGACATTGCGCTCGGCGGACCAGATCGCCGCCACGGTCAAACGCTTGCTGGCAAGCTTGTAGCACTACTGCAAATAGCTTCTTTAGTTGAACAATGTATCGGCAGAGATATCGGCCAAGGTCGCGCATCCGCACAAGGCCATCGCAATCTCGAGTTCATCCCGAAGCAAACGCAATACGTGCGATACACCCATTGCGCCCGCATTCGCCAGTCCGTACACATACGGACGGCCGATCAAAACGGCACTCGCCCCAAGCGCAATGGCCTTGAGCACGTCAGTGCCGCGCCGGATACCTCCGTCCACCAGCACAGGACACTCCTTGCCCACTGCCTCGCGGATGCAAGGCAGGACACGTGCCGTAGCGGGCGTCGTATCCAAAGTCCGGCCACCATGATTGGAGACGATAATACCGTCCGCACCGTTTACCACGGCAAAACGTGCATCATCCTGATGCATCACTCCTTTCAATAGAATCGGCAGACGTGTCACGCCTTTCAGCCATTCAATATCAGCCCAGGTTGGCGCGGAAGTCAACAGGGCATCAAACATGCGGCTTTGATGGGGTGCGAGAGTGACCGGTTTCGGAGGTGGCAAGCCCGCCAGATTCACCGCTGAAATTCCCTCGGGAAGCTTGAAACCGACCCGACGTTCCCTGTCACGCACACCGCTGCTCGGCGCATCGACAGTGACCACCAATGCTTCGTATCCTGCGGCTTCTGCGCGCTGCACCAGTTCTCTTGTAAAGCCGCGATCGTGCTGGAAATACAGCTGGAACCAGAGAGGGCCGCGCGTCGCCTCGCCCAGCATTGCCTGCGCGATCTGCTCCAGCGGCATGCTGGACTGGCTGCTCAACACCAGGCCGGCACCCTGCATCGCGGCCGCATAGGCACTGGCGATTTCGCCGTCGGCATGCGCCATGCGTTGGAACGCAACCGGCGCAAGCAGCACGGGATGGGCCAGCGTCCGCCCCAGCAACTGTACCCGCGTATGCCCGCCGACCAGGCGACGCAATACCCGCGTCGATAGCAGGATGTTATCCCATGCCTCGCGGTTGGCACGCAAGGTGATCTCATCCGCAGCCCCACCGGAAAAATAAGCCCAGGCGTTGTCGTCGAGCCGACTGCGCGCATGCTGCTCATGGTCGGCCAGCGAGACTATTCCTGTCGGGATCGCTTCGACGGCGGGGATCCGGCTCATGTGTCAGCCCACATCCGCAACAGGTTGTGATAAGTGCCGGTCAGCTGCACCACGGACGGTTCCTGTTCGCCGAGGGAATCGCGCAGCTTCAGCAGCGCCATGTCCATCTCGAACAGCAGCTGGCGCTGATCGCCACCGCGCACCATGCTTTCGATCCAGAAGAAGCTTGCCAGGCGTGCGCCCCGCGTCACGGGTGTTACCTGATGCAGGGTCGTGCCCGGATAAAGTACCAGGTCACCGGCCGGCAGCTTGATGCGGCGTTCGCCCTGCGGGTCCTGCATCACCAGCTCGCCGCCATCGTATTCGTCGGGTTCGGACAGGAACAGGGTGCAGGACAGATCGGTACGCACCCATTGCGCGGGGTTACGCGAGTAAAGCACGGCGCCATCGATATGCGCGCCGTAATGATTGCTGTCGCCGCTGTAACGATTGAACAGCGGATTGAAAATTTTGCGCGGCAGGGCTGCGGAAAAGAACAGCGGGTCGCGCTGCACCGCAGCCAGGACCAGCGATTGCAGCTGGCGCGAGACATCGCTGTCCTGCGCCAGCTGCTCGTTGTTCTTGCGGGCGACCGCCTGGCCACCCGCACTCACCCGTCCGTCCACCCACGGCGCACCCTGTCCGAGCAGTGCCCGGGCAGTCGCCAGTTCGTCGCGGGAGAGAACGTTTTTCAGGTGCAGAAGCATCAGTGCTTTCCTAGAACATTGCCTTCAGCGTCAGCTCTACACGACGCGGCGCGCCCGGCGAATAGAAACCGCGGTACAGGGAATCGGCATAGAGCTTGTCCGTCAGGTTGGTGACGTTCAGCTTGGCGGACCACGTTTCATTGATCGTGTACTCGGCCATCGCGTCAACCACGGCGAAGCTGTCCGCCGTCACGTGCCGTGCACCCTCCGGATTCTGCTGGCCGCGGTAGGTCAGGCCGGCGCCAAGGCGAAGCTCCGGCAGGATGCGGTAGGTAGTCCAGAGACTGCCGCTATGCTTCGGCGTCAAGCCCGGGCGGTCGCCCTGCACCTGCGCTCCGGTACCGGCGGCGTTGAGAGCGACATTGCTCTCGTCGATCTTGGCGCGCGGGATCCAGGTGTGGTTGAAGAACACTTCCCACTTCGGCGTGATGCGGCCGGCGAGGTTGAATTCCAGGCCCGTCGCATGCCGTTTGCCTGACAGGAGCTGCTGGGTGGATGCGGTGTCCGGGTCGGTGTTGCGCTCGTTGTACTTCTCGCTGTAGAACGCGGCAACACCGAGCGAAGTGCGCTTCTCGAAGAGCTCCCACTTGCCGCCCAGTTCGAAGTTACGACTCTTCTCTGCCGGCGTATTGGCGTCGCGCTCCGCCTGCGAGCCGGGTGTCGGCGCGTTTGGGGTGAACTGGTAGGTATCGCCGGAAGTGTTATAGGAGCTACCGTAGGACACGTAGTACGACGCCGAGTCGCTCGGCTGGAACAGCGCGCCAACACGAGGCGACCACAGGCTTTCACTGCGATCATTGCTCAGACCGGCCGCGGTGTTGTACTTGGCGGTGAAGTGGTCGAAGCGCAGGCCGCCGAGCAACTTGAAGGTCTCGGTGATGCTGATCATGTCCTGCGCATACAGGCCGATGTTGCGCGCGTCGAAATTGTTATACACCGGATTGCCGCGTGTATCGACGCGCGAGTCGCCATTATTGGGCGTGCCGACCGTGGTCGTCAGCGGGCTCGCGGTGCCGGCGAAGCTGTTGTTCCGCTTGGCATCCTCCTGGTACAGATCGATCCCGGTAAGCAGCTCATGCTGACGGCCGCCGAAGTCGAACTTGCCGGAGTAATCACTCGACAGCTGCGTGGTGTCGCTGACAGCAACGCGACCCTTGGGGGCGCGGCGCAGGACTGTGGCGTCACTGAAGTTTTCCCTGGTCGTGCCGGGGGCAAGCTGGATTACGCTGGCCCACAGATCGCGCTCGTAGCGGCCATGACGCACCTGGGTCTTGACCTGGCTGCCGTCATCGAAACGATGCACGTGGGCCAGCGTGCCGTAGGTGGCGCTGGTATCGAGGTAATCACTGTTGAAACCATAGTAGTTCTTGGCTGGCAGCGTCTCAATGATGGTGCCGCGGGTGCCGCCGGAAAGGAACCAGGGATTGCTGTAGGTCGGACGGCTGTCGATATCGAGGTGGAAGAGGCCCACGCTGAACTCGTCACGGGTCCCGATGCCCCAGCTATAGGTCGGTGCGATGCCGAGCTTTTTCTGCTTGGCACCCCAGTTATCCGCATCGTGCACCATCGCATTCAGGCGCAGGGCTGCATCCTCGCCTGTCTTGATATTGAAGTCGCCGGTAAAACGGTGCAGGTTGCCGCTGCCGACGGTGTAGGTTGCCTCGTGCTGGTTGAACAGGAACGGCATCTTGCTGACCTGGTTGACGATGCCGCCAGTGGAACCCTTGCCGAACAACATCGAGGCCGAACCCTTCAGCACTTCGATGCGGTCGTTGTTGAAGGTGTCGCGCTCGTACAGCGCACCGTCACGTAGGCCGTCAGTGTAGATGTCGCCGGCCTGGCCAAGCGAAAAGCCGCGCAGGCGTACGTCCTCCTCGCCCGTTTCGCCGGCCTGGAACGTCACGCCCGCGGTGGTGCGTAGCACTTCGCGGAAATCATCGAGGTTGCGGTCGTCGATCAGGCGCTCGGTCATCACCGTCACGGACTGCGGTATGTCACGCAGTTGCTGGGTGCCCTTGCCGATGCCGGTGGTGGTCGTGCGCAGCGATTCCTTGCTCAGCGTTTCGCGCTGGCCCTGCACTTCCACGGTCGGCATCACCTGGTCGGAGGCAGCCGGGGCCTGTGCGACGTTCTGCGCGGTGGCGGAAACCGACGCTGCAAGCATCAGTGCGCCGAGCGGCAGGCTGGACGCACGGCGCGTCTCCGGCTGTGCCGGGGTCTGGACTTGCCGCGCGTGCTTCCCTGCCTCCGATGCGTGGCGTTTTGCAGATTTCTTCTTCATTGTTTGTGTATCCCTGTGGGTAGTAAATTTAATCGTTAAGCTGGCTATCAACAGGGACTGGCTGGCTGCGACATGAATGATGCGAGAAATAAAAGCGAAAATGATTATTTGTAGCCGACGCGATCAAGAATCTTCTGGGCGGCGATCTGATTTTTGCCGACGGCCGTGATGGAGATGTTCTCGGTCTTGAACTTGCCCATCTGCTGCAGCACCGGGTTCTTTGCCACCGCAGAGGAGACCACCGGCCATTCGTTATTGCCGTTGGCGAAATAGGCCTGGGCTTCATCGCCGGCCAGGTACTCAAGGAATTTCACCGCGGCTTCACGATGAGGCGCGTACTTGGCCACTGCACCGCCGGCAACGTTGATGTGGGTGCCGGAGCTTTCCTGGTTCGGCCATACGAAGCTGACCTTGTTCATCATTTCGCGGTCTTCGGACTTCGTCGAGCGCAGCAGGCGCGCGTAGTAGTAGGAATTGGCCACCGCAATGCCGCACTCGCCCGAGGCCACGCCCTTGATCTGGTCGGTATCGCCACCCTGCGGCGGGCGCGCGAAATTGGCAACCATGCCTTGCGCCCATTTTTCGGTCGCGGCTTCGCCGTTACGCTCGATCATCGCGCCGATCATGGAGAGCATGTACGGGTGGGAACCGGAACGGGTGCAGACCTTGCCCTTGTTGACCGGGTCGGCCAGCGATTCATAGGTGGCGACATCTTCGCGCTTCACGCGCACCTTGTTGTAGACGATGATGCGGGCACGGGTGGACAGGCCGAACCACTGGGCGCCCTGCCCCTCGTCTCCACCGCGCAGATTGGCGGGGATCCGCTCTTCCAGCACTTTCGAACGCACCGGCTGAAACTGGCCTTCCACCTGCGCGCGCCACAGGCGGGCTGCATCGACCAGCAGGATCACGTCGGCCGGGCTATTCTTGCCCTCGTTGCGCAGACGCTCCATCAGCGCGGCATCGTCTGCTTCGATGCGGTTGATACGGATGCCGGTCTGTTGCGTGAACTTGCTGTAGAGCTCCTCGTCGGTCTGATAGTGACGCGCCGAGTACAGGTTCAGCACCTTGTCCTGCGCCTGCACCGAAGCGACGGCGACGAGAGAAAAGGCTGCGGCTATGGCGTTGCGAAGTATGGCTTTCATGGATTTCCTTGTCCGATGCGAGTGGGATTTGACGAAGGCAAGCTACCTGGACGCGTCCGGTTCAGTGACGAAACCGATCTTGTTCAAGCCGCCGGTCTGGGCCGCCGACATCAACTGAGCGACATTCTCATAGGGCGTCTTGCGGTCGGCCCGAAGATGCAACTCCGGTTGCGGCGACTGTGCGGAGACGACGGCGATGTTTTCCTTCAGCGCCTGCGGGTCGACCGGATTGCCGTTCCAGGTGACGACGCCGTTCGCATCGATGGATACATCGATATGAGGCGGCTTCACATCGTTGGGCTGGCTGGCGGCGCGCGGCAGGTCAAGCTTGACCGCGTGGTTGATCACCGGGATGGTGATGATGAAGATGATGAGCAGGACCAGCATGACGTCGACCAGCGGCGTCATGTTGATCTCCGACATCACATCATCGTCGTTGTCGGGATTGCCGAAGCTCATGCTTCCTCCTTGCTCCGCAGGCTGACGACGTTATGCGGCGTCTGACCGACGCGACCGCCGGTGATCAGGTAGGCATGCAGGTCGTGCGCGAAATTGGACAACTGGGACTGGATCGCCTTGTTGCTGCGGGTCAGTGCGTTATAGCCGAGCACCGCCGGAATAGCGACGACCAGGCCAAACGCCGTCATGATGAGCGCTTCTCCGACCGGACCGGCAACGCGGTCGATGCTCGCCTGACCAGAAACGCCGATACCGACAAGCGCGTGATAGATGCCCCAGACAGTGCCGAACAGTCCGACGAACGGCGCGGTACTGCCAACGGACGCAAGTACCTGCAACCCGCTTTGCAAGCGGCCGGTGATGTTTTCAATGGAGCGGCGAAGGCAGCTTGTCACCCATTCGCTCATGTTCAAAGCCCCATGTAAGTCCTCCTTGCTCATCTCGTGGTGCAAAGCCGCATTGGCGCCGTCTTCCGCCAGCGCGCGAAACGGATTGCTGTTTCTGTCCGGAGCCAGCATGTTCATGCCCTCTTCCAGGCTTTTGCTATGCCAGAAACTTTCGGCTGCAACAGTCGCCTGGCGGCGCAAGCGGATCAGGCTCCATGCCTTCAATGCCATGACATACCAGGACAAAACGGACATGATCAATAAAACGATGGCGACAGCGCGGGTGATGGAATCGCCTTGCTGCCAAAGGTTGGCAATGCCGTATGGATTATTCATGAAAGCTCTTTCGCAAAAGTATCTGGTTCAATGTCTTGATTACTGATTAATTCAATTTGAATTCGATGGGCACCTGCACCCATTCCGCCACCGCTGTATCTCCCCGGCGCGCGGGAACGAACCGGTATTTACGTACGGCGGCCAGCGCCGCCTCATCAAACAGCGGGGAACTGCTTGGACGCAACACATGCACTTCTCCCGCCGTTCCTTCTGCCGTCACGAACACACGCAGCACAACTCTGCCCTCCTCGCCTGCCCTCCGTAGCATTGGCGGATAGGTCGGCGCAGGATTATTGAGATACGCGGCATTGAATCTCGGCGGCGTTATCGGTACCGGTGCGGGGGCTGGCGCTACGTCACGCGGCGCAGCGGCCACGGGTGCCGGCGGCGGACTCGGCTCGACGGGCGCAGGGGATGCCTGCTGGACTGGCTCAGCCTCGCTCTTTGGCGCCGTCAAGGCTTTGTCGCTTGTCGTCGTTTTCGGCGACGGCTTTTTCGGCTGCGGTTTGGGTTGCTCTTTCTTCGGCTGTACTTTGGGAATTTCCTTTACCGGCTCAGGTTGCGGTTTTGTCTCGATTACTTCTTTTACGACGGGTCGCTCTGCTGGCAGCATCTCGACCATGACCGCTGGCAGAGGCGACGGAGGAACCAGCTTCTGCTGGTGTAATCCGGCGACGATTAACCAGAGCGCCGCAGCGTGCACACCGACGATCAACGTCAGTACGCTGGCTCGCGAATTAAGGGTTTGATTCATAAGGATTATTTTTCTCAAGCCGAACGCTGTCGACCCTCGGGCCTGCGCCGCTCAGCCAGTCAACTCACTACAGATCCAGCTTCTACAGATCTCTTTTCATTACATTAACAAACTCAATATTAACGATAATGATAACGATTCTCATTCGAAAAGGAAAGCAATGTAGTATCGATTACGCAGATTTGTTTCCTTTTAGCCGGAAAAGGCGGTCTCGGAGGAAAAAGCGAAATACAAGCGACCGGGCAAACGTGGTCGCCTGCATTCAGGCAGGAATCTGGCAGGCGACACGTCGCCTGCCAGGATGAAGAAGGCTGACAGTTTTTCTACAGCAATCCGGCAGCGTCGAATTCTTCCAGCTTGCGATACAGGCTGGACAGCCCGATGCCGAGTTTTTGCGCCGCTGCCCGGCGATCACCGCCAGCATCGGTAATCGCCTGCGAGATGACTTTGCACTCGAACCGCCTTACCTGTTCGCGCAAGCCCTCTCCGTCCTGCCCAACTACAACGGTGTCAGGCCGAGCAGCGGTCCGGACAATTTGCGGCGGCAGGTCGGCACGGGTAATGCGCCCGTTTTCAGCAAGAATGAGCGCACGGTCGACCACATTTTCGAGTTCACGGACGTTGCCCGGCCATTCATAGGACGCAAGAATGTTTTCCACGTCCGGATCGAGTACCGGCTCCGGACCATAGTTCAGTCGCCGCGAACTCCGTTCCATGAGAAAACGGACCAGACCCAGAATATCTTGCCGGCGCTCGCGCAGCGGTGGAATATGCAGATGAAAAACCGTGAGCCTGAAATACAAATCCTCACGAAACTTGCCCTCTGCGACCATGCGCTCGAGGTTACGGTTGGTGGCGGCGATGATGCGGACATCGACGCGTCGCGTCTGTTCGCTGCCCACTGGACGCACCGTCTTCTCTTCGATGATATGCAGGAGTTTGACTTGCAGTACCAGCGGCAGCTCGCCGATTTCATCCAGGAAAATCGTGCCTTTATCCGCCTCAAGAAACAAGCCCTTCCGGGCTTTGTCAGCCCCCGTGAATGAGCCTTTGACATGGCCAAACAACTCGCTTTCCATCAGGTTTTCAGGAATGGCGCCACAGTTGACTGGAATGAAGGGCCCGTCCGCACGGTCACTCTGCTGGTGAATTTGCCTGGCGATCACACCTTTACCGGTACCACTTTCTCCGGTGACCAGCACGGTACTATCGGTCGGCGCGACTTTCGCAATCAGGCGGTCGAGCCCGCGCATTGAATCCGAGGCAAAGCCGAACACTGCTTCACGCGATTTGAGCACCAGCTTGCGCAAGACTTTGTTTTCACTGCTCAGGCGCTGCAGATCCGCGATCTTGATGACCCTGTGCAGAACCTCATCATGCCGCACAGGCTTGATCATGTAATCGGACGCTCCAGCCTTGATCGCCTCGATTGCCGTATCGACTGACCCATAGGCGGTCATCATGATGAAGTTTGTATCGACTCCCGCTGCACGCGCGCGCCGCACCAACTCTATGCCATCGAAATCCGGCATTTGTATATCGCTGATTGCGACATCGAAATGCCCGGTCGAAAGCTGTTCAAGCGCTTCGCCGGCATTCGCCGCCTGCACCACCGAACATCCTGCTTTAGCCAGTCGTATCGCCAGGATCTGCCTGATTGCCGGCTCATCGTCGACTACCAGCACATTCAGAGACTTCATTAATTTTTCATTCTGCTGTGTCATGTATTACCAGTTCAGCGTCAAATTTAAGGCAGGCGCCCGCAAATCAGCACACCAATGCTTATGCCGGAACAATACCGCAAGCTTACACCGCATGAGAGTGTATTTTCTCGAAATCGGTAATTCCCTGGCGGAAAGTTTCCCACAGGCGAGAATGGGTTATGTCTTGTCCCTCTTCCTCTTAACTCAGCAAAAGGTCTCATCCCAATCCCTACGCCGGTCTGGCGGCACGCGACGCAACACGGGAACCAATCAATCAAATGGCATGTTAATTGCTTAAAAGAAATAAATAATAAGTTGAACGACTGCGCCCACATCTGCACCTGAGCTTTCCAGTGTAGAGAAATAAGCACAACAACACAGCAGTGGTCAGACTGAAACTATTCATCGTACAGAGAAAGCCTGATGCATAAACTCGTCACATCCAGACTTCTCCTACTCATGTTTCTGGTAGGCGCGGCTTCCGGCTTTTTCGTCAGCCTTGCTGGATGGTGGGGCCTGAATCAGACCTCCATCAATCTGGCCCTGGTAGAGGCAGGGCTTCCCGTTACCTTGACCGAACCAGGTGTGGCGAACATTCGCGCAGCCCTTCTACAGGCCCTGAAAGAAAACGACTTTGCGCAGCGAGTACTGCTTAGCCTGTCCGGACTCGCCACTATCTTCTTTTGCCTGACCGCGTGGATCACTTACCGGGAATCAGCTGCAAAACGCCGACAATCGGTCGAACTTGAACATCGCCACGCCCTGTTTCGCACCCTGTTTGAAGGCACGCGTGAAGGTGTCATCCTGATGGCGTCCGATCAGATCAGCGAATGCAATGGAGCCGCCCTCAGACTGTTTGGCATTGCCGATACGGGCCACATGCAGACGATGGATCTCGCTTCGCTGCAACCCGCCCGGCAACCCGGCGGCGACCACTCGAACATGGGGCTGCACGCGAGAATCGACGCTGCCTGGCAGCATGGCCCGCAGACGTTTGAATGGTATTTCCAGTCAGCGGATGGCCGTGAATTTCCCGCGGAAACCGGCATCCACGCCGTGTCGGTCGGCGGCAACGCCATTGTTCAGATAACCATCAGGGACATTACGAGACGCAAGCAGGACGAGCGATCGATGCGACTTGCCAACCAGGCGTTCGAGCATTCGCAGGAAGGCATCGCGATCACTGATGAACATGCCAACATCCTGACCGTCAATCGCGCCTTTACCGCCATTACCGGGTACTCAGGCGCGGAGGTCGCCGGACATAATCCCCGCGTCCTCGCTTCCGGGCGCCAGCCGCGTGAATTTTATCGGCACATGTGGCAAACCGTGCGTGAATACGGGAAATGGCAAGGCGAAATCTGGAACAGGCGCAAGAACGGCGAAATCTATCCGCAGCTACTCAATATCAGCCGCCTGACGGATGACAATGGCCATGTCACCAATTATGTGGGCGTATTCAGCGATATTTCCGAGACCAAGCTCGCCGAAGAACGCCTGCTGCGCCAGTCCACCCATGATCTTCTGACTGACCTGCCAAACCGCGCGCTCTTTACAAAGCGGCTGCAACAAGCCTTGCAGACCCACGGACAACATGACGGCTCATCATTCGGTGTTTTACTACTGGATATTGACCGCTTCAAAATGGTCAACGACAGCATTGGACATGACGCCGGAGATCACTTGCTATTACAGGTGGCGCAGCGCCTGCGACGTGTCTTGCGCGAGTCCGACACACTGGCGCGGATGGGTGGCGATGAATTTGCCTTGCTTGCGCTTGGCATATCCGATGCCGACCATCTTGCAAGCCTGGCCACCAAACTGCTGCAAGTGCTACAGGAGCCGTTTATATTGCATACGCACGAGCTTCACATTGGGGCGAGCATCGGCCTTGCCCTGTACCCGATACACGGCGCTGAGGCTGACCTACTGATCAAGCATGCCGATATCGCGCTCTATCATGCCAAGTCACTGGGAAAAAATCGCTTCGAATTCTATAGCAACGATGTGGACAAGTGGATCATGGAGCGTATGCAACTCGAAAATTGTCTGCACGGCGCCCTCTCCCGCAATGAACTGCTTTTGCATTACCAGCCGCAGCAAAATATTGAAAGCGGCAGGATCCATGGCGTCGAAGCCCTCGTCCGGTGGCACCACCCCGAACTCGGCATGATCTCGCCCGCAAAATTCATCCCGATTGCTGAAGAAACCGGGCTGATCGTCCAGCTTGGCAAATGGATCCTGCGCACAGCATGCGCGCAAGCCCGGCAATGGATGCTGCAAGGCTTTCCGACACGGGTAGCGGTAAACGTCTCGGCTCGCCAGTTCCACCACGACAATCTTGCCGATACCGTCGCCTCCGTATTAAGCGAATTCAAGCTTCCGGCGGCGCTTCTCGAAATTGAACTGACTGAGGGAGTCCTCATGGAGAATACCGATCATGCAATCGCCGTGCTCAACCAGCTCCATGCAATGGGTGTGCAAATTTCCATTGATGATTTTGGAACAGGTTATTCGTCATTGTCCTACCTGAAGCGGTTGTCAATACAGGTTCTGAAAATCGACCAATCATTTGTGCGTGATATCCCTGACGATCCGGACGACTGCGCTATTGTCTCGACCATTATCCTGCTGGCCCATAACCTCAAGCTCAAGGTCATCGCCGAGGGTGTGGAAACTGAAGATCAACTCGCTTTCCTGCGCGATCATGGATGCGATGTAATGCAAGGTTATTACTTCAGCCGTCCTTTGTCCGCTGCACAACTAACGACAATCCTGAGCAAAGGCATGGCTGCAGAAGCAGTGGAAGCGGCGTGATGTTGCCCAGGCCACAAAAAAGCATGCAAGAAAATGATGAAAATGCTTACGGGAGGGGCTTCCAAAATTTGTTGAATGGGTGCTATAATTTTGTTTTTCGCGGCTGTAGCTCAGCTGGATAGAGTACTTGGCTACGAACCAAGGGGTCGTGGGTTCGATTCCTGCCAGCCGCACCAGTAATTTGAAGGGGGTTAGATTTTACGATCTAACCCCCTTTCTGGTTTTCAGGCTGCGTTTTTCTTCAGCAGTAATTTCCTTGCCGTATTTTCCCCTCAATTTTTGGTGTTATGGGCTACTGTGCCCTCGTTGTTGCTCATTACCACAACACCCCCGTCCCTCTCTCCTTAAGCGCTAAAGATTTTCAGGCGCCTTCTCCGCAACATAGGCAACGCTTCACCTGTCGTACCGGTGCAGTAGCGCGCCGTCAGCAGAAACCAACAGTCCACGCAGCCAACACATTTCTTTTCATCTACGTTTCCATGTAGAGATTAATTTTGGAAGGGCATATGATAAAGTCGACTCAGGCATTGCTATATAGAATGACGTTCACCATGCCTAATCCTCAGGATGTCGATTTTGAAACCTTCCATACGCTGCCTGTTTGTTCAGTGTCATTGGTGTCGTACAACGCACAACCCACCAACGCAAAATTGGCTTGCAACAGAGATAAAGTACAAATGGAAGAACATTCGACATGATGCGGGCAGAATGGCTTCCGGTTCTGATGCAAGGCTCCTTCAGCGAAATTTACATCGTTGACTGCGTCGGCCTTGGCTTCATCCAGACCAACCAGGCGGCGCAAAAGAATTTGCGATACACCTGCGAGGAGCTGTCGACGCTGAGCATGCCGGAAGTCGTGCGTGGCATATCTTTGGATGAACTCGAACGCATCCTGCATTCGCTGCACAGCGGCGAACGGGCATTCGCGGAAATTGAAACCGTTCATGCACGCAAGGATGGTTCGAACTATCCAATCGAATTGCGTTTGTTTTACTGCGCTTCCGGTGACAAGCCAGTGTATATCGCAATAGGTAATGACCTGAGTGCCCGGCATGCCTCGGCAACCGCGCTCAGCCATTCCGAAGCGCGTTTTCGGGCGATTGTTTCCAACACGCCCGGGCTTGTCTATCAATTCCTGCAACGGCAAGATGGCAGCATTGCTTTTCCCTACCTGAGCGACGGCTGCCATGCCTTGCTTGGACTAAGCGCCGAACGCCTGCAGGCTGACTCATCGCTCTTCCTTGAACTAATTCTGCCCGAAGATCGTCAGTCTTACCTGGATTCGATGCAGGTTTCGGCAAGCAGCATGAAGGCCTGGAACTGGGAAGGCAGACTCTGGATCGAAAAATGGCACGACATCAAATGGATCAACCTGCGCTCCACGCCGCGTGCGCTCCCCGGCCAGGGGGTACAGTGGGAAGGCATCATGACCAACATCACCGAGAGCAAGCAGGAGCAGGCGGAAATCAAGTGCTCACGCGCACAGCTGGCCGAACTGTCGGCCCACGTTGAAACCGTAAAGGAAAACGAGCGAACCCGCATCGCGCGTGAAATTCACGATGACCTGGGAGGTAACCTCACGGCGATCAAGATGGCTTTGGCATTGCTAAAAAAACGCCTGCCCGACGATGCGGCGCTCACCGAAAAAACTGCCTACGTCGATTCCCTCGTCGACCGCACCATCGAATCGATCCACCGCATTACTGTCGATCTGCGTCCAGGCATCCTTGACTTCGGCATTGTGGCGGCGATCGACTGGCAAGCAAAAGAATTCGAGAAACAGCTGGGTATTCACTGCACCTTCCTGTCCAGCAAAAAAGAAATCGCCCTCCACCCCGATCAGGCAACGGCCCTGTTCCGGATTTTCCAGGAAGCCCTGACCAATATCGGCAAGCATGCCGCCGCCACACAGGTAAGCGTGCGCCTGACACGCACAAACCGCAGCGTGCGGCTTGAAGTCGTCGATAATGGCAAGGGTATCGATGCCACCGATCGCATGAAACCGAAATCGTTCGGAATTCGCGGCATGGTGGAACGAGCGAGCGCACTGGGCGGGCAGCTGTCGGTGTCAAACGCTGCAAATGGCGGTACCGAAGTCAGCCTGCGCATTCCGCTCAGCCCCTAACAATTGAAACAGCAACATGAGCGCAAACGAGCCTATCAGAATCATCATTGCCGACGACCACGCGATTGTCCGTGAGGGCCTCAAGCAGATCCTCGCAGACAGCGACGACATGATCGTCGCAGGCGACGCCGAAAACGGCGCAGACGCAGTCCGGCTTGCGCGGCGCGGCGACTCCGACGTTCTCTTGCTGGACATCTCGATGCCCGACCGCAGCGGCATCGAAGTGCTGAAACAGATCAAAAAGGAAGCCCCCGGCCTGGCCGTGCTGATGCTGTCCATGCATCGCGAGGACCAGTATGCGATCCGTTCGCTCAAGGCAGGCGCGTCCGGCTACCTGAACAAGCAAAGTGCGCCCGCCGAACTGGTCGATGCAATTCGCCTGGTTGCCTCCGGCCGCAAATACATCAGCGCCGCTCTGGCACAGGAACTGGCAAACCAGGTCAGCGATGAAAACCGCGACATACCCCCTCATGAAACACTGTCGGACCGCGAGTACCAGACCCTGGTGATGATCGCCTCGGGCAAGACCGTCAGCGATATCGCCGGCGAACTGTCCCTGTCGGTCAAGACAATCAGCATGTACCGCTCACGCTTATTGCAAAAGATGAAACTGCGTCACAACGCGGAGCTGACGCACTACGCGATCAGGAATCACTTGGTTGAATAGGCTGTCATTTCAACACCAGGTCGCTCAGCTTTCATCGCTGTCCCGCACTTCCTCTGGCTTGGATTGCTACTGTTGCCTAAAGCGCAAAGTGGGAAGATATTTATTGCCTATTGCTATCACTATTAAGCCACCACACGCGATACTATCGCTTCACGCCGGATTCCCACACCCATCCGGTTGCGAGAATACGCATGCAAGACAAAGAAAAAAAACCGGAACCCCAAAGCCCTGCCGATATCGCGCGCGAGGCGTTTCGTCGGCTGGCGATGCGGCGTGTTGCACCGACGCCGGACGCCTACCGCGAGATCTACGAAGAAATCGCCGGTACCCAAACGACCGCAGGTCCTGAAAAAATTCTTGCCGATTTCGCGGCACATCTCGCAGGCACATCTGCTGACATCGCGCGGCACGCGGCCAAACTGAGTCTCGCACTCGAAAAGCGCGACTGGCCGGAATACGGGAAATCCCTGTCCCAGTTGGTGGAGCAGCATCTCGCGAGCCAATCCAGCAAGGACGCAGCACAGCCCGCCAAGGTCGAAGCCGTGGCACAGCCGATTGCGACACCGCCCGCATTGAAATCTGCCGGCATTCCACTTGTCGACACACCCGCGCCAGTCGCACTCAAGTCCGCCGGACTCGCCCTGGTGGATCCGCCCGCAACGGCCGTGCGACCGTCTGTCGAAAGCTTGGCGACGGCCAACGTCGCCGTTGCTCCCGAAAGCCGGCAATTGCGGCTTCTACGCGAACTGCTGGTGCGCACGCTTACGCTGGCGCTGGGCTCATTGCTGCGTAAGGCGCCGGAACTGCTGGAGGAATCCGAAATGCTTGCATCGTCGGCACGCAACGCGACGACTGAGCCGGCATTGAATGACATCAGCGCCCGGCTCAAGCAGCTTTGCTTTCGCATCGAACTCAAAGCCGATGATCTGGCCGAAGAACATGAACTGCTTCTCCGTCTGTTCCAGCTGCTGCTCGAAAACGTCGGCGAACTGCTTGAAGACGATTCCTGGCTGAGCGGGCAAATCGCCAATGTGCAGGATTTGCTCAGCGGCCCGCTGAGCCGCAGCGCCCTGCTCGACGCGACACGTAGCCTGAAGGAAGTCATCTACAAGCAGGGGGCGCTCAAGCACAGCCTGAAAGAAGCGAAGGTGACGGTCAAGAACATGATGATCACCTTCATTGATCGCCTCGGCGCGGTTGCCACCAGCACCGGTGACTTCCATCAGAAGATGGGCAACTATTCACAGAAAATCAGCCAGGCCAGGGATATCACCGAGCTGAACCACATCCTTGAAGACGTGATGCGCGACACCAGGCACGCGCAAACGGAAATCCTGCGCTCGCAGGACGATATCATCGCCGCGAAACAGGAAGTCCAGGAAGCCGAGGCGCGCATCCAGCAACTGGAATCCAAGCTGGAGCATATGAGTGAACTGGTCCGTGAAGACCAGTTGACAGGCAGCCTGAACCGGCGTGGACTGGACGATGCCTATGAGCGTGAGATCGCGCGGGCGCAGCGCCGCAAGACATCGCTTTGCATCGCCCTGCTCGACCTGGACGATTTCAAACGGCTCAATGACACCTACGGCCACTCTGCGGGCGACGACGCCCTGATCCACCTGGTGCGGGTGATCAAGGAGACCTTGCGCACCATGGATGTGGTCGCACGTTTTGGCGGTGAAGAATTCCTGATCATGCTGCCCGATACGCCGCTCGATGAAGCGGTGCAGACCGTCACCCGCATCCAGCGAGAACTGACCAAACGCATCTTCATGTACGACAACCAGAAGTTGCTGATGACCTTCAGCGCAGGCGTGGCCTTGCGGCGCGACGACGAGGATCAGGGCGACTTGATCAAACGTGCCGACGAAGCGCTGTACAAGGCGAAACGTGCGGGGAAGAACCGGGTTGTGGCTGCGGACTAGCGTCCAATTCTCTTGCCAGCTCAAAGGCCCCTTCGAATTTAGCCTGCGACATTCGGAATTCGGCATTCGTGCGCAAACAATCTGCACGATAAAAACCTTTTATGTTTCTCGATTTTTGAGAAGACAGGATAATGCTCGTCATCCACGTAAAACGCTTACCTCAAAACGATGCATTCTGAACAACACCATTCTCTTGACCCGGCCGACTGGGATGAACTGCGCGCCCAGGGCCATCGCATGCTGGACGACATCTTCGACTACATGCAAAACCTGCGCGACAAGCCGGTATGGCAGCCCGCACCGCAAGCGGTACGAGACGTTTTCCACGCGCCGCTGCCGCGCGATCCGAGCGATCTCGCGGAAGTGCATCAATCGTTCATGCAAAACATCCTCCCCTATGCCATCGGCAATGCGCATCCCGGCTTCATGGGTTGGGTGCAAGGTGGCGGCACACCAGTCGGCATGCTGGCGGAAATGCTTGCCGCAGGCATCAACGCCAACGTCGGCGGGCGTGACCAGATTCCGGTGGAGGTGGAGCGTCAGATCACGCGCTGGTTATCGGAGCTATTCGAGTTCCCGGACACGGCCAGCGGCATCTTTGTTACCGGATCATCCGTTGCGAACCTGATCGGCGTACTGGTCGGGCGAACCCGGGCAACGGGAGTCGCGGTACGAAAAACCGGAGTGGCCCAAAGTGGCAAACGGCTTATTGGTTATACATCGATCGCCGCCCATGCCTGCATCGCGCAGGCGTTCGATCTGTCGGGACTCGGTACCGAGGCGTTACGCCTGATCCCAGTCAATGCAGCCGGCCAGATGAACCTGGAGGCGCTAAGAGCATCGATCGCGTCGGACCGTGCCAACGGATACAGCCCATTCTTTGTCGCGGGCACAGCGGGAACCGTCGACACCGGGTCCATTGACGACCTCACTACCATTGCCGACATCGCCACGCAGGAAAACCTGTGGTTCCATGTCGACGGCGCCTATGGCGCGCTTGCCATGATGGCTAAGGACCTTGCACCACGTTTTGCAGGCATCCAGCGTGCGGATTCCATCGCACTCGACTTCCACAAATGGGCCCAGGTGCAATATGACGCGGGGTTCATCCTGGTACGCGATGGCGGAATGCACTATGACACCTTCGCCGCGCCGGCCGCCTATCTGGCGCGTGAAACGCGCGGCATGGCTGCGGGGTCTCCCTGGCCAACCGACCTTGGCCCTGATCTGTCACGCAGTTTCCGTGCGTTGAAGACCTGGTTTTCGATCAAGACCTATGGTGCGGATGGAATCGGCCAAGTGATGTCGCGCAGCTGTGCGCTGGCCCGATATCTTAAACGGCGCATCGACGCAGAACCGCAACTGGAACTACTTGCGCCGGTATCGCTCAATATCGTTTGCTTCCGATATCGTTGTGACAATCCCGATCGCGTCAATGCCGATATCGCCATCGCTCTGCAGGAATCGGGCATTGTCGCACCATCGACCACCATCATTAATGGCTCGCTGGCGCTCAGAGCGGCGCTGTTCAATCACAGGACCGATGAACGTGATGTCGATGCGCTTATCAAAGCGACACTGGAATTCGGCAAAACCGAAGTGCAGAAGCTGTCGCGTGATATCTGAAAGATAATTTTCGGTTTGAGCTGAGCTGAATCGGCGCAGTAACGGCACGAAAACCGCAAACTTTAGGGGCGAATATTTTTCGTCCCTATTTTTTTGCCCGCCCCGGATTTATTACCGTCGACGGTCACGGAAAAATCTGGCTTTTCTCACTATAGAAGGCCGGAAGCCAGCTGTTCCTACCAATTTAAAATGTTTCCGTAGCTAAAGATTTTTCCCGAACGACCGAAGAAGGCAGTGTCCGGACTGAGATCGGATGCGACTGAAAAATTAAATGCAATTTTTCCCTAAACTTTTTCCAGTCCCATCCGATAAAGATTACAACAGCGGTTCAAACAGCCCTACTGGGGTGAACCAAAGTTGAAAAACTTAGCCGGCAAACTCGGCCCCCAGTACTAAAAGGAGAAATACCATGGCTGCATTTATCAATACCAATATCTCGTCGCTCAACGCACAGCGCAACCTCAACTCTTCCCAAGGCGCCCTGGCGAGCTCTCTGCAGCGCCTGTCCTCCGGCCTGCGTATCAACAGCGCAAAGGATGATGCAGCCGGCCTGGCGATCACCGAGCGCATGTCCACGCAGATCCGCGGCCTGAACCAGGCAGCACGCAATGCAAACGACGGCATCTCCCTGGCACAAACCGCTGAAGGCGCACTGGGCGAAATCAGTAACAACCTGCAGCGCGTCCGCGAATTGGCCGTGCAGTCCCGCAACGCCACCAACTCCGCTGACGACCGTGCAGCACTTCAGAAGGAAGTCGCACAGCTGAAGTCCGAAATCGACCGCGTTGCCAACGACACGTCGTTCAACGGCATCAAACTGCTCGACGGCAGCTTCACCTCCCAGGCATTCCAGGTTGGCGCTAATCAGGGTCAGACAATTTCGGTCGATGCCATCACCGATGCAAACATCGCTGCACTTGGCAGCTGGAATGCTCCTGCGACGTCGACTGGCGTTGCTCCTGCAGGCGGAGGTGCTGCAGCGACTGCCACGACCACGACTCAGCTTGGCGCCATTACTGCAGACGCTGTGTCCAACGCGGACGGACAGCAGTTCCAGCTGCAAATCGACGGCGTAGACGTCCTCAACGTGACGCAAGCCGCTGGCGCCCCTGAGACAATTGACACAGCCCGCCTGCAAGCCGCATTTGATGCATTCGACACCGCTCAGACCGGTTACACCATCACTGGCTCGCTTGCCACTAACGATTTGGTCGTGACCAAAGCTGACGGCTCAGACGCCGCCGTTACTTTGACCAACACGTTCAATACGGGAGGCACCCAAACCGGCCAGGCAGGATTCGTTGCAACCCATAGCAATGGCACACCCGCGGTTGCTGCATCTTTCACAGCCCTCACCGGTAGCGCCTTCACCATCAACGGCGTGGACATCGAGGTAGGCACTGCAGCCGACGCTACCACCCGCGTCAATGACCTGGTGACTGCAATTAATGCGTCGTCGGCAGGAGTGACTGCCTCGGTCTCCAGCGGGGCGTTGAAACTTACGTCTAAGATTGCCTCCGACGACATCGTGATCGCAGGTAGCGGTGCAGTGACTGCGCAAACCGGCCTAACCGCTGGCACGACCGCGGGTGCGGCACAAACCGGCTTCGCCTCCCTCGACATCTCCACTGTTGATGGCGCCGACAATGCAATCTTGGCAATGGATGCTGCCTTGAACGCGGTCAACAACGCTCGCGCCGACCTCGGCGCAGTGCAAAACCGCTTCACCTCGGTTGTCGCCAACCTGCAAACAACGTCGGAAAACCTGTCCGCCTCCCGCAGCCGGATCCAGGACGCCGACTTCGCTGCAGAAACCGCGCAACTGACCCGCGGCCAGATCCTTCAGCAAGCCGGTACAGCGATGCTGGCCCAGGCAAACTCCTTGCCTAACGGCGTGTTAGCCCTGCTCCGCGGCTAAGATCGTCTGAAGTAAGGTAACAACCCGGCCAGCTCCCCTGGCCGGGTTTTTCCACTTGAAGAGAGATCATCATGGCAATCCAACCTACCAACAGTTCGGCGACGCTCCCCGCTACCGACACCGCACTTCAAAAGGGAAACGTGGCGGCCGGCGCCCCGGTCGCCATCCGTTCCGTAGCGAGTTCCGCCGTCCCTCTCTCCACTGTCCAGCAACCCGGTGCGGTACCTGACCTAAGCACTCTCGAGCAGGCGGTCAAGGATCTCAACAAGGCAATGCAGACACAATCAGCCAATCTGGAGTTCTCGGTTGATGAAGACAGTAACCGGACTATTGTCAAGGTTATCGATCAGCAAACTCAGGAAGTACTACGCCAGATTCCGTCCGAAGAAGCACTCAAAATCTCGAAAGCACTTAATCAGGTTTCGGGATTGCTGATTCGACAAAAGGCGTAGGACGCGAACAGATAGGGAAATCAGTTTCTAAAGTCTGCTTTGACTTCGCCGTAAACGAGTTACATTGTGTTTTTCCATAGGGGACGCGCGTGGCTCTCTCATCTCCCGGTATCGGCTCAAATCTAGACATCAACAGCATTATCAGCCAGTTGATGTCAGTTGAACAACGCCCCCTTACGAACCTCAGCAAGCAGGAAACCAGCATCAAGTCCAAGCTGTCGGCGATCGGCGCGCTGAAAAGTTCATTGTCCACGTTCCAATCAGCAGTGCAAGCTCTTGGTGACGGAAGCAAATTCCAGGCATTCAAGGTCAGCTCCTCAGATTCATCCATTGTCAGTGCCAGCGCCAGCAGCAATGCGGCACCGGGCACTTACTCGCTGGAGGTCAGCAAGCTCGCTCAGGCTCAAAAACTGGCATCGGCCGGCCAAGCCAGTTCGTCGGTTGCGATCGGCACCGGAGTCATTACCTTCGATTTCGGCACCATCAACCTTGGCGAGACTGGCACTTTTGACAGCGATACCGGCAAATACTCAAATGCCTCCTTCCAGAGCAGTGGCGCGGGTACAAAAACGGTCAAGATAGATACCAGCAACAATTCACTGGCCGGCATACGGGACGCGATTAATAATGCGGGCATTGGCGTGACCGCTGCAATTATCAATGATGGCGGCACGAATCCCCACCGGCTAGTCCTTACGCAGCAGACGACAGGCAAGGCCAGCAGCATGAAGATATCCGTGGAAGGAGACGGGCCGCTTGCCGCCCTGCTCAGCCACAACCCTGCTGGTGCTCCCGTCAACCAAGCTTTCTCGGAAACCATCACCGCCCAAAACGCAGAACTCAAGGTAGACGGTATCGTGGTTTCCAAGCCGTCGAACACGATCACCGACATGATCGCAGGCGCCACCCTTACGCTGAACAAGACCAATGCAGGCAGCCCGACATCCATCACCGTTGCACGGGACACGGCTGGCATCACCACGGCGGTCGGGCAGTTCGTCACCGCTTTCAATCAGGTCAACCAGACGCTGAAAAACGTATCGTCCTACAATGCGGATACGAAACAGGCAGCCGCGTTGAACGGTGATTCCACAGTTCGCATCATCCAGACGCAGTTGAGAAGCCTCCTGACAAGCCCGGTCGCTGGAAACGGCACGTATACTCTGTTGCCGCAGATCGGTGTATCGCTCCAGAAGGATGGCACACTTGCGGTCGACAATGACAAGCTGCAAAAAGCGATCAGCAGCAATCCCGCCGATATAGCCGGATTGTTTTCCGCGGTCGGCAGGACGACTGACAGCCTTGTCTCCTATACTGGTTCGACAGACAAGACCGCTCCTGGCACGTACGCGCTTAACGTGACTCAGCTCGCGACGCAGGGGAAGACAGTGGGGCAAGGCGTTGCCAACCTGACCATTGATAGCAGCAATGACCGGCTAGAAGTGAAACTTGACGGCAATACAGCCACCGTAACGCTTAGTCACGGGACTTATGCCAATGCCGATGCACTAATCCAGGACATTCAAGCCAAAATCAATGGCGCGAGCGCGTTTTCGGGTGCAGGGTCAACTGTTAGCGTAAGTCAGGCAGGAGGTGTCATTACACTCACCTCGGCACGCTACGGCTCCGCATCGAACATCAGCATCTCCGGAGGCAACGGAAAGGCTGGGATTATCGGTGCATCACCGACCATCGTAGATGGCCTGAATGTGGCAGGCACCATTAACGGCGCCGTCGCCACTGGATCGGGACAGTATCTGACCGGGGCGGAAGGAAATCCCGCGGAAGGACTAAAGCTGCAAATCACCGGTACCACCATCGGCGACCGGGGCACGGTGAGTTACACCAAGGGATATGCGTATCAGTTTCAAAAGCTTGCCACTACTCTGCTTGGTGAAGACGGCGTGGTCGCATCCCGCATAAATGGCATTAACGACTCCCTCAAGAGAATTGACCAGCAGAGAGAGCGTATCAACGACCGTCTCGCGGAAACGGAGAAGCGTTACCGAGCACAGTTTACTGCCCTGGATGTTTTGCTGTCGAACATGACTCAGACCAGCAACTATCTGGCACAGCAATTAGCAAATCTGCCCACGATCGAGTAAAAGGGGAATTAGATGTTTGGATCAGCACGTAGTGGCGCAAGCGCATACGCGAATGTCGGGGTTGAGACCGGCGTGGCGTCGGCCAGCCCTCACAAGTTGGTAGTAATGCTTTTCGACGGCGCCATGGTTGCAGTTTCGTCCGCGCTGCATCAAATGCAGGCCGGAGATATTCCGAATAAGGGAAAGTCGATTTCCAAGGCAATTTCTATTATCGAAAACGGTCTACGGGCCAGTCTCGACAAGAAAGTTGGCGGCGAAATCGCACTAAACCTTGACGCACTGTATGAATACATGGCGAACAGGCTGGTGATTGCCAACCTGAAAAACCAGCCGCAGGCTCTAGAAGAAGTTCACCAGCTGCTCAAGGGATTAAAGGACGCTTGGGAATCGATTACACCGGCACCCGCGGCGACTCAGCAAACCCAGGCCGCTCCACAACCCGCTGCCTACGACCCGCTCGCACCTCAAACGTCCCGTTTTGTGAAAGCCTGACTATGGACAACCAGGAAATTATTTCTCTCTATGAGACCGTTGCCGACATTACGGATCAGATGCTGGCAGCTGCCCGCACCGGCGATTGGGAACAACTGGCAGCGCTCGAATCGCGTTGCTCAAGCCAAGTCGAAATCATTAAGCGCAATGACCAACCGCGCGAACCTTTGACGCAGACCGCCCGCGAACATAAAACAAGAATCATCAAGAAGATTCTTGAGGACGATCGTCAGATCCGGGATATCACCGAGCCATGGATGGCGCGCCTGTCGGCAATGATGAAAAGTAACGGTACGGAACGCAAACTCGCCCAGACCTACGGCGCGAACCAGAACGGCTGACGGCCATGCTGCCGCGGGCCGACCTCAATTCGCCCCGGCCACTGGCCGACCAAGGAACACCTCGTCCCCCTGCATCGACGGCGCCGGTCTCATCGGCGACCTCGGCAACCGACGCGCGCCAGGAAGTTTATCGGCGGCTTACCCAGATTGCGATAGGGCGGGAAGTCCAGGCAACCGTCGATTCGGTGCTGGACGATGGAACCTATCTGGTCAAACTTGCCGACACGGCAGCACGTATGGCGCTTCCGGTCGGCACGCGGGTCGGCGATACACTTCAGATGGTTTTTCTGGCGCGTGAACCGCGCCCCACTTTCCTGCTGAACCAGCAAGGGGGTAGCGCTCCGGCCTCCCTCAGCACCACAGGTCGCTTGATTGCCCAATTGCTTGAATCGGCACAGCAACAGGGTTCGCCGACCGCGGTCACCGCCCGCACACCGTTGTTGAACGCGCCCGGACTTGACCCGCAACGCCTCGCTGCCGCGATGCAGGAAGGATTATCGAACAGCGGCTTGTTCTACGAATCGCATTTGCGGGAGTGGATCAGCGGCAGTCGTACGTTGGCTGATCTTGCGCGCGAGCCACAGGCTCAGCTGGCTGGGGCGGACGGAGAGACAGCAGAGTCCGCCTCGCAAAAAACATCATTGGCCGATTCGGCAACCCGGCAAACCATGCTGGTGCGCGATAGCCAACTCCAGATCGCCAACTCGGCCAGAACGGACGCCGACCTGATGACCTCTAGTCAATTGCCGTTACCCACCCTCGATCCCGAAGCCGCCCGTATCGTGCATTCACAGCTCAATACTCTGGAACAGCATCAGGTTCGCTGGCAGGGTGAGCTCTGGCCGGGCCAGCAAATGGAATGGGAAGTCAGCGAAGATACCCCCGAACACACGCCAGCTGGCGTCCAGAATCCGGTCTGGAACAGCGAGGTCCGTTTCGAGCTGCCGCATCTTGGCAACGTTGCTGCCAGTATCCGGCTGGTAGGCGACAGCGTGCAGGTTCGGGTTGAAGTCGACAGCGATTCAACGGCGGAATTCCTGCGTCAACATGGCGGCAAGCTCGCGGAACGGATCGAGATTTCCGGCGCCTCGCTGGATGCCCTTCTGGTCAAGCGCGATGAACAAACCTGACACTACGCAGAACGCCGTCGCCCTCGCCTATCAGACCGGCGACCTCGCGCCGAAGGTCGTCGCCACCGGCCGGGGCCTGATTGCCGAAGAGATCATCAGGCGGGCAAAAGAACATGGCGTGTTCGTGCATGAATCGAAGGAACTGGTCGCATTGCTGATGCAAGTTGATCTGGACCGCAATATTCCGCCAGCACTGTACAGAGTTGTGGCGGAATTGCTTGCATGGCTTTACCATATCGACGCAATGAAGCACACTGGCGACAAGGGCCCCAAACCACGCCCCTAAACAGACAGCATATTAGTAGAACATACATGGTATTCAATACGAAGTTCGGGACCGAAGACGTCAGTCCCTATCAGGTACACTCCAAGCGTGAAATCCTTGGCTTGCTGCGCGCCATGTGCGAGCGCAACCAACTGGTGAGCATGCAGGCAGATGGCGGCGCCGATGCCGTCGTCACTTCCGTGCTGGAGGTGGATGAAGACAGCGGCATGGTGGTGATCGACCGTGCGCCCAGTAACATCACCAACCAGCGCATCCTTGACAGCGACAACATATCTTTCGAGACCGTCCTCGACAATATCCGTGTCATGTTTTTCACCGACAAGGTGAAGGAGTGCCTGTATGACAATCTGCCGGCCTTGTATATCTCGCTGCCGACCAACATGATCCGCTTGCAGCGCCGCGAGCATTACCGGGTTCCGACTCCGGTAGCAACACCGTTGCGCTGCACCATTCGCATCCCGGCGGATGAAGTGGCTGGTATCGCCGCATCGACGGTTGTTGTTAGCCTGAAGGACATCAGCGGCGGTGGCATCGGTGTTATTGATGAAAAAAAGGTACTCGACAACACCATTGGCAAGACCTACAAGGATTGCCGGCTTGACCTCCCTGGCGGCGCACCGGTTTCCGTCGATTTACAGATCCGCAATTCTCACGATCTGACGCTGACCAGCGGCAAGTCCATACGTAAGCTCGGATGCATGTATGTTAATCCGGCTGCGTCAATGCTGGGAGCGGTGCAGCGCTACATTACCAAGCTGGAACGCGAGCGTAATGCGCGGGCGACCGGGATGGGTTGATACCGCGTGGCGTTGAAGCTTGCTTCAAAAAACCAAAGGGCCGCAGTTGCGGCCCCTTGAATTTTTGCGTTGCCAGGTTGTTGAATGTTCGGATAACTTCAGGACGAACCCCTGTCCAGGTTCCCTCCCCTTCAAGGCGGCCCGCGTAGAAGAGGGTTAGGGTAGGGATGGGTCTCAATTGCGTTGACACCCATTCCCATCCCATCCGTCACACTTGCATGTTCATGATGTCGTGATACGCCGACACCAGTTTATTCCGCACTTGCACGGTTGCCTGGAACGCAATATTGGCCTTCTGCGAATTGATCATCACATCCGACAAATTGACGCTGTCATCACCGAGCACAAAACGCTTGGCCATGTCCTCGGATTTTCTCTGCGCGCCGTTCACCTGGTCCAGGCTGGCCTTGAGTGCACTGGCAAAGTCGACCTTGGCCGCCGGCTCGTTGCCTGCCACCTCGTCATGAATCCCTTTAACGCCGTTTTCCGGCCGTGTCGCCGCTGCCTTGAGTTGCGATATCATCGCTTCGATGCGGCTGGAATCGATCATTCCTGTCTTCATATCTCATCCTCCACCCGGCACATTGCCAGGATGCCCTTTTTCACAGCACTAAGGTAGCACGCTAAAAAGCCCTTTTTTCGCATGATAAAGGGCAAAAACAGCGCTCTGTTCAAACGATTAAATTCCTGCAACAGGACGACAATCCCATACTAAGCCAAATAGCTCGAACTACCGGGCCGTGAGCTATTGCATCCGCATCGGACGGGCCGACGGCATCAAGTGTGTTCGCAAGATAGTCCAGGTAATCGGGCAAATGGATTTAAACGAATATAGTGAAGCAGACATGCAAGGGAATTTCATGAACGGCAGCACCTGGAAAGACGGATCATGGCGATAGCGGGCGAAAACGCCGTTGTCCCATCCGCGCCCGGCGGCATCGTCGGTTTTGCGCAGACCCCGGGGGGACGGAATTTTTTCCTGATGCTCGGCGTAGCCGCAGTGCTCGCCGTGATGTCGGGTGTCTGGCTATGGAGCCAGACACCCGACTATCGTGTGTTGTTTTCCAACTTCTCTGACCGCGACGGCGGCGCGATTGTCGCTTCGCTGCAGCAGATGAACGTGCCGTACAAATTTTCCGAAGGCGGTAACGCGATTCTCGTTCCGGCAACCCAGGTACATGACGCACGCCTGAAGCTTGCTTCCGAAGGCTTGCCGAAAGGCGGCAGCGTCGGTTTCGAGCTGATGGAAAACCAGAAGCTCGGCGTGTCGCAGTTCCTTGAGCAAGTCAATTTCCAGCGTGCGCTTGAAGGCGAACTGGCTCGCTCCATCCAGTCGGTCGCGGCCGTTCAGGCAGCGCGCGTACACCTCGCACTGCCGAAATCCTCGGTCTTCGTGCGCGATCAGCAAAAGCCGACAGCGTCTGTCTTGCTCAACCTGCATCCAGGCCGCAGTCTGGATCAGCAGCAGGTCAGCGCCATCGTGCATCTGGTCGCGAGCAGTGTGCCCGACCTGCCGACCAAGAACGTCACCGTGGTCGATCAGAATGGCAGCCTCCTCTCTGACAACGACAAGAAAGCGGGGCGCAATGGACTCGACCCGTCGCAGCTCAAGTATGTCCACGAACTGCAGCAAAGTATCGTCAAGCGCATTGAATCCATCCTGACGCCCATCGTCGGCGAGGCAAATGTGCGTGCGGAAGCGACTGCGGATGTTGATTTCTCCACCGTCGAGCAGGCGGCCGAGATTTACAAGCCAAATGGCACACCGAACGCTGCCGCCATTCGCAGCCAGCAGAGCAGCGAGACGCAAAGCGGTACGCCGATCAATGCCTCCGGCGTACCCGGCGCGTTGTCGAATCAGCCCCCTGCTCCCGCAACCGCGCCACTGACTGCCCCTGCGGCGAGTGCGCCCGGCGTACCGGCCAACGCAAACGCCAGCGGTGCCGCACCGGTCAATGCGCAGAAGGACATGACCGTCAATTATGAAGTCGACAAGACAGTGCGCTATGTTCAGCAGCCGATGGGAGGCCTGAAGCGCCTGTCAGTCGCAGTGGTAGTCAACTACAGGAAAGAAGTCGCCAAGGACGGCAAGGTCACGATGAAACCGCTGACCGAGGCCGAGAAAACCCAGATCACCGATCTAGTCCGGGAAGCCATGGGCTTCAGCAAGGAGCGTGGCGACTCGCTCAACGTGGTCAACAGCCCGTTCGCCGGCCAGGAAAAAGAAATCATCCCCGATGAGCCCTTGTGGAAGCGCCCTGAAGCCATTCCTCTGGCGATCAGTGCGGGTAAATACCTGCTTGGCGCAATCATCCTGGCGTATCTGTTCTTTGGCGTGCTGCGCCCGTTGATCCGCCGGATCGCCGCGCAGTTCGCGCCGCCGCCTCCGCCAGTGGAAGAAGAGGATGAGGATGCGATTGTGCATATCGCACATGAGCCCGAACCGATGGGGACCAAGCCGCGCACGTATCAGGACAACCTGGACGCGGCAAAGGAATTGGCAAGAAATGACCCGAAAATGGTCGCAAACGTAGTCAAGGCATGGGTAGGAACAAATGAGTGAGGATGGCGTTCTCAAGGGAGCAATCCTGATGCTCGCCCTGGGCGAGGAAGAAGCGGCGGAGGTGATGAAATACCTCGGCCCGCGTGAAGTGCAAAAACTCGGCGCAGCGATGTCGAGCATGAAGGCGATCGCCAGCGAACAACTGGAAGCCGTGCTGGATGATTTTCGTTCGGAGACAGAACAGAACACCTCCCTCGGCCTGGACTCGGATGAATATATCCGCACGGTGCTGACCAAGGCGTTGGGCGAGGACAAGGCTTCGTCGCTGCTTAACCGCATCCTCGGCACACGGGATGCAAGCGGCATCGAAAGCCTGAAGTGGATGGATTCGCAATCGGTCGCGGATTTGATCCGCAATGAACATCCGCAGATCATTGCCACCATTCTCGTGCACCTTGAGCGCTATCACGCCTGCGAAGTGCTGACCTATTTCACCGAGCGCCTGCGCAATGACGTGGTGTTGCGCATTGCCACGCTGGATGGTGTGCAACCTGCGGCGCTGCGCGAGTTGAATGAAGTGCTGACCAAGCTGATGGCGGGTAACGAAAATCTGAAGAAGAAGCCGATCGGCGGCGTACGTGCCGCGGCTGAAATTCTCAACTTCCTGTCCGGCGACATCGAGACTTCGGTGATGGACAACCTGAAGAACTACGACAGCGACATGGCGCAGAAGATCATGGATGAGATGTTCGTGTTCGACAACATCATCGATATCGACGACCGTGGCATCCAGGTATTGTTGCGCGAAGTCCAGTCCGAATCCCTGATCGTGGCGCTCAAGGGTGCCAGTCAGGAGCTGCGCGACAAGATCTTCAAGAACATGTCGCAACGCGCGGCAGAAATGATGCGCGAGGACCTGGAATCGAAAGGGCCGGTACGTCTGTCCGAAGTCGAAGCCCAGCAGAAAGAGATCCTGCAGATCGTGCGCCGTCTTGCTGACGAAGGCCAGATTATCCTCGGCGCCAAGGGCGACGATGCATTTGTGTAGTAGCGGCTATGCAGTCGGGATCGCCTTGGCCGGCGCCATAGCAGCACAGCACCACTCCATTTACTCCGGACCAATAACATGAGCTCCACAGTCATCCCGAAAGAGCAGCTATCCGCTTATCAGCGCTGGGAAATGGCGTCGTTTGGAGACGAGCGTCCCAGCACCAAAGAGGACAATGCCGCCGCTGCCAAGCTCGCCGCCGAGCAGCTGGCCATCCAGAAGGAAGAAGCGCGTGTACATGGCCACAAGGAGGGTTACGACGCCGGCTTTGCCCAGGGTCAGGCCGCGGGACAGGAAGCCGCACGGGTCGAACTCGCACGAGAATTAGTCCGGGTTCAGCAAATCGCCACCAGCTTTAGTGGCGAGCTGACCAAGGCGAGCGAGACCGTTGCCGACGAAATGCTCAACCTGGCGCTCGATCTTGCCAAGGCAATGATCAAAACCTCTCTGACAATCAAGCCCGAGCTGGTCCTGCCCATCGTCAACGAAGCCATTCGCTACCTGCCTACCGTGCAGCAGCCCGCCTTGATTGCCCTGCATCCGGCTGATGCGGCCATCGTTCGTGAGCATATGGGCGAAGAATTGCAGCGCAACGGATGGCGCGTCACCGAAGACACGCATCTCGCTCGCGGCGGCTGCCGCGTCGAAACCGCGAGCAACCAGATCGATGCTTCACCACAGGTACGCTGGCAGCGCATCGCCGATGCCTTCGGCAAGCAAAGCGACTGGCTCGAATGAACCGTACCCATACCGAACGCTGGCAAGCTTATTTGCGTGACTGCCGCTCGCTTGCCACCATTCCCGAACCGATGCAGGTCTCGGGACGTGTGACCCGCGTCGCCGGTCTGGTCATGGAAGCCGTCGGGCTCAAGCTCGCGGTAGGAAGCGCCTGTACCGTTCCCCTCAACGGCGGCGCCAGGATTGAAGCAGAGGTGGTCGGGTTTGACAACGACAAGCTTTTCCTGATGCCGCAAAGCGACGTGGACGGCGTGGTGCCGGGTACCCGCGTGTTCCCGGTGGAGGTAGTGCAAAGCCTGCCCCGCCCCGGTACCGTCGACCATCCACGCCGACGCCCCAGCGATCGCGGCCGACATCTGCCTGTTGGCGATGAATTGCTTGGGCGCGTGCTCGATGGCGCGGGCCGTCCGCTGGATTCGCTCGGTCCCCTGAACGCCATACACTCCGCGCCACTCAATGTGCGCGCTGCCAACCCGCTCAACCGTGCGCCGATCAGCGAGGTCCTCGATACCGGTGTCCGTGCCATCAACAGCATGCTGACCGTGGGCCGCGGCCAGCGCATGGGCCTGTTCGCCGGCTCCGGCGTTGGTAAAAGTGTCTTGCTCGGCATGATGGCGCGCTATACCAGCGCAGACGTCATTGTGGTCGGCCTGATCGGCGAACGGGGCCGCGAGGTGAAGGAATTCATTGAACAGATTCTCGGCACCGTCGGACTTGCGCGTTCGGTCGTGGTCGCAGCACCGGCAGACACACCGCCCCTGATGCGCTTGCAAGGCGCCGCTTATACGCACACCATCGCGGAGTACTTTCGCGACCAGGGTAAAAGCGTCTTGCTGATCATGGATTCGCTGACGCGTTACGCGATGGCGCAGCGGGAAATTGCGCTTGCCATCGGTGAACCCCCGGCAACCAAGGGTTATCCACCATCCGTGTTTGCCAAATTGCCAACGCTGGTCGAACGCGCGGGCAACGGCAAGACGGGCGGAGGTTCGATTACCGCGTTCTACACAGTGTTGACCGAAGGCGACGATCAGCAAGATCCCATTGCCGACTCCGCGCGAGCGATCCTTGACGGCCATATCGTGCTCAACCGCAGCCTGGCTGAAGCCGGTCACTATCCGGCTATCGACGTCGAGCAATCGATTAGCCGGGCAATGCACAGCATCACCAGCGACGAACATCAGAAACTCATGCGCCGGGTGAAGCAACTCTACTCACGCTATCTGCGCAACCGCGACCTGATCAGCGTCGGCGCCTACAGCGCCGGTTCGGATCCTGTACTCGATCAGGCCATCGCCTTGAATCCCCGTATCGAAGCCTTCCTGCAGCAGGGCATCGGCGAACGCGCCGGCATAGCAGAGAGCTTGGGGCAACTTGCTGCCCTATTCGAAGCTTAGATTGCCAAAGCGCAGAACTATAATAAATCATGGCAACACATTCTGCGCTCGAAACACTTATCGAACTGGCAACGACTCAGACTGACGAGGCGGCCAAACGTCTCGGGCAAGCCGTTCGCGCATGCGACGACACGGAACAGAAGCTGAACATGTTGCTGCAATACCGGGACGATTACGAAGCACGCTTCAAGGCAGGACTCGCTGGCGGCATCAGTGCGGCGGGATACCGGAACTTCCAGCTTTTCCTTGAAAAGCTGGATACGGCGATCGCCGGCCAGCAGCGCATCGTGGACGATGCGAAGCGCCGCGTCGGCGATGAGCGCACGGCATGGCAAGACGCCGAACGTCAGCGCATCTCGTACGGTACGCTCGTGGCACGAAAGCAGCAGATAGAGCAGCGCAAGGAAGGCAAGCGCGACCAGAAAATGATGGACGAGTACGCAACCCGCCTGGCAAATTACAAACGGTAGGCCACACATGCAGACATCACAGGTTACCAATCCGGCAAATCTTTTTTCCACGCCGACAACCAACAAGCAAACCGACAATGCCAATGCCGGCGCATCCTTCGGACAGGTGCTGTCACGCGAAGTCTCGATGCGTGAGAAGGCGCCCGAATCCGTGAAGAGCAAGGATGCTTCAGCGCCCCACGCCAGTCAGCAGCCGACCGGTCCTGCAAATTCAGGGAACACACCGAAGCCGGCAAAATCAGCAGAAGCAAAGCCATCCCGCGACGGGAAAGCCGGGTCAAACTCGGAAACCAAGTCAGCCGATGCGAGTGGCACTGCCGACGAGGCAGAGAAATCCGCGTCGCATGTTTCCGACGAACTGCTCGCGTTGGTAGCAAACCTGAACCAGATGAGCATTGCAGCGACCCAGGTCTCGGACACCGCCAATACAGCGACGAGTGATATTGGAACCACGGACGCCGGACAGATGCTTGCCGCCGCCGGACTAATCCGCCCGGACACCACAGCCGCGCCTGATCCGCGGGCACAAGGCAGCGACACCAACGCCGATGCCGGCACATTGAATGCTGCCAGCGAAGACTGGAAGACCCGCCTGGAGACCGTGGACCTGGAAGCCCAGGGACGTGCGTTGAAAAACGCGCTGGCCGAGTCGGAAGGCAGCCACGATTTCGCCTCGCAAATCAAGGATTCGCTCGCAGCCGTCAGCGCAAACGGCACGACTGGCATGCAACCGGGACAGGCAGTCGCCATGATGCACCTCCAGAGCCAGAACGCCGTCGCCGCACAGGCGGCCGCCAAACTGACGCCCGCAGTAGGCTCACCAGGATGGGATCAGGCATTGAGCCAGAAGGTTGTCTGGATGGTCGCAGGGGAACAGCAATCCGCCTCGCTCACACTCAACCCACCCGATCTCGGACCACTGCAAGTCGTCCTGAGCGTCAGCAATTCGCACGCCAACGCGACCTTTACGGCAGCGCAGCCGGAGGTGCGGCAAGCCCTGGAAGCCGCGATGCCCAAGCTGCGTGAAATGCTTGGCGAAGCAGGTATTCAGCTCGGTCAGGCAACGGTGAATAGCGGCTCGGCAAACCAGCAAGGCGCCCAGGATCAGCAGGCTTCGCACGCTCGTCGCGAAATCGATAACGGAAACAGCAGCAATGGTCGCAGCGATGAGCCGATACGTGTCGGACGTGTCGCACCGACGTCATCAGGTCAGGGCATGGTGGATACCTTTGTCTGATCGCTAAGGAGCAGAAACAAAAGCTTCATTGCATGGCTACGGTAAGTGGGATTGGGTTGACTTCACCCTTCTTTTCCAAGCATCCTGTCAGTGTGCGATCGCGGATAATTGCGGATATAAATAAGCAGAGTGAACCGGTTGCACGCCGGTTCGACAGCCGGACAGAGGAAAGAACATGGCAACAGCCCCTAAAGCAAGCCCCAAAGTCGTCCCCATCGACGAAGGTGCGGCAGCGGCCGCACCAGCGAAAAAATCAAAGAAAAAACTGTTCATTATCGTTGGCGCGCTACTGCTGGTGATAGGTGGCGCGGGCGGCGCATGGTTCTTCATGGGTCAGGGCAAGGACGGCCACTCGGAAACCACCGAAGCGGCGGCGCCGAAAGTCGATCCAGGCAAGCCGCCGGTCTTTATCGCGATGGAACCATTCACGATCAATCTGCAGCCCGAAAACGGCGAGCAATACTTGCAGATCGCGTTCACGATGCAAGTCGCTGATGAAAAACAGGTTGAAATCATCAAGATGTACATGCCCGCACTGCGCAGCCGCATTCTGCTTCTGCTGGCCAGCAAAAAAGCATCTGAACTGTCTACCATCGAAGGAAAGACAAAACTGCAAGAGGAAATTCTCGCGCAGGTAAAGAAACCCTTTACCCCGCAGGGACCACAACAGGTCGCCTCGGGCGTGTTTTTCACTTCCTTCGTCATCCAGTAAAACCATGGCGGATAATTTCCTTTCCCAGGAAGAAGTCGATGCCCTGCTCAAGGGTGTCACCGGCGATCAGGACGAGAGTGCCGCGCCGGAAGACGAGTCGGGGATACGTCCATACAATCTCGCCACGCAGGAACGTATTGTCCGTGGCCGGATGCCGACGCTGGAAATCATCAACGAGCGTTTTGCGCGCCTGCTTCGCATTGGCCTGTTCAACTTCCTGCATCGCAGCGCCGAAGTGTCTATCGGCCCCGTGCGTGTGCACAAGTACAGCGAATTCATTCGTAACCTGGTGGTCCCGACCAACCTCAACCTGGTGCACATGAAACCGCTGCGCGGCACCGCGCTGATGGTCTTCGATCCCAACTTGGTGTTTCTGCTGGTCGACAACCTGTTTGGCGGCGACGGTCGCTTCCATACACGGGTTGAGGGACGTGACTTCACTCAAACGGAACAACGCATCATCCAGCGTATTCTCGGCATTGTCTTCGAGACCTATGCCAAGTCCTGGGAACCGGTGTATCCGGTCGAGTTTGAATACGTGCGGTCGGAAATGAATACCCAGTTCGCCAACATCGCCACGCCCAATGAAGTGGTAGTGGCGACAACCTTTACCATCGAACTCGGCCCGGTCAGCGGCGAAATGCATTTCTGCACGCCTTATTCGATGATCGAGCCGATTCGCGACATCCTGACCAGCAGCCTGCAGGGCGAGACACTGGAAATGGACAAGCGCTGGGTGCGTCTGATGACGCAGCAGATCCAGACGGCGGAAGTACAGATCATTGCCGACCTTGGCACCGCCAAAGCGACGCTGGGCGACATCCTGAACATGAAAGTCGGCGATGTGATTCCGGTTGCCATTCCGGAGCATGTATCGGCCAAGGTGGATGGCGTCCCAGTGATGGAATGCAGCTACGGCAAATTCAACGGTCAGTACGCACTGCGGGTCGAGAAACTTCTCACCTACAACAACAACGAGTTTACGCAAGGAGAAGAAAATGGCTGATGAAACTGGCCAGACCAGTGCCGATGACGATTGGGGTGCGGCGATTGCCGAACAGGCACAGGCTGAAGCAGCCGCACTCGCCGCCAAGCAGGCGCAGGCCTCGGTATTTCAGGACTTTTCGGGCAGCAGCATGAAGACCGGTACGCACAACGATATCGATTTCATCCTCGATATCCCGGTGCAGTTGACGGTCGAACTCGGCCGCACCAAGATCGCGATCAAGAACCTGCTGCAACTGGCGCAAGGCTCGGTGGTGGAACTCGACGGCCTGGCCGGCGAGCCGATGGATGTGCTGGTCAACGGTTGCCTGATCGCTCAGGGCGAGGTGGTGGTGGTGAACGACAAGTTCGGTATTCGCCTGACGGACATCATCACGCCGTCCGAACGCATTCGCAAGCTCAACAAATGACCATCTCTCGCCTGCTTCCGGCAGCTGCTGCTGTTGCTATCGCGTTGTTCAGCGCTGTAGCGCAAGCGGCTGAACAGGCGGCAACCGTGGCACCGGCAACGACTACAGCGACCACCGCAACTACAGCGGCATCGACAGGCTCGGCCGGTAATCTGTTGCAGGTACTCGTTGGCCTGGTGATCGTGCTTGGCCTGATGGCGGGCGCGGCATGGCTGCTTAAGCGCATGGGCGTTGCTGGCGCTGCGGGTGCCAATGTCGCCCGCGTGGTCGGCGGCGTCAATGTCGGCAATCGCGAGCGTGTGCTGGTAGTCGAAGTCGCCGATCAATGGATCGTCGTCGGCGTCGCACCCGGCCGGGTCAGCGCGCTGTCGACCATGCCGAAACAGGAAAACGCGCCGACTTCCGAGCCTCTGCCCGAACAAAAGAATTTTGCCACCTGGCTCAAGCAAACCATTGACAAGCGCAATGCCAGATAAAACAGGCATGACGCCATCCGCTGTGAACACCGTACTCAAATTCCTTCTTCGCTGGCTGCCGCTCGCCCTTCTCGGCTTGCCCCTGTTCGCCCTTGCACAAGCCGGCATGCCCGCTTTGACAAGCACGCCCGGCCCCGGTGGCGGGCAGACTTATACATTGAGCCTGCAAACCCTGCTGCTGCTAACGGCATTGGCCATGCTGCCGGCTGCGCTGCTAATGATGACAAGCTTTACCCGCATCATCATCGTGCTCTCGCTGTTGCGGCAGGCGCTGGGCACGCAGACTGCGCCCCCGAATCAGGTACTGATCGGCCTCGCCCTCTTCCTCACCTTGTTCGTGATGGGTCCGGTATTCGACAAGATATACACCGACGCCTACCAACCGCTGTCCGACAACAAGATCACCATGACCCAGGCGCTGGAGCGCGGCGCCGCACCGCTCAAGACCTTCATGATGAAGCAGACGCGCCAGGCCGACCTCGCGCTCTACGTCAAGTTATCGAATTCACCGCAGCTCAATGGCCCGGAAGACGTACCGTTGCGCGTGCTGGTTCCTGCATTCATTACCAGTGAACTGAAGACTGCTTTCCAGATCAGCTTCGCGATCTTTATTCCTTTTCTGATCATCGATATGGTGGTCGCCAGCATCCTGATGTCGATGGGCATGATGATGATGTCGCCGGCCATCGTGTCGTTGCCATTCAAGCTGATGCTGTTTGTGCTGGTGGATGGATGGCAGTTGCTGATCGGGTCGCTGGCACAGAGTTTTTATTAGCGAGGCTTGGTGTTGGACGAGGCTGATTGCCGGGCCTTGCCATTCATATTCAAAGAAAGGATTTACCATGACACCGGAAAGCGTAATGACCATGGGTCGGCATGCAATGGAAGTGACTTTGATGGTCGCGGCACCCATGCTGCTGGTTGCTCTTGCGGTCGGTTTGATCGTCAGTATTTTCCAGGCTGCGACGCAGATCAATGAAATGACGTTGTCCTTCATTCCCAAGCTGATCGGCATATTTGTCACGATGATTATTGCCGGCCCCTGGATGCTGACAGTGATGCTCGACTACATGCGCCAGATGTTTTCCAGTATTCCGGGAATGGTGGGCTAAGATAGTTCAGTAGCCAGTCGTGCATTGCCACAGCAGGCTTCACCGCAGTAGCACGCATAAGCAGTCATGATTACCCTCACCAGCGCCGAACTCAATACCTGGATCGCGTCCTTCCTGTGGCCGTTGACCCGCATCCTGGGCCTGATCGCCACCGCTCCCCTATTCGGCAACCTCTCCATTCCCGTCAGGGTCAAACTCGGCCTGGGCATCATGCTGGCCCTAGTCATTGCTCCGACCGTACCTGCCCTCCCCGCCATCGATCCCATGTCGCTCGCCGGCATGCTCGTACTCATGCAGGAACTGGTGATTGGCCTGGCAATGGGTTTTGCCATGCGTGTGGTGCTTGCCGCGGTAGAGATGGCAGGCGAAGTGTGCGGCCTGACGATGGGCTTTGGTTTTGCGACATTCTTTGATCCGCAAACCCGTGCACGATCTTCGGCGATTGCACAGTTCCTGGCCTTGCTGACCCTGATGATATTCCTTGCGACCAATATTCATCTGATGCTTCTGTCGACACTGGCTGAGAGTTTCATCAGCATGCCTGTGTCGGCATTGCCAGGGGGCGCCGGCGGCTTTCGGGCACTGGCTAATTGGGGCGGATTGATTTTCAGCGCCGGCGTGCAGCTATCCTTGCCGATTATCGCCGCCTTGCTGACGACCAATATTGCGCTGGGCATCCTCACTCGCGCTGCTCCCCAGCTCAACCTGTTCGGTATTGGCTTCCCGGTCACGCTGGGCGCAGGTTTCATTGTTCTTGCGCTCATGCTGCCTTATCTGGCAACACCGATCGAGAGGCTTTTCAATGAGGGGCTTCTCTTCATACAACAAACGGGAATGAGCCCACGGAAATAGCCATTTCAAGAATGGCTACGCGGCAGCGAGCCCACTGAGGTCGCGTAACTGCAAGCTCTTGGCCATAAGGCGCGCGAATGTGCGCCTTATGGCCAATCAGGAAATGTAGTTGAACAACGAGAGGCCGGTTGTCTTCACGAAAGCCTGCTGTGCAGCTTCAAGCATGATTTTTTGCTTGCTGAAGTCAGTGATCGCCTTGGTGTAATCCAGATCTTCAAGATTCGACAGCGCTGTGGCATAGGAGATGTCGCGATCCTCACCCTGAGCGTCCAGCGAATCCAGTTCTTTGAGGCGAGCACCCACGGATGAACGTACAGTCAGGACGCTGTCGAGCGCACTGTCCAGACTTGCATGTGCGGCATTGAGGCCGTTGGTCAGGTTGGCCTTGGTGGTGGAATCGGTCGCCGGCTGGTTGAGCAGATTGATCAGGTCCTTCAACGCGGTGAAGATGCTCTCGTTCTTGCTTGGCTCGACGGTAAAGCTGTCGCCCGCTGCCGGTGCGCCAGTGATATCAATTTGCACGCCGTCGAAGACGATAGCTTGTCCACTGACGAAGGCATTACCGGGCGATATCGTGATAGGAGCCAGCGGATCTGAATTATCGATAATGTCGAAGGTCGTGGCGTCGGTAAAGCTGATTGTGTAGTTCTTGCCTGTGAAGGCTGCTGAATTGACGACCGAACCCGGGGAAATCACGCCCGACCCCGCATTGGTGCCTGTTGCAGCGCTGACGAATGTACCGTTACCCGTGCGGTTGCTCTCGAATACGATGCTGCCGCTGTCTGAGAGAGCCATCTGGCGCTGCGGACCGACTTGCAATATACGCTCGCCCTGGTCACCGGAATAGCTCGCGCCAGTCGGCGTCTTGGTAAACGGCTGTGTCGTTGTCTGGTAACCCGCAAAAATATAGTTGCCGGCGCCATCCCGCGAATTGGCAAGCGCCAGCAATTCATCATAACGACCGCTCAACTCCGTTGCGAAGTACTTGCGCTGGTCAGAGTCGAGTACGCCATTACCGGCATTGACTGCGATGGTCTTTACGTCCTGCAGCAACAAGGTAATGCTCTGCAACGCATTCTCTTCCATGCCCAACGAGCTTTTGGCGCTACTGCGATTGGTTGCGTATTGCTCGTTGATCGATTGCGATTGTTTCAGTTCGAGTGCTTGCGCCGAGGCGACAGGGTCGTCCGACGGAGACAGGATGCGTTTACCCGCAGTCATCTGCAGCTGTGTCTTGTTCAAGCTACTCTGCAGATCGCTCATCCTGGCCGACCCGGTGTTGTACATGGTGTTGGTACTGATCCTCATCGCGCGCCTCTGCTTCCTGATTAATTGCCGATCGACAGCAAGGTGTCGAATAATGTGCCCGCTGTTTGCATCACTTTTGCCGCAGCCTGGTACGCCTGCTGGTAACGCAACAGGTTAGTCGCCTCTTCATCGAGATTCACCCCGGATTCCGCTTCATGGGTGGTCACCGCTTGTTCCAGGTATGCCGACTCGGCGCGACTGGTCACTTCCATTTCGCGCGTCTTGTTGCCGACCATACTCACAAGTTGCGCGTACGCGCCTTGATAAGTGGCTGACTTGTCGCCCAGCGTATTCGTGGTCTGCAACGCACCCAGGAGGACGGCATTGCGGGTATCGCCGACACCGCCGGTATTCGGCGATACGGAGAACTCGTCGCCATCCGAGGGCGTGCCGGTGATGGTAAAACTGAAGCCGCCGGTTGCAAACGTATCACCGTCCGTGTAGGGGATGTTGGCTGTACCGGCAGGGTATGTGGTCTCGGTACCGGTGGCACTGGTAACAACAACATCCGCTGTGGAATCGAAGCCGGTAAAGCTTCCCGGCGGTCCGGCTTCGTACGCGATGGTCATGTTCATGCCGGCAGCGGTGGTCGATGTCAGCGAGCCGATGCTGATTTTGCCGCTACCTGTGTTCTCTGTCGATGCAGAGGTACGGAGTGGAACTCCCGCAGCAATCTTGGAAATGTCCTTGATTGCCACGGCAAAATTCTTTGCACCATCCACCGTGGGACGGACAATGAATTCATCGCCGGCCGTAGTAATGGGACTGGCTTCGCTCAGAGTGACGCCGTCGATTTCCACGCCTTCGGGAAAAGTCCCCGCCTTATACATTTCCTTGTTGTCTGCCAGACGGGTCACCGTGTAATCGGTACCGTCGTACGCCACCTTGTAATCGCTGGTGGTCAGCTTGCTCGGATCGGTAATTGTTGCATCCACAGCGCCGACCGGCAAGGTCTGGTCATTCCTGATATTCGCGTCGACTCGCGGTGCCCCTGCAACAAAGAAATCGCCGCCAAGCGCGCCAGCCTGGTCCTGGCCGAGCTTGTGCTGCGCATTGAAGGTCATTGCAAGACCAACGGCAACACGTCCAAGCGAATTCTGAGCGACGTCCAGTGTTGAGGAACGGAAGGCAAACAGTCCGCCCAACTTACCGCCGGTGAAAAGAGCCTCATCCAGCGGCACTAGCTCGCCACCGACGGATTGATAGCCAATCCCGATACGGCTCTGGTCAGTCGCTGACGGATTGATAGCCAGTTGCTGCGGCTTCGCGCCGACGACCAGCGGCTGGCCGTTACCAATGAAAACGTTATAGCTGTTGCCCTGCTTGACTACGTCAACCTTGACTTCCTTGCTCAGTTCGCTGATGGCATGGTCACGCTGGTCAAGCAGATCGTTTGGCGCCTTGCCTTCGTTGTTGCCCATTGCCTTCTCAATGGCGTCATTCAGTTTGGCAATCTGCGTCGCGTACGCATTGATGGTATCGACACTCGCCGAGATTTGTCCGTTCAGGCTTTGCTTCTGTTCGCGCAGCTGGCCATCGAGGCTTTGGAAACGGGCTGCCAGCGCTTCGGCTGACGACAATGCGCTCTGGCGCGCGCCGGGCACATTGACGTTCGAAGCAAGACTCTGTATGCCCTTGAAAAAGTCCTGCAGTGCCGGCGATACCCCGCCGGCGGTGTCGGCCAGCACATTGTCGATCATGCTGATCTGACTATAGTAAGTCTGGCTTTGCATCTGCGCCGATTGTGCGCTACGTACCTGGCCGGCCAGCAGTTCGTTGTAGATGCGCTTGACATCGGTAACATTGGCGCCCTTGCCGATATACCCGGCACCGGTATTCTGCGAACCCGCCGACGACTGGACCACGACCTGCCGCGAATATCCGGGCGTTGAAGCGTTGGCAATGTTATGGCCAGTCGTGACGAGTCCAGCCTGTGCCGCTGCCAGTGCGCTTTGTCCGACGCTGAGTATGCTTGCCATGATCTAGTCTTTCGGAAATCGATACCTTAGTGAACGGCAGCTCACCACGAAACTTGAGAAAATAAATGAGAAAGTGAACGCGAAAGCTGCGCCGGCCTTGTCAGGTCGACAAGGAATGCTTGATCAGGCGCGTCAGCTTGGCCGCGTAATTCGGATCGGTGGCATAGCCAGCCTTTTGCAAGCCATGGGCAAAGCCGTGCAGGTCCTGTGCACTGGCGATGACGTTCTGATAACGCGGGTTGGAACTCAGCATGCGCGCATAGTCACGGAACGCATCGGCATAGGAGTCATAAGCGCGGAATTTTTCCACCCTGGTCTGCGGCACACCATTCACGTACTCCGTCGTCACGGCGTTGACCACTTTCCCTGTCCAGCCGGCGGTGGCCTTGATACCGAACACGTTATGGCTGCTGCTGCCGTCGGCACCCTTGATTTCGCGCTTGCCCCAGCCGCTTTCCAGTGCGGCCTGTCCCAGCATGAATTTCGCCGGAATACCTGTGCTTCGGCTTGCTTCCTCTGCCGCCGCGCCAAGTCTTTCCTGGAAGTCGCGGACGTGTGCAGGTTTGTTCGATGCGATTGGTTTAACCGTTTCGCCTGCCGCGACGGAATTGGTCGCCGGCGACTGAAGCGACGAAGCTGACTTGGCCGCGCTTGCCGCATTCAACACGCTGAATGCGGTGCTCAGGTCATCGTTCGACAAAGACGTTTCATCGTTACCTGCACCGGGTTTCTGCTTGTCGACCACGCCGGAGAGCTGGCGCACCAGCACATCGGCCAGACCGACGCCGCGCGAAGCCATGGTCTGGCTCAGCTGCTGGTCCAGCATGGACGTATACATCTTGCTCTGCTGACTATCGAATACACCGTCTTGCGGTGTCGCTTCGCGCATGCTCTTGAGCACCATGTTCATGAACAAGGCTTCGAACTGCTTTGCCGTGGCCTTCAAGGCCTCCGGAGAGTTTTCTTTTGCCGCCTGCCGCAGCTTGCCCATCTCCTTGACGTCGAGGGCAAAGTTGGAACTGGAAGTATCGATGCGATTAACCATGGTGCGGCGTCAGATGATTTCGAGCTCGGCACGCAGGGACCCTGCCGCCTTCATTGCCTGCAGAATGGCCAGCAGGTCTTGCGGTGTGGCGCCAATGGCGTTCAATGCCTTGACCACGTCGGCCAGCGATGTGCCCCCCTTGAGCAGCAAGACCTGACCTGGTTCTTTCTTGATGTCGATCTGGGATGTTGCGGTCACTACCGTCTGACCGTTTGAAAACGGCGCTGGCTGGCTGATCACCGGATCGGTATTGATGACCACTGACAAGTTGCCGTGCGAGACCGCGCAGGTGTCGAGTGTGACCGCTTGGTTCATTACGACGGAACCGGTGCGTGCGTTGAGAATGACTTTCGCATTCATCTGCGCCGGCGTGACGTGCAGGCTTTCCAGCGCGCCCAGGAAAGAGACCCGTTCGTCATTGGTTGCAGGCGCTCTCACCCTGATCACGCGTCCATCCTGCGCCGATGCGGTGTCGGGGCCGAAACGCTTGTTGACGGCATCGACCACGCGACTTGCGGTGGAAAAATCAGCGTCGTTCAGTTCCAGGAAAACCGCATCGCCGCGACCGAAGGAACTCGGTACCGCGCGTTCCACCGTCGCTCCCGCCGAGATACGTCCCACGCTCAAGTGATTGACCTGTGCCTTGCTGCCGTTAGCCGAAGCGCCGACGCCGCCCACCAGCACATTGCCCTGGGCCATGCCGTAGATCTGTCCGTCCGCGCCCTTCAGCGGGGTCATCAGCAGCGTGCCCCCGCGCAGGCTCTTGGCGTTACCCATCGATGAAACGGTCACGTCGAGCATCTGGCCAGGTTGCGCAAATGCCGGCAACGAGGTCGTGACCATCACGGCAGCGACGTTCTTCAGTTGCAGCGAGGTTCCCGGCGGAATGTTCACGCCAAGGTTCTGCAACATGCTGACCACGCTCTGCACGGTAAACGGCGTCTGTGTCGTCTGATCGCCGCTACCGTCAAGGCCAACCACAAGACCATAGCCGATCAACTGGTTCTGACGTACGCCCTGGATGCTGGCGAGGTCCTTGAGACGCTCGGCATGGATTGCCGGCGTGACGCACAGAGCGCTCACACCCAACATTACCGCCACGATCTTGCCGGAGAAGGAAAAATTTTTCATGACATTATCATGACATTAGAGCGGCAACAGACTGAGGAAGAAACGTGTCATCTGCGACATCATTTCGGCCTTGTCGATGCGGCTGTTGGTACGGTATTCAACGCGTGCATCGGCCACCTGCGTGGACGCGACAACATTGCCGCTCACGATATTATCGGGATTGACGATGCCGGAAAAACGTACGAATTCGACGCCCTTGTCGAAGGAAACCTGCTTCTCGCCGCTGACCACGAGATTACCGTTGGGGAGTACCTCGGCGACGGTCACCGTGATCGTGCCGGTGAAATTATTGCTGGCGGTGGTCGCGTCTTTTTCTTCGTACTTGTTGGACGAACTGGCGGACAAGCCGAGTTTGGCGGTGGTGGTCGACGGCACGCCGAACAGCGTTGGTGCTGCAAACGAGACGCTGCCCGTCTTGCTGGCCGAATTGCCTTCGGATTTGCCGGCGCTGGTCTTTTCGCTGATGGCGATGATGATGGTGTCGCCCACCAGGCGTGCACGCCGGTCTTCGAACATCGGACGATAGGCTGACGCCTGGAAGATCGCGCCGTTGGACGGCTGCACCGGCGTCGGCATCGGCGGACGTGCTGCGGCAGGCTGATGCGTGATGGTGTCGGGCACGGTCGCGCAGCCTACCATCGCAGCAGCCATCACCGCATACAGGACGATTGCACCAACACGTTTCATTTCCTCACCTCACACCTCACGAACGCCGCTTTGCAGCCGCGAAAAACTTTACAGAATTACAGTTGAGACAGGCGCTGCAGCATCTGGTCCGATGTCGTGATCGCCTTGCTGTTGATTTCATACGCGCGCTGGGTCTGGATCATGCTGACCAGTTCTTCCACCACGTTGACATTGGAGGTTTCCACGTAACCCTGGATCAACAGGCCGGCGCCGTTCGTGCCCGGGGTGTTGGTATTGGGATTACCCGATGCCGCAGTCTCGACGTACAGGTTTTCGCCCTTGGATTCGAGGCCGGCCGGATTGATAAAGGTCACCAGCTGCAAGGTACCAATCTGGGTCGCCGCCGCAGTGCCCTGCTGGGTAATGGAGACAGTACCATCGCGTGCAATCGTCATGCTTTGTGCATTGGCCGGTACGGTGATCGCCGGCTGCACTACAAATCCGCTCGAGGTAACGAGCTGTCCCTGGTTGTCGCGCTGAAGCGAACCGTCACGGGTATACGCTGTCGTGCCATCTGGCATGAGTACCTGGAAAAAGCCGTCGCCCTGGATCGCAACATCCTTGTCGTTGTCGGTCTTTTGCAGATTGCCTTGCGTGAAAATTCTTTCGGTTGCCACCGGACGCACACCGGTACCCAGCTGCAAGCCGGACGGCAGTTGCGTCTGCTGCGACGACTGGGCTCCCGGCTGGCGCATGGTCTGGTAAAGCAGGTCCTCGAACACTGCGCGTGAGCGCTTGAATCCGGCGGTGCTGACGTTGGCCAGGTTGTTGGAAATGACGTCCATCTGCGTCTGTTGCGCTTCAAGACCTGTCTTGGAAATCCACAGCGATCGAATCATTACCTTCTCCCTGAACCTGGCATGCGCGAGATTGCCGCCATGGTTCTATTATTCATCTCTTGTCAGCCTGCCAAAGACAGGAGCTGAGCAGCTTTCGCCTCGTTGCTCTCCGCGTTCTTCATCAGGGCCATATGCATTTCGAACTGGCGGGCGAGCGAAATCATGTCCACCATCGCATCGACCACGTTGACATTACTGCCTTCCAGCGCACCGCCGATCAGGACTACGTCGGGATCGGCATCGGCAGGCGTGCCGTCTTTCTGACGAAAGAGACCGTCGTCGCCGCGCACCATGTTTTCTTCAGCTGGATTGACCAGCTTGACACGTCCCAGCACCGTCGCCGCGCCCGGTTTGAAACCTGTTGCGATGGTCGTGATCGTGCCGTCCTTGCCAACGGTGAACGACACATCGGGCGGCACGGCAATCGGCCCGCCATCGCCCATGACGGTAGCGCCGGATTGTGTCTGGAGTACGCCGTTTTCACTCAATTTGAGGCTGCCTGCCCGGGTATAAGCTTCGGAGCCGTCTTCCAGTTGCACGGCGATCCATCCCTTGCCCTGCACCGCGACATCAAGGTCACGCCCGGTCTGCTGAATGGGGCCAGGCGTGAAATCGGTGCCGACGGTGGCATCCACGACAAAGGCGCGTGTCGGCAACTGTGCGCCCTGTACCGGCACCGCGCGAAATGAATCCAGCTGCGCACGAAAGCCGGTGGTCGATGCATTGGCGAGGTTGTGCGAAGTGTTGGCCTGCTTTTCCAGGATATGCTTCGCGCCGGTCATGGCGGTATAGACGAGACGATCCAAAGGCTTCTCCGTTCAGGATGTCGCCGCGTATTTCACACGGCGGCATCATGCGATGTCAAACGATGTGGGCGATGTTATTAGCGCAGGTTCACCAGGGTTTGCAAGACCTGGTCCTGGGTCTTGATCGTCTGTGCATTGGCCTGATAGACGCGCTGCGCGGTAATCATGTTGACCAGCTCGGCGGTCAGGTCGACGTTGGAGTCTTCCACTGCCGATGCCTGTAATACACCCTTGTTGCCTGAGCCGGGAGCTGCCACGCGTGCGACGCCCGATGTAGAGGTTTCCGCCCACATGTTGTTACCCAGCGGCTGCAGGCCGTTTGGATTGGTAAAGCTGGCGAGTACAACTTGTCCCAGTGTCGCGGACTTGCCGTTGGTATAGCGGCCGGTGATCACACCGTCGGAACCGATGTTGAAGCCCGACAAGGCGCCGGAGCTGTAACCGTCCTGGTCCAGGGTCCGCACGTCGAAGGCCGCGCCGTACTGAGTGGTGCCTGTCAAGTCGATATTGACAGGCAGCGGGCTGGCGCCGTTAGTCGGCGTCACAGTGAACGCCGGCGTGGCGAACGTTACGGCTGACAGCGTGCCATCAGGATTGAAGTTCATCGTCCCGATGTTGGTACCCACCGGTGGCGTGACCGTATCGTCCGACACTTGCACGTCCCAGACATTTGGCGCCGTCTTGACAAAATAGGCATTGACAATGTGAGAGTCGCCAAGACTATCGTACACGGTGACCGATGTCGCATTGTTGTATGTGGTCGCATCTTGCGGATCGAACGTTCCGGTAATCACCGGCTTGCTCGAATCCAGATTGAAAATGCCTTTGACCTCGGATGTGGTATTGGGTGGCAACGTTCCATTGTTGATCTGCAGATCCACCTCATTGCCGTTTGCTATTTGCCCCGAACTGTTCGCCATGTAACCTGTCAGGCGCGCGCCATTCGCATTGACAATATAGCCATTCTTATCCAGCTGAAACTGCCCGTTACGGCTGTAGGTGATCGCGCCGTTGGTAGCGACACGGAAGAAACCGTCGCCGTTGATCGCGATATCGAGCGGGTTGTTCGACGCAGAGACGTTACCCTGGGTGAACTGCTGCGCCACGTTGGCGAGCTTGGTACCGATACCGATCTGTCCGCTGCCGCCGCCTGTGATGGCGTTGGCATACACATCGGCAAACTGTGCCTGCGCGCCCTTGAAGCCTGCTGTGTTTGCGTTGGCGACGTTATTGCCGATTGTTTCGAGATTCTTGGAAGCCGCGTTCAGGCCACTCAATCCTTGTTGAAAACTCACGTTGTTCTCCTTGCTCGCTGAATGTCTGAAATCGAATTAAAGAATCTGCCGCACGTCGGCAAAATTGATGTTGCCGATACCCGGCACACTGAGCTTCACGCCGGCGCTTCCTGTGGTGACACTGGAAACGGTGCCAAACGAAAGCGTCTTGGCAGCCAGGGTGGTGTCGCCACGCACGGCATTGACTTCAAACTTGTAGGAGCCATCGGTCGCTGTGGTACCCGCATCCGACTTGCCATCCCACACCATCGGCACCACCCCCGCCTGCTGCGCGCCAAGGTCGAAGGTGCGCACTGCGACACCTGCCGCATTGCGTACCGTGACGCTGACCTTGTCGGCCGCCTCGGGAATATCGACACCAAATATCGCCTTGCTGTCAGCAAGGTCGATGGTCGAACCAGGCACCAGGACGCTATGACCGATCATGTCGGTCGCCTGCAATGTCTGGCTGGTCTGGTAACTGCCCTGCAATGCCTGCAGCGTGGTGTTGAGCTTGTCGATGCCGCTGACCGTGGACAACTGCGCAAGCTGGCTGGTTACCTGCGCGTTGTCCAGCGGATTGAGCGGATCCTGGTTGCGCATTTGCGTTACCAGCAGCTTCATGAAGCGGTCCTGCGCCTCGTCGACAGTCGACGTCTGGCTCTTGGCGCCATTCATCGTCGTCATCAGGTCCGACGAGACCGTGTTGTTGGTTTGTACGCCAGCCATTCACTTACTCCTTGTTATTGTCCGAGCGTCAGTGTCTTGAGCAGCATGGTTTTGGCTGCGTTCATCGTTTCGACGTTCGTCTGGTAAGAACGCGAAGCGGAAATCATGTTGACCATCTCTTCGACCACGTTGACATTCGGCATGGTCACGTAACCCTTTTCATCGGCCTGCGGATGCTTGGGATCGTAGACGGTCTTGAGTGGCGACTGGTCTTCGACTACCTGCTGCACCTTGACACCGGCAGCCGCCGGATTGGCGGTCGGCACGGCACTGAACACGACCTGCTTGGCGCGATAGGTCTGACCAGTGGAACTGGTGGTGCTATCGGCGTTGGCGATGTTGCTTGCTACCGTATTGAGGCGCTGGCCCTGGGCACTCATCGCCGAGCCGGCGACATTGAAAATATTAAATAGCGACATGATTATTGCCCCTGGATAGCGCTGAGCAGACTCCTGATCTGTCCGCTGGCGAAAGTGACGCTTGCTTCATAACGCAAGGCGTTGTCCGCAAACTGGTTACGCTCGACGTCCATATCGACGGTATTGCCGTCGATATTGCCCTGCACCGCGGTCTGCCTGTACAGTAATTGCGCACCGCTGGCGGTCACGCCTGCGGGCTTGCCGGCAAGATGCGTGGGCGAGGTGCGAGACAAGGCGTTTGCCACCGCATTGAGACCGGGTACGGCCGACGCGGATGAAGCGGCGGTGGTTGTGACGCTGCCCTTTGCCATCGCCGAATTCAGCGCGCTGTTAAAATCGACGTCCCGCGCCTTGTAGTTCGGGGTGTCCGCGTTGGCGATATTCGACGCCAGCACCTGCTGCCGTTCCGCGCGCAGGCTCAGTGCCGTCTGCTGGAACCGCAATGCTTCGTCAATTTTTCCGATCATGTCGACCTCCGGAATTCTCCAGCCAAAGAAACCATGCTCTTTGCCGTTGAGGGATTGGTATAGGCTTGATCATACGGATGCAAAAGTCACATCGATCACACGATAAGACTGTTAAACCATCCCCTTTTCAGGCTTTTGATTGTGTGCCTCGTGGGTAACATTCAGGCTGGCACCAATCAACGGTCATCATGAAGACATCCGTGAAAGCATTGCTCGCCGCACTCTGGCTGATGGCCGGTTTCGCGGCAGCCCAGACGCCGCAGCAAGCACAACAGTCGCCACAGCGCCAGGACCCGGCGGCATTGCGTCAGGTCGTTGAACAATTCCTTCGTATTCAGACCGCCGGACTTCCGGGGCAAGTGAACCTGAGTGTCGGCCAGGTCGACGCGCGTTCCAGCCTGCCCGCTTGCGCGGCACCGGAAGCCTTCCTTCCGAACGGCAGCCGCATCTGGGGCCGTACCACGGTGGGTGTACGCTGCACGGTGCCGTCGCCGTGGACTTTGTATATTTCGGCAACCGTCCAGGTGGTGGGCGACTATATCGCCGCCGCAGTGCCGTTGGCACAGGGGCAACAGGTCGGGCCGAACGACCTTGTCAAACTCAAGGGCGACCTCACTTCCCTGCCCGCCGGCGTCATCACCGACACCTCGCAGGCAATCGGCCGCACCATGACGACGTCGCTGCCGGCCGGTACGCCATTGCGCAACGATGCGCTGCGTAGCCAGGCGGCGGTACAACAGGGACAAACAGTACGTGTCGTCTCCAACGGCCCCGGATTTTCGGTTGCGACCGAAGGTCGGGCACTAAACAACGCTTCCGAAGGTCAGATCGCCCAAGCGCGCACCGCGTCCGGCCAGGTGGTCAGCGGGGTGGCGAAAACAGGCGGCATCGTCGAAGTGACTTACTGATTTAAAACGGTTTTTCCGATTTTTCAGATTCAATGCTAAAGTTTCTGCCGAACGTGTCGATAAGACTGATGACAAGAACCGAAAAACCGCTAATCAGCTAAGGAATTGCCGTGAAAATCGATGACCCGCTAAAGAAATCCGGTGGTGTAAGCGTTGGAACGACGCCTACCCGCGCCGGCAAGGGCGCCGACAAATCCGCTGCTGTCAGCAAGGCTCCGGCCGAAACTGACAGCGTGCATCTGTCGTCCACTGTGCAGTCGCTGTCCCAATCGGGTACCGGCGGCGTATTTGATGCAAAGAAAGTTGAAGAGATCAAGGCAGCGATCGCCGACGGCACGTTCAAGGTAGACCCTGAAAAGGTCGCCAACGGCTTGCTCGACACGGTCAGCGACCTGATCCGTACACGTAAGGCGTAAAACCATGCAAAACCCAGGAAACAGCCCGGCTGAAAGCCTTGGCGAAGAGATCAGTATCGGCAACACCCTGCTGCAGCTTCTGAAGCAGGAACAGGAACACTTGATCCACGCCAACCTCGACGGGCTCACCGGGGTAACAGAAGAAAAAACCAAGGCAGTCACCCGCATGACTGAATTGGCATTGCGTCGTCATCGCACGCTCGCCGCCGCAGGCTTTGAAGCCAGCGAGTCGGGCATGCAGCGCTGGGTCGCAACCGCACCAGCGGCATTGATTAAGTCCTGGGATGATCTGCTCGGCCTCGCCCGGGAGGCCAAGGAATTGAACCGGACCAATGGCTTGCTGATCAACCAGCACATGACACGCAACCAGAACGCGTTGAACGTGTTGCAAGGAAATCAGAACGGCAGCGGCATGTATGGCCCGAACGGGCAAGCAACTTCAAAGAACAGCAGCCGGACCCTGGTGGTTGGCTGACTTTCATGATGGTGTCTCGCCCATGGTCGCAGGAAGGCTCTTGCGGTAGTGCTTAAACAGAGGGCCACCTTGCTTTTTACGATTTCCCCGGCACATCAACCGGCACTTCCGTTTCCGTCTCCGGCAAATTAGACAACACCATCACCGATACGCGACGGTTACGCAAGCGCCCTTCCGGCGTCTCGTTGCTGCCCACCGGCTGCGTCGACCCGTGACCTACCGCGGTCAATCTGGTCTCTGCCACACCGCCGTCGACAAACAATCGAATCACGCTGGACGCCCGCACCGCGGACAATTCCCAGTTAGAAGCAAATAACACATTGCGAATCGGCACGCTATCCGTGTGCCCTTCCACCTGGATCGCATGATCGTCGTCCTTCAACACCTCGGCAACCGCTTTCAATGCCTGAATACTACTGTCGGACAAGCGCGCATCTCCCGGCGCAAACAACACGCTGGCATTGATTTCGACATTCACACCGCGTGTAGTCTGCGTGACCCTTACCTTGCCTTGCTCCACCAGGGGTGCCAGCACCTTGAGAATATCGCGGGCAACGTTGGTCAGCTTCTCGCGTTCACGACGCAAGGCTTCATTGTTGCGAGGACGGACCGGGGGTAACGCAAGCGGAATGCTTGGCGAAGCGGATGCGGGATCGCCGACAATCGGTGCGGTCTGCACGCGCCCGAAGGCATTGATCAGCGAATTGGACAGTACCCGGTACTTGCTTTCGTTGACGGAAGACAGTGCATACATCACGACAAAAAACGCAAACAGCAAGGTGATGAAATCAGCATAAGACACCAGCCATCGATCATGGTTGTCTTCGCTTTCTTCATATCGCTTGCGGGCCATGGTGCTCGTTACCGGGTCAGATTTTGTAGGCCAGCATGCGTTCTTCGACGATGCGCGCATTGTCACCGTTGGCTACGCTGCAGAACACATCGGTCAGCATTTCGCGGCGGCGCACTTCATCGGTGACGATGGTCTTGAGCTTGTTGGCGATCGGAAGGAAAATCAGGTTCGCCAGGCCGACGCCGTAAATCGTCGCGACGAAGGCAATTGCGATGCCACCGCCAAGCTTGCTCGGCTCGGTTAAATTTTCCATCACGTGGATCAAGCCGAGCACGGCACCCAGAATGCCGATGGTCGGCGCATAGCCGCCGGCCGCTTCCCACACCTTGACTGCCTGGCGCTCGCGACGCTCGTAGGTCGAGATATCCACGTCCAGAATTTCACGGATCTTGTAAGGGTCGATGCCATCGATGATGAGACGCAAACCTTTTGCGGTAAACGGATCCTTGACGGCGTTGAGATAGCGTTCCAGGCTCAGTAATCCTTCGCGGCGCGCGGTCGAACTCCATGTCATCAGGTCTTGCGAAATGGTGCTGCTGCGATCCGGCGGCGGAGAAAATACCCAGCGCAGCATCCTGACGCCACGAACGAAACTGCTGGTTCCGCTTTGCAGAAGCACGGCTCCCATGGTGCCGATGGCGACAATGGTAAACGCTGCCGGCTGCAGCAGTGAGTCGATGTGACCGCCCTCGATCACCTGCCCGAAAACGATGCCGGCCAGCGCGAGAAGTATGCCGGCTAGGCTAGCCCAGTCCATGCCTGATCCTTTAGTCTTGCACGCATGCGTGCGATGGCCTGGCTATGCAGCTGACAGACACGTGATTCGGAAACGCCCATGACGGCGCCGATTTCCTTGAGATTCATTTCCTGCTCGTAGTACAGGCCCATGAGGATCTTTTCCCTTTCGGGCAGCGCCTCGATCGCGTGAATGACCGCCTGACGGAAACCGCCGTTCATGAGGCTCTGCAACGGATCGCTGGATTCGTCGACGCAATAGCGGTCAAGGAAGTGGTCGTTCTCGTCCTTCTCATGGAAGTCTTCGTAGTAGACCAACTGGTGACCGCTGCCTTCGGTCAGCAGTTCCTGGTATTCCACCAGCGTCATCTTGAGTTCGGCGGCGATCTCGGCTTCCTTCGGTGCGCGTCCGAAGCGCTGCTGCACCTTGTTCATCGCATCTTCGATCTTGCGCATGTTCTGCCGGATGCTGCGCGGCAGCCAGTCGCTGCTACGCAATTCGTCAAGCATGGCGCCGCGTATGCGCTGCACCGCGTAGGTCTCGAACTGCGCACCGTGCGTTTCTTCGTAGCGGCTGACGGCATCCAGCAAGCCGATCATGCCGGCCTGGATCAGGTCGTCGACTTCCACGCTCGGCGGCAACTTCGCCTTCATCTGGTGCGCGAGCCGCTTCACCAGTGGTGCGTGCGCCTCCAGCAGATGATTTTTGTCCGATTTTCCGCTAACGGTATACATTGTGTTGAATCTGTTCGGATACCCGCTCGGGCATCTCAGGTACATCAGGTAGGCCGCGCCCGGTGCGGGGAAATGCCATGTTAGCCCGCGGTCGCCACATCGGATAACACAAACTTCCCGGCCAGTCGCCGGAAGGCAACCGAAGCACCAGCCAGCGGAAAGGCATCGACTACCGCACGGCCAAGGTGCATGGCTTTCTTAAGGTGTTCATCGGCGGGCACGGATCCCATGGAGTTAAGCTTGACAGCAAGATAACGGTTCGCAGCCTGCGCCATGTTCTGGTACACCAGTTGCGCGTCCTTGTCCGATGCGCCGGTTACCAGGATGCTGAACGGACGGCGTCCCAGCTGACTGTTGACCCGCTTGATCAGCGTGTATGCCGCCTTGATCGATGCCGGAGTATTGGAGACCTGCACCACGATTTCAGTGCCGGCCAGTGCCGGGATGGTAAATGCGTCATCCTTGTCGAGTTCGGCATCGACGACGACGATATCGGCACGGGCGGACAGCACGCCGAATGCATCGTCGAGTCGTTGCATCTGCTCGGCATTGCCTGTAACGATCTTCTGTGCGCCACGGCGCAGTGCCGCGACACCAAAACCCTGCGGCATCGGCTGGATCGCATCGTCGAGTGCGCGTTCACGCTGCGCGACCTGGACAAGCGACGCGCTCTTCATGGCACCCAGGCGAGAGGCAATGCCTTCGGATGCGACGCAGGCATCCACCAGCAGCACGTCCCTACCGGCTTGCGCGAGCGACGCGCCGAGATTCACCAGCATGGCGCCTTTTTCTTCGGCCGACGCCGCGGACAGAAAAGTAAATACCCGCGGCTTCGGGCCAGCCAGCATGCGGCGCAGGCCTTCAGCCTGGTCAAAATCGAAACTAGCCAAGTGTCACCTCGCGCAAACCTTTGTCATTCATTGCATGGGCGGTATTGCCGATCACCAGTGGCAACTCTTCATCCTGATACTGAAACGGCGCGGTTTCTCGCTTGAGCTTGAACGCGCGGTCGACCAGGTAATGCTGGTTGGGCACGTGCAAGTCTTCCGGTACGCGTTGACCGTTTGCCACATAGTAAAGACTGAGCTTCTGGCGGATCATCACGTCCAGCACGTTGCCTACCGTTGCGGCTTCGTCCAGCTTGGTCATGATGCAGCCCGCAAGGCCGTCGCCCTGGTAGGAGCGCACGACTTCATTGAGCGTTTCACCGGTCGACGTCGCCGACAGGCACAGCAGACGCTTGACCTTGGAGTCGGTGCCGGACAGCATCGCGATCTGGTCCGCCACCATCTTGTCGCGCTGTCCCATACCAACGGTATCGATCAGAACGGTGTGCTTGTTCTTGAGTTCGTCGAGGGCGATGCGCAGATCGGTTTCATCCTTGACCGAATGCACCATCACGCCAAGGATCTTGCCGTAAATGCGCAACTGCTCATAGCCGCCGATACGATAGCCATCGGTTGTGATCAGCGCCAGCTTGCCTGCGCCATGGCGCATGACGCAGCGTGCCGCGAGCTTGGCCGTGGTGGTTGTCTTGCCAACGCCGGTCGGGCCGACCAGTGCATAGACGCCACCCTTTTCCAGGATTTCATTCTCGTTGCTGATCACACTGAGATTGCGTGACAACACGGACTTGACCCAGGCCATGCCTTTGTCAGTCATTTCATTTTTCGGCATGTTCTGCGTCAGGTAACGCGCGAGACTGGCGCTGAAGCCTGCGGACAGCAATTCGCGCATCACCGCTGCCTTGGCGGGTTCGCGTTTTTGCTGGGTGCCCCAGGCGATTTCGGCGAGTTGCGATTCGAGCATGCCACGCATGGAACGCAGCTCGCTCATCACTTCGGCGAGTTCGGCGACGCCCTGGGATTTCGGCGCGGCATCACGGCTGGCGGCGAGCGCGTCGGCAAGGTTCGATGCCTGATTCTCGTCGACATGGCGATCGTCGATGATCGCCTTGGCCGGTTGAGCTGGCTGCATCGACTGCATCGGCTGTATCTGTTGGTGAGCTTCACGCGCTGCGCCAAAGGCAGCCAGCGTAGACTCGGACACTGCCGGTTTCTCAATTACGGGATCGCCCAATGCCGACATGTCTTCCGGCGCGAGCGCCAGGATTTCAATCATGCCGTTGATGGTGCGGTTGGAGAGAATCACCGCATCGGGGCCAAGGGCCTCACGCACCTGACGCCATGCATCACGCGAGGTGGCTGCGGAAAATTTTCTTACATTCATGCTTGGCCTCCAACTAGGCTGGTAACTCTAATCGTTTTGGAATCGGGAAGTTCTGCGTGTGACAAGACCTTGAGCTGCGGCAGCGCGCGGCGCAGGAAGCGGGCGAGCAATCCACGCAGCGGGCCGGGCACCAGCAGCACCGGTGTCAGGCCCATCTGTTCCTGCTGGCGCACAGCCTGCTCGGCTTGCGCGGCAATCGTATCGGCCAGTCCCGGCTCGATGCCGGCGCCATCGGGGCCGCTGGACTGCAGCGCCTGCATCAGGATGCGCTCGAGGCGGCTGTCGAGGGTGATGACGGACAACTCGTTGGTCGACGGGAAAATCTGTTGCACGATCGCGCGGCCGAGGGCGATGCGCACCATGGCGGTCAATTCGTTAGGATCCTGCGTCTGCGGTGCAAACTCGGACAAGGTCTCGATGATGGTTCGCATGTCGCGGATATGGACACCTTCGATCAGCAGATTTTGCAAAACCTTCTGCAGGGTCGAGAGGGAAATCAGTTTCGGCACCAGGTCTTCAACCAGCTTCGGCGTCTCCTTGCCAAGGTGATCGAGCAACTGCTGTACTTCCTGGCGGCCCAGCAATTCGGCGGCATGCGAAGTAATCAGATGGTTCAGGTGTGTCGCGATCACGGTACCGGCGTCCACCACGGTATAGCCCAGGGCTTGCGCGTGTTCGCGCATGCCGTTGTCTACCCAGACGGCCGGCAGGCCGAACGCCGGATCGGTAGTGGCATTGCCGGGCAATGCGCCGCTGACCATGCCAGGATTGATCGCCATGAACTGGCCGACAAAGGCTTCTCCGCTGCCTACTTCCACGCCTTTCAGCGTGATCCGATAGGCGGCGGGCTTGAGTTCGAGATTGTCACGGATATGCACGGGCGGAGACAGGAAACCGACTTCCTGGGCGAACTTCTTGCGAATACCCTTGATACGGCGCAGCAGTTCGCCGTTCTGGCCTTTGTCCACTAGTGGAATCAGGCGGTAGCCGACTTCAAGGCCGAGTGTATCGACCGGCACGATGTCTTGCCAGGTCGCTTCTTCCTGTTCCGGCGCGGTGGTCGCGGCTTCGGGAATCGGCGGAGGTGCTTCCAGTTCTTTTTTGGCGCGCTGGGAGATCATGTAGGCGCCACCACAAAGTGCGCCACCCAAAAGAATAAAAGCAATATGCGGCATGCCTGGAATCAGGCCCATGCCGCCGATGATGCCACCGGTGATGTACAGTACTTGCGGTTTGGCGAAGAGCTGGTTGACCAGCTGGCCGCCGATGTCCTGTTCGCTTGCCACGCGGGAGACGACCACACCGGCCGCAGTTGAAATGATCAGCGAAGGAATCTGTGCGACCAGGCCGTCACCGATGGCGAGCAAGGTGTAGTTCTTGAGTGCCATGTCGAAAGCAAGGTCGTGCTGCACCATGCCGACGACAAGGCCGCCGAAGATGTTGATTACCGTGACCAGGATGCCCGCGACGGCGTCACCACGCACGTATTTGCTGGCACCGTCCATCGAGCCGTAGAACTCCGCTTCCTGCGAGACTTCGAGACGACGTGCACGCGCTTCCTGCTCGCCGATCAGGCCGGCGTTGAGATCGGCGTCGATCGCCATCTGTTTGCCCGGCATTGCATCGAGCGCGAATCGCGCGCCGACTTCCGCGATACGGCCGGCACCCTTGGTGACCACGACAAAGTTGATGATGGTCAGAATGACGAAGACCACAATACCGACGGTGTAGTTGCCGCCAATCAGGAAGTGACCAAAAGCTTCGATGACCTTGCCTGCCGCGTCCGGACCTTTATGTCCTTCGGTCAGCACCACGCGTGTCGATGCCACGTTCAATGATAGACGCAGCATCGTGGACACCAGCAACACAGCCGGGAACGCCATGAAATCCAGCGGCTTGATCGTGTAGAGGCTGGTCAGCAGAACAATGATCGACAGCGCGATATTGAAGCTGAAGAACATGTCCAGCACGAAAGGCGGTAATGGCAGGACCATCATCGCCAGCATCATGATGATGAGGATAGGTGCTGCGAGCGCCTTCGATTGACCGGCCAGCCACGGGGGCATTTTGAGGTTATTCATCATCGCGTCCGCCCATCGGTTTTCTGAGCCGCCGGATTAAGCGGGTCCAGTTCGGACGGCACGTCAATTTCATCCGGTGCTTGCGGCCTGACGCCTCCGTCGCGGCCATAAGCACGCAACTGGAACACGTAGGCCAGCACTTCCGCTACCGCCGTGTAGAGTGCAGCCGGGATTTCATCGCCGAGCTCGGCATGGCGATACAACGCACGCGCCAGCGGCGGCGCTTCCAGCAAGGCAACTTTGTTCTCAGCCGCGATTTCACGGATCTTTGCAGCGACTTCATCCGCACCCTTGGCAACCACCTTCGGCGCGCGCATTTTTCCTTCGGTGTATTTCAGTGCGACCGCATAATGCGTCGGGTTGGTCACGACCACATCGGCAGTGGGCACTTCAGACATCATGCGGCGCTTGGCCATCTCACGCTGCATCTGGCGGATGCGTGCCTTGACCTGTGGATCGCCGTCCGACTCCTTGGATTCCTGGCGTACTTCTTCGCGTGTCATCTTCAGCTTGCTGGCGTATTGCCACAACACGTAGGGAACGTCGATCAGGGCGATCACCACCAGGCCGCAGACGATCGAGATGAAGCCGGTCACGAGCAGATGGCCGAGGTGAGCGCTGCCGGCAGCCAGCGGTTCGGTGGACAACGCCAGCATCGGTTCGATCTCGCTGGAGATCACCATCCAGGCGATCGTGCCGACCAATAGTGTTTTGCCGATCGCTTTGCCAAGTTCGACCAATGCACGTACGGAAAACATGTTGCCCAGGCCGCTCATCGGATTGAGTCGACCGAAATTGGGCATCAGCGATTTTGCGGTGAATAGCCAGCCACCGATCAGCATTGGTGAGCCAAGCGCGACCAGGATCAAAAGACCGGCAAAAGGCGCCATAGCGATGAGTACATCCACGGCGCTCGCACCGAGATGCATGAGCAGCAAGTCGAAATCGAAAGCGCGTTCACGCTCGAAAGACAATCCGGAAACCAGCATGCTGTTCAAACGACGCACCATGCCTTCGCCGGTGAACAAGAGGCCAAGACCGCCCGCGAGCAGAATCGTACAGGTAGCCAGCTCCCGCGATCGGGGAACGTCGCCTTCCTCGCGCGCCTGTTCCAGTTTCCTGGCTGACGCTGGTTCTGTCTTTTCGAGATCGCTATCTTCGGCCATCGCCGACTCCTGTATTGCCGCCCTGCCGCCCTGCCGCACTCCGGATGACGCAGTGGGGGCCAATAGGTAGGATTATTCTCGAAATATCAGTTTTACCATCACGGGAACAACCATGAAAACCCCTCGCTATTCAGAGGTGTTGTGGTGCCGTGGATGAGGGTGAAAAGTGGGGGAAATGCGGACGGTGGTGAAATTGGTGTGCAGTTATGGTATTGCGTGATTGACAGGTTGACCGCTTTTGCAGCCGCAAGTGGTGGAGTGACCTTCACACCCCCTCTCTAGCCCTCCCCCTAACAGGGGGAGGGAACTTGACGGAGGGAGTTATCACGTCGGCAAATCTGGTTGCTGGTTGCCGGCTGCTGGTGCTACTCATTTCGCGTTGCAGCCAACGACCCGATCAAAGCTTGATGCTCTGCGCCCAGGCCAGCGCCGACATCTGCGCTTCGTTCACCTGCCTGGCGCTGATGCACAGCGAGGTTGCCATTGCATCGACTTCAGCGCTATTCAGTTCGCATGCTTCCGCCATGGCAAGGAAGGGGCCATAGATACCTTCACGTGACAACAGCGCTTGCGTGACCGATTCCGACAACTGGATCTTCTCAAGCACATCTTCCATCGGTACGCCAAGCAGTTTGTCGAGCAGGGAGAACATACCCGCCACAAAGAGGTTTTCCGCTTCATTACGTGGCAGGTACGAACTGCCCAGCAGTTCCGCAAAACGACCGCGAATCACAGCTGTCTGCATGAGCACTGGAGAATAGCCAGTCGTGGTTGCCGTGGCCAGCAACAGCGCAAGCCAGCGGTACAACGGTGAATAGCCGAGCATTGTGACCGCATGCTTGAGCGACTGGATTTCACAGCCCAATCCAAAGCCCGCGGAGTTGATGTAGCGAAGCAGTTTGTAGGACAGCGCCGCATCGCGCTTGAGGATACTCTCCAGCTCCTTGATGTCAGCGTTCTTGCGCACCATGTCCATCAGTTGCAGGATCATGGTTTGAGCAGGATTCAGATCGCGTGAATGATTGCCCGGACGCGGTGTCAGGTGCAGATTGCCGACAAAGGCATACAGTCCGATCTGTGCGCAGACATCATAGGCCTGCCAGGTCTCGACCTGACGGGCGACCATGCGTACGGATGCAAGGTTAAGCGAACGGAAATACTGGACCTGCGGAGCAAAATTGGCGGCACCGATCGGCACTTCGATGTGGGTGAATTGCGATAACAAACTCTTGTCGACGCCGGCAATGTTGGCACCGCGTAGCGAGACGCCATAGCCTTTCCCACGCGCTTCCTGAATCGCCGGAAGCGCTGCTTCGTCATCAAGGTCTTCGCCTCTTACAGCAAGAATGGTGCCCTTGGGTGGCAAGGCGCAAATGGCTTCGTGTCCGAGCAAGCCAGGCGCGGCTTCAATGAAGAGTATCTGGTCTCCCAGCAGCGCACCGGAGTCCGTGTTGTTGAGCTGGTCGGCGACAAACTTTGCCAGCGAGACAATTTCTGCCTCGTCCGGCTTGCGACGCTCGAGCGTGGGCTTCTGCCACGATAGCTCATAACCGAGCACACGCTCCTGCGAGTTGACCAGTGGCTCGCGAACGATAAAGTTCTCTGCTTGCATGTGTAATGTCCGTAGTGGCGTCACCGTAGTGACGAATTGGATCGGTTCAAGACGGGAGAGTATGGAGAATCAGCGGCGACCAGGATTCAAAATCCAAGACTTTCCAGCAGATCGTCTACTTGTCCCTGGTCTGCGACCACATCGGCGTTCCCAACCGGATTGATTTGCGGACCGTTCAGCAAACCAGTCCCTGCTTCACGCCGGACTTCCGGCGGTGCGTAATCAATCAGCAGTTGGACCAACTGCTGTTCAATGCCATGCGCCAGTTCGGTCACCTTCTTGATCACCTGCCCGGTCAGGTCCTGGAAATCCTGGGCCATCATGATGTCGAGCAGTTGTGCGCGTGTCGACCCTGCGCTCGCACCGCTTTCCTGCAGATAGGCGAGCATGCGTTGCATGGTCTCACGTGATTGCTGCTCGGAGAACGGTGTCGCCAGCATGCCCTGCAATTCCTGTGCGAGAGAGGCGGCGCCGGTTTCGATTTTTTCCTGCAGCGGCAACGCGTTTTCTGTCGCGGTCAGCACCCGCTGCGCGGCCTGCTCCGTCATCTTCGCCACGTAATCGAGACGGTCGCGTGCATCCGGAATGTCATGCGCCGCCTTGGCAAGCAGCTTGTCGAAACCAAGGCCTCGCAGGTTGTCGTGCAACATGCGGGTCATCTGACCGACCCGCGCCAGCATTTCGTCCTGTGCAGCCTGGTCCGCGCCCGCTGGCGGCTGGAGCGGTTGACTCACATCAGGCTCCGACTTTTTCAAGCTTCTCGAAGATCTTGGACAGTTTTTCGTCCAGCGTTGCCGCGGTAAAGGGTTTGACGACGTAGCCATTTGCGCCCGCCTGCGCTGCCGCAATGATGTTTTCCTTCTTTGCTTCCGCGGTCACCATCAGGACGGGAAGCTTGGACAGCGCTGCATCTGCGCGAATGTTCTGCAGCATGGTCAGGCCGTCCATCACTGGCATGTTCCAGTCCGAGATAACGAAATCGAACTGTTCGCTGCGCAGCTTGGACAGGGCCATTGCGCCGTCTTCGGCTTCGTCTACATTCGTGTAGCCCAATTCCTTCAGCAGATTGCGGACGATGCGGCGCATCGTCGAGAAGTCGTCAACCACCAAGAATTTTGTATTCGGACCCGCCATGAATTACTCCATTGATTCTGCAAATCGTTATCGGCCATCCGTTCTATCGCAGCCATGAACGGTATAGGCCTCAGTATAATCCCATCGCTCTTGATTATGCACTCAAAGCATGTGCCATCTTGAATACTCGACACAAGAGCGAACCATTTTCAACACATTCAGCACGTTGCAATTGTCAGATGTGATCCAAATGACAATATCGCGTCGTCCCATCGGACCGGCAGGGTGTCGTTCAGACCCGCAGCGCCCTGCTGCTATGTGCAGCCAGATGATTCAGCACCATTCCCGGAAGCGATGTCAGTGCGCCGATCTCATGAGCGGCGCCGACCGCAATGGCTTCACGCGGCATGCCGAACACGACACATGACGCTTCATCCTGCGCAAAGTTATAGGCACCGGCGTTCCTCATTGCCAGCATGCCCTGTGCACCATCCTTGCCCATGCCGGTCAGGATGACGCCAACCGCGTTCTTGCCCGCAAAGCGCGCGGCCGAGTCAAACAGCACATCGACCGATGGGCGGTGACGATTGACCGGCGGACCCTGGTCGAGCTGCGTCATGTAGTTGGCGCCGCTACGCACCAGTTGCAGGTGCGAATGACCCGGAGCGATGAAGGCATGTCCGGGCAGAATACGCTCGCCGCCTTCCGACTCACGCACGGTGATCTTGCAGAGGCTGTCCAGGCGCTTGGCGAAAGAGCGCGTAAAACCTTCCGGCATGTGCTGGGTGATCAGGATGCCCGGGCAATCGGATGGCATCTGCGTCAGGAATTCCTTGATGGCTTCCGTACCGCCGGTCGACGCGCCGATGATGATCAGCTTTTCACTACTGGTCAGCGGATTGCGGATCAGCGGCAAGCCTTCGCCGGACACGCGATTGGGATCGCTCTGCGCGACGGTACGTGCCTTGACCCTTGCCTTTGCCGCTGCGCGGATCTTGTCGGTGATGAGCTCCGCATATTCCAGCATGCCGCTTTGTATGGAGAGTTTGGGTTTGGTGACAAAGTCCACGGCGCCAAGTTCAAGCGCGCGCAAGGTAATTTCAGAACCACGCTCGGTCAGGGACGACACCATGACGACCGGCATCGGGCGCAGGCGCATCAGTTTTTCGAGGAAGTCGAGGCCATCCATGCGGGGCATTTCAACGTCCAGTGTCAGGACGTCGGGATTGGTCTGCTTGATCAGTTCACGGGCAACGATGGGATCGGGCGCAACGCCAACCACTTCCATATCCGGTTGTTTGCGGATGATCTCATTCATCACGCTGCGGATAAGCGCGGAGTCGTCAACGATAAGGACTTTTGTTTTCATAACACTTGCTTTCCATGCTGAGCCGTTCAGGTAAACAACTCGATATCGCCAGCCACCGGACTTTTCTGCAGACGGCTTGCATAATCCTGTTCCCGGTTCACGAGGGTATTGTTGTTGAGTTGTTTGAGTTTCTTGACCAGTACCTTGCCGGAGCGGGGGAAAAAATATACCTTGCGCGGGTAAATGTCGTTCAGGTCTTCCGCGACAATGCGTATATTTTCGGCGCGCAGGTACTGGCGAACGAACTGCGCATTGCGCTCGCCGACATTGATTGCGACAAAGCCGCGCAGCACATTGCCGCCGCCGAATACTTTCGCTTCAAGGTTTTCTCTCCGCGCACCGGCCTTGAGCAAATCATTGATCAGCACTTCCATTGCATAGGTCCCGTAACGCATCGACGCCGATACCGGACTGTCGGCATCACCGCCGCCGTCGGGCAACATGAAGTGGTTCATGCCGCCGATGCCGGTTACGCGGTCGCGGATGCAGGCCGATACGCAAGAGCCGAGCACCGTCACGATCAGCATATCCTTCGGCGTGTAGTAATACTCGCCAGGCAGGATCTTGGCTGCGTCGCAATCGAAGGTGCGATCGTAGTAGACGTTGGTGGCGAAATGTTCTTCGATTCCGGAAGTCATGCTTGTTTCTCGCTCCTGCGTGGCACCATGCGCGACGCCCCCGGCTGGCGTGAGTCAAGTTCGTACACGGTTTTGCCCCGAAGCTTGAAGGCATCCGAGACATATAGAAAGTTTTCCGAGTGGCCGGCAAACAGCAGTGCATCCGGCTTCATCAAGGGTGCAAAGCGCGACAGGATCTTGCCCTGTGTCGGCTTGTCGAAATAAATCATCACATTGCGACAGAAGATGGCATCGAAGTGTCCGCTGACAGGCCACTCATCGGCCAGCAAGTTCAGTTGCTTGAAAGTCACCATTTGCCGCAGTTCCGGCCGCACCCTCGCCAGTCCGGCATGCTCGCCCTTCCCTTTCAGGAAAAAACGGCGCGCGCGATCCGGCTCCATCTTGTCGAGCCGATCCATCGTATAGATGCCACTGGAGGCGGTATTCAACACGTTCGTATCGATGTCCGTGGCAATCACATGCGACTGGGCTGCCGCCGGACCAAGTGCTTCGCACAAGGTCATGGCGATCGAATAAGGTTCTTCACCGGTCGAACTGGCGGAACACCATATCGTTACCGGCTCCTTCGCCTTGCGCACGTGGTCGGCCAGAATGGGAAAATGATGCGCTTCGCGAAAGAACGAGGTCAGGTTGGTCGTCAGCGCATTGGTGAAGGCTTCCCATTCGTCGTCGTCGAGGCGACTTTCCAGGCCATCCAGATACGCCTGAAACGAACGGACGCCGGTGGCGCGCAAGCGTCGCGCAAGACGGCTGTACACCATCTCATGCTTGCTTTCCGCGAGAGCAATCCCCGCGCGCCGATGGATCAACGCTCGCACCCGTTCGAAGTCACGTGCGGTGAAATCGAATTCTTTCGATGCATCAGGTTTGTTTTGTCGTGCCAGCGTCATGCAGAATCTGTTCCATGGTCCGAGTTAGTTGTTGCGCTAAATCCTGTCCCGTTTTCCACTTTAATGCGCGCCTTGTTTGCCGCGTTTATTTGCGGCACCGGACAAGCTTTTGACAGGACTTTTCACCAATGAAGGCGCAGGTGAAGACGGCGCGGCGGGCTTGACCGCCGCATTTCGGGTAACTGCCGCGACCGGCGCGCTCGACCGATAACCAACGCGGAACCCACCCCAGTGTTTGCCGTTGACATAGATAGGTGCGCTGAGGTCATGCATGACCTCTCCGGTGTCCCGCTTATAGGTCTGCAGCAAAAAAGATTTGGTATTCGAACCGCAGCGAGATCCGGTGTGGTCGTTAAAAATCCGCTTGGTACGATTATTGACCAAGTCGGTTTCGTAGTCGCCAGTCAAGGGTTTGGAAAACTTCCGGTTATGCGTAGGGAAGTAGCCGTTATTATCGACGGCACCGGCGTAAGTCAGTTGCGACCATTGTTCCAGGATACGTTCCTGCAGTGCTGGCAACACGCGGTCGGTGAAGCCGTCGAACGCAGTGGTGTGCTTCGGCGGATTGGTGTTGGGAATTGGTTTGTAAGTACGGTCGAACAACGCCGCTTCGGTGATCTGTCCAGTGGCGATGGCCTGTTCGAACAGTTTCCCGACGTCCTTCGCTGCCTGTTGCGCAACGGCACACAATTCATCATGCGAAGTACTGGCGTCGGAACGCGCCAACGCGGCGAACAACATTTCGCCGCGCTCGGAAAGTACCATGGCGGACCTGGTAGCGCGCGGAAGTTCTTCTTCCGTGGCCAGCATGCCGTCGCGGATACGCGATACCGCATCGGCGATCACATGCGTACTCTCCACATGCTCGCGCGATGCGTCGGCAATCTGGTGAATTTCGTTTTCAGACACCGCCGCGGACTGCTCGATACTGCTGAGGAAACCATGTACTCGTTCAACGTTCTGCGCTGCGTCACTGACTTTCGATGTCAAAGACGCCATGCCTGCCGCCGCGCGCTCGGCTTCCTCGTTGATTTCCCTGACCATGACACCGATGTCGTCAGTGGCCGATTTGGTACGCTGGGCCAGTTGCCGTACTTCACCGGCGACAACGGCGAATCCGCGACCATGTTCGCCGGCACGCGCAGCTTCGATCGCCGCATTCAGCGCCAGCAAATTGGTGCGCGCCGCAATTTCATTAATGACTTCGGTAATGACATGGATGCGGCGGGATTTTTCCTGCAGATGCGCCATCAATTGCGATGCTGTCTTTGCATCCTGGCGAGCGTTGCTGATGCGCTGCAGACCCTGATCGACCTCGGCTCTGCCGGCCATGCTTTCACTTCGGACATCGGCCGCCACCTTGGACGCACGCTGGGCGTTGACAGCGATCTGCTCGGTTGCCAAAGCGGTCTGTTCAGCCCTGCCGACAATCTCTTGCGTGGTTTGCAGGTCAATGCCCACTTTCTTCTTGATGGAGTCGACGAAGTAGGAGGTTTCGGCAGCGCCTATCATGATGTGATCGACTTCGTCGCCGATTTCACGCAAAACACTCGAGGCATTGCCACCACGCTTGCGTGTAGCGCAAAAGGTGACGCCCGTAGCGGTAACGGAAGCAATGATCGCGGAAACGACAGGGCCGACAGATTCCAGTCCCCAGGCTGCAAGAGCGGCCGCAGCAACGCCCGTTGCAACGGCAGCTGTGCTGATTGCCAAGGTACGTACCGGCTTGTACTTGTTCATACTCATTGCGTCTCCAAAATTCGCTGTACCTGGTTATTTACCCGTTCCTGCTACTTAGCTACTGTTATTCATGTTATCGGCAGCGGCCACACACTATGAACCGGTGGTAAGGCTTACATCGAAATTAAAATTCCTCCCAGTCGTCACCGCTGGCCACCGGCAAGCGCGGCGTCGGCTTGCTGATTTGAGAACCGGCGGCGGATATGCTCGTAGCAGGTTTGCGTGTAACCGCTTTCCGTGTTTGAACAGCCGCCCTGACCGAGACGGCCGGTTTGACAGGCGCGGCAATTGGCTTGGCAGGCTGAAAAGATTGAGCGGGCGGCTTTTGCATGTCGCCGGGGCGATCCTGGAGCTTGAAGACGGCAACCGTCTGGGCCAGGTTGGCGGATTGTGTCTGCATGCTTTCAGCCGTAGCCGCCGCTTCTTCCACCAGCGCTGCATTGCGCTGTGTCATTTCATCCATCTGCGTGATGGCCTGACTGACTTCCTGGATACCTGCGCTTTGTTCGTCGCTGGCTGCAGTGATCTCGTTCATGATGTCGGCAACGTGCTTGACCGACGTGACGATTTCATCCATCGTCTTGCCGGCCTGATCAACCAGCTTGCTGCCCACATCGACCTTCT
>NZ_LMHZ01000005.1 GCF_001428545.1 Noviherbaspirillum sp. Root189
TTTCACACATAGATGGTCGCCCCCGGTTTGCCAAGCGTTCAATTCATGATGTCGCGCAGGTGGAGATTGCAGCCATAGATCCGGACTTATGATCGAGGCTGTTGCCTCCGTCCCTGATGGAATATGCTGGCAGGTTCCTAATCAGCCTATCGAGCTTGATGCTCCCCGTGTGAAATAGGTTTAGCCTGCCTCGGTCTGACCTGTTTTGCCATCACTTCATGATTGCCCGTGCAATCGCTGGAGGGTTCCTTCCCTTCGTATTACTTGTTCTGCTACAGCACTCTTTTTTTCATGTTTATGTGTTCTGCATCTGGCTCGTCACCGTGGAGTATTAAAAGCCAGATTGAAGGTTCGGTCATGCGCAAGCAGCGCCCACATGATCCTGGCGTTTCTGTTGGCCAGCGCCACAGCAGCAATGTTGTGATGCCTGCGCTCGGTTAGTTTGGACAGCCAGCCGCTCACGTAGTCCGCCTTTCGCTCTGCCACGCGCAATACGGAACGCGCACCGTGGATCAATAGCATTCTGAGGTAGGAGTCGCCGCGCTTGCTGATTCCGAGAAGGTTTTGCTTGCCGCCGCTGGAATGCTGACGAGGCACCAATCCCAGCCAAGCTGCCAGCTCCTTGCCGCTCTTGAAATTGCGCGCGTCACCAATGGAGGCTACAAGCGCACTGGCGGTAATGGGGCCAATGCCTGGAATTTTTGCCAGCCTTTTGCTTGCTTCGTTCTCCCGGTGCCAACGCTGAATCTGCTGTTCAAGTTCCTCAACATGCCGATCAAGCTCACGCAAATGTTCTACTAGCCGCTGCAGCAATTGAAGGAAAGTGCTGGGCAAATCCGCTGAAGCAGTGGCAAGAATGTCCGGCACCCGTTTCAATATGTGGCATATACCCTGGGGCAGTACGATGCCGTACTCAACCAGCATTCCGCGAATTTGGTTAGCTTGTGCAGTACGTGCTTTGACGAAGCCCTGGCGTGCCCGGTGCAGAGACAGTACCGCCTGCTGTTCGATGTTCTTGATAGGTACAAAACGCATATTTGGCCGGGTTACGGCTTCACAAATTGCCTCGGCATCGGCAGCGTCGTTCTTGTTGGTCTTGACGTAGGGTTTGACGAACTGAGGAGCCATGAGACGCACGGTATGTCCGAGTCCTTGCAACTTCCTTGCCCAGTGGTGTGCACTGCTGCATGCCTCCATGCCGATCAAACACGGAGTAAGCTTGGCCAGAAACGGTAACACCTGATCACGCTTGAGTGCCTTCTTGGCTACCGTTCTTCCATGCTGATTCACAGCATGGAGTTGGATTACATTCTTTGCCAAGTCTAGGCCAATCGTCGCAATTTGCATTCGTCGCTCCCTTGGTTGATGGTTGTCGCAGTTCCTCTACATATTACTGCGATGCAATCTTGGGAGAGGGCGACCATTCCATTAGCCTTGGCGGTATGCGGACATTCATCGATACGAATGGAGTTCACCATGGAGATGAAAAGGATCAATGCCGGGAAACTNGCAATTTGCATTCGTCGCTCCCTTGGTTGATGGTTGTCGCAGTTCCTCTACATATTACTGCGATGCAATCTTGGGAGAGGGCGACCATTCCATTAGCCTAGACCCTGAGCAGTCTCTTGCCTTTCTCGAAAGCGGACTTACGTTATGCAATGCTGTATCGGGGGAGTATGATTTTTATTTGGCGAGCATCCTGAGCATAGCGTGACCTGCTAAGAAGCCCAGATCGGCACCAATCTCGAAAAGCGTTTTGAGGACGGACAAGTCCAATCAGGCGAGACGTATGGTATTACTCGCTTGGTTTGGGAAAGTGGATGGCGAAGCTGATAGAGGTCTCTTTCCGACGAGAATATAAGGTAATTTGATGACTGAAAGCAACTAACGAGAATGCATCTCAAGCGTGGCTTACAATAGGAGGATCGTAGCATGTTTGCGGTACTTCGCCGCCATAGCGGCTTTTTAGGATCCAAGGACACATGTTGCCATTAGCCACACAAGAATCGGTTTTTGATGAATCACCTCAAACAACACACTTTGCTCGCTTCTATGATGAAGATGCGCACCTGATCGAGGAAGTCGCTGATTTCCTTGACAGTGCACTTCGCAAAGGCGGAGTAGCTATTGTCATTGCAACTCCGGATCATATCGCCGGCTTGCGCCAGCATCTGATGGGCCTTGGATCGCTGCCAGGGCAGCCGGACTGGTTTTCCGGGAAGCTGATTGCGCTTGACGCCGAAACTGCACTTGCCCAGTTTATGGTCGACGGTTGGCCCGATGAGGCGCGATTCCGGGACACCGTTGGAAAGATCGTAGGCGAAGCGTGCGCCAAAGGACAAACAGTTAATGCTTTCGGCGAAATGGTCGCATTGCTGTGCGCCCAAGGCTTATACGATGCCGCCATAAGGCTTGAGCAATTGTGGAACAGCCTTCGTGACAACTGTTCCTTTTCTCTCTTCTGCGCCTATCCGTGGCACTTATTCCCAACGCTCGAACTGGCAGAGTCTTTCCAGCAGGTATGCGCCGAACATGACCATGTTTGTTCGCATGGCGGCCATCTGCACTCGCCCCTTGAGTTGAATGACATCCAATCGAGGACAACTCAGCTAGAACAGAGGGCGCGCGCCCTGCAGGCAGAGGTTGATCGCCTGAAAGAATCGGAGCAGACACTCAAGCATCGTGAAAAAGAATTTGCCGATTTTGTCGAGAACGCTGCCGAAGGCCTGCATCGCGTCGGCCCGGATGGAACAATCCTTTGGGCGAACAAAGCCGAACTAGCGATGCTCGGTTATCGCTGGGAAGAGTACATTGGCCATCATATTGCGGAGTTTCATGCGGATCGGTCGACGATTGAGGCTATTCTTGCGAAACTGCTGGCTGGTGAAACCTTATATGACCAGCCGGCGCGGCTACGGTGTAAAGACGGCTCGATTAAGCACGTAGTCATCCATTCGAACGGGAGCTTCAAAGACGGCCAACTGCGTTATACCCGGTGTTTTACGCGCGATGCAACGGAACGCCATCAACTGGAACAGGCCTACGTTGAGCGAGAAGCTCTGCTCGCCGAACTCACCAGAGCCAACCGGGCCAAAGACGAATTTCTGGCGATGTTGGCACATGAACTGCGCAATCCGCTCGCACCAATTAGTGCAGCAGCACAATTGCTGGAGCTGGCAGCTTCCGACCCGGTGAAGGTGAAACAGGCCGCCGGGGTCATCAGCAGGCAGGCTAGACATCTGACCGTCCTTATTGACGATTTACTCGATGTGGCACGGGTAACAAGAGGCCTCATTGTGATCGACAAGAATCCAGTCGATTTCCGTCAGGTGCTCTCTGACGCCATTGAGCAGATGACTCCCCACATCAGCGCGCGGCAACACAGTCTGTCGCTACACCTTCCGCCTGAGCCAGCCAATGTGGTCGGAGACCATAAAAGGCTAGTGCAGATTGTCACAAACTTGCTGGCTAACGCTGCAAAGTACACGCCGGAGGGTGGCAATATCAGCGCACGGCTGCAGGCATCATCAGGTGAAGTGATATTGGAGATTTCGGACAACGGAATTGGCATGGCACCGGACTTGCTGACTCAGGCATTTGATTTATTTTCTCAAGGCGAACGAACATCCGATCGATCGCAAGGAGGCTTGGGCCTAGGCCTTGCCTTGGTCAAGACCTTGGTCGAGTTACATGGAGGAACAGCGCATGCCGATAGTGCAGGTCTCGGCCAGGGCAGTACATTCACCATCAGGGTGCCGGGAATTGTCATTGCGTCGAACGATGTAAAGGGTTCATCTATCTCCGAAGAACAAGCCCCCAGATCAACGCAGGGATTGAGATTGATGATAGTGGACGACAATGCCGATGCAGCAGATACATTGACGCTGCTACTCAAGGCCACAGGCCATGAAGTTTTTACTGAGTACACTGCTGCTAGTGCAATCGATCGATTTCGCGAGAGACAACCGGACGTCATGCTGCTCGATATCGGTCTGCCCGATATGGATGGAAAACACCTTGCACGAAGGCTGCGAGCCATGCCGGAAGCGGCAAAAATTGTTCTCATTGCAGTGACCGGCTACGGACAGGAGCACGACAAGCAAGAGTCAAGCGCTGCTGGATTTGACTATCACTTTGTGAAGCCGGTTAATATCAGCGAATTGTTAGCTTTACTAGCCTCGCTATCCGCACAGAAGGTCGGTACGCAATCCGGCCTTTGATGTTGCTTGGGAAAGCAAGCAGATTACATGTATGGCAGTACAGCCATGTGTCCTCATACACTTAAACCCATCAGAATTCAGAGACTTTCACCGGTTCCAAAGATTCAAAAAGAACCGCACTATTCTGAAACTCGCCTAAGCTACCTGATTGCCCGTAGAACTGCCAGATGCCGCACAGCCGGCTGAAGTCTCGCGCCTTATTGGCCAGTTGTAGGCGTATACGGATCGCCCAAATCTCTTTTAGCCTAAGCAGCGCCTTTTTGTACTCAGCGTTTAGGCCGTAACGCTAGCAATTGCTCTGTCCAAATCATGTAGCAATACGGGCTTTACTAAATGGGCAGTGAAACCGGATCGCCGTGAGTTCTCCACGTCCTTTGGCTGCCCATACCCAGTCAATGCAATTAGAGGTAATTTTTGTAAATTGGCCTGCTTACGTAGTTCTTTTGCAAGTGCATAGCCGTCAAGCACTGGTAGGCCGATGTCGAGCACTGCTACTTCAGGCAGGAAACCAGGCGCTATTTGCAGTGCTTCGACTGGGTCGCTTGTTGACTGCACGTCGTGCCCGCGCTGCCTCAAATAATGAGATACGCCGTTGAGCGCGTCCACGTTGTCATCAACGAGCAAAATACACATAATTTTGCATGTCGGAAAGTCGACATCGCGGCGCCACATGATGCTGAGAAAGGTTCGCCACCCTTATCTTCTCAGGTCGGGTTTTGGCATTGAATGAGCGTCTGCTTTGGAGAATCGACACTGCCTGACAACTGACCGGTATTGGCCGATTGCCGGCATGTCCGTGTTTTCTATTGTCACTGGAAACGTCAAGCGGTCATTGCGAGTACGACGCAGAGACACAATAGTGTCAGAGTCTAACGTTGATAACGCATGAGTCTAACGATGACGATGGGCAATAGTTAGGCCGATACACCCTTGTCCGAACAATCTGTTCACAAACATTTAATTCTACGAATACCGCAATGGGATCGATTGCACGACGCCCTGACCGGTATCAGCCAAGGCGTACTGAGGGTGACCAGGCCAGGTTACCTAAAGCCGAATCTGTTGACAAGCTAACTGGTGAGGGTAGCAAACTTTGCGGTAAAGGAATTCATCGAAAAAGGTTTAGTCAGCAAATGCGTACCTTCTGGCAGCGCCTCGTTTTTCATGACTGCTTCGTCCGCATAGCCCGTAATGAGTAGAGTCGGAAGCTCAGTCCAGTGCGTGCAAACCAGGTCGCCAAGTTGGCGCCCGTTCAAGCCATTTGGCAAGCCGATATCGGTAACGAATACGTCCAGCGTGGAAGTTGCCTCCAGAATTCTCAGCGCCTCGCGTGCATCGCGTGCATCGCCTGCATCGCCTGCATCATAGCTGATCGAAATGATGCTGGCTTAACCCAAAAATGCACAATTTCAAGTAGTGCGTACCTCCGTGCAATATGGAAATCGACTATGACAACCGTAATTTCTTGGCGAGGTCGGCCAGTTTATAAGGCTTGTTTATAAAAGCAAACTCATCGACTCCGCTATGCTGCGCCTTCAACGCGGGCAGTGGATAGCCTGAAGCCAATAATATCTTCATGTCCGGCCGCAGCCGGCGTGCTCTTTTCGCCAATTCAATACCGCTCATGCTTGGCATCATGACATCTGAAAACAGCACCGAAATATCGTTGGTCCGCTCCAGTACTTCTAGGGCGGCAGGCCCATTATTGGCCGTAAAGACCTCATAGCCGATACTACGAAACAGTGCCGCTGCCATTTCCATGACATCCGGTTCATCATCGACAACCAGTACCTTCTCGCTACCGTCTTCTGACGGAGCAGCGTCACTGCTACGTTCATCAAGGGCAGGCAAATACAGGTTGATTGTCGTGCCGTGACCCACTCTTGACTCAACGTCCACGCCTCCATCGGATTGCTTCATGAAACCATATACCTGGCTCAAGCCTAAACCGGTGCCCTTGCCAACTTCCTTGGTTGTAAAGAATGGCTCAAACGCCCTTGAGATGACTTCAGGCGGCATGCCCGAACCAGTATCCGATACCGCCACCTTGACATACTGACCTGCTGCCAGACCTGAAACCTGTTGATCGGATAAGGTCACGTTGGATGTGGAAACCGAGATCTGTCCGCCATGTGGCATGGCATCACGTGCATTCACTACCAGGTTCAGCAATGCGGTCTCGAAACGCGGCGCATCGACCATCACGCTATTCAGCCCATTGGCGAGGACGAGGTTGAAGGAGATTGTCGAATTGCCCGCGCGGCGCAGTACCGCTTCAAATCCGTTGATTACGCTATTCAGATTGTACTTTTCCGGGCGCAGCGGCTGCTGTCGGGCGAAAGACAGCAATTGCTGGGTAAGCGTTGCGCCACGGTCGACGGCGCGTTTCATACTCTCAACAATTTTCAGTTCGCCAGGCTCCTGCGTTTTCAACGGCAGCACTTCCAGCCCACTGCTAATCACAGAAAGCAGATTGTTGAAGTCATGTGCGATGCCACCGGTCAGCTGGCCGATGGCTTCCATTTTTTGGGATTGAAACAGCGCTGTGTTCGCACGCTCCAGCGCTTCGGCGGCATTCTTTTTTTCCGTGATGTCGCGGGTAATCTTGGCAAAGCCGGCCAATGACCCGTCATCGTTATAAATCGCGTCAATGATGACATGCGCCCAGAACTTGCTCCCATCCTTGCGCATCCGCCAGCCTTCGCGCTCGAAGCGGCCTTCCTTCGCGGCGGTGGCCAAGGCAACGGCGGGTAATCCTGCGGCCTGGTCTTCCGGTGTATGGAAGCGGGAAAAGGAAGTACCGATGACTTCGTTAGCGCTATAGCCCTTGATCCGCTCAGCCCCTGCATTCCAGTTGGTGACCTCGCCGGTTGGCGATAACATGTAGATCGCGTAATCCGTCACACCCTGCACCAGCATCCGAAACCGTTGTTCACTCTGCCGCAATGCTTCCTGGGCCCGGCGTTGTTCGGTGATATCGCGTGTGACTTTGGCGAACCCGATATGCTGACCGCTGGTATCGTAAATAGGATCGATGACCACACTAGTCCAGAACCGCGTACCGTCTTTGCGGACCCGCCAGCCTTCCGCCTCGAATTTGCCTTCTCTTAAGGCGGTCTCAAGTGCTTTGGCCGGCAAGCCGGTTTGCTGGTCTTCAGGCGTATAGAAACGGGAAAAGTGTTGGCCAATAATTTCGTCTGCAGTGTATCCCTTAAAGCGTTGCGCGCCGGCATTCCAGCTTGTCACAATGCCCTCTGTGCTCAGCATGTAAATTGCGTAATCACTGATTCCTGAAACAAGCAGTTGAAACCGGTTCTCGTCTGTCGATTTTTGGGACGTCGAGGTGGTCATGTCGTTCATAGTAGGCTTATCCCTGTAAAACTGCCGGACATGCGCGGCTGAGGCGCAATGTTACACTTCTACCGCTCGGCATGCCCAAACGTCAGGCCCGATACTTGAGGGAAAGCAAGACATGCTGGCGGGCATCTTCTATAAATTGCCGATTCTACATTTATACCCTATTTTTCTGATGAGATGACCCGCCCGATTCTGCTTGTAGAAGATGCTCCGAATGACATTGAATTTGCCCTACTTGCACTAAAGAAGTGCGGTGTAAGCAATGAGATAATCGTCGCTAACGATGGCGAGGAGGCGCTTGATTATCTTCTATGCAGGAGAAAATTTCAGCATAGGTCACCGGGTAACCCGGGCTTAGTGTTGCTGGATCTAAAGTTGCCATCAGTGGACGGCATTGCCGTGCTGAGTACGATAAGGGCCACGCCTGCGCTGGCCTCCATCCCAGTAGTCGTCCTAACCGGCTCGGCGCTGGAAGCGGATATCAATACGACGGTAGCGCTGGGTATTGAAGAATACGTCGTTAAACCGATGGATATTCAGCAGTTCATAAAGACGATGTGCGGCCTCGCGTCCCGATTCATCAGACACTGAGATGGACTGCAAGTGGTGCTTATACCGATGTGGTGCGATAACAATTCTTAATGCCGGTGTTGGTCATGATGGTGATGCAGTTGATGATTGCCATCCGTCGCGTCATCGCCATGATCAGATAGCTGCGCATCGAACCATTGGTGCAGCGCGGTGGTGAGCTTTGCGTCGGCAGCATGGTATTGCAGTTCGGCCCCGCCTTTTATGTCTCGGTATGCAATTGAAATCTGTCCCGGCCTGGCTTCACGCAGTGTGGAAAGACCCGGCATGTCCTCACCATGAATATGCGACGGACCGGCAAAATCGCCTGCCTTGAACTGCTGTTGAATATCACGAAGATGCTGGCGCACGAGTTTGATCTGCGCCTTGTCGTTAAGGCGCTTAGCGATCACGCGTTGTATTCCGCCGCCTTTTGTTTTGCTAAATACATGCGTGGTTGCAGCAAGGTCGAAAGGCATGACGTCGGCGCCACGCTGCGCCACTTCAGCCTGCCGCTGGTGTGACGGCGTGGCGTGCTGGGCAAATACTGTTGCTGCAGGAATGGCTACGGCAAGAACAACAAGAATAAGCGATCGTTTCATGGTTGTTGGTGGTTCCGGTTAATAGCCACTACGCATTGGGATCCGCGGCAACGCCAGATGCAAACCTTACCCTTGCGGGCTGTCGGTCATCTGCCTGCAATATTTTTCCAGGTTTTCCGGTAGACCGCTAGGGCACACGCCACACTGCCGGTTGCCGGGAACGGCATAATCAATGAACTTCGGATAGGGTAAATTCAGCCCGGCCATTATCTGCTTGAATTCATCCAGCGACCGTGCCTCTCCTAATCTGGGATTCCGCTTCTTTTCCTGCGCGATGGTGGAGACGCGTCGGTCATTGTAATCATGGGCCGGATAAACAAGTACGTCCTCCGGCAAGGTGAACAATTTTTCACGTACGCTTTTGTACAAGGTATCTGCGTCACCATTCTGGAAGTCGGTACGGCCACAACCATCGATTAACAGCGCATCGCCTGTGAAGACCCTCTCGCCCAACAAATAAGCAAAGTGCCCATCCGTGTGACCCGGCGTATGCAGGGGTTGCAGTTCAATGCTGCCCGCGCGAAACGGCTGTCCCTCTTCCAGGCCGATGTCGGCGCAAGGCAAGCAGTCATGCGCCGGCGCGACAATCTTGCTTCCCACTGTCCTCTTCAGTTCCAGCGCGGCAGTGATATGGTCTGCATGGATATGCGTATCAACGGTGTAAGCCAGTGTGAGTCCGAGGCGCCTGACTTCAGCGAGGTCGCGGTCCATGGCGACAACGACTGGATCGATCAGGATCGCCTGTCCGGTTTCTTCGCAGCCGAGAAGGTAAGTGTAGGTACTCGACAGTGGCTCAAACAGCTGGCGAAAAATCATGGCAACTCCTGATGATTACGGGAAATGCATTTCAAGCTGGTCGGTACGCGAATGAGGGCAAGCAGATTTTCTATACCATCGCAAGCAAGGAAGCGATGGTCGTCATGCCTGTCTTGCACGGCTTGCGCCGCTTGTATTGTAAGCCGATATATTGACGCATGGAGGATTTACCCTCTGCTATACGTGATATCAATGCTGGCCGGCATGCTGGTATTTGAAGCGGGTGAACGGCTTGCAAATCAGTTCACCCGCGAACAGGCTTAGAGCTTAGCGATCGACACTTCGGTGGCTTTGACCAGCGCCACGACTTCCACACCAGGCGCCAGGCCCAGATCCCGCACCGAGCGTGTCGTAATGACGGAAGTGACAATGCCGGCAGGTGTTTCCACGTCGACTTCCGAGACCACCGGACCGTCGATGATGGCCTTGACCTTGCCACGGAATTGATTGCGTACGTTGATTGCCTGGATGCTCATGATTTCTCCTTGGAAGAGCGATAAAAAGATAAAAGAATGCCGGTTGTTGCCGGGCCTTAGCGCTTAACCATGATTAACTATGGTTGACTATGATTGACTATCGAAATGGCGGGTAGGACTGGTCCTACACCGCCCACGACACCTGGTTGACCGTCTTTAACAAGGAGAGGTCGCCAAGGGAACTATCGGGCCGCGATGCAGGATGCCGCAGGACGCGCGAAAGAATCAGTTCCTCCAACCGGGCAAATGCGGGATTACCACGCGCACGCGGGCGTGCCAGCGTAATCCGTTCGTCGAGGGTGATCCTGCCATCCTCAATCAGCACGACGCGGTCGGCGAGCGCAATCGCTTCCTGTACATCATGAGTGACCAGCACAGCGGTAAAACCCCTTTCCTGCCACAAGCCTTCGATAAGCTGTTGCATTTCAATGCGGGTTAATGCGTCGAGTGCGCCGAGCGGCTCGTCCAGCAAAAGCAATTCCGGGTCATGCACCAAAGCGCGGGCCAGCGCAACACGCTGACGTTGACCACCCGACAGGACCGCCGGCCATTCTTTGGCGCGGTCCTTCAGGCCCACATTGCTTAACGCCTGCGCAGCCTTGTCGCCGGGATCGTCCAGGCCCAGCGCGACGTTATCCAGGACACGCTTCCATGGCAGCAGGCGCGAGTCCTGAAACATGATGCGGGTATCGGGCCGCCGGCCGGCATTGTCTGCGATGCCAAAAGCAATCTGCCCGTTATCTTGCCTTTCGAGATCCGCAATGAGCCGCAGCAAGGTGCTTTTCCCGCAACCGCTGCGTCCGACAATGGCGATAAATTCGCCGGGAGCGATATCAAGTTCCACCGCTTTCAGCACCGGCCTGCCGGCGTACGATTTCCACAGGGCTTGCACGGTGACGCGCACGCCACGCTGGCCGGACGTGCCCGCTTTGACCACCTGGTGATGCTCAGTCGAGTCATTGATCATATTGTTCTATTCCTGTCTGGTAATCCCTATTGCATCGATGGGCACATACTCAACGGTAACCGGGGTGCCAGCGCAACGTGTAACGTTCCAGCAGACGCGCGAGCACGTCGGCAAACTTTCCCAATAGTGCGTAGAGCAGGATGCCGACAAGAACCACATCGGTCTGCAGGAATTCACGTGCGTTCATCGTCATGTATCCAATGCCGGATTGCGCGGAGATGGTTTCGGATACGATCAACAGCACCCAAACGAGACCCAGTGAAAAGCGCACGCCAACCAGGATGGATGGCAGCGCACCCGGGAGGATCACATCACGGTATAGTGCCCATCCCGACAGGCCGTAACTCTGCGCCATCTCGATCAATCCTTTATCCACCGAACGGATACCGTGAAAGGTATTCAGGTACACCGGAAAAAATACGCCGACGGATACCAGGAATAATTTGGCAGTCTCATCGATGCCAAACCAGAGGATCACCAAAGGAATGAGCGCCAGCGCCGGGATGTTGCGCACCATCTGTATGGTGGTGTCGAACAAGGTTTCCGCTTGCCGGAAACTGCCGGTCAGCAGTCCCAGGAGCAAGCCGAGCCCGCCGCCGACGGCAAATGCCGATAGTGCACGCCATGTGCTGATCCTGACATGAACGAATAGCTCACCCGAAACAGTCAATTCCCATGCTGCCTTGAGGACGGCGACTGGCTCCGGCAGGATACGGCTGGACAGCCAGCCGAACTGTGCCGCAAGCTGCCATGTTGTCATCATAAGGATTGGCACGATCCAGGGAGCCAACCGTGTGGCCACGATCCTGCTCCACGACAGGCGTGCCGCATCAGTGGCAGGCGGCGTCAATGCCTCGAAATCTGCGGTAGTGACATGCATGATGGTCCTTTAGCTTTGCGATACCTGTGGCAGAATTTCGTTGGCGACGACTTCACCAAACGGTCCGGTCAGCGATCCCTGATGCAACTGGCCGGGGGCTCGCTTACCGATCAACGGGAACACCAGTTCGGCAAAACGGTACGCCTCTTCAAGATGTGGATAACCGGAAAAAATGAAGGTGTCGATCCCGAGCTCGGCGTACTCTTTCATGCGTGCGGCGACGGTTTCCGGATCGCCCACGAGGGCGGTGCCTGCACCGCCACGCACCAGTCCGACTCCTGCCCACAAGTTGGGCGAGACCTCCAGCCTGTCACGTCGCCCGCCATGCAGCGCGGCCATGCGTTTCTGCCCGACCGAATCCATTTTCGAAAACGCGGCCTGGGCCTTGGCAATGACGTCATCGCTGAGGTGGCTGATCAACTCATCCGCCGCCTTCCATGCGGCTTCATTGGTTTCACGCACGATGACATGCAAGCGAATGCCGAACCGTACGGTGCGCCCATGCCTTGCCGCACGCGCCCGGATATCCGCGATCTTTTCGGCGACTGCAGCCGGGGGTTCGCCCCAGGTGAGATAGACATCGACCTGCTCCGCGGCGAGTTCATGGGCAGCGTCCGATGAGCCACCGAAATATAAGGGAGGATGCGGCTTTTGTACTGCCGGGTACAGGGTTTTGGCTCCCTTTACCTTGATATGTTTGCCATTGAAATCAAAGCCCTTGTCACCGCCTTCTCCGGCGAGCGCGCTACGCCAGACACGCAAAAACTCCGAAGAGATTTCATAACGGGTCTCGTGATCGGCAAACAGGCCGTCGGCTTCCAGTTCACCCTGGTCCCCGCCGGTGACGACATTTACCAGCAGGCGCCCGTTAGATAAGCGGTCAAAGGTTGCCGTAGTTCGCACGGCGAGGCCAGGGGTGCTGAGACCCGGTCGAATCGCGACAAGAAACTTCAGGTTCCTTGTCGCACCGATGAGGCTGGACGCCACCACCCATGGATCTTCGCAAGAGCGCCCGGTGGGAATCAGCACGCCGTCATAGCCGTTCGTGTCGGCCGCTACGGCGACCTGACGGAGATAATCATAATTAACGGGACGCGCGCCATGGGAGGTGCCGAGATAGCGGCTGTCGCCGTGTGTGGGTAAGAACCAGAAAACGTTGAGGCTCATTTTTTCTCCTGATTACAGCCTGGCGCCAGTTACGGCACTGCGCACGTTGATCTTCTTCGGAATCAGTTTAAGATTGGCGAACACGTCGGCAATTTTTTGCTGCTCGTGTAGGACCGCATCGTTGACCGGCGTAATGCCATACGCGTAACGTGACGCGGCGAGTTCGACGATATCGGCTGGCAAGCCAATCTGCCCGGCCAGAATGGCGGCCACCTCCTTCACGTTCTGACGGCTCCATTCATCTGTCCTGACCAGTTCATCAACGATGAGCTTGACGACGTCGGGATTTTTCTCTGCGTAAGGACGCGAAGCAAGGAAGAACTGGTGGTTCGCGACCAATCCCTGGCCATCAGCGAGTATGCGGGCGCCGAGCTGCTTTTCGGCGGCGGCGAGGAACGGATCCCAGATCACCCATGCATCAACGCTGCCACGTTCAAAGGCTGCGCGTGCATCGGAAGGGGGAAGATAGATTGGCGCGATATCCTTGTAGTCGAGCCCGGCCTTTTCCAGAGCCTTGACCAGCAGGTAATGCACGTTCGAGCCCTTGTTGAGGGCAACTTTCTCGCCTTTCAAATCCCTCACTGTTTTCAGCGTGGAAGTCTTCGGCACCACGATTGCTTCCGATAAGGGCGCCGGCGGTTCATTGGCGATATACACCAGGTTTGCGCCCGCCGCTTGTGCAAATATCGGCGGTGCTTCGCCAACGGTACCGAAATCGATGCTGCCGACGTTCAGTCCTTCCAGCAGCACCGGCCCCGCCGGAAATTCCGTCCATTTGACATCAATACCTTGTGCTGCAAGACGCTTATCCAAGGTACCTCGCGCTTTAAGGATCGTCAGCGTGCCGTACTTCTGATAACCGATGCGCAGACTGCCGGCTTTCGCTTGTGCCAATGCGGCACCCGGCAATGTCGTGGCAATGGCTCCCAGTGCGGCCGCTGAAAGAAGCCCCAGGGTACGGCGCCGGGCATTGCGTGTATTGTTGTTGTCCATGTCATGTCCTCTCTTGCAGTTGGTATGCTGTATTTCCGTTGCGTGTGTTGGGTGTTGTGTGTTGATTGATCAGGCAAAAGTCCTTCCTGCCATCGCACGCGTTAGGCGCGATGGTCGCTCCCGCCACGATCAGGATCGGGCGGTGAGGTGTAATCAGTGAGGGACTAGAGCAGGCGATGTACTTGGAACACTTCTGGCCTGACTGGGCCGGATGACGCCGAAAGTGTTCTACACGCTACATCGCACCTGGGCGAAAGGCACCGGAGTGAATTCGGTAGTGGAAGAAATTTTTGCGCGCCGCAGCGCATACAGGTTTTCCGAAAGATGTTCGATTCCTTCGGTAATGCGCTCGGCAATTGCGGGATCGACGGTCAGCCCCTTATCCGCGGTCCAGGCAACCTGCGCTTCAGTTGCATAAATACTGGGCAACACATGCCTCGCTGCGAGCGCTGACAGCACAGGACGCAATGCGTAATCAAGAGCAAGCATATGCGACTGGCTGCCGCCGGTAGCGATCGGCAGGACCAGCTTGCCGTCCAGCCCGTCCTGCGGCAGCAGATCGAGGAAAGCCTTCAGCACACCGCTGTATGCCGCCTTGTAGACCGGTGTCGCGATGACGACTGCATCGGCCTGTTCGACCTGGGACTTCGCAATCCTGATGTCCGGATTACTGAAATCAGCCTGCAACACCGCTTGCGCCGGCAGGTCAAGGACGTGCAGCTTGCTGTAACGATGTCCAAGCAAAGCCAGACGCTCGCCGACATGGTGCAGCAGTCGCGTCGAACGCGAAGGAATGGACGGACTGCCCGCTAACAGAAGAATGCTCATGATGAATCCAGTCGGTGTCGATTCTTGTGGTGTTTATTTTTTGCCCGGCTGGTAAATCTGGTCGAACGAGCCGCCGTCGGCGAAGTGTGCCTTCTGCGCCTTGCTCCATCCACCAAAGGTTTCGTCTATCGTGAACAGCTTTACTTTCGGGAATTGCGCGGCATATTTTTTCGCGACCTTTTCCGAAATTGGACGATAGTAGTTTTGCGCAGCAATTTCCTGGCCTTCATCGGTGTACAGAAATTGCAGGTATGCTTCAGCAAGTTTACGGGTACCACGCTTGTCGACGACCTTGTCGACGACGGCGACCGGTGGCTCGGCGAGTATGCTTTGCTGCGGCGCGACCACTTCAAATTTGTCGGGACCGAGTTCCTTGATCGCGAGGATCGCTTCGTTTTCCCACGCAATCAGCACATCACCGATGCCACGTTCAACGAAGGTGGTCGTCGCGCCCCGTGCACCCGAGTCCAGAACGGGAACGTTCCTGAACAGGCGCCCGATGAATTCTTTGGCTGTGGCGTCACTGCCGCCGGGTTGCTTCAATGCATAGCCCCATGCCGCAAGGTAGTTCCAGCGCGCACCGCCCGATGTCTTGGGATTTGGGGTAATGACGGATACGCCGGGTTTGACCAGGTCGTTCCAATCCTTGATGCCTTTCGGGTTGCCTTTGCGAACCAGGAAGACAATGGTGGAGGTGTAAGGCGAGCTGTTATGCGGCAGACGCTTCTGCCAGTCCTTGGCCAGCAGGCCCTTGTCGGCGAGTTCATCAATGTCATAAGCCAGCGCCAGGGTGACGACATCGGCGTCCAGCCCGTCGATGACCGAGCGCGCCTGCTTGCCGGAACCGCCATGTGATTGCTTGATGCCGATGTTGTCGCCGGCTTTGGCTTTCCATTGCCGGGCGAATTCTTTATTGACGTCCTGATAGAGCTCACGTGTCGGATCATAAGATACGTTGAGCAGGCTCGTATCGGCGGCCCAAACAGCGGGCGCGGCGAAGGCCAGCAGCAAGGCGGACTGGACAAATTTCTTGAGCAACATCTTTATTCTCCCTGGCGATGATTCCGGTTTCAGAAGTCGTCAGGTTAAAGAAGTGCTTGTGAAATAAGAACGAATAGTTTTGCGGTTCTTTATGCGCTTTTCGTATTAAGCCGCAATGTCCACCGCGCCGCGTCACGCAGTTAGGAATTAAACCGCAGTGCGTTGGTTACAAGAACCAGGCAGTACGTTAAGCACCCCGAATCGGCAAGCCCATCAACGACCTTCAATAAAGTCCTTGATCGCCTTTCTCGCATCGTGCTCGCGAGCCGACTTTACCATCCCTCGGCGCTGAAACATACCGACTGCGGTCACTACGGCAACAGGTGCCAGACAGGTTGCGACGGTCCATGGCGTCATCACTGTCAAGCCTGCCATCATCGATTCGGAGCCGGGTGCAAACAGAAGTGCTGGAATATGCCGGGATTTCATCATTGCCATTCCTTTTTCCGGTAACTTGGTTTGACTGTCGATGATGCGCGGCGTGAAGTCTTTAATCTATATCAAGCTCCCCGGCATCGATAGAATCGAAATAATCGTTAGATCGAGACGGAAGTTTCCTCTTGTGTCAGTCCACCGATTCAAAACCGGTGTAAATTGCAAGATAACCAGATAACCGGAAACCATGTCATGCACCCGATTAATTATGAACAGTTGAAAGCCGACCTGCGCAATCTGCTAAAACAGTCTGATCAGCCGATGCATGTACGAGATATGATCGCAGCAAGCCTGGAAGCGATCGAGGACCTGGAAAGGCAACTCGATGATGCAAGAGACCGGCTCGCGGACCGTCATACCTGAGCATTAAAGAATTTCCAGATGAATATATAAATTCAGATGGCCTTGCGATGTGCAACAGCCTGTACGGATTCATCCGGCTGAAATGCTAGAGCGGATTTCATCGTGGTGTACGGAGAATCGGGTCGACTTGGCGTGCAGGACAAGGCGCGCGAAGTGCCGTGTGGCGGGCCACACAAGCGACAGTACACACGATGAAATCCGCTCTAGGCCTCGGCAGCGCCGCACCGGCATGGGGCTTTCTTGCCATAACTCGCAGTGAGCCGCTTGGTAAACACAATGCCTTCAGTACCAAAGGCGGTCTGGGCGGTAGTGCCCTCAAGATAGCCATTGCGTGCATAAAAACATTTGGCGGTAATCGTGCTCGTGACCTGCAGGTTTGACAGGCCCAGTTCAGACGCACGCGTTTCCAGGGTCCGGAGCAAAACCTTGCCGATACCGAGAAAGCGCGCTTCAGGGCTGACATAACAGAGGACGATCTTTCCCTGTCTCGTCATGATGGCAACTCCGGCGAGTACGCCGTCGGTCAAGGCCACGATCGAATAATTGGCGTGTGCAGCGAACCAGCTGGTTACCGTATCGGGGGTCTTGTTGCCAAGCCATGCTGCAAGGATGGCAGCATCATTGCGATGGTCATCCGTGCAACATTCGGATATCGAACGGCGAAGCACGTTGCAGGCATCATGGGCGTCGTCCGGTCTGGCTGTTCGTATCTCGATGTTCATGTTCGCTATCACTGCTGTCACTGGTGTCACGGTGCAACTATAGGGTCTTTTTCAGGTCCTTGTCACGCCGCAATCACACGCCATGTTGCGCGAACCACGACTGCAGACGCTGCCAGCCGTCTTCCGCGTCATCTTTACGATAGCTGGGACGGTAGTCCGCATAGAAAGCATGCGGGGCGTCCGGGTACACGTGAATCTTCGATGCGTGGTTACCTGCCTGTGCGAGCGCATCCTGCATTTGCTTCACGGTGGACAGCGAAATCCCCTGGTCCTGCCCGCCATATAGTCCCAGTACCGGCGCATGCAATCGGGCAGCGACGCCAACCGGATGGACTGGATTAAGCGAATTGGTATCGCCGGCCAATCTGCCGTACCAGGCAACAGCCGCCTTGAGGTTCGGTTGATGCGCCGCGTACAGCCAGGTAATCCGTCCGCCCCAGCAAAACCCGGTCACACCAAGCCTGCGCGTATCGCCGCCATGTTGTCCGGCCCATGTGACACAGGCATCGAGGTCGGTCATCACTTGTGCATCGGGCACGGTAGCGACGATCTTGCGAATTTCATCAATGGTTTGCAACGATGCCACGTCACCCTGGCGAACATAGAGCTCCGGTGCGATGGCGAGATAGCCAAGCTTCGCAAAACGCCGCACGACATCCTTGATGTGTTCATGCAGGCCAAATATCTCCTGCACGACGAGAACCACCGGATGCGGACCGCTAGCCGCCGGCGCGGCGTAATAGGCGGGAATCGCCCGGTCGCTGGTCGCGACCTCGGTCATGCCGGTCTCCAGGCCTTGCGTATCGGTTGTGATGACGGTGTCTTGTGCCACCGGTGTGGTGGCTGCTGCGAAGGTCTGCGTTGGTGTCGTTGTCACGATATGTCCTCTGGAAGGCGCCTTGTCCGGCAAGCATGCCTATTATGCAAGACTTCGGAGCTCCGCGTTCAGAGAGCGCAAACAGGCTCCTTTCCACACCGACACAATGGCCGGTGTGGGGAGCATTCGCATTACTGCTTGCGCAAGCTTTGCGACAGGAAGAAGCGCAGCATTTCCTGCGAGGCATTCGGGCCGTTCGGATCGGTATAGGAACCGCGTGAACTGCCGCCGAGCCAGGTGTGGCCGGCACCGTGCACGAGCCAGTGTTCAGCGGTCGTGGCGCCCTCCGCATTCTTGCGCAAACGTCGCGTATAACGACGTCCACCGGACTCGCCTGACTCTTCACTGACCATATCGGCAGCCTGCTTCGAAGCACCGGCACTTTGCATGAATGCCTGCTCCGCATTCATAGGATGGACCGTGGTGTCGCGATCGCCATGGAACACGATGACGGGAACGGCTTTCGGCAACGGCGCCAAGGGCTTCGTGGGACTTTTCGGCAGACCGGTTTTCATTTTGGCGCCGCTCATGGCGGCAAAGGCAGACGGTATATCCTGCGCAGCACCGTAAGGCAAACCTGAATGAACGCCGACCGCCGCATACAGGTCGGGATAGGTAGCCCCCATCACCAGCGACATTGCACCGCCGGCGGACAGGCCCGCCACATAGACGCGTTGTGCGTCAATGCGGTATTCGGCAATCACCTTGCGCGTCATGTCGGCGATGATCGATGGCTCGCCGGCGTCACGTCGTTGATCCTGCGGCTGGAACCAGTTCCAGCAACCAGAGTTATTGGCGGATTGCGCCTGGCCAGGATAAAGCACGAGGAAGCCTTGTTCTTCCGCCAGTTTGTTCATGCCGGTGCCGGCCGCGAAATCGCTCGGGTTTTGTTTGCATCCGTGCAGCAGAACGATCAGGGGCATCGCCTGGCCGTTGTAGCTGGTCGGAATATAAAGCTTATAGTCGCGACGGCCGGCCGCATTGGTCACAGAGCCGGAGAGGAATTTGCCCGGCTCTGATGCGGTATGCGTTTCCACATCTTCAACCGGCTGGCGATCTGCCGAGGGAGACCATTTGCCGGCCCATCTACCGGCTCGAAACGGATTTCCGGGCCGCCGGACTGTGCCGGATGCGTTCGCGTTGGGCGCTTGCGTGCCTGTTTGCGTGCTTGTATCAGTCCTTGCCTCTGGCTGCGGTTGGACATCAGTTGGCGTTTCGCCATGCAAGGCGCGCTGGATTGCCTCGGTAGCCGCCATAGGGCCGGCGCTTTGCAGCAATTGGGCGGCTTCGCGCATCCGCGCGAGAAAGCCTTCATCGATCTTCATGGAATTCCTTCATGAGGTTTAGTGGATCCGTCCGGCCAAGGCGGCCTTGACGGCAGCACTGGCGTGCAGCGCACCCAGTACCGTGACAGATTCAATGGTGGCGACGGCGAGCTCAGGCGTGACATCGGCGGCGATACTGGCCAATCCCAACACCTGGATCTGCAGCATCTGTCCTGCAGCCTGTACTGCTTCGAGATCCGCTTTTGAATAATGCTGAAGGCCCAAGACCAGGCTTTTGCGGGCGACCGTCTGCCGGATCGCTTCGCCGTGAGATTGCAGCTGGTTGCGAATTGCCGTACGGATCAAGTCCGTGCGGTTTGTGTAAAAGCCTTCCTGTACAAGCAGATCGATCTGTCCCAAATCGACGGGGCCAAGGTTGATAGTGATTTTTTCGCTATCGCCAGCCTTCAATCTCTGCTCTGTAGAAACAATGTTCTTACTACCCGCCATCTGTATACCATCCATTTACCATCTGTATGGATGGTAGATCAGGACGGGAGCGTAGAGTTCAAGAGGTAAACACTGAGATTTTGAAAGCAGTGCAGCGCCATGCCCTTAAGAAAGGGGATCGCGCTGCACGGAATGAAGTTATTTGATGAGCGTTTGACTTAGGCTCGCCAGCCTGTTGTTCTGTTGCTAATTCCAGCGGCCGCTTTGTCCGGCAACACTGTAGCGCCCCGCACCCAGGAAAGCCACGGCCAGCGCCGCAGCCAGGAACATACCTTGCAGCTCCAGTGCCCAGCCACCAGTCTTGGATATGCTCAGCAGGTCCGGTATGTGCACCAGCACAACCGCCACAACCATATTGCCCGCAATGACAAGTGCAGCGGGCCGGGTCATCAGGCCAAACAGAACCAGCAAGGGAGCGATGACTTCACCAACATAAACGAGGTAGCCAAGAGCGGGCGGCATACCGGCTTTGGCGACAAGGCCGGTAATAAAATCCGGTCCATTCATAATCTTGGCTACCCCATGGAAAAGGATCAGCAGCGCAAGGCTGGCGCGGAGAATCAGCTTTCCAAAATCTTCGGATACATTGCCGGTCTGCCTGTTATTCATCATATTGTTCCCTTCGTTTTGTTCAAATATAGCCATCGACGTTAAGTTGGTCGGAGTTGTCCGGTCTTTGGCGGGATGATTACTTCGACAAGTTTCAGCTGCATCATATCGCCGAATCCATATTTCTGCCTGTCTGAACAACCCTTGGCATGCGTCACATCATGCAATTGCCGCTGGGTTGACCGTTTGGACAGAACAAACATTCGAGCGATCGGTCTACAGCTGATTCTGTTGAAAAACTTCCGTGCAATATCCAATCGCTCTTACGAGGATCAAATTGGGTCGTTGAAGTCGCAGCTAAACGGCATTTGTTTAGCAAGAGATTCGTCCGGCGAATCAGTACAGTGAATTTGCTATGTACATGCAGTTTCGTCAATCATGGGCCAGGCAGAACGGTTTCAAGCCGGCCTCTTCAGCCTTCTCATTTCAGAACAAAGGAGCACCATGAGTACAACAAGAAACGTTGCCGTCATCGTCGGCAGCTTGCGCAAGGAGTCGCTGAACCGCAAACTGGCACTTGCCCTCCAGAAAATAGCACCTGATTCTCTAAAACTCAACATTGTTGAAATCGGCAATCTGCCACTGTATAACCAGGATTTCGACCCCGACCCGCCGCAACCGGCACGCGACTTCAAGCAGCAGATTCAGAATGCGGATGCCGTGCTGTTCATTACGCCGGAATACAACCGCTCCATGCCCGGCGTCCTGAAGAATGCAATCGACATTGCCTCAAGGCCCTATGGGCAGAGTGCGTGGAATGGAAAACCAGGTGCGGTTATCAGCGTGTCGCCGGGGGCGATTGGCGGTTTTGGCGCCAATCACCATCTGCGCCAGTCGCTGGTATTCCTGAATGTTCCAGTGCTGCAGCAGCCGGAAGCTTATATCGGTGGAGCGGGTAATCTGTTCAACGACAGCGGTGACATCGCCAACGATTCCACACGTGACTTCATGCAGAAATTCCTGCAGTCATTTGCACAGTGGGTGGAGCGCAACGTGCCGCGTTAATTCACCAATCCGGCCGGGCAATGGCAATCGTCACAATATTCAGTTCAGTGCCGAGACGTCGCGATAGGTGCAGGTGCGGCGCCGGCCTGGCTCAGCGTCATCTACCGCGTCCTGGCCGGGGAATTCGCTATCGTCCTGCTCCAATGCATCTTCCTGTGCGTCTGATACATTGCCGTTGACTGGAACGACACTGTTGTCCGGAAGAAAACCATCGGACTGCTTGCTCCATAGCTGGTAATAGGTCCCCTTCTTCGCCAGCAATTGGGCATGGCTTCCGTCTTCGACAATCCGTCCCTTTTCAAAGACCAGAATCCGGTCGAGATGCGCAATGGTAGATAACCTGTGCGCGACTACCAGCACCGTCTTGCCTTTCATGACTTCATCGAGTGTGTCTTGAATCGCCTTTTCGGTCACGGTATCCAGGCTGGACGTTGCTTCGTCAAGTATAAGGATGGGCGCGTCTTTCAGAATGACCCTGGCGATCGCAATGCGCTGCCGCTGGCCGCCGGATAATTTGACTCCGCGCTCGCCGACCATGGACTGATACTGTTCCTTGATTTGCATGATGAAGTCGTGCGCATACGCTTTGCGCGCAGCGTCAATCACCTCCTCATCCGTGGCGTCAAGGCGACCATAGCGGATATTGTCGAGCAGGCTGCGATGGAACAGGCTGGGGTCCTGCGGAATCAGGCTCAGCTGCGCGTGCAAGGCCTCCTGGCGCATGTCGCGGATGTCGATACCATCGATGAGGATCTGGCCTGACTGTCTGTCGAAAAGCCGCAGGATGAGACTGACAAAGCTTGATTTCCCGGAACCCGAAAAACCCACGAGTCCGACCCGCTGTCCTGCCGGAATATGCACATTGAGCTTGTCGAACACCTTACGATCCGGTGTGTAGCCGAATTCAATATCTTTAAACGTGATCTCGCCACGCCGGATGATTGGCGACCCGGCATCCAGCGCATCGACCAGTTCATGCGGACGCAGGATGGTCTGCACACCGTTGGCAACGTTGCCAATGTATTCAAAGAACTCCAGGAAGCGCCGGCTCAGGTTACGCGCTTCGTTGATGATCAGCAGCGACAGGCTGACTGCCATGACAAAATCGCCGACACCGATTTCCCCCTTCCCCCACAAGGTCAGGGAGTAGTACAGCACGCCGACCTTGAGCAGCGCCGCGGCGGAAAACTGGAACCAGCGCACGCGCTCGTTATAGCCGTTGGACTTGCGGATTGCCTTGAGTTCGCTGGACAGGGATTGCTCCAGCAGTTCACGTTCAAAACCCAGGCGGGCAAACAGGCGCGCACTACTCAGGTTGGTCACCGAGTCCACCACTTTTCCTGTCGTCTCGCTGCGCGCCGCGGCTGCCTTCAGTGCATAGGGCTGGCAGCGCCGGGCCAGCAGGTAGGAAATACCAATGAAGAAGAACGCCCATACCGAGACGAAGACGCCGAGCTGCGTATGCGCATGGAATAACAGGACAATCGAGACGCTGAACACAATGGCTACCGGCCAGAACTCGGTAATGATGGCCCATAGTGTCTGGGTCACGCCCATCGATGTCTCACTGATGCGATGCGCAACCGCCCCGGCAAAGTTATTGCTGAAGTAGCGATGCGAGTGGTACTGCAAATAGTGATAAACCGCGCGCGTGACGTTCTGTCGCTGCCGCGGTCCCAGGCGAATATGGATGCTGCCGGCAATACGTCCGAATATCACTTCGCCGGCGGACAAGGCAATGAACAGCATGAGCGGGGCATGCAGGGCAGCGACCAGTTCCATCGAATGGATTTTCGCACCTGTGACACTTTTAATAATGACATTGAGCGCATACGGAACCATGATGCCGCAGGTTGACGTGGCGGTCTCACACAGTATGAGAGCAAGGTAGCGCCAGCGATAGGCAGACACAAAGTGCCAGATGAAGCGAAATGGCGTAACGGGCAGTGCCGGCGCGCCAGGGGCACGTTGAATTTTTTCCTGGATAGTCATATTGCTCCATGCAGCGCTCACGGCGCCGCAACAATGCGGGTACTGCGTCTGGTTACTTTTTTCGGAAGGCGGAAGAGATACTTTGGAGGGACCGACAGTTTGTTGCCCACACCAGATACCAGTGGCAAATTTCGCAATAAAGTTAGCAATGGCGTTAACAACGCATTGCTGAAATTTGCCAGACATGGTTCGACCCGCGTGTGGTGCGGGTCGTTCATTCATCGCATAAAAAACGGTAATCGCCGCGCTGATGCAACAACGACGCGTTTATATACACCTATATGCGCTTCTGTGCGTTTGCATCTTCTGTGCATTTGCATTAACGGCAATACATCTTTTGCAAACCAATGATTATTACCTTGGCGCGTCCCCGCGGCGGTACTCAGCGGTGATTTCATCAAGTTGATTCTTGAGTGCCGGATCAAGCCGCAATTCCACGGCGCGCAATGTATCGTCCAACTGCTCGGCACGGCTGGCGCCAATAATTGCCGAAGTCACCACAGGATTGGCCAGCACCCACGCGACCGCAACCGTCGTCAACGGCAGGCCGGCCTCTTCAACGACAGCACGCAAGGCTTCGACCGTGCGGAATTCACGGTCGTGCCAGTAACGTTTCTGATAGCGTTCTGCCGCAGTGCCCAATGTGAAGCGTGTACCCTGCGCAGGCCCCTCCTGCAAGCTGTGTTTCCCCGTCAACAATCCGCCGGCAAGCGGGTTGTACGGAATCACACCCAATCGATCTTCCGCCGCAAGCGGCAACAGTTCTCGTTCGATCTCGCGAAAGAGCAAGCTATAGCGCGGCTGTACCGACACGATCCTGGTCAGGTTGCGCACTTCCGCACGTCCAAGCACCTTGGCAATCCGGTACGCGAGAAAGTTTGACACACCGATATAGCGCGCCTTTCCGGAGCGGACAATGACGTCAAGGGCTTCCAGCGTTTCATCCAGCGGCGTGGCCGGATCGTCGGAATGCAGTTGGTAAAGATCGACATAGTCGGTCCCCAGTCGCAGCAACGATGCTTCAATGGCGTCGAGCAAATGCTTGCGCGATGCGCCCTGGTCCCAGGCGCAAGGGCCGGTTCTGCCGACGGCCTTGGTCGCGAGGACGAAGCGGTTTCGCTTTCCTTTTAGCCAGCGTCCGACAATTTCTTCGGTGTGACCGATACTGGCATCATTGCCGCCAAGTGGATAAACATCAGCGGTATCGATGAAGCTCACGCCGGCCTCTGCGGCCCTGTCCATGATGGCGACTGCACCTGCATCGTTGGCTTGCAGTCCGAAAGTCATGGTGCCGAGGCAAAGGCGGGAAACAGTGAGGCCTGTAGCCCCAAGCTTGGTGTATTGCATGACATCCTCCGGTCCGAGGGAAACATAAGCGTGTGTAATCAGGTATTCGGGGCATGCATCGCGCCCGCGAAGTTGATACTAAAGCATTTGACAATGTGCGGCTTGAGTGGCCACCGAGCCCTAGGCGAGCTTTACGAGGTGAGACATGATGGAAGGCAACATCGGATCGGCAAACGCTTTCCATCAAGCCTTTGAGCAGGAACACCAGCATCGTAATCATCAACAGATAGGCGCAGTTTCACCGCAGTGGCCCTGCGCTCAGCATAACGGCACGCGATGAATCGCACTCTATCCATCAATATTCGACGGTGGCGCCCTTCACTCCCAGCTTATCGGCCAGCAGTTGCTTCAATCCATCCGCGGGCGCGACACGCCAGTCGTCGGCCAGACGGATTTCGCAACTGCCGACACCTTCCTGCATGTAGCGCATCGTGAGAGGCAAGCCCGTATCGGAGCGGTATGGCGCAAGAATCTGTTTGATTTGCGCCGCGTCGATGCGCGTATTTACAGAGAAGCAGAATTGGCGTCCGAACTGCACGCGTGCCATGGCGATGTCCATGACCTTGTCGGCGGACACGCGGATCCCTCCGGCGAAACGGTCTTCCGACACCTTGCCCTGCACGGCAAGGAATTCGTCTTCCTTGAAGAGCTGCTTATTGGGCTCATAGAGTTCGTTGTACACCGTGACGTCGACCGTCGCCGTGCCATCATCGAGCGTGACGATGATGATCTTGCCGCGTTGCGTCATCTGGGTACGCAGCGCACTGATGATGCCGGCCATCAGGCGCGGCTCGCGTGATGGCTCGAGGCTCGATAGTTTGGCGCGCGCGAACTTGCGTACTTCCTGTGCGTAAGCATTGAACAGATGGCCGGAAAGATAAAAACCCAGCGCAGTCTTTTCTTCGGTGAGGCGTTGCTTCTCGGTCCAGGGCACTGCCTTCACGTATTCGAGCGGGGCTTCCATGCCATCATCGGGTCCGCCAAACAGGCTGACCTGGTTGGCCGACGCTTCCGCCTGGTCCGCGCACTCCATCGCGTAATTGACGGATGCGATCAGCACGCCACGATCGACGCCAAAGCAATCCATGGCCCCCGCACGAATCAAGGATTCAATGGTGCGGCGATTGATCTGTCGTTTGTCGACACGCTTGACGAAATCGAACAAATCCTTGAACGGGCCCTCTTCGCGCGCCGCAAGGATGGCTTCGATGGCGTTCTGTCCCGAGCCCTTGACTGCACCCAGCCCATAACGGATCTGCGTGGCCTTTTTGCCCGACTCGCCAACCGGGGTAAAGCGGTAATCAGACAGGTTGATGTCCGGCGGCAGCAGTTTCAGGCCGCAGATATCGATCGCGTCCTCGACCAGAATCTTGATCTTGTCGGTATCGTCCATGGCCAGCGACAAGTTGGCTGCCATGAACGCGGCGGGATGGTGGGCTTTCAGGTAGGCGGTGTGATACGACAGCAATGCATAGGCAGCGGCGTGCGACTTGTTGAAGCCGTAACCCGCAAACTTTTCCATCAAGTCGAAGATCTCGTCGGCCTTTTCCTGGGACAGACCGTTCTTGGCGGCGCCCTCGCGGAAGATCAAACGATGCTCGGCCATTTCCTCCGGCTTTTTCTTGCCCATCGCGCGACGCAGCAAGTCCGCACCGCCGAGCGAGTAACCGCCGATCACCTGGGCCATCTGCATCACCTGCTCCTGATACACCATGATGCCGTAGGTTTCGGAGAGGATGCCTTCGGTACGCGGGTCCGGATAGTCGAATTTTTCGCCGTGCTTGCGTCGGCAGAAATCCGGGATCAGGTCCATCGGGCCCGGACGATAGAGCGCGACCAGCGCGATGATGTCTTCGAATCGGTCGGGACGCGCATCTTTCAGCATGCCTTGCATGCCGCGGCTTTCCAGCTGGAACACGGCGACCGTTCTGGCCTTGGTCAGCAGTTCATAGGATGGCCTGTCGTTGAGCGGCAGCTTCTCCAGTGAGAAATCCGCCATCGCCGGGTCGAGCTGCTTGATGTAACGGACCGCGCGGTCCAGGATGGTCAGCGTGGTCAGGCCCAAAAAGTCGAACTTGACCAGGCCGACCGCTTCCACGTCATCCTTGTCGTACTGCGACACGACGCCGGAATCGCCGCCCTGGGTGTACAACGGACAAAAATCGGTGAGCTTGCCGGGCGCGATCAGCACGCCACCGGCATGCATGCCGATGTTACGGGCAATGCCTTCGACCTGCTGAGCGAGATCGAGCAGCTGCTTGACCTCTTCCTCTTTTTCCATCCGCTCCTTGAGCAGCGGTTCTTCTTCAATTGCGTCGGCAATCGTCACCAGCTTGCCTGGCTTGAAGGGAATCAGTTTCGAAATACCGTCACAGAAGTTGTAACCCATATCGAGCACGCGGCCGACATCGCGCACCGCGCCCTTTGCCGCCATGGTGCCGAAGGTCGCGATCTGCGACACCGCTTCGCGGCCGTATCGGTCTTTCACGTACTGGATCACGCGGTCGCGGTTTTCCTGGCAAAAGTCGATATCGAAGTCGGGCATCGATACCCGCTCGGGATTCAGGAATCGTTCGAACAGAAGGTTATATTCGAGTGGATCGAGGTCGGTGATCTTGAGCGCATAAGCGACCAGGGAACCCGCACCGGAGCCGCGTCCGGGGCCAACCGGCACGCCATTGTTCTTGCCCCACTGAATAAAGTCAGCCACGATCAGGAAGTAGCCTGGGAAGCCCATCTTGATGATGGTGTCGGTTTCAAACTTCAGGCGCTCTTCATAACGCTGTCGGTTCTTCTCACGCTTGGCTTCGTCGGGAAACAGTTGGACCAGGCGCTCTTCCAGGCCCTGCTTCGCCTGCTGCACGAGGAACTCGTCGAGCGACACGCCATCCGGCGTCGGGAACAGCGGCAGTTTCGGCTTGCCGAGCTCAAGCTGCAGGTTGCAGCGCTTGGCAATTTCAATCGAGTTCTGTACGGCTGCCGGCATGTCTGCGAACAGTTCGGCCATCTCGGCCTGGGTCTTGAAGCACTGCTGTTCATTGAAGCGCTTGGCACGGCGCGGATTGGCGAGGATTTCGCCCTCGGCGATACAGGTACGCGCTTCATGCGCGATGAACTCTTCCCGCTTCAGAAACTGAATCGGATGTGTGGCTACGACGGGCAGCTTGAGCCTGGTCGCCAGTGCGACTGCCTGCCGCACATGTGCTTCCATATTGGGCTGGCCATAGCGTTGCACTTCGATATAAAAGTGGTTCGGGAAAATGGCTGCCCATTTTTCGGCGCAGCGTTGCGCGGCTGCCGGGTTGCCATTGTCGAGCGCCATGCCGACATCACCGGAATGAGCGCCGGACAGGGCGATCAGGTCGCTTGCGCCGCCCTGCTCCAGCCATTCGGTGCGGATCTCGGCGCGTCCGCGGTGGACGTTGGTCAGCCAGGCCTTGGACAACAACTCACAAAGCTGCAGGTAACCTTTATGATTCTTTACCAGCAGCAGCAGCCGCGACGGTTTGTCGCGGTCGTCATCGTTGGTTATCCATACGTCGCAACCGGCAATTGGTTTGATACCCTTGCCGCGCGCCGCCTTGTAAAACTTCACCATGCCAAAGAGGTTGACAAGGTCGGTGATGGCCAGTGCGGGCTGAGCGTCCTTGGATGCCGACTTCACCACGTCGTCGATACGGACCAAGCCGTCAACGATGGAGAATTCGGAATGCAGGCGGAGATGGATGAATTGCGGTGAGGTCATCCTGATATTTTACCGCGAGCCCTCCTTCCGGAAAGCAAGCGATTGTGACGTTACCCGCAACCTGGCGAGAATTGTGGCGACATTGGCTATTGACAGCCGGAATCGCGTTCTGCGTCTGTGGCGGCAGTTAGACTGATTTTGTAGCGCGGCAGACTACCTGATTGACTGGCGCAACGTATATAATGTCGGCAAATCAAAGACTTACCTAAATACTTATGCAGTCAAGCAATACTTACGTCAACATCGCCGCCTATAAATTCATTACCTTCGATGACACTGCGGAAAAGCGCCCGCAATTTCGTGCTCTCTGCGAGGAATTGAACCTCAAGGGTACGATCCTGCTCAGTCCCGAAGGCATCAACCTGTTTCTCGCCGGCCTGCGCGAATCGATCGACCAGTTCCTCGCGTTTCTGCGCGCCGATCCCCGCTTTGAGGATATCGAAGTCAAGGAAAGCTACTCCGACCGCCAGCCTTTCACCAAGATGCTGGTCAAGCTCAAGCGCGAAATCATTACGATGAAAAACCCGCTGATCAAGCCGGAAGAAGGTCGTGCACCAGCGGTCGACGCCAAGACACTCAAACGCTGGCTCGATCAGGGCGTGGACGACAACGGCAAACCGGTGGTCATGATGGACACCCGCAACGCCTTCGAAGTCGACGTCGGCACCTTCGAAAACACGCTGGATTACCGGATTGAAAAATTCAGCGAATTCCCCGAGATTGTCGCCCGGCATAAGGACGAACTCGCGGACAAAACCGTCGTGACTTTTTGCACCGGCGGCATCCGCTGCGAGAAGGCGGCGATCCATATGCAGAATGTCGGTTATGACAGCGTGTACCAGCTGGAAGGCGGCATCCTGAAGTATTTTGAGGAAGTGGGCGGCGCACATTACAAAGGCGACTGCTTTGTTTTCGATTACCGTACCGCGCTCAATCCCAAGCTGGAAGCGACGGACACCAAACAGTGCTTTGCCTGCCGCGCCGTCGTCACGCCACGCGAACAGTTGTCGCCGTATTACATTCCGGGCCGTTCCTGTCCGCACTGCAAGAAGGACATGAAGGAAGACGCTCAGCAGGTTCAAGAACAGGCCTGAGAAAAACTTCGGTCGGCACCGAGAGTTTGCAGCATCAAAAAAGCCGGTCTCCGTATTTTACGAAGACCGGCTTTTTTATTTGAAAACCATTACGGCGAAACCAGCGAAATCACTTGTTGTTTGCCGATTGCTTCCCGCCTTTTGTCGCATCGCTCACTGTCACTGTACGTGACAAGTCCATCGACACTTTCGGCATACTGCCATGTGTGCCCGGACCGACCGGCATTGCATCGGCACGCCCTCCCGGAACGAAATAGCTGGCAACCGTCTGCAGGTCGTCCGAATTCAATGTCCCTGCCGCAAATCGCAGGCGCAGATAGCTGATCAGGTAGTTATAGCGTGCCTGGGCAAGATCGCGCTGAGCCGTGTACAACTGTTGCTGTGCATTGAGCACGTCGAGGTTGATACGGACGCCGCCCTTGACGCTCTGTTGCGTTGCCTGCACCAGCAAGCGAGCCGAATCAACCGACTTCACCAGTGCATCGATGCGTGAAGTGCTGCTCAGGGCAAGATTGAACTGCTTGCGCAGTTCGACCAGAATCTGGCTCGTCCTGGCGTCGAGATCGGATTTGGCCTTCTCATGGTTAAAGACCGCCTGGGTGGTTGCCGCACTGACCGCACCGCCAGAGTAAATCGGAATATTGACCTGCAAGCCCACTGCACGTACGGTGGAATCCTGATTACGCGCATTGACGGTCTCAGAGCCGCTCTTGTTATAGGCAGCAATGAAATCAACACGCGGAGCATGTCCAGCGCGGTTTTTCTTGATTTCCTGCTCGGCCACTTCCACTGCGTAGCGCTGTGCAGTGATTTCTGCATTACGTTCCAGGGCCAATGCCTTCCACTCGTCAAATGACGAAGGCTGCATTGGACGGATACGGAAGTCATCTGCCAACGGATCAAGCTGTGTTACATCAGTGCCAACAATGGCCGCAAGGTTGTTGCGCGCGTTCGTCATGCTGTCGCGGGCTTCGAGCAATTGTGCCTCGGCGAGGTCATAGCGCGCCTGGGTTTCCAGCATGTCGGTCTTGGTGCCTTCACCCTTTTGAAACATACGGTCGTTGACCTGGCGCTGTTCGGCAAAGGTATCGCGCTGGATGGTCGCTAATGCAAGCTGGTCTTCGGCATACTTTGCTTCTGCATAAGCGCTGACCAGGCGTAACACCAGATCCTGGCCGCGCGCAGTAAACAGCGCATCGCTATAGTTGGTCTGCGCAATACCCTGGTTATAGCGGGCGAGGCCATCCAGGTTGAGCAGCGGCTGACGCAATGTCACGCCGCCGGCCTTGCTCGTATAGTCCAGGGGATTGGTTGTTTCACCGGTAGGGCGCCCCAGAAAATCGGTAGTTGGCTGCGTAAGGTCGCCCTTATTCTTATAGGTCGAATAACTTGCGCTCAGGCTGGGCAGCAAATTCGAACGTCCAAGGATCCTGTTCTGCTGCCCCGCTTCGTTTTCATGGACCGCCGAACGATAAGTCGGATCATTCTGCAGTGCCGATTCATACGCCTGAATCAATCCGATCGCCGAGGCCTGGCCGGCCTGCGCGAGCAGCGCGGCGGCCAGCGCGGAAGCAATTACACGCTTCTTCATCATCACTCGCAATTACTCCTCAGTCAGTGATGTCGTGGCACGATCGAAGATCGGCTTGAGCAGGTAGCTCATCATGGTGCGCTCGCCGGTCTTGACGAACAATTCCACCGGCATACCCGGACGGATCTGGTGATCCTTCAGCAACTGCTTGCCTTCCGCCGTTACCATGGCCTTCATCTTGTAGTAAGGTTGGCCAGTCTTTTCTTCAACCAGGCGGTCGGCGGAAACCTGCGTGACCTTGCCCGGAATGTGTGGTGTCTTGTTCTGGTTGAATGCAGGGAAGATCAGCTCTACCGGCAGATCTGAATGCACCTTGTCGATCAGATGTACCGGCACCTGGCCTTCAATGATCAATGGGTCGTCGGTTGGCACAATATCCATCATGCGGAAACCGCTCGGGACCACACCACCCTGGGTAAAGACATTCATGCCGACGATCGTGCCATCCACCGGCGCCTTGACCAGCACATTGTTCAACTCGAAATCCTGGCTCTTCAAGCGGTTTTCCAGCGCCTCCGCTTCCTTCTGCACTTCGGTCAGTTGCGTACGGACCTCCTTCTGGTAGTCCTGCTGGCGCTGCAGACGACGCAGGCTCAGTTCCGCGATTTGACGCTGCGAACGGCCGATGTTGCCGACGTTTTCAGAAATGCCGGCATTGACCTGGGCATAGGTACGCTCGACATCCAGCAAACGGTTACGTGCGATATAGCCCTCCTTGGCCAGATCGCGCATGCCGTCGAGTTGCTCCTTGAGGAAATTCTGCTGCTGCTTCTGGCTTTCGAGCGCGTCCTTCAAACCGGCAACCTGCGCCTTCAGGCCAGCGATGCTTTCGTCGACGCCGGAAATCTCGCTTTGCAGCGATGCCTGACGGGACGTGAACAATTGCTGCTGCAGGCTGATGTTGTTGGCAACGCGCGGATCGTTTTTGGCGCTTTCCAGTTCCGTCGGAAAAGCGATGATTTTCTTGCCATCACGCTCTGCGACAAGGCGTGCCTCAGCCGCACGTGCGGTGAAGTACTGCACACGGGTCATTTCCGCTGCAGCCTTGGCTTGCACATCGTTCATCTTCACCAGGGTCTGACCGGCTTTGACCACATCGCCTTCCTTGACCAGAATCTCCTGGATGGTACCGCCGGTCTGGTGCTGGATCGCCTTGCGGTTGCCCGAGACAGTGACTGTTCCACTAACCGGCACGCCCTTGTCGAGCGGCGCAAACATTGCCCACAACAGGAAGCCGCCGACGCCGAGCAAGACGATCAGCCAGCCGAGCCGAGCGTGGCCGGTAGGATCGGTGTCGACCTCGATCGGGGTAACGTCATGGGCGACGACTTCCGTCGCCTCTTTGCTTTTCAACAGTTTCATATTGGTTATTCCTGTTCTGCCGCAACGGCTTCAGCGGCCTTGGCTTGCTGTTGCTGTTGCGCCTGCTGAGCTTGTTGTTGCGCCTGCTGAGCCTGCTGCTGGGCGAGCTGTGCCTGTTGCGCCTGTTGGGTCAGCGCGGCCAGCACATCATTGGTCGGACCAAACATCTGCGCCACGCCTTCGCGTACCAGCAGGAGCTTGTTGGTGACGCCAATGATGCTGGTTCGATGGGTGATCAGGACAATGGTCTTGCCGCGGCGACGCAGATCGAGGATTGCGGCGACCAGCGCCTGTTCACCGACGTCGTCCAGGTTGGAGTTAGGCTCGTCGAGCACGATCAGCGACGGGTCGCCATACATGGCGCGCGCCAGGCCGATACGTTGCTTCTGACCGCCGGACAAGCCTGCGCCAGCTTCGCCAAGCGGCGTGTCATAGCCTTTCGGGAAGTGCAGGATCATGTCATGTACGCCGGCACGCTTTGCCGCTTCAATGACCTTCTCGGAATCGACCTCACCGAAACGGGCGATGTTTTCGCTGACCGTGCCGCCGAACAGCTCGATGTCTTGCGGCAGATAGCCGATATGCGGACCGAGCTCGTCCTTGTTCCATTGGTAAATGTCAGCGCCGTCGAGACGCACCTTGCCTGCTGCAGCGGGCCAGACCCCCACCAGCAGACGGGCCAGCGTCGATTTGCCGCAACCGCTGGGGCCAATCACGCCGAGCGCATCACCCGGCTGGATACCGAAGCTCAGGCCCTTGATCACGGCGACCTGTGCACCAGGCGGCGCGGCCATGACGCCTTCAACACTCAACGCACCCTGCGGCTTCGGTAACGACATGCCAGCCTGACGCGCCGGATTGTCGGTCAGCAGCTTGGACAGGCGCTCATAGGCGCTGCGTGTGCTGCTCCAGGATTTCCATACGCCGATCACTTGCTGTACCGGACCAAGCGCCTTACCCATCAGGATGGAAGCAGCGATCATCATGCCAGGGGTGATCTTGCCTTCCACGGCGAGCAATGCTCCGTAGCCGAGGACCAGCGATTGCAGGGATGTCTGGAAAAATTTGGTAATGGCCGTCACGATGCCGGCCTTTTCGCTGGCTTCGGCCTGCAGTTGCAGGAAGCGTCCGTGCAGCTTGAACCAGCGCTGCATCAGGTTTGGCAGCATGCCCATGGACTCAATCACCTCGGCATTGCGCAGATTATTGGTGGCGAGCGTATTGGACGCGATAGCCAGCGTATTGGCTTCGCTCAGCGGCTTCTTCGAGACCTTCTCATTGATGAACGCAAGCACGACCAGAATCGCGGTACCGACCAGCGCAAATACGCCGAGCGAGGGTTCAAACAAAAAGATGACAATCAGGTAGAACGGGAACCAGGGCGCATCGAAGAAGGCGAACAATGCATTCCCGGTCAGGAACTGACGCAGGTTGGTCAGATCGGCAAGCGCCTGTCCGGCGTTGCCGCCGCCGCGCTTCAGATTCTGTTCGAAGGCCGCAGTGTAGACACGTTTGTTTAACTGCATGTCAAGTTTGGCGCCGACCCGAACCAGTACGAAACTACGCACAAATTCGAGTGCACTCATGAAGAGATAGGCACCAAGCATGATCAATGTGAGCATTAACAACGTAATTTCGTTGCGGCTAGGCAGCACACGATCATATACTTGCAACATATAGATCGATGGCACCAGCATGATCAGGTTAATGATCGCGCTGAAGACGCCTACCGTTCTAAATGCGCCTTTAAAACTGGCCAGTGCCTGGCCAATCTCATTTTGCGGAATCTGAAATTTGGGTTTCATCGGTATGGGAATGGCTTATGTATGCAGAAAAGTGGCAGTTCCGTGCAAAAACACGGGCAAATGAGCAATCCGACCACGATTTCTGGAGCAAATCGCTCGAGCGGCTTTGATTGTCGCCTAAAGGCAAGTTCTCAGAGCCCCTCAAAAATGTGACGGATATCACATTTTTGGAAGCTTACCACAGCACAATCTTGACTACCAGACTTTTTCAGCACGGAAAAAAAGTGGCCTATGCGCCACGCGATGTGACTTGCAAAGGCTTTCAGCTGTAGGTCGAGTAAGCGTCAAAAACTGCCCAATCCTTATAGCCCTTCGCTCCTTCTTCGCTCTGTCGCGCCGGCGAGCCGTAACCAGCAGTCACCATTCACCATGGAAACGTCAGTTGCGAACGATTAGTGTGCGGTCGCACACATATGTTCCTCATCGCAAAAAAAATTGAATAGACGAAATAACCAGATGTGCACAGCCTCTTTAGATTGTTAATACAAGAGGCGGACGAGGCGCGACATACGGATTGCTAATTAGTTCATCCCTTTGCGCAATGTCCAATAACTATTTCGTCTACGCACAATTCGCCACTTAGGTTTGCAATCCATCAAAAATTCCTGAGTGCTACTCAATACACTTCCCATACCGCAATCAGACACGCTTGCATTCAGCAGCATTGCCTGACGCGCTCGGACGCAACCGAGTCAACAAACATGTTTTTAATTTAATAGGGGGATACAGATGGCACTCACCGCAAATCAAACCGCGATCACAAAACTTTATGTCGGCGCATTCCTTCGCGCTCCTGAACGTGAAGGCCTGATGTTTTGGGATACGCAAATGTCCGGCGGCACACCGTTCCCGGAAATTGTCAATACGGTGTTCAGCCTGCCAGTGGTAAAAGCGATTTACCCGGATTCGATGAGCAATGAACAGTTCCTAACCGCCGTCTACACCAACGTGTTTGGCAAAGCACCGGATGCACAGGGCCTGGCATTCTGGAACGCGCAGATTGGCGCGGGCCAGCAACGTGGTCAGGTTGTCACTGCGATGATCGACGCCGGCCTCGGTTCGCCGGACGGCACCGAAGGTAAAGCCTTCATCGTGAATCGCGTTGAGGCAGCAAAATATGTCGCCGAACTGCAGCTGATCCGCGGCACCACCGTCGATCAGCACAAGCTGATCGAAATCATCACCAGCATCGATGGCTCACCCGAGAGCTATGCTGCTGGTCATGCGGCGCTTGATCGCGCGGTAGCAACACCGATCGACGCGGCTCCTGGACTGAACACCGTAACCGCAACTGCCGGCACGGACCTGTTCAGGTTTGGTAACGTTGAAGCAAACAACTTCGACGTCATTAACGGCCTTGCTCCAGGTGACATGGTCAACGTTGCAACCCCGGCAGATACCAACGGCGACTACCAGCTCGTATCCGCCGGCAGCGCGGCAGCCGTGGATGTACGCGGCGAATGGTTTTTTGACGCAGCAAGCGATAACCTGACTTACTTCAACATGCTGACTAATTCGGCTACCTCGGTGCAGCTTACCGGAGTCAACACCGTTACCGTCAATCCCAACGCCGTATTTACAATCGTTAGTTAAATCTTATTGCCACGGTGGCGCGTAGTGTCGCGCTACGCCGAGCTACACGGCAACGCAAAGCTTGTCCACCCGGTGGACAAGCTTTTTTAATTTTGGCTTTTGGAGAACTTCCGTTGAGGGGTTCGGTTGGGTAACGACACATAACACCGCCCTGCGCGGCATGGTGGCCCAAGGCGACAGTACACACTACCTAGTGCTGTTAATGACAGTCAGGCACGTCCTGATCGAGATAAACCTCGAAGGCAATCTGACGTGCGCGTTTTTTGCTCAGTTGGTTAATGGCGTCACTGGACGACCATGCATTCACAACCCGCTTCAAGCTCGCCTGCCCTTGACTATCTGTAGCGGGAATGAGGAATACAAGTGAACTCGGCGAGCCCGGCGATAAACGTGCCGAAAACTTTTTCCATTCCGGCAGTCGGTTGAGTTCTTCCAGCAACGCACTGTCATGTACCGCCGCATCACAGGCGCCGGTACGCAAAGCCAGCAGCGAGTCCGCTGGTGCCCTGACGACTTGCTCGATGGCGCCGTACTTTGCTGACAGTGTGCCAGCGTATAAGCCGCCTTCCGAAACGCAGACCTTCCGGCCTTTCAGCTGCTCCCATGCCTTGATATCGGTATCGGAACGCATGATCGCCATCGGTCTTGAGGTATAGCCAGTGTCAATCGCCATCATGGAAGGAGGAATCGCTGCACGATCTGAAATAGCCGCCAGCACCACATCGGCCTTCCGCGACGCCAGCATTCCATTGGCTGATGGCAGATCCGAACGGATGAAGGAGACAGGCAATTTCAGTTGCTGTGCAGCGTCGTGCATCAGTTCGACATCGGGCGCCTCGGCGGTTCGAAATTTCATCCCGCCTTTGTATTCCGGAACCACGTAGTGGACACCGACCACCAGGCCATGACGTTTCTTTGCCCGGTCAAGCAAACCTTCGGCCGATGCCGACACGGCCAACCCCGTCATTACCATGCCAGCGGCGGCAATGACCAGAATTTGAAAACGACTGTGACTGAAGGCGCGCATGACAAACAATTTTATTAAACGGAACGATTAAACATATTGGTAGCGCAGTACCCGATGCCTGAGGTTTTCAAGCAGCAGTTGATCGATCAGCGGCGCCAGAATGGCAATGGCCAGAATGTTGGTCATGACACCAACCATGTCCGCGGTTTCCCCGGCATAGGACAGGGAACGCCCGAGACCCTTGCCAAAGCCGACCAGCATTTCCGCTGAAATCAGTGCGCGCCATGCATTGCCAAACGCCAGTTGGGCGCCGGTAATCAGTTCCGGCATGACAGCAGGAAGGTACACGCGCTTGAGCATGTCCCAGCGCGATGCGCCCATGACGCGTGCCGCCGATACATGAACGTGCTGCACACTTTCTGTTGCGTTCATCACTGACAAGGCCGCAGGGAAAAACGCGGCAATAGCCACCACCACAATGATCGGCATGCTGCCGAACCCCATGACGATCAGCAGCAAAGGTACCCAGGCGATCGATGGAATGGATTGCAGGATGATAATCGCGGATTTCAGCACTTCACGGAAGAAAAACTGCACTGCACCGAACAAGCCGAAACCCACGCCAAGCACGAGGGCCACGCCATAGCCTGCACCAAGCCGGCCGAGACTGCCTTGCAGCGCTTCCAGAAAGTTCGCCGACTGCAGTTCTTGCACCAGGCGGGCGATGACTGTAGGCACACCTGGCATCAGAAAGTCAGGCAGGACCCATGCAGCGGCCTGCCAACCCAAAAGAATCAAGACGACCGCGAGAGCGAAAGCGAGTTTCTTCTGGTGTCCGGGAATGCGATTGCGAGTACTCATAGTCTATCAAGTCAGATGGCCGGCGTATGCCGGCCATCGATAATGTTATTGGCGGTTGTCGAAGCCCGCATGGTTTGTCCGGCGGCATGCATACCGCACACCGGACACAACAGTTTACCTTCCTTGCGGCTTGGTGACCTTACAGCTTGCGGTCCTTCTGCCAGCTCAGATCGAGGATGGAGTTTACATTAAACGGCTTGCCATCCCGTGTTTTCAGCGAACCCTGCTCCTGGAGGATGTTGGCGATTTCCTGCATGCGCGCCTGCTCCTTTTGATTGAGAACCGGGCTGAACGTCTGGCTCTTGATCGCGTCGGTAATCACTGTTTCGCGCGGGATGTCTCCCTTCTTCAGCGTCTTCAGGGTCGGTTCCGAGATGAAATAGCCGGCGATCAGCTTGGATGCGTCGGCAGGCTTCTTTTGCAGCAGATCGATGGCTTCCTTCTGCGCATCGAGCGACTTCCAGACGTCATCCTTGCGCTTCTTCAGCGTTTCGCCTGAGGTGATGACGACCATGCAGGGGAAAGGCCACACTTCGCCGATTTCATATACTTGCTTCACCGGTGCGATCAGCTGCGCAATGCTCGCCTGGGGCTCAAACAGGAAAGCCGCATCGACACGCTTGCCGACTAGCGATTGCACGGCGACCTGCGGACTCACACCCATCACGTTGACATCATCCGGCTTCAGGCCGGCATCCTTCAGGACCACACCTTTCAGCACGGTGTCGGCAGTACTGCCTTCCGCTTGCGATGCAAGTGTCTTGCCCTTGAGGTCGGACACCTTGTTGATACCCGTGTCGTCGCGCGCGATGATGGCATGGTAGCCATGCTGGGCGCCACCCACGACTTTGAGATCCGCACCCTTGGAAGCCCAGGCCACGGCGTTGGTGAATCCAAGCACACCCGAATCGAGCTGACCGCCGACGATGGCCTTGATGAGATCGGTACCGGATTTGAATTCGACCAGTTCGACATCGAGGCCCTGCTTTTTGTAATAGCCGGCTTCGTGCGCGACGATGGCCTGTGCATCATCCATGACGCGCAAGTAACCCACCTTGAATTTATCGGCTGCCAAGGTCTGCCCTGCGAATGCCAGCGCCAGCAATGCAGGAATTGCGAGTTTCGTGAATTTCATACTTCTGCTCCTTCGAGTAATTTTGCCACTTCGTCCTGTTCCGCATGAATGCCGAGCAGTCCCAGAATTTGTCTACGCATCGACGCGAACTCAGACAAGTCATGCGTCTTCTCATGCTGTGTCAGGTTGAATTCCCTCAGTACCGTTGCGGGACGGTGACTGAACACCAGAATCCGGTCGGCCAGGAACAATGCTTCATCCACATCGTGCGTCACCAGCAGGACGGTCGGCCGCACTTCGCGAATCAGGTCGCGCAGCGCGTCCTGCAATGTCATTCGCGTCAGTGCGTCCAGCGCGCCGAATGGTTCGTCCAGCAGCAGCACTTTCGGATTGGAGACGAACGCGCGCGCCAGTGCGGCCCGCTGGCGCATCCCGCCCGAAACCTGATGCGGGAAATAATTCTCGAAGCCTTTCAGGCTGACCTTTTCAAGCCACTCGCACGCTTTATCATGCGCCTGCTTCTTGCCTACCTTCTGGAACTCGAGTGCCAGCGCAACGTTCTGCGCCAAGGTCAGCCAGGGGTACAAGGCATTTTCCTGGAACATCAAGGTGCGTTCCGGATGTGGTCCCTCGATTGGTCGATCGTTGGCAAGCACTGTACCGGCGGTTGGTTTCTCAAGGCCGGCGGCAATATGCAACAAGGTCGACTTGCCGCAACCGGAAGGTCCCACCAAGGCAACAAGCTGGCCTTCTTCAAATTCTCGGCTGAAATCCTCAATGACGTGCAGGTCACTGTAGTGTTTCTGGATATTGTTAAAGTTTAACTTCATGGAAACAGTTTCTCCTGGACGTAAATACATTTGATTTACGTACTACGATGCGGTTTCTTATTACTTTTTTCTATATGAGACTTTAATGACAATGACTTTCCACTACAACGACTTTAAGTTGCTTTGCTTATATGGATGAGGAATAAAGGAGGCGGTCGTTCCTGAACGCGTATTTTTACTGTTGATTATTAATCATCATTTGTGAACTTGCCCTGCCGGACAAAAGCTTTCGCAGCTCAATGCGCTGGCCTTCCTAGAATGACTGGGAGAAGAATAATTCCCCAGGTAATCACTGCTAAGGTCAATGCAAGAAATACAGCGGCACTACCAAAGTCCTTCGCGTTTTTAGACAAAGGGTGACGTTCAAAGGAGACACGATCAACCACTGCTTCGATTGCAGAATTGATCAATTCCACAATCAGTACCAAAAACAGAACCGCGATCAGCGCAACTCTCTGCAACCCCGGCACAGGCGCCAGAAATGCGATGATGCAGCCAGGTACGACCACCATCAGCTCCTGTCTGAAGGCGTGCTCACTTCTCCAAGCGGTTCTCAAGCCAGCGACGGAATAATGAAATGCGCAAAGGATTCTTTTCAAACCGCTCTTGCTTTTAAATTCGCTAATCTGTGACTGACTGTCGTTCATGTGGCAGCTATTGGATGTTGAATCATTGCCAACAAACATACTTCGTTCATTGGGTGAATGATATTCAGGAATCCCGAAGCGTACACCCATTTGACAATATGGTTGACCGATGCGGATTCTTCAGGCCTCCCATGAAGCGGCAAAGATGTTTTATACGAGAAAAACGCGGCAAGGCAAAAACACTCCAAACAGAACGAATACGACTTTTTCATTTTTTCACATTGTGGTATAACCTTGTTATTGCAACGCACCAACCACATTATGAAAACTGAACCAACTAACGAAAATAGTCAGATTTCGATTCAGGTGATTGAGCGCATGGTTTCGCTGCTGGATGCACTCGCGCAATATCCGGATCCTGTCAGCCTGAAAGAGCTGTCGACCGTAACTGGCCTGCATCCGTCAACCGCCCACCGCATTTTGAACGACCTTGTCGTCAAGCGTTTCGTGGACCGTGCGGAAGCGGGTTCCTATCGGCTCGGTATGCGCCTCCTGGAGTTGGGCAATATCGTCAAAAGCAGACTGGATGTACGCGAAGCCGCGCTCGAGTACATGCGAGCGTTGCACCGCAAGACACACCAGACCATCAACCTGTCGGTCCGGCAGGGCGACGAGATCGTCTATATCGACCGTTCCTTTTCGGAGCGTTCGGGCATGCAGGTGGTACGTGCGATCGGTGGGCGCGCACCATTGCATCTGACATCGACCGGCAAGCTGTTCCTGTCCGCCGATGACCCGAAACAGGTGCGTGCCTATGCGACCCGCACCGGTCTTGCCGGCCATAACAAAAATTCAATTACCGATCTGGTGAAACTGGAAAGGGAACTGAGCCTGGTCAGAGCACGCGGCTATGCAAGGGACAACGAGGAACTGGAACTCGGCGTACGCTGCATGGCAGCCGGAATCCATGACGATTCAGGGAAGCTGATCGCGGGCCTGTCGATTTCTGCACCGGCGGACCGCCTGCAGGAAGAATGGGTAGAAGACCTGATCACCACCGCAAACGAAATCTCGTCCGTGCTGGGTCACGTACCGCAGGGCGCGGCTGCCTGAAGAAGCGCCGCCCGAGCACGCGAGTCTGTGCCGCACCACGCGCAACCAACACCTCAGGCGACCCGACGGTACAAGCCGCTCTCAGCGGAAAGCGGCTTGTATCGCGATACGAAAGGCGCCGCCATCAATCCGTCGCTTCGATCCACACTCAGGATGCCAAATAACGGCATGCTTTCATAAAACAGTTGCAGTGTGCGCCGCTGCAAATAAGCGCCGAAGTCGGGCATTGCTCGACGACAGACAATCAGCTGGAATTCATTGAACGACGCATCGGTTGCGAGGCTGTATTGCGCCCAGGTGATGTTACTGCGCAATTGCGCGCTGAATACCGCCCTTCCGTGCCGTTCATCGCAATAGTCGCTCAAGCTGCGTTTTCCGCCGCTCTCTTCATAGTTCTTTGCATAGGCGGACAGTCGATCAAGGGAAAAACTGCCATCGCTAGCCTCTTCCAGCAGGCAAGGATTTTCCGCCGTCGCAAATATCTGGGTCCTGTCGTGCAAACCTTCTTCTGCAAGCAGAATAGCGAGACCGCAGACATCTTCCGCAGCCACGCATTCAGCGACCCAGATACGCGGCGACGGACAGGAACGCAGCAAGGGAACCATGGCATCACGCAACGACCGATAATAATCCGGATCGTCGAACAACGCGGCCGGACGGGTGCTGAGACCGCGCAGCAAGGCTGCAGCAGTGGCGGGCTGGTGCAAGACTTGCTCTTGCAATGCGGAGATGGTGGTTGCGCCGATGTCTTTCATCATTGCGTGCAAACGCCGCTTCACCGGCTCGCGCTGGTATCCACGAAAATCATGGCCGAAAAGCCGGAAGACGCCCTCCAGCAGGAGATCGACTTCCAGGTCTTCAACGTCGTGCGGCTGATCTTCCACTATGGGTCCTGTAGGTACCATGGCATTGGTCCTTTAGTAGTCCTTTAGTAGTCCTTTAGTCCTTTAGTCCTCTGGTCCGTCGTGACTTGAGACTATTGATGGAGCCACACGCGCATGAGCGACAGTAACTGAGCGACGTCCACCGGCTTGGTGATGTAATCCGATGCGCCGGCAGCCAGGCACTTGTCGCGGTCACCCTTCATCGCTTTTGCCGTCAAGGTAATGATGGGCAGCGATTTGAACTTCGGAATTGCGCGTATCGCCCGCATGGTGTCGTAGCCGTCCATTTCCGGCATCATGATGTCCATCAGGACGATCTCGATAGTCGGGTCTTTTTCCAGCACTTCAATACCGTCGCGGCCGTTTTCTGCAAACAGCACTTTCATCTGTTGACGCTCGAGGACAGAACTCAGCGCAAAGATGTTACGCAGGTCATCGTCGACGATCAGTACCTTGCGCCCGACCAGCCCTCCATCGGACTCCTGGATATCGGCCAGCATGCGGCGCTGCATTTCCGGCAGACTGGTCGGCGAGCGATGCAGGAACAACGCGGTTTCGTCGAGCAGGCGTTCCGGCGAACGCGCATCCTTGATCACGATGGTTTTCGCGATACGCTTCAGGTTCGTGACTTCCTTGCGGCTCAGTTCCTTGGCCGTGTAAATCACCACCGGCAAATTGCGCAGGCTTGCATCGTCACCAATTTTTTCCAGCAATTCGAAGCCGTTGATATCCGGCAGAGTGAGATCAAGCACCATGCAATCGAACTGGTTGGCATGCAAGGCTTCCAGTGCCTCCTTGCCGCTTCCGACAGCAACGATATGCACGTCGCCGGTGCCGATCAGATTAACGATCGCGTCACGCTGCATCACATCGTCTTCAACCACGAGCAAGCTGCGCTTGCCGCGAATCAGGAACTGCTGAATTCGGGTAAATTCTTCCTGCAACCGTTCCCGATTCACCGGCTTGTGCAGGTAAGAAATTGCTCCCTGCCGAAGGACGCGCTCACGCTCCTTCAAGTTGGTCATCACATGCACCGGAATGTGACGGGTTCCGGGATCGCGCTTGAGGCGATCCAGCACAGTGAAACCATCGATGTCCGGCAAGTCAATGTCGAGCAGGATAGCGGCGGGCAGATAATCCCGGGCCAGTGTCAGCGCCGAATCGCCATGATGCGTCACGATGCCCTTGAAGTTCTTTTCGCGTGCGTAGTCGAGCAAGATACCGGCAAAGCGCGCATCGTCCTCGACGATCAGCACCGACGGGTCGCCAGGCGCGACGAGCGCACGGTCATCCGATGTGCTCTCAAACCCGGCCATCGAAGCCTGTACGCTGATCTGCGAGGGATGCAGTTCTTCGACATCGGTCACCTCGGCAGACGTATACATTGATGCCGCGTTTATTGCCATGGCAGGTGCTGACGCCTTCACCGTTTCCTGGTTAATGAACCCGGCGCGGTTGTAGGGCAGGAAAAGAGTAAACGTACTTCCTACTCCGACCACACTCTCAACGCGGATTTCACCGCCAAGCAAACGGGCCAGCTCACGGCTGATCGACAGACCAAGGCCGGTACCGCCATATTTACGCGCGGTACTGCCGTCAGCTTGCTGGAAAGCTTCAAAGATAAGTTGCAGCTTGTCGGACGCGATACCGACACCTGTATCCGTGACGGAGAATGCAAGCACCGCGTCGGCGTGATTCAGGTTCGGATGATCGGACGTCCAGCCTGTCAGCGCGCGCCCAATGTGCAATGACACTTCGCCATGGCTGGTGAATTTGAATGCGTTGGACAACAGGTTCTTCAGGATCTGCTGGAGACGCGTGGTGTCGGTCATCATCGCGACCGGCAATTCGTCGGCCAGATCGACCGAGAAGTTCAACTGTTTTGCTTCGGCCATGTGACGGAAAGTCCGCTCGACATAGCCGGAGAGCGTACGGAAACGATACTCGCTGAGTTCCAGCGTCACGGTACCCGATTCGATCTTCGACAGGTCCAGAATGTCGTTGATCAGTGTCAGCAGGTCGCTGCCCGAGCCATAAATGGTCTTTGCGAATTCGACCTGACGTTCGCTGAGGTTGCCGTCAGGGTTGTCCGAAAGCTGCTGGGCAAGAATCAGCAAACTGTTGAGCGGGGTACGGAGTTCATGCGACATGTTGGCAAGGAACTCGGACTTGTACTTGGACGACAGGGCCAGCTGTGTGGCTTTTTCTTCCAGCGCCAGTTTCGCCTGTTCCACCTCGCGGTTCTTGCGCTCCACCTCGATGTTCTGTTCAGACAGCAAGCGTGCTTTTTCCGCCAGCTCAAGGTTGGTCTGCTGCAGCTCTTGCGCCAGCGACTGGGACTGAGTCAGCAAGCTCTCGGTACGGCTGTTCGCTTCAATGGTGTTCAACACGACGCCGATCGATTCCATCAACTGGTCAAGGAACCAGAGGTGGGTTTCGGTAAAGCGATCGAGCGACGCAATTTCAATCACGGCCTTGACCTGTTGCTCGAACAAGATCGGCAAGACCACGATGTTGGTCGGTGGCGCAGCGCCGAGGCCGGACGACACCTGGATGTAGTCACGTGGCACATTGGTCAGCCAGATACGCTGCTTCTCGAGCGCGCATTGTCCAACCAGGCCTTCGCCCGGCAGGAAGGACGTCGACAGCTTGCGACTGGAACGATAACCGTAGCTGGCGATCATGCGCAGGCGGGCATCCTGTTCCTGCGAGTCCATCATGTAGAACACGCCGTGGTGTGCCGATACCAGCGGCGCCAGTTCCGACAGGATCAGCGTGGTCACGGCGGTCAGATCGCGCTGGCCCTGCAGCAACCGGGTAAAGCGCGCAAGGTTGGTTTTCAGCCAATCCTGCTGCGCGTTCTTCTGCGTCGTTTCTTTCAGGTTGCGGATCATCTCATTGATGTTGTCCTTGAGGTCCGCTACCTCGCCTCGGGCTTCCACCTGGATCGAGCGTGACAAGTCGCCTCGCGTCACCGCAGTCGCCACTTCCGCAATCGCACGTACCTGCGTGGTCAGGTTTGCCGCAAGCTGGTTAACGTTTTCCGTCAAGTCTTTCCAGGTACCGGATGCGCCCGGCACCGATGCCTGCCCGCCCAGCTTACCTTCGACACCCACCTCACGCGCCACAGTGGTTGCCTGGTCCGCGAACACCGCGAGGGTATCGGTCATTTCGTTGATCGTATTGGCGAGCGCCGCGATTTCGCCTCGCGCCGCCACGGTCAGTTTCTTCTTCAGGTCACCGTTCGCCACTGCCGTCACCACGCCCGCGATACCGCGCACCTGCGCAGTGAGGTTTGCCGCCATGAAGTTCACGTTGTCGGTCAAATCCTTCCACGTACCGGCCGCGCCTTCGACCTGCGCCTGACCACCGAGCTTGCCTTCAGTACCCACTTCTCGCGCCACACGAGTGACTTCCGATGCAAATGAAGACAACTGGTCCACCATCACGTTGATGGTGTTTTTGAGTTCAAGAATCTCGCCCTTCACGTCCACCGTAATCTTCTTCGACAAGTCGCCCCGCGCCACCGCCGTCGTCACTTCCGCAATGTTACGCACCTGGCCCGTCAGGTTGGACGCCATGAAGTTCACGTTGTCCGTCAAGTCCTTCCACGTACCGCGCCACCGCCGTCGTCACTTCCGCAATGTTACGCACCTGGCCCGTCAGGTTGGACGCCATGAAGTTCACGTTGTCCGTCAAGTCCTTCCACGTACCGGATGCACCAGGAACGTTCGCCTGTCCACCGAGACGGCCTTCGGTACCCACTTCACGCGCCACGCGGGTGACCTCCGATGCGAAGGAACGCAGCTGGTCCACCATGGTGTTGATCGTGTCCTTGAGCTGCAAGATCTCGCCGCGCACGTCCACCGTAATCTTCTTCGACAAGTCACCGTTGGCCACCGCTGTGGTCACGTCCGCGATGTTACGCACCTGCGATGTCAGGTTACCGGCCATCGAGTTCACCGAGTCGGTCAAGTCCTCAGGTCGCGCTGCGTGTTTTCGATCACCTTTGCCGCTTCCGATGGTGTTTTTGAGTTCAAGAATCTCGCCCTTCACGTCCACCGTAATCTTCTTCGACAAGTCGCCCCGCGCCACCGCCGTCGTCACTTCCGCAATGTTACGCACCTGGCCCGTCAGGTTGGACGCCATGAAGTTCACGTTGTCCGTCAAGTCCTTCCACGTACCGCCGACGCCTTTCACCTGCGCCTGACCACCGAGCTTGCCTTCGGTACCCACTTCACGCGCCACACGGGTGACTTCCGATGCGAACGAGTTCAACTGGTCCACCATCACGTTGATGGTGTTCTTCAGTTCGAAAATCTCGCCGCGCACGTCCACCGTAATCTTCTTCGACAAGTCACCGTTCGCCACCGCTGTGGTCACGTCCGCGATGTTACGCACCTGCGATGTCAGGTTACCGGCCATCGAGTTCACCGAGTCGGTCAAGTCCTTCCAGGTACCTGCTGTCCACCGAGCTTGCCTTCGGTACCCACTTCTCGCGCCACACGGGTTACTTCCGACGCGAACGAGTTCAACTGGTCTACCATCACGTTGATGGTGTTTTTCAGTTCAAGAATCTCGCCCTTCACGTCCACCGTAATCTTCTTCGACAAGTCACCGTTGGCCACCGCTGTGGTCACGTCTGCGATGTTACGCACCTGCGCAGTCAGGTTACCGGCCATCGAGTTCACCGAGTCGGTCAAGTCTTTCCAGGTACCCGCAACGCCAGGCACCCTTGCCTGACCACCGAGCTTGCCTTCGGTACCCACTTCTCGCGCCACGCGCGTTACTTCCGATGCAAATGAAGACAACTGGTCCACCATCACGTTGATCGTGTCTTTGAGCTCAAGAATCTCGCCCTTCACGTCCACCGTAATCTTCTTCGACAAGTCACCGTTCGCCACTGCCGTCGTCACTTCCGCAATGTTACGCACCTGGCCCGTCAGGTTGAACGCCATGAAGTTCACGTTGTCGGTCAAGTCCTTCCACGTACCGCCGACGCCCGGCACATACGCCTGACCACCGAGCTTGCCTTCGGTACCCACTTCACGCGCCACACGGGTCACTTCCGATGCGAAGGAGCGCAGTTGGTCCACCATGGTGTTGATCGTGTCCTTGAGCTGCAGGATCTCGCCGCGCACGTCCACCGTAATCTTCTTCGACAAGTCACCGTTGGCCACCGCTGTGGTCACGTCCGCGATGTTACGCACCTGCGATGTCAGGTTACCGGCCATCGAGTTCACCGAGTCGGTCAAGTCCGCCACCGCTGTGGTCACGTCCGCGATGTTACGCACCTGCGATGTCAGGTTACCGGCCATCGAGTTCACCGAGTCGGTCAAGTCCTTCCAGGTACCTGCAACGCCCGGCACGTTGGCCTGTCCGCCGAGCTTGCCTTCGGTACCCACTTCACGCGCCACGCGCGTTACCTCCGACGCGAATGAAGACAACTGGTCCACCATCGTGTTTGCCGTGGATGCCGCACGCAAGAATTGCCCCTTGAGCGGCCTGCCGTCCACATCGAGCGCCATGGTTTGGGAAAGGTCGCCTTTTGCGACCGCGCCAATGACACGTGCCATTTCGGTAGTTGGGTGTACCAGGTCATCGATCAGGGTATTCACCGATTTGACGATGGTCGCCCATCCGCCGGCGACACTTGGCACCGATGCACGCTGCGTGAGACGCCCTTCCCGACCGACAACGCGGCTCACTTCCGTGATTTCACGGGTAAGCTGCTCGTTGGTTTCCATGATGTCATTCAGGATATCGGCGATCTTGCCAGCCAGGCCGGTCAGATCGGACGGCATCCGGATCGAGAAATCGCCTTTTTTCAGCGCGGTCAAAACACCAAGCAGCAGCTTGGCATCCAGCTCGTCGGTCAACTTCGTCCTGGTATCCATTTACAGTCTCCGATGCTTCATGCAAGGTTCAAATTGAGTGACGCAGCGCCCATGCCGGGCCGCCTGTTAGCCTGTTAATTAGTTCGGTCAAGTACGAATGAAGCAGCATGGCTACCGTTACCGAAACGGCACAGCCAGCAGCCAGCAAGGCATTATCGCAAGCATAATCTGGTAAAGAGTGTTGTGCATATTGAATTGCCTCGTACGCAGAATGTCACTGCGGACAACATGTCGCGTGAGCTCATTTCCAAAAAGCAAGGAATCCCGTATTTTGTGCTAAACAGTGATGACAGGCAATTAAAGCGCTTGGCAAAAATCGGCAAGACGACCGATATTTGAGGAAAATCAAACTAGCCAACACGTCGCAGATGCGCCGGTTATGTGATCCGTACCGGAAAGCGTCCCGTCAGGCTACGTCCACCTTGCGCCGACTGATGGAAGTCCGTTTGCGAGCCGGTTTTTGAGTAAGCGGAACATCGGTTGCACGACGGTCATAATTGGCCGGCGAACCGTCCGCTGCGACGAAAGATATGCCGGATCCATGCTCAGTGTTTTCGAGCGGGATCGATACGGTTAGCGTGGTGCCGATGTCCTGCCCGGTATTAATCGCAAAGTCTCCGCCTAGGGTGCTGACGCGTTCCTTGATACCGACAAGCCCAAAGGAATTTGCTTTTCGCCGGCATCCAGGGAAGATACCTACGCCATTGTCTGCGATGCTCATCAGCAGACGCGATCCCGTATGTTCGAGCTTAATCGTGGCCTTGGATGCCCGTGCGTGCCGGAACACGTTGTTCAATGATTCCTGCAGAATACGAAACAACGCAGTCGCCCTGCCATCATCCATCACCAATTCGGCTTCAGGCATGAGAAGTTCGCAGGTAATGCCGGTACGACGCTGGAATTCCTTGACCTGCCATTCGAACGCCGCGTTCAAGCCCAGATCAAGCACAGTCGGCCGCAAGTTGTTGATAATGGCGCGCATGGCTTTCATGGTGCTGTCGATATGGTCAAGGACCGAATGCACCTTCTTGTTCAGCTTGGGGTGGGTGGCGCCGGTGCGCGCATGCAGCATGGCGATATCGATACGCAGCGCCAGCAGGTTCTGCCCCAGCTCGTCGTGAATCTCACGCGCGATACGCTTGCGCTCATCTTCTTTGATGCGTTCCTGATAACTAGCCAGCTGGCGCAGCTCTTCCTGCGATTGCCGCAATGCCTCTTCGGCAAGGCGCCGCTCGTTGATATGCTCCAAATCCTGTTTACGCTGTTCCTTGAGGTCGAGGTTCAGCTTTTCGAGTTCTTGTTTTTGATGCTGAAGCTGTAGATTTTTCTTGGCCAGTTCAACGAAGACGGCGACTTTGGTCTGCAGGATTTGCGGAATGATCGGCGTAAACAGATAATCAACGGCACCGCGCTGGTAGCCCTTGAGCCGATTCATTTCATCAGCGTAATGCGCGGTCACGAAAATAATTGGCACCGCAGCGGAGCGAGGGTGCGAGTGAATTGCCTCGGCCGCTTCAAAACCATCCATGCTTGGCATGCTGACATCAAGCAGGATTACCGCAAAATCATTGGTCAATACTTGACGCAATGCTTCTTCGCCCGAGCGTGCGGTGATGACTTCATAGTCTTCACGGTCGGTGAGCAGGCTGGCGAGGGCAAGCAGGCTCGCCGCATCGTCATTGACAAGTAGGACCTTGGGTGTAAACACAGGTGATGAAGGCTTTTGCAATAGAAAGGCGGCCATGATTAACCTGCAAGTCCACAGCCGATGACTGCAGCGCGAAGGTCTTGAGGCCGCCGTTCGTAATGGTTAATAAAAACTTCTGCACGAAGTTGTATGAGCGGGCTTCAGCGCCTTTTTGGCATTACATTACAGAAACATTCCGCCCATCACCACAAACCAATGTAACATAAAATCGGCTTACCCCTCTTGCGCGTGCATCGCGCACGTGGCGCGGACAACACGCGCAGCCCGCCTTCAAACAAGTTAAGTATCGAGATCAGCTTTGATTTGCAGAGGCCTGAACGACCGTCTCCGGCCGCATATTGGCGAGCCATTTGCGAATACGTCCAGCATCGGCGAGACGGGAATCTTTGCCTTTTGAATCAAGAAACACCATGACGACCGGGCGGCCATCGATGCGTGTCTGCATGACCAGACAACGACCGGCTTCCGAAATATAGCCGGTCTTTTGCAGGCCGATTTCCCAGTCCGGATTCATCACCAGACGATTGGAATTCATGTACTGCAGCTGATGGCCAGTGCCGGTAGCGACCGCATAGCGCGCATCGGTAGAGTACTCGCGGATGATTGGGTGCTGATAAGCGGCGACCACGAGTCTGGAGAGATCACGCGCGCTCGCGATGTTCTGACTGGACAGACCGGTCGAATCGACAAAATGCGTATCCGCCATGCCGAGTGCCTTTGCCTTGGCATTCATGGCCGCAACAAAGGCAGTCAGTCCGCCCGGATAATGGCGACCGAGCGCCGACGCTGCGCGATTTTCGGAACTCATGAGAGCGATATGCAACATGTTGGCACGCGTCATATGCGCTCCAACACGCAGGCGGGAACTGCTGTTTTTTTCACGGTCGACGTCATCGGATGTAACTTCAAGAATTTCATCCATGTTTTGACGTGCTTCGACGACCACGACAGCAGTCATCAGCTTTGTCAGAGAAGCGATCGGCAGGGCAACCTTGGCATTCTTCTCAAACAGAACCTGAGATGTCACTTGGTCAATGACTACCGCAGCACTGGATTTCAATCCGACAGCGTCGCGGGTCAGATTCAGGCCAGCGATGTCGCCGGCTGTCAGAACTGGTGGAGCAGGCGGCGTGGACGGAATGGGCGGCGCAAATGAAACACGTTGATATCCCGACTTGTGAGGACGCTTGTGTGCGACGGCACCACGTATGGAAGTCTTGACAATCGGGTGGGAGGCTTTGAGTGCAGTTGCTTTCTTACTTTTGACAGCCGCTTTTTTCACCACCTGCTTTTTGCCGGTTTTCGCCGTTTTAGCGGTTTTGGCAGTCGAGCTCTGCGCACTCGCAGCAGGTGCAGCCACGCTCAACGCAACTAAAGAAATAAAGACACCCAGCGCGGACCTGAACATCTGCACCTCTCCCTGATTTTACATGCCGGCATTATATCTTGCAGTCTAGCAAAATAGTGAAAATCAGCAAGCAAATTAGGAGCTTAGCGCAGGCTATTAAACAAAATTCTTACAAGTCGTTGAGAAATCGCAATCTTGAGACGACCGCATTCCGACGCTGCCATCAATGCTATATCGACCCAGCGTGCTCTCGGCGTGCAACGCACGAAACGTAGCGACGGTGTACCGTCCGCCCCCTGCCAACAGAGGATTTTAATACCGGCAGGGGCCGTCGAGGTTCAGGAGGGTGCGACTTCGACTGTCTTTAACAGCGCGCGCATTGCCTCGGGAATGGCACTTGGTTTTCGTGACTCCCGGTCGACGTAGACGTGCACGAAATGTCCCTGCGCAGAGGCCGTATCCTCTTCTTCCTTAAAGATCCCGACCTCGTAACGCACACTTGAATTACCAAGTTTTGTTACTCGAAGGCCTGCCGTGATCGGTTCAGGAAAAGCAACCGACGCAAAGTAGTTGCACTGCGTTTCAATCACCAGCCCAATGACCGGGCTACGTTCCACGTCGAGTACGCCGTTGGCGATCAGGAACTGATTGACGACTGTGTCGAACCAGCTGTAGTACACCACATTGTTTACGTGTCCATAAGCGTCGTTGTCCATCCAACGCGTCGTAATTGTGTGAAAGTGCTTGAAGTCGGACCGTTTTTTTGCTTCAACCCGCATACGTTATTTTCTCACTACCAAAGCCACTCCAATGACGGCCAGCACCATGCCGAACATGCCAACGATGCTGAACGCCTCCCCGAACATCGCCCACGCCATCACCGCAGTGGTTGGCGGGGTCAGATACAACAAACTGGTCACCTGCGTCGCCGCGCTTTTTCGGATCAGGGCAAACAACAGGAATATCGCGCCGATCGACAGTGCCAGGATGGACCACACTAAGGCACCGACGAAACGCGGCGTCCATTGCACGGTGTCGAGCAGAGGAGTAAGCCCCTCAAACATGATCGCCAGCGGTAACACGACGACAATGGAGGCGGCAAACTGGATGATCGTCCCGGTTCGCAGGTCGAAGCTTGCGCAATAACGCTTTTGATAAAGCGTCCCTATCGTGATCGACAGCAGCGCAAACACACACAGTGCAATGGTTTGCCATGATAAGCCGATCAGCGAAATCTTGTTGGCGACTACCAGGCCAACGCCGCAAATACCGAACCCCAATCCTATCCATTGGCGTCCCCGTACCGATTCGCCGACGAGAGGTGCGGCAAACGCAGTAAGGATGGGCTGCATGCCGACAATCAGGGCTGATAAGCCCGCCGGCATGCCAAGCTTGATGGCGCACCAGACGCCCCCAAGATAGCCGGCCTGAACCAGAATTCCCGCCAGCGCAATATGACCGATTCGTCCATGCGGCCAAGGCGCGCGCATGATGAACACGAGCGGCAGCAGTACCGCCAGAACGCCAAGGAAGCGCAGAAGCAGAAAAGTCAGCGGTGGCGCATAAGGCAATCCGAACTTGGCGACGATAAAGCCCGTGCTCCAGATCAGGACAAACACGAACGGCATGGCCGACAGCCAGGGACTTTGCGAAGACTGCACAATGGACTCGGATGATACTGAAGAACTCATGAATGGGGGGTGACCTGCGTGGGCCATATATAGTGTGATGCGATACCGATAGTCTGGACGTGGATTGCAACAGTGTCTTGGATGTTCTTGCCATAACCGCCGGCCATGGCAATGGCGACTGGAGTCTGCCTTTCAGCCGCATGGTCCAGTACCATGCGGTCGCGTGCCGCCAATCCCTGCATGGTCAATTGCAGGCGTCCCAGCCGATCATCTTCGTGCGGATCGGCACCGGCCAGGTAGATGATGAGGTCGGGCGAAAACCGATGCCTCATCGAGGCGAGCGCCTGTTCCAGAGCAGTCAGGTAAGCCTCATCGCCGGTCCCATCCGGCAAAGCGACATCCAGATCGCTGGACTCCTTCCTGAATGGATAATTGTGTTCGCCATGAAGCGACAGCGTAAAGACGGAGTCGTCGCTGGCGAGGATGGATGCCGTTCCGTTTCCCTGATGGACGTCGAGATCGACGATAGCCACGCGCCTGGCGCGCCGCTCAGCTTGCATGAGCCGGGCAGCGATGGCTGCGTCATTAAATACGCAAAAGCCTTCGCCGTGATCGGCGTAAGCGTGATGTGTACCGCCTGCCAGGTTAACGGCGACGCCCGATTCTAGCGCCATGCGGCAGGCGCTGATGGTAGCGCCTGCGGAACGCCGGGAGCGTTCGACCATCTGGGGTGTCCATGGGAAGCCAATTGCCTTTTGCTCCGCAGTCGACAGGCTGCCATTCGAGACACGCTCTATATAAGAGGGATGATGAGCAAGTGCAAGAACCCCGTCCGTGGTGAAGGGGGCTTCGTGAAACTCTATCGAGGGGACGTTTACCTGCACGCCTTCACGCACCAGCCGATATTTCTGCATCGGGAAACAATGCCCTTCAGGCAGGGGGAGAACGAAATGATCGCTGTAGAACGCTTTCACTGAGCAGGGCGGAGTAATCGGGACAAGCTGGCGAGTTTATCACGCAGTCACAAACGAACACTTTTCAGAGAAATCTAAATAGAAGTCAATCAACCTGCCAGTCTCGTCATTTTTGTGCTTCGCAACAAAGTTGTTGACTGCTCCCAAGTTTTAATGAAAAATGTGTTTGTTGCGACGCACAAAAAAGAGATGGGCTGTGTGTCACATTTCCCAAATTTGAGCCGTATTTTCTCTTTAGGAGACCGTCATGTTTGCCATTCCCGAGCAGTTTTCCGCGACTTCCAAAGCTAACTTCGAAGCACAGCTTGCCTTGTTTAACAGCCTGACCGCCAAGACCTTTGAAGGCGTCGAGAAGCTTATCGAACTCAACCTGAACACCGCAAAAGCTTCCCTGGAAGAATCCAATGCTGCAGCGAAACAATTGTTGAGCGTGAAGGACCCGCAAGAATGGCTGTCTCTGGCTACTGCGCAAGCACAGCCAAACACAGAAAAAGCCCTCGCATTCGGCCGTCAGCTGAGCGCAATCACCAGCGGCGTGCAGGCCGAATTCGCCAAGGCTGCAGAAAGCCAGATCGCCGACAACAGCCGCAAGCTGCTTGAGTTACTGGAAGAAGTCACCAAGAATGCTCCCGCCGGTTCAGAAAATGCGATCGCCCTGTTTAAATCCGCGATCGGCAACGCCAGCGCCGGTTACCAGCAGTTCACCAAGTCCACCAAGCAAGCTGTCGAAACGATTGAAGCGAACGTCAACAATGCGGTGACGCAGTTTGCACAGCCTGCAGCGACTGCTGCCAAGGCAGCGGCACGTACAGCGAAAAAGTAATCGGCATTAGCCGGTAAGTAAAATAGCCCCGCAACGCGGGGCTATTTTTTTGTCCACACGACGATCCGCACGAGGTTGAAACGTGCTGTCTTTAGCGATCGGCTTTTGCGATGGAACGCGCAAGGACAGCCACTGGGATGAATGCGATCAATACGATGGTCAGTGCCGGCAACGCCGCTTCGCCAAGACGCTCATCGGCGGCCAGCTGGTAAGTAATCACGGCCAGGGTATCGAAATTGAATGGCCGTATCGTTAGTGTCGCCGGCAGTTCCTTGATCACATCCACGAACACCAGCAATCCGGCGGTCGCAACGCTACGCCATAACAAAGGCGCATGCACCCTCAGCAGCATGGAGCCAATGCCATGCCCGAGGACTCGCGCACTGGCGTCCATACTGGGTGTAATCTTGGTCAGGCCGGCTTGCACAGTCTGGTACGACACGGACAGAAAGCGCACCAGATAGGCGTACACAAGCGCCGCCGCGCTACCGGTCAGGACCAATCCCAGGCCACGTTCAGCACTCCAGGCATCGAGCCGCGACAGGGGAATCAGGATACCGACTGCAATGACAGCGCCGGGGACTGCGTAGCCCATGCTGACAACGCGGTTGGATATCGCCTGCAGCTGACTGCGTGTCACACGCGCCGCATAAGCCAAAAGCACGCAAACCACAATGGCGATCAGCGCCGTCACGCCGGCGAGCAGAACGCTGTTATATAGCCAGCCATAGAAACGCTCCCCAAACTCGACCGAATCCTCACGCGCGACCAGGCGAAGCAGAATCCCAACCGGCACCAGAAAACCGACGAATACCGGCAATGCGCAAAATACCGCTGCGCCCGCCGCATGAATTCCGTTGAGGCGCAGTGGGATTTGTAGCCGGGTACGACTTCCCACCGCGTAATAACGTGCGCGCCCACGGCTGGTCTGCTCGAGTAGCATGAGCAGCGTGATGGCCATCAGCAGCACGGCGGCAATCTGGGCTGCAGCGGCGCGGTCAGAGAATGCATACCAGGACTTGTAAATCCCCGTGGTCAGGGTGGGCACGCCGAAATAGGCCACCGCGCCATAATCGGCCAGCGTTTCCATCAGGGCCAGCGCAATGCCGGCGACAGCAGCAGGCCGGGCCAACGGCAGACTGACCTTGACAAATGCCTCCCATGGTCCAGCGCCCAAAGTGCGGGCCGCATCCCACATCCGGGGACTACGCTCCAGAAAGGCTGTCCGGGCCAGCAGATAAACATATGGATACAGCACCATCGCAAACACGATTCCGGCGCCGCCGATGGAACGGATCTCGGGAAACCAATATTCCCTCGCCTGCCAGCCGAATGTTGCGCGCAACGCTGACTGTACCGGTCCGGAAAACTGCAGGAAATCCGTATAGGCATAGGCGACGACGTACGCGGGCATTGCCAGTGGCAGGATCAGGGCCCATTCGAATATCCGTTTACCGGGGAAATCAAACACAGCCACGAGCCAGGCACAGCCTACTCCACCCATGCCGCCCAGCACCGCGACAATTGCCGCAATGGCAAGACTGTTGAAAAGATATTCAGGCAGGACAGTTGCCCACAGGTGACTAAAGGTGCCTGTACCACTTGCGGACGCATCGCCTGTGGCAAGCAGATTGGACAGTACGCCAATAATCGGAATGCCAACCAGAATGGCTACTGCTAGGGATATGAGCAGCAAAGGATGGATACGGCCTCTGCCTATGTGGCTTTGGCGGCCGCCACGCGGGAGCGCCATCGGAATACGCTGGAAATCCACAATCGCCTGTCTAGGTAGGTAAATGAGAATTATAATCAATATCGAATTCCAAACCAGCAATCCTATGCCTATGAATACGCCGTATTTTTCTCCAGAGGTCTCAGAGGTCCCCGAGGTCCCAGAAGTCCATTTACGGGTCCAATCCATCCGCGTGGGCTACCCACTTGGCAGATCGATCCAGGAAATTGTTCATGGCTTGTCCTTTTCCTTGGGCAGGGGCGAAATTGGCTGCCTGCTCGGACCTTCGGGCTGTGGGAAGACCACGGTGTTACGGGCCATCGCCGGCTTTGAGTCCGTGCTGGACGGGAGTATTTCGCTTGGCGGCCGCGAATTGAGCAATCCAACCCGAACAGATGCCCCGGAAACCCGCCATGTCGGCGTGGTGTTTCAAGACTATGCCCTCTTCCCGCATTTATCGGTCTGGGAAAACATCGCCTTCGGCTTGCGCAAATTGTCTGCCAGCGAACGCAAGACACGTGTCGACCGCCTGCTGGGTATTGTCGGCCTGGCTACCCACGCACGCCAATATCCGCATGAGCTCTCGGGAGGCCAGCAGCAGCGCGTCGCCCTTGCACGGGCGCTGGCGCCACAACCGGACCTGCTTCTGCTGGACGAGCCCTTCTCCAATCTTGACGTCGATCTGCGCGAACGGCTTGCACTGGAAGTACGGGACATCCTCAAGGAACTCGGGACGACTGCCGTGCTGGTCACCCATGACCAGCATGAAGCATTCGCGATTGCCGACCAAATCGGTGTGATGCATCAGGGTGTGATCGTCCAATGGGACAACGCTTACAACCTTTATCATCGACCCGGTGATCGCTTTGTCGCCGACTTCATTGGACAAGGAGTGTTCGCTCCAGGCACTGTCGATTTGCCAAGGCAGCAGGTGCATATCGAGCTTGGAAGCCTGCCGCTGTGGCAGGGTATTGATGTATGCGGCACCGGTGATAAGGAACAGGAACGTGTCGATGTTTTGCTGAGGGCCGACGACGTCATTCATGACGACGCAAGTTCGCTGCAGGCAGAGGTTGTACGCAAGGCATTCCGCGGTGCCGAGTTCTTGTACACCCTCAAACTCCCAAGCGGACAGGCGCTGCTGGCGTTGGTGCCTTCGCATCATGACCATGCGATCGGGGAGAAGATCGGCATACGATTAGGCGCTGATCACGTGGTGACCTTCCCTGCCGAGCCTGAAGCGTCGTGAAATCTAAATAAAAGACAAGCAGGTCTTCCATGCACCACGACACCGCTTTGCGCATGAGCGAAATCAAACCTCGCCGCACGGCAGACGTGCGACACACGGTTTACGCACCAATACAGTAAGCACAATCCCGAAAAGAGGGCGCTGCCGGCGGCTGCACTGTCATCCAGCGCACTCTTATCGCGCATATTCAACATGCAACACGGGGCACTCCTCCGGGTCATGCTTGGCACGCAAACTGCTAAAGATTGCTTGCGAGCTATCGCACACCATCGACCCCATTAATTACAGTAGGAGCAAAAATGTCTCGTCGCACCCTCTTGAAAGCGACCGCAGCCGGCGCTTTGATGCTTACCGCGTCCGCCTGGATGCCGCAAGCCCTGGCCGCCGACACCATTAAGGTCGGTATCCTTCATTCGCTGTCAGGCACGATGGCGATTTCCGAAACGTCGTTGAAAGACGTGGCCTTGATGACGATCGACGAGATCAATGCCAAGGGCGGCGTGATGGGCAAGAAGCTCGAGGCGGTCGTCGTCGACCCGGCATCGAACTGGCCCCTGTTTGCCGAAAAGGCACGACAGCTGGTGACACAGGACAAGGTGGCGGTGGTGTTTGGCTGCTGGACGTCGGTTTCGCGCAAGTCCGTGCTGCCGGTCTTCAAGGAGCTCAACAGCCTGCTGTTCTATCCGGTCCAGTATGAAGGCGAAGAGCTGGAAAAGAACGTGTTCTACACCGGCGCAGCGCCGAACCAGCAAGCGATCCCCGCAGTGGAATACCTGATGTCGAAAGACGGCGGCGGCGCCAAGCGCTTCGTCCTGCTCGGCACTGACTACGTGTACCCACGTACCACGAACAAGATCCTGCGCGCTTTCCTGAAGTCCAAGGGCGTGAAGGAATCCGATATCGATGAAGTCTACACACCGTTCGGTCATTCGGACTACCAGACCATCGTTGCCAACATCAAGAAGTTCTCTTCCGGCGGCAAGACCGCGGTGATCTCCACGATCAACGGTGATTCCAACGTACCGTTTTACAAGGAACTCGGCAATGCAGGCCTGAAGGCAACCGACGTACCGGTTGTTGCGTTCTCGGTTGGTGAAGAAGAATTGCGTGGCGTCGACACCAAGCCGCTGGTCGGCCACCTCGCTGCATGGAATTATTTCCAGTCGGTGAAGAACCCGGTCAACGATTCCTTCATCAAGCAATGGAAAGCTTACGCCGCAGAGAAGAAGCTGCCGAATGCCAGCACCGTTGTCACCAACGATCCGATGGAAGCCACTTACGTCGGCATCCATATGTGGAAGCAGGCTGTCGAGAAGGCCAAGTCGACCGATACCGACAAGGTGATCGCAGCGATGGGCGGCCAAACCTTCAAGTCACCTTCCGGCTTTGAACTGACCATGGACAAGACCAACCACCACCTGCACAAGCCGGTGATGATCGGCGAAATCAAGCCGGACGGCCAGTTCAGCGTCGTATGGAAGACAAAGGGCCCGATCCGCGCGCAACCATGGAGCCCGTTCATTGCAGGTAATGAGGCCAAGCAAAAGATGTAATTTGCCTTGACTACATCCCTGTGTCCTTGACGAACTAAAGGGCATGTAAGGGAAGCCGTACTACGGGCCGGAGCGTGGCTCCTTGTTCCACACTCCGGCCTTTTTACGCCTGTCGTTTTTGTGAGTTGCTTGCCAAGACATCGCAAATGAAATCTATCAAACACTTATTCGCTATTGGATGGTTGTGCGCAACGGCGCTCACGGCCCATGCGGCGATTGATCCGGCGCTGCTGAATCCGCTGGCAGGTGACGATCCCGATGCGCGCATCGAAGCCGTCAACAAGATTGCGGCGCTCGCCAATGACGATGCGTTCAAGCTGCTGAACGCACTGAAGAATGACAGCCTGTATGCCAACCCCGATGGACATGTTTTCATCGTGGAAGATAAAAAAGCCTACGATCCCGAAACCGGTAATCCGGTACCGATGCCGGATGGCATCGACGGCATTACCGTGAATAACCGCCTGCGTGGTGCCGTGGAAGGCGCGCTGTCAGGCTTCCGTCTGCTCTCCCCTGACAATTCGGAACGGCTGGCCGCCGCACTGGCGATGCAAAAAGGCGCTGATCCCGGTCAGCTGCCGCTGATCACCAAGGCGCTGGAAAAGGAAACCGATCCAGAAATCAAATCGGTGCTGCAGATGGTCGCCGCAACGGCGAACCTGCAGTCTCCGGATGCCGCAACGCGCAAGGCCGCGGTCGAAGCGCTCAAGGGCAGCTCGAACGCCAGCCTTAAACCCGCGCTGGAAAAAATGCTGGAAAAAAATCCGGACGGCACCTATATCGAACCGGATGAATCAGTGCGTGTTGCCGCCGTCGGCACCATCAGCGCAATCAATGCGCGGCTGGCCCGCACCGAGTTTGTCGGCAACCTGTTCTATGGCGTCTCGCTTGGCAGCGTGCTGCTGCTTGCGGCACTCGGCCTTGCGATTACGTTTGGTCTGATGGGCATCATCAACATGGCACACGGCGAACTGCTGATGATTGGCGCGTACACCACGTATGTATGCCAGTCACTGTTCCGCCATTACATGCCGGGTGCAATCGACTATTACCTGCTCGTGGCACTGCCTGCCGCTTTTCTTGTGGCCGGCGGGGTCGGCATCATCCTGGAACGCACCGTCATCCGCTGGCTGTATGGGCGTCCGCTGGAAACGCTGTTGTGCACTTGGGGCATCAGCCTGATGCTGATGCAGCTCGTGCGTTCGATCTTCGGTGCGCAGAACGTCGAGGTTGCCAATCCCTCGTGGATGTCAGGCGGCGTCACGGTGATGGGTTCGCTGGTGCTGTCGTATAACCGCATCGTCATTATTTTCTTTGCGATGTTTGTCGTTGCCGCTGTCTGGGTAATTTTGAACAAGACACGGCTCGGTTTGTTCGTGCGTGCGGTGACGCAGAATCGCCGCATGGCGGATTGTGTCGGCGTTTCCACCGGCAAGATCGACATGATGACCTTCGGCCTCGGTTCCGGTATCGCCGGCCTTGGTGGCGTCGCGTTGTCGCAGCTCGGCAATGTCGGTCCGGATCTTGGACAAGGCTATATCGTCGACTCCTTCATGGTGGTCGTGCTGGGCGGCGTCGGTCAACTTGCCGGCACCGTAATCGCGGCGATCGGCCTCGGCGAGGTCAACAAGTTCCTCGAACCGGTCGCGGGCGCAGTGCTGGCGAAGATTGCCATCCTTGTCTTCATCATCGTTTTCATCCAGAAACGTCCGCAAGGATTGTTTGCCATGAAAGGCCGGAGCGCAGAATGACTTCTTCCCTCTTTTCCCGTCCGGCCTGGGCCGGTATCGTAGTGTGCGCCGCGTTGCTGGCACTGCTACCCATCCTGAATCTTTCCTTTCCTTCCGGGCACGCGTTGCATGTGTCGAGTTATACCGTCGCATTGATCGGCAAGTTCATGTGCTACGCGATGGCGGCACTGGCTCTCGACCTGGTCTGGGGCTATACCGGCATCCTTTCGCTCGGCCATGGCGTGTTCTTTGCACTCGGCGGTTATGCACATGGCATGTACCTAATGCGTGCCATCGGCAAGGACGGGGTGTACCAGAGCAACCTGCCGGACTTTATGGTTTTCCTCGACTGGAAAACCTATCCCTGGTACTGGTCGTTTACCGACAGCTTCTGGTATTGCATGGCCTTGGTGGTGCTGGTTCCGGGCGTGCTTGCCTTCGTGTTCGGTTATTTCGCTTTCCGTTCGCGTATCAAGGGCGTGTATTTTTCCATCATCACCCAGGCGATGACCTTTGCCTTCATGCTGCTGTTCTTCCGTAACAATACGGGTTTTGGTGGCAACAATGGCTTCACCGACTTCAAGCGGATTCTCGGCTTCTCGATTACCGAGCCGACAACCAAGGCGGCGCTGTACATCATCACGCTGGCGGTGTTGCTTGGCGCATTGTTGCTGTGCCGCTGGATTGTCACCTCCAAGCTGGGTCGTGTATTGCAGGGCGTGCGCGATGCCGAATCGCGACTGATGTTCATCGGTTATAACCCGCTGTGGTTCAAGCTCTTCGTGTGGACCCTGTCCGCCGTATTGTGCGGAATCGCAGGCGCCTTGTATGTGCCGCAGGTCGGCATCATCAATCCGTCCGAAATGTCCCCTGGCAATTCCATCGAGATGGTGATCTGGGCCGCGGTGGGTGGCCGTGGTTCACTGCTGGGTCCGATCATCGGCGCGTTCTCGGTCAACGGATTGAAGAGTTGGTTCACCGCCGCCTTCCCGGACCTCTGGCTGTATGCCCTGGGCCTGATCTTTATTCTTGTCACGCTGTTCATGCCGCAAGGCATACTCGGCCTGACACGAAAACTCCAGAAGACACGGGAGGCAGCATGAACGACCTGTCGAAAAACGTCGAGTTCCCGGTACAGACGGGGCATGCTGAACACGGCACCTCGTACGGCCGTATCAAGCAGGAAGGCGTCGATACGACGCACGGTGCGATCCTGTACCTGGAAGACATCACCGTCTCGTTCGATGGCTTCAAGGCGATCAACAAGCTGAACCTGGATATCTCGGTAGGCGAACTGCGCTGCATCATCGGGCCCAACGGTGCCGGCAAGACGACGATGATGGATGTCATTACCGGCAAGACGCGGCCGGCATCGGGTACCGCCTACTTCGGCCAGACCATGGATCTGACCAAGATGACCGAATATCACATCGCGCACGCGGGTATCGGCCGAAAGTTCCAGCGTCCGACCGTATTCGAGCAGCACACGGTGTTCGAGAATCTTGAACTTGCGATGAAGATGGATAAGCGAGTCAAGCCGACGCTGTTCTTCCGCCTTACGTCCGAGCAGAAAGGCAAGATCGAAGAGATCCTCAAGCTGATACGTCTCAACGGCCAGGAGCATCGCCTCGCCGGCCTGCTGTCTCATGGCCAGAAGCAGTGGCTGGAGATCGGCATGCTGCTCATGCAGGAACCCAAGCTCTTGCTGCTCGATGAACCGGTCGCCGGCATGTCGGATGCCGAGACCGCGCGTACCGCGGAGTTGCTCAACGAATTGCGCGGCAAGCATTCCATCATGGTGGTGGAACATGACATGGCCTTCGTCAACGAGATCGCGCGCGACGGCAAGGTCACGGTGTTGCATGAAGGCTCGGTGCTTGCCGAAGGCACGATGCAGCAGGTGCAGGCCGACGAAAGGGTCATCGAAGTGTATCTGGGCCGATAGCGGCGTATGAAGCACGCACGTCGCCATCCATCAACCTGACGGAATCTCTCTCATGCTCAACGTCGAAAAACTGAATCAGTATTACGGCTCTTCCCATACGCTGCGCGGTGTCTCGCTGGAACTGGAAAAAGGACAATGCCTTGCGCTGCTCGGCCGCAACGGTGTCGGCAAGACTACCCTGCTGAAATGCCTGATGGGCGTGCTGCCAGTGGCGGGCGGACAGGTCAAGCTGGAAAACCGCGATATCACCAGACTGACGCCGCATGAACGCGCTAAACTCGGTATCGCTTATGTGCCGCAAGGGCGGGAGATTTTTGCGCGCCTGACGGTCGAAGAAAACCTGCTGATGGGAATGGCAATCAAGCCGGGCAGGCAGGCGTCAAAGATTCGCAGCGAAGTCTTTGAATTGTTTCCGGTGCTGAAGGAAATGCTGCACCGGCGTGGCGGCGATTTATCGGGCGGCCAACAGCAACAGTTAGCGATCGCACGTGCCCTGCTTGCCGATCCCAAACTCATCATCCTCGACGAGCCAACCGAAGGCATCCAGCCCTCCATCATCAAGGACATCGGCCGCGTCATCCGCTTGCTGCGCGAACGCGGCGATATGGCCATCCTGCTGTGCGAGCAATACTTCGACTTTGCACATGAGTTGGCGGACAAGTTTCTTGTCATGTCACGCGGTGAAGTCGTCGCCGCAGGCACACAAGCCGAGATGAACGGGGACGACGTCAAGCGTCACTTGGCGGTATAGTCTTGCCGATGAAGCGCATCGCTACAGATCCAGTTCTTGCTCCACCTTCGCATGCCCGGTGGCAAGCCCAGCTAACGCTCGGGTTCGTATCCGACCGCGATACCACGCGCCTGATGGAACGCACGCATAGGGGTCCGCTGCGGGTGCAGAAGCCACTGTATCCCGAAGGTGGGCAGGTTTGTCATGCGATCGTCGTGCACCCGCCCGGCGGCGTGGTAGGCGGCGATGAACTCCGCATTGATGCCAGCGTCGGCCAGAATGCCGGCGCCTTGTTGACCACGCCCGGCGCAGCGAAATGGTACAAGGCCAACGGTCACATCTCTCGACAGGACGTGCACTTGCAAGCGGGCGACAGCGCCACGCTGGAATGGCTGCCACAGGAGACGATATTCTTCGACGCCGCGCATGTCCGGCTGGACACGGCGATAGAACTTGGAACGGACGCGACGTATATCGGAACTGAAATCCTTTGCTTTGGACGCACCGCCTCCGGCGAATCCTTCGATAGCGGCATGGTCGAGCAAAAGACCAGCATCCGTCGCGACGGCAAGCTGCTGTGGTTTGAGCAAGGCATGCTGGCAGCCGGTAGTGCGGCAATGACGAGCCCGCTCGGACTGGCAGGCAATACCGTGTGCGCGACACTGATCGCGGTAGGCAAACCGCTTGCCGCCAGCATGATGGCAACGCTGCGTGAAGCCGACGTGAGCGACGGCGCATTTGGTGTCACGCAAATGAAATCCGTCATCGTCGCGCGCTATCTCGGACACTCGAGCCAGACCGCAAGGCGACTGATGATGCACACCTGGCAGCGACTGCGCCCGGCCCTTACCGGCCGGGAAGCCGTCGTACCGCGTATCTGGAACACCTGACCTGATATGCCTGATTACCGGATCCGGGATCGGATTAACCTACTAGGAGAAAATGGATGGAGCTGACTCCACGCGAAAAAGACAAACTCCTCATCTTCACTGCTGCCCTGCTTGCTGAAAGGCGCAAGGCACGCGGCCTGAAACTGAATTATCCCGAAGCGGTCGCGCTCATCACCGCCGCCATCATGGAAGGAGCGCGCGATGGCAGGACTGTCGCCGAACTGATGTCCGAAGGCACACGCATCCTGACACGCAATGACGTCATGGACGGCGTGGCCGAGATGATTCCCGATATCCAGGTCGAAGCCACCTTCCCCGACGGCACCAAGCTGGTGACTGTCCACCATCCGATCCCATAGGAGGCCACATGATTCCAGGAGAAATGCTGGTTGAACCCGGCGACATCGAACTCAATGCCGGCCGCGCGACAGTCACCGTGACGGTCGCCAATAGCGGCGACCGCCCGATCCAGGTGGGCTCGCACTTCCATTTTTTTGAAGTCAACCCGGCACTGCAATTCGACCGTCAGCTTGGCTATGGCATGCGGCTCAATATCGCCGCCGGCACGGCGGTCCGCTTTGAACCCGGACAGCAGCGCACGGTCGAGCTGCTCGCCCTGGGAGGGGATCGTACCGTGTACGGTTTTAACGGCAAAGTGATGGGGAAACTCAAATGACAAAAATTTCTCGTCAGGCGTATGCCGAAATGTTCGGGCCAACCGTGGGTGACCGGGTAAGGCTCGCCGATACCGAACTGTTCATTGAAGTCGAGAAGGATTTCACCACCTACGGCGAAGAAGTGAAATTCGGCGGCGGCAAGGTGATCCGTGACGGCATGGGCCAGTCGCAGCGCAATCACAAGGATGTGATGGACACCGTGATTACCAATGCGCTGATCGTCGACCATTGGGGCATTGTCAAGGCCGACATTGGATTGAAAAGCGGACGCATCGCCGGCATCGGCAAGGCTGGCAATCCCGATATTCAGCCGGACGTCACCATGGCCATTGGCGGCGCCACGGAAATCATTGCCGGCGAAGGCATGATCGTGACAGCGGGCGGCATCGATTCGCACATTCACTTTATCTGTCCCCAACAGATCGAAGAAGCACTGATGTCGGGCGTCACGACGATGCTCGGCGGAGGTACCGGCCCGGCGGTTGGTACGGCGGCGACCACATGCACGCCGGGTCCCTGGCATATTCATTCGATGCTGGCTGCAGCCGATGCCTTTCCCATGAATCTTGGCTTTCTCGGCAAGGGCAATGTCAGCCTGCCAGTACCGCTGGAAGAGCAAATCCGCGCCGGTGCCATTGGGCTCAAACTGCATGAAGACTGGGGCACGACGCCGGCCGCCATCGACAATTGCCTTTCGGTCGCCGACCGTATGGACGTGCAGGTAGCGATCCATACCGACACGCTGAATGAAGGCGGCTTTCTCGAGCACACGCTGGCGGCATTCAAGGATAGAACCATCCACACTTTCCATACCGAAGGTGCGGGCGGCGGTCATGCGCCTGACATCATTGCGGCAGTGGGGCAAGGCAATGTCCTGCCATCTTCAACCAATCCGACGCGACCGTACACGGTCAATACGCTGGATGAACATCTCGACATGCTGATGGTCTGTCACCATCTGGATCCGGCGATTGCGGAAGACGTTGCATTCGCGGAGTCACGCATCCGACGTGAAACCATTGCCGCCGAAGATATCCTGCATGACCTCGGTGCGATTTCGATGATGTCTTCCGACTCCCAGGCAATGGGCCGCGTGGGCGAAGTCATCATGCGCACCTGGCAGACCGCACACAAGATGAAAGTGCAACGCGGCTCCCTCGCTGAAGACAGCTCGCGCAGCGACAACTTCCGCGTCAAGCGTTACATCGCCAAGTACACGATCAACCCGGCGATCACGCACGGAATTTCGCATGTGGTTGGCTCGCTGGAAGTCGGCAAGATTGCCGACATCGTGTTGTGGAAGCCAGCATTCTTCGGCGTAAAGCCGTCGATGATCCTGAAGAGCGGCATGATTGCCGCTGCACAGATGGGCGATCCGAATGCGTCGATTCCGACGCCGCAGCCGGTGCACTACCGGATGATGTTCGGTGCCTTCGGCGGGGCGCTGCGCACTTCCTTCACCTTCGTTTCGCAGGCGGCAATCGATGCGGGAATAGGCGATGCGCTCAAGCTCAGCAAGTCCTTGATCGCGGTAAAGAACACCCGCCAGGTGCGCAAGGCCGACATGATCCATAACGGATTGACGCCGCGCATGGAAGTCGACCCCGAGACCTATGAAGTACGCGCCGATGGTGAACTGCTGGTGTGCGAACCGGCGAAGGTCTTGCCGATGGCACAACGTTACTTCCTGTTCTGACATTTATCGATGCTTACACTTCATACCAAAATTGAGACCGCTGCCGAAGTCAGCGGCGAACTGATCCTCCCTTTCGAGCTTCGCGAAAAGAGCCGCCTGCGCGCGCAACTTGCCTCCGGCGAAGAAGTTGCTGTATTCACCGTGCGTGGAACGGTGCTTCGCAACGGCGATTTGCTCAAAGGCGACGACGGACGAGTCGTCCGGATCGTGGCGGCAAAGGAGTCCACGTATCGCGTGGAGTGCAATACGCCACGCACGCTGCTCCGTTGTGCCTTCCACCTTGGCAATCGTCATACGCAGGCACAGGTGGATGGTGACGATGGAAAGGGCTTCCTGCGTATCCGGAAGGATCCCGTACTCAAGGAAATGCTCGAAGGTCTCGGTGCAAAAGTAACTGAAGAACTTGCCGCGTTCGAACCGGAATCCGGTGCCTATGGCGGCGGCCACCATCACCATGGCGACGACCATCATCCACTGGCGCCGATTCCGTTGCGCCAGAAGATTCATCGTCCTTCCGACAAGAGCTGACATGCAGGCCACCGCCTTGCTCCATCTGCTGCAGTTAGCTAGCCCGTCGTTGCCGATCGGCGCATACAGCTATTCGCAAGGGCTGGAAGCAGCATTGGAATCCGGCATCGTGCGTAATGATGCGACGGCGCGGCAGTGGATCGTGGATGCCCTGCATCATGTCATCGCGCGTTTTGAAGCGCCGGTGCTGTGCCGTCTGATGCAGGCTTTCGCGGCACGCGACGCGCAGGCTGTGGCTGAATGGAATGAACGTTTTATCGCGGCGCGCGACACCGCCGAGTTTCGTGCCGAAACCATACAGATGGGCTACTCGCTGTCGAAGCTGGCATTGGAGCTCGGACTGGGCGATGAAGCGCTGCGTGACATTCTCCAGGCGCAGACTGAAATTCCCTTGCCAACTGCGCTGGCTTTTGCTGCCGTGGCTCTGCAGGTTCCGCATGATGCCGCCCTGCTCGGCATGCTGTTTTCATGGGCGGAGAATCAGGTGCTGGTATGCGTCAAGTCCGTTCCGCTCGGTCAGGTCGCCGGACAGAAGCTGCTTCTTTCGCTGCAGCCTGAGCTGGAAGCGGCGGCGCGGTATGCCGAACAGTTACCCGATCATGAGCTGTCCAATTGGTCGCCCGGCCTGTCGCTGATGTCCATGCAGCACGAAGTACAGTACAGCCGACTTTATCGTTCCTGAATTTTTATTTCTGATGACTATGAAACCATCCTCCAATCCTTTGCGTGTCGGCATCGGCGGTCCTGTCGGATCGGGCAAGACGGCGCTTTGTGAAATGCTTTGCAAGTCCATGCGCGACCATTACGACATGGCGGTCATCACCAATGACATCTATACCAAGGAAGACATGGAAATCCTGCTGCGTGCTGATGCCTTGCCGGCGGAGCGCCTGATGGGCGTGGAAACCGGTGGCTGCCCGCACACGGCGATCCGCGAGGATGCCTCGATCAATCTTGAAGCGATTGCACGAATGAGCGCGGATTTTCCGGACCTGGATCTGATCCTGGTCGAATCGGGCGGGGATAATCTTGCAGCGACCTTCAGCCCGGAATTGTCGGACCTCACAATCTATGTGATCGACGTGGCGGGTGGGGAAAAGATTCCACGCAAGGGCGGACCGGGCATTACGCGGTCGGACCTGCTGATCATCAACAAGACGGATCTTGCGCCTTATGTGGGAGCGAACCTGGACGTGATGGCGAGTGATGCGAAGAGGATGCGCGGCGATCGGCCGTTTATCTTTACCAACCTGCGCAGTGGTGAAGGCGTGGAAAAGGTCGTGGAGTTCATTCGCAGGCAAGGATTGCTGGATGAGGTGAAGGCTCGATAGGGAACGACGCTACTTGATTCAGAAGTCTTGCATTAACCTACCTCTCTGTCAGTTGCTCCTCCGTCTTTTGTAAAAGGCAGCAAGAAGCGATGGCGCTATCTGGTGGGTTACTCTAAGGCTGTCCTTCTGTAAAACCTCCGCGATTTTTCAGTAAGGACAACATATGCCTTGGCGCCAGCCTAAGGAACTCGGGTGCGGTAAGGTCAAGGCCATCGAGGGCATTCTTCACCCGTAAACCAAGTTCGGTATCCCCGGTGATCAACAGCCTGCGGGAAAAGAACAGCGTGTCCGGATCCACCTGGCGGCGCGCAAGCAACAAGAAGTCGTGTGCATTTGCGCTGATGGTGAGATCAACCTCCGGGGTGGGAGCACACGCCGAGAAGTGGCCGTTATTCCATCGGAAAGCGAAATTAGCGCCTGCATCGATCACGCCGATACGTAAGGTCTTTCCCTGCAATGCTTCACACAGGTCGCCCGGCAAATGTCGGGTCAACCCAATATTAAGGCCGATGGTGAACAATACAGAGCCAGGGTAAGAAGGTAGCAACGACAACAGCCGGCCTACTGGGCCGGGCAGAACATAAGCCTGTTCCATCTCGCGTTCTTTCATTCAGTTAAGTATCAGGATGTGGCGCTTGCCAGCTCGGCTCATAGAACGTGGAAAGCAATTGCCGAATAATGGCAGGCACTGCCGCCAAGAACAAAAAGGTGCCAGACGCCATGGCCATGAGGAATGCGTTTGTCCAGTGCATAGAACACGATGCCAATCGTGTAGACCACCCCGCCGGCGATCAACCAGGCCAGCCCGGTCCGGCTCAACAACGCGCTCAGCGGCACGATCGCTCCCAATGCAAGCCAGCCCATCGCCAGATAGATGACGAGAGACGAAATGCGAGGCCCCCTGGCAAGCCAGATTTCCTGCGCAATGCCGACTGCAGCCAGCCCCCATATAGTGCCAAACAGGCTCCAACCGAGCCCACCTCGCAAAGTGACCAAGGTGAATGGTGTGTAGGAACCGGCAATCAACAAATATATTGCGCAGTGGTCCATCTTGCGCATGATGTCTTTGGCCGGGCCGCGGGTGCCATGATAAAGCGCCGAAATGGCGTACAAGGCGGACAACATTGCGCCATACACGCTGACGCTCACCACCTTCCATGGATCACCGCCACGGGCCGCGAGCAGGATGAGTATTGCGCTGCCGCAGAGCGCCAACACCGTACCGGCAAGGTGCGTAACGACGTTGAGTCTTTCGCCATGGACCATGCCGCATGTCTTCCTATGCAGCGATCTGGTTCAGACCGGGCTGGCCATGCCAGTAGCCGTCGCAGAACCGGTCGGGCGCCAGGGCTTCCATGTCCGCAAGAGCCTTTGAGACCGTCTTTTCGCCGTTCATCGCGGCATGGAAGAGCGTCACGATTTCGTCGGTATGGTTCGCCTGCGGACTGATACGGAGCACGCCGACACCCAGTTCGCGAAACGCATCCATTTCCCTTACCAGGTTATAGACAAGCGCCGACTGCGTCTGGATGCCATTCAATGTGAGGAAATGTTCCGACTCACGGGTTTTCATCAACAGGCCGTCCGGATACTCAAGGCATTTGAACTGACAGTCGTCCTTGGGTAAATTGTGATGACGAGCGGTGAAGCATCGGGCCGAATAGGCGAGGGGCATGCGGCCATAAGCAAAGAGTTCGGTTTCGATCTGCACCTTATCCTCAAGGACACAGGCAAGCGACTGTCGGCTTGTCTCGAGAGGAACGACCCAGCGCCGGGCGCCGAGTTTAGCCATAAGCTGCAGTGTTTGCGCGTTGTAGATGTTGAGCTGAGAGCCGGCAATGAAGGGAGCAACGTCGGCGAGCAAGCGAACGGCGCCGAAGTCATTGGCTTCCACCAGAAAACCGCCATTACCGGTAATTGCCTTCAGTACGGTGACGTCGGACTTCGACTCCAGCAATACCTGGGTTGAAAGAATCACTTCCTTTCCTGCGTCGCGCAGTTTTTCAGCAATGTTCGTCCAGTCTGCAAGGCGCAGTTCATGCCGGCGCGAGCATACGGTTTCGCCTAGATAGACAATATCCACCGGCGTTGCCGCGATGGATTTATAAAACCGGAAAACAGCATCACGTGGCCAGTAGTATTGAATGGGACCCAATGCGAGCTTCAAGATATTCTCCCCAATGCGTGTTGAAGACAGGCCCTCATCTATTTCCAGGGCCTGTGGTAAGCGCCAAGCGTGTGCTGCCGACCTTCGGCAACCGCATCGAGGGTATTCATCCAGATGGGCTTGATCGAGTAACGCTGCCCGGCGGCGTTGCAGGTGTCGATCGCAGCACGCCATACCTTTGTCACCTCCGCCACGTACGCAGGGCTGCGTTGCCTGCCCTCGATCTTGATTGCCCGTACGCCAATTTCGGCAAGGCGTGGAAGCAGCTCCAGGGTATTGAGGCTTGTCGGCTCCTCGATCGCGTAGTAGTTTTCATCATTGACATCAAACCGTCCCTTGCAGAGCGTTGGATATCCGGCGTTTTCTCCGTCTTGGTAACGGTCGATGAGAACGCCGTTCAGGCGTGATTCAAGTCCCTGAGGTGTCTGATTCCAGCGCACTGCCTTGGCAGGCGAACAAACGCCATGGGTGTTTGGTGATTCACCGGTAACATAGGAAGATAGCGCGCAGCGTCCTTCCACCATGACGCACAAACTGCCGAAGCCAAAGACTTCGATCTCGACCGGCGTATGTTGCACCACATGTTCAACCTGCTGTAGCGACAGGACGCGAGGCAGCACCGCCCGCGCGACACCGAAGCGTTCACGGTAAAAGTTGATCGCTTCAACATTGGTCGCCGACCCCTGCACGGACAGATGCAACCGCAATTGCGGGTGCTTTTCCGATGCGTACTGCATCAGGCCGGGATCGGCCAGGATAACGGCGCTCACACCGAGATCCGCCGCACGGTCCACAGCATCCCGCCACTGCACCCATGAAGCGGCTTGCGGATACGTGTTCAGCGCAACCAGCACCTTGCTGCCATGATCGTGAGCGTAGCGAATGCCTTTGGCAATGGCGTCATCGTCAAAGTTTAATCCGGCAAAATTGCGTGCATTGGTCGAATCGCGAAAGCCGATGTACACGCAGTCGGCACCATGTTCAACAGCTGCCTTCAACGCTGGAAGGCTTCCCGCCGGACAAATCAGTTCCATCTTGTTGGCGGGCACTGCAGCGTTGTCGCTGTTGGCAGGATTGGGCTTCATCGTGAGGAGTTCCTTGGACAGACAGAGGTAAGACACATGCGCCGTGCGCGGCGCTGCCGTTTCTACTTCTGTGTCTGTATGTCATTTTGAAAACCTCGAGACTTTATCTTGAGGGTGCATCGCTAGTCCTTAGCACACATCAAGAATTTCAATCTCTGCTGCACTTTGCATGATGCCAAAGGAACTCTTAAGCGAAACGAGCGAAACTTCTTTGTGTGTCGAAGAAAATGACGTTCACGATGGCGGTCGCTCGTGGGCGATACCATCGGCGCACGCAAATGGATTTGCGTCCGCCGGACGCATTAAGGGAACGCTGAATGAGCGGCCAGGGTTGACGTCTTTCTTCGACTACCCGGCCGAAATCCGGAAGGTATTACAGGCCACCTGCGTTGGTCCCCTTCAGCATCCCTGATACTCGGCCCCCAGGCGATCCAGTTCGCCCACCATCTTCGCAAAGGCCAGTTCCACCTGCGATGGCTCACCCTTCACCCCCAGCTCAATATGCCGGCGAATAGTCGCATCACCCACACTTGGCAGACTAAACACCTTCACCAGCGGGAATTCGCTTTCCAGCGCCTCCATTAAAGGCGTCAACCTCGACTCCGCCTGCTCAAACACCAGCACTGCCTTTTCCAGCCGCGGCACTTTCTGGAACAGGTGCGAATACCTGTTATCAAGCACCCACTCGATCATCGGCCACGCCATTACCGGAAAGCCCGGCACGAAATACGTCGCCCCGCCCACACCGTGTTCGACATAGAACCCGGGAATTTTATTGTAGGGATTTGGAATGATCGACGCGCCTTCGGGAAACTCGCCCATCTTCAATCGGTGCGCGTTGTCCGCCGCGTTATAGTCAGGCGCCTTGCCGGCCTCTCGCGCCACATCCGCGATACGTTCCTCGATCTTTGCCTTTGCCTCGGGATGCAAGACAAGTGGCAGGTTCAACGCTGCCGCCGCACATTGACGCGTGTGATCGTCCGGCGTCGCACCGATGCCGCCGCAAGAAAATACGATGTCGTCAGTGGCAAACGCACGCGTCAGGACATTCGTGATACGCGCACGGTCGTCTCCGGCATATTCGGCCCAGGAAAGCTGCAGGCCGCGTGCGTTCAACAATTCGACGACTTTGGGAAAATGCTTGTCGGTACGTTTTCCGGAAAGGATTTCGTCACCGATGATAATCAGTCCAATGGCCATGGCAGCAAGTTGATTGGCAAAAGGACATTATGCCTCAGCCACTGAAATTCATCCTGTCGCCACCTTTGATGGTTCTCAGTTGATATCCTTCATGGGCGGCGAAGTGGTTACCGGCATATTGGCCGCGCCACGAGATTGCGCCAGCGCATCAAGGCAATAGTGCTCGAACCACAGGCCTGTAAACACGAATACCAGCACGTAGAGCCAGATCGCACCCGCGGCCAGCAGGGGAAAGAAAATGACCGACAGGGCGCCGCCGAGCCAGAGCAAGGTAGGCGCCGCGCCCATGGCGCCAGTGATGGCGCCGATGGCTAGCAGCGGCCAGCGATGCTGCCTGAGGACGAGCTTTATTTCCGAGGCATCCGCATGGTCGGCCAATGCGTCATAGGCCATGACCCGGTAAGTCAGCCAGCCCCAGAGTGCAGGCTGCACAATAAACGTCAATGGCGGAAACATGGATAGCGGCAAAGTGATCACCCACAACACCGCAAAGATAAGGAAGGAATAAGTCGCAATCCACAGGCTGCCCAGCACGGTCCCGCCCTTGCGTTGTTCCAGTAGCGGGTAATGACGGCTGCCGATGTGACGCGCGATGATGGGCATGGCAAAAACGCCAACGAATACCAGCGCGGTCAGGATCATCAATGGCAGCAGCACCCACATTGCGATCAGCGGGACAATGACCGTTTTGATGGCGCCAAGTCCGAACCAGCCGAGCATCTCGCCGGCTACCTGAAAACCATTGTTGTCGGCAAAATAGGCATGCAGCCAATCGATCATCGGCTGCAGCCCCAACCACAGCAGAACACCCCAAAGCGCGACCGACAGCACGAAGGGAAGGATGGTCAACAATAGCATGCGGAAATGCAGCTGTGACAGCAGCGCCTTGCCAAAGGCGACCAGAACCTTTTTCATCAAGATGTTTTCCTGCGCGCGAACTCACGCATATGCTTCAGCCCCAGCCACTGCTGTGCCCAGAAGCCACGTCCGTAATCACGTCCTTTACCTTCAGGTGGCGGCAGCTGGTCACGAATACCTGTCATGGCAAATTCCCTGCTGAAGCGGGCAGTACGAAACACGATGTCCCATACCGGGAACAGGACCGCGAAATTGCAGCCACCCAAGGTTCCGCCGCCTTTTGATTCATGTCCGATCCCAATCGCATGATGAGTGCGATGGAAGCGCGGAGAAACCAGCAAACGCTCACCGATTGCACCGAAGTGAACACGTACATTGGCATGCTGCAAACTCTGCAACATGCGCGAGGCGGCGACCAGTAATACATATTGCGACGGTTCGACCCCAATGACCAGCGCGATGACCGCCAGATAAATGTCACGCAGCAAGTCGTCGAGTAGATGGTTGCGGTTATCCGACCACAGGTTCATATCCAGCTGGCTGTGGTGCAAACTGTGCAAGCCCCACCACCATCCGAACTGATGGCTGGCGCGGTGATACCAGTAATCGAAGAAATCGAGCACCACGAGATAAATCAGGAAAGCGACTACGGGAACATCCGTCACACTTGGCCACAGCGTTTCCAGATTGAAGTGAACGACGCCCAGCAGGCGCAAATGTCCGGCAATCAGGTCGAATAGCGGGTCCAGAAGAAAAAACACGACCAGCGTAAAGGCGCCGAGGCGGTGGATGCAGCTGTAAAGAAAATCGATCCGCCGGGCTGACGGGTCAATATCTTTCTTGACCGGAATCCACGCTTCAAGCGGGCGCAGGACAATGAAGAGTATGGCAAGCTCAAGCAGGCCGAGTAAAAACCATTCGGTGCCGTCAAACGCTTCTTCAGTGACGTCGCCAAGTGTCAGCATGTACAGCAAGGGCTGCACGACGCTCTGGAATAACCAGCCATGGATATCCGAAAACCATTCGACAAGGGTGTGGGTCATGTTGTCAGTGTCTGAAGGTTAATACGTTAATACACTCATGCATCACTCATGCATCGGGCCGATGCGTGAATGCCCGCGGGTGCACGCCCATCTCGGACTATGCGGCAACTGTCAGCGTTTCCTGCGGTAGGCGGGATGGTCTCGCAAGGTGGCAAAGCAAAAGCCCTTTTCCTTCAGCCCCGTGATCAGGGGATCAAGGACAGCGGGCGCCCATGGATCTTTGCGCGACCAGATGCCAAGATGCGCGACGAAGATATCACCGTCTTTCAATCCATTCAACGCACGCTGAAGCAAACGGCTGTTCGGCCACGTCTCGCTGGGCAATTCGTCGCCGGAAAAGCCGGCGCCATCCGTCCACCCCACATGGGCATAACCGCAGGATTCGCCCGCAGCGCGCAGTCCCGGGGTAAGCCGGCCACCCGGGGCACGCCATAGCGGATCGAGCCTGGCGCCGGTAAGATCGGTAAATCGCTGTTCGACCCGTCGCAATTCGTTGCAGTATTGTTGCGCTGTCCACACCTGCTGCTTGCCGGCGTTCGGACCAAACTGAGGCTTCATGGCAAGCCGCCCGTCCGGCAGGTCACGCTGGACATAGACATGATCAAAAGTATGGGTGCCGAATGCATGCCCTTCCGCTACCCGCGCCTTCCAGTAAGGTGCCCAGGACGGGTCCAGGGAATAGTCGCCGTTGACGGTCTTCTCGTTGGCCAGGAAGAATGTCGCCTTGACATGATGCTTGTTCAGTGTGCTGGCGATATGGTCGGCCTGCGACTGGCTACCGGTGTCGAAGGTCAGGTAAATGGTGCCCTTGCAAACCGCATCCGCAGGACCGGCGCTGACATGTACGGGAACGGCCACCGTCATCAGGCTGGCGACGACCAGCAGGTTTTTCATCACATCCGCGGAGCGTGGTTGGCAAAATATACACCGTGCGGCGAACGGCCGACGGGAATAGTCTTGACCACTTTCTTCGTTGCGACATCGATGACGGCGACCTTTTTCACCCAGCGCAGCGTTGTCCACAGTGTCTTGCCGTCATCGGTCAGCTCCATGCAATCGGGACCGCCGGGTACATTAATGGTGCCGACATTTTCCAGGGTCTGCTGGTCAATGATATTGATCGTGTTGGACACCCGATTCGACACGAAGATATGCCGCTTGTCACCCATTGAGCGGAAGTTGTGCGCGCCTTCGCCAGCCTTGATTTTCTTGACCGTCTTTTGCGCGCGCCAGTCGATAACTTCAACATAATCGCTGCCCATGATGCCAACTAACAGATACTTGTCGTCGGGCGTCATGGAAATCCCTGCGGGAAGCTTGCCAACCGGGATGGTCCATTTCACGGTCTGGGTAGCAAGGTCAATCGCACTGACTTGATCGGAACCCTGCTGGGTAATGAAAACGGTTTTACTGTCTGCGCTAAAGGCCATGTGGCTGGGCAGTTTCGCGAGCGGCATACGCTTGGCGAGCTTGAAGTCCTTGCCGTCATAGCTATAGATGTCGACATGGTCGAGTCGTAGTGCATTCGACACAAACCATTTCTGGTCAGGCGAAAAACCTATCTGGTAAGGATCGATGATGTCCTTGACACGATTCTGGACCTGTCCAGTCCTGGGGTCGAGAAAAACCAGTTCGTTTCCGAGGGCGCTACCGACGATCAGTGACTTATTGTCGGGCGTGGCCATCAGGTGATGCGGCTCTTTACCGACGGTGATCGTGCCGATTTCCTTGTGCGAGGTCTGGTCCAGCAGACTAATGCTGGCGTCGCGCGAATTAAGTACGACAACCACATTCGCATGAGCGGCGGTCGCCAGCAACAAGGATGGCAGGACTGATAGAAGAAAGGCTGAAGGACGGAGCATGGGAACCAGTTAGTGAAAGGACGCCGCTTATTTTAACGCCCAGAAACTCCCACCTTGGAACAATATCGACCGGATGTTGCGTCAATTGGAGCATTCGCTCCTTTCATTGGTCTAAGCGACAGGATCTGCAGTGCTGACCGGCGCCTTGCATCATGACGAACTGCAAAGACTTGCGGCGAATACCGGGCAGCAAACACTGCACTAACGAACAGGGTCGTGCGGGCGTTGACCGCGCCGAGTCAACTAAGTCGCATTTTGTGTGAATTCCATTCTGATCTTCCCATGCACCTCGTCCAGATTTTTTTACCTCTTTATGACAACGTCGGCAATCGCCTACCGCCTTACTTGTTTACGACCACCCGAGACGAGATGATGGAACGCTTTGGTGGAATGACATCGTATAACCGCGTGCCGGCCAGCGGCCTTTGGCAGGACGACGGAAAGACTGTTCATGACGATCTTGTCATCTATGAAGTCATGACGGAGCCGTTGGATATGGCATGGTGGCGGCACTACCGGGATCAGCTCGAACACCGGTTCAGCCAGGACACCATCCTGATCCGGGTGCAGTGGATTGATTTGGTGTGATACCAGTTCTGGCTGCGATATAAACCGAACTTCTGCGTTCGGGATGATATTGGCGACAACTGCTACAATTTCGCCAATCTTGAACAAACGACAAAGGAAAACTCATGTCCACCACAATGACCGCATCCGGACTGCAATATGAAGACGTTACCGTCGGTTCCGGCGAGGAGGCCCAAGCCGGCCAGCAAGTGACGGTGCATTACACCGGCTGGTTGCAAAACAGCGATGGCAGTGCAGGCAAAAAGTTTGATTCCAGCAAGGACCGCAATGATCCTTTCGATTTTCCGCTGGGTGCCGGCCATGTCATCAAAGGTTGGGATGAAGGCGTACAGGGCATGAAGGTCGGCGGCGTTCGTAAGCTGATCATTCCGGCTTCGCTTGGTTACGGTGCCCGTGGCGCGGGTGGCGTGATTCCCCCGAATGCAACACTTATTTTTGAAGTGGAACTTCTCGGCGTCTGACGACTCTTTCTCAAGAGCATCATTTCCCCGAATCGGTGGTTGGATAAACGTAAGTCTTGTCCGCTTTCCTCGCGGACGGTGCGATTTTCCAACCGGCGGCCATCCCCGCATGGCCGCTCTTCCGACCGGGATTGCGTTTGAAACACCTGCTTATCAGCCTTACCTCCGTCGTTCTTCTTATTCTCTGTACCGGTTGTGCGGTCGTCACCGTGGCTAGCACTGCAGTCTCGGTTGCCGGCACCGCCGTAAGCGTCGGCGTGACGGCGGGCTCAGTCGCCGTTGGCGCAGCGACCACTGTCGCCAAAGGGGCCGTTGCGGTTGGCGGCGCTGTAGTCGGGGACGACGAATAGACGTCCTGCGCGGATGAAATTTCGCAAGAACCGGTCGCTGCGTACCGGTTCGCGCTACCGTGCTGTCCATTGACATCCCACTTGAGCATGTCCTCTAGAGGATCGCTTTGGCAGCAGGTTTTTCTATGCTATTTTGGCACCGTCCTGGTCGCACACCACCGCGCGAACGCCCTGTATACATTGGCGCATCCGGGCATCTCGCAAGCGAACCATACCGATTCCATTCCGATTCCACTTCCAAAGGAGCATGCATGAGCCTTCAAGCCCAGTTCGACCAGGCTGTCCTCGATTCAAAGAACCTGCCGGAACGTCCGGACAATATGACCCTGCTCAAAATTTATGCACTCTTCAAGCAGGCAAGCACCGGCGACGCCAACGGTGATCGTCCGGGTTTCACCGACATGATCGGCCGCGCGAAGTACGATGCATGGGATGCGCTGAAAGGCACTTCCAAGGAAGACGCCATGCAGCAATATGTCGATCTGATTACCGATCTGAAGGGCTGATTGTCAGATTTTTTGGCGTTTTTCTGATTGTTGCTTGACCGGCGGAGTGAGCTCACACCGCCGGCATGCGCAGGCTGGTGGGTCCGACTCCCTCCGATCTCAGATTTCAGATTTCAGGCGTGGGCCGCAAAGACCTTCCGCATCTTTGCCGCCACCTTTTCCTCAATCGCCGCCGCAAACGCCTTGAACAGAAAACCGAGGCTGATTTCCACATGCGCTTCCCGTTCCGCCAGCGTGAGTGAGCCGGTTACGCCGGCGCGGTTGAACAGCAATACGTCGCCATCCCATTCGGATGTCATGTCATATTCCTGCGCCAGCTGGTCTGCGATGTGTTGCGCGGCGGCCCTGGCATGATGGTGTGGAAGCGTATGTCGCTGGATGATGCTGATATCTGCCATTCGTCTAACCCTTTGCCATTCCCTGTATCTTTGCCATCGCCTCGGGATTGAGAAGATTCGGCGGACTTATCCCGCCCAGCGCTGCAATCAGATTGTCGGCGGCGCAGTTGGCCATTGCGCGGCGTGTCGGTTCGGACGCGCTCGCGATATGCGGTGTCAGCACCACATTTGACAGGGTCAGGAAGCCAGGATCGAATGCCGGCTCATTTTCAAACACATCGAGCCCGGCCGCTGCGAGGCGGCCCGCACGCAAGGCCACGATCAAGGCCGCATCATCGACAATACCGCCGCGCGCAATATTGACCAAGGTGGCAGAGGGCTTCATCTGCGCAAGTTCGGCCGCACCGATGGTGTGATGCGCTTCCGGCGAATAAGGCAAGGCCAACATCACATGGTCGGCTGTGCGCAGCAACTCTTCCTTGCTCACATAGCGGGCATTATTGGCACGCGCTTCCAGTTGTTCCGGTACACGCGACCGATTGTGATAAATCACGTTCATGTCGAAACCCATGGACCGTCGTGCAATCGCCTGACCGATGCGGCCCATGCCAATGATGCCGAGGGTAGCGCCATGGATATCGGCGCCGAGCAAGGTGTCGTAACGCCACTTCTGCCATTTTCCGGCGCGCAGCCAGTGTTCGGATTCGGTTACGCGCCGGGCGGCCGCCAGCAGCAACGCCCACGCAAAATCCGCGGTAGTTTCATTTAGCACATCAGGGGTATTGGTCACCAGGATGCCTGCCTGCGTAGCGGCTGCCACATCAATGTTATTGAAGCCGACAGCCATGTTGCAGATGGCCTTGAGCGACGGGCAGGCTGCGATGACTTCGGCCGTGATGCTGGAACTTGGCGTGGTGAACACACCTGCCTTGCCTTGCAGTTTCGCGATCAGTTCGTCCTTCGAATAGAGTTGATCGTCCGGATTCGCTTCGACTTCGAAGTATTGGGACAGACGTTCAACCACGTCGGGAAAGACAGCGCGCGTTACGAGGATTTCAGGTTTGGTCATGCAGCCTCAACGAAAGAAAATGAAGGTCATCACAATGAACAAGGGTACCAGCACCATGCACGACCATGCCATGTATCCGAAGAAGGAAGGCATCTTGATGCCACGCTCTTCCGCGATCGCTTTCACCATCATGTTTGGCGCATTGCCGATGTAGCTGTTGGCGCCCATGAATACCGAACCGCAGGAGATTGCGGCCAGCGTGCCCGCAAGCTTGGTCATCAGCACGCCTGCATCGCCGCCGGCCGTATTAAAGAATACCAGATAGGTCGGTGCGTTATCGAGGAAGGACGAAAGCACCCCTGACGCCCAGAAATACATGGCGTTGATCGGCTGGCCATTGCCGTCGGTCACTGCACGGATGACGGATGCAAAAGCGCCCGCCTCACCGGCACGCAACATGGCGATCACAGGAATGATGGTGATAAAGATACCGGCAAACAGTTTTGCGACTTCCTGAATGGGGCCCCAACTAAATTCATTGCCTTCGCGTGCGGACTTCGGCGTAATTTTGAGGGAAATGAAAATGACCGCGATCAGAAGGATATCGCGCACCATATTCTGTAATTCCAGTTCGACACCGAATACGTTGAACATCACCCCGGACTTCCAGAAACCGCTCATCAGCACCAGGCCGACGATGACCGCCAGCAAGATAAAGTTTGCCTTGCCTTCGAAGCGAAGGGGGGCGTCGGGCGTGGGGTCAAGCGAAACCGGCTTGACTTCTTCCTTGTTGCGGTAGTAATACCCATCAAGCAGGTAAAAGATTGCCAGTAGCGCCGTACAAAGGAACAGCGTTTCCGGGAAGATATTTTGCATTGTCCAAAAGAAATCAACGCCCTTCAAGAATCCGAGGAAAAGCGGCGGATCGCCAAGTGGCGTCAGTGAGCCGCCGGCATTGGCCACCAGGAAAATAAAAAAGACCACGATATGCACCGCGTGCTTGCGGTTATCGTTGGCACGGATCAGCGGTCGGATCAGCAGCATTGATGCACCGGTCGTCCCCATGATGCTGGCTAGAATCGTCCCCAGTGCGAGCAGGCCGGTGTTCAAGGCCGGCGTTCCATGCAGGTTTCCATAGACGCAGATACCGCCTGCCACGACGAACAGCGATGTGATCAGGATGATGAAGGGAATGTATTCGCCGGCAAAAGCATGCAGCGCCCCGCCGCCGGCAGTGCCGGCACCGTAAATGAAGGCGCAAGGCAACAGAAAAGCCAGCGACCAGCCGAGAGCGATCTTGCCAAAGTGGTGATGCCAGAACATCGGCGTCAGTAGCGGGCAAAGCGCGATCGACAGCAGCAATCCTGCGAACGGCACACCCCATAGCGCGGACACGCCACTGCCATTGAACTCGGCCGCCTGGCTCAATGCCGGCAGCAGTCCAGCCAAACCGATCAGGATCTTTATGCGCACTTTCTGTCTCCCCCTATTTTTAATGGGGGCCATTTTATCTCGGAAAAACCGCCGATCTGGTGGTGGAACCCTACGTAGTGATACGTACCGGCGGCTGGTTTTCAACACGATTTCCCGCTTCGCCAAAGGCGAATCCGGGTTAAGACCTCACATGTCACTTGACGTGGTGCGCAAGCGCCGGCCATTCCGGCACACTTGTCCTACGCTTTTGTTGCATGCCCGACAATGACCAGAATGTCTGTAACGGCCGGCTTAAGCCTTTTTGCTCCATTGGCGCCGAACAGGCTTCGCATTTGCTTATTTGTAATCTGTCTAAGTCCCGTTTGTTAGAAGTTTGTTAGAAACAGTCAAATATCTTAAAATACAAGGCTTTGCAGCGGGCCGCATTATTTGGTGCGTCATACTGGCGCTTTTCAACCAGCCGCCCCGTCTTCAAGACAGATCAGGTTTAAAAATTTTCAGATAGGACTGTTATGACCCACGTTGTGACCGAATCCTGCATCCGCTGCCGTTATACCGACTGCGTGGATGTATGCCCGGTAGATTGCTTCCGCGAAGGCCCGAACTTTCTGGCGATCGACCCCGATGAATGCATTGACTGCGCGGTGTGCGTGGCTGAATGCCCGGTCAATGCAATCTATGCCGAAGAAGACGTGCCGGCCGATCAGCAGCACTTTATCAAACTGAACGTCGACCTTGCCCGCAAGTGGCCTTCGATTACCAAGACCAAGGATCCGCTGCCAGACGCGGATGACTGGAAAGACGTCAAGGATAAGCTCAAGGAACTCGCCGAGTAAGCGTGCGGAGCATTTCCTCGCTGCGGAGCATTTCTTCGCAATACCGGCATGCTGCTCTGACCAGGGTTTGGTTAGAGCAGCATGCCGGAGCAGCATCACCATCTTCATTTCTGCCTGTCGTATTTCCCCTCCACGCTGTTTCGTCATCTCGGCCTTTTCATTCGCCTTCCACATCACGGTCGGTGCTCGGGCTATTTTTCATGCACATATAAATCCAGCAGTTCCTGCAAGGCCTTGACGGTCGACGCATGATCACCGGTATGGAGAATTCCATAGCCACCGTGCTCAATCCAGCGCTCGATGTTTTCCGGTGTATCGTCGATCAGCACCTTGTGCGGGCCGCTAAATTCCTGTTTGAGTTTTTTTGGAACGACATGCACTGTGAATTCAGGGCCAAATATGCGAGCGACCCATTCACGTTTCTGTTCCTGAAAAATTCTTGAGGAAGGCGCCCCAGTCAAAAATATTGGCTCCAGGTCTCGCGTTGCTTCCCACAGCACCATGCAACCTTCGATCAGTTCCAGTTCCGCAAAAAATCGCTTGTCAGAATTCACCATCCTCCATAGACGGTTACGATCGAGTTCGCTGGGGTGCTTTCCGGTGAGATGCTTGACCCGTGCGTCAAAGTCGGCAAATACACCATCGAGGTCAAGAAATACCTGGAGCTTCGGTCGTTGCGATAGCGTCATGTGCTTTTCCTTTTCATTGTGCCTATGCGTTTTATTGATGTCCGTGCCGGGCACCGGCGCTGGCACAATTAACATCCAGACATGATGATATTGAGCCGACTTTTCTACAAAAAGTGCAAGGCAAATAATAGAGGGCATTCAAAGAACATTTAAGTTTTTCAAATGGCCAAAACACAAAGCACAAACACAAAGGCCGCCTTTCGGCGGCCTTTGTGTTTTTTTATCGCATCGGTTTACAGGACGCAACAACGTTACTTCGCACTGACACCCTAGCAGTGCAAATCATCTGACGTGCAGTATGGCCTGCAGCTCAAGATCCCGAACGCATGAAGTCCGGTGTAAAAACCATAGCGGAGCCACCTTGCGTAGGGTCCATACCTTTTGCCGCCGCCTTGTGCGGCGACACCTGGCGGCTACGCACGCGACGGGAAAATGCAGTGATGAATGCAGCATAGCCATTCGATCCCGGCCTGATCCCCTCCTGTGCCGCTTTGACAATCCCCATCTCGAACGTGTCGTCGAGGTCGTACGCAAGGTCGCCTTTGTCCCATGCGGATTCGTCGCGATGAACTAACTTCGGTTGCATTTTGTTTCCCAATATCAGACTAGAAGAATTCGTTGAACGTGCGGTGCTTGCATCGACGCGCGCCGTAATCAACTTTACCTGCGCGGCGTGCCTGAATTCAAGAGTTGTGTGTAACAGTTTGTTGAATCGTTAGAGCCGTACAACAAGCTTTGCAAGCTGTCATTGTGAACCTTGCCACGCTTGTGACGAAGATACGCCGAATGATGCCGCGCCCCTTGATCCATCTCTACACCGGCAACCGGACAAGCCTTATGTTGTCAGGAGGTGAACACGAATTGTCGAGCGAGAAATACCTATGCGACAGGATGCAGAGATCAATGTGAACCATGGACAATTTGTCTATGATGAATCATCGTCACCGCTTCCATCGGCTGCCGCTGAAATAGTTGATTCGCGGATTTACGACGCCGACATTCCCGACTTCGCCGGGTCCGAACTGGACCGTCTGTATGGGTCGTTGTATTCGTCGCTGTCACACTTCCGCATCAACGGCGGGCTGGAAGATGCCAGCACCTACATTTCAGAAAGAAACGGAAAGCCAGCTGTTATTCTTTTGTTTCGTATCGAGCGGCGAAACGCAAGGGTGATCAATGAAGGCATGCGTCTGCGCGCCGAAGACGTCGAGCGGTTTTGCGTCAATTTGTTTCAGCGCTACCCCCTGGTGACTTCAGTCACTTTCCATGCGGTTCGCATCGTGAATACCGAGCGACGCATCTCCTGCGTGCAGCAGCGCTTCTTTTGTGCCGAAGACTTCGTCGCCGATCTGCCGGACAGTGCTGAAGCTTATCTCGCCATGCTGGGCAATGCGACGCGGAAGAATCTCAAACGTCATCGCAACCGGCTCGAGCGAGCATTCCCCGACTTCTCGTTCCGGGTTGATGAAAAAGACGCCATCCGTGAAGACGATGTGCGTCGCATCATCGCATTCAACCGCGTGCGCATGGCGCAGAAGCAGAAAGCGTCTTTCATTGACGAAGAAGAAACGCAGCGCATCCTGCAGCTTGTAAAAACATGCGGAACGGTTTCCATCGTGACGATCGGCGGAGAACTCGCGGCGGGTGCAATCGCGGTCCGGATTGGTGACAGTGTCATATCCAAGGTCAATGCGCATGACTCCCGCTATGACGATTATCGACTTGGCATGCTGTGCTGCTATCTGACGGTATGCGCGGCTATCGAGGCCGGGGCTCGCCGATTTCATTTCGGACACGGGCGGTACGACTACAAGACCGCCCTGCTCGGCGCCCATGAAACTTATGACCACCTGGTGCTGTATCGCTCGCGCCTGCAACAGTTGCGCGACGGTCGCCGCGCGCTGGGAATCGCGTTATCCGGATATCGTGTCGAAGGAAGCCGATGGCTGCTCGACAAGATAGAGCGTGACAGCGGCGCCGGCTGGAATGTGATGCGCAAGGCCCTGGCCGCCTGGCGTGCCCGCAAGCAGCGTGGCGCCACAGCGACCTGATACGGCGATCCCTCGCATTTAACCCGGCGACGTGGCCGGCAATGCTCGCTTGTGAGCGGTTGCACGGACGCGTCGTTTCGTCAGGCCAGTCAGCGGTGCCACATCACAGGCACCATCACCACACCCTAATCATTGCTTTCAACGACCGGCGCGGGCACTTGGTTGTGGTAATGCCAGATGCGGCTGAGTGCATATTCGCTACCGGCTTGCCGCACCTCGTTGCGATCGCCGTTGAATCGACGTGTTTCCGAGAAAGTCGTCATGTTGCCATCGGTCTGAAATGACCATGCGAAGCAGATCGTTCCCGCCGGGATATCGCCATCGCCATTATCCGGCCCGGCGACACCCGTATCCGATATCGCGACGTTAGCTTTGCTGATGCGGAGTGCACCTTCCGCCATTTCGCGTGCGACTTCTTCGCTGGTCAGGTTATAGGTGTCAATGGTTTCGCGCTTGACGCCAAGACAGCGTATTTTTGCATCGGGAGAATAAGTCACGAATCCGCATTCAAGCCAGCTTCCGCAGCCGGGAATGTCCCCCAGCGTAGACGCAATCATGCCGGCGGTACAAGATTCGGCAGTAACGAGTTTAAGACGGTTTTCTTCAAGATAATGAACAACGCTCTCAAGGTGATGATTCATAGAATGTCCGGAATGTGGCGGGGGAGCCGCACGCAGCTTGATAGCGCGCCATGCAACCATGCGCTATATCGCGTAACGGCAACGGCGATGTTTTTTATACATCGATTGGACGTGCTTATAGCGAAAATGTTCGCGGGTCGAAGTATTGCCCCTTCAACCCTTCGACATTCCGCATGCCTTCCGCCGCGCACCAATGCCACAGCAGCGCTACGCGTTGACTTGTGAACGCAGCGCCGATACGTCCGCGACGGCTACTGCCGTCATATTGACGATCCGCCTCGACGTGGCGGCCGGATTCAAGATGTGGACCGGTTTGGCAGCGCCAAGCAAAATCGGGCCTACGGTGACACCATAACCGCCGGTAATCTTGAGCAGGTTGAACGCGATGTTGGCCGCATCGAGGGACGGCATGATCAGCAGGTTGGCGCTGCCGCTCATCTTGGTGCCTGGCAGGAAATGACGCCGGACGTCTTCCACCAGCGCGGCATCGCCCTGCAATTCCCCCTCCACATCCAGCTGCGGTGCAATGTCAGCGAGGATATCGCGCGCCGCCCGCATCTTGCGGGCAGATGGGCGGTCGGATGAGCCGAACATCGAGTGCGACAGCATCGCGACCTTGGGCTGGATGCCAAAACGCTGTATTTCTGCAGCGGCCAGTCGCGTAATGGCGGCGAGCTCCGCCGCACTCGGGTCGTCGTTTACATAGGTATCGGCAATGAACAAGGTGTATTTTTCCAGCATCAGCGCATTCATTGTGGCAAACACGCCGGCGTCAGGCGCCAGGCCGATCACATTGCGCACATGCTCAAGGTGGGCATCGAAGCGTCCCACCGTACCGCATAGCAAGGCGTCGGCGTCGCCCATATGAACCAGCATCGTGCCGATCAGGGTATTGGAGCGGCGCAATGCGGTCTTGGCCATATCGGGCGTGACGCCGTATCGTCCGCGCAGCTCATGGTAGGCCTCGTGATAGGCACGGTAACGCCGGTCGTTTTCCGGATCAACAATCTCGACATCCGTCCCGGTTTTGAGGCGCAGGCCAGCCTTTTTGATACGCATGTCAATGACATGCGGCCGGCCGATCAGGATGGGTTTTGCCAGCCCCTCGTCGACCACCGTCTGGACAGCGCGCAAGACGCGCTCTTCCTCCGCTTCCGCGAACGCCACGCGCTGCGGCGCGGCCTTCGCAGCGGAGAAAACCGGCTTCATCATCAGGCCGGTGTAGTACACAAGATGGCTGAGCTGCTGGCGATAAGCATCGAGATCCTGGATCGGCCGGGTCGCCACGCCGGATTCCTGCGCGGCACGGGCAACCGCTGGAGCGATCTTTTCGATCAGGCGCTGATCGAAGGGCTTGGGAATAATATATTCGGGGCCAAAGCTCAATTCCTGGCCGGCATAGGCGGTAGCCACCGCATCATTGGTTTCGGCTTCAGCGAGTTCCGCGATGGCCTTCACGCAAGCCAGTTTCATTTCCTCGGTGATCTTGGTCGCACCGCAGTCGAGCGCCCCGCGGAAAATATACGGGAAGCACAACACGTTATTCACCTGGTTTGGATAATCCGAGCGCCCGGTCGCGATAATGCAATCCGGACGCGCAGCTTTGGCAACTTCCGGGCGGATTTCCGGCTCCGGGTTGGCCAGCGCCAGGATGATCGGCCGGTCAGCCATGGTCTTGACCATGTCGCCGCTCAGTACGCCGGACGTCGAACAGCCAAGAAAGACATCCGCTCCCGCAACGATATCGGCCAGCGTCCGCGCGTCGGTCTGTTGCGCGTAACGCGCCTTGTTTTCTTCCATGCGTGCATCGCGGCCGACATGGATGACCCCGCGCGAATCCGCAACATAAATGTTTTCGTGCTTTGCGCCCAGGCTAACCATGGTGTCGAGGCAGGCGATGGCTGCCGCGCCGGCACCGGAGACCGCGATCTTGACCGAGGCAATCTGCTTGCCAACAACCTTCAGCCCATTCAATAGCGCCGCCGCCGAAATGATGGCGGTGCCATGCTGGTCGTCATGAAACACCGGGATATTCATGCGCTCCCGCAGTTTCTTTTCGATATAGAAACACTCGGGCGCCTTGATGTCCTCGAGGTTGATGCCGCCTACCGTCGGCTCCAGCATGGCGATCGCATCAACCAGTTTGTCGGCATCGTGTTCGGCCAGTTCGATGTCGAAGACATCGATGCCGGCGAATTTTTTAAACAGGCAACCTTTACCCTCCATCACCGGTTTGCCGGCAAGGGGGCCGATATCGCCGAGACCAAGCACCGCGGTGCCATTGGTGATCACCGCCACCAGGTTGGCGCGCGACGTGTATTCTGCTGCCGTTGCGGGATCACGGGCGATTTCTTCGCAGGCATAGGCGACGCCAGGGGAATAGGCTAGCGACAGGTCGCGCTGGTTAGATAGCGCCTTGGTGGCATTGACCTGGATTTTGCCCCTGGTGGGACTGCGATGGTATTCCAGCGCCGCTTCGCGCAATTGCGCATCCATGGTGGATTTGGTATCAGTCATGTCGTTCCGTATGGTTGCAGTGGAAAGAAGACGACATCACGATGCGTCGCTGGTTCTATGGCTATGCGCGACTGCCAATCCCGGCCAGAGGCCGGAGGTCAGAGGTTGCCCGGACCGGGTTCCGCCTGCCAGACCACTTCCAGCTCGACCCGGATCGAGCGCGCCAGTCCGTCAAGATCCGGAAAAAGCGTCGCATTGGTGATGTTCATCCGGTACAAGGCTTTCATTGCCTGCTCTCGCATGGTTTGCGATAGCACAAGCTTTTTGATCAGACAGGTTCCGGCGTGGTATTCATTGAGAATCTTATCGAGGGATTTGTCGACCACGCCCGGAACCACCATGGTGCCGGACTGCGCAACCAGCCGTCGGTCCATTTCTTCCGGTTCGCCGATCCACAGAAGATCGCTATTGTTTTGCAGGAAATAGCGGTCAAAGTTCCCGTCGATGCGAGGATCGATCGCATCGCGGCTGAGCCCGGGATTGCTTGCCGGCGTGGCATGCCAGAGTTTCGGCGTATTGAGTGCAAATACGGCAGCATCCGAGTCGGCTTGTTCCAGCGCAAAAAACGCCGCGACAAACGGCGATTTGGTGAAATCCAGCAAACGGGTTGGCGCGCCGTGATGCTGCATGAGGGCGAGACAGCGTAAATCATTGTCAAGAACACGTGGATCGGGCAGATAGTTGTGCGCTTTACGCCGGAAAATGCGGATTGCCCGCTCTTCGCGGCTGCGCCATGTCGTCCGGTCCGGAATAAAAGAATTCAGATAGCGCGACAGGGAACTCAGCAAGGGCCAGCCTGCTTCTTCCTGTCCACGAAACGCCCACCCATCCAGTTCGGATGATAGACCGACAAATTCATTCCAGTTTGAAACGAGAATCTCTTCCAAGTGACGTCCTTTGACGTTGCGAGGGGAACCAGCGCGGCGCTGTGTGATCGGATGATTTTAAATTTGATGGTGCGCCGTGAAGATTTCCTAAAACAACAATATAATACGCCCCCTGCTCCACCGACTGCATCGAGTTCACCCTCAGCCCGCCGTCGAGAACCGGGCTAGTTTTCACAGCTGCAGTATCACTGATCTTTCATCCGAATTTGAATACCCTGAACATCGACAAGAAAGCCTAGCGCATTCATGAAGGCATGGCGGAATTGTTAGCGTGCGGTTTGCCAGCGCGCCGATTCTACCTGCCAATGTCGCGCCGACCCAGGTCGCGCGTCCGTGATGTCTACTTTGTTGCCCATTGATTACGCAATGACAAAGCCTGCCAAGACCCTGACTCTGACTGCAAAACCTCGTACTGATGCTGCATCTTCCCCCGGACTGGTGAGGACGGTAACGCACGCGCTCGATCCGGAACAGACGCCCACTACGGTAAAAGTGCTGACCAAGCGCTCACGCCTGGTGTCCACGGCCGTTCAGGCCGCCCCCGATGCCAGCGCCGTTTATGTGGCACCGGAAACCAATGCCGCTCCGGATACGGAGCTGCCGGCCGAATCGACGTCGCCAGCGCCCGCACCAAAGGTTACCGTCGTCGTACGCAAGGCGCCGAAGGTGCTGGCAGCGCCGGTGCCGACCGATGTTCAGACGCCTGAACCGGCGCCGACGGCATCTGCATCTGCATCTGTTTCCGCCGATGCTCCGGTAGCGACTGAAACCGCACCGACGGCAAGTGCATCACTGCCCGCAGCCGACAGCGCTCCCGCGCCCAAAGCCAGGGTAGTGCGCCGCAAACCGGCGGCCGATGCGACACCGGCACCGAAAAGCAGTTCCGGCACAAGCGCGTCGCGTGCTGCGGCTACCGCTGTACCTGCCGCTGCTGCTGCTCCAGCACCGTCCATCGCTGAAATCGACACCTCGGGCTATGAACTGCCGGCCGTCAAGGTGCCGGCACGTCGTGGACGCCGTCCGTCCGAATACCGCCCTGAGCAGGATGAAGTCGCGGCGCTCAATGCCGTCGAACGCGCGGAAATCAATGCCGCGCGCAAGGCACGCGACCGTCGCACCGGCAAGGATGCGGAATCCGGTATGAGCGACGAGGAACTCGCCGTACGCCGCCAGAAGGTCTCTGCACTAGTCCGTGCCGGCAAGGAGCGCGGTTATCTGACACATGCCGAGATCTATGACCACCTGCCGGAAGAGTCGACCAGCCAGGAAGTCATCGAAGGCTTGATTTCGACCCTTGGCGACATGGGTATCACTGTATACGAGCAGGCACCCGACGCCGAGACACTGCTGTTGTCCGATAATGTTGCCAACGCCACCAGCGACGAAGATGCCGAAGCCGCCGTGCAAACCGCGCTGTCGACCGTCGATGCCGATTTTGGTCGTACCACCGACCCGGTGCGCATGTACATGCGTGAAATGGCGTCGGTACCATTGCTGACCCGCCAAGGCGAAATCGACATCGCTCGCCGTATTGAAGCCGGCTTCAAGGACATGATGCAGGCCGTCTCCGCCTGCCCGACAACGATTGCCGAGATCCTCGCCCATGCGGAAAAAATCCGCAATGAGGAAGCGCCGATCGATGAACTGGTGGACAGCCTGGTCGATCCGACTACGCTGGACGACGCTCCCATGGTCGTGGCGGCAGCAGCGGCTTCCGACGACGAGGAAGAAGAAGACCTGGACGACGAGATCGAGGACGACGAGGAAGAGGAAAGCAGCTCCAGCGGTGGTGGCGCAGCCAACATGTCTGAGCAGCAGCTGGGCGAACTGCGCAGGCAGGCGCTGGAGAAGTTTGCGCTGGTGGCAACCGAATTCGGCAACATGCAGACCGCGCTCGAGAGCGACGGGTACAATTCGCCGGCCTATGTGCGTGCGCAGCAAGTGATTTCCCAGGAGCTGCTGAGCATGCGCTTTACTGCCAAGCTGGTCGAGAAGCTGTGTGACATGCTGCGCTCGCGCGTCGATGAAGTACGCCAGATCGAAAAGCAGATTCTCGACATCGCCGTCAACAAATGCGGTATGCCGCGCGGCCATTTCATCAGCGTTTTCCCAGGCAAGGAAACCGATCTTGAGTGGGTCGATCGTGAAGCGGACAGCGACAAGGCCTATGCGCCGATCCTGCGCCGCAACGGCCCGGCCATCAAGGAATACCAGAAAAAGCTGCTGGAACTGCAAAAGTCCGCAGGCGTGCCTTTGTCAGAGCTGCGCAAGATCAACAAGCAGATGACGACGGCCGAAATGCGGGCGCGTCAGGCCAAGCGCGAAATGACCGAGGCCAATCTGCGCCTGGTCATTTCGATCGCCAAAAAATACGTCAATCGCGGCCTGCAATTCCTCGACCTGATCCAGGAAGGCAATATCGGCCTGCTGAAGGCGGTCGACAAGTTCGAATACCGTCGCGGTTACAAGTTTTCAACGTATGCGACGTGGTGGATCCGCCAGGCGATTACCCGCGCGATTGCGGACCAGGCCCGCACCATTCGCGTTCCGGTGCACATGATCGAAACGATCAACAAGATGAACCGTATTTCGCGCCAAATCCTGATGGAGACGGGCTCGGAGCCGGACTTGCCGACACTGGCCGCGAAGATGGATCTGCCGGAGAAAAAACTGCGCGAGATCATGAAGATCGCAAAGGAACCGGTGTCGATGGACATGCCGATGGGCGACGATGGCGATTCGCAGCTTGGCGATTTCATCGAGGACAGCACGACGCTGGCGCCGGCCGATGCGGCGATGCATGCATCGATGCGCAGCGTCATCCGTGACGTGCTCGATTCACTGCCGCCGCGTGAAGCAAAAGTATTGCGCATGCGTTACGGCATTGACATGACCAGCGATGCGACATTGGAAGAGGTAGGCAAGCAGTTCGATGTAACGCGTGAGCGTATTCGCCAGATCGAGAACAAGGCGATGAACAAGCTGCGTCACGCATCGCGTGCGGATCGCCTGAAGACCTTCCTGGAAAGCGATTAAAGGTCAACCACGCGCGTATATTCACGTGAGGCTGCGATCTCGTACGCGGGATCGCAACCTCCCATGATGACTCTGGCGCGTTGCAAGGCGGCCGGACACCGCAGGTAAATTGCCTGTGATGTCCGGCCGCTTTTTTATTCGGTGGTTACGTACTCCGCGATGAGCGAAAGCAGTGATTGCACGTTGATCGGCTTGACCATCAGTTCGTCAAAACCCGCTTCGATGGCGCGCTTCCGATCTTCAGGCTGACCATAACCGGTAAGAGCAACGAGTAGCGGACCAGCGATGCCGGAAAGCGCACGCATTTCCCTGGCGACGGCAAATCCATCAATACCCGGCAGGCCGATATCGCAAATGATCGCATCGTAGATTTCCGCCTTTGCCATTGCCAGTCCGCTCAAGCCGTCATAAGCGGCACGGACCACGTGGCCTTGCAGGGAAAGGAAGTCAACCAGCGTCTGATTGGCGTCCACGTTATCTTCGATGACGAGTATCCGGCGTGCGCTTGACACGCCATGGCTATTGGGCGTGACATCGTTGCCCGAAGTCGTGGATGCCGTATTCGGCAATATCACGGTAAAGCTGCTGCCGCGCCCTTCGCCGTCGCTGTGCGCGGCGACGGTGCCTCCATGCATTTGTACCAGGCTGCGCACGACGCTCAGGCCAATGCCAAGGCCACCTTCGGAGCGCGCCAGAGAACGCGGCCCTTGCACAAATAGATCAAAAATGCCCGGCAAGACATCAGCCGGAATGCCGACACCCTGATCGGAGATGACGACGGACAGCTGGCCGTCGCCATGCTCGTCATCCCGCGTCTTTACCGCGAGGCTGATCACGCTATGGTCAGGGCTGAACTTGGACGCGTTCAGCAGCAGGTTGGAGAACACCTGCGCGAGGCGTACCGGGTCGCCTTCCAGCATGGTGTCGACAGCAGGCATATCAAGACGCAAGGTCTGCTTGCGTTTTTGCAGATTTGGCTGACTAGCCTCTGTTGCCCGCTCGATAATTTCCGATAGCAGAATCGGTTTTTTCTTGAGCACGATACGGCCGCTGCTGATCCTTGCCGCATCGAGCAAGTCATCGAGCAGACTTGCCATTTGCTCGGTCTGACGCTGAATAACCGTATGCAGCTTTGGCAAGTCAGGATGGGCGTCTGCAATCCCCTCCAGCAGGGTCGCCGCCATGCTGATCGGTGCCAGCGGATTGCGCAACTCATGCGCGAGCATGGCGAGAAATTCGTTTTGCCGGCGATTGGCGGCTTCCGCCTCATCCTTCATGGTCTGCGCATGCACGGCGGCGAGCACGAGATTCTCGTTTGCGCTACGCAGTTGCCGGACCAGGTCAGTCAGGTCTTCGTTGCTGTCGGGAGCGGATGGCCTGTTGTCAGAAGTCATGGCGAATATCGGTGCCGGCCGCAGAAGGATGTGCCGACAGCACACCTTCATAAGCGACCATACTTTCCCCCACTTCTATGCCTTGGTCCGTAATCTCGAACTGCCTGAGTTCCCGGCTGTGGTTGCTGCCCCTGACCTTCACGATCGCAAGCACTTTGGTCAGCTTGCCTTCAACCGCCACATAGCGCATGGCCATTACGGCATCGGTTAAAAACGACAGGTCGGAACGACTGAAGCGCATTTCAGTAAACCGGTCTTCCATGCCAAGCGTGAGCATGACGGTCACGCCAGTCTTGGCCAGAGCGGTCAGTATCCGGAACACCGATTCCCTGAAATCCTGCCTGAATTCCGGCGCAAGGTAGAGGCTGAACTCCGACAGCGAATCGATCACGACGCGCGTTGCGCCCGTACGCGCTATCGTATCGAGCAAGCTTTCGAGAACCTCTTCGACTGACAAATCCAGCGATCTGTTTTCAAGCACGGCAACATTGCCGGCCTGCACCATCTGCTCGAGGGCGGCATTGCGAAGTCGGGAGGTGCCTTTTTCAAAGGAAGCGATCACGCCTTTTTCACCGTGATCGACACCGTTTTTGAGAAAGGCCGTCGACAGGATGGTTTTACCCACGCCGGTCGGGCCAACCACAAGCAGCGAATGTCCGGCAGGCAGGCCGCCTTCCATCATGCGGTCGATGCCCGCCACGCCGGTTGGTACACGCGGCACATTCGTTTCGACCGGATCACCGTGGGTTCTTTCACCGGCGAGCGGCGGCAACAGACGGGGATAGACATGGACGCCACGGTCGCTGATGCGGAAGATATGGTAGCCGGCCATATGGTGCTGACCGCGCATCTTGACGACGCGTATCTTGCGCGTGACTGAATTGACCGCAACGTTTTGCGACAATGAAATCAGTCCGTCGGCCACGGTCAGAATCGGGTTCGCTTCGGCTTCCGGATGTGCGTATTCGCCAATCAGGAAGGTGGTCGCCTGCCAGCTTGCCATTCGGGTGCCGAGCTCCTGCACAAAGTACTGCAGGTCAGCCACCCCCTCGGTACCGGTCCGGGCAGTCTGCACCACCGAGCGGAAGGAATCGACGAATACCAGATCAGGGGAAAAGGCTTCTACTTCGCGTGAGATACGTTCAAGCACACCGCTGAAGTCCCCCATGCGCAAATCTTCGGCGAGATTGATGTATTGAATATTCTTGCCTACCTGGCTGACATCGAAAAACGCATACTGCTGCTGATAGCGCAGCATCTTGATCGGCGGCTCGCCCAGGACAGTAAAGAAAATCGCCTTGCGACCGGACTGGGTGAGCGCGAACATGATCTGGTGCGCCAGCGTGGTTTTGCCACTACCCGGCGCCCCGGCAATCAGGTTGAATGAAAACTCGGTGAGTCCACCTCCCAGCAAGGTATCCAGCCCTGGAACACCCGTCGACAGTTTCCCGAGGGTCACTTTGTCGCTCATTTACTTTTCTCCTGAATGTTCATGCCGTAAGACTCGTCGATCGATGCCGAGTTTAAGATTTGAGTGGTAAGGACCTCGCCGATCAGCGTGGACATAAGTCTCTTGAAGGTGGCCAGCAAAACGTGCTGGGCCTGGCTGGCGCTGTGTGGGTCGGCTGCGCGCAAATCCAGGAGCAAACGCTCCAGTGCGGTACGGAAAGGCTGTCCGGCGACAGGTGCCGTCAGCCACGAGAAATGAGGTTGGGTTAGCCGCAATGCACGGCCATACAGCGCGGAAAAACCGGCGTCCCCGATAAGAGGAGTAAGCTGGCTTTCAAGCTTGCGCCAGCATCTTAGTGCAGCGCCTGGCGGATCGTTGTCGCCGTCCGCCGCCGAACCGGCTGGCGCATCGGTGAGCAATGGCTTACGCTCGTCGTCTCTATTGTGCATGCGTAGCAGATGAAAAGTGCATTTACTGCGTCAACACCGCTTGAACCAACTGCGCTGACACAGAGTTACGGTCATTCATTTCCGGGCAAATTCCCGGAACAGGTAAAGGCAACTGCAACCATTGACCATTGACTGCTACCCGGGAAATACGGGCCATCAAGGTGTCGTCATGACAAGCGTGCTACTACTGTTCCGCGCATTATACCTGTTCCAGGCTGCACTTCATTCGTGCTGCCGGACGGTGGATTTCAGCAGAGCAGCCAGCTTTATTTCATTCAATCACCGTGCCAGTGGATTGGGTGTCGGCTCGGCGATCCTGGTGAGCGTATTGCGGTCGCGGTGATGAAAGGGTTCCTCCTGATCCTTGATCATCATTACCGTATCTTCGTCATAGGACCATGTTCCGTCGGCGTGAATGCTGACCTGAATCCGGTATTCTATCGTCTTGAATGCGTATTCCAGGAACGGGTTGGACAGGATGCCGTAGCTGTCGTCGCCACGTGTTGCCAGTAGTTCGAAACTGGTCGCATCGGCGCTGGCTTTACCCACTGCCATGGCAATTTGCCCGCGTGGAATAGCTAGCGTCTGGATGACCGTGCCGGTAGCCGGCTCCCAGAGCCAGTAGCCGACCTGATCGTGGTAGGTCTTTACCTGATCCGGTTTGGTGACATGGGTATGATAGCGAAGTCCGTAAAATAGCTGTGGTCCGTTAGTGACAGGATCGATGGGCTGCAATTCAATGCGTTCCACAAAAGCCTGCTTGCGCGCGCCGTCCGCCTTGGGTTTGATATCCAGGCCACGGGTGCCTTCCCATACACCGGCCATTGCGCGCAGAGGGCCAAGGTTGTTCAGGGTAAGCACGTCCATGGACGGCTCGGTAAATATGTCTTTCGGGAAATCGCTCATGTGAAATCGGTGCAAATAGTTATATAGGGCGTGCCATGCCTCGCATGTCACTCTTGCACCATATTACGCGAAGTTGAGCAGACGCAAGATTTGTGGCTTGATGCGCTGTCGGCGTCCTGAAATACCGCCGCCTGCCGCTTCGACTATGACTATGATTCAGCGCCCGTTTTTCAGCACCAGTTGGCATCGGGTCGATGTTGCAGCCGATGTGCCGCTTCGACGACATCCTGCAGGTCGACGGGATCGCTAAACGGGTCAGCATCCAGCTTGGTGACGCGATTCAATTCTTTTTGCCAGCGGCGCAGTTCATTGACATAGTCGCGGTCGGCTACCGGCCTGAGCACGCCATCCGTATCCTGCATATCGCAGATGCCGTTATGCAGCCATTCACCGGTATGCCAGTCCGGCATGTCAACCGCCGGAAACAAACAGACGCCCTGCAGGTCCATGCCGCGATCGACGGCAGCAAGCGATTCTTCCATCACGTCCTTGAGCCATGCGTCCCGCCCTTTTCCCATGCCGCTGGTTTCGCCAATGATCATCGGTCGCCGGTAACGCTCCCAGACAGTGCCGAGCAGATCGCATAGCGGCACGATGCGGTCGTCGTCAGGCGGCAGCGCGGCATGCGGTCCGTGTTCTCGGTATTCCATCTGGCCGAAGGAATAGTTATTGGCGCCGACGATATCTAGCACCTCCGGCGTACCGCCGAGTTCCGGATATTCCTTGCCGAACAGGATGTCCCACGCCAGAAATGTATCGACGCAGGTCTCATGACGCGCTGCCTCGATCAGGTCGGGCCGGTCACGCGGCGCAACGACCTGTACCAGTGGATCAATATGAATCATCCGGGCGTCCGGGTCCACCTCGCGGATGGCCTTGACGCCGGCGATGGCTGCCTTGCAAAGCGCCAGGCGAAACGCAAATCGATCTTCCCTGCTGTTGAGATACGGCGCAACCCATCCCCATTCGCCGCCGCAAAAGGAAAAGAAGGTGATTTCATTGATCGGCGTAAAGCAATGCGGTCCACGGGTCCTTGGCACCACGTATTCTGCCGCCGCCCTGCAGTAGTCGGCAAAGCGACTGGTGAAGTCATCCGAGAAGGGGTCCGTATCTTCCGGATAACCGTAATGACACAGGTCCCAGATCGGCAGGATCTGCGCTTTGTCCATTGCCTCGAGATAAGGATCGATCATGGAAAAATCATAATGCCTGTCCTTGTCCACCAACGGCCAGGGTATTCCTTCACGGGCGACGGCAATGCCCAGTTCACGCAGGATGTGATAGTCCTCCATGGCACGGCAGTCATGCTGGGTTTCCGCGACCAGGTTGCGCCTGCGCTTATCCTTCCATAAAAAGGTCGAGCACTCGAAACCGGAAATGAAAAACGTGGGGAAGATGCCGGGACGTCTGGCCATGGAACACTCCTTGTTATCAGGACGGCTTGGCGACCATCAGGTAGAAGATTGCGATGAAGGTGAAAAAGGCCGGGATACCGAGCAATACCCAGTAACGGAAATAACGCCAGTAGGCATCGGGTAGCGGCGTACCGGAATCCGCCGCGATGCGGGAAAGCTGCTTGAGCTGCATCTGCAGCCACAGCACTGGCAGCCAGCAGGCAACGGCGATGACGTAGAGAATGACGGACCACATGATCCAGCGGCTGCTCATGGGAAATCCCGCCGTTCGCATCATCAGATAGCCGGTGAGCGGCTGAATGATGACGGTGGTCGAGGTGAACAGCCAGTCGGCAAGCACAACGATACGCGCCACCACCGCAATCGCGCGAACGTCGCGGCTCATGGTGGTAAACAGCAGATAGAATGCCGAGCCCACCCCGGTTCCGAACAGGAAGGTGGACGACATGATATGCAGCCATTTGAGAACGACATAACTCATCGGCGCTCCCTCAGTTCGGGCTCAAGTTCAAGCAATAACCAGATCGCTGCCAGCATGGGCAGGTTCTTTAGCAATGGTCCATAAGGGTGAAGCCAGAATTCGGGCAGCCTCCAGGTGATGATGGCGGTATAGAAAAGAATGACGGAAATCTGTGCCAGCCACAGCCAGCGACTACGCTTCATCAGCAGCGTAGTCACGCCGAAGGCGAAGTCCATCAGTGCCGCGCCGTACAACATCAGCGGCAAAAGCATGCCGCTGATGCCTACGCGTTCCAGCAAGGCATAGCTGTCGGCAACCGGATATAAACCCATGGACACGATGCCGGTGACAATCCATACCATCGCAATGCTGATACGCAGCATCGGCAGCAGCCAGTTCAGCTTGGCATGCAGTCGGGTGTCCGCAACGTTTCCCGGCGCAATGAAGTCACGAACCGCACGCGGTGCGCGACCGAGTAGCGAAGTAATTGCCGATGCACTGCCGGTGTTGCCACGTTCAAGCATCTGCAAGGTTTCGGGATCGAGCAGGCTCCCCGGAAGAAGGTTGGCAAGACGCGCGCCCAATCGCACCAGCGGCATCGGCATGGGGATGCAATGTAAGCGCCCCATCCGCATCGCGGTACGGAGGGTCGCAATGAAATCGCGCAATGAAATCGGCTCCGAACCAACCAGCGCAATACGCGTGCCTTTCGGCATATGTGGCCGCGTCGCATTGTCCAGCAAGGCCAGGATCGCTGCAACCACGTCGTCGATATACGCCGGCTGTACCTGCTGCTTCCCCGTTCCAGGCAAGGCAATCAAGGGCAGGCTCGCCAGCGTGGTGAATAAGCGGGCGCTGGTGCCGCCCGGTCCATAGACCAGGGACGGCTGCACGATGACCGACGGCAGGTCTAGGCTTGCCAGAAAATCGTCCGCCTGCTTTTTGCTGAGGTGATAGCGGCTCTGCGCATGCTGGTCAGCGCCCAGCGCGGAAATCTGCACGGCCAGCTTTACCTTGCTGTCGGCGGCTGCCTTGAACAGCGCGACCGGTCCGCGTACATGGATCGCGTCAAAGCTTTGCCGGCCCGTCTCGCGGATGATGCCTACCGCATTGATGATGACGTCAACACCGGACAGACGGGGCAGCCATGCATTGCTGTCAAAGTCACGGGTGAAGTCGGCGGCGATGTAGCCAAAGCGCGGATCGTGATGCGCGCCCGGATTGCGAACGGCGCATAGTACGCGATGTCCGGCGGCGGCGAGCGCATTTGCCAGATGGCTTCCTATGAATCCGCTTGCTCCGGTCAGCAGCACGACCAATTGCAACTCCTTTGTTATGGGTGGCAGCGCCACACCGTATGGGCAATACGTGCTTGTCACTTTCTGTCTGGTTGCATTTCGCTGCGGGGAACCAGCCTTGTTTTTGCACGTCACAAATGCATGGTAAATACGACCGGTGCCGGCCACCGGGAGTTCATTGCGCGCACGCCAACCTGCGTGCCAGCGCCTTATTGCACGGAGGAAGCATGAAGTCATGGCGTCAGGCGATGCGGGATGGTCTCATTTCGGGAAGCGTCGCCAGCGTGCTATCGACAATTGTCCTGAGCGTGCGAGGAGAGCATGAAGAAGGTACGCCTTATGCGCCCACGAATGCGATCAGCCACTGGTTCTTTGGCGATCACGCCTTCTATCGTAACGGGCGGACACTGCGTTACACCGGAACCGGCTATGCGATCCACCATGCCTCATCGACCTTATGGGCAGTGATCTACGAACGCTGGTTCGGAGAACGTGCCGACAGGCGCGACTTGCCAACGGCATTGACAGGTGGAGCGACCGTTGCGGCGCTGGCCTGCTTCACCGACTATCACCTGACACCGCGGCGCCTGCATCCCGGCTACGAAAAACGACTTTCCTCCGCGTCCCTTTTCCTTGTATATGCCGCATTCGGTGCCGGACTGGTTGTACGTGGCTTGACGACAAGCCCGGCTCGCACATGGCAATAGTTGTCTCCCTGCGGCTGTGTCAATGTGCGCGCATCACCGCGTATCCTCGACTGTTAACACTTCGTTACCCTATTGAGCAAAGTCGACGGTACGCATTGCAGCGCAAACTTTCTGCGCAGGTCCTGCCTCGAAAGAGCTTTCGTACTTTCGTAGATACGGGGTGTCGGATGATTGCCGAGGATGTCGTTGCGAATGTGTTATTCGCAATTGTGGCCGTAACTATCGCTTACTGGCTATTCGCGTAAACCAAGGGCGCGTGCTCCGGCATGCTCCCAATTACCTTCCCCTTTCGCTAATCAGGGTGACTGCATCTCATTATCGACTGGTCGCTCGGCGGAGGAAAACCATACCGCGGAAACCTTAATGGGCGGCCACACAGTGATGGCGACTGCCTCACCTGGCAGCACAGCACTCTCCCTTTCGTTTCCCATTCAAACTAATTGCATCTCTGCGTTTTTTGATAGCAATTGATTAAGGAACTTCATGGGATTATCGGCTTCTTATAAAACCATTGTGGATTCGTCAACCGGTAACTGAATAGCTGACAGGAATCTTGCGCAGGACGCTTTGGCAATGCATGGGTCGGTCTAAAGGAGTTCAGACGTACGCCTTCGAGGAGTCTTTCAGGCTTGAAAGTTTAGTCGAAGCGCACTGTTGAATGCGAACCCGTGCTTCATACGTAATCTGATTAGGAGATAGAAAATGGAAACAACCTCGACCAAGAAGAATCCGGGAATGCTAACTGGCCTGTTCTACGATAGGGATAGCGCTGAACGCGCATATCAAGGTCTGACGGAGCGCGGCTACGGCAAGGACGATATCAACGTCGTCATGTCGGACGATACCCGCAAACGCCATTTCGCCGACGGCGATGCGGCAACGACAGAATTGGGCAACAAGGCCGCCGAAGGTGCCGGTGTAGGCGGGGCGGTCGGCGGCACCCTCGGTGCCGTGCTGGCAGCAATGACTGCCGCAGGGACAAGCCTGGCACTCCCAGGTCTTGGCCTGGTGATTGCCGGCCCACTTGCAGCAGCGGCTGCAGGCGCGGGTGCAGGTGCGGCAACGGGCGGCTTGCTCGGCGCACTGATCGGCTGGGGTATTCCGGAAGAGCGTGTCAAGCGCTACGAAAGCGGCCTGAAGGAAGGCGGCATCCTGATGGGCGTGAAACCCCGTTCGGATGAAGACGCAGCGCATTTCGAGCAGCACTGGCGGAGTAGTAACGGCCAGCAGATCTATCGCGAAGGCAGCACCTCGATTGACGGCGGAAGCAGTGACACCGTGGTCGGTGTCTACGATAACTTCACCGATGCGGAAAATGCGGTGCAAGCGCTTTTGACAGCAGGTTTCGAACGTTCCCGAGTTCAGCTCAACCCGGATCGTGACGATGTCGGCACGACGGCCACGGCCACCGGCACGTCGACTGCCGACACACACGGTGCGAGCGGTATCAGCGGTTTCTTCCGCTCCTTGTTCGGTGGTGACGACAACACGCAACATCATGATGTCTACGCCGAATCGGTGCGCCGTGGCAGTTATGTGCTGACCGTCGATGTCGACAGCGAGCAGGAGCAGGACCGCGCCGCTGATATCATGAACCGCTTCAATCCGGTCGATGTCGATGAGCGCAGCAGCCACTGGAAGCAGCAGGGCTGGTCCGGCTACGATGACAGCGCACCGCGCTATTCCCGCGATGAAATCGACAGGGAGCGCGCCACCTATGCACAAGCCGGTGGCACCACCGGCACCACCGGCATGACCAAAACAACCGATACCAAAGGATCGTCCCGCATCCCGGTGATCGAGGAAGAACTGAAGATCGGCAAGCGCCAGGTCCAGCGTGGCGGTGTGCGCGTGTTCCAGCGCGTTCGTGAAACACCGGTACATGAATCCGTGCAATTGCGCCAGGAGCATGTAAAGGTTGAACGTCATGCGGTCGACAAGCCAGCTAGTGAGGCTGATCTCGCCGCATTCAAGGAGGGCTCGATCGAACTGCGCGAAACCTCCGAGGAAGCAGTCGTCTCCAAGACCGCCCGGGTCGTTGAAGAAGTGGTCGTCGGCAAGGAAGTCTCGCAACGTACTGAAAACATCAACGACACCGTGCGTCGTACCGACGTTGAAGTCGAGCAGCTTGGTGCCGGACGAACCACTGCGACCAGCGGCACAACAGGCAGTACACTGACTGGCGACGATGCGGACTTCCGTCGTCATTGGCAAACTGCCTATGGCACTTCAGGCGGACGCTATGAAGACTATGATGCTGCCTATCGTTATGGCTCGACCATGGCGGGCAGCGATCGCTACAAGAACTACCAGTGGAACGACGTAGAACCGCAACTGCGTAGCGATTGGGAATCCAACCATCCCGGCAGCACCTGGGACAAGGTGAAGGACGCTGTTCGTTACGGTGCCGAACGCGTGACCGGCAATCGTCGTCACTAAGGTCCGGTTCTCGGTTTCTCAATCGCTGAGTTACTGAGCCGCGTAGTCGAAACGAATACAGCGGGGTGTCGCCACCCCGCTGTATTCAGTACCAGTGCGGACTGTATGCATTTGCATCGCTGTCCGCGTTTTTTCGCGCATCTTTTCCGAGCTGCACACTTACACCTTGCGTAAGCCTCGTTTACTGACCGCGTGGATCGATCTGCCGCAACGCGTCCCGTATCGATTTTTCATCAGTCGGCCTGACCAGCCGTGCCACTTCCTGACCATTATTCAGGAACACGAGCGTTGGCCATAGTTTGACTTTGAACGAGCGTCCAAGTCGACGCCCGCTGCCGTCCTCAATCTTGATATGGCGTACGTCCGGATGCGTGGCAAACGCAGACGCAATCGGTACCTGCGCCGCGAGACAGAAGCCACACCAGGGTGCGCCGAATTCCACCACCGCCGGGCCCTCCAGCGCATCGATTTCCGACCGGTCCGGCTCCTGCGCGGCATATTTATCGTTCATTCCCATGTCATTTCCCTTCATTACCGCATGTGCGTAGGTAGATGCACATGCCATCGATCATCGCAAATCCTTATGTCGAATTGTTGCGCAACTTGTAGCGCCCTGCACGCTCTCATTCAACATGGACAATTATTCAACCAGGAGATTCATCATGGCAAGCAACCAGCAATCGGCAGGCAAGGGCAATAGTGGCCAGGCAATGCCGCAAGGCTACCCGCAGCTTGATGAGAGTACGCAGTCGGAGCACTCGCTGTCGCAGTCTTCCGAGAACAATCCGCAGGACGGCCGCTATTCGGTCGCAGAGGAACAAAATTTCGACGAGCAATCCGATGAAGCGCGACGCGTCGGCCGCATGCCGCAGAATGTCGGCGCGGAAGGACTGACGACACAGGCAAGCCCTTCGGAAGCCGTTGCAAAAACCGTCAGGAAAAAATCCCCCGAGACCGCTGACCCGCTGCCAGAGTCGACGCAAGATGACGCGACCCTCAAACAGTCCATCGAGAGGGCTGTGCCGCCATCGGTTTAAAAGAAAGACGGCCCGCAGGGAATGCCGGCAACATCGATTCGGTGAACATGCTGCCTACGACACCAGCTGCAAGCCTTCTTTACAGGTGATCAGGAATAGTACTTGGCAACCACTTCATTAAACGCATCGGCGGCCGACTTACCGTTCTGCATCAGCGCGGTAATTTCATCGCTGTGTTCAGAGATCGTTGGCGGCAGGGTTTGCCGGTTGTTCTTGAAGTATTCGTAGCGTTCTACCGCGAACAGCTCGTTCGCCTTGGCTGCCGACGTGCGCTTGGTTCCCGGACTGGCGCGGGTGACCCGCACTGATTTCGCCGTCGATCCAGAGTTGAGGCCTACGCCTGCAATGGCCGCCTTGATCTGGTCAATCGTCAACATGCCGGTTGCATTGGCGCCTGCAAAGTCCGCTTCGTCCGCATTCAACAAATGATGATTGCGGTCGAACGCCATTTTTTTCCCAAGTGTATTTGTCACCTGGTAGCTTGGATGCCCGCCACCGCTGACCAGGGAAAACTGAACCTTGTCGCCGTAGGCTTCCATTTTCGTCTGTACTTCCTTCAGGAAGTCGCGCGGAAGGCTGTCAAGATGTCCATTCCAGCGCTTGTTTCGTGTGGTATTCAATCTGCTATCAATCCTAAAGTGTTGACAATGAAAAAGCATGCAGCGCGGCTGCGGGCAAAGCTACGCAACAGATCACGCGGCTGCGCGGCGGCTACATACCAGTTTACTGTGTCGGGGAAGCGCGCGTTTTGATCGCGCAGGGTCCAACATCGAATTCATTTGACAATGACATGCAGGTTTCATGGATTCGCATGCCGTTAGCCACTGAACTTGTTATGCCGCAAACGTCGATGTCCCCGTCAGCCGAAACGACGGGGACCGAGAGTATAAGCCTTATACGGCCGAAGATGTCTTTTAGCACATAGAGCTCTCTCGCCGCGAAAGCCATGCGGAGTGAGCGGGATGGGCTCAGGGGTCGATCACGGCGGCGCAGGCGTCGGTCGGTACGGCGGCCACATGCCCGACAATCGGCACCATCTTGATACCGGCCGAAGCGACCCGGCAAGGCGCTGCAAGGACGCCGCAACCTGAAAGTACGAGTGGAAGGAGAAGAACTGCAGCGCAATACTTGAAAAATTTCATGATGACAAAAAAGCATGCCCGTGGCGTTTCAGACAGGGCAAGGCATTGAGTGGACAAGCAATATACCGTGAGCAACAAAGTTCGCACAACAAGGTAAGTAATACGATTTGTTATCGTTGTTACCTTGCATCTATTTTGGACCCAGGCTAGCTGAGTGTCCGTCAACGACTGGGCCGACCGTATTCATCCTGAAGACCGCCAAAAGACTGTAGATTTCTGCGTTTCGCAATCCCAACAAGGGTTGACCACGAGGCTGACTACCACGCCATTACGGCAGATGGAGAGTACATTTGGATTCGCGAAATTCCCCATGCCCAATCACATGTCGCCAGTAGCGTGACTGTCAGCATGGGCCTTGGAACGGTTGTGCCTGACCCGCAGGATGAATTAAGCAAATTCGCCGAACTCGTCGATCGCAGGCTCTATCAGGCAAAAGCCAAGGGCGTAATCGGATCGACGCTGGCGTTGATTAAGCGCTCATTGCGGGCTTCGGAAAACGACTCCTGCCAGGGACCCTTGCGATTTCCGAAAGTTGATGTCCGACACAACAAATGATTGTTGCTGTCATTTACTGTCCGTAGCGTTGTAGGTGAAATCATCAAAGACGGTCACGCTGTCGGCTTTGGTCCAGACGCCTACTTTGCCTGGACCGGAAATGTGACTGTCCCTCGTGTCGATGTACGCTTTACCATTCAGTAAAACTTGGATGCTGTTCCCTTTGTAGCTCACCCGCAAGGTATGCCAGACATTTGAAGTTACTGGCGCGTCGACATACTTGATCGTCTTGCGAACTCCATCAACGGTGTAATACAGCGAGACGTTACTTTCCAGTGCGTTGGCCCTGGCGACATAATAATTTTTTCCATCCTTCCATCGCCAAACCAACCCGCCTGCCTGGTCTTCCTTTCCTGCCCGGGGCTTGAATTTCACCTCTACCGAGCCATCTTCGGATCCGGAATTACCCCGTACGCACCAGAGAAAAGGCGCGACGCCGCCTTGCTTCAATACATTGGGCTGACTGGGGGCTGTGGCGTCTTTCTCCACAACCCAATAGGGATTGCCTGCACCTGTAGTGCCGCAATTCCAGCCAGTCGGGGGCTGGCCGGTAGTGTCAGAGTCAAAGTTGATGGTTTCACCGAGCACTGTTGGCGCCACGGTGAGGATGCTTATACCCAGAAGCAGGGTTTTCATGGCAACCTCTCGTTCAAAGCTGGCCACTGTCATTTGTTCGGGGCGGCCAATTATGTGTCTCTGCCTGGCAATGTTGACACCAGGCGTAAAGTGCGTCGTACATGACCATCCCATGCTTAAGCATTTCATGGTCGTCAGCAAAAGTGGCGGAGAGACCAAGCGATATGGCAAACAGGCCGGCCGATTGCGGCGTCAGATCCAGCTTTGAGGTGTCGGCACCACGGACGATCTCGGCCAGCTGCAGGAGAGCCGGCTCTTTCAGTTCGTACTTTTTCAAGAAGGCGTCGAAACTGCAGAGATCCCCAACATGCGACATCTCAACATCGGGAATGTCATAGGGTATCGCCCCCCTCTCCTGAGCCACCGCAAGTACCTCCTTGGCTGGCACGTAAAGAAATTCCGGTTCCTCGTCGATGAATTTTGCGATGAGCCATGGACAGGCAATGCGATCAATCTTCGGACGTTCGCGGGTAACCCATTTCATAATTGCGCCTTAACCTTTCAGCAGCGGGTAGAGAACCAGTCCAACGACTGCAGCGGCCGCAATGATGACCGGCTCCTGCAGTCTCTTGAATTTCCAAAGCAATGCGACCGTGACCAGGGCAATGAGCACGGTCGGGATGTCAATGATGGAGCGCTTGGCGATCACGATGACGGAGCCGGCAATAGCACCGATCGCAGCCGCGGTGATGCCGTCAACGAAGGCAATTACACCGGGTAGCTTCCCGTATTTTTTGAAGTAAGGTGCCGGGATGACTGTGAAGAGGTAGCAAGGAATGAATGTGGCGAGCGATGCTACGACCGCCCCTGGCAAGCCCGCGATGAGGTAACCGATGAAGCCGACCGTAATAACCACTGGCCCAGGGGTAATCATGGCAACGGCGACGGCATCAACGAATTGCTTTTCGGTAAGCCACTGGTGTTCGGTCACGGTTCCGCCATAGAGAAACGGTACGATGGCAAGTCCTGAGCCAAATACAAACGCACCTGCTTTGGCAAAGAACAGTCCGATCTGGGTCAGGAGCGACACGTCCATGGAGCCGAACAGGCTTCCAGCCATAGGAATTTGCGTCATGGCAGCAGCATTCAGGCCACCTCTGCTGAGCCACTTGGGTGGCGCGCGCAGCAACCACACCAAAACGCCGGCGGCAATGAAGAGCCAGGCAATTTCAGACTCGGTAATGATTGTGACAACAGCGAGAACCAGGTAGATAGCCCACAGCATTTTGTCCTTGCCCACGCTTTTTTCGGTGAGCTTTTTGGCGCTCATGGCGATGATGCCGATAACGGCCGCGCCAACACCGTAGAAAACAGCTTGCATCCACGATATGCCGCCAAAGCGGACATATGCCCAGCCCAATGCAACCACGATCAGGAATGACGGAATAACGAAAGCGATTCCGGCCAGGGTCGCCCCGAGAATACGGTAGTGGACATAGCCCAGATAGATACCTAGCTGTGCAGCCAGAGGGCCTGGCGCCAACTGGGAGAGGGCCAGCCCTTCCTTGTAATCAGCTTCGGTAATCCATTTCCGATCCTCGACCAGGTCCCGGTGCATGTAGACAACCAGTGCGACCGGCCCGCCAAATCCCAATGTCCCGAGCCGCAGCATGTACAACACCATCTGCCAAAGGGTATAGGTTGGCTTATCTTCAAACCTACTCATTTTGCTTGTTCTTTGTTGTAATGAACATAGAGAGAATCGAGGACAGCACCGATTTCAGCCAGCAGGGCATCATCGCTGTTGAGGCGGGCACGCGCGCCCGTCAAGATGGCCTCAAATCCCGCTGCCTCCGGCAGGACAACACCGCCAACGTCAAGTGCATGAATGAGAGCAGCAAGCTTTGCCATACCCGGCGTCATTTCAATATTGAAGCTGTCGAGTAGTACCTCGAAAGTGACCTTGTCGTCGACGTGTGTGAATGCCGCATCGTTAAAATCAAACCCGAGCGCATCTGGAGGGCATTGCGCGGGGCTATCAAGCCAAAGAAATTTGGCATCGGAGTCAATAAACCGCCGTATCAGCCATGCGCTGGCAACCCGGTCGACCCATAGATTGCGGCGTGTCGCCCAGGTACGTCCCTGGTAATCCGCACGGAGCAGGTGTGGAATCGGTCGTTCTTGTGCCTGGGGCTCACCCGGTGATAACAATGCGTTCACAGCCTCTTCAAAATCTGCCCAGGCCGCCTCTGCATCAAGTGAGGCCTGATTCGGGAAGAAATCGATGCGCAGAAGAGCATCCCGTTCCTTGCGTAGGCGCTTGAGAGTTTTCGCAATTTCGGCCGGTGTTTGGGAAGGCAGTGCTTTTCGCGCCTGGTTCAAGCCGGCATTCATTTCCGCGTACTCGGAAGACCGGTCGAAAAGTGCCTGGAATGCTTCATTATCGGCGACGGATCGCGGCACGACGTCCACTACCCATGCCTGTCCGCCTTCACTATTTGTCTGGGCAGCCAAGTCAGCCAAGGCGTCTGCGTGCTGCGGCCAGTCAACCAGAAGGTAAGCACCATCCCGCAACGCGACACAGCCAAGCGCCTTGATACCTCGCCAGAGGCGCATCCGCACAGTCGCACCGGACGTAGGCAGCGAGGCAATAAGCAAGAGCCAACGGAATTCATCTTTTATCATGTAACGTAGTCTACACAAAGTAGAGATAGTTACAAGTAAACTATTCGTTTAACCAAGAAATACTTCGTTACAGTTTTTGCACCTGCTGCTTGGCTCATTGCAGCCAATGTCTCTATGATGAGAAAGAAAACCTTTAACTGACTATGAAAAAACTTTCGATATATTTACTTTCTGCGGCAATTCTCTTCCCGATATCGGTCTTCGCTGACCCCGACAAAGATGAAAGCGGGCACGGCAAGGGACGTGGTCGCGGCCACGATCGTCACGAGTACAAGGAAGAGTATTGGGATGGCAACTGTAAGGTGGAGCGTAAACTCGAGAAGAGTGGCGAATACAAAGAGGAGCGCAAGTGCAAGGGAGCACGCCATGGTCACTACGCGCCCGCGCCGGTTTATGTTCCGGCTCCTCCGCCCGTGGTCGTCGAACCAGGAATTACCGTTCACGGCACCGTGAGAGTGCCCTATTAGGGACGACTTCCCTTACAGGAAAAAACCCGCATGCGGCGTTTGTCCATGCGGGTTTTACGTTGTGGTGTGCATTCCTGCACAGTACAGAAAGTCGATTACCTACTGAGCCTGTTCAGTGGTTGTGGTCCCGGTTTTCGGTATGCGCGAGATGAGAAGCCGGTCAATCCGCTGGCGGTCCATATCAATGACTTCGAACCGGTACTCATTCCATTCAAAGTGTTCGGAAGCTTCCGGGATATGGCCAAGCTGCGCCAGGACAAAACCTGCAAGCGTATGGTAGTTCCCATTTGCCTCTTCAGGAAAGCGGACAGCGGCATCCATAATGTCACGGAAGCGGTCGAGCGACACTCCGGCATCAATCAGCCAGGAACCATCTTCCCGCTGTACGGCATCGGCCTCGTGTTCGTCATCATCGATGACCGACACATCGCCAACCAGCGCACCCATCACATCGCTTAACGTGACCATGCCCTGGATTTCACCATATTCATCAATGACGAGAGCCAGTTCGGAACGATGCTTTTTCAACGTTTCCAGCAAATCCATCGCGCTGACCGATTCAGGCACGTATAGCGGTGGTTTGACGGCCTGCTCGATATCGACACTCGACATGGCCTTGCCGCGGATCGCTTGCTCGAACAAGTCGCCGGCATGAACAATGCCAATCACTTCGGAGCGGTTGCCGCGGCAGACCGGGAAGCGGCTGAATGGACTGTCTGCAATCTTGGTCAGGTTTTGTTCAACCGTGTCGTTGAGGTCAATGAATTCAAGGTCCGTGCGCGGCGTCATCAGCGCGCCAAGACGCTGGTCGTCGAGGCGAAGTGCACGAGTGACGATGTCATGCTCGGTTTTTTCGAAGACGCCGGCATGTGTGCCTTCCTTGATAAGGCCGGTGATTTCCTCTTCTGTCATCCTGGCCTCCTCATGCTTATGCAATCCAAGCAGGCGCATGATGGCCTCGGTGGCGACCGAAAGGATCTTTACGAAAGGCGAGACAATGCGTGACAGCCACTGCATCGGCGTGGCAATGACTGTGGCAACTGCTTCCGGGTATTGCATGGCGATTCGCTTCGGGACGAGTTCGCCAAGCACAATCGAAGCAAAGGTAATGCCGACAACCACAATACCAAGTGCAATCTCGCGTGCGTATTCGGCCAGAGCCGGAATGCTTGCAACTTGTGGCGTCAGACGCGCGACAAGGGAGGCTTCGCCGAAAGCACCATTGAAGATGCCAATGAGGGTAATGCCTACTTGAACGGTGGAAAGGAAGCGACTTGGGCTATCAGCGAGCTGTAAGGCTGCGCGCGCTCCGCGGCTGCCGTTTTCAGAGAGTTTTTCGAGCCGGATACGTTTGGAAGAAACGACGGCCAGTTCAGACATGGCGAAAACGCCATTGAGAAGAATGAGTCCAAGGATAATTACTATATCCACTGAGGCAGGATTACGCGGTTATCCCGTTGATCCCTGTTGTTAACGAAGCGGTATTGTACATGTACAACTAAAGACTTCTAGATGTGTTCCGAAACCGGAATAGCAAGGTTCGAATGGAGAAGTTTTATGCATAGTGGTGTCTTTTATGCGCTGATGGCTGCCGTGCTTTTTGGCGCCAGTACGCCGTTTGCAAAGACACTGGTCGGCCAGATTGCGCCCGTTACCCTGGCGGGGCTGTTGTATTTAGGCAGCGGGCTCGGATTGCTGACCTGGTTTGTTTTCAGAAAAACAGCGACCCGGAAAAAACGGCAGTCCGATGTGGCTCCCTTGACCAAGCCGGACTTGCCATGGCTGGCTGGCGCGATTGTCGCGGGCGGCATCGCCGGGCCGTTGCTCTTGATGGCCGGCCTGACCCTCACACCCGCATCTTCAGCCTCGCTTCTGCTCAACATGGAAGGCGTGCTTACCGCGCTGCTGGCCTGGTTTGTCTTCAAGGAAAATTTCGATAAACGGATTTTTGCCGGCATGGTGTTGATTGTGGTGGCAGGGGCTCTCCTTTCCTGGAGCGAACGTCCGACGCTGGGCGTTCCTTGGGGCGCGATTGCCATCGTCGGCGCCTGCCTCTGCTGGGCGATTGACAACAACCTGACCAGAAAGGTCTCCGCGAGCGATGCAGTGCAGACCGCCGGCATCAAAGGTCTGGTAGCCGGTTCGGTCAACCTGGGGCTTGCCCTTGCTCTGGGGTACGAGCTGCCGGAAACAAGCATAGCGGTCGCCGCCGGCATCGTCGGCTTTTGTGGTTATGGCCTGAGCCTGGTCATGTTCGTGCTCGCACTTCGCCACCTGGGCACAGCCAGGACCGGCGCTTACTTTTCGGCGGCGCCTTTTGTCGGGGCGGCGCTTTCTCTCTTCATGCTGGGTGAATCTCCGGAGCTGGTGTTCTGGATCGCGGCGGCGTTGATGGGAGCAGGTATCTGGATCCATCTGACCGAATCGCATGAGCATGAGCATACCCATGAGCCGATGGACCATACCCACGCGCACCGGCATGACGCACATCACCAGCACAAGCACGATTTTGACTGGGATGGCAGCGAACCGCATGTTCATCCGCACTCCCATGGCGTACTCCGGCATTCGCACAAGCATTACCCGGACATCCACCATCGACATGGGCACTAGATGGCAAAGTGCCAATGGACAAAAGGGAAATGTTTATGGGCAGATTGCTTCCAGGTAATTTTCCTTGTAGTTGGTTCTGGTACTTTTTTATGAATCACGCTTATACTGTATAAACATACAGTCCATTTACCGTGATGACATGTCGCTAATCCTGACTTGAACGGGATGGCGAACGGAGAGCCGCCATGAACACTACTTCCCTGATCGTTACCGATGCCCAACCCCTGATCGACCTGGCCGATGTCGACGAACTCGATACCTTGCTATCGCTTGCACCTGACATCCGCATTCTGATTCCCGACATGGTCAGGCATGCCCTGCTGTCCCACATCGACATTCCCGGCGTGCCGGATGCCCTTGAATGGATACGTACAAACGATGGTCACGGTGTCAGTGTGCAGTGCACCGAAGAGTTCGAAGAATTCATTGTGCTCAAGCGCAGGCACAGCGACGAGGTGGAGCGCCACCAGAACGAGCAGGCGGCGGGAGAAATCCTCGGAAGGGAACTGGCGCGCGGAACGGAAGCAATCGTGCTGCTGATCGGCGATGCAGAAGCCGAGCATGCAAGCGTGCTCTCCAATTTGCCGGAGCGGGTTGTCCCTATGTCGACTTCTGCCTACCTGCAGGGTTTGCGCAGCAAACAGCGCCAGTTCAAGGTAGGGGCACTCCTGCAGCGCGTGCTGGCCTTAGGCCGTCCGACCGCGTCCTGAGCGGATCGTCCGTCATGCGGGGCGACCGGAATCGCTCTGTACTACTTGCACTACCTGTACTACCCCAATCCCACGACCAACAAAAAAGGAGGCAGGTCTCCCTGCCTCCAACTCACACTCCCTTGGGAGTTACTACAGAACTCTGTTAACACCCCGTGCGACCTTCCGGATCGCACGATGACATGATCCCGGCAGTGGCATCCCGATTAAATCGAACGAATTAGGCACGCTTCGCATGCCGGGAATGTTGAACTTCCGATATACCCGGCATTCACCCAATGCCGTTTGATGCGCCCCCATTACAAGATAGACTTTTTTGTAGCCCGAAGCATCGCGCATCAAGTATATTTTGCATACCGAACCCAATATAGAGGCTGTAATGGCAGGCTTGCCAGATCACCTGGACATACATCTTATCCGCATTCTGTACCTGCTTTTGTCAGAGAAGAACGTCTCGCGCGTCGCATTGAAGCTCAATCAGCCGCAACCATCCATTTCCGCCTCGTTGCGCAAGCTGCGTGAACTGACCGGCGACCCTCTGCTGGTACGCGGTGCGCGCGGGATGGTGCCGACCCAGCATGGCGAAAGCCTGCTGAAGCCGGCCAAGCAGATACTCGACGAAACGGAAAAGCTGTTTGCACACAAGGCGGCTTTCGCACCGCAGCATGAGGCTCGCACCTTCCATATCGCGGCGCCCGATTATCTCGACAGTCAGTTTTTGCCCAACATTGTCGCCGGCGTGCGCCGTGAATCGCCTCGCAGCCGGATCGTGATCCACGGGCTGGGACCGGAGATCGATTACCTGAAACTGCTGTCGGATGGTGAACTCGACCTTGTCATCGCCAACTGGGAAGAGCCGCCTCAGCACCTGCACATGTCCAAGCTGTTCGAAGATGAGATCGCCTGCATCATGCGCGCCGACTGTGCGTATGCGCTGCGCACCGGCCCCGAAGAGATGACCGTTGAAGATTACCTGTCTCTGCCGCATGTCGCGCCATCGCAGATGCTGGCCGGCTACTTCGGCGTGATCGAGTCCTTCCTCGCGCGCCAGAACCTGCACCGCAATGTCGTGGTCGAGTCGGCATATTTCGGCCTGATCCCGTATATGCTGACCCGCAGCGACCTGGTACTGACGACCGGCCGGCAGTTCATGCGTTTCTATGAAAAGAACCTACCGCTGAAAACCTTCACCGTGCCGATCAAGTTTCCCGCCATGCGCTTCTATCAGCTATGGCATGAACGTGTCCACCATGCACCCGAACATAAATGGCTGCGCGAACTGATTTCAGGAACGGCGAAGTCCCTATTGCCAAAATAGAGAGTAAATAACAAAGCCGGGCGTTGTGTCGCCGGCTTGCCCGTATGGCTGGCTGCGTTCTATTAGAGCGGATTTCATCGTGGTGTACGGAGAATCGGGTCGACCTGGCGTGCAGGACAAGGCGCGCGAAGTGCCGTGTGGCGGGCCACACAAGCGACAAGCGACAGTACACACGATGAAATCCGCTCTAGATACTTCCCGTAACTCCGGCTCACATATCGACATGCTGAAGCCGTCTATCATTGGGAGCCAATATTCCCACAGTCAGCGGGCTTTACTATCGTTCATCATAATAGCCGGTCAGGCACTCCTGCCCTCGTAAGGCGTGACCGGTCTCTCTCTCTTAAAACATCATGAGCAAAACCCTTCTTATCAAGAACGCACATGTGCTGGTAACGATGGACAAGGACCGGCGTGAAATCGCCGATGGTGGCGTGTTCATCCGCGATAATGTGATCGAACAGGTTGGCACCACCGACTCGCTGCCGCCAGTGGCGGACGAAGTCATCGATGCACGCGGCCATGTCGTCATGCCCGGCCTGATCAATACCCATCACCACATGTATCAAAGCCTGACGCGTGTCATTCCGGCGGCGCAGAACGGCGAACTGTTCAACTGGCTGCAGAACCTCTACCCTATCTGGGCCAATCTGACACCGGAGATGGTCAGCGTGTCGACACAGACCGCAATGACGGAACTGCTGCTGTCAGGCTGCACCACGACCAGCGATCATCTCTACATCTATCCGAACGGTTGCCGTCTTGATCACAGTATCGAAGCGGCGCATCAGATCGGCATGCGCTTTCATGCGGCGCGCGGTTCGATGAGCGTTGGCGAGAGCAAAGGCGGCTTGCCGCCCGATCGAGTGGTCGAAGAAGAAGATGCCATCCTCAGGGATACGCAACGTCTCATCGAGACCTGGCACGACCCGTCGCGGCATGCGATGCAACGCATTGTCGTTGCGCCCTGCTCGCCGTTCTCGGTATCGCGCGACCTGATGCGCGAATCGGCAACCTTGGCGCGTCATTTCGGCGTCTCCCTGCATACGCACCTCGCCGAGAGCGTGACCGACATTGACTACAGCCGCGAAAAATTCAACATGACGCCGGCGCAGTACGCAGAAGACTGCGGCTGGATAGGGCATGACGTCTGGCACGCGCATTGCGTACAGCTGGACGATGACGGCATTCGTGTGTTCGCGCATAGCGGCACCGGCATTGCACACTGTCCCTGTTCGAACATGCGCCTGGCCTCGGGCATTGCGCCGGTACGTAAAATGATCGATGCCGGTGTACCCGTGGGTCTGGGTGTCGACGGCTCGGCATCCAACGATTCAGGTCACATGCTCGGTGAAGTGCGACAGGCGATGCTGCTGCAACGCGTGGGTTACGGACCCGATGCAATGACGGCACGTCAGGCCCTGGAGATCGCGACGCTGGGCGGCGCGAAGGTATTGAACCGCGACGATATCGGTGCACTGGCGCCCGGCATGTCGGCGGATATCGTACTGTTCGACCTGAACCACATCGGCTTTGCCGGTGCGCTTCACGACCCGGTTGCCGCGCTCGTGTTCAGCACGCCGGTCAATGTCGCCTACAGCATCGTCAATGGCCGCGTCATCGTGCGCGAAGGTCGTTGCACCACGGTAGAAACGGAGCCACTGATCGCAACGCACCAAAAACTGGCACTTCAGCTTGCGGAGAGTGCACGACGTATGTAGGTACATGAAGAGGAACCAAGCAGTTCCGCAATCATGCCGGCTGCTTCCAGATTTCGGCAATCCGTAGCAGATTGGTGGTCCCCGATTCGGCGAACGGCATGCCAGCGGCAATCGCCACCTGGTCGCCCGGCTGTGCAAATCCTTCCCTCAGTGCGGTACGGCAGGCTGCAGCGACCATTTCATCGACGCTACGCACATCCGGGCTGACCGTGGTGTGCACTCCCCAGGCCAGCGCCAGTTTGCGGGCTGTGGACAGATGCGGCGTGATGCTCAGGATCGGTGCCGCGGGTCGTTCACGTGCGGCGCGCAAGCTGGTATGGCCGGAAGTCGTGTAGGTGATCGTGACGCGCGCACCAAGAATTTGCGTCACGCTGCGTAGTGCCGCACAGATCGCATCGCCACGCGTCGGCAATGGATCGCCGCGCTGCGCATCAATGAGGCCGCGGTAGAGCGGGTCACGTTCGACTTCGACAATGATGCGGTCCATCATGGCAACCGCCTCGACCGGATAGGCACCGCTTGCCGATTCGGCTGACAACATGACGGCATCCGCGCCGTCATAGATTGCGGTGGCGACATCGGAGGCTTCCGCCCGTGTCGGTACCTGTGCCGAGATCATTGACTCCAGCATCTGGGTGGCGATGACGACCGGTTTCCCCTGCTGGCTGCACGTGCGCAGGATACGCTTCTGCACACCGGGTACGCGTTCTGGCGGCAGCTCCACGCCGAGGTCGCCACGCGCCACCATGATGGCGTCGGACACACGCACGATATCGTCGAGACGATCTAGCGCAGCGGGCTTTTCCAGCTTGGCCAGCAGGCCGGCGCGTCCCCGGATCAGTTCGCGGGCTTCCAGCAGGTCTTCCGGCCGCTGCACGAAAGACAAGGCGATCCAGTCGACGCCGAGAGCCAGCGCGAAGTCGAGATCGCGTCTGTCCTTTTCGGTCAATGCGGGAATCGGCAGCACGACATCCGGTACATTGACGCCCTTGCGGTCGGAAATGGTGCCGCCGGCGACAACGGTGGTGCGAATCGTGTATCCGTCGCTCTCGATCACTTCCAGCCGCAGTTTGCCATCGTCGATCAGCAGGGACTGGCCTGCGGCAATGACATCGAACAGTTCGGTATGCGGCAGGCAGACGCGCTTGCGGTCTCCGGGCGCAGTATTGCGATCGAGCGTGAATTCCTGGCCGGCTTTCAGCACTTCCTTGCCTTCAGCGAATTGCCCGATACGCAGTTTCGGTCCTTGCAGGTCGGCCAGGATGGCAATCGGACGGCCAACACTACGCTCGACTTCACGCACGATGTCGTAACGGGCGCGATGGTCGTCGTGGGAGCCATGACTGAAATTGAAACGGAAGACATCGGCACCCGCTTCAAACAAAGCCTGTATGGCTTCCTTGCTCGAAGTGGCCGGCCCGAGAGTCGCTACGATTTTTGCCTTGCGTTGACGTCGCATAGTGTTCACTTTGCAGTTCGAACAGGCGCAAGCCGCCACCGAGCCCGGCTTACGGGACTCGCGCTGTTGGTTAAGAATGAATCAGGTCAGGGTATAGGCACCCTGGAAACTCAAAGAATCAGGATGGCCCTGAAGTCATTGACGTTGGTGCGCGTCGCGCCGGTGACGACCAGGTCGCCCAGTGCGCTGAAAAAGCCATAGCCATCGTTGTTGTCGAGCATGGCGCGCGCGCGCATGCCGACCGCTTCGGCGCGCGCGACCGATTGCGGGTTGTACAGCGCGCCCGCGTTGTCTTCGGAGCCATCGATGCCATCGGTATCGCAGGCGATGGCATGGACGCCCGGCATGCCGTTCATGGTGGCCGCAAAGCTGAGCAGGAATTCGGCATTGCGCCCGCCACGTCCCTTGCCGCGCACGGTGACCGTCGTTTCGCCGCCGGAAATGATGACGCATGGTTTGCTGAAGGGTTGGCCGCGCAAGGCGACCTGGCGTGCGAGGGCCGCATGCACCATGCCGACGTCGCGTGCTTCGCCTTCCATTTCGTCGGACAGAATATAAGGCGTAATGCCTGCGTTACGGGCAACATCGGCCGCCGCTTCCAGCGACTGCTGGGCGGTCGCAATCACATGGTGACTATTGCGTGCAAAGCGCGGGTCATCCGGTTTGGGTGTTTCGCCCGCGCCGGAGGCGAGATAGTCTTCCATGTTGGGAGGAATTGCGATCTCGTACTTGCGCAGGATGGCCAGCGCTTGCGCGCAGGTCGTGGGATCGGGCAAGGTGGGGCCGCTGGCGATGACGCCCGGATCGTCTCCCGGCACATCGGAAATCAACAGGGTCACGACGCGTGCCGGCGCGCATGCGAGCGCAAGACGGCCACCCTTGATGGCAGAGAAATGCTTGCGCACGCAATTCATTTCCGAAATGGTTGCACCGCTCTTGAGCAAGGCCTTGTTGACCGCCTGCTTTTGCTCCAGCGTGATGCCTTCGCCCGGCAAGGCCAGCAACGCCGAACCGCCACCGGAAATCAGGCACAGTACCAGGTCGTTTTCAGTCAGACCCTTGACCATCTCCATCATGCGCCCGGCGGCACGGCGTCCTGCTTCATCCGGCACCGGATGGGCCGCTTCCACCACCTCGATGCGTTTGCATTCCGCACCGTGCTCGTAGCGGGTAACCACCAGCCCGCTGATGTCGCCTTCCCAATGCTGCTCGACAGTCCTTGCCATTGCCGCTGCGCCTTTGCCTGCACCGATCACCAGCGTACGGCCGTTTGGAGACGGTTTCGGCAGGAAGGCAGGAAGACATTTTTCCGCACTGACGGCGTCGACGGCCGCAGTGTACATGTCGAGCAGAAGCTGGCGAGGATTGAGGTCAGGCATGAGCGTGATGTGGTTCGTTGACGAGCGGATGGTGAGTTATTTTACGCAATTACGGGGGTGAAGGAATTGATGGGCTTTTTGATGCTCGATTCCGCTTCTTACCCTTTGGCAATCTCGTGATTTGACATCAACTCGATCGCACGGCACAGCGCCGAGTGATCCAGCCCGCTCATGCCGTTCGCCGCACAGGCATTCATCAATTCCTGCGCAGTTGCGGTGTTCGGCAGCGACACGCCCAGTGCCTTCGCGCCCTGCAATGCCAGGTTCAGATCCTTCTGGTGCAGCTCAATACGGAACCCCGGATTGAAGGTGCGTTTGACCATGCGTTCGCCATGCACTTCCAGGATGCGCGACGATGCAAAGCCGCCCATCAGCGCTTGCCGCACACGCGCCGGATCGGCGCCGGCCTTGGAGGCAAACAGCAACGCTTCCGCCACGGCCTGGATGTTCAGCGCAACAATGATCTGGTTGGCAACCTTGGTCGTCTGGCCGTCGCCGTTGCCACCGACCAGCGTGATGTTCTTGCCCATCAGTTCAAACAAAGGCTTCACATCGTTGAAGGCGCTCTCCGATCCGCCGACCATGATGGTCAGCGATGCGGCTTTTGCACCGACTTCGCCGCCGGAGACGGGGGCGTCCAGATATTGGCAGCCAAGTTCATTGATCTTTTTGGCAAAGCCCTTGGTCGCGATCGGCGAAATCGAGCTCATGTCCACGACTGTCTTGCCCGCGGCCAATCCACTGGCAACACCATTCTCGCCAAACAGTACAGCTTCAACATGCGGTGTGTCGGGCACCATGATAATGATGATGTCGGCGCGCTTGGCGACTTCAGCACCGGATGTGCAGACGGTCGCGCCGCCTTCGATCAGTTCAAACGGGGGATTTTTTTGATCGTGCAGATACAGCTTATGTCCGCCGGCCTGCAAGTGACCCGCCATTGGCGCACCCATGATTCCCAATCCGATAAAGCCTACTTTTGCCATTGTGTTCTCCAAGGTTTTTAGTGTTCTGTAACGTGCTTTACGTGTGTGATTAAGGTGTGATTTATATGCCGTGCGCAGCGCGCCAGCCGAGGCCTTCGACGGTGCCGGCGCGCGGCTTGTATTCGCAACCGATCCAGCCGTCGTAACCGATTTCATCGAGCATCTTGAACAGATAGCGATAGTTGATTTCACCCGTGCCCGGTTCGAAGCGTCCCGGATTATCGGCAAGCTGGATATGCTTGATGATGTCCCGGTTGGCCTTGATGGTATTGGTGATTTCGCCTTCCATGCGCTGCATGTGATAGATGTCGTACTGCACATAGATATTGCTCGATCCGGTGTCGCGGATCAGGTCCACGGCCTGTTGCGTGCGCGTCAGGAAGAAGCCCGGAATATCGAAGTGGTTGATCGGCTCGATCAGCAGGCGCAGCTTGTTTTCCTTGAGCATGTCGGCGGCGTACTTGAGGTTGCTGACCACCGTCTCGCGTGCCTGCTTGTGGCTCACGCCTTGCGGCACTTTGCCAATCAGGCAGTTGAGCTGCTTGGTGCCAAGCACTTTTGCATAACGGATTGCTTCGTCGACACCTTCCCGGAATTCAGCGACACGATCCGGATGGCAGGCGATGCCGCGTTCGCCCGCGTCCCAGTTGCCTGCGGGAAGATTGTGCAACACCAAGTCAAGCTGGAAGGCATTGAGCTTGTCGGCGATCTGGTCGGCGTGGAACGCATACGGAAACAGAAATTCCACGCCGCGGAAACCGGCACGCGCCGCCGCTTCGAAACGACCCATGAACGGCTGTTCATTAAACAGCATGGTCAGGTTGGCCGCTAACTTTGTCATGTATCCTCCTCTTCCTCTTAATCCAGCAAGGCAATCGCGGTCGGAGCGTGCTCCGGCTTCTCTGCCAGTTCTTCAAACTCGTTGATGTTATTGATTTCGGTGCCCATCGAGATATTGGTCACGCGCTCGAGGATGATCTCGACCACGACCGGCACGCGATGTTGCCGCATCAGCGCACGGGCCTGGCCGAAGGCATCCTGGATATCCTGCGGACGGGTAACACGGATCGCCTTGCAGCCCAGGCCTTCGACGACAGCGACGTGGTCGACGCCATAGCCGTTGAGTTCCGGCGCGTTGACGTTTTCAAATGCCAGCTGCACGCAGTAATCCATATCGAAGCCGCGTTGCGATTGGCGGATCAGGCCGAGGTAGGAATTGTTCACCACCACGTGCAGATACGGCAGCTTGAATTGCGCACCGACGGCGAGTTCTTCGATCATGAACTGGAAATCGTAATCCCCCGAAATCGCGACAACCGGACGATCCGGATCAGCAGCGCAGACACCGAGCGCAGCCGGAATCGTCCAGCCCAGCGGGCCCGCCTGACCGCAGTTGATCCAGTTGCGCGGCTTGTACACATGCAGGAATTGCGCGGCGGCGATCTGCGACAGGCCGATGGTGCTGACGTAGCAGGTCTCGCGGCCGAAGGCGCGGTTCATTTCCTCGTAGACGCGTTGCGGCTTGATCGGCTCGTTGTCGAAGCTGGTCCGACGCAGCATGGTGCGCTTGCGTTCCTGGCATGCGGATACCCACTGCTTGCGGTCCTTCAGCTTGCCTGCGGCCTTCCATTCTTTCGCGACTTCGACGAAGAGTTTCAACGCTGCCCCGGCGTCGGAGACAATGCCCAGGTCAGGACCGAATACGCGGCCAATCTGTGTCGGTTCGATATCGACGTGGACGAACTTGCGTCCCTTGGTAAACACATCGACCGAACCGGTATGGCGGTTCGCCCAGCGGTTGCCGATGCCGAGCACGAAGTCGGATTCGAGCATGGTGGCGTTGCCGTAACGGTGACTGGTCTGCAGGCCGACCATGCCGGCCATCAACGGATGGTCATCGGCAATCGCGCCCCATCCCATCAGGGTCGGGATCACGGGCACGCCGGTAACTTCTGCGAATTCAACCAGCAGCGCCGACGCATTGGCGTTGATGATGCCGCCACCCGCCGTGATCAATGGACGATCAGCGTCGTTCAGCATGTTCAGCGCTTTTTCGATTTGCGCCCGGGTCGCCGACGGCTTGTAGACCGGCAGCGGCTCATAGGTATCCGGATCGAACTCGATCTCGGCCATCTGCACATCGAATGGCAGGTCGATCAGCACCGGACCCGGACGTGCGGAGCGCATCAGGTGGAAAGCCTGCTGGAACACACGCGGCACCAGCGCCGGCTCGCGCACCGTGACCGCCCATTTGGTCACGGGCTTGGCAATGGATTCAATGTCCACAGCCTGGAAATCTTCCTTGTACAGACGCGCACGCGGCGCCTGGCCGGTCACGCAGAGGATAGGAATGGAGTCGGCCTGGGCCGAATACAAGCCGGTGATCATGTCGGTGCCCGCGGGTCCGGAGGTACCGATACACAGGCCGATATTGCCCGGCCTGGCACGTGTATAGCCCTCAGCCATATGCGAAGCGCCCTCCACGTGGCGCGCGAGGATATGCTTGATGCTCCCCCGCTTGCGCAATGCCGCGTAGAACGGGTTGATCGCCGCACCCGGCACACCGAAGGCCTGCGTCATGCCTTCCTTCTCCAGCACATACACTGCCGCTTCCGCTGCGGTCATCCTTGCCATACAACCTCCTGTACACAGTCGAAATTTTGATGTCTCGAGTCTATAGGCGACAATATAGTTTGATAAGACGACAAATGATCGTTGTATTCGATACTTTGGGTATGGAATAATGGTTGGTTGAGAGGGACGGGGTATGCCAGCGTGTCTGGGTTGCTGGTTGGAACAAAGTATGAACGGTGAGGTTGGGTTAATTGGGAAGGAGATGTGGGTAGAGGATGTTGTTTTAACCCATCCCCACCCTAGCCCTCCCCTTGAAGGGGAGGGTACGTTCTTGATGTTGGGGAGCGATTGACTTGTATCACCATCGGAAGAAAGTGCCGTCCGAACAAGGCGCCGACAACGGCAATTGGCATTGGCATTGGCATCGGCATCGGCATCGGCATTGGCAATGCGATGCGCAGCGAGCGAGCGAGCCGAGGTTCCCTCCCCTTCAAGGGGAGGGCTAGGGTGGGGATGGGTTGAAAACCCCCTGTGCAGACGCCAAAAGAGCGCGGACCAAAACGGATAAAGAAGCGAAACCTGTCTGAGCCGCAGGCGAGTTTGTTTCGCTTCCCGTTTTGGCCCGCGCTCTTTTGGGTACCCGAAGGGCGGCGCAGTCCCGGCTAGCATCCACGAAGAACAAACAGCACCGATTCACCGAAGAAAAGCCCCTCAACAACGCAACAAACCAAAGCCCCATGGACAAATTCAAACAAATCGAAGCCTTCGTAGAAGTCGTAGAAAAAGGCAGCCTGGCCCGCGCCGCGCTAGAACAGAACATCACCCCCGTCATGCTGGGCCGCCGCATAGACGCCCTCGAAAAGCGCCTCGGCGTAAAGCTGATGCACCGCACCACCCGCCATCTCACCCTCACCGAAGAAGGCGCCGTCTTCCTGGACCACTGCCGCAAACTGCTGGATGAACTCGACCACGCCGAAAAAATCATCTCGGAAGGCCGCCACAAGGCCACCGGCCACCTGGTGGTCTCCGCCCCCGCCGCCTACGGCCGCAAGCACGTCGCCCCGCACGCCCCCGGCTTCATCGCTGCCAATCCCGACGTCCAGATCTCTTTCAACCTAACTGACCGCGTCGTCGACTTGGTACGCGAAGGCTACGACCTCAGCATCCGCATTGGCGGCGCAATCGATCCCAACTTCGTCGCAGTTAAACTGGCAAGCAACCGCCGTGTCGTCTGCGGCACCCCGGAATACTTTGAACGCAATGGCATCCCGCGCACACTCGACGACCTGGAACGCCACAATTGCCTCGCATTCAACCTGCAAGGCGGTCAGCAGCGCGGCTGGTATTTTCAGCAACATGGCAAGCCGGTCACCATCAAGGTCAGCGGCAGCCTGGACTGCAATGACGGCGAACTCCTGCACCGCTGGGCCTGCGAAAGTCTGGGCCTGGCATGGCGTTCGACCTGGGAAATCCAGAGCGAACTGGCTTCCGGACAGCTAATCACCGTACTCGACGACTACGCGCTCGACAACTACGACATCATGGCGGTGTATCCTCAACAACGTCATCTTCCCGCCAAGATACGGTTCTTTATTGACATGCTGAAATCGGTGTATGCACAGCCCGGATACTGGAGAAGAAGCGTGTAATGATCAGGAGGAAGCGAGCGGGTGAAATCTGGTTGTAATCAGGTAAAAAGATCGAACATATGCGGCGTCAACTTTGACACAAGCTCCGGCCGATTCCCACTCCGTTGCACGGAGAAGGAACCGTACCAAGGCAGCCTATGCACTGCTCACTGAATATTGATTGAATTGATTACGACGCCCGGTCGTTACCCAGGCCCGGACGCCCCTTGCCGACTATCTTCGCGTAATACGCTGGTTGTGCGGATTCATAATAGCCTGTCGCAACACGCGCACAATAAGTTGCGTCCTCAACCGGGGCAGCGACACGTGCACAATAGGATGTCTCAACGGGAGTAGCCACACGTGCACAATAGGCCGCATCGGGCTGCGCCACCCGTGCGCAGTAGGAAACTCCCTGGCCGGCAACACGAGCGCAATACGACCCTTCTTCACTTGTCACGCGCGCGCAATAGCTCTGCCCTGCCTTGGATGCCTTGCCAAATTCCTGTTCATACAAGCGGCGAGTCTGCGCTGCAGCTTCCACCAGGTTGGCGGCATCTTCGTCGTCACGCATGCCGAAATACGGAAAATGATGCAGGAAGTAGCCGAATACATGCGCACAGTCTTCCGCATATTTCATGGTATCGAGGATGTGCCCATGCCAGAATTTATCAACCTCGCTATTCGGCGTGATCGCCTCCTCCGGGTACTTCGCGATCAGTGCGAGAAAACGGCGATATTCCAGTTCGTGGCGGTCGGCTTCTTCGCGGCTCCAGCCGTGACCTTCCCTGGCATCCATCAGCTTGAATTTGATCGCATCGAGATCCAATGCAAATACGGCATCAATCATTTGTTCCGGGGTCTTGTTGTGTGCTTGCTTATGCATGTTGTGCCACCTTTCTCGGTGAGTGAACGGGAGGTCTGGATCTTCATCTTTACAAGAAGAACAACGCGTCTTGCAACGTGGAAAATGTAGCACGCAGACAACCTTGCAATCATGTAACTTGATTGAGCTGGCGCAAGCTTTTTGCATACCCTATTTCTTCGTGTCAATATACGCTCTGGTTATATGCACGAGCTTGAAAAACCGCCGTGGCCAGGCGTGTCATTGATGACGGTTTGCTGTAAAAAACCGTTACACTGCATTAATGCGTATCAGTCTCGTGTCGCCGGATATTCGTGACTTGTGCGTTCAGCCGTGTAGTCATCGCGCCATGCAAGGCTGATACGGCGAACAAATGGATTAAAAAGCAAGATGAGCATTTCGCGCCGATTTCTGATTTCTCTCGTCATGTCTCCCGTCTGGTGGCTCGGCGTTGCCATTTCGCTTTTGCTCCATCTGCTTGTGGTACAGATTGTGGATGACAAAGCAAGGTCCCAGTTCGATTATCTCGCTGACAATGCGCAGACTGCGGTGCAGAGCCGGGTACGTTCGTACATCGATGTTCTGCGCGGCACGGCGGCGCTGTTTCAGACCGACGAAAAGATCACGCGCGAACAGTTCCGCGCCTATGTCCGCGAACTCAAACTCGAAAGCAGTTTCCCCGGTATTACCAATCTCAATTTTGCGCAGTACGTCGCAGGGGCGGACAAGCGCGCCTTTGAAGCATCGGTACGCCGCGATACCAGCGTTTCGTCGGTAGGCTATCCGGCCTTCGCCATCAAGCCGGCAGGCGAACGCAAGGAATACAACGTTCTGACCTATATCGAACCGATGGAAACCAACGCCGTCTCCTTCGGGATCGACATGGCGGCAAACAGCATTGCGGCAAATGCACTGGCGGTGTCGCGCGATACCGGCCAACTGGTGTCCTCCGGCAGGCTGATTCATATCACGGGACCGAATCAGCATATCGGCCTGGCCATGCGCGTGCCGCTGTATCGACTTGGCATGCCTGTGAAGAATGTCGCGCAACGGCGCGCCGCATACTATGGTTCGGTCGGCGCCGGTTTCGATATCAATCGCCTGATGCTGGGGGCCATCGACAAGAAAGTGCTGAGCACCATGCGGGTCCGGATATTCGATACCGGTCGCGATGATGAAAAGCGCGCCGCCGGGACCATGGATCCGCAGCATCTGATGTTCGATAGCGCGACTTCTTCGAGCGCCGAGAACCGGTCTCCGGCGATCGATCCTTCCGTCGATGATCTGTTTGTCAAGCGGGTTTCAATGACCGTCGGCCCGCGCGTATGGGAAGCGGAAATCCTGGCGCGCAGATCAGCCCTGATCAACGGCTTCGATGTTTCCTTGTCCTGGATCGTGCTGATCGGCGGTCTGCTCGGCAGCACACTGCTGTACAGCATTTATTATTCGTTACTGACCGCGCGCCGGCGTGCGGTGGAACTGGCACGGGAAATGACGACTGATTTGCGCAACAGCGAGGCCAGTCTCGCCGAAGCGCAGCACATGGCGCGTCTGGGTAGCTGGACCATGGACCCTGCGTCCGAAGCCATGATCTGGTCCATGGAAACGTACCGGATATTCGGCGTGAGCCAGTCCCGCGACAGGCTGCGCTATCAGGAATTCCTTGCGCGGATTCATCCCGAAGACCGGGATCGCGTGCGCAAGGGATTGATCGATGGCCAGCCTGGTGATGAAGGTTTCAATCATGAGCACCGCATCGTGCAGCTTGATGGCACAGTCCGATGGGTGCAGTCGATCGTCCGCTTCGGCAGCGATATGCAAGGCAAGGCCCTGCTGCGCGGAACGATCATGGACATCACCGACCGCAAGGAAACGATGGAGGCGCTGAAGCGCTCACAGGAGTTGTTGCGCGATCTGACCGCGCACCAGGACCGCGTCAAGGAAGATGAACGCAAACGTATCGCCCGCGAGATTCATGACGAACTGGGCCAGACCCTGCTGGCGTTGCGCATCGATGTTTCCATGCTGGATGCGCGCACCGCACAATCGCATCCGCGCCTCAATCAGAAGGTGCGCGACGCACTCAACCACCTCGATGCGACGGTGAAGACCATCCGCACCATCATCAACAATCTGCGGCCCGCCGTACTTGACCTCGGGCTGACAGCGGCAATCGAATGGCAGGTCGCGGAGTTCCGCCGCCGTAGCGGCATCACCTGCGATCTCCTGATGAGCGAGAAGGAGTTTTATCTTGACGATACGCGTGCAACCTCGCTGTTCCGCATCCTGCAGGAATCGCTCACCAATGTGATCCGTCATGCCAAGGCCACGCACGTCGTCATTGAGTTGTATCGCGAGGCGGGACAGCTGGTCATGAAGATTACCGACAACGGCATCGGCATCTATCCTGAAACACGCAATTCGGCCAATTCGTTTGGATTGGTCGGCGTGGAGGAGCGCATTCATGCGCTCAATGGAAAGTTTGTCATTACCAGTGCGCCCGGCAAAGGGACGACGCTGACAACTTATATCCCGATAGACAGCGACGCGGTAGGAAACGCGCCGTTTAACCTGGTCGATACAAGCGGATAGTCACGCCCGACACGCGCAGCAATGGATGTTTCAGGCGTAAGGTAAAGGCCTGCGCTCGGCCGCGGCGGCACGCAAAATGTTGATGAGGTCGCGCGCTGCCATGGACAAATTTGCATCGCTGCGATGAAAGAGTCCGACCGGTTCTTCAGTGCCTTCGGTGGACAGTGCAAGGCGCGCCAGAATGCCTTCGTCGATATCGTGACGCACCGCGCCGAGTGGCGTCAGCCAGACCGTATCGGATTGCATCACCAGGCGGCGCGCAAACGATACGGACAAGGTTTCGGTGTAGTGCAATGGCATCGTTGCGCCACGCGATTGCAGAAAACTTTCCGCATGGTGGCGTGGGATCGTCCCCCTGGGCGACAGCACGATCGGACAAGCCATGATTTCCGCGAGCTTGAGCGGTGCCGTTGCCAGCAGCGGATGACCGGTGCGAACCACAAGACACAAAGGTTCGATATACAGCAGTTCGAATGACAAGCCGATCAGCATATTGGGATCAGCCATGCGTCCCATCACCAGATCCACGGTTCCGGCCTTCAGTTGATTCAGCAAGGCAGCGTTGGCAGCGGTGTCGATGGCGACCTGCGCATGCGGATGCAGCTTGCGAAACGCGAGCAGCGCCGCCGGCACGAGATCGGCACCGACGCTCGGCAGCATGCCAATACGCACCACCGGATTCTCCTGCTGCGGCGCCAGTCCGATGGCGCTGCCAACCGCATCGAGGGCATCCAGCACGCCCAGTGCATGGACACGGAAATTTTCTCCTTCGGGAGTCAGGCGCGCACCTTGCCGGTTCCGTTCGAAGAGTCTGCAGCCGGCAATGTCTTCCAGTTCCGACAAAGTTTTCGATACGGCTGGTTGTGTCAGTGTAAGACGCTCGGCTGCCTTGCCGAGATTGCCCTCTTCGGCAACAGCAAGAAAGCAGTATATGTGCCGCAAGCGGACGCGCTGGCGAAAGGTATTTTTATCCATAACTTTATTTTATGGAAGCAACGCAAATTTTTCAATTTACATAAAAAATATTCAGTAATACATTGTCGCTTTGTCGTTCACCTGCGAACCGTTTTTGGGTTCAATATGCGACGTGGCGCGCATACGGCCAATTTCCAGAAGGAGAAAACCATGCCCGGTCTGCTCGACCAGTTCGGCGAATACCTGCAGCGCGATCGTAGCGTGCACCCGCCAGCTTATACACCCCAATACAAGACCAGTGTCCTGCGCTCGCCGAAGAATGCGCTGATATCCTTGCAGAATTCGCTGTCCGAAATCACCGGTCCGGTTTTTAGTCCTGACGAACTCGGTCCGCTCGACAACGACCTGATCATGAATTACGCCAAGGAAGGCTTGCCGATCGGTGAACGCATCGTTGTGCATGGCTATGTGCTCGATGAATTCGGACGCCCGGTGCCGAACGCTTTGGTCGAGGTCTGGCAAGCCAACGCGGGCGGTCGCTACCGCCACAAGAAGGATCAGTACATCGCCCCCATCGATCCCAATTTTGGTGGCTGCGGCCGCATGTTGACCGATGCCAACGGCTATTACTTTTATCGCACGATCAAACCAGGCCCCTATCCATGGCGCAACCGCGTCAACGACTGGCGGCCGGCACATATCCACTATGCGGTATCAGGTTCGGGCTGGGCGCAACGATTGATTACGCAGATGTATTTCGAAGGCGATCCCTTGATTGCGCAATGTCCTATCCTGCAATCGATCGGCAATGAAGAATCGGTGCGCGGATTGATCGCACCGCTGGATCGCGGCGCCTTCATCCAGCTCGACAGCCTGGCGTACCGCTTCGACATCGTGTTACGCGGAGCGCGCGCCACGCTTTTTGAAAATCGTGTGCAGGGAGGCGGCAAATGAAGCCGAACCAGATCGAGATGCTGAAGGAAACCGCATCGCAAACCGCAGGGCCATACGTCCATATCGGCCTGGCGCCAAAGCAGGCCGGCTTCGATATTTTTGAAAAGAACTTCACCAATGTGCTGGTCGGCCCGGATACCCGGGGTGAACGCATCCGCGTTGAAGGCCGGGTAATCGACGGCTCCGGCACGCCGGTACGCGACGTGCTGATCGAAATCTGGCAAGCCAATGCGGAGGGCAAGTACCAGCATCCCGCTGATCGGCAGAACAAGGACCTGGACAAGGATTTCCGGGGATGGGGCCGGGGCTGCTCGGATTTCGAAACCGGCATCTACACGTTCGACACGATCAAGCCCGGCGTGGTGGAAGGCCGTAACGGCCGGCCCATGGCACCGCATATCAACTTCTGGATCGTGGCGCGCGGCATCAATATCGGACTGAATACGCGCATGTACTTTTCCGATGAGGTCGATGCCAATGCGAAGGACCCGGTGCTGAACCTGATTGAATGGGAAGTACGGCGCAAGACCCTGATCGCGCAGCGTAGTGAGAAGGATGGGCAGGCGGTGTATCGGTTTGACATACAACTGCAAGGGCCGGAGGAGACGGTGTTTTTTGATATCTAGTGTCCTGTTTCCTAAATTCGTTGAATAAAAGACGACGACAATTGCGCCGATACCGCGTCAAAAATGCTCGCAAGGCCCCGGCCTTGCTGTGCTTTTTTCCTTGTCTCGACACAATTTCGCCGCATTTATTTTTCAACGAATTTGCGGAACAGGACACTAGGGTTTATTGAGTGATGTAATGGATAGTCGTGCACTTCCACTCGGCGCGACTATCGGTCTTCGGGTAAGCTTTCTGCGATATGCAGAATCCGCTTTCACATCCGAATTGCTCCAGCGTCATGGCATACGCATGGATGACGGGCCAGCATGCGGGCAGGAGCCGTCATGGCTGATGGCCCAATATTCCTACCCGATAACGACGTACGTGAGCTGGCGCAACTACTTGCGCCATGCTCCCGCCTTCTCCTGCTCACCGGCGCCGGTATCAGCACCGCGTCCGGCATTCCCGACTACCGCGACAGCGAAGGTGTCCGACGTGGACGAGCGCCGATACAAGGCCCTGAATTCCGAAGTTCCGAACTCATCCGCAAGCGTTACTGGGCACGGGCCATGGTCGGCTGGCGCCTATTGGCAAAGGCGGAACCGAACGCTGGCCATCTGGCGATTGCCGCACTTGAAACTCCAGCCAGAGATACCGTTATTGTCACCCAGAACGTTGACGGCTTGCATTCCGTGGCCGGCAGTTCCCAGGTGATCGAGTTGCACGGAAACATACATCGTGTTGCCTGCCTCGATTGCGGCGCGTGCCATGAACGGCGTCTGATTCAATCGCAACTGGAACAGCACAATCCCGGCCTTGCCAATACAACGGCGCTTCCGGCACCGGACGGCGATGCCCATCTGGAGCCGGAAACCCTTGCGGATTTCGTGCTGCCGCATTGTCCGACGTGCGCAGGCACATTACAGCCGGATGTGGTGTTCTTCGGCGATGGCGTGCCGCGTGCACGCACCGAACAAGCCGAACAGGTCGTAAGTAATGCCGATGCCATCCTGGTGGTGGGATCATCGCTGATGGTGCACTCAGGCTATCGCCTGTGCAAGCTGGCGGCGGAAGCAGGCAAACCGATCGCAGCAATCAATATCGGCAAGACGCGCGCCGACGCTTTGCTGTCATTGAAGGTGGAGCAGCGTTCCGAGCAAGCGCTGCCTTTACTGGCGACGCTGCTGCGCGATCTGCGTAACAGGTAATCTACCTGCGTGCCGCCTCGGCAGCAATATCCTGCGCCTTGCGGATGACCGGCAGGTCGATCATCTTTCCGTCCAGCGCTACCGCAGCGCCGTTGGCGCGCGATGCTGCTTCGAGCACGCGTTCTGCCCATGCAATATCATCGGCACTGGGATAAAAAGCGTCACCCACGACCGGCAGCTGGCGTGGATGAATACATAGCTTGCCACCAAATCCAAGGCGGCGCGCGCGCAAAGTATCGGCGCGAAGTTGAGCTGCATCATCAATGGCAACGGTCACGCCATCCACTGGCGGCTGTATGCCGGCAAGTCGCGACAGCAAGACCAGTTGCGAACGGAAATAGAGCAACTCTTCCCCTTCGCCGTCAATACCCATGTCGAGCTGGAAGTCGATCGAGCCGAACATCAGCCGCTGTACGCCTGCGACCTTCGACAACGCACCGGCATGTGCGAAGCCCTGTGCTGTTTCGATCAATGGCAATACCGCTTTTGCTCCCTGAGCGGTAACGCGCTCAAGGTCTTCCGTGCGCTCAGCCTTGGGCAGCACAATGCCGGCGACACCGGCTTTTCCGCACAAGCTCAGATCGGCTGCGAACCACTCGGTATCCGCGCTGTTGAGTCGAATCAGCACATTCCTGTCTGGTGACAACCAGCTCGCGATAGCGGCACGCGCATTGTTCTTGTCGGCCGGGGGAACGGCGTCCTCCAGATCGATGATGACGGCATCGGCACCGGCGACGCAAGCCTTGTCAAAACGCTCCGGACGGTTGCCGGGTACAAACAGGTAAGAACGTGCAATCAACGATGTGGAGGGCATGGTATCGGGGCTCTCAAGCGAATGTCAGTCAAAGAAGCGACCGACACGTTCTGTGCGCGCCAGATTCCATATCCGTGAAAATGCGCCGCGCATTTCCGCCTCGCTGGCAGCACCGCCAAAGTCGGCCAGTCGCAACGCCTTTTGCTCCAGTTCTTCACGCGACAAGGTATTGCCGGGATCGCCTTTCGGCTCATCGACGCGACCGCTCAGGGTGCGGCCATCGTTGGTCTCCACCGTTACCTTGCCGATCCAGCGTACCGGATAAGCCGTGTCAACTTCACTGTCGAGCTGCATGCTCACCTTGTCACGGAACGCGACGATGGGGGGCTGCCTGAATGCATGTTCAAATTCCTTCATGCCGGCCTGTTCGAACTCCGCGATCAGGCCCAGCACGGTACCCATGGAAAACTTTGCCTGATGCACCGTCTGCGGATCGACTACCGGCCCAAGTACGTCGATTGCGCCCTGATGCACATGCGCGGTAACGCGTGCGATCTGCTCAGGCCTGAGTTTGTGTTCCTGCACGACCTGCAGCAAGGCATCAGCAGCGGGATGCGTGTGGCGGCATGAGGAATGGAACTTGAATGAGGTCTCGGCCAGCGCCCAGCGCTCGCCCAGGCGATCAGTCAGGCGTGCGGGGTCCGCATCCTTTGACATGCCGGCTGCCAGTCCTTGCGGGCCTTCGAGAATATGCCGTGCGCCGGTAAAGCCATCCTTCGCGAGATAGGCGGCAGTCAGACCGGCAGCAGCCGCGTGCGCGGTATGCAACTGCTTCGAGTCCGCCGCATCGCGTAAAAATTCCCACAGTCCCGCTGCTTGCGTGCCAGCCGAACCGAATGCGTGCAGCATCTGCTCCGGCGACAGGTTCAGCAGTCGACCGGTTGCGGCGGCGGCGGCGACTGTGCCGGCCGTACCGGTAGTATGAAAGATCCGGTAATGCGAACGGCCAAGGAATTCGCCGACGCGAATGCCGACTTCATAGCCGGCCACCGCAGCCACCAGCAAGTCACGCCCGGAACTGCCCAGTGCTTGCGCCACCGCCAGCACTGGCGGAAACACCACGGCCGCCGGATGAAATACCGATCCGTTGTGCACATCATCCTGCTCGGCAAAATGCGATGACGCGGCATTGACCATGGCCGCAAACAGCGGTGTGGTCTTGCGACGCGATATCAGCACTTCGGCGTCACCACCCGGTCCCATCGTGGTGGCGAAGCGTTCTATGGCTTCTACCGGACGCGCGCCCTTGCCCGCCAGTGCCGAGCCGAACCAATCAAGGAAAAGATCTTCCGCGCGCCGCACGACGGCCTCGGGAATGTCCTCAAAGCGCAGCGTGGCGGCGAAGGCCGCGAGTGTTTCGCTCGAATGTGATGTCATGATGGCTTCCTGTGCGATAGGTTGTCTGGTCAATGGATATGGCGAATGGAACGCTTGTTGCGGGGCGCGTTTTGACGCTTGGGGACACGCTCACGCATCATCAGATCGCCCTGCCTTCGCGCAATTCGGCGAGCGCCTTGTCGTCATAACCCAACTCCTTCAGGATGGCGTCGGTATGCTGGCCTAGCGCCGGCACTGCATCCATGCGCGGGCTATAGCTGTCCGGTATCCCCGGGGGTAGCAAGGCCGGTACCTGGCCATTGGGCGTAGCGACATCGACCCAGCGTTCGCGCGCCTTCAGCTGCGCATGCCGCCAGACATCATGCATGTCGTTAAGCTGCGCGTTGGCGATCTGTGCGTCATCCAGGCGCGCGATCACCTGTTCGCCGCTCAGTGCGGAAAAGACATCGACGATGATGGCGCGCAGTTCATCACGGGCGGCGCTACGTGCTGAATTGGTCGAGAAGCGCGCATCTGTTGCGAGCTGCGGCCGCTGCAAGACCTTGCTGCAGAAAGCTGCCCACTCGCGTTCATTTTGCAGGCCGAGCATCACAGTCTTGCCATCGCCAGCCGGGAAAGGCCCGTAAGGGTAGATCGTCGCATGCGATGCACCCGCGCGCGCTGGCGGCGCGGCGCCGTCATAGGCGTAGTACAGCGGATAGCCCATCCACTCCACCATGCTTTCGAGCATGGAGACATCGATGTTGCACCCCTGCCCCGTCTTGCCGCGCTGGATCAGCGCCGCAAGAATGTTGGAATACGCATACATGCCGGCCGCGATATCGGCGATCGAGCACCCTGCCTTCGCCGGGTCATCGCTGGTGCCGGTAATTGACAGAAATCCGGACTCGCTCTGGATCAGGAGGTCGTAGGCCTTTTTGTCACGGTAGGGCCCATCGGCGCCATAGCCGGAAATATCGCATACGATCAGACGCGGGTAATGCTCCTTCAATGCACTGTACGACAGGCCGAGTCGCTCCGCAGCACCGGGAGCAAGATTCTGCACCAGCACATCGGCGGTCTCCAGCAGCTTGTGCAAAATGATTTCGGCTTCCGGATGCTTGACGTCGAGCGTCAGGCTTTCCTTGGAACGATTGGTCCACACGAAGTGCGACGCCAGTCCATTGACGCGCGTGTCATAGGCACGCGCAAAATCGCCGACGCCAGGGCGCTCGACCTTGATGACACGGGCGCCCAGATCGGCAAGCTGGCGGGTACAGAATGGCGCCGCAATCGCATGTTCGAGCGTGACGACGGTAATGCCTTCCAGTGGACGCATGCAATCTCCTTAAAACGAGCGTGGCAGTCCGAGGATATGCTCGGCCACATACGAGAGGATGAGGTTGGTGGAAATCGGTGCAACCTGATAGAGACGCGTCTCGCGGAACTTGCGTTCGACATCGTATTCGCAAGCGAAGCCGAAACCGCCATGAAACTGCAGGCAGGCATTGGCCGCTTCCCACGACGCATCGGCGGCAAGCATTTTCGCCATGTTCGCTTCCGCCCCGCATGCCTGGTGCGCGTCAAACAGCTGGCATGCCTTGAAGCGCATCAGGTTCGCTGCCTCCAGGTTGACGTAGGCCTTCGCAATTGGAAACTGCACACCCTGGTTCTGCCCGATCGGCCGGCCAAAGACCATGCGTTCATTGACATATTTGGTCACCTTGTCGATGAACCAGTAACCGTCGCCGATGCATTCGGCCGCGATCAGGGTGCGCTCGGCATTCAGGCCATCGAGGATGTACTTGAATCCCTTTCCTTCTTCGCCGATCAGGTTCTCTTCCGGAATTTCCAGATTCTCGAAGAACAGTTCATTGGTTTCATGATTGACCATGTTGAGAATAGGCTGCACCGACAAGCCCTTGCCGATCGCATCACGCAGATCGACTACGAAGATCGACATGCCTTCCGATTTCTTCTTGACGTCGGCGAGCGGCGTTGTGCGGGCGAGCAGGATCATCAGGTCGGAATGCTGCACGCGCGATATCCAGACCTTCTGCCCGTTGATGACGTAACGATCGCCTTTTTTGACGGCGGTGGTCTTGATTTTGGTGGTGTCGGTGCCGGTAGTCGGTTCAGTCACCGCCATCGATTGCAAACGCAGTTCGCCGCTGGCAATCTTCGGCAGGTACTCACTTTTCTGGCGTTGAGAACCATGACGCAACAAGGTTCCCATGTTGTACATTTGACCGTGGCAGGCGCCCGAGTTACCGCCGGAACGGTTGATCTCCTCCATGATGACTGAGGCTTCGGTCAGGCCGAGGCCGGAGCCTCCGTATTCCTGCGGAATCAGCGCAGCGAGCCAGCCTGCCTTGGTCAGTGCATTGACAAAGTCTTCCGGGTAGCCGCGCACTTCATCGATCTTGCGGAAGTAGTCGGCGGGGAATTCGGCGCACAGCGCGCGTACGGCATCGCGTATATCCTGGTATTGGTCCGGGGCATGCAGCATGGCGGGTTCTTTCCTGTAAGGCGGTTTGTTGTGTAGTGTTCTGTAAAAACGTCAGGCCAGCGTGGCGCTGGCTTCCATGGTCAGCCAGCCGTCGACATCCTTTGCCCATAGGCGCACGGTCTTGCCGTCGTCTTCGAGGCGTCCGCAGACGGAGAACGAGGCAATATCGAAGACGGGCTTCACCGCACGGAATGAGAACTGTCGTACCGCGCGGTCTGGCATATTGCGGCGCAACAGATCCATCAGCAGGGTTGCGATCAATGGCCCGTGGACGATCAGTCCCGGATAGCCTTCGACTTCAGTGACATAGCGACGGTCATAGTGAATGCGATGTCCGTTGAAGGTCAGCGCGGAGTATCGGAACAGCAGCACATCGTCAGGATGGATCTCGCGCGACCACGCATGATCCGCAGGCGCGGCCTGCGGCCTGGGCACTGGATCGTCGGGCCTGGGTGTATCGCGGTATACGATGTCGTGTTCTTCGGTAATGGCGATTCCGGCGGGATTACTGATTTCATGCCGTACCAGGACAAACACCAGTGAACCGGAGCGGCCTTCCTTGTGGCTGACATCAACGATCTGCGATTCGCGCGAGATCGCTTCGCCAACGCGTAAGGGCTGGTGAAACTGCAAGCGTCCGCCGGCCCACATACGGCGCGGCAACGGCACCGGCGGCAGGAAGCCGCCACGTGCCGCATGACCGTCGGGTCCGAGTTCGGACTGCCGATGCAGCGGCAGGAAATACAGCCAATGCCATAGCGCGGGAAGCACGTCGCCGTTTTGCGGTGCCGCATCATCACGGTCAAGCGTCGCCGACAGGGCGGCGATCGGTGTTGCTGTTACCTGGTCAGAACGCGATTCGGTTCGTCCCAGCCATTCGCGCAGGTAAGGCATGTCCATGCTGGTCTCGGCTTTGTGATCGGGTGACAAAAACAGGAGAAGACCGGGCGCTGCGTAATCGGTCACGACGACAAGGATGGTCAGACGTCGCGCAGCACCGGCCCGGAATTTCGCTACCGGGCTAGTGTGCGCCATAGCAGGCGGGACGACAATTCTTGAATTTGGAAGCAGGACTTTTGCTGTACTTAACTTGTAGGAATTATCCGAACTGCGAGTGCATGCTCGGCTGGCGTCTCATCATGACGGTAACGCCACATCGTTACGTCGTACGATCCCGTCTGATCAAGCAGCGGCATCCGCTTCAAGCAGCTCCACCAGTTCACGCGCAAACTGCGGCAGCAGGTGGCGGCTGCGCATGCAGATCTGCAATTTCCGCAATGCCCACTCATCGGTCAACTGCACAATATGGATCGCCATGGTTTTGGCATGGCGGCGCGCGGAGGTTTCGGGCAGCACGCCGATACCGGCGTTGGCCTCGACCATGCGGCACACCGCCTCGAAGTTACCCGCCTGTATTCGCGTCTTGAGCGTCTTGCTCAAGGCACCTGCCGCCTGTTTGACGAAGGCATGGATAGCGCTCGACTCATGCAGCCCGACGTGATCGTATTCCAGCGTTTTTTCGAAATCGATGACTTCAGTTTTTGCCAGAGGATGATTCATCGCCGTGACCAGTACCAGGCGGTCTTCGTGATAAGGCAGCACCTCAAGTCCCTCGGTCCGTACATTACCCGCAACGATCCCGATATCGGTCTTGCCTTCGCTGACCGCCCGGACGATATCCTGGCTCAGGCGTTCGCGCAGGTCCACGCTGACATCAGGATGGCTTGCGAGAAATGACGACAGGATTGCGGGAAGAAATTCCGTGATGGCCGTGGTATTGGCAAACACGCGTACATGGCCTTTCATGCCCTGCGCATATTCCTGCAGTTCGCTACGCAGGTATTCGAGTTGCTGCAACACCAGCCGCGCATGATGCAGGAAAGCCTGGCCGGGCGGTGTCAGAGTCACGCCTTGGCTGGCGCGGATCAACAGCTTGGAGCCGACGCTGTCTTCCAGATTCTTGATGCGGGTGCTGGCCGCCGGCAATGACATGTGTGACCGCTCGGCACCGCGCGTCAGGCTGTTCTCTTCGGCGATATGCACAAAGAGGCGCAAGTCGGTCAGGTCGAAATGGATAGCCATGGGTCTGCGGTCTCCTTTATCCCGGTATGTTGTTTCTGGCGACAGACGATCTTGTTTGCAGCCAAGCTTCCATTGTGGCACAGGTCAGTGCCACATCCGAACGACATCGGCACGGCCTTGAATCGTACAGAACTTGGTCGGTTTCTCATCCTCTAAACACTCCCGCGTTCAAGATTGAACGTGCAATTCACGCGTGACGGCGGAGAGCGGCACAGAGAATTTGCATCGCCATGCACGCTAGCAGAAGGAGTTCATGATGAAAATGAGCAATCCCAATCGCGATCGAACCCAGGCAGCCGATCGTTTCGGAACGCAGCAAAAACAATCGGGCGATCAGCACATTCTCCCGCAAGACGAACCCGGCGTGGATCCTCACCGCCCGCATCGTATCAACCGTGAAGACATGGAGAAATTACGTCCCGCCGATCAGGACCCGGACGACCCGGCCCAGCCCTGATGCGATGACTATCCGCACATAAGCGTAACCGGCAGCCGCCTGCATGACGGCTGCCGGTTGTAGGACAAACTCTGTCCCATGCTTATGGGGTACCCTGCGACGCCAAAGCAAGGTCTAATTGCATCTTTATGCTTGTTGAAAGTGAATTGCAATGGAACGCAGGGAATACCGGCTGATGCAGATTGTTGGCATTGTCGTGCTGTGCGGCGCAGCAAGCGCGCTGTATGCGGATGCGACACTTGCCGCTGCCATTTCCCTGGTGGTCGGTACGCTAATTCTTTTCGCCGGCCTCGTCGGCGCATGGATCGCGAAAGACGACAGGTAACGAAGGATAAATCCGCACCAGGTTCAGGAAGCGGCCTCCGGACGATGTCCGGTCTTGCCATTCATCGTTGGTGGTAGGGCAATCAGGCGGCCCAGCGGTATTTCGATGAAATGATGGAACAGCGCGCCTGCCAGAATGCTTGCCATCCATGCGAATAACATCCCCCCTCCCTGCACTAACGGCGATGGAGTGCCCCAATGCGTGAACACGGCATTGACCAGCACGCATACGGGGAAATGCATAAGGAAAACACCATACGAGATACGCGCCAGGTAGTTGAGCAAAGGAATGTGCCACCCTGCCACTGACGGCCGGTAACGATATACCGCAAACAGTGCGAGCGAAATCGCCAGGGAAACCGCGATGCGGCTACGGAAATCGATTTCCAGCGCCAAACCGCCTAACAGGATCATTCCGCCAACCAGCATCGTTGCACTTTTTCCTTCACGTGCCGCTTGCGACGCCCACCATGCAAGCGCACCCAGTCCATAGCTTCCAAAAAAATACGGCGCCCAGTTATCCCATGCCGGATCACAATTGAAATAAAAGAGCGAGGCCGCCACACCCAGCGCAACCAGCGCATGCTGCATCTGGCGCACATTGCGGTTTTTTCCCGTCCATGCCGACAACTTGAGCAGCATGACCAACGCGAAGTACAACTGGAAATCGATTGCGACATACCAGGCACCGGCCGACAAGGACTCGACGCCGAGTACGCCATGCAACAAAAGGCCATGGGCGGCAAGCTGAAACCAGGTCGGCATGGCGGTCAGCGAATAATGTTCCATCCATAGCGATGCCAGACGCGAAGCAGCCACCGCTGCAACCATGGCTACCAGGAAGGGAGGAACCAGCTTGATGTAGCGGCGAACCACCATTTGTACGGCTTGTATGCGGTCGACGTCGCCGCGCGCGGTCAGGGATTTGGCAGCCAGGAATCCGCCAACAACAAGAAATACCTGGACAGCGATGCGTGCAGGCCCTTCCAGCCATGCCATCAGATCGGGCAGGACAGGCTTGACGTGATCGGCCATCGGGCCATAAAAAACCAAATGATGGAAAACGATGAGATTAAAGGCAACGACCTTCAGCAGGTCGAGAAAGCGATAACGGGCTATCAAAACAGTAAGCTACAGAAAATGCATCAAAGATGGCATTTTCTCATGTCTTCCTGAAACTTGTTTTGATGTAATAGAGCGTCCCGTGAAAGGACTTTAGGACATTAGCCCGGGAGGACTGGCCAGCATGCTGACGACCTGAAATTGCACCGGCGGTTTCCGCACCGGTGCAATGCATTACCGCGTCAGATAGCTTTGAGTACCAGGACTACCAGACCGGCGCTAATAGTCGCACCGACACAAGCTGCCGTCTGCATGCGGCGCAGGTGAAACAATGCGGCACGGCGGGCCGCCCGCGATTGGTCTTGCAGCATATTTTCCATAACTTGTCCCACGTTCCAGATCCGAATAGTGCAAGTTGCACTGTAGCTTCAGTATAAGGACGGTTTAAGCGTCGACATGTGATACATCGCACAGATCTGCAGCACTAGCACTAAAAAGCAACACTTCGCAGCCGGATGCCATCTCGCCGTACCTGAACGAAAGCCGATCGAATGTTGCCGATGTTCGAGTTCGACATCCGCAAAGAACTTCGCCAGCGCATTGATATCAGAATGGCCATATGAGGTTGATATCTGCTGCGTTGCAGCAGTTTTGCCTTCGTTAGTTTTCAGTTATCCAGTTTGTCTTTCCAACAAGGAGAAACCATGCCGAATTCAAACGCCCTTAAGGGCCGTCGCATTGCCGTGCTAGCAGCTGACGGCTTTGAAAAAATCGAACTGACCGCACCGGTTGCGGCACTGGAAGCGGAAGGCGCCATCGTCGACATTGTGTCATTGCATTCCGGCAGTATCCGTGGCGTCAACCTGCATGAACCGGCGAGCAAGGTGCGCGTCAGTAAAACACTGCGCAAGGCAGATGCGGCTCGCTATGACGGCTTGCTGATACCGGGCGGTTTCATCAGTCCGGACCTGCTGCGTCAGTCGGCAGAGGCGCGAGCTTTCGTACGCGCCTTTGATGAAAGGCGCAAACCGATTGCAACGCTATGTCATGGACCTTGGGTGCTTGCGTCTGCCGGGCTGACGGCTGGCCGCACCATGACATCCTGGCCGGGTATTCGCGACGACATTGTCAATGCCGGTGCAACCTGGCTCGATGCAGAGGTGGTCCGCGACGGCAACCTTGTGACCAGTCGTGGACCGCAGGACATCATTCCTTTTGTGCGCGCCATGACTGAGCTGTTCATGGAGCAAGCGCCTATCTTTTCCGGTATGGCACAGGCTGCACATTCCGATCCGCAGCGTGAAGCGCCACCTGAACTGATGATGCAGGCAATACGCTGGATGCCACGACCTTCTTTCCGTACGGTACTTGGCCTTGCCGCGCTGGGAGCAGGCATCATCGCGATGAATCGCACACGCACCGGAAATACCGTCGCGACACAAGTCAGTCCTTCCGCGATGTAATGAATTAACGAATAAAAAGCCGGGCAATGAGATCCTTGATTCCGCCAGCATTGCTCACTTGTCAGGCCCGTCATGTTGCCTCTTTATTCATCAATCAAGCGGCTGTTTCGCACACCGAAAAGCCGCTTGTTCACTAACACAAAATACCCCCTCGCAGACAGGCAATACAGAGTGAAAACTACGGTAATCCTGCGTCCGTAAAGGCCCGTTTTCGCTTATACTGTGCACCCATACAGTATCGCAGTTGTTGTCATGATGAACTTGTTTGAAGGCTACAAACTTAACGCAGTAAAAGCACGTCTGGACGTTGCCATCACTAACATCGCAGAACGCCATCGTACTGCCGGTCGCGTGCTGACCTGGCGCCTGATTCATGAAATTGAAAAGGAAGCTCTTGAGACACTTAAACAGGCGGGCGACCTTGAAATGAAGTACATCCAGATGGTTCGCTCCTCTCAATGGGGCTATGTGCCACGGGTCAACCAGCCAGCCGATCTAGAGGGATATGAAGAATTACCGGTTGCAGTCACTACGATTCGAAAGGCTTATAAATCTTTTCATTAATGAAGCATTAATGAATTAGTAAACAAGCAGGGCAGAAGTAAAAAACACCGCGGCCGTCATAAAGACGGCCGCGGTGTTTTTGTTTTTGACACTCTTAATTACGGAGCAGCAAAAGTTCAAGATCTTCCAACGTAGGTGGTGCATACGCAGACACGCCTTCGTCTCGTGTGAAATAAGACAGGGATCCGTACGCATGAATGAATGTCGCACCGGCAAGCACAAACAGCAAAATTGCAAGCAAAGTCACCATATCCATTCCCCCTATAAATACACGCAATGATTTCATCATGCATGCTTCTCGGCGATATTGATTTATGACAATACGGTAATTTGTTTTAGCCCGGAAATACATCTATTGTTAGTTCTGCAGCACATCGCATTGAGGCTTTGTCTTCGCATTAAAACTCTGAGTTCGTGCACAAAATCAAACAAGAACTACACGCGATGATAAACCGCCAGGTTTCCTCAGGGAATCGGCGATGTACTGTCGTTTTATCACTCAATTCAACCAACAATCACGACAATTGCGATTGAACAATGCTTGCTACTTTTCCACTGGCATCCTATGTTTATTATCAAGGAGGCCGGAATGCAAACATTATTACTTGAAGCACATGATCAGTGGGTCATCCTTTTTTATATCGCGTGCTCTGTCGGGGCAATGCTTTGGTCCATGCGTAATCGCGGATAAGTCTGGCAATAGTTGTTTCTTTTACTTGCTTATTTGCGTGCGTCTTCAAGAAAAAAGTTGGAAATGATGCACCGTTCGAAGCGCAATAGGCATTTATATTAATTATTGCCCTGCATGCAGGGGCATCCTGCATGCCCCCGTCGCAAGCCAGTCAACGTAAATCAAATTACAAGCGTCGCATCGGCTGGTATTACCTGTAATACCTTACCCATGCTGTGCTGCACTTCCACCTTGTATTCCGCTTTGGCCAGACGCACGAGATTGAGCAGCGATTGGCGCAGTACATATTCTTCTTGTGCAGTAGCGTCTGCCCCCAGGGTGGCGTTTACAAGGTTCTCGATAGCGACTGCAGTGGTGAACTCGGTATGCATCGTGGACTCGGTTAAAAGTGATTTAAGGAAACCAGAGTATCGCCTGTCACACCTCCGTCACACTTGACGATGCGCAACCTTTCTTCGGAATTGTCCTACAAGGCCTCAGGATAACCGTCGCAGTCATACGACAGTTTTCCGAACGGGTCTGGCGCTACGATCTCTTGCATTTCCGCAATTCAATCAAGCCGTTCTGCGGTTAGTGCAATTGTGCTGCCCGGCGACCGGCATGCTGTGTCGGTCGTCCAGTACATTCAAGAGCCGACATATCAGCTCTTCGCTTTATGCGCACGAATTTGCTCCAGCAATTGCTGCGGACTGAACTGCGTATAGTCCTTATCGATTTCAAAACTCACAGCCGATTCCAGCTCCGGAGCAAGCAAGGTTCGCAACATGCCGAGAAACTTTGGCGAGACGACCAATGAAAGCTTCTGGAACTTTCCATCACGATGCGCCTGCAATAGGTAAGCGGCGATATCCCTGGCAAACAATTCTGCTTCATGCTTGTCCGGAGTCTGCGGCGGTTCGTACGTCTTGCCAGGTGTCGGTGCCCCGGTGTTATGGATACTCTTTGATGCGGAAGTCGGGCCGCGCTTGTCGCTTTCCGTACTTTCCACCATGCGCAGGCGCGAAGCTTCATTGACCATGTCGTTGATTTCTTCCAAAGAGTCCGAAGACTGTGCCTGGGAAAAGAATCTTGCCCGGCTTGCATTTGCTGAAACGATCCAAGTTGCGTTCATATCATCCTCGTTAATACATTGGAAAAATCTTCGATGCCCGAAGCACCGCAATCGTTCCGCTTAGCCTAGGGAAAGCTTGGCGCGATTGTCGAGGCAAAGCCGCATCTTCCGGGTCTTCACAAAAGACAATGACGGCCAGAAAAATGGTATTGCGCAGTCCCGACCAGCGCGTAAAGGCGCAAGCCGTCTGCCCTGATCATCTGGTCTCCGCTGAGCACTTGTGCCACGCAATCTCCTTTCGTCAATGTCTGCGGCAAGTGACGTACCTGACCTCTATTCACCGGATCGTCCTGAAGCATCAACGCCAGCGTGCTTTATGGCATACCAGATCATGCGCAGAAGAATGACACGTGAAGCATGAAATGCTAAATGCTTCTTGTGCCAGAAGACGCAAGCGCCACCTATTTTTGGATCAAGGTAAGATACTGAAAGCTTCAGATACAGAGGATTTCCCGACAGGGATTTTTATGCGATCGCAACGTGTGCGCATCGCAGTTTCTTTCCGATATCCGTATGTTTCTTTCAGGGAGTTCTGATGCAGGTTCCAGTCATTGATATCTCGCCTTTGGTCGCAAGGTCATCCGGTCGCGATGACGTCGCGCGACAGATCGGCGCAGCCTGCCGCTTGCACGGATTTTTCTATATCGTTGGCCATGGTGTCGACCCGGCTTTACGGACGCGTCTTGAGTCTCTCAGCCGTGTGTTTTTCGCGCAGAGCGAGGATGACAAGATGCTCTTGCGCATGGCACTCGGCGGCAAGGCATGGCGAGGTTACTTTGCCGCGGGCAACGAGTTGACCTCAAACCGGCCGGACTGGAAGGAAGGACTGTACCTCGGAAGTGAACTAGGCCCAGCCGATGCGAGAGTGCGCGCAGGCATACCACTGCATGGACCGAACCTTTTTCCCGCGTTGTCTGGTTTCAGAGAAACGGTGCTGGCTTACCTTGACGCGCTCACCAGCGTCGCGCATCGACTGATGGAAGGCATCGCACTAAGCCTTGACTTATCAGCTGATTATTTTGCGGCGCGCTACACGACCGATCCTTTGATCTTGTTCAGGATTTTTAATTACCCGAGCCGCCCTGCGCCAGAGGACATGGAGGTGCTTTGGGGTGTTGGCGAGCATACCGATTACGGCTTGCTTACCATTCTTGCGCAGGATGATGTCGGTGGACTTCAGATAAAAACCACGGAAGGCTGGATCGACGCGTCGCCAGTGCCCGACAGCTTTGTCTGCAATATCGGCGATATGCTCGACCGCATTACGGGCGGACGTTACCGCTCGACACCCCACCGCGTGATGCTGAACCACTCCGGACGGGATCGCCTTTCCCTTCCTTTCTTTTTCGATCCGAACTTCGATGCCATGGTCCGTCCCATCGAGGGCCTGCCTGGTGCACCCGACGATAGTGCCGCGCGATGGGACCGCGCGAACGTCCATGCATTTTCAGGGACCTATGGCGATTATCTGCTTGGCAAAATAGCCAAAGTATTTCCTGAATTACGCAGCAGTGTTAACCTCGATAATGCAGGCATGGCCGGGAGCACATCGGCGGGTGCAATAGGGTAGAGATCATTGCGCATTTCTCAACTTGCCTCATATTTATTGCCGGCGGTAGCGCGAATCGGATGGGTATCATAGATAAGTGTAAGGTAACTCACCTTGTCGCTCCCTTCGTCAAACTCGAACAAGTCCATGACCTTGAAGGTGATCAGGGTGCCGTCGGTGACAGTCCAGTCGTACTGGAAATAGGCGGTGGCACGGTTGGCGCCCGTCGTACTGGTGAATACGTCGATGGGTGTGATGACGTTACGATTGGATGCGCCCTGCAAGCGTTCGAAGAAAGGGCCGGCGTGCATTTCGCCGAGAAACGGCGACAGCACTTTGCCGCCGGGGGAGAAGAGACCGACGATGGTGCCGTAGTCGCTCTCTCCCAGCGCTTTCATGTATTTGTGCAGTACGTCGATATAGGCTTGCTGCATGACCGTCCTCTGAAAAATAGGAATAGGAATCGGCAATCATACCGTGAGGCTGCCGGTCTTACCTCGTGCCCGGACGCTCGACCCATGTTTCGACTGTGTTTAGGCGCGCTATTCCGCCCTTATACCAATCCCAAGCTATAACGTGACAAATGAGATTGATGGATTTTTTTGACTGGCAAGGCGCAGGAGGAGTCAATAGCGGGCTATTGACGACGAGTGCAACGCCGGCAGGCAGAAAAAGACGCGATCTCATGGGCTTGGGATTGGTATTACCCTGCGTACTTCCCGCTTCAGCCTTCGTGATGATAATCGGTCCCTATGGCATGTTCATGTCTTCTGCCAACAGGCTGTAAAATCGCCTGACTGCCAAATTTAATTTCGACGATGCTAGATTTCAGATATCGCCTGCAAGCTTACATACTGTTCTGGATGGTGAGCCTTGCGCCCATGGTCGCCGACGACGCGGCCATGGTGGCCATGATGTTTTGCTGAGCCCAAACATGCGCGATGAACCACTGCAGCACGCTGTGCTCCGCCAAGCGTGGCGATAGAGCTTAACGCCGCCAGCCGCCGTATCCGCGTCCATAACCATGTCGATGGCCATGATGGTGTCCCCCACCACTGCGGAAGTTCAGGCCGAAACCAAAATACACGGGAGGCCCTACGTAAACGGGGGCACCGTAGACTGGCGCGGGCGCAGCATAAACGGGCTCGACCGGATAAGCTTGTGGATAAGCAGATTGTTGGGAATAGACAGGAGCGGATGAGTAAACGCCGTATGGCTGGTCATACGGTACAACAGCACATCCGGAAAGTGCCATGACAATCAAAATCGGAATCAAAAGACGCTTCATCATAGACCTCGGGTAATTTATTTATCTTAGATGCCTATTCCCGGGAATCGCTCATTTGTACCAATTTGTTACCTTTACCGTCGCATAGCGTCGACACGCCATTGCCCTTGTCTTTTGCCCTTGTCTTTTGCCCTTGTCTTTTGCCCTTGTCTTTTGCCCTTGTCTTTTGCCCTTGTCTTTTGCCCTTGTCTTTTGGCCCTGATATTTATACCTGTCAATTTCTGCAATATTTGATTCATAACAATAAACCGGCGGGCGCAGGGATGTAACCGCGTTCGTTTCTGTAACATGCCACGCCATGCAACTCGACGAGTGAGCCGGCGTCTTCATTGAACAGGCCGCATCCACCGGAGCTGGCGGTCGGAAGGAATACCAGCACCACTTTTATTTTCAACATCGGTTATCAACACCGTTAATCAGTTCCGCCTACGGTGAACATTAGTGGTTCTTAGCTTGGCGATCACGGCGCATATCGCTGCGCGTCAGGTCGGTAGCAGATCGTTTGTCATGACTGACGTCGTGTGGTGTAGTGAGCGGTTTCGATGCCAGGTCTACATGAGCGGGCCTATTCCGGCGTCGGTATTTTGCCGTAGGAATGTACCAGGTTAAGCACCCGCATCAGTTCTTCCGGACTTGTCGCATTGAAGTCGCCAAGATGGTCGTTGGTCAGCGAATAAAGCTTAAGAATGGTGCCGGCACCACCTTGGTCTACAACATGAATTTTCGCGATATGCGCCAGATTGACATGCCAGCCATCACCAATTTCAATGAACATACATGGACCTCAACGAAGTTTCTATTGAAACAATAGACCACGGGTTTATAAAACAATTCTTGATTCCGGAAATTCGCGGCCATGGGTCTGCCGCCAATTTTCCTTACCTTAACAAAACATAGGTGGTGATGTTGGCGACGCCGCCCTTATCCTCCATCACCTGAACGTTATGCTTGCCGTTCATGAACGGCGAGAATGACTTCCCGGCCTCTACCTCTACTTATCTACTTACGTTCGCTGGGCACCTGCAAGCTCATGATAGGGGTGTACGTGATCTCTCACGCTCTCCCGATCACGTATAAATCCTTGTTCTCATGGAAACGCCTTACAGTACTTGTGCTGCAAAGTGAAACAAATGCGAATCATTCTCATTTATAATGACATACCAAAGGAAGCCTCCAGCCACCTTTCCCTGGACGCCTTGCAATGGAGTCAATTCATGTGTAGTACAGAACGTACTCTTTCCACTTCCTGCCCTCAACCGCAGTCGACGCCATCCGGATTTTCCCGGCGTCGCCTTTGGGAGTTGTCGTCGCATTGTCATTGTCCGTTGATCGGCGTGTGCCTGCCGCTGGCGGCGCTGCACAGATTGCTAGCGAAGGCCGTGGGACCGTGCAGGGAATTGACCGATTACGAGGCGCATACAAGGGCGGTAGCCGCCTGCGCCGCCCGCAGCCCGTTTACCAAGCTTCTGCAGCGCGAACTGGACCAACGGCATGCTTTGACGATCGTGCGCTTCAGAGCGGCGAAAACGGCAGAAGAACTGGAAGCCATGTGGATGCAGTCACTTGATTCCGGCGATATCGCCGGCGCGTTCTGGGCAGCTGTTACGCATGGCCAATGCCATGCGGTGCTGGAAGAGCGCTTGTGTCGTGACATGCATATGCTTCAGCACCAGGCCGGCGCGGAAATGCGCGAAAGCCGTGCCCGGCTTGCCGCCATGAAGAAAGACAATCAGGAACTGGCCGATGAGTTGTGCCGCACGCAGGAACGAAGCAAGCGTGTGCAAAAGGAAAAACTCGAAAAGCTGGCATGGCTCGATGCCGCATTGATACGTGCACGAGCTGACAACATCGCCAAGGATACCTTGATTGGCAGCCTGCGCGCGGAACTCGACGACATGAAGCAAGCGCTTCCCGACCTGTTGCCTCGCTTGCAACTTAAGCAGCAGATTGCACGGTTACAGGACCGTGTTGCCATGTTCGAGCGCGAGAACATGATGGCGAAAATGGCTTGCACAATGAGTCCTGGAGAAACAGCCTACAGCAATCCGGCCCAAAGCGAAGTCACCGTGCCGCCAGCATCGACCTATGAGGATGCGACGGGCGCCGTGGCGCTCGCCAGGAAGCACGTGCTATGCGTCGGTGGGCGCGACGGCAACGTGGCCGGCTATCGCAAGCTGATCGAACACGTGGGTGGCCGGTTCGCGCATCATGACGGTGGAAGGCAAGACAATCTCAAGCAACTCGATAACAGCCTCGCGGCCGCCGACCTTGTCATTTGCCAGACCGGCTGCATCAGTCACAACGCGTACTGGCGGGTCAAGGAGCATTGCAAGCGCACGGGAACGCGCTGCATGTTCATTGATAATCCAAGCATGTCAAAACTATCGAAAAGCCTCGACGAGTTATCGATTACCGCGACCGCATTGAAGGACGAGCAAGAATGATCTCGCTCATTACTTCGCTTGCGGCACACCCTGCAACAGCCGGATCGTTTCCGACAAGCGCCCTCCTGTTCATCATCAACCAGAGCGTCTACCTGGATCAGATAGATCACGTCAACCCAAACCCAGAGAAAGTCATTCCATGAACCGGTCCGTCCGACGCGCGCTGCCGGGCAATGCGCTTTTGCTGCGAGCCTGCATGCTACTGTTTATCGTGGCCTGTATGGTGGTTATCAGCATGCCTGCCGTTGCAGCACCCAGCGACAACGAAAAAGCACAAACCGTCGTCCACATGCTGGACTATATCGGTGTGGACTATCCCGAGTTTGTTCAGGACGGCAAGGTCATGAACGCCGAGGAATACCAGGAGCAGCGCGAATTTGCGACACAATCCCTCATGCTGCTTGAGCAACTGCCGGCGGCGGCAGGCCATGCGGCGCTGCTGAACGACGCGCGGCAACTACTTGCGAAAATCGACGCCAAGGCAGCGGGTTCAGAAGTCTCGGCACTGTCGGGCAAACTGCGTGCCGATATCATCCGTGCTTATAAGCTGAGCGTCGCCCCAAGGCAGACGCCCGATCTGGCGCAAGGCGCTCGCCTGTTCGCCGCACAATGCGCGGCATGCCATGGCGCCCAGGGTCGCGGTGACGGTCCCCTGGCAAAAGGCTTGGAGCCTTCGCCCAGCGACTTCCATGACGAAGCACGGATGACGCAGCGCAGTCTGTACGGCTTGTACAACACAATCAGCCTCGGTGTCGGCGGTACGCCAATGCGCGCATTCAGTGAATTTTCCGAAGCTGACCGCTGGGCGCTGGCGTTCTTTGTCGGCAGCTTGCGCAGCGGTGACGACAGCGTGGCAAAAGGCGAGGCAGCCTGGCGTCAGGGCGACGGCAAGACGCTGTTCACGGGCATGCAACCACTTGTGACGCTGGCGCCAAACGAGGTCGCTGACAAAGGTGGCAACCTGGACGCTGTACGCGCTTATCTGACGCGCCATCCGGATGCCGTCCAAGCGGCCAGGCCGGCGCCGCTTGACTTCACGCGTGCCAAGCTGGAAGAAACCGAACGGGCATACCGCACGGGCGACCGCGAAGCGGCGCGTCAACTTGCAATTGCCGCTTATCTGGAAGGCTTCGAACTGGTAGAAAGTGCGCTGGACAACGTGGATGCACCGCTACGCACGGACATCGAGCGCGAAATGATGGCGCTTCGCGCCGCGGTCGGCGATGGCAAGCCGGCAGACACCATTGCGGAGCAGGTCAAACGCGTCAATGCATTACTCGAACGCGCAGAAGAAAAACTTTCGAGAGGCAATCTGTCGCCCACCGCTGCCTTTGTCAGCTCGCTGCTGATCCTGCTGCGCGAAGGATTGGAAGCCATCCTGGTGTTGTCCGCGATCACGGCATTTGTGGTCAAGACCGGCCGACGTGACGCGCTGCCCTACATCCACGCAGGCTGGATGGGCGCGGTAGCGCTGGGTGTCGTCACGTGGCTGGTGGCACGCTATGTCCTCCGCATCTCGGGTGCCAACCGTGAATTGACGGAAGGCTTTACCGCCCTGCTCGCGGCCGCCATGCTGCTATATGTCGGTTACTGGCTGCATAGCCGCTCCAATGCGCAGGCGTGGCAAAGCTTCATTCGTAATCATGTGAACTCGGCACTGGGCAAACGGACGCTATGGGCAATGGCTGGCATTTCCTTTCTTGCCGTTTATCGTGAACTGTTTGAAGTCATCCTGTTTTATGAAACCTTGTGGGCGCAGGTCGGTGCGGACGGACAGGGAGCGGTCATCGGCGGCATCGTCGCGGCGGCAATCCTTCTGGTCCTGCTCGGTGGCGGCATCCTGCGCTACAGCGTGCGCTTGCCAATCGGCCCCTTCTTTGCGGCGACATCCGGGCTGCTGGCATTGATGGCGATCGTGTTTGTCGGCAACGGCGTAGCCGCCCTGCAGGAAGCCGGCGTGCTGCCCTCCACCCTTGTCAACTTCTTCACGCTGCCGCTGCTGGGTATCCATCCCACTTCGCAGGGATTATCCCTGCAAGCGGCCACCTTGCTTCTGGTAATAACCGGTTTGTGGCTCAACCGGCGTAAAGGGGCCTGAGAGGCTGATCGCTGCAGGTACTAAAGCGCTAGAGCGGATTTCACACGGTTGAGCCGTTCTGGATGTACATCATGAATTCATCGATGACGACAGGTTTAGAGAACAAAAAGCCTTGATAGGCATTGCAGCCATTTCTGGAAAGGAATTCCAGTTGGGGCTCGGTTTCAACACCTTCCGCAACAATGGTCAAACCAAGGTTATGGCCCATTGTAATAATGGCTTGCACGATGGCGGCATCGGTCGCATTGTCGGGAATCCTGCCGATGAAGGAGCGATCAAGTTTTAACTGCTCCAGTGGCAGATACCTTAGGTAGGATAGCGACGAATATCCTGTACCAAAATCATCGAGGGAAAACCTGATGCCATGTTCTTTCAATGCAGAGATCTTGGTGACTGCATCCTCGATGTCCTTTACAAGAACGGTCTCTGTCAGCTCCAGTTTGAGCATTTCAGGATTGGCTCCGCTCCGACGAACTATATCCAGCACATCGCTGACAAATTCAGGTTGATGGAACTGGCGAGCGCTTACGTTCACCGCGAGCGTCAGTTGCGCTGTATGCGGTGCCTGCGCCCATTTAACCAGTTGTGAACAGGCGGCTTCCAGCACCCAACGGCCCAACTGGAGAATGAGCCCGCAGTCTTCCGCGATCGGAATAAACACGTTTGGCGGAACGTTCTTGTATGCCGGATGGGTCCATCGCAACAGTGCTTCGGCACCGATAGCCTGTCCCTGATTGTTCAGTTGGGGTTGGTAATGCAAGACGAACATGTTGTTCTGGATGCTTTCCCGCAAACCGATTTCCAACGCCATTTTCATGCTGACGGCATCCTGCATTGCCGGGTCATAAAAGCGGGCTGCATTGCGCCCGGCCGCCTTGGCTCGGTACATCGCGAGGTCTGCGCGCTTGAGCAATTCGTCGATGCTACTAACCTGGCTGTCCAGCAGCGTGATGCCAATGCTCGCCGTACTGGTGTGCTGGAATCCGCCAACTTCACAGGGTTGGCCGAGCGCGGCAAGAATTTTTTCGCCAATCGACTCAGCCTGCGTCGCGGCCTCTATGCCATCACCGCTCAGTTCTTCGAGGAGCACGACAAATTCATCACCGCCAAGACGCGCCACCGTATCAATTTCCCTTACGCACGCGGTCAATCGCCTGGCTGACTCTTGTAACAGCATGTCCCCCTTTTGATGGCCCTGCGTATCGTTGAGAAGCTTGAAGTTATCCAGGTCGACAAACATCACCGCTCCCGTACGGTGAGTGCGCTTACTCTTTAGCATGGCATGCTGCAAGCGGTCGCGCAGCAGTTGCCGGTTAGGCAGCCCCGTCAACTGGTCATAGAATGCCAGACGCAGGATTTCAGATTCCGCGTTCTTACGTTCAGTAATGTCGCGAACGTAGACGGATACGCCGTCTTCCGAGGGATAGACCTTTACTTCAAACCAACAATCGAATAGGGGGGAAAAGAATTCCGATTCGACTGCACAGGCCGTTGCTACTGCGCGTTGGCATTCACGGTATATCCTGCTTTCTACCAATTCAGGAAATTCATCCCACGCCACTTTCCCGAGCACGCTGGCTCTCGGCTTCTTCAGCAGGCGTTCTGCCATGCCGTTCATATAACTGACGCGCCACTTCTGATCCAGTAACACAAAGCCGTCCGACATATTCTCCAGTGTCGTATTCAAGCGATGAGCTAGAGACCGGGCTCGTTGATCGGCGATCTTGCGCTCATGGATATTGGTGGCGATGCCATACCACTTCGTTATTTTTCCCGCTGCATCCATGACTGGTTTGGCTGTGACCGCATACCAATGATATTGGCCCGATTCGCTATGGATAACGCGGAATTCAATGTCGTACACATTACCGGTGCTCACGGCCTCGTTCCACGCTCCCACGCAGCGCTCAACATCATCCGGATGCAGCGCCGCCAGCCAGCTTTGGCTGATCTCATCCAGGGTCACGCCGGTATAGTCTGTGTAGACCCGATTCAGGTAATCAAGCGATCCGTCGGGTTTCGCGGTCCACAGAATATGCGGCATGGAATCGGCAAATTCCCGAAAGCGCTGTTCGGCATGCGTAAGAAGGACTTTCTGGTCGTTTACCTGTTGTGTCAGCAAGCGATTATTGTTGCTGACAATGTCGCTGTGCTCCTTTAAACGCAACAGGTTACGTATCCGCGTCGATAACTCAAATCGATCTACCGGCTTGGATAGAAATTCCATCGCGCCGGCATTCAGGCCTAGCATCCCGGACTGGCGATCATCAAGCGCGCTTACCATGACGACAGGGATCGATGTCGTCTCCGGATTCAGCTTGAGCTGGCGCGCCACCTGAAAGCCGTTCATTTCGGGCATCAGGGCATCGAGCAAAATCAGATCCGGCGGCGATTCCGCGACGATGGACAGGGCCTCCCGTCCGCTGGTCGCCGATTCGAGGATATACCCTTCCGGAGCCAGCATGGCCTGGATCATCCGGATGTTTTTAGGTTCGTCGTCGACAATGAGGATGCGTGAAAACCGGTTAGACACGACGGTCTCCTATACCGTTGAATTTTTTTATGACCGCGAATGAATACGGGCGGCCAGCTTTCGGGCTGACGATGCCAACAATCAAATCGAGTCGAATGAAGTTAAAGTGAAAAGGCATCTGATAATCGCCGGCTGTAACCGCTTCGCCATAGTGGAAAGCCGACGCGTGTAGCACAAACCGGGCAATACGGATGGACGCGAGATGCGATGCTACATTCTCCGATGCTTTTGAGAGGCATATCGCTCATCGAAACAGCCCTCCGCCATCGACAACTTTCTTTTCATTTGAGCATTCAAATTTGATCTGCCGTCGATATGGCTAAGGACGCTTACTGCGATGGTTAGGTTGAATCAGTATCTTGCATCGCCACGCAGACGGTCACAAATCGTCTGCGCGTCGAATTGACCGCTAGTTGCCACGCAATATTATGAGATGCAGCCTCTATACACTATCAGTGATTTCTGAACCGGTTGTCGTCTATGTGACGTGCTTCTGTCGCATTTTTTACGACAGGATATCGGCTTGGCTCAGACGTCGCCGCGTCACGGTGAAGCTTGCCATGTCGCCGGAGGAAACTCAGAAGCATTCATCGACTATTCCGTGTTCGATGGCATAGCGAATGATCGCCGCATTCGAAGTCAGACCGATCTTGTCAAAAATGCGTAGGCGATAGGTATTGACAGAACTGATACTGATCGCCAGTTCCGCGGCAATCTGTTTGATCGGCTTGCCGGCGCCCAGCTTCGCCATCACCTGCAATTCACGCCCGGTGAGAGACTGATGTGGAACCACGCTTGCCGGCTGTCGCACATCCAGCGCCAGGAGCTCCGCCAGGCGCGAGCTGACGTAGGTCCCGCCGGCCATGATTTTTTTTATCGCCTTGATCAGTTCCTCGGCTGCCATGGCTTTGGTAATGTAGCCGGAAGCTCCGGCCTTCAAGGCTCGAATGGCAAAACGCTCTTCCGCATACATGCTCAGAATCAGCACAGGAGTCTGTGGAAACCGTCGGCGCAGCTCTTCCAGACCTTCGAGTCCGTCGCATTCGGGAAGGCTGATATCCAATATCACCATATCAGGCGCATATTCGCTGGTAACCCGCAAGGTCTGCGCAAGATCGGCAGCATCGGCAACAATCTGAATGTCTTTCTGTGGACGGATGATTTTTCTTATTCCCTCGCGAATAAGTTCGTGATCATCTGCTATGACAACGCGTATCAAGTTCGCCCTCCGCGCAAAACATCCAGCGTGCCCGCTTCGGAACATTGGTTCCCGTTTTCTGCAAGAGGAACCGTCGCGGCGACCAGTGTCCCGCGCTTCTTCTTTAGCGCTCCCACTATCAACTTCCCTCCCACGATTGTCGCTCGTTCGCGCATGCCCTTTAATCCGATCGACTTCTTGCTGCGCACCTCGGCCAGCGCAACACCGACCCCATTATCCATCACATGAAGCCGCGCACGGTTACCGCGGGAATCGATGATGATGTGTACCCGGGATGCATTGGAGTGCCGAAGAACGTTGGTCATCGCTTCCTGAAATATGCGGAATAACGCAATCGTACCGGCATCGTTCAATTGATGCACATCCAGCGATGCGTCGAGCTTGCAGCGGATTTTCGTGCGTCGTTCGAAGTCACGCGTGTGCCACTCGATCGCTGCAGCGAGGCCCTGGCTTTCCAGTTCAGGAGGGCGAAGTTCTGTCGCCAGGCGCCGGACGACCTGAATCGACTTGTCGATGGTATGGCGGGCAGACCGCAGTTCCTGCAATACTGCCTGCTGCGACATGATACTGGCTTCGGAAGCAAAGTCATCCTCCAGCAGTTTGATGTCGATCTTCGCTGCAGACAAAATCTGGCCCAGCTGATCATGCACCTCCCTTGCCAATGCGCGTCGCTCTTCCTCGCGTGCCGATTGCAGACGTTCATACAGACTACGCAATTCCCTTTGCGAAGCAACCATATTTTCTTCATTGCGCTTGCGCTCGGAAATGTCGAAGCAGGTGCCGATATATCCGAGAAATTCGCCATTCATATCGTAGCGCGGCGTCGCTTCTTCCCGCACCCAGCGGTAAGTGCCTTGCGCATCGACGAGCCGATATTCGGTCGTAAACGCGATGCGCTGATCGATATTTGCCTGCGCTCGTTCCATTGTTTCAATATCGTCGGGATGTATTCCTTGCATCCAGGCCGTGCCGGTTTCTTGCGCGAGTGAGCGCCCCCTGAAGGCCAGCCAGGCGCGGTTGAAGAAGATGTATGACTTTGCCGTATCGGACATCCATACCATACAAGGCAACACCTCCATGACTGTATGGAGTTGATGCTCCCTTTCCCGTTTTTCGATGTCAAACCTGTTAACGCGACGGACCGTGTCTTCAAGTCTTGATCGCAATGCTTCATGAAAATCCGCCTGCGTATCGTCACTTGGCCGCATTGGATTGAACGCCAGGACAATGTATCCGTTAGGACGGCGACATTGGACATCGCACAACGGCATGATGCAAACCTGTGTCGGCTGGGCCATGGGGAGTCTGCCCCTGGCCCAGCGCAGTACGCCTTTTGGCAAGGGCTGTGTGAGCCTGACGGGCGTCGTTACGTCTATCAGGCCTTTGTAAAAACCATCATCTTCCGGATCAAGAAGCTCGGGGCTAAGCGGCGAGCCGCGCTGGATGCCTGCGGCGGCGACCAGTTCCATACTGGAGCAATCCGGCCTCATTTCATACCAGAGCCCAAACGGCAGGTCCTCCGCACATTCAAGCACCGTCTTTTCGAACGCCGCGTAGGCGCTATGCATGTCGCCCGCGTTTGACAGATCGTCGACCAGCATCCGCGCGACATGGTCACGCCGCTTGTGGACGAATTCTTCCGTGGTTTCCCAGACCGTGACGATTACGCCGATGACTTGCCCGGTTTCATCGGCCAGCGGGCTATACGAAAACGTGAAATAGCATTCTTCCAGAAATCCTTTTCGCAGCATCGGGAATAGCTTGTGCTGCATGGACACCGCTCGATTGGATCGCATGACCGCGGTGAACTGCGTCTCTACAAAGTCACGGATCTCATGCCATGTTTCGGCGGTCGTTATACCGAGTGCTTTCGGATGCTTGGCTTCGCCGAGAATAGGGATATAGGCATCGTTATACAGCTGGATGAAACGCGGTCCCAAGGCAATGTAGACCGGTACTGCGCAGTCGAGCATGATGGACACGGCCATTTTAAGACTGGTCGACCAACCGCTCGGACAGCCCAACTCCGTCTTGCTCCAATCGAACTCCCTGATGCGCGCCCTCATTTCTCCTTCCCGCAATAGAAAGCTCAGACTTGGATCCGAAGTAAAAATATTGGTATTGCAGGTCATGTTAATCGTTCTCTAATAGGTCTTTCTCTTTCTATCAGCCATCTCTATTTTGTGGAGGCTGCGGATAAGGAGAATCTTGATGCCAGGACCTGACGTACTTTCTTGGCTAACTGTTCTTCATTGTATGGTTTGCTAAGTAGCTGCACACCTTTTTCCAGTCGACCACCGGTAGTTAGGGCATTGCGCGTATAGCCTGACGTGAATAGAATTCCGAGCCCCGGCAAAAGTCGGCTCGCTTCTTGTGCTAATTGCGTGCTGGATACAGGACCAGGCATAACAACATCCGTAAATAGCAGATCCACGTTATGGTTGTTTTTTAACATTTCCAAACCGGCGTTCCCATCATGGGCCTCCATCACCTTGTATCCGAGGCGCGTAAGCATTCCAACGACTGTCGTCCGCACTTCGGCATCATCTTCCACCACGAGGATGGTCTCATGACCTCCAATGATCAGGCCCTGGTCTGGCGACGTGTCCGGCTCTTCCTGCTGTAGCACCCTTGGCAGATAAATCGTGATGGTAGTCCCTCTACCTGCTTCACTATCAAGCCGGATGTGTCCACCGCTTTGGGTGACGAAGCCATAGGCCATGCTTAACCCAAGTCCGGTGCCTTCACCGGTTGGCTTGGTGGTAAAGAAGGGCTCAAATGCCTGTTCGGCTATTTCGGGCGCCATGCCGGTACCATTGTCTGTCACAGCAATTTGCACATACTCGCCATAGTGAAGAGATGTCGACAGAGATATTCCCTTATGTCCGTGGTGAACATTCTTCATTTCAATGAGCAAGCTGCCGCCGTTCGGCATCGCGTCACGCGCGTTTATAGCAAGGTTAAGAACAACGTTCTCTAACTGCCCGCGGTCGGCAAATATATTCCATAGTTCTTTGGTCGCTCTAGTCTCGAGTTCGATGGTCTCGCCCAACGCTCGCCGCAACAGATCATCCATTGCCTGTATTACCCGTAAAGGATTTAACGCGATCGGCTGTAGTGGCTGACGTCTGGCAAATGCCAGAAGCTGCGATGAAAGTTTGGCGCCCCGGTCTACTGCTGCCATAACACTATCCAAGCGTTTCTCAATTGCGGGCTGGCCGGCCAGAATATGTCTGAGCAACTCAATGTTGCCCCCGACTGTCTGAAGTACGTTGTTGAAGTCATGTGCAACGCCACCGGTAAGCTTGCCCACTGCCTCAAGCTTTTGCGCATGCTGAAGTGCTGTTCGGGCTTCTTCAAGGGCGCGGGCACGTTCAGCTTCGTTTTTCTCCGCCGCCTTCCGTTCTCTGATGTCCCTGATAAATGCGCTGCCGGCATAGCCGGAAGTCTGTGGAATTCCGGCGACTGCCAGTTCGACAGGAATGAGGTTTCCAAACTTATCGACCGCATCCATTTCGATAACCTGGCCAATCACGCTTTCAACTCCGGATGAGGTAATGCGCAATATTTCAGCTCCGTGTGCCGCGCGTGCGTTTGGTGGAACGATGAGCTTTGGCAGTTCGGTGCCAATAGCTTCGCTGGCGGTCCAGCCAAAAATCTTTTCAGCCTTCGCATTCCAGTCCGTGACACGACCTGAAGCATCCCATGCAACAAAAGCATCGTGCGAATTTTCCAGAATCACCTGTATCCGGCGTTGCTCGATCGCGAGCCGATTGTTCGATTCGCGAAGCGCATCTTCATCCTGTTTGCGTGGCGTGATGTCGGTATGCGTCCCGATTGCACGAAGCACCTTACCGTCTGCCTTTCGACTCACCGCGGTACCTCGGGCCAATATCCATTTCCAGCTACCGTCCTTACAACGCAACCGGAATTCGTTGAAGTATCCCTGGTCCCTGCCATCAAGGAATTGCTTAACAACGCGCAATGCACGCTCTTTGTCGTCAGGATGAATGAGCCGCTCCCACTCAGATATCTGACTCCCGATGTCCGTATCTGCAAATCCCAGCATCTCTTTCCAGCGCCTTGAATACATCATCTCGCCCGTTTCTGTATTCATGTCCCAGACGCCATCACCGGCGCCTTCAAGCGCATACTTCCAGCGAAACTCGCTTTCACTTAGATGGTGAGTCATGATGTTTGCCAGCGAGAGGGCACGCCGACGCCCTGAAGCGAGCGCCCACACCAGCGCAGAGAGCATAACGCTGGTCAGAACGCCGCCCAGTGCAATAATCGTCGGCATGGCACTTCCGAGGCGCTTTTCAAACGATGGACTTGACCTTATTTCAAGCGTCCATGGACGGCCACCGACCAGTATTCGGCGCTCCGTATGAAAAAAGGACGGCTGATACCTTACAGTCGGCGCCGAGGCGTTTTCAAGCGAATAGTAGAGTTTTGAACGCTCTGAAACTTCGTTGCCATCATAGATGGCGAGGATAATGTCGCTGGAGCGCTCGCCGCCCAGACCTGCCATCAAGTCCCTCATCCGGAAAGGCGCCCCTATCCACGCAAACAGACTGGCTCGCCTATCCGCAATGGTCATCGTTGGGGCGCCACGGCGATAGACCGGGAAATACATGACCAGTCCAGCTTGCTCATCTTTGCCATCCTCCTGAATCAGTTTTACCTTTCCCGATGCAGCAGCCTGACCGGTATCCCTGGCACGCTCCATTGCTTCACGGCGAATGGGATCGGTCAGCATGTCAAACCCCAAGGCGCGCAGATTCAATCCTGAGAACGGTTCAATATGCGTAATGGATGAGTAAACAGCACGTTCGGATACCGGGAAAATTTTGTAATTTGGAAATCCTTCTTTTCGCACGGATTCTTCATGAGCTTGCCTATCGGCGCTGCGCACGATCTGCGATATCGCGATGCCCTGAATGCCTGGGTAAGTATCTTGCAGGCGCAACGATTCAACGTACAAACGAAAATCTTCACGACGGATATCTGGTGAGCCAAGCAAGAACGCCTGAGCACCGCGCTGCACTTGTTCGTACGTCGCCATGCGCTCTTCGATATGCCGGGATGTTTGGCGAACCTGGAAGTCGAATTCTGTCTGGAGCGCCCCTCGAGCGTCATTTTGCGCATTTCTCCACAGGCCTATGGTGGTAAGGAGGCCGAGCAAAAAAATGAGGGCAGCCAATAGTTCCGGCGCCAGAAACATCCTGTCAGCGGAGCCTGGCTTAACGTTATCCGGCTTTCCGGCGCCAGCATCTGTTTCCTCTGGAGAAGTCATCATCCTTATTGCCTACGAATGCGTTTGCCGATCAAAACTCTGCCTTCATGTGGCCAACGTTGAATTAACGACAATAGAATTCGGTAGCTTAGGCATGTTAGACAAGGTGTTTGACTAGATAGAAACCGTTTAGAAACTATTCGACCAATGGTTTTCAAATTAGTGGCTTGGTATCAAAAGAATCCGTTATTCATCAAATAAACCTGCTCGCATGCGGAAGATGACCTTCACCGCATTTGTTCTTGATGAAGATTTTGTTATGTGCAGCCTCCGCAGGCAATTGCGCTATAGCATTTTTCGCACCCATTCACAAATCAAATAACTTCACATCACCACTTGTAATTGGGAATGTTGTTGGGCGAAGCCTATATTGTCTTCAACAGCACAAGACATTTAAAGGAAAAAGCCATGACAACTCTCGCACTCAACGCCGCTAACCGTTCTTATACATTCCTGGCAACCTTCATTGATGCGCTGGACAAAGCCGTCGCAATGGCCAAAGCCAGTCATCACAATCGCCCAAGCGCAGAAGACATGCGAAAAGTACGTGCAATCGCTGAGACGATCTAAGAGCAATTCTGCAGTATTGGCCTGTCGGGCCAGGAAAACGCCCGCATGTATTTGAGCAGACACGGTCTGCTCAAATTGCGTTAAAGGTAGTTTTTCGATGTCGCCAATGAGCTGGACTGATGTGCAACGGTTCGTGCAGCACACATCAGCACGGATTCAACGTAGTCGTGCTGCACTGTGGCACGGTAGCGGCGGGCAATCACCGGCCACAAGCGCTTGAACCATGGGCAATACGAAAGGCCTTACGGTGACTAAAGCCAGTTTCGCCATCGTCGCAGTGCATTCGATTCCGTTGCCTTAGCGGTAGTCCATATCGCTTCGAAATTCGAAGAACTTTATTGAATTCCGAGGAGTTCAACTTCAAAGTTGAGGTCCGCGTTTGGCGGAATCACGCCACCGGCTCCGCGTGCACCGTATGCAGTCTTTGCCGGGCAAAATAGTTTTGCCTTCTCGCCTACGTTCAATTTCTGAACGCCCTGTGTCCAGCACGGGATGACCCCCGACAAAGGAAAGCTGATAGGCTCTCCGCGCTTGTACGAACTATCAAACTCGGTACCGTTCTGCAGCGTTCCCCGGTAATGGACCTTCACGGTATCCGAAGCCTTGGGACTCGGTCCTTTTGCGGTCTTGATTTTCTGCACTTTGACACCCGAATCGAGTGTTTCAACCGCCTCATCGGCCACCGCCGCGGTGCCGGCCATCATGGTGAAGCAGGCGAACAGTATGGAAAATTTCTTCATGCAAACTCCTGTAAAAGTAAACGAGACGTAGGAGCCTAGCAGAGTGTGGGCTCTCTCGCATCGTTTTATCCACCGTCTACTTTTAGAGAAAGATGTCGCTTCCGGCACACGGAAATTCATGTCAAAATACTGTATGCTTGTACAGTACAAGCATTAAACTAACACTCCGTTTTCCCCCCGTTAACCCGCCTAGCGGCGCTCATGAAGGCTCTTACCATTTCGTTCACTGACTACGCAGAGCTGACTGCCCAGCAGCGTGCTGTGTGCCGCGCGACAATGTTCACCGTTCACGCACCACGCCGTCTCAGGCTCCAGGCCGGAGTACGTAATTCTGACCTGACGCAACTGCTTAGGACCCATAACGCCATAACTGCGGTTGTGGTAACGGCCTATAATCCCGCGGGACAAAAACTTCCAGCAACGAAAAACAAAGCGCGCCATGCTGCGCTTGCTGTCGCCATCAAAAGGCTTAAGCTGGCAGCTCTTCCTGCCGAACGGGAAGGATGTAACGACGCTTCAGATGAGGCCTACCTGGTGCTCAATATCAGCGGTGCCCAAGCCGAAGGCCTTCTGACTGAATTCGATCAGCATGCGTTGTTATGGTGCAATCAGTCCAGTGCGCCGGAGCTGATGTTGCATCCACTGATGCGGCTGCAGGGGCGTTGAAGTACTCATTCCGGCCAGGGGTCATCTCAAATATAAAAGCTTCTGCCGGGAAGTTGTATTAAATGATATCAAACACTCTGTCCTGCGAAACGCTTTCGCTGTTGTGGCCTGCATTGCTTCCGTGCCACTGCCGTCGGCGTCCAGACAGTGCATTGTTCACGAATGCTTCCTGCGCTATTTCATTGCGCCATTAGCTGGCGCAGCCGCTGACGCAGCTCGCGCTCCTTGCGCTGCTCTTGCTGCCAGTCTTCGCGGACCCCTCGCCACAGCGACACCACCATCAGGAGAATCACCAGGGTGAACGGCAGGGCGAAGACGATGGTAGCCGTCTGCACCGCCTTGATGCCGCCAGCCAGCAGCAGGCTGATCGCGATGCCTGCGACCAGTGAGCCCCAGACGATCTTAATCCGCGCTGAAGGATTGGGGTCGCCGCGCGTGCTCATCATTCCCAATACCAGGGTCGCCGAGTCACCGGACGTGACGAAGAACACCAGCACCAGCAGCGTGGCGACGACCGACATCGCCAATCCCATCGGCATGGCGCCGAACATGGTAAACAGCGCCGTGGATACGTCCTCTTTTACTGCGGCCGCGATGGGTACGTTCTGCCAGATCTCCATGTGAAGCGCGGTTCCGCCGAACACTGAGAACCAGATAAACGCAAGCAGTGATGGCACCAGCACGGTCCCGATAATAAATTCGCGGATAGTGCGCCCGCGTGAAACGCGAGCAATGAACAGCCCGACGAACGGCGACCATGACACCCACCATGCCCAGTAGAACACTGTCCAGCCGCTGACCCAGCTGCTCTCGCGGAAGGGCGTCATGCGCAGGCTCATGCGCACGAATTCACTGAGATAGCTACCCAATGTATTAGTGAACGTATCGATAATGGCAACGGTAGGACCCAGCACGAAGACGGCCAATGTCAATACCGCGGCCACCACCATGTTGAAGTTGGACAGCCACTTGACGCCCTTGCTGACGCCGGTGACAGCGGAGGTGATGAACAATGCGGTGGTCACGACGATGATGCCCACCTGCGCGCTCTTGCTGACCGGGAGCCCGAATACCACTTCCAGGCCGCTGTTGATCTGCAGAGCACCCATGCCGAGCGAAGCTGCCACGCCGAATGCCGTTGCGATCACCGCCAAGCCGTCGAACAGGCCTGCCATACGTCGCACCGGGCGCCACGGCAGGGTACCGATGGACTCGCTGACCAGTGCGGGGCGCTGCCGCCGGTACTGGAAGAAGGCGATGGACAGCGCGACGACGCTATATATGGACCAAGGGTGCAGGCCCCAATGAAAAAAGCTGTAGCGGACTGCGGCATTGGCCGCTTCCGGCGTCGCCGATACGAGTCCGGGCGGCGCAGCGTTGTAATGCGAGATCGGCTCTGCCACGCCCCAAAACACCAGCCCGATCCCCATCCCGGCGGCAAACAACATTGCGAACCAGGCTCCCAGAGAAAATTCTGGCTCGTCCTCATCGTTTCCCAGCTTGAGGTTGCCATAGCGGCTGAATGCCAGGTAGACCGCGAAGATGACGAGTGCCAGGGCCGCCCAAAGATAAAGCCATCCAAAGTTCTTTGTGATCGACACGAGCGCCGTATCAAATACGGCGGAGAGTGAAGTCGGTGACAGGATGCCCCAAAGCACGATGCTGAGGATCAATCCAACAGAAACAGTAAGTTGCATGAAATCTCCTGTAGCGAACGGGATGCGCGAAGCGTGCAGCCGTCGATGAAACTGATTGCGATGGCGCAGTCGCGTGCCTTTGGCAAGCCTACCCAAGCGCATGCCTGCTGTAATGCAACTCGGGGGCACCTTAATGAAAGCTTATCTTTACCATGCCGCTTGACGGCTGATATGCATGGCCATCCCTGCAGCCAAGCCGTTTATGCCGCTACCTGCTGTTCGAGATAAAGATCGATGTACAGGTCAGTGCACCTTGACAGGTATGAAGGATGTCAACGCTGAACTCGCCGTTCTTGCCGGTGGCGTTCTTGGGTGATTCCATTGACAGTGCTTGAGGCACGATGGGTAAGCGCCGGCAGAAATAAAACTGCATCCCGCTCAATTTTTAAAAACAGGCCGCGACTGTACCGCGATTCCCTTATGTGAAACTTAAAGCGCGTCGCAGCTCAGCAGGGAGTTTGAGGAGTATGCACGCTCTTCGGTGCCCTGCCACTGCGTGACAGATGGGCGCCTTTTTTAACGTTGATACAACGTCATTTTCGTGACAGGGAAATCATGCGGGCGTTTGGCGAACTCAGTGTGCCTGATGCGCCGTCGGAAATGCAATACGAGATTGGCAAACGTCGCGCCATCTACCGTGCAATGAGTCAAGCGATTCAGTAACTAGTGGGGAGGAAGACTTCAGTCTTTCTCCTTTTTAAAGCAGGCTGTGATACTCAGTGGATAGTTACCAACATATAAAGTGAAGCCTTAAAGAAGTCTAACATTGCCGCTCATCAGCCATTATCGACACCGTCCTATGCGTTGGTTTGACAGGCCTTAAAGGCAAAATGCATGTGTCAAGGCAGTGTGCAGGCCGTTGCCGCGACTGGTATCCTATGCGCTGGTTGTAAAGGTATTACTTATGCTTTCCGATGTCTTGACGCTGTTGTTTTCGGGTTTGGGCTTGTGCGTGGTCGCAGTCATTGTCGTCGCGATTTTATATTGGTTGAAAATGTAGCCTAAGCTTCAGGCATATACAGAATGATGGTATCGAAAGAGGTAATGTAGCTGACCGCGTTCTTGACCTTGAGCTTGACATATTGCTTCGTCGTGACTGCCGGGTACGAAGATCACTTCGGTGCCCTTCTTGCCTTTTTCAGCACGTTCTGAACGACGTTTATGCGTCTGGTCCCAGAACCAGCGACGTTTGATCTGCATGGACCCAAGAAGAAAGACTCGCCGTGGTGCCGTGGTTCCCCGATGGGCCGCATTCAAGCATGTCCCGGAGAATACGCAAGTATTACTTCAGCGAAATGACGTCTCGATGTAATTTTCGTGACATGCATGCCAGCGTGCGACCTGATGTGCAATCCACGCGCCGTCCTGCAGCGGCAAATCGTGCCCGGCGTCAGGATGGATGTGCCACGGCGCTTGCCATGCGTCCGCAAGGCGCAATGAACAACTCGGGTGCACCAGTCTGTCTGCGGCGCTGGCAAGCACCAGCACTGGAACCTTCGGCGCTGAAGCCTGCGCGCGGAAGCGACTCGCTGCCCATAACTGTCGTAAGGCGTTTGCCATGCTGACCGGGTGGTCGTGCTGATATGACATCCAGGCGTCGAGTAAGGATGACGGGATCGCAGATCCGGTATTGGTGGTCAACTCCCATACCAACCGTTCGCGCAGCATGAGATCGTGCTTCTGCATGCCCTGGATACACAGTTGCAGCAGCTTGCCATAATTGCGCCAGTACAGTCGGTAATAGAAAGGGCTGAATGGCCGCAGGCTGGAGTTAATGAGTACGCAGCCCCGCAGATCTTCCGGATAGGCCTGTGCCCATGCTGCGGCCACCATGCCCCCCATGGAAAGCCCAAGTACGTAATACGGAGGACGGTGGCCTTGCGCATGCAGGTGTTGCCGGCACCAGGCCATCATGTCATTGACGTGCAGCGGACTCTGCAACTTGTTCAGGCTGCCGTTTCCGGGAAGATCCTGCAAAATTACCCTGGCTTCAGGAAGATGATGCTGGAACACCTGGGGAAAATCGCCCCAGTGCCGGCTTTCCCGCATCAGCCCGCGCAGAAAGATCCAGGCGCTCATGTTTTTTCCACCCCATACCAATGCGCCAGTGCCTGTTCTTGGAGGTCGAGCCTCGCAGCACCGGCCGGCAGCCACTGTTGCCAGCCGCGTGCTGCAAGCGTCAGAAATTCCAGCCATACCAGATGCCGACGTAGTACCCGTTGCAGGCGATGGCTGGCGATCGGGTTAAAGATGCCCGCTTTGGAAAACAGCTGCATCGGGCGTTTCTTGATCCAGCGCCATGAACCGAGCTCCAATGTCAGCGGCAGGAACACCGGATGGTTGTCACATCGTGTCGCGCTCAGGTACAAATGGTCCCACAGATCGCCGTGCGTCAGGTATTGCCTGCTTTGCGGTTCAAATACGTAGTCATGATTAGGATAGGCACGCTTGAATAACATATGCAATGCGAACAGTTCCGCAAGGTGCGGCACCGGTTTGCGGGAGTGCGCATAGGGAAACCAGATGCGGTCCCGCAGCCCAAAACCAGAATGGCAATCCAACGCGATGCTAAAAGGGCGGCCGAGAAATTCCTGCTCGACCAGTTCGCACAAGGCCTGACTTTCCGCTTCCATCACGGCCGAGCCCCGATACCAGGGCAGATGCGCACTGAAGCGTTGGCCACCGAGCAGAAAAGGCACAGCCTGGTCGCAGTCCACTGGTGCGTTGCGCATCAGGTCGACCCCGCTGGCATTGGAGCGCGTCCCTCTCAGCATGCCGATCGGGTTTATCAGGGGCATGAAAACCAAGCGTATTGCGGATAGCTGTTCTTGCAATACGGCATCCCAGCGCACGCGCTCGAGCAGTGTTTGCAGGAACGCGAGCAGAACTTGCGTGCCGATGCGTTCCAACCCATGGACACCGCCAAAGAAACCGACTGCAGGGACCTGCGGATCGCTACTGCCGAGTGACGCCGCATAAATCGGATAGCGCACGTCGCCACACTGAACTGTTCGCACGACGCGCGTCTGGAGTAAAGAGGAATGGCTTTCGATCAATCGTTCAAAAGTATCCATTTCGGGCAAGCTGGTCATCCGCATCGTTTTGTGCACGGGTCCGTTTCGTAAAACCTTGTGAAAACTTCGTCAAAGAATGAGCGCTTATTGCTAGCGATATTGCTATGGCAGGAGATGGTAGGGGCTTCGCGCATTGCCATGAAGCGACCTATTGATTCCTCGCTCCAGACAGATCATATGTTGAGATTGCATTGTGTGTGATAGCGACAGGCGCCTCGCCGTTGCAATGTCATGAAACTGCCATTGAATCGTAATACGACTGAAGCAATCAGTGTTTAGGCTGGAGTTGTTTTCACGAAAGGATAGCAGATGCAATTACTCGACACGCAGGACACCGCTAGCATATCCAACCAACATAATCCCAGACTGACGCTGAGCATGGCGAGCACGATTGAAGAAGTAGAGGAAGTGCAGCGCCTGCGTTACAAGATTTTCATCGAGGCCGGTGGGCTGTCTTCGCTGATGAATGCGGAGCGTCTGGATCGCGATGAATTCGACCGGTATTGCGATCATCTGATCGTGCGTGACTCCGGCTCGCTGCAGGTCGTCGGCACTTACCGTCTGTTGAAGCCTGAAGCAGCACGTGAGACCGGCCGGCTGTATTGTGAAAATGAATTTGACTTGCTGCGCTTTGCAAATCTGCGCGGCCGCATGGTCGAGGCCGGCCGTGCCTGCATCCATCCGGATTACCGTAGCGGCGCGGTGATCATGTTGCTGTGGGCGGGACTGGCCAGCTATCTTCGCCGCCATCAATGCGATTATCTGATCGGTTGCGCCAGCATCAGTCTCGCCGACGGCGGCGCGAATGCCTCGGCGGTCTATCAGCAGTTGGCGACGAGCCAGCATCTCGCCCCGGCCGAATACCGCGCGACGCCGCACCTCCCGTTTCCCATGCAGCAATGCAGCAGCGATGCTCGTCGTGCCATTCCGCCGTTGCTGAAAGGTTATCTCCGAAGCGGCGCGTGGATCTGCGGAGATCCCGCCTGGGATCCTGACTTCCATTGCGCGGACCTGCTTTTGCTGTTGCCTTTGGCTAACCTCGATAGCCGTTATGCGAAACGCTACCTGACAGAGAAGGCCGCTTGAACCATCAATATTCGGTCGGGGCAGAAAGGGCTGCACAGTATGGCCTTCATTGGCTCAATTGCCCTGCCCCATGCGCGTTGCACATTGCGCATTGCGCATTGCGGCAGGGATTCCGCAGAGGAAGACGAGTTAGAAAATGAACGTAAAGATTGCAGACGAAACCCGATCCGCGGACGCATCCGGGTTTCATGCGGAACCTGTGCTCATGAAGGAACAATTTTGTCAGGCACGGCTGGATGGCATGACTGCGTTAATGTGGAGTGCGATGCAGGAATATGCATTGAGCCTTACTGCACTTGGCGCGCCTGGTCTGCATGGCAAGGAACTGCAACGGCGGGAAGAGACCTGTCGCGACATGCGCGCCCGCTTCCTGCACGCAAAGGCTGCGGTCGAGACGCTTTCGGCGCTCAAGCCGGCGTCAAGACCGGCCATCGATACCGGGTTGTTATTGATTTAGTGCGGGCGGTCCCGGTGCCGCCTTCTTAACAACGGTAGCCCTCCTGCTTGCCTGCTTTACACAATCCTTCGTCCGGCCTTCCATGCCGCGAGTACGACCGGCACACCACCCATCATGCGGACGCGCACCAGGTCGGCTCGCAGTCCCGGTGCAATTTCGCCCCGGTCGCTCAGCCCGATCATGCGCGCAGGGTTGTGCGACACGGTTGCAATCGCCTTGGGCAGACTGAAGCCTTGGGCTTGCAGCAGGAAGGCCGCATGCAACAGGCTGGCTGGCACATAATCCGATGACAGGACATCCAGCAAATCGTGACGCGCCAGTTCGGCGGCGGACACGTTGCCGGAGTGTGAACCACCCCGCACCACGTTCGGCGCCCCCATGATGATGCCAAGTCCGTGAGCCCGTGCGGCACGAGCAGCTGCCAGTGTCGTCGGAAACTCTGAAATCGACACACCCTCCGCCACGCCTTCGGCAACATGGTCGGTCGTCGTGTCGTCGTGGGTCGCCAGCGGGACCGGCAACGCACGGCGCGTGCATTGTGCAACGACAGCGGCGCGATTGGCGTTGACATAGCGCTCCTGCCGCTCCAGCAAGCGATCCAGCATGGACTCGACTTTTTCTTCACTCCATCCGCGCTTGCCGGTCACATAAGTCCGGTAATGGCCAATATCCGTCCATTGCCTCTGCCCTGGCGTATGGTCCATCAGCGAGACCAGACGAAGGCGCTCATCGTCAAGGAAGGGCGCAAACATCTCCACCAGGTTTTCTTCCGCAAGCTCAAGTCGGATATGCAGCAGGTGGTCGGCACGCAGTACACCGGCCTGCGCAGCAGTGCGCAAACCTTCGCTGCAGGCCTCCAGCATCTGTATTCGCACGGAATCGGTATCGATGTCGCCGACTGACAATGCATCAAGCACGGTGGTGATGCCGGCAGTCGCCACTTGTGCATCATGTGCGAGGATCGCTGGCAACACCGGCCAGCTTACCTTGGGGCGGGGCATCAGGTGCTTTTCCAGGTTGTCGGTATGCAACTCCACCAGACCGGGAAGCAGGTAATCGCCCTCCCAGTCCTCGGCGCCCAAGGCTGCCGTGGGTCCCGGCCAGATTTCGGCAATATGTTCGCCATCAACCGAGAGCGAGCCGGTAAACACGTCGTCACGGGTAACGACACGTGCATTGGCAATAATTATCATGATATGCAGGCAAGAGTGGCCGGCTGGGCCGGTTGAATGGAAAACAGACGCGTAGCAAGCGCATGGCGTACATGCTCATCATGAAAGATGCCCACGATCGCCGCACCGCGCTCGCGCGCCACATTGATCATGTCAACGACGGTATCGCGATTGGCTTCATCCAGCGAGGCGGTCGGCTCGTCGAGCAGCAGCACCGGATAATCGCAGATCATGGTTCTTGCAATATTGACGCGCTGCTGCTCGCCGCCGGAAAACGTCGCAGGCGGGATCTGCCAGAGCCGCGGCGGTATGCGCAGCCGGGTCAGCATGGCCCTGGCCCGGTCCAACGCCTCGTGCTCATCGATCCCGCGCGACAGCAACGGTTCGGCCACGAGGTCGAGCGTCGCGACTCGCGGAATGACGTGCAGGAATTGCGTCACGAAGCCGAGTGTCGTGCGACGCACCGCATGCACCTGTCGCGGCGTTGCGGTAGCCAAGTCTATCCACTCTTCGGCATGTCGTATTCGGATACTGCCGCCACTCGCCTTGTAATTAGCATACAGGCAACGCAGCAATGTACTTTTCCCCGCGCCCGACGGGGCATGCAAAACGACACACTCGCCTGCCGCCACATCAAGGGCAATGTCGGACAAAATGGGCAAGTGCAAACCATCCTGCAAGTGCAGGGTGAAATGCTTGCTGAGGCCACGGGCTTCAAGTTGATTCGACATCGCGTGGTCCTTAAGCATGAACAATGGAAGAAACCAGTAACTGGGTATAGGGATGCTGCGGATCGTCCAGCACCTGATCGGTCAGGCCTTCTTCGACAACCTGCCCTTCGCGCATCACCATCAGGCGATGTGCGAGCAGCCTTGCAACGGCGAGATCGTGCGTCACGATAACGGCGGCAAGCTGCAGTTGCGTGACGAGTTGACGCAGCAAGTCCAACAGACGGGCCTGCACCGATACATCGAGACTGGCAGTAGGTTCATCCATGAAGATCAGACGAGGTCGCGTAACCAGGTTGCGGGCGATTTGCAGACGCTGCTGCATGCCACCGGAAAAATCGCGTGGCAGGTCATCAATGCGCGCCGGATTGATTTCCACACGCTGTAGCCAAATCGTCGCTTCATTGCGAATGTCGCCGTAATGCCGGGCACCTACAGCCATCAGGCGCTCGCCGACGTTGGCGCCCGCCGATACGTCCGCACGCAAGCCGTCACGGGCGCTCTGGTGCACAAAGCCCCAGTCGGTACGCGACAGCAGGCGCCGCCTTGCTTCGCTGATCTGGTACAAGTCGACCACGCCCTCGTGGCGCGTGGAAAACAGCACTTGCCCTTCATCGGGCGCACGATGACCTGCAAGGCAGTTCAGCAGGGTGGTCTTGCCGGAACCCGACTCACCCACGATACCGAGCACTTCACCCGGATACAAGGACAGGCTCACCTTATCGCAGGCTATTCTTGCACCGAAGCGCCTTGTAACCTGTTGCGCCTGCAGCAAAGGAAAAGGGGTCTGCTCGGCATTCATTGTGGCTGCTCCTGTTGATGGTCTTGATCCCGGTTGTCCTGGCAAAAATCGGTGTCGCTGCACACATATTGCCGGCCGCCCTTGTCATCGACGATGATTTCGTCGAGAAACGATTCCTTGCTGCCGCACAGGCTGCAGCACTGGTCCCAGCGCTCGATCTGAAACGGGTGATCGTCGAAGTCGAGGCTTTTGACTGAGGTATAGGGCGGTACTGCATAAATCCGCTTTTCCCGACCAGCACCGAACAGTTGCAGCGCTGGATTGCAATGCATCTTGGGGTTGTCGAATTTTGGAATGGGCGACGGACGCATCAGGTAACGTCCGTTAACGATCACCGGATAGTCATAGGCGGTAACGATCTTGCCCATGCGGGCGATGTCTTCATAGAGCTTGACACTCATCAGCCCGTAATCTGCCATTGCGTGCAGCTTGCGTGTCTGCGCTTCGCTGGACTCCAGCCAGCGCAGCGGCTCCGGAATGGGCACCTGGTACACGATGGTCTGGCCTTCGCGCAGCGGCGTCTCGGGAATGCGGTGGCGGGTCTGGATGAGCGTCGCTTCAGGCGTTTTTTCAGTAGTCGCTACGCCGGTAGTCCGACGGAAAAAGCGGCGGATGTTGACGGCATTGGTCGTGTCGTCGGAGCCCTGGTCGATCACCTTGAGTACATCTTCGTGCCCGATCACCGCTGCCGTTACCTGGATGCCACCGGTACCCCAACCATAAGGTAACGGCATTTCGCGCCCGCCGAAAGGCACCTGATAACCCGGAATCGCGACCGCCTTCAGGATGGCGCGCCGTATCATGCGCTTGGTCTGCTCATCGAGATACGCAAAGTTGTAGCCCGGATCGGCTTGCGAGCTGCTGTGCCCTGTTGTGTGCTCTACCGTTGTCTGCATCATGCTGCTTTCTGCTGGGGACGCTTTGTGTTGCCATCTTCTTCGGCGGGAGCCTGTTTGGCGCGGCTGGCTTCAAGGTTCAATGCGCGGATCAGGTTAAGCTCCGACTGGAAATCCACGTAATGCGGCAGCTTGAGATGCTGCACAAAGCCGGAAGCTTCCACATTGTCCGAGTGGTACAACACGAACTCTGGCATTTGCGCCGGAGAGTTGACCTGTTCGCCGAGGTCCTCTGCCCGCAATGCACGATCGACCAGCGCCATGGCGATGGACTTCCGTTCTCCATGGCCGAAGCTCAGACCATAGCCACGCGTAAATTTCGCGCCTTCCTCATGTGAGCCGGAAAACTGATTCACCATCTGGCATTCGGTCACTTCAATGTCGCCAATATCGATGGGGAAGCCGAGTTCTTCTGGAACGACTTCAATCGGTACACTGCCAAAACGGATTTCACCGGCGAACGGATGGTTGTTCGCATAACCGCGCTGTGTGGAATAACCCAATGCCAGCAGAAAGCCTTCATCGCCGCGTGCCAGATTTTGCAGCCGCGTATCGCGTGCTGCAGGAAAACGCAAGGGATCGCGCGTCAGATCGGCAGGCGCAGGATCGTCCGTTGCCGGAAACTCGTGTTCGATCAGGCCTTCCGCATTCAGGAAATCGAGTACCCTCGGCATGTCGCTCGGGTCTTCCGTTGTGTCCACAGTGTCCATGACCTCCGAACTTCCATCCTGAACTGACGTAGTGTCCGCTTGCTCAAATGCAGTATCGGCGGCCAGCGAAAAATCGAGCAGGCGTTGTGTGTAGTCGTACGTCGGGCCCAGAATCTGTCCACCCGGAACATCCTTGAAAGTCGCGGAGATCCGGCGCTCGACCAGCATGCGCGAGGTATCGATCGGCACGGTGGAAATAATGCGTGGCAGCGTGGTGCGATAAGCCCGCAGCAAAAAGATCGCTTCGGTCAGATCGCCGCTCGCCTGCTTGATCGCCAGCGCGGCAAGGTCAGGATCGTAAAGTGAGCCTTCGCTCATCACACGGGCCACGGCGAGCCCCATCTGTTCACGAATCTGGGCGATGCTCAGTTCGGGCACGGCGGGATCGCCACGGCGCCTGCGCGCCAGCGCCTCGTACGACGCTTCGATCGCCTTTTCACCGCCCTTGACAGCTACATACATGTTGGTTACTCCAGGATTTGTGTGGTGCGAGGTAATGCGACCAGTTCGTCGCCGCAGCAGAAGACCAGATCGACACCCAGTGGAAAGCCGGCGTTGTTACGCCGCCATGCCTGCGAGAAGTGCTCGGATAATCCGGTAACGCGTAATTCCGCCGTATCTCGGATACCGGGCCCGCTGAGCGTGTACCTTGCACCCTCACGCAGACCGGATGCTTGAACAAATAGCGTTGTCGACCGATCGGGATATTCCATGCTGCCTTGGGCAAAGCATGCGAAATCAATGTTTTCGGTACTGCTGAGCACGGCGAAAACTGCCTGCGCCGGATCATCGGTGAGCGCGCATCCGCAATGAAACCGCAAGAAGGAAGAAACCGCGTTGGACCGCACATGGGCATCGAGCCACACCGGCGTATCGAGATCGGCAAGCGACAGGCATAAGGCCGTGGTCGCTGCATTGAATGGGGCCGGTGTGTTGCTTGTCATGGGAAGCCGACATATCCTCCCGGGAGATGCCATGGCATCGAGCAGGGTGCGAAACGTTGCCTGTGACGCAGATACGCTGTCTTCCCACGCCGGTACGAGAGCGTCGTTCAGTTCCGCGTTCATTAGTCTTCTCCTCTGACCATGGTCATGAATTCCACCTTGGTCGCCTGAGCTCGTGCACGCGCCGCCTGCCGCTGCTCGGCGATCTTGCGCTCCACCTTATCCAGTACGAGCGAACGCACATTGTTGCGCGCATTCGATTGCATCAAGGCATCAAATATGGCGGCCAGTTCGGCATGACGCTTGTCACGTCCGGCAATATAGGCGATGCCCGTTTCACCGGACACAAGCCGCACCGCACAACGTGTGATTGTCATCTCGCCCTGATTGAACTGCATGCCCGTTCCTCCGGCCCGGGCCCTGACCATCGCCAAACCGGTCTCCGGTTTGCGCATCCACAGGAACTCGGGGAGAGGACCATACTGTGTTGCCGCGTCCATTAGCGTGTTACGCGGCGCCTTCGCCAGCAATGACATCCATCTGGCGCGGTCGGAAGTAGCGTCGAGAGTTTTCATGCAAAGGATTGGAACACATCAAGATGAAATCCTGATGACATGTTCGGATCGCGCGTCAACATGCGGCGCGAATTCTTGCCTTGCAATGTCAAAAGCAGGTAACAATCGCTTGCTACGATGAGGCATCCTAACTTTCAGCAGGTATCCTCATGCAAGCCTTGCATATCCATGGCGCAGCCAATGTATTGTGTAATCAGGATGACAGCGTTCAATGGAAAGCTACTGACGTTCTTGTCACAGATGGCTTGGTTGCTGAAGTAGGCTGTGACCATGGCCATAGCAATAACGACACGACGCTTGCCCACGCCACATCGCTGGATGCAACAGGTCTTCTGGTATTGCCCGGTATCGTCGATATCCACGGTGATGCTTTCGAACGGCAAATCCAGCCGCGTCCCGAAACGGTGTTCAGCCACGACATCGCAATGGCTGAAACCGATCGGCAGCTTATCGTCAACGGTATTACTACCGCATGCCACGGATTGACTTTCTCATGGGAAGGCGGCCTGCGCGGACGTGATGCCGCACTGGCCATGCTGCGCCAGGTCAGCGACAGTGCCAACCATTTCCAGGCCGATCACCGAATTCACCTGCGTTTTGAAAATCATCATGTGGATGGATTGCGTGATGCGCTGGATTGGATTAGTCAAGGCTGGGTCAGCCTGCTTGCCTTTAACGATCATTTGCCATCCATTGCACGCAAGATGCAAACACCTGAAAAACTGGCAATCTATGCTGAACGAGCACGTTGCAGCACGGCGGAATTCAGAGCCCGCCTGGAAGCGGCACAATCGCGTGCAGGAGAAGTCGCCGACGTCATTGAAGCGCTTGCAGCGGAGTGCCGTCGCAACCGCATTCCAATGTTATCGCACGATGACGAAACCGCAGCCGATCGTCTGCGCTACCAGGACTTGGGAGTTGCCATCAGCGAGTTCCCGCGCACGCCACAAGCGCTGACAACGGCGATGGGTCTGTCGAACATGGTTGTCATGGGCGCTCCGAACGTTTTGCTTGGTGGCAGCCATTGCGGCGGCATGTCGGCAACAACATCGATCAGCGCGCAGGCCTGCCATATTCTTGCCTCGGATTATTATTATCCTTCGCTACTGCATGCGCCATTCAAGCTGGCATTCGTGGAACAGGTATGCACGCTCGCACAAGCATGGCAACTGGTGTCGGAGAACCCCGCCAAAGCTATGGGGTTGCGTAATCGCGGCAGAATCGCACCTGGTTGCCGAGCTGACTTGATTCTCGTCGAGGCGTCCGTGACCGGTGCGGCAAAGCTGGTTGCGACCATCGTTGAAGGCCAGGTCGTCTATTGTTCCGAACCGGCCCGCCTGATCCAGCGCCGCTTGCCACTTGCAGCCTGATTTGTGATGATAAAAGCATGACTCGATACGCCATTTATTACACCGCTGCCCCGGATTCGGCGTTATGGAATGCGGGATCTCGTTGGCTGGGCCGCGATGCGGCAAACGGACACCGGTTGGAACAACCAGCGATCCCCGGGGTACCGGCTCCCGTCTTTCAAGGACTGACCGGGGATCCATGTCGATACGGCTTCCATGCAACGCTCAAGGCACCGTTTCGGCTGCAGGATGGATTCGATGAATCGCATTTATATGCGATGGCCAAGGCGTTCGCAGCCACGCAAACACCGATAACGCTATCCGGATTGCAAGTACGTCCAATCAATGGCTTTCTTGCCTTGCGGCCATCAGGATTGCGAGATGACATCGCGGCGCTTGCTATGCGTTCTGTCGCTTACTTTGATCCGCTTCGGGCACCGCTGTCCGAATCCGAACTCTCGCGCCGCCGCCATGCCGGGCTTAGCGAGCGGCAGGATGCCCTTCTCCAGCGCTGGGGTTATCCATATACCGAGGAAGAATACCGGTTTCACATGACCCTGACCACGTCGCTGCGGGATATCGACGAAGAGGCAGCCTATGCGATCCGCAAGGCCGCTGAGGGGTGGTTTGATCAGGCCCTGTCAACAGTGCCATGTGCGATCGACGCGATTTCCATTTTCCGCGAAGAGGTACCCAATGCGCCATTCCTTTTTTTGAAACGTTTCCCGTTTGAAAAACAGGATGGCGAGACGATGCTCCCGAAACCAGGCCGCCTGTTTTTCATTGTCGGCCCATCCGGCGTGGGGAAGGATTCGCTGATTCGCTGGGTAAAGGAAAAGATTGCCGATGATGGGCACGTAGTCTTCACGCGCCGCTCCATTACCCGTGCTGCACACGACAGTGAAGACTATGAGTCACTCAGTGTCGAGGAATACTGGCGACTTGCCGCAGGGGGTCACTTTGCAATGAACTGGCAGGCGAACGGCTTGCATTACGGAGTTCGTCGCGGTATCGAAGCTGACCTGATCGCCGGGCGCGATGTCGTCGTCAACGGCTCACGCCAGTACATTCCCGAGCTCTGCAAACGCTTTCCAGATGCGCAGGTGGTATGGATCGATGCGGATGCCGAGGCGATACGGCAACGCATGCTCGGTCGCCGTCGTGAAAGTGGCGCTGCTCTGCTCTATCGTATGAAGCGAGCAATTGAGTTTTCGCATCCGGATATCGACAATCTTATCCGTCTCGATAACAGCGGCCCGTTGGAGCTCGCCGGAGCGCGGCTAATGGAAATCCTGACACGGTAACGCCGGGAGCGATGTACCGTTTTACTGCCAGCGGATCTGAAAGGGTCGGCGTTGTCTCCTTATCTGGTCCGCCGGCATTCACACTTCACATCCGGTCGCCATCCGCGTAAAGTGGCATCAAGCTTAGATCGCATCAAGCAATTGCAGCATGCTCCCTGATCAGATGCTGCATCAAAGGAATGTATTGATTCAGGGAGGGCGTTACCTTACCGACGACCTTCGCGGCGTCGTCCCAGCGCCGCAACCTTACCGCATTCTCCGCATACGGCTGGCTGATGAAGTTGGCCGCTTGCTCCGTGGAGAACGGTCCACCCTGCCATTCCAGACTACGTTTCGACATGTCGGAAAGCGAACCCCAGTACAAAGGATCGATCGCGCAAAGATAACGTTTTGCATCGACATGCATGCGAACCGGTTCTGTCACCGCGGCCGGGAACAAATCAGCCAGCATCAGCGCCGCCAATTGTTCATGCGGTTGATGACGATCGCTGGTATCGGGCGCGAGATGGAAGATGTCATGCAGCAATGCGGCGATAACCAATTTATTGTCGGCCTTATTCTCGCTTGCCAAGGCCGCGCACTGCAACGCATGTTCGAGTTGCGTGACCGCCTCTCCGCCATACAGTCCATCGCCACGATGCAACAGCCAGTCCACAATCGATTCGAGTGTCAGTGATGTCATGATCAGATAAATGTCTTGCGAAGTCTGGACGAAACCAGGTCGATGAGGGTGACGGTAGCCACAATCAACATCAGCACAGCGCAGGTTTGCGCGTATTCAAAACCTCGAATCACTTCCCAGAGAATGACACCGATGCCGCCGGCACCAACCATGCCGACCACAGTCGCCGACCGGACATTCGATTCGAAGCGATACAGCGCATAAGAAATCCATAGCGGCATCACCTGTGGCAGCACGCCGAATACGATCTCTTCTAACGCATGCGCCCCGGTCGCACGAATACCCTCGACCGGCTGTGGATCGATCGCTTCGACAGCCTCGGAAAACAGCTTGGACAAAATGCCGGTGGTATGCACGAACAGCGCCAGCACGCCAGCAAAGGGGCCAAGGCCGACAGCCACCACAAACAACATGGCAAACACCATTTCATTGATCGCGCGCGCGGCATCCATCATGCGTCGTACTGGCTGGCATATCCACCAGGGGACGATGTTGGACGAGCTCAGCAGGCCGAACGGCACGGCAAAGATCACGGCAAGCACCGTTCCCCACAAGGCGATCTGCAAGGTCACCAGCAGCTCCTGGACGTATACACGCCAGTCGTGAAAGTCTGGGGGAAAAAATGCCGCCGCATACGTTCCCATGTTGGCGGCATCGCTGAACAATGCAAGCGGCCGCATGTCGGCGCCCTGCCAGGACAGGGCGAGGATGCCAAGCAGGATGCCCCAGACCAGCTGGCGTGCCAGGTCTCGTCGGGGCGGCGTCGGATAGGCGGCCGGCGTCTCGGAACGCAACGGCGATAGCGTGTTAGGCGCAGTTGACATATCGGCAGTTTCAGGACTTGGCGATATCGGACAGTTTGCGTGCGATGTCATCCAGCTTGGCTTTCTTGGTGTCAGGATTCATGCCGGCGTCGGCTTCAATCTTGATTTTTTCCTTAAACAATTCCAGCTGGCGAATCGGCAGCAGCTGCGCGTTGCTCGATTCCTGGAAACTGCTGAAGTTCAGCTTTAGCATCTGTGCCTTTTCACGTGCGGCGTCCGGACCGGCTTTTCCATACGCAAAGAGAAAATCCTTGATCTTCTGCTTCATTTCCTGCGGCAGGTCGTTGCGCCAGACGATCGGATCCGCGGCAATCAATGGAGATTTCCATATCTGGCGCAACTGCTTCGCCATGTCTGGCTGTCGTGCCTCGATACGCTCATAAGTATCCGAGCTATGTACTGCGGCGTCTAGCTGCTTGTTGGCGACGCCCAGAATATTGGTTTCGTGATTGGCACCACGCACTGTCTTGAACGCCGTCTTGGGATCAATGTTGTTCTTGGCGAAGACGTAGTAGCTCGGTACCAGGAAGCCCGAAGTCGAGTTCGGGTCACCCATACCAAAGTTCATCGATTTCGCATTCTTCAGCACGTCGTCCAGAGTCTGATAAGGGCTGTCCTTGTGCACGCTGATCATGCTGTGGTAGCCGAGCGATCCATCGACGTTGACGGTCTGCGCGAAAACTTCAGCATTCGAGCGGTCGACGGCTTCCATCGCCGACTTGTTACCCACCCAGGCCACTTGTACCTTGTTGAAGCGCATGCCTTCGATAATGCCCGCATAGTCGGATGCGAAGAACGCGTTGACCTTAACACCGAGTCGCTTGCTCATATCCTCGAGAACGGGCTGCCAGTCCTGCCGCAGGTTCTGTGCCGACTCGGTGGAAATGAAACCAAAGTTAATCGCTTTTCCAGTGTCTTGCGCATGTGAAGCAGCAGCGAATGAAAACAGAACAGTAGCGGCGAATGAAGACATGAGCGTGCGATACATAGGTAAACTCCTAACGATAAAAGTAAGCTAAGGGGTGGTCAGGCTGCAGCGGCAGAAAATCCAGACAACCCGTGAATATCCGTTGCACTTGCCGTCTGCGGTTGCGGTTGTGACACAGGCGCAGGGCTCAAAATGTCTTCCGCCTCTGCGCCGTACAGCTCGCGCAGCATGGCAGGCGTGAGTGCCGCGGAAGGACCGTCATAGACGACTCTGCCCCGATGCAACGCGACAGTGCGCTGGCAAAACCGCATGGCCATGTCTACTTGGTGCAGCGATACAATCACGGTGGAGCCGTCTTCACGGTTGAGGGTGGCAAGCGCCTGCATCACACGACGTGCAGATTCTGGATCAAGCGAAGCGATCGGCTCATCGGCGAGGATGATTTTTGCTCTCTGCACGATCGTGCGTGCGATTGCCGCACGCTGTTGCTGGCCACCGGACAATGCAGATGCTTTCTTGTATGCGTGGTCCGCAATGCCGACTCGTGCAAGTGCTTCGAGACCAAGGGTTTTCTCTGCTGCGGTGAAATGCTGGAAGCAGCTTCGCCAGAGCGGCATACGGGCCAGTCCACCGGACAGTACATTGGTAAGTACTGGCAGGCGGCCGACAAGGTTGAATTGTTGAAAAATGAAACCAATGTCGGCGCGTGCATTGCGTACGTCCCGTGCGATCACACCATCCTGTTGAACTACGCGGCCACCTACACGTATATGGCTCTGCGTCGCGTTCGCTGGCATCAAACCGGAGATATGGCGCAGCAGCGTCGACTTACCAGATCCGGACGCGCCGATCAGGGCGACCATTTCGCCATCGGCGATGTCTAAGTTGACCCGGTCGAGCGCCTGGAAGCTGCCCTTGAACGTTTTGGACAAACCCTTAATTTCAATAGCCATGGTATTAGCCGATCATCGTGAATGACGGCGTAAGTATCACCAGCCAATGTGTCAAGCGTATGAAGGACTTATGACAAATACGTTAAATACCCACGTTACCCATGGCGGGCTTGGTTGCCACCGCGATTGATATACCGACCGTTTCAGTGCAGTTAGAGCGGATTTCATCGTGTGTACTGTCGCCTCGGTCCGCCTTGACGCGCAGGACGGCGTTGCTTGTCGCTTGTGTGGCCCGCCACACGGCACTTCGCGCGCCTTGTCCTGCACGCCAAGTCGACCCGATTCTCCGTACACCACGATGAAATCCGCTCTAGGGGAAATCGGGAGAGTATGTCGCGCCCACATTCCAGAACGGCAAGCGTGCGTTTGTACACCCGCACATCATGCGTTTGGTGCAACGTTTCTGATAACCGCTGATACTCCGCCTTGCTCAATCGTAACCAGAGCGCGAGGGGGATGGATTCAACTGGTCACTGCAACACGTTCCTTTAAACAATTTGAAGAAGAGAATCGTGATGCAGAGTTCGGACCGAATGGATGACCGGCGCAAGAC
>NZ_LMHZ01000006.1 GCF_001428545.1 Noviherbaspirillum sp. Root189
ATATACGACTGCAGGCTTCTCCCTAATGTCATTCCCGTCGGTCAGTCTCTTGTACTTTGGAGGGAGTCCATATATGTCACGTTATAGCTTGGGATTGGTATTAGTGGCCCTTGGCGACTGCGCCCGGCTTGAGGCGGTAGACGGTCCCGCAATACGAGCATTTGCCTTCGTTGTTATGGTCGAGCGGAATGAAGATACGCGGATGCGAAGACCAGATCGGCATTGCCGGATTCGGGCAATAAGCCGGCAGGTCGTCGCCGTCGAGTTCGACGTAACTCATGTTGTGTTGTTGCTGTGCTTGGGTCATGGATTTTGCTCTAAGTGGTTAGTTACACCAGGGTCAGCCAGTGCTGGTATTGCGGTGCTTTGCCGGCGACGACATCGAAGAACAGCGATTGCAGTTTTTCGGTGATCGGGCCGCGCTTGCCTTCGCCGATCTGGCGGTTGTCGAGTTCGCGAATGGGCGTGATTTCCGCCGCGGTGCCGGTAAAGAAGGCTTCATCGCAGCAGTACATCTCATCGCGTGTAATGCGTTTTTCAATGACTTCAATGCCGAGGTCGCGTGCCATCGTCAATACCGCATCACGCGTAATGCCGTCGAGGCAGGAGGCAAGATCAGGTGTATAGATCTTGCCGTTCTTGACGATGAAGACGTTCTCGCCCGAGCCTTCGGAGACGTAGCCCTCGGTGTCGAGCAGCAGCGCTTCGTCGTAACCGTCGGTCAGTGCTTCCTGATTGGCCAGGATGGAGTTGATGTAATAACCGCAGGCCTTTGCGCGCACCAGCGAAACATTCACATGATGGCGTGTGAAGGAAGAAGTCTTGACGCGAATACCCTTCGCCAGTCCATCTTCGCCAAGATAGGCACCCCACGGCCATGCAGCGACGGCGACGTGGATGGTATTTCCCTTAGCCGAGATGCCGAGCTTTTCGGAACCGATCCAGACCAGTGGGCGCAGGTAGCAGGATTCGAGCTGGTTCTCGCGCACGACCTGGCGCTGCGCTTCCATGATGGTTTCCATGTCAAACGGAATCGTCATCTGGAAAATCTTGGCGGAGTTGAACAGTCGCTGCGTATGTTCCTTCAGGCGGAAAATCGCCGTGCCCTTGTCGGTCTTGTAGGCACGCACGCCTTCGAAAACGCCCATGCCATAGTGCAGCGTATGGGTCAGCAGGTGTACCGTCGCGTCGCGCCAGTCAATGAGTTCGCCGTCTTTCCAGATTTTTCCGTCGCGGTCGGACATGGACATAATGGGTCTCCAGGGATATGGCAAAACCTCGATTTTAGCCCATCCCAACGGAGGAGAAAATTCGTCTGTAGAATGACGCTTTGATTTTTTCCGGATTCAATTGCCGCGCCGACCCGTGTTTTGCCATCGCGATCAGGGGGGTGACGCCGGTTTGGCGGGGAACGTGACGAACGGCTCTCCTCCGCAGATTCAACACTATGAGCAATACACAAGCAGGCACGGCGGAGTCCTCATCCGCCGACGTCGAAAAACGCGCGTTTCGCGAGGGCTTCAAGGCATGCGCGCCGACTATTCCCGGTATTTTCGCCTGGGGCATGGTGGCTGGAATGGCCATGGTCAAAAGCGACCTGTCCATCGCCCAGTCCCTGGGCATGACCTTTCTGGTGTTTGCCGGTTCGGCGCAGTTGGCATCGCTGCCCTTGATGACGGCCAATGTGCCACTGGGCGTGGTGTTCCTGACAGCACTGGTTGTCAATCTTCGCTTCGTCATTTTCGCTGCGGCCCTGGCGCCGCATTTCGCCCACCTGCCCTGGTACAAGCGGCTCTGGCATGGGTATTTCAGTGCCGATGTGACCATGGGCTTGTTCCCGCAGCGCTTTCCGGCGGAGACCGCGCCGCATACCGCGGGCAAGGTCGGTTTCTTTAATGGCATTGGCTATCCTAACTGGTGTACCTGGCAGGCCGGTTCGGTGACCGGCATCCTGCTGGCCAGCCAGATCCCGCAAAGCTGGGGCATCGGTTTTGCCGGCACCCTGGCACTCTTGGCGGTTGCCATTCCGCTCACCATCAATATGGCAGCCCTGGCTGGCGTCGCCGTGGCCGGCGCGGTCGCGGTGGCGGCAGCCGGGCTGCCGTATCGCCTCGGCCTGCTGGTTGCGGTAATCGTCGGCATGATGGCGGCGATGGCGGTCGATACCGTGCTTGATCGGAACAAGGAGGCGGGTGATGAGTGACTTCGATACATGGCTCGCCATCGGGCTGCTGACGCTTGCCACATTGATCACGCGCGGCTCTTTTTTCCTGCTGGGACACGCGGTCAAGATGCCGGCCAAGGTGCAGCACGCCCTGCGCTACGCTCCTGCGGCAGCGCTGGCTGCGATTGTCGTACCCGACCTGGTATTGGTGAATGGCGCGGTGCAAGTCAGCTGGATGAATCCGAAACTGATGGCCGGGATTGCCGCCACGTTGTTCTTCCTGTACAAGCGCCACATGCTCGGGACCATCATCGTCGGGATGGCGGCTTACAGTTTGCTCCGCGTCATCTTATAAGCCGAAAACGGTTCTTTGGCAGGGTGCGGTGGAGTAAAATACGCGTTTTTCCATTCTTTCAATAATTGTCTGCCTGCCATGCAATTCAACCGTTTGAGCGATCTCACCGCAAGCAATCAACTCCAGGGCAAACGCGTTTTCATCCGTGCCGATCTCAACGTCCCGCAGGACGATGCCGGCAACATTACTGAAGATACCCGCATCCGCGCCTCGGTTCCCGCCATCCAGCAGGCCCTCCAGGCGGGCGCCGCCGTGATGGTGACCTCCCATCTTGGCCGTCCGACCGAAGGCGAATTCAAGCCGGAAGACTCGCTCGCGCCGATCGCAAAGCGCCTGTCCGAATTGCTCGGCAAGCCGGTCGAACTGAAGCAGAACTGGGTCGACGGCGTCGATGTCGCGCCGGGCCAGGTGGTCCTGCTCGAAAATTGCCGCGTCAACAAAGGCGAAAAGAAAAACAATGACGAACTTGCACAGAAGATGGCGAAGCTGTGCGACGTCTATGTCAACGATGCATTCGGCACCGCGCATCGCGCCGAAGCGACCACACACGGCATTGCCAAATTTGCACCGATCGCCTGCGCAGGCCCGCTGCTGGCCGCCGAACTTGATGCGCTCGGCAAGGCGCTCGGCCAGCCGGCACGCCCGCTGGTCGCCATCGTTGCCGGCTCCAAAGTCTCCACCAAGCTCACCATTCTCAAGTCCCTGGCCGACAAGGTCGATAACCTGATCGTCGGCGGCGGCATCGCCAATACCTTCATGCTGGCTTCCGGTCTCAAGATCGGCAAGTCGCTGGCCGAAGCAGATCTGGTCAGCGAGGCGAAAGCCATTATCGATATGCTGGCAGCACGCGGCGCCTCGGTGCCGATTCCGGTCGATGTCGTCTGCGCAAAGGAGTTTTCGCCGACGGCCGCGGCCACGGTCAAGGACGTCAAGGACGTGACTGACGACGACATGATTCTCGACATTGGTCCGAAGACAGCGAAGCAGCTGGCGGAACAGATCGCCAAGGCGGGCACCATTGTCTGGAACGGTCCGGTCGGTGTGTTCGAGTTCGACCAGTTCGCCGAAGGTACGAAGACGCTGGCGATGGCCATCGCGGAATCGAAGGGCTTTTCCATCGCAGGCGGCGGCGATACGCTGGCAGCCATTGCGAAGTACAACATCGCCGACAAGGTTGGCTATATCTCGACCGGCGGCGGCGCCTTCCTCGAATTCCTGGAAGGGAAGACCCTGCCAGCGGTCGACATCCTGTTGCAACGGGCGAAGTAAGCCGGACAGTCACGGCGCGCAAAACGCGTGCAAACCGCGCGCCGTCACCGTTGCTTTACGTTAGTGTCATGTACAACATCGCCCACTGTAAGTTACAGAAGGTTTCACCATGATCAGAGCTACCAAAATCGTCGCCACCATCGGACCCGCTTCGAGCGATCCGGATACGCTGCTCCGGATGATCAGGGCCGGTGTCAACGTCGTGCGGCTCAATTTCTCGCACGGCAAGGCACAGGACCATATCGACCGCGCCAGCCTGGTGCGCAAGGTGGCTGCCGAATGCGGACGCGAAATCGCGATCATGGCCGACCTGCAGGGGCCGAAAATCCGTGTCGGCAAGTTCGAGAACGGCAAGATCTTCCTGGAAAACGGCAGCAAGTTCATTCTCGATGCCGACTGCGAAATGGGCGATCAGGCACGCGCAGGGCTCGATTACAAGGAATTGCCGCGCGATCTCAAACCGGCCGATGTGCTGTTGCTCAATGACGGCCTGATCGTGCTCGTCGTCGACAAGATTATCGGCAGCGCAATCCATACCACCGTCAGGATCGGTGGCGAACTGTCCAACAACAAGGGCATCAACCGCCTCGGCGGCGGCTTGTCGGCGCCTGCGCTGACCGCCAAGGACATGGAAGACATCAAGACTGCGATGAGCTTCCAGGCCGACTATATCGCCGTGTCCTTTCCGAAGAGCGCGACCGACATGGTCATGGCGCGCCAACTGGCCAACATCGCCGGCGAGAGCAGCCGTCACAAGCCGCAGATGATCGCCAAGATCGAGCGCGCCGAAGCGATTCCCGCGCTGCAGGAAATCCTCGACGCATCCGACGGCATCATGGTAGCGCGCGGCGATCTCGCAGTGGAAGTCGGCAATGCTGCGGTCCCGGCGCTGCAAAAGCGCATGATCAAGATGGCGCGCGCATCCAACAAGCTGGCAATCACGGCAACCCAGATGATGGAGTCGATGATTGTCAATGCGGTGCCGACCCGCGCCGAAGTGTCCGACGTCGCAAACGCAGTGCTGGATGGCACCGATGCCGTGATGACTTCCGCAGAAACCGCGTCCGGCAAATACCCGGTGGAAACCGTCGAGATCATGGCCGCCGTCTGCCAGGAAGCCGAGAAATCCGATGTGGTCAAACTCGACGCGGACTTCCTGAATGCAACATTTACCCGCATCGACCAGTCGATTGCTTATGGTGCCTTGTTCACCGCCTATCACCTGCGGGTGAAGGCGATTGCCGCGCTCACCGAATCCGGTTCGACCGCGCTATGGATGAGCCGCCACAACATCGACATTCCGATCTACGCGATCACGCCCATCCTCGCCACGCAGCGCAAGGCCGCGCTGTACCGCAACGTGACCACCTTTGAACTGGCGCACTCAACCGACCGCGAAGCGGTACTGAAAGGCGCGCAGGATTTGCTTCTCGCCAAAGGGGTTGTTCACAAAGGTGACATGATTGTCCTTACTTGGGGAGAACCGATGGGCCAGGTCGGTGGTACCAACGCCCTGAAGATCATGAAGATAGGCGAATACTAAAGGTAAAAGATCGAAAAGATCTGCGAAACTAATTTTATTGTTTGGAGAACATCATGCCTCTCGTATCCATGCGTCAATTGCTCGACCACGCTGCTGAAAACGGCTACGGTCTGCCCGCATTCAACGTCAACAACCTGGAGCAGGTGACTGCGATCATGGAAGCCGCCAATGAAGTCGGCGCGCCGGTGATCATGCAAGCTTCCGCAGGCGCGCGCAAGTACGCCGGAGAAGCCTTCCTGCGCCACCTGATCGAAGCCGCGGTCGAAGCGTATCCGCATATCCCCGTCGTCATGCACCAGGACCACGGCCAGTCGCCGGCAGTCTGCATGGCCGCAATCAAGTCCGGTTTCACCTCGGTAATGATGGACGGCTCGCTGATGGAAGACGGCAAGTCGGTTGCCAGCTATGAATACAACGTCGAAGTGTCGCGCAAGGTCGTCGAGTTTTCGCACTCCATCGGCGTTACTGTTGAAGCAGAACTCGGCGTGCTCGGTTCGCTCGAAACCATGAAGGGCGACAAGGAAGACGGCCACGGCGCGGAAGGCACGATGACCCGCGAACAGCTGCTGACCGACGTCAGCCAGGCAGCCGACTTCGTCAAGCTGACCCAGTGCGACGCGCTCGCGATTGCCATCGGCACGTCGCACGGCGCCTACAAGTTTTCCCGCAAGCCGACCGGCGACATCCTTGCCATCGAGCGCATCAAGGAAATCCATGCGCGCATCCCCAACACCCATCTGGTGATGCACGGTTCCTCGTCGGTACCGCAGGAATTGCTGGCAGAAATCCGCCAGTTCGGCGGCGACATGAAGGAAACCTACGGTGTGCCGGTCGAAGAAATTCAGGAAGGCATCAAGCACGGTGTGCGCAAGATCAACATCGATACCGACATCCGCCTGGCAATGACCGGCGCGATCCGTCGTTTCTTCATTGAAAACCCGTCCAAGTTCGACCCGCGCGAGTACCTGAAGCCGGCCCGCGAAGCCGCCAAAAAGGTCGTCAAGTCGCGCATGATCGCCTTTGGCTGCGAAGGCCAGGCTGCCAAGATCAAGCCGCTGCCGCTCGAAAAAATTGCAGAAATGTACAAAAAAGGCGAGTTGTCGCAGATCGTGCAGTAAAATTCGACTTTCGCAATAAACCAACCGGCGGCGTGCAGCGAGCACCCGCCGGTGTAGAGCGGATTTCATCGTGTGTAGTGTGTACTGTCGCCTCGGGCCGCCTTGCCGCGCAGGTCGGCGTTGCTTGTCGCTTGTGTGGCCCGCCACACGGCGCTTCGCGCGCCTTGTCCTGCACGCCAGGTCGACCCGATTTCTCCGTACACCACGATGAAATCCGCTCTCGCTTTTTGAGAACCTCATGAACAGTCTTTACCAATCCACCATCTCGTCGCTGCCACTCCTCGGCCGCGGCAAAGTGCGCGACAACTATGCGGTCGGCGATGACAAGATCCTGATCGTCACCAGTGACCGCCTGTCGGCCTTCGACGTCGTGATGAACGAGCCTATCCCCGGCAAGGGCAGGGTGCTGAACCAGATGTCCGACTTCTGGTTCGAAAAGCTCGGCGGCATCGTGCCGAATCACCTGACGGGCATCGCGCCGGAATCGGTGGTGCGGGAAGACGAAGCCGACCAGGTGCGCGGACGCGCAGTGGTCGCCAAGCGCCTCAAGCCCATCCTGGTGGAAGCCGTCGTGCGTGGCTACATCATCGGCTCCGGCTGGAAGGATTACCAGGCGACCGGCACCGTTTGCGGCATCGCGCTGCCGAGCGGACTGCGCCAGGCCGACAAGCTGGCATCGCCGATCTTCACGCCGGCGGCCAAGGCCGATCTCGGCGAGCACGACGAAAACATCAGCTTCGAAGAAATGGAAAAGCGCATCGGCAAGGAACTTGCCGCCAAGATGCGTGACGTCAGCATCAAGCTGTACCAGACCGCCGCCGACTATGCGGCCACGCGCGGCATCATCATCGCCGACACCAAGTTTGAATTCGGCCTCGATGACAACGGTACCCTGCACCTGATGGATGAAGTGCTGACCGCCGATTCCTCACGTTTCTGGCCCGCCGACTCGTATGCGCCCGGCATGTCGCCACCCTCGTTCGACAAGCAGTTCGTGCGCGACTACCTTGAGACGCTGAAGGACTGGAACAAGACCGCTCCCGCACCAGCTTTGCCGGCCGACGTGATCGAAAAGACCGGTGCCAAGTACCGCGAGGCGCTCGAGCGCCTGACCGGCACCACGCTGAAGGACTGACATGAGTACACCGTCTGCCGCGCCGCTGGTCGGCGTCATCATGGGATCGTCTTCCGACTGGGAGGTGATGCAGCATGCGGTTGCCATGCTCAAGGATTTCGGCATTCCGCATGAAGCCAAAGTGATTTCCGCGCACCGGATGCCGGATCAGATGTTCGCGTATGCCGAGGCAGCGCGCGGACGCGGCCTGCGTGCCATCATCGCCGGCGCCGGCGGTGCCGCGCATTTGCCGGGCATGGTGGCCGCAAAGACCATCGTGCCGGTGCTGGGCGTGCCTGTCCCCTCCAAATACCTGCGCGGCGAAGATTCGCTGCTGTCCATCGTGCAGATGCCGAAAGGCATTCCGGTGTCGACCTTCGCCATCGGTGAAGCCGGCGCCGCGAATGCCGCGCTGACCGCGATTGCGATTCTCGCCGCGACGGATGATCAACTTGCCGCACGCCTGCAGGAATTCCGTGCAAAGCAGACCCAGGCGGCACTCGACATGACCTTGCCCGCATGAGTGATCCGCTTCAATCTCTGCAACCCTTATTGCCCATGCTGCCCACCGCCACACCACCTGCCTGGTTAGGCGTGATGGGCGGAGGTCAGCTGGGACGCATGTTCGTCCACGCGGCGCAAATGATGGGCTTCAAGGTGGCAGTACTGGAACCAGCCAAGGAATGTCCGGCCGGGCATGCGGCAGACCACCTGCTGTCCGCCGACTACGGCGACGAGGCGGCGCTGGCTGAAATGGCTTTGCAATGCGCCGCCATTACTACCGAATTTGAAAACGTTCCTGCGCGCAGCCTGTCTTTTCTGGCTGATCGCAGCTTCGTCGCACCGGGTGCGTCGTGCGTGTCGATTGCGCAGGATCGCATCGCGGAAAAACAGTTCTTCACGCAGTGCGCGCCCAGCTCGGGTGTGTTGCCCGCGCCATATCACGTGGTCGAATCCGAACAGGATATCGCCGCGATTCCCGACATACTTTTCCCCGGCATCCTGAAAACGGTCCGCATGGGCTATGACGGCAAGGGGCAGGTTCGCGTCAAGTCGCACGATGACGTGCGCCAGGCATTCGCCGCATTGAAAGGCGTCAGCTGCGTGCTGGAAAAGATGCTGCCGCTGGCGTACGAGATTTCCGTTCTTACCGCGCGCGGCGCCGACGGCAGATCGGTGGTGTACCCGATTGCGGAAAACGTCCATCGCGACGGCATCCTGTTCACCACCACGGTACCGGGGCCGAACGTTTCCGCCCAATCTGCCGACAAGGCGCAACAGGCGGCACTGTCTATCGTTGCGCAACTCGGTTATGTCGGTGTGCTGTGCATAGAATTCTTCGTGCTGCAGGACGGTTCGCTGGTGGTCAATGAAATGGCGCCGCGCCCGCACAATAGCGGTCACTACACGATCGACGCCTGTGTCACCAGCCAGTTCGCGCAGCAGGTGAGGGCAATGGCGCGTTTGCCGCTGGGCGATGTGCGTCAGCACTCGCCGGCGGTCATGCTGAACATCCTCGGCGATGTCTGGTTTGAAGGCAGCAGCGATGCGCCGCGTGAACCGGCGTGGGACAAGGTGCTGGCACTACCCGGCGCCAACCTGCATCTCTACGGCAAGGATGACCCGCGCCGTGGCCGCAAGATGGGGCACGTGACGTTTGTCGCCCCGACGCTCGCAGCGGCACAGGAAAGCCTGCGCGCCGCCTGCGGAATCCTTGGCATCGCGCTCTGAAGAAGCTGACTGCCACATGTCCGAACTCGATCTGTCCGCTATTGGTTACGCCGCTCGCCAGCTGGAAGCCGGCGAGCTGGTCGCTTTTCCAACAGAGACTGTCTACGGCCTCGGAGCCGACGCGGAAAACCCCGCGGCGGTAGCGAAGATCTATGCCGCCAAGGGGCGTCCGTCCAACCATCCGGTGATCGTGCACCTGGCGCCCGGTGCCGATATCGGCTACTGGACGACCGAGGTTCCGGAACAGGCGCGCCAGCTCATCGACGCCTTCTGGCCCGGACCGTTGACCTTGATTCTCAAACGCGCCGCTCACATTCCCGATGCCGTCTCCGGCGGTCAGGATTCGGTAGGGGTACGCTGTCCTTCGCATCCCGTCGCACAGGCATTGTTGCGCGCATTCAAGGGCGGCAAAGGCGGTGTCGCTGCGCCTTCGGCGAACAAGTTCGGTCACGTCAGTCCAACGACCGCTCAGCATGTGCGTGACGAATTCGCTAGCGATGCCGATCAGGATAAGGCTGGTCCACTGGCCTGCGTACTGGATGGTGGTCAGAGCGATGTCGGCATCGAGTCGACCATCGTCGACCTGACCCGCATGGCCACGCATGGACCTGTGCTGCTGCGGCCTGGTCACATCAGCGCTTCGGACATTGCGCGTGTCATCGGCATCGAGCCCAAGCAACCCGATGCCGCAGCGCCGCGCGCTTCCGGCACGCTGGAAGCGCACTACGCGCCGAGTACGCCGGTCGCCCTGGTTCTGTCGAAGGATCTTGCCGATACGGTAGTCAGTCTCTCCGCACACGGAAAATCAGTTTCCATCATCTGTCACAGTGCAGGCGGTGCATTTCAGGCGGCACATCCCAAGGCTGTATTGCGCCTGCCCGCGACGCCCGATGGCTATGCGTATGACCTGTATGCGGCATTGCGTTCCGCCGACGCGGTACACGCCGACATCATCCTGGTCGAGGCGCCACCGGTTGAACCCGCATGGCAAGGCGTCAATGACCGTTTGCGCCGTGCTGCATACGACTCTTCCGGCATCCTGTCGCGCCTATTGAACACCACGGACCGAACGAACTGAATATAGAGTAGAACGCCCGGCAATTCGCTCCAGTACTCCGCCGCAAAAATTCAATTGCAATTCAGGCAATAAAAGCATTTCCCTGTGACATAATGTTTGGCGGAAATTTATTCCGCTTTACATGACTTCACCACACAGGATTTGCTCATGCGCGCGAAAATCGCCGGCATCGCCATTGTTCTGATTGCATTTTTCGCGGCCGTCTATTGGTATGTCGCGCATCGACAGGCGGACGGCGAGTCGGCCATCGATCCCAATGCCGCCTTTGTTCTTGTCGACGCCGCAGATCGCAGCTTTGACGGCGCGCCGGCAATCGCACTGACCTTCAGTCTTCCACTCGATAGTGGAAAGACCTACGACAAGTACCTGCGACTATTCGAAATGCCAGGGAAAGTCGAGGGTGCGCCCACGCAACATACCGACGACGAGGAAGAAGACGGCCGCGGCTCCAGGGCCAAGACTTCGGTGGTAAGCACTGCACCGGCCGATACCGATACCCGGGACGGAAAAGTCGTGTCCGGCGCCTGGATCGTCGGCGAAAACCCTCGCCTGCTGTACTTTCCGCATATCAAACCGCAGACACGCTATGTCGTACAGGTATTGGTCGACCTGCCGGCCCGCAACGGCAAGAAGCTGGCAGCCGAATCCCGCTACTCCATCGTTTCCGCGCCGGTCTCCCCCGCGTATTACTTCGCCAGCAATGGCATGGTCCTGCCGGCGAAGCAGAATGGCGGCGTGCCGGTGGTGACGGTCAATGTGCCCGAAGTCGATGTTCAGTTCCTGCGCGTGAAAAGCGACCAGCTTCCGCGCTTTCTCGACCGCGTCATCAGCGGCGCGCCGAAAAAGAAGGAAGTCGTCGAAGCGAATGAAGAAGACGGCGAGCAGAATGAAGACGACTGGCGCCGCAGTTCGCTGCGCGGCGCGGTCCAGAACTACCAGCTGGATGATTTGCGCAACATGACGGAAAGCGTCTACATGGGCCGCTTCCTGACCGAGCAGAAACCCAACCGCCGCAGCGTCACCTACCTGTCCGTGGAAGACATCAAGGAGCTCAAGGAGCCGGGCGTGTACGTCGCCGTGATGAGCCAGCCGGGCAGGTTCCGTTATGAATATCAGACTACGTACTTTTACGTCAGTGATCTCGGCCTTCATTTACGCATGTTCGACAAGGGCGGCGACGCCTTCGTCAGTTCGCTCACGACAGGCAAGCCGGTCAAGGCGGTCGAAATCACCTGGATCGACGAACAAGGCAAGGTTTTGGCGCGCGCCGAGACCGACGGCGATGGCCATGCCGGATTTGCCGAGCGGCCGAAGAACGCACGGGTGGTCATGGCGCGCAGCGATAACCAGGTGTCTCTGCTGGCCTTGAAGGAACCCGCGCTTGACCTGTCGGAATACGATGTCACCGGCGCGCCATTCAAGCCGACAAGACTGTTTGCCTACTCCGGTCGCAACCTGTACCGGCCCGGTGAAAGTTTTGACCTCTCTGTGCTTGCGCGGGATGCCGATGGACGCCCGGTGCCGGCACAGCCGATCCAGGCCGTGCTGAAACGACCCGATGGCAAGAGCCAGTTCACCGCGACCTGGCGGCCCGACAGCCGGTTTGCCGGCTATTACGTCAAGCGCCTCGATCTGCCGGCCGATGCGCCGACCGGGTTCTGGACGCTGGAACTGCGCAGCGACCCGGCCGACAAGGTGCCGGGAACCGTATTTCGTTTCGGTGTCGAGGAATTCCTGCCCGAGCGCATGAAGCTCGATCTGAGCACAACACAAGCCACGCTGACACCGGACCAGCCGATGGTCGTTGCCGTGCAGGGCAGCTACCTGTATGGCGCACCAGCGGCGGGTAATCGCCTGCTTGGCGTTGCACAGTTCGAGCGCAACAAGAATCCCCTGGCTAAACAATTCCCCGGATTCGAGTTCGGCGATGTTGGCGACGACGACGCGAAGACGCGCAAGGAAATCGAGGAGCAGTCGCTTGACGACAAGGGCATCGCCGAAACCAGCATCGACCTGTCGCCGATCGGGAAACGCCGTTCACCGTTCACGGTACGCGCAACCATGAGCTTGCTGGAAACCGGTGGCCGCCCGGTGGTGCGCAGTATCGATCGCGTCGTCTGGCCGGGTGCGGCGCTGGTTGGTGTGCGCCCCTTGTTCACAGGCGACTACGCCGCCGAAAACAGCCCGGTGGAATTCGAAGTGGTGCGTGCGGATCGCGACGGCAAGATCGTGCCGGCAGCCGCGATGCCAGTCCGCCTGTTCCGCGAAAACCGCGATTACTACTGGCGTTTCGATGACCAGCGCGGCTGGAATTCCGGCTTCACCGAAACCGATGAGCTGGTCGAAACCGCGTCGGTCAGCGTGCCTGCCGGCGGCCGTGGCAAGTTGCGCGTTCCGGTGCGCTATGGCCGGTATCGCGTGGAGATTTCGGACCCGGAAACCGGGCTGCTGAACGTCTACCGTTTTTATGCGGGATGGAGCGCGCGGACCGACGAAACCCAGGGCGTGCGTCCTGATCGCGTCGCCCTCAAGCTGGACAAGGCTGCCTATCGCGATGGCGATACGGCAACCCTTACCATCACGCCCCCGCACTCGGGCGATGCGCTGGTATCCGTCGAAGGCGATCGTACCTTGTGGTTCAAGCGTATTGCGGTATCCGGCAATAGCGCGACGGTGGATATCCCGCTCAATCGCGACTGGAAACGTCATGATCTCTACGTTTCCGTCATGGTACTCAGGCCGGGCAACCAGGGTGATCGTGTCACGCCTGCGCGCGCACTGGGCATGCTTCATTTGCCGCTTGAACGCGCGGACCGCAAGATGGATGTCTCGCTCGAGGCGCCACAGAAAGTTCGACCGGAAACCACCGTCAAGGTCAAGGTGAAAGCGCCTGATGCCAAGGGACAGAAGGCGTTCGTGACACTGTCGGCAGTCGATGTCGGTATTCTCAACATCACCAGGTTCGCGTCGCCCGATCCGCACGGCTACTTCTTTGGCAAGCTGCGTTACGGTGCAGACCAGCACGATATCTACGGTCGCCTGATTGAAAAAATGCAGGGCCAGAAAGGCAAGCTCAAGTTCGGCGGCGACAATACACCGAAGACGACGCGCAGTCTGCCGAAGAAGGTCAGGCTGGTCGACTTGTTCAGCGGACCGGTACTGCTGAACGATCAGGGTGAGGCCGAGATTCCACTGGCGTTGCCCGACTTCAATGGCACGCTACGGCTGATGGCGGTTGTCGCTGCACCTGAGCGTTTCGGTAGCAAGGATGCGGAAATGACGGTGGCTGCACCGCTCGTTGCCGAGCTGGCGACACCGCGCTTTTTGTCCTTTGGCGACACCGCCGTGATCGCGCTCGACCTGCACAATCTGTCCGGCGCGCAGCAGCAATTGAAGCTTGCAGTCAGCGGCGGCGAGGGTATCGGCGTGCAGGAAGCCGATCGTACCTTGACCCTGAAAGACCAGGAAAAGCGCACCTTGCGTTTCCCGGTCGAGGCGCGCGCGGTACCCGGGCTGCACACGGTTACCGTCAAGGTCGTCGGCGAACAGCTCAAGCTGGAGCGCAGCTTCCCGCTGATGGTACAGCCGACCACGCCGCAGCAGCAGTTCATTCAGCGCTACAGCATCAAGCCGGGCGAAACGCTCGACATCAAGGAAGCCGAACTGTCCGGGTTGCATCGCGGCTCCTTGCTCGCGCATGTCGTCGTGTCGAACAAGGCGCCGATCGATATCCGTTCCGCCATCCAGGGCTTGCTGACCTATCCCTACGGTTGCGCGGAGCAGACCACCAGTACCGCTTATCCGCATGTCTTCATCGATGAAGACGCCGCCCGCCGTTTCGGCCTGAAACCCACTACCCGCGAAAAGCGTGCCGAGATGCTGGACCAGGCGATTGCCCGACTCGGCGCCATGCAGGCGCCGAACGGCGGTTTCGCACTGTGGGGCAACATGTCGGAGTACGAATACTGGTTATCCGCCTATGTCACCAGCTTCCTGCAAGACGCGCGAGAACAAGGCTTTGGCGTGCCGGATGCCATGATTAACAAGGCAATGGACTTCCTCTTGCGCGGTCTGCAGGAAGGTGTGTCGCGGTTGCCGGCCAATATGCCCGCAAGCACATCGGCGGCAGCAAATAGCGGCTTGTGGCAGGAAGACCGGCAGCGCGACAACGGCCGCTATGGCGTACTTGCCTACGGCGCCTACGTGCTCGCCCGCGACAAGAAGGCGCCGTTGTCCACCGTACGCCAGCTGCACGAGTTACGTGCGCAGGCACATTCCGGGTTGCCGCTGGTGCAGCTGGGATTGGCGCTCAAACTGATGGGCGATCAGGAAAAGAGCCATGTCGCCATTGCCGAAGGAGTGCGCAAGAACCGCGACAACGGTTACTGGTGGTGGGACTACGGCAGTGCGCTGCGTGACGCGGCGATGTCCTACGCCTTGCTGGAAAAGCACCAGGTTGCGGTCGATGGACGCGAGAACCTGATCGCCGTTGTCTCCGGTGAAATGGAAAAGCATCGCTACTACAGTACGCAGGACAAGCTTGCATTGTTCCTGGTAGGGCGCACCTATGGCAATGACGCAGGTCCATGGACAGCAAGCCTGAGCGCAGGCGGCAGGGCGGAGGAGGTCAACAGCAGGAGCAGCCATTTCCGCGAACTGGCCCCGATGGAACTGGCAAACGGCATCAGTGTTGCCAATACGTACAAGGATCGCCTGTTCGTCGAACTCTCGCTGAGCGGCAATCCTGTCAGGCAACCAGCCGCGAAGTCGGATCCGATCGAACTCACACGTACGCTGCATGCGCCGGATGGCAGTGTGATTGCCGGCCGGGCGCTGAGGGTCGGAGAAAGCGTGTTGGTTCACCTCACCGTGAAATCGAAAACGACGATCGGCAACGGCATGGTGGTCGACCGTATTCCTGCCGGCCTTGAGATCGAGAACCTGAACATTGTGCAGGGTGAACAAATGGGTGCGGTCATGATCGCCAGTGTGAATCCGGCACAGGCCATGGCGGATCCGCGCATCAAGCATGTGGAATTCCGCGATGACCGTTTTATCGCCGCGGCCAGGCTGGACAGGAACGTGCTCAACCTTTTCTATCGCGCACGTGTCGTCACGCCGGGCAAGTTCATTGTGCCCGCACTCTATGCGGAAGACATGTATCGCCCCGCGCTGTATGGCTTGACTGGCGGCAGCGATACCTTGACGGTGGTGGATGCCAATGCCAAACCCGCCGATAGTCCCGGGACGGGCGGCAAGTAAGCGTCAATGAAAATGCGCTTGCGTGGCTGTCGCACATGTCGCCGGTGGTTGGTAGCGTTGGTGTGTCTTGCCGGCGTGTTCCTCATCCTTGACCGGATGTTTCCCTTGCCTGTACCTGGCAGGGATTCTCCGTATGCCTTGGTCGTGGTTGCACGTGACGGTACGCCGCTACGCGCATTTCCGGACAAGGATCATGTCTGGCGCCATCCGGTAGCACTCAATGAAGTATCGCCGCTGTACCTGCAGGCATTGATTACCTACGAGGACCGGACCTTTTGGTGGCATCCGGGCGTCAATCCGTTTGCGCTGGTACGCGCCGGTTGGCAATGGTTGGCGCATGGACGCGTGATTTCCGGCGGATCGACGATCACGATGCAGGTGGCACGCATACTTGAGCCGACGCCTCGCTCGGTGCGCGGCAAGCTGAAGCAGATTCTGCGTGCGCTGCAGATCGAATGCCATTATTCGAAGTCCGAGATTCTCACGCTCTACGTCAATTACGCGCCGATGGGTGGCGTGCTTGAAGGAGTCGAAGCCGCCAGCCGCGCCTATCTCGGCAAACCGTCAAACCGGCTTACCCATGCGGAAGCGGCGTTGCTGACGGTCTTGCCGCAGATGCCGTCCGTATTGCGGCCCGACCGTTATCCGCAGAAAGCGCAGGCGGCACGCGACAAGGTATTGCACAGGCTGCAGGGGCGCTGGAGCGCAGAAGCCGTAGCGGATGCACTCACGGAACCCGTGATTGCGCAGATCGTCAGGGAGCCGCTGCTGGCACCGTTGCTGGCCCAACGGCTCAAGCGCAGCGCTGGTGATCGCGGCGATCGTAATAGCAATAGCAACCGCAACCGTATCGACACCACCATCGACGTCAATGCCCAGGCGACCGTGGAAGGCTTGCTAGGCGATCGCGTTCGCATGCTGCCGCCGCGCGTGTCCCTTGCCGCGATGGTGATGGACAACGCGACATTCGAGGTGCTGGCCTATGCGGGCTCGGCCGACTTCAGCGACAAGGAACGCTTTAGCCATGTCGACATGGTACGCGCGCCGCGTTCCCCGGGATCGACGCTGAAACCCTTCCTGTATGCGTTCGCCCTCGACGAGGGAATGATCCATTCGGAATCCCTGCTATCGGATACGCCGCAATCCTTTTCCGGTTACCAGCCGGGTAATTTCCAGCAGTCATTCAATGGGCCGGTCAGTGTTTCCGAATCCCTGGTCAAGTCGCTCAATGTCCCGGCGGTGGAAGTGCTGGAGCAGCTTGGTCCCGCACGCTTTGTCGCCATGCTCAGGCGCGGCGGGCTGAAGCTGGAATTTCCCCGTGGCGCGGAGCCTAACCTCAGCGTCATCCTCGGCGGCGGCGCCGCACGCCTGGAAGACATGGTTGGCGCTTATGCGGCGTTGGCCCGCAAAGGCCTCGCCGGCACGCCGCGCTTTACGCCTGACGCACCACGCGTCGAGCAACGCATGATGAGCGAAGGGGCGGCTTTCATCGTGCGCGACATTTTGGAAACCGGCGGTCCGGTCGGCAGGGCGGTGGAGGGCTTGGGTGCGTACCGCGGCATTGCCTGGAAAACTGGCACCAGCTTCGGATTTCGCGATGCATGGGCGATCGGCGTCAGCAACCGTTACACCATTGGTGTCTGGGTAGGTCGTCCGGACGGCACGCCGAATCCCGGATTCTTCGGTGCAAATGTTGCAGCGCCTTTGCTGGTCGATATCTTCAGCGCGCTGCCCGACGGGCGTACTCTTAGTCCTAATCCTGCACCGCCTGGCGTCAGCCAGGAAAAAATCTGCTGGCCGCTGGGCATGCGATTCGATGCCGTCAATCCACAGCTCTGTGCGGTGCAACGGACGGCGTGGATATTAAGCGGCACCACGCCACCCAGCTTTCCGGATCGGATGCGCAATGCAGCACCTGTACTGACCTACCATGTTGATTTGCAAAGCGGGTTGCGTGTCATGCCGGACTGCTCGCACGGACCGGCCGAGCAGCGTCAGACGGCGCGTTGGCCTGCTTCGCTGGAGCCCTGGCTGGAGCCGGCCCTGCGACAACGTGTGCTGCCGCCCGAATGGGCGCCTGAATGCCGGGACGCCTATCGCCCTGATGGCGGCATCAGGATCGTTGGCCTTAGCGATGGGGAAATCATCCGGCGCGTGCCCGGCAAGACCGATCCAAAAGCCAGGCTGGAAATTCGCGGCGCGCGCGGTGAATTGATGTGGATGCTGAACGGCCGTCTGCTGGGGCGCCTGTCCGGCACCGCAGTGCAAACCATTGCGTTTCCGGAAGCGGGGCGCTACGACATCACGGTGCTGGACGATTTCGGTCATTACGACAGGATCAGCGTGAGTGTGATGCCGGCGAGCGAATAAGCGCTCGCTACACACTGCACGCTCCGAAGAAAGCACGAACATACCTAATACCAATCCCAACCCATAACGCACCATGAGATCGCGTCTTTTTTCAGGGGCGCCGAGCCGCCTGCCTGCGTTGCACTCGTCGTCAATAGCTCGCTATTGACTCCTCCTGCGCCTTGCCAGTCAAAAAAATCCATCGATCTCATTAAGCAGCGCTTAACGGGATGCCGTCGATACGAACTTTCCGCCATGGAAAACCAGTGCCGGCTTCGGTGTCACATCGCAACGCTCGACTTCACCGACGAAGATCACATGGTCGCCCTCCGGATAGCGGCTGCGGTTGTGGCATTCAAACCATGCCGATACGCCTTTGAGAATCGGCAGACCCGTGTAGGACAACTCGAAGTCCACGCCGTCAAAACGGTTGTCGATGCGCATCGCAAAGCGCTCGGCCAGCGCCGCCTGATTGCCAGCCAGGATGTTGATCACATAATGGGAGTTGCCTGTGAAAACCGGCATGCTGCTGGCGCCCTGTGCAAGGCTCCACAATACCAGCGGCGGATCAAGAGAAACGGAATTGAAGGAACTGGCAGTCAGGCCGAGAAAAGTACCGTCCGCCAGCCGGGTGGTGATCACCGTGACACCGGTGGCAAACTGCGACAAAGCCAGACGGAAATGGCGCGAATCGAACTCCGGCGGCCCCGCGCTTGAAGGTTGTTTAGACATCGAAAATCCACTAAATATTGCCCATTATGCCTAAAAATACCTGGGCATGGCGACCGCTCCCCTACTTGCTGCGCACTGTACGCGTGGAAGGCGTGGGCGAAGGGGTCGGCTGCAGCAGGGTTTGGAAGGTTTCCGGCATCCATGGCCTTGCGGCCAGAAGAAAACTGATGGAGAACCGTTCTTCGAACGGTAGTCGTGCGTCCTCCTGGTGCCGCTGCGAAAATTCACGCGCCACTTGCTTCATGCGCTCCAGCAGCGCTGCGATCGACTGCTTCGACAGCATCACATTGACCAGGCGAAGCATTTCGTTTTCATGGTCAAAACGCGACGCAAGGAAATCGCCATAGGCTTGTTCCCTGAAGTGCGTCTGGATGGGACCGTTCGGAATCCAGCGAAACGTCCGCGACACTAAAAGCTTGACCCGGTTATTCGGCAGCAGTTCAAGAAACCCGAGGCGGTCAAGGCGGACCAGATGCTTGACCACTTCCGCCTCGGTCAGCTGGTAAGTCTCAAGGATCTGCTCCACGGTAAGCTGGTTGAGGACCGACACCGCCACCACGAACAGCCGCGTGTTGCCGATGATTTCCCTTTCCTGCTCATGCGTGAGTTCGGATATCAGGCGCGATTCATCGTTCGCGCCCATCGTGATGTCACGGAAATCGATGCCGGTTGCCTGCAGGATTTCATCCAGGCGCTGCAAGGTAAAGTTCTTGTGCGAGAACATCCGCTTGACGCTCGCTTCCGACATGCCGATACGTGCCGCCAGGTCGGCATAGGTAATTCCGCGTGCCTTGAGCTCGCGTTTGAGGGCATCGACGAGGGAAGTGGCCTGGAGCATGATGGTATCGGGAAACCGGAAAGAAAAATCATACACCAGCACCGGCTTCAGATTGCATTCTGCCTGGCAAAACGCCGTCACACCACCGTGTGCAAAAATTGATGCAAGTCAACTTGCCCTCATAGGCATTCCCGTCCGTTTGCGTTAAAGTCGTGAAATACACATGGAGCACATCATGACGACGGAAACAGCAACACTGGGCGGGGGATGCTTCTGGTGTCTGGAAGCGGTCTATCAGGAATTGAGAGGGATACTGCATGTGGAGTCGGGTTACACCGGCGGCCATGTAGCCAATCCAAGCTATGAACAGGTATGCGACGGCGACACCGGTCACGCCGAAGTCGTACGGCTGGAATTCGATCCGGCCCAGGTAAGCTACCGCGAGATCCTCGAAATATTTTTCACCATCCACGATCCGACCACGCTGAATCGTCAGGGTAATGATGTTGGTACGCAGTATCGTTCGGTCATCTACTACCATACCCCTGAACAGCACGACATCGCCAAGCAGGTCATTGCCTGCATGGCCAGCGTATGGGATGCGCCTATCGTCACCGAACTGAGTCCCGCCGAAACGTATTACAAGGCGGAAGACTATCACCAGAATTATTTCCGCCAGCATCCGCTGCAGGGCTACTGCGCGTTTGTAGTCGCACCCAAGGTGGCAAAGTTCCGGAAAATGTTCACCGACAGGCTGAATACGCCGGCCTAGCAGTAATAGCCGCGCCACAGGCATTCTCCGAGGCAGCGCCGATCAAGACGTCGTGCCGCAGGCGCTGCATCTGATGCCACATCCAGTCAGTGCTGATAAATGTACCGGCGCGACCAAGGTAGCACCGACCCATCGCTTCCCGCTTTCGCGCAGATGACCTGGTAGAGCGAAACCCAGTCATTTGCGAACGCATAGGCGCAGCCCGCAAGATACACACGCCAGATGCGGAAGCGCCGGTCGTCCACCATGGTCTTCAGACGCTCTGTGTGGTTCTCGAAATTTTCTGCCCAAATACCGCAGGTTTTTGCGTAATGCCTGCGCAGATTCTCCACGTCGTAAGCCTCGAGCCCACCTTCCTGCATGGCTTTGAGCACGGTGCCTATGTGCACCAGTTCGCCATGCGGAAAAACGTACTGCTCGATAAACTCGCCGCCGCCATAAGCGGTTTCGCCATCCTTGGGGTCAGTGGTGGTAATCCCGTGATTCATCGCCAGGCCGCCGTCTGCAAGTAGTGCGTTTACTTTCGCGAAGTACTCCGCGAGGTGTCGCGCGCCGACATGCTCAAACATGCCGACGCTGGTGATGCGGTCAAAGCGACCGCTGATGTCGCGATAATCCTGCATGCGGATTTCGACGCGATTGGACAAGCCCGCACGGGCGATTCTTTCCTTCGCCAGGTCGTACTGGTTTTGCGAGAGCGTGACACCAACGCAGCGCGCGCCGAATTTTTCTGCGGCACGCTTGACCAGGGCTCCCCAGCCACAACCAATGTCGAGCAGTGTGTCGCCGGGCCGCACCTGAAGCTTGGTCAGGATGTGATCGATTTTCTTGAGCTGGGCGGTTGCCAGGTCTTCCGTACCGTTTTCAAAGTAGGCACAGGAGTACACCATGTTTTCGTCGAGCCAGGTACTGTAGAACTCATTGGAAACATCGTAGTGATAGCGGATCGCTTCCTCGTCACGTTTCTTCGTATGGTGAAAGGACCGCGCGATGCGTGCAAATTTTCCTTCGGGTTGCAGCGTGTGACGCGCCAGCAAATTGGCGACTGAAATGATTTCATTGGCCCGGCCTTCAACCTCGATCTTGCCTTCGACGTAAGCGGTGCCGAGATTAAAGAGCGAGGGAGTCAACAGATAGCTCAGCGCCGATACATGCGGCACCCTGACCGTGACTTGCGGCGTCGGCGCGCCAAGGTCAAGCCGTTGACCGTTCCATAATTCCAGCCTCAAGGGCACGGCTGCCTGACTGCGGATGGTGTCTGCCCAACTTCCCAGTTTCTTTTCCCAAAACACGATATGTCCTCCGTGCCAAACGGATTAATCGGTGATGCGATGTCGACGTGGTAGCTGCTTGTACGGACTGCTACGGCTGCAGCCTTTGCCGTTGCCAGGTACCGTCGGCTTGCAAGCGATACGCGATCCGGTCGTGGAACCGCGACGGACGACCCTGCCAGAATTCGATGTAGTCCGGCACCAGCCTGTAGCCGCCCCAGTGCGCAGGACGGACAGGCTGCTCCCCATACGCTTGCTCGACCTGCGTGAAGCGCTGTTCCATCGCTTCGCGGCTGTCGATCGGCTGGCTCTGCGACGAAGCGATTGCGCCGAGCCGGCTCTTTAACGGACGGCTCTGGAAGTAGGCATCGCTTTCGGTGGCAGAGATGCGCTCGACGCGGCCTTCAATGCGAACCTGTCGCTCCAGTTCTATCCAGTAAAACAACAGTGCGGCGTACTTGTTTTGCTCTAGTTCATTTCCCTTGCGGCTATCGTAGTTGGTAAAGAACGTGAATCCGCGTGCATCGATGTCCTTGATCAGCAGGATGCGCGACGACGGTCGTCCATTCGCGCCTACCGTCGAGACCGACATCGCATTCGCTTCCCGTACCTGGGCGGCAATGGCTTCGCCAAACCACGTTGAAAATTGTTGTATCGGATCCGGATGCACATCCTGTTCGGTCAGGCTGGCACGGCTGTAATCTATACGCAGATCTGCTATCGACATCATGTTTCCTGTAAGGGTATGACACTGCGGCGCAGCCAGGGTGCTGAGGAGCGGCGCCGATATGGTCTATTTATTATCGCCGATCCAGGGATTCTTCCCGGTTGCATGGTCGTACGCGCAGTGATCACCACTATCGACGATAACGCCGCGGCCCGAAGTTTCATTGTTCTAAATCAATGTTCTCCTGAAACCTTAACCGCTTTGGCATTTGCGCCACGCCAGCGGCAGGCCGGCACTGATCATTGCGCTCATGCTCCAGAACACCACGGTCAGTCCCAGTGCTGCGCCGGCACCGCCAAACGCCAGTGGCAACGCAACCTGACACGCATTGCCGATCATGACCCTGATCCCGACTGCTTCCGCGGCGCGCCCGGGTGGTGAGGCATGATGCAGCAGCGCCAGCATATTCGGCTGGCTGGCGCCCACTGCCAGGCCAAGAATGGCAGCGACGATCATCATCGACAGCGGCTGGTGCATAAAGGGGAACAAGGCATAGCAGACCGCCGCCAGGGCCAGCGCGAAGGTCAGCACCTGCCACTCGCTGCGATGCCGTGCAATCCATGGCATCGCAAGGCGAACCAGAAAGGTCGCTACGGAAAAGCATCCGAGGATGAGTCCGATGGTCGATGCGGAAAAGCCGGAATGCGTCCCATGAATAGGCAGCACGAAGGTGAACAGGTCCCACGCCGATGAGAGCAGGGTGCCGATCAGATAGATGCGCCGCATCTCGGGTTGGCGCAGCAGGTCCAGCATGCCGCCGACGTGTCGATCGTCCGTGGTGACAGGAATTGGTGTATGAATCCTCCCAAGCCTGCCGAACAGACCGATACCGAATGCCCCAAGGGCAAACAGGCAGAAGACCATAAAGCTGATCCAGAAGCTCGCGTGGTCGATGACAAGACCGGCTACCACGGGTCCGCAGAATCCGGAAATCGAAAAGCCCAGCGCCAGCCAGCTGAAATTGGTGGAGCGCGTTTCATTGCTGCTCATGGCTCCTACCGTATGCTGGGCCGCGACCTGGATCACCATGAAGCCGGTACCGATTAACAGCGTCGCGAGATATAAAACCGGAAGTCCACTGATCAGGCCCGGCAGCATGCAGCCCAGCGTCATCGCCCCCGCGCCCAGTACCACTGGCCTGACGATGCCGATCCTGTCGATGAGGCGTCCCATCGGCACCGCGAACAGCATCGGAAATAATGAAAACAAGGCAATCAGGATGCCTACCGTCAGCGCCGATGCGTGCAATGACAATGCATACAGTGACGTGGTGATGCGCGCGCCGGCCAACGCAATGTGGGCTGTCAGCGACACCAGAATCAGTTTGACAAGGGAAAGTGAGGGAAGCACTGACAAAGAGGTAAGGAAACGAGGCTGAAGTCGTGTTGAAGTGATATTGGGGTGATGCTGAAGGCAGGAAAAATCATTCTAGAGGAAAATTTCCGCGGTTGCCTCGCGTTAAAATAACGAGATGAACGCAATTATTTCTTTCCCTCAGCCGTCTGGACATATTGATAACGACATCGACTTCGATCGTCGGTTCGGCGGCATTGCGCGCCTGTATGGTGATGCGGCGCTAGCCCGTTTTCGCGATGCGCATGTGTGCGTGGTAGGCGTCGGTGGCGTCGGCTCGTGGATTGTTGAAGCACTGGCAAGAAGCGCCATCGGGCACATCACCATGATCGATCTGGACAATGTCGCCGAATCCAACGTCAACCGCCAGATCCATGCGCTGACCGATACCCTTGGCATGGCCAAGGTGAGCGCACTGGCTGCGCGTATTGCGCAGATCAACCCGTATTGCCAAGTCACCGAGATCGAAGAGTTTATCGATCCCGACAACCTCGACCAGATGATCGGTGCGGGCGGCTATGACTACGTTATTGACGCGATCGACAGCGTCAAGGCAAAGACCGCATTAATCGCATATTGCCGTGCAAAGAAGATTCCGCTGGTCACCATCGGCGGCGCCGGCGGACAGATCGACCCGACGCGCATCGAGATTCGTGATCTCTGCCGGACCGAGCAGGAACCGTTGCTGGCAAAGGTGCGCAAGCGTCTGCGTCAAGAGTATGGGTTTCCGCGCGGAACCAAGAACAAGTTTGGCATCGATGCCGTGTTTTCCACGGAACCGTTGCGGTTTCCAGAAACAGGCGAGGCCTGCGAGATCGACGCCGTGGAGGATGGCGATGACCGGGCCGGTATCACCGGATTGAATTGCGCAGGCTTCGGATCAGCGATGGTGGTGACGGCGAGTTTCGGCCTGGTGGCTGCAGCACAGGTATTGAAGAAACTGGCAGCCGACGCTGCTGCGGGTGCGCGGGACGCGCAGGCCGCGTGAACCTGGTTTAGCGCGAAGGCGCACCGCTCATTTGTTCCCCAATCACTTCTCCCGGAACCCTCACTGCTTCGCCCAAAGTACGTGACGCCAGCACCCGATACTCGGATCCGCCCGGTCCGGTAATCGACTGCACCAGCGCTACCTCATCCGCGTGCCAGGTAATCGGATCGAATACCATATCCGCCGGCAGCGATGCATCCCGAGCCAGCGTCACATGCGCTTTGAACGATGAAGGTGGCGTAAATACGATCCCGCTTTTCGCCAGTGCCGCGCACAGGGTCTGGTAAAGCGACATCAGGTCATCCGGCGTTTGATGCGGCCCCACCCAGGCAATCCGGTTACGCGGAAAATAGCCGACCTTATCCAGGGTCAGCACCAAATCCGGCTGCGGCAGGTGGGCAAGCATGTCCTTCAATGGAGGCAATACAGCGATCGGCTGCTGTCCGAGAAAGGCCAGCGTGAGATGAAGATTGTTGTAATGTACCTTGCGACCCTGCATGGGGACTTGCAATTGCATCAGCGAGGTCCGGGTTGCATCATCCGGCCACAGCGCAAAAAACAGGCGCATCGATTCTGTCGTGTGTTTGCTCATGTCGGCTCTCTTCGTTCTGATTTGTTCCGGTAATGCGATACGCCGGCATGCGTTGCCACTCCAGGCGCCATTTCCTAATGGCAAAGCGCCGCACCGCACCGCGATCGCTGAAGCTGTCTTTTTCGCTGCAGCAACAACATACCAAAGCGCTCATAGTCGTGATCGTGCGAAGCGAGTACAAGTTCCGCGTCGGACGATTGCAATGTCCGGCCGAAAGTTTTTGCATTCTGCAATATCGCTGGACGCGAAGCCGTCAAGGCCATCACTCATGCACGTTTCACGGAAGGAAAAAACGGATCAAATCAGAAAATGGACCAAACCGGAGGCGAGTATTTATGGTGCCGTAGTCGCTGCCTCATCATGCGACGGCAGCAGGAAACGCCGTTGCAGCAAGGCCCGCACGTCGGAAGCCGGAACCGGATGGGAAATGAAATATCCCTGGGCTTCGTCACACGCCATGGCGCGCAGTGCCTGCAACTGCTCCTTGGTTTCAACCCCTTCGGCGACCACACTCATCCCTAGTGCATGGGCCATGGACATGATGGCGCGGAAAAAGACTTCCCCTTCCGGTTTCTTGACGAGTTCGGCAGTAAAAGCACGATCCACCTTCAGCCCATCCATCTCCAGTCGCTGCAATTGGGACAGCGATGAAAAACCTGTGCCAAAATCATCGACCAGCAGCTTCACCCCCATTGCACGCAGGGCGGTCATTTCGGCGGAAACCTCGGCATGTTCACCCATCATCGATGATTCGGTGATCTCGATTTCAACCAGATCCGGTTCGAGTCGATGCCTTTGCAGGCAGGCGGTCACCGTATGATGAATGTCGCCGTGATTGAACTGGTAAGGCGAGACATTGATCGACACCGGAACCAGCTTCAGGGGCATGGCTTTCCAGCGGGAGATCTGTGCGCAGGCTTCTTCCAGAACCAGTTCGCCAAGTCGCAGGATCATGCCGGTTTCTTCCGCCAGCGGGATAAATTCCAGCGGCGGCACCAGCCCCAGATCAGGATGCTTCCAGCGTACCAGTGCTTCGAGTGAACGCAGCTCACCGGTCAGCGTATCGACCCGCGGCTGATAATGCAGAACGAATTGATTCTGGCTTAGCGCCAGCTGCAGGGCACGCTCCATGTCGAGGCGTGCTTTCAAGCGATCGGCCAGGCTTTGCTCGTAATAGCGGAAATGGCCCTTGCCGTCGGACTTCGCCTGGTACATCGCAATGTCTGCATTCTTCAGCAACGCTTCCGTGTCATGACCGTCGCGCGGAAAAATACTGATGCCGACCGACGCGCTGATCGCATGTTTGCCGTGCACCAGGTCAAAAGGATGATGAAAGGCCTGCGCAATCCGCGTCGCGGCGATGGCTATTTCATCCTGGTGTTCGACAGGATGCAGGATCACGGTGAATTCATCTCCGCCCAGGCGCACGACATGGTCGCCCGGGCGTACCAGCGATCTGAGTCGCTCGGCAGCGGAGCGCAGCAGTTCGTCCCCAGCCGAATGCCCATGCGAATCGTTGACGTTCTTGAAGTTGTCGAGGTCGACAAACATGAGTGCGAGCGCGCTGCCCGATTGCCGCGCAACGTCAAGCATGCCGGGAAGATGATGCTTGAGCCAGTTCCGATTGGGAAGGAAGGTGAGGGCGTCTTCATTGGCCATGCGCGATAGTTCACGCTCATGCGCCTTGATGTGCGAAATATCCCTGAAGGTAATGGCCAGTCCCGCACCCGAGCGCACCAGCCGCCGGTGTACCCACTCGACGACGATGGGACTGCCCGGCGGGATCTTGGTTTCGTCTTCATAGAAGCCGGACTGCAACGCGTTCCGGTAAAGCTCCATGACTACCGGGAAGTAGGCCGGTGCATTCAACTGGGACGAGCGTGCACCGACAAACTGGTCGCGGCCCGCCCCATAAAACCATGCGCCCCGCTCGTTGCAATCGACCACTTCAAAATCGACGACGTTGCCGACGCGGTCACGCACGGCACGCAGCATGTAAAACCCTTCGTTGCCCCCTTCCGTGGCGAGCCGGTACGTTTCTTGAACTTCAAGCTGTTGTTGCTTGTGGCGTGCGCGCCGCAGGGACCATGCGCTTCCAAGTACACTGAACAGCAGCAGTATCACGCTGGCGGCAATCGCCGCCTGCAAAATGTTGCGGCGAGCCTGTGCGTAAGAGAGCAGATATTCTTCCTGGGCGATTCCTGCCATGCCAATCAGCGGGTAAGCCGCAACCGGTATTGTCGCCACATAGCGCGGACGCTTATCGGGAAACCATTCTGGTCCGATCAGGCTGCCATTCTGTTGAGACGCACTGAGGGGCGGTATGCCGCGCAGGGCGTTCCTGGAGGTATAGGATTCATCCTCGGATACGGATGGTCCGATCTTGTATGCCAGCATTATGCTATCCGCGCCAACCACGGCCAGCATGCCAAGCCTTCCAAGGCGTGAACCGTCAAAGAATGCGGTGAGATACCCGGGCGTGACCGAGACCAGGACGACGCCGTCAAAACTGCCGTCTTCACGTTCCAGTCGTCGGGTGAACTGGATGACCGGAACCTGCGAGGCCCGGCCGACAATCGGTGTCCCGATACGCAAGGCACGGGAAGGATTGTCGCGATGGTAGACAAAGTAGTCACGGTCATTGAACCGCATCAAGGCCGATCCTATAGGCCGGTTTGCGGTAACGGGCCGGCCTTCCGCGTTGATGACTGTCGCCAGCGCATAGTGCGCCATCGGGAAAGCACCCTGGCTGCCGAGGTCTTCCAGGCGTAAGGACTGGCGGGAACGCTCCCACTGATATCTGATCAGCAGCGTCAGCTGGTCAACCTGCTCGACTGTGCGGGCAATATAATCGGAATAAGTTTGTGACAGTGTCTGTGCTTCAGCCAGCGCGCTGATCTCGGCCTCGCGCCGTTCATCGCTCAGCGTGATTGCTGTCGTGACCCATAAGAGTGTGGCTAGTAACAGGGAGATTGCCGGCCACAGTATGACCGGCAGCATGCCGCGTCTGGCCTCTGGAAGAGAAAGAAGTTTGCCCCTGGTCGCTGTTGTGTCAGCATGGTTAGTCGACTCTGCCTGGTGGATGCAACGGTTCATGCGGTCTCTGCAAACGCGATAGTCATGACCGGGCGATGTATCCCCGATCACTAAAGCCTGTCCGATCCATTCGACAGGTGCTGTTTATATTTTTGCAATTGACAATACCACACTATCCCCGAAGTCGGGAAGGAGTGGGGCAAGGGGCGCAGGAAGTGCGTTTTCTGACAGAGGTACTTTCACGGCCTGAAAGTACCTGCGAAGCGAGAAAACCGGGAAGCCCGCAGCAGGAACGGGCTAAGGACGTGGTAAGTCAGAACTCATTTTCGGTGAATGCGCGATTGGCGCGTTCTTCGGCGGCTTTCCATGCCTCGGCTTCCGTCCCGAAAATGCCGGCGGGGATATAGGTTTCGGCGACCTCCGGTTCGCGTGTCAGACGCACATAAACCTGTGCTTCATAGGTATCGTCCGGTTGCTTGACGGCGAGGATGCGCGCCAGGTGCGTGCCGCTTTGCAGCATCCGCCCTGGTGTCGGCTGCTCGTCGCTCAGGCGCATTTCTTCGTCGCGTTCGACGTCACGTTGACCGGGAGTCTTTTCACCACTGCCGACGTCTGCTTCATCCAGCAAATGCTTGGTTTCTGGTGCCATGTAATCCTCCTTGTTTATATTCCTTGCCTCTAAGATTGGCGTACGTCAGAAGCGGCGCCGGCAAGAATCTTTTTGTATGATGGCGGCAGAAAAGGATAGTTCTGCTTAACACGCACCGCGACGGACAACCGTGTTCCGACCCGCGTCACCGTGCGTAACGACTGGTTCGTTAACGGTAACCACAGGCAACGTCGAACCATCACATAAAGGCTTCGTCTAATTTGCAGGAAATGCACGCACCGCACCAACCACGCCGGTCTACGTCACTTGAGTAACGGCAATCAGTCACCGGTCGACGCGACATCACGGTTTGCCGATGATGATATTGCGGTGTACGGCTTAAACCCTATGACACAGGAGAATGCAGATGGCAAGCAAGGCGGAATGCGACAAGTATGCGGCGATGCTGTTACAGCGATTTGAAGAATATACGAAGTGGGCAATCGCAAACTGGCCAAACAAGGATTTCCCGCTGATGGAATCCGACTTTGAGGCATCACATCGTGAGTTGAGTGAGATTCTGGGACCCAAACTTAGTGAAGGGGAGGAGAAACCGGCGTCCGAGGAATCTGGTCGGACACAATATCGCGACGTCACGCCGATGCCATGGCCGTGAACACCGCTGTGTGCAATGCCGGCGTTAGTTGCGCAACGCCGGTGTCTGGTAATGCGACGGTGCCTGTGCCGCAGTGACCGCCACATCCCCAGGTCTGTCGAGGCTTCTCTCACTGCGAGCAAAACCCAGGTGCCTTTTTCGATGCGCATGCCACGCCATTCAAAATCGACCAGCGCCCGTCCGCCTACGGCCGGAAAGAAAGGATAGAAGCGACGCACTTCCTGTACGAAGCCCTCGAAGTAGCTCTTGTCGCCGGATATCAGCTTCTGCCGGCATTCCGGGTAAAACGATCCAATTGATAAAACATTGCCGCGGCATCTTCACCCATTGCGCAAATGACCTTCTGCAGCATGAGCCGGGTTTCAAAAACATCGGGCTGCAGTCGTTCGCAACGGCTTGGAATGAAGGTGTACGCTTCGTTCAATAATGCAAGCGTGTTCTCAATGCTTTTGTCTCACGGGATTGCTGTCATCGGCGTGTTTCAGAGCTGAGTGAAATAGGATCGTGGTGGTAGTTTGGATAAGCGGTAAATAATGCAGGGATCTGGGAAATACCCCTGCCCGGTGCTGACAATAATGCGGCATGCGCCTGTGCACGCCGCTATGCGTAGTGCACTATGCAGTGATGTCCGCAGCGATGCGACCTGAAGCGGACATACGCCCGGCACATCAAGGTTTCGGTACTTCGATGCGCGTTACGCCACCCGTTACGGCAAGCGGGTCGCTCGCCGGGAAGGTCATCTCGACCGCATCATCCAGAAGCTCCTGCTCCTTCTCTTCCGGATCATCCGACCTCAGCCGCCTTTCGGTCACATCGCGGGATGCCGCATCTTGTGGGGCGACGTCCTTCGGGGTTTCCGAAGCCGAGTTATCGCCGTGCGATGAGCGCTCTTTGGGCGCTCTCTTTTCGTCTTCTTCACGAGTTCTCTTAAGATTCGACATGGTATTTCTCCGTTTAAATTCCAGGGCAACGCGATTCATCGACCCGTTCACCTGCGATGATTGGGTTCGCCGAAAGTTTCAACATTACCCGGTCATATTTAAATTGAAACCTGCTTGCAGCTTGAAACCTTCCGCGGGGAAAATAAATTTCCATGGTTCATCGAATTCCATGCGCACGACAGCATGCGTCTCAAGCGCGATTATTCTCAAGTGCCAATAGATGCCAATTTGAGGCGAGACAAGCTACTTGTTCATGGAAAGCGGCTTAATGGCATGACTCCCAACCGTAAAGAGGAAATCATGTCCCCGGCCGAGATAATGAAGGTCATCAAGGGTTACGAAGCCAGCGTTGATGCATCGTGGACCACGATGGTAAGAGAGCACGCGAAGTCCCTGTCAGCCGTCTCTGATCGTCTGACAGCCGGCGAGTTAGCCAGCCTGATCGAAATTGCTGCAGCGTCGTATCAGAAGGCGCGGCAAGAATATCAGGCCAGTGTCGAATACGATCTGCTGATCTTGCGCATCAATGCAGAAGCACAGAAACGCCAGCGCTCGAAATAAGCATTGAAGACTTGTAGCGGAATTGCCTGCCTAAGCCGGCGCAGAATCTTCCGTTGAGCATGCAGGCTTCTAGCTTCTATACAGGCCTGCTCGCGTCTGCATCAAGACTTGTTCTTGATCGCTTCTGTCCAAATTGACGTTTCCCCCGGCGTCATGTTGCCGAACGGATGCAACCGTGCGTCCTGATAACCCTGTTCCTCCACGTCGACGAGATACTGTTCGCGTGATAACAAGGTTCCTGCACATACCGGCTGCATGGATGGCTTGCCGAGGACTTCCTGCTGCAGTCGTTCAGTCAATTCCATCATGATCCAGGACGGGATCATGTCCCGGTCCGCAGGGTACACGAAGCCAAACAGTGTCAGGTGACTGAGCAATACCCGCCAATGGAAGGAAAAACGCCGTAGCAAGCGATGCCAGTCCATGGTTTCGCTACAGGCGCGAATCAGATGAACAATGTCTGCGCCGTCGTAACGTTCCCGCTCCATGATGAAGGCCTTGGACCAGATGGTTTCCTCGACCGGACAAATTTTTACTGGTACGCCGAGCACTTCCGTTGTGGGGGCGTGTTCCAGCCAGGCATCATCGACTTCTGCGACGCCGTTGCCGGAACTAAAGATGAGATCAACCAGGTCGCCATTGGTACGCACCTTTCCCAGCCAGTGCGGAAAGGGCAGTTCGGTCGTATAACCGGTTTGCTGGAGTGCTTCGCTGACGCGGTCATAGTGCTGACGGCAGATGAACAGATCAAGGTCTTTCGTCGGACGGACCATGCCTGTGTAGTAACTTAATGCATAAGCGCCACCTACAAGGAAGGGAATATCCGCATCGCGCAAGGTTTGCATGACATGGCGATAAAAGTGAAGTGTCGGATCGCAATTAATTCCATCTACCGGTGAGCTCAATGAGGCTGCGGGCATGGCGTGCTCCACGAAATTTTATCGATGTGGGGCCGCATCGCTACGACCGGCGCTTCCACGTTGCAGGCATGCACTGGACTAGTGAACATGTCTGTCATGAATAGCAGCAAAACCTATGCCCAGCAGCAGTAAAGGTAGATAAGCAGCAGAAATCTTTGCATCCGGTACGGCTCTTGCTCCCGACAAGTGAAGTGAAATTTAACCAAGCGAATACCGACATCAGGTTACCGTTCCCTTTAAAGTGAGAGAAGGAGTTCAATGTGATATCACAGGATAAAGTGCGACTGGCGGCAGTAGGTGATCTGCATTGCACCGAAACCTCGGGCGGTCAGTTGCGACCCCTGTTTGCGCAGGCAAATGAAAGCGCCGATATCCTGTTGCTGTGCGGCGATCTGACGGATTACGGCACGCCTGCCGAAGCACACGTGCTGGCGCAGGAACTGGATGTTGTTCGTATTCCCAAGATTGCCGTTCTGGGTAATCATGATTTCGAATCGGGACAGCAGGATGACGTTAAGCGGATCCTGTCAGAAGCCGGAGTACGCGTACTCGATGGTGACGCCTGTGAAATCCATGGTGTCGGCTTTGCAGGCGTAAAAGGCTTTGCTGGCGGATTCGGGCGCCGTGCGCTGGGACCTTGGGGCGAAAGCATCATCAAGCAGTTCGTTGACGAGGCAATCCGTGAAGTATTGAAGCTGGAGCATGCACTTGCCAAGCTTCGTACCAGTCAACGCATCGCAATCCTTCATTACTCACCGATCGAAGCCACGGTACAAGGTGAGCCGATTGAAATATATGCCTTCCTTGGCACGAGCCGTCTGGAAGAGCCCTTGCTCCGCTATCCGGTAACAGCGGTATTCCATGGACATGCCCACCGCGGCACCCTGGAGGGAAAAACCGTCAATAACATCCCTGTCTATAACGTCGCCAAACCCTTGTTGCAACGCTCGTATCCGGAACAACCCGGCTTTAGAATTGTAGAAATTCCCAAGGCCGAGCATGTAGATTTGTAAGCTCGACAGGTAATGTCAGGATAATGGCCGGGTAATGTCTTATCGCCACGTACGCACAAAGTTGTTACGAACGTGGCGCCGGTAAACGCTCTTGCACACAGTCTTGTAATTGATCGAGGGTAAATGGAATACCGAGAAATGCGTCGATAACCGATTTTGCCAGCACAGGCGGCGTACCGACCTCCTGGCTGATCCAGACTATTCGGATGGCCGGCAACTTGGCTTTCGCAGCAATGGCAAACGCAAGGCTGGTGGACCCATCCTGATCTACCGCGATCACAAGGACGTCAAACACAAAACTATCCATGACTCGCAGGCCTTCTACGTGCCCTGCAATTTGTGACGTCGCGTGTCCACATGCAGTGAGCATTGCCGCAATCATGTCTGCCATCTGGGCGTCTGCTGAAGTCACCAAGACCGATAAGAAACGATCACGTTGTGTTTTGTCCGAAGTTGAATAGTCGAGCAAGTAGCCTCCTTTGCGGCTTACTTTACCTTCCGTTAACATTTCCATCTGTACTCTATCGTACATAGGACGTCGGTAAAATCGGCCAGCGTTACATTTCTTGAAATATTCGCTTGCTTCAAGTTCTGGTATCAACAATTTTGGTTTTTTGTTACCTGGGCCCAATAAGATGCGCGTTGCGTTGAAGATTCAGGGCGATATCCGCAAGACCGATTGCTTCGGACACTACGGTGGAGAAGAGTTTCTGCTGCTGGTTGGCGCCAATGCCAGCGACGCCCAGTTCTTCGTCGAGCGCATCCGGCAGCGTATCGAAGAGATGCGCTTTCCCGAAATGGCAGACGGCCGAAGTGTCACGATCTCCGTCGGCGTTGCCGAATACCGGAACTGGGAAGCCATTGAACATACCTTGTCACGCGCGGACAAAGCATTCTATAGCGAGAAGGATGGCGGAAGGAATCGCGTAGTGGTATCGGGTGTGGAACTGAAGGTGAACTGAGCCATGCAGTAAATTTTGAAATGAGTAAATTTTTTGCGTAAGTCCGATTATTGCAAGCTGGTATGTAATGAACCATACAGATTAATCATGATCCGACAATCCTTAAGGACGCATGTCCTTGTGGAGACGGCTATGGACCAGTACCAAATAATGTCCCTGCTGATGCGGCTCGAAACAAAGAATGTGGAACCTGAAACGGTTGCCATGATGTATGCAGAGGTGTTGTCCTCTGCCGCCGAGAGACTGACGCCGGATGAATTGCGACAGTTATTGATTATCGGTGCTTACATTTGCCATGGCCCCGGTGGATCAGGACACAGTGTGGAAGAGCGAACGGACGAGCCTCAATGGCGGGGAAATCACCGGATTAATTAATTGGCTGCAGGAATAAGAACCTGCATATTGGACAAGGGGCCGACTTGCGAACAAAGCAGGCCGGCGGCAATTATCTTTGCGACTGATCCACTCGGCGTCGCTACCTCTACTTCATGTATTCATGTCCAGCCTGCGAAGGTAGGACGCTCCTCTGGGTTCCTTTGGTTCAGGTGGTGGACTGCCGGTTCCGTCTCGTTGATGGCGACATCTGCAATAAACCTTGTTAGCTGATGACTTCAGCCATGGCGGCTCCGGCTAATGCCGTACGGAACGTGTGAGCTATGCGCTACCGCTTTGCCACATCATTCATGCCACGTTCAGCCCTTTCAGGCGACGCGTTTTTTTGACCATTTCACAGAAGAGAAGGGAAGTGTAGCGATAACCCAGTCGATCATAGGTGAACTCCACCTATGACGCGGCTGTGACAAATTTGTGACGATACCGAGACCAGAACAGGCTACCGTAGACTATCGGTGCCGGATCGGAAAACAAACGTAAGCGCTCGTAAATACTGGCCTACATATGGTCTAGAGGGGCCCAGACCATCTTGAAATTTGGTGGAGACGGCGGGAATCGAACCCGCGTCCAGAAGCACTCTACAGACAGTTCTACATACTTAGTGCTGCCAATTGGTTTTAACCCAGCCGACGCGGACGCACACGCTTCGTCTAGGCGAGTCACCTAAATTTAACGTTACGCCAAGTGACCCGACGCAACGCGATTCCCTGTAAATGACTCTACTGCTGTTGCCAGCCCACCCCAGGGAAGAGATGGTGTAGAGCTAGAAAGTTCTTAGGTTTCTAGTGGTTTACGCTGCGAGAGCGTAAGATTCATCGTTTGCATTTAAGCATTTCCGGTTGGATTTACGAGGTAGCCAGTCCTCGGTATGCCCTGCGCTGCTTTGCAACCCCTGTCGAAACCAGGTCGTCCCCAAAACAGTACTGCTATTGTACCTCACCAGATGAGGCGTCACTTTGCGATTTCAAGAGGCTGCGCGAATTAATTCGCATACCTCAAGAGGAGAGGCCGCAATCGCATCGGCTTCCCATGTTTCAGGCTCTACATGGCCACAATAACCCCAGGAAGCAGCCACGGTCGCCATTCCTGCGGCACGACCGGCCTGAATGTCGCGCAAGTCGTCACCCACATACCAGCATTGCTCCGGCGGCAAGCCAAGCCGACGCGCTGCTTCGAGAAGCGGGGCGGGATGCGGTTTTGAATGCGGTGTAGTGTCGCCCGAAACGACGCAGCCGGCATGACCAAGGCCGATTTTCGGCACCAGCAGATCGGTAAAGCGGGCAGCCTTGTTGGTGACGATTCCCCAGCCAATATTCCTGATCTGCATTTCATCGAGCAGTCGTTCAATGCCGTCAAACAAACGTGTATCGATGGCGATCGCGCTTTCATACGTGTTCAGAAAGAGGGTTCGCAGTTCGGCAAAGCCATCGTCTTCGGGTTTGAGGCCAAAGGACGCCCCGATCAATCCGCGCGCTCCGGCCGAGGCGACAGGACGCAGCAATTCGTAGGGAGTAGGTGCCAGCCCGCGTGCGGCTCGCACACGGTTCATGGCGCCGGCCAGGTCCGGAGCAGTGTCAGCAAGCGTCCCGTCGAGGTCGAACAGAATGGCGCGAGGTGAGGTAAGGGGCATGGCTAATCGTGAATTTCGGTCGGAGGATGGGGCCGGCAGGAGGGCAGGGCGGCTGTGCGGATGTTGCACAGTCGCCGCATAAGGATCACGCCGGGCGGGTGCAGGCAACCAGGTAATTAACGTCCGTATCCTGGTTCAGCGAATAAATCTTTGTCAACGGGTTGTAGCCCATGCCTTTGAGCTTGTCGACCACCAGTCCGGCATTGCGCGCAAATTGGCTCAGCTCGGCCGGCGTAATGAACTTCGCGTAGTCATGCGTTCCCTTTGGCAGTAGGCGAAGCACGTACTCGGCACCGATCACTGCGAACAGATAAGCCTTGGGGTTGCGGTTGATGGTCGAGAAGAACACGTGGCCGCCCGGTTTGACGAGTGTTGCGCAAGCTTTCACCACAGCGGCAGGGTCCGGTACATGTTCCAGCATCTCCATGCAGGTGACGATGTCATAAGCGCCAGCTTCGCGTGCCGCGAGGTCTTCGGCGGAAATCAGTTCATAGCGTACCTGTACTCCGGATTCGAGGCTATGCAGGTCGGCGACCTTGAGGGCTTTTTCCGAGAGGTCGATACCGGTAACCTTGGCGCCTTTGCGTGCCATTGACTCGGCTAGGATGCCGCCGCCACAACCGATATCCACGACCGTCTTGCCGGCCAGGGGAGCCCGGGCGTTAATCCATTCAAGACGTAAAGGATTGATTTCGTGTAGCGGGCGGAATTCGGACGTCGGATCCCACCAACGGTGGGCAAGATCGCTGAATTTCTGTAGTTCTAGAGGGTCGGCATTCATACACAGAATGATAGCGGGATTGGAGGGCGCTTGCTTTTAAACCGCGAGTTTTCGGAGGATTTGCTTGGCGAAAAGGCATAAAAAAACCCCGCCGGAGCGGGGCTTTGCCAGCAGTCAATCGATTAGCGGTTACGTGTACCGACAACTTCGATTTCAACGCGGCGGTTCTTGGCGCGACCAGCGGCTGTCTTGTTGTCAGCAACTGGTTGCTTCTCGCCCTTGCCTTCGGTGTAGACGCGGTTAGCTTCGACGCCCTTGGAAACCAGGTATGCCTTGACAGCTTCAGCACGGCGGACCGACAGCTTTTGGTTGTAGGAGTCGGAACCGACGGAGTCAGTGTGGCCGACAGCGATCACAACTTCGAGGTTCATGCCTTGCAGCTTCGACGACAGGTCGTCCAGCTTGGCTTTGCCGTCCGGCTTCAGAACAGCCTTGTCGAAATCGAAGAAGGTGTCAGCAGCAAAAGTGACCTTCTCGGAAGTCGGGGCCGGTGCCGGAGCAGGTGCCGGAGCAGGTGCCGGTGCTGGTGCCGGAGCAGGCGCAACAGCCGGCTTTGCAATCTCGCCATCGCAACCTGGAACGGCATCTGCCGGTGTCCAGGTGCCTGTGCGCCAGCACAGACCAAACGGGTCGCGAGCGACGACACCGCGGCTGTCTTGCAGGTAGGCGCTGTTCGGAGTCTTGGCCTGGATGTCTTGCTGAGCCGAAGCAGAGAACGAGACAACTGCGGACGCAGCAAAGACGAGTGCTAATTTATTCATATTTTTCCTCTTGGTTGAGATATCCGCAGATTAACTGCGCAACAAGTACCACTTTTTTTAGAACTAATAGAAAAACCAAACTTCCGGATGCTATTAGATCATCTTTTTGCAAGGTTGTTCACCTGCAATGATCTTTAGTTAACTACATTTTGCCATAGGCGCGCTATACATCGATTGTTGCCAAATCAATGGTATGGCGATTTTAGCCACCCGTTGGGTTTTTGCAACGGATGATCAAAAATTCGTAGCATTTTTGTGTGAATTTGATGCCTTTGCTCAGGATTAGGTCCTGTTATTTTAGTTATTGGGCGACACCTCGGGCCTCGATGGCCACGCGGCGGTTGGGTGCAAGGCAGTCAATCAGTTGCTTGCGTGTCAATTTTTCATCGCAGGCCTTAAGAGGCTGCGTCTTACCGACGCCAGACGTATTCACTTCGGCGCGGATTCCTTTGCTCTTTAGATAAGCGGCTACCGCATCCGCACGCTTTTCCGACAACTTCTGGTTGTACTGCTGCGAACCGAGGCGGTCAGCATGCCCGGTCACGACAATCATGTCGACCTTGGCGCAATTGGCCAGTTTGCTCATCACTTCGCCATCAATGCGTTTTTTGGCAGCGCTGCTCAATACGGATTTGTTAAACGCAAAGCTCTCATCACTACCAAGCGTGACAGAAAAATCGCATGGCTTTGGTGTCGGTATGGGGGTAGGTGCAGCAGGCGCTGTGCTGGCAATTGGCGGTGCAATAGGGTTGGCGAGCGGCGGAACCAGGTCGCCATCGCAACCGGGTACCGCGTCGGCGGGAGTCCAGGTGCCCGTGCGCCAGCACAAACCAAACGGGCTGCGGGCGATCACGCCACGGCTGTCCTGCAGATAAGCGTTGTTCTCCTGCTTTGCCTGGATATCCGAGAAGGTTTGCGCAAAGACGCTGCCTGCGCAGACGCTGAGTAGGATGGCAAAAGCCGTATTTTTACGCATGAGGTACAAAAAGCCGTGTATTCGAATGTAATTAACTTGCTGCAACATTTAATTTAAACACATTTTTGCCAAAACGTCCTGTATTAGCGCAAATGGCCTGCAAATAGCTGGTCTCGCGCGAGAGGAAGGCCTCCTCCATGCTAAAATCCAATGTTTGGCGCCGTGGTTTTCATGCGACGCCATTCCGAGACACCCAGCCAACGACAGCACAGAAAAGCCAACTCGCCAATGGATCAATTCGCCAAAGAGACTATCCCGATTTCCCTTGAAGAAGAGATGCGCAAGAGCTACCTCGATTACGCAATGAGCGTGATCGTGGGTCGTGCGCTTCCGGATGTGCGCGACGGCTTGAAGCCGGTGCACCGCCGCGTGCTGTTCGCCATGCACGAGACCAACAACGTCTGGAACCGCCCGTACGTCAAGTGCGCCCGTGTGGTCGGCGAAGTCATGGGTAAATACCATCCGCACGGCGACCAGGCGATTTACGACACGCTGGTCCGTATGGCACAGGATTTTTCGCTGCGCTACACGCTGGTGGACGGGCAGGGGAACTTCGGTTCGGTCGATGGCGACAATGCCGCGGCGATGCGTTATACCGAGTGCCGCCTGGACAAAATTTCCAGTGAACTGCTGGCCGACATCGAAAAGGAGACGGTCGATTTCGTCCCTAATTACGACGGCAAGGAAAAGGAACCGTCGGTCCTGCCGACACGTATTCCCAACCTGCTGATCAACGGTTCGTCCGGTATCGCGGTCGGCATGGCGACCAACATCCCACCGCACAACATCACCGAAGTGATCAACGGCGCGCTGCACGTCTTGCGCACTCCCGAGTGTACGGTAGATGAACTGATCGAAATTATTCCGGCACCGGATTTTCCGACCGCCGGCATCATCTATGGCGTGTCCGGCGTGCGCGATGGCTATCGCACCGGTCGTGGTCGCGTCGTCATGCGCGCAAAGACGCATTTCGAAGAGTTCGGCAAGGATAGTCGCACCGCGATCATCGTTGACGAATTGCCCTACCAGGTTAACAAGAAGTCGCTGCTGGAACGCATTGCCGAACTGGTCCGTGACAAGAAACTGGAAGGTATCTCCGACATTCGCGACGAGTCCGACAAGTCGGGCATGCGGGTTGTAATCGAACTCAAGCGCGGCGAAGTGCCGGAAGTGGTTCTCAACAATCTGTACAAGCAGACCCAGTTGCAGGATACCTTTGGCATGAACATGGTCGCGCTGGTCGACGGCCAGCCGAAGCTGCTGAACCTGAAGCAGATGCTGGAATGCTTCCTGTCGCATCGCCGCGAAGTTGTCACGCGCCGGACCGTATTCGAACTGCGCAAGGCACGCGAGCGCGGCCATGTGCTGGAAGGTCTGGCGGTTGCACTAGCCAATATCGATGACTTCATTGCCATCATCAAGGCCGCGCCGACGCCACCGATTGCGAAGTCCGAATTGATGGCGCGCGCCTGGGATTCTTCTCTAGTGCGTGAAATGCTGGCGCGTACCGGCGCGGAAAACGCCGGCGGCATCGAGGCATTCCGTCCCGAGAACCTGCCCAGACACTACGGTATCCAGCCGGACGGGCTGTACAAACTGTCCGATGAACAGGCGCAGGAAATCCTGCAGATGCGCTTGCAGCGCCTGACTGGCCTCGAGCAGGACAAGATCGTCAACGAGTACAAGGAAGTCATGGCGCAGATCGCCGACCTGCTGGACATTTTGTCCAAGCCGGAGCGTGTCACGGCCATCATCACCGACGAACTGAACGCTGCCATGAACGAATATGGCGCAGGCAGCAAGGATGTGCGCCGTTCGCAGATCGAACTCAATGCCACCGACCTCGGCACGGAAGACCTCATTACGCCGCAGGACATGGTGGTTACCCTGTCGCATACCGGTTACATGAAATCGCAGCCGGTATCCGAATACCGCGCCCAGAAGCGCGGCGGGCGCGGCAAGCAAGCGATGGCGACGAAAGAAGACGATTGGATCGATCAACTCTTCATTGCGAATACACATGATTACATCCTGTGCTTCTCCAACCGTGGCCGTCTGTACTGGCTGAAGGTCTGGGAAGTGCCGCAGGGTTCGCGCAATTCGCGCGGCAAGCCGATCGTCAACATGTTCCCGCTGCAGGACGGCGAGAAGATTACCGTGGTACTGCCGTTGTCGGGCGAAAACCGGACCTTCCCGGAAGATCGCTATGTGTTCATGTCGACCAGCCTCGGCACAGTCAAGAAGACGCCGCTGACCGAGTTCAGCAATCCGCGCAAGGCCGGCATCATTGCAGTTGATCTCGATGAAGGCGACTTCCTGATCGGCGCAGCGCTGACCGACGGCAAGCATGATGTGATGCTGTTCTCGGATTCAGGCAAGGCAGTCCGCTTTGATGAGAACGATGTGCGCCCGATGGGCCGCAATGCCCGCGGCGTGCGTGGCATGAGCCTGGAAGAAGGGCAGCAGGTGATCGCCCTGCTGGTGGCGGAGAATGAGCAGCAGTCGGTGCTCACCGCGACGGAAAACGGTTTCGGCAAGCGTACGCCGATCACCGAGTACACCCGTCATGGCCGCGGCACCAAGGGCATGATCGCGATCTCGACCAGTGAGCGCAACGGCAAGGTGGTTGCCGCGACCCTGGTCGAACCGAACGACGAAATCATGCTCATCACCACCGGCGGTGTGCTGATTCGCACCCGCGTCTCCGAGATACGCGAAATGGGTCGCGCGACCCAGGGCGTTACACTGATCGCCGTCGAAGACGGTACCAAGCTGAGCGGCTTGCAGCGTATTCTCGAGACGGACGTGGAAGAAGAAAACGGTGGCGGCACGGAGGAAGAATGACGCGGGTCTATAACTTCTCGGCGGGTCCTGCGGTGCTGCCGCAGGAAGTGCTGCAGCAGGCGGCCAAAGAAATGCTCGACTGGCATGGCAGCGGCATGTCCGTGATGGAAATGAGCCATCGCGGCAAGGAATTCATTTCCATCTATGAAGCCGCGGAGCGCGATTTCCGCGAACTGCTCGGCGTGCCCGCCAATTACAAGATCCTGTTTCTGCAGGGTGGCGGCATAGGCGAAAACGCGATCGTGCCGATGAACCTCATCGGCCGCAAATCGCAACCCGCCGTAGTTGACTTCGTGAACACCGGATCGTGGTCGTCCAAGTCGATCAAGGAAGCGAAGAAATACTGCACCGTCAATGTGGCGGCGTCGTCAGAGGCACAGAAGTTCACGACGATTCCGCCGCGCGATAGCTGGAAGCTGTCGAAGGACGCGGCCTACGTGCACATCTGCACCAATGAAACCATCGACGGCGTCGAATTTCAGTACACGCCCGACGTCAGCGCCGAGACTAACGATGCACCGCTGGTTGCCGATATGTCCTCGCACATCCTGTCGCGAACTATCGACGTGTCGAAGTACGGCGTGATTTTTGGTGGTGCGCAAAAGAACATCGGCCCGGCAGGCTTGACTCTGGTGGTGGTGCGCGAAGACCTCATCGGACACGCGTTGCCGATCTGTCCGTCGGCATTCGACTGGAAACTGGTTGCCGACAACAATTCGATGTACAACACGCCGCCGACCTATTCAATTTACATCGCCGGGCTGGTATTCCAGTGGCTGAAAAAGCAGGGCGGCGTTGTGGCCATGGAGCAGCGCAATATTGCAAAGGCGGCATTGCTGTACGACTACCTCGACGCAACCGATTTTTACAGCAACAAGATTGCGAAGGAATGCCGTTCACGCATGAACGTGCCTTTCCTTCTGAGGGACGAGTCCCTGAACGACGCATTCCTCGCCGGTGCGAAGGAACGCAACCTGCTGCAGCTGAAAGGCCACAAGTCTGTCGGCGGCATGCGCGCATCGATATACAACGCGATGCCAGTTGAGGGTGTGCAGGCACTGGTCGAATACCTGAAAGAGTTCGAGAAGAAGCACGGTTGAACCCGTTGCGGCGACTCCAGGAATGACGTTGCAGTAGCCAGGCGTCCGCGCTCAGGCGGACGCTTCCTGCGACCCCGCCGGCGACCGACCGGCGCCTCGATAACAGATACTATGACGGACGACAAACTCAAACCCCTGCGTGAACAGATCGATGCGATCGACGCACAATTGCTCGACCTCCTCAATCGTCGTGCGCTTATTGCGCAAGAGGTGGGGCACGTCAAGGCGGAAACCAACGCCCCGGTATTCCGCCCGGAGCGCGAAGCTCAGGTCCTGCAGAAAGTGGCGACCCGCAATCCCGGGCCGCTGGACAGCGGCGATGTGCAAACCATTTTCCGCGAAATCATGTCCTCCTGCCGCGCGCTGGAACGACGAGTGAACGTTGCCTACCTCGGGCCGGCAGGCACCTTCAGCGAACAAGCCGTGTATCAGCAGTTCGGCCACGCCGTCGAAGGCGTGCCGTGTACCTCGATTGATGAAGTCTTCCGCGCAGCGGAAGCCGGCACGGCTGACTTCGGCGTTGTCCCGGTTGAGAATTCCTCGGAAGGTGCGATTAATCGTACGCTTGATCTGTTGCTGCAAACCACACTGACGATCAGTGGCGAGCTGTCAATCCCGGTCCATCACAGCCTGATGACCAAGACCGGCAGCATGACAGGCATTACCCGTATCTGTGCGCATTCGCAGGCCCTGGCGCAGTGCCAGACATGGCTTAACCAGAACTATCCCCAGATTGAACGGCAGGCTGTCGCCTCGAATGGTGAAGCGGCAAGGCTGGCCAGCGAAGATCCAACGATGGCTGCCATCGCAGGCGAAATTGCCGGTCAGCGTTACAACCTCGGCGTGGTGAAAGCCCATGTCCAGGATGATCCGCACAACCGTACGCGTTTTGCGGTTGTCGGCCGTCTTCAACCTGCGCCCAGCGGCAAGGACCAGACCTCACTGGTGCTGGCAGTACCGAACAAGGCGGGTGCCGTGTACAACCTGCTGGCGCCGCTGGCAAAGCATGGCGTGTCGATGACCCGCTTCGAATCGCGCCCGGCCCGGATCGGCACCTGGGAATATTACTTCTACGTTGACGTGGAAGGCCATGCGCAGGAGCAAAAAGTCGCTGACGCGCTCGCCGAACTCAAGCATAACGCCGCGTTCTTCAAGGTGCTCGGCTCCTATCCATTCAGTCTTTATTGATTGCCCGCTCGCTGCACGAGGAACACAATTCTCCGTAGCAGCGGCGAGGCGCCTTTTTTGGAAGCCATCATGTCTATTCAATTCGGTCCCGATTACGTTCGTGCCATTGCCCCTTACCAGGGAGGCAAACCCATCGCGGAAGTGGCGCGTGAGTTCGGCCTGGACGAAGCAAAGATCATCAAGCTCGCCTCCAATGAAAATCCGCTCGGTATGCCGGAGTCGGCAAAGCAGGCGATGCTGGGCGCCATGGCCGACCTCGGTCGTTATCCGGACGCCAACGGATTCGAGCTGAAACAGGCGATCACCGGAAAGTACGATGTACCCGCCGAATGGATCACCCTCGGCAATGGCAGCAATGACATTCTTGAACTGGCTGCGCACGCGTTCGTCCAGCCCGGTCAATCCGTGGTGTATGCGGAATTCTCCTTCGCGGTCTACGCACTTGCCACGCAGGCTGTAGGTGCGCGCGCGATCATGGTCGCCGCCAAGGATTACGGACATGACTTGGATGCAATGGCCAAGGCAATCACGACCGATACGCGACTGGTTTTCATTGCCAATCCCAACAATCCGACCGGAACTTTCATTCCGGCGGCCGATATTGCGGCCTTCCTCGCCAAGGTGCCGCAGAACGTCGTCGTCGTCCTCGACGAAGCCTACAACGAATACCTCGCCCCTGAGCTGCAATACGAATCGATCGCCTGGGTGCGCCAGTATCCCAACCTGCTGGTATCGCGCACGCTGTCGAAAGCGTACGGTCTGGCCGGACTGCGTATCGGTTTCGGCATTGCCCAGCCGGCGATCACTGACTTGCTGAACCGTATCCGCCAGCCGTTCAATGTCAATTCCGCAGCCCAGGCCGCAGCAATTGCCGCACTCAATGACAGCGCCTTCCTGCAAAAGAGCGCGCGACTGAATGCGGAAGGATACAAACAGCTGACAGAGGCGTTTGATGCAATGAATCTCGAGTACGTCCGGTCTTACGGCAACTTCGTGCTGGTGCGCGTCGGCAACGACGATGGCGCAGGTGCGCGTATTAATCTCGAGTTGCTGAAGAAAGGCGTCATCGTGCGCCCGGTAGGCAACTACGGTCTGCCGCAATGGCTGCGCATTTCGATCGGCTTGCCGGAAGAAAATGCCGGATTCATCGATGCCCTGAAAAGCATTCTGTCCTGACACGACTTTTTTGCCCGGCGGATCATTGTGTTCAAGAAAATTTCTGTCTTTGGCGTCGGACTGATCGGCGGTTCGTTTGCGCTTGCGTTGAAAAAGGCTGCGGCCGTTCAGGAAGTCGTCGGTGTCGGCCGCCGCATGGAAACCTTGGCGCGTGCCAAAGAACTTGGCATCATTGACACCGCCTGCGATGTCGTCGCGGATGCCGTAATCGGGGCCGACCTGATCCTGATTGCCGCCCCGGTGGCGCAAACGGAAGCGATCCTGGCGTCAATTGCGCCGCACCTGCAGCCTGGAACGGTCGTCACTGACGCCGGCAGTACCAAGTCCGACGTCGTGGTCGCTGCTCGCAAGATGCTCGGCGACAAAATCGGCCAGTTCGTGCCTGGCCATCCCATCGCGGGCAGGGAGCAGAATGGCCCCGACGCGGCGATTGTAGACTTGTACGTCGGCAAAAAGACGGTGCTTGCGCCGCTTCCCGAAAACAGCGCGGAAGACGTCGAGCGTGTGGCAGGCGCCTGGAAACGTTGCGGTGCCATCATTCATCGGCTGACCGCCGAAGAACACGACCGCGTCTTTGCCGCCGTCAGTCACTTGCCCCACCTGCTGGCCTATGCGCTGGTCGACGACATCGCGCGCAAACCGCATGCGGACTTGCTGTTCCAGTATGCCGCGAGCGGATTTCGTGACTTCACCCGGATCGCCGGTTCGTCACCCGAAATGTGGCGCGATATTTCTCTGGCGAACCAAGCCGCCTTGCTGGGAGAGCTGGACGCTTACATGGAACAACTGGCAAGCCTGCGCGCTCTACTCGCGGAGCGTGATGGTAAATCGATTGAATCGGTCTATGCAAATGCGCAGCGTGCACGCCATAACTGGATCAAGACAATCGAGGCAGCCGAACAACAGAACAAACAGGGCGGCGACTAATGAAGAATCATCCGCATCATCTAGACTTGCAACCAGCAATTCGCGCCCAAGGCACGGTTCGTCTGCCAGGCTCGAAAAGCATTTCCAACCGCACCTTGCTGCTGGCCGCACTGGCGCAGGGGACAACCCGAATCCATGACTTGCTGGCCTCGGATGATACGCATGTCATGCTGATGGCGCTGCAAAAACTTGGTGTGCGCTGGGAGCAGGTTGGCGAGTCGCAGGAATATGTTGTGCACGGCGTTGACGGCGTGTTGCCGGTGCATCAGGCGGATCTGTTCATGGGCAATGCCGGTACCGCCATCCGACCGCTGACAGCCGCTCTTGCCGCTATTGGCGGCGACTATACCCTGCATGGCGTTACGCGCATGCATGAGCGGCCCATCGGCGATCTGGTTGACGCCCTCAACGCAGTTGGCATGCGCATCGAATACACCGGCCAGCCGGGATATCCGCCGCTGCATATCCGCCGCGGCCAGATTCATTCGCGCCGCATGCAGGTCAGGGGTAATGTCTCCAGCCAGTTCCTGACTGCGCTGCTGATGGCCTCGCCGTTGATTGCGCGCGAGGAGCCGGTCGTGATCGACGTCATCGGTGAACTGATCTCCAAACCCTACATTGAAATCACACTCAACCTCATGCGCCGATTTGGTGTCGAGGTACAGCGTCATGGCTGGCAGTCATTCACCATTGCCGCCGGCCAGCGCTACGCCAGTCCGGGGAGTATCCATGTCGAAGGCGATGCATCGTCCGCGTCATACTTCCTTGCCGCCGGGGCGATTGCCGGTGGTCCGGTGCGCGTGGAAGGCGTCGGCCGCGACAGCATTCAGGGCGATGTCCGTTTTGTCGAAGCGCTGGAGCAGATGGGCGCCACCATCACCATGGGCGACAACTGGATCGAAGCCGCATCAAACGGTGTCCTGAAGGCGATCGATGCCGACTTCAACCACATACCGGATGCCGCGATGACGATCGCCGTTGCCGCCCTGTATGCCGACGGCCCCAGCATCCTTCGCAATATCGGCAGCTGGCGCGTAAAGGAAACCGACCGGATTGCCGCAATGGCAACAGAATTGCGCAAGGTCGGGGCCATTGTGGAGGAGGGCGCGGACTACCTGCGGGTTACGCCGCCGGACCGGATTCTCGGGGCGGCCATTGATACCTACGACGACCATCGGATGGCGATGTGCTTTTCACTCGCTTCACTGGACGGCGCTGCGCGGAAGGGCGCGGCAATCCGGATCAATGACCCGAAATGTGTTGCCAAGACGTTTCCAGACTACTTTGATGCGTTTGCCGCAATCACCCGCGGCGAACTCATCTGACCTCTAACTGAGCTGAGCGCCAACCGCGCCATCGGAACAACATACGATGCAAACCCACCCGATTCCCGTCATCACGATTGACGGGCCAACCGCGTCCGGCAAAGGCACTGTTGCGCATCGCGCCGCGCAGCAGCTCGGTTTTCACTATCTCGATTCAGGGGCGCTCTACCGCCTCACCGCGTTGAGCGCGCTGCGTCACAACGTTGCCCTGAACGACGAGCATGCACTGGCCAAGACCGCGGAAAAGCTGCCATGCAAGTTCATTGGCGATCAGGTCTGGCTCGCCAATGAAAATGTCACTTCCGCTATCCGGGCAGAAGAAGTTGGTAATACTGCATCAAAAATTGCAGTTTTGCCGACAGTGCGCCATGCCTTGGTTGGCCTGCAACTGGGCTTTCGGGCGCCGCCCGGACTGGTGGCCGACGGACGCGATATGGGCACCGTTATCTTTCCCCATGCCACTCTCAAAATCTTCCTGACAGCAAGTGTGGAAGCGCGTGCATATCGACGATATAAGCAATTGATTGACAAGGGTTTTCCTGCTAATATGGAAGACCTTCTCAAAGATTTGAGGGAGCGGGACACGCGTGATTCAAGTCGTGCCATCGCACCATTGAAACCGGCGGAAGGGGCGCACATATTGGATACGTCGGATATGACTGCAGATCAAGCGGTCGATCAAGTGCTCCAGTGGTACGCAGCGGTAAAGAAACACGCGTAACCGTACGCTGCTTTTGTAGTGCGATTGGTGCCCGTTCTGGCGCAAGGCCTTGGCGAGTGTTGATGAACTTAACCCAGTATGTAATCGACTAGAACCGATTATGACTGGCTAACCCCTCTTTTCTAATTTATGTCTACTGCGCAACAAGAATCAACCGGTATGGAAAGCTTTGCAGCCCTGTTCGAGGAGTCGCTCTCCCGTCAGGACATGCGTTCCGGTGAAGTGATTTCTGCTGAAGTCGTTCGTCTCGACCACAACTTTGTGATCGTTAACGCCGGCCTGAAATCCGAAGCTTTCATCCCCATCGAAGAATTCAAGAACGACAACGGCGAACTCGAAGTCCAGGTTGGCGACTTCATTTCCGTTGCGATCGAATCGCTGGAAAACGGTTTTGGCGACACTATCCTGTCGCGTGACAAAGCCAAACGTCTGGCATCGTGGCTCTCGCTCGAAAAAGCGATGGAGTCTGGCGAGATCGTTACCGGCACCGTCAACGGCAAGGTCAAGGGCGGTCTGACCGTTCTGACCAACGGCATCCGTGCCTTCCTCCCGGGTTCGCTGGTCGATACCCGTCCGGTCAAGGACACGACGCCGTACGAAGGCAAGACCATGGAGTTCAAGGTCATCAAGCTGGACCGCAAGCGCAACAACGTTGTGCTGTCCCGCCGCGCCGTCATCGAAGCATCGATGGGCGAAGAGCGCGCCAAGCTGATGGAAACCCTGAAGGAAGGTACTGTCGTCACCGGTATCGTCAAGAACATCACCGACTACGGTGCGTTCGTTGACCTCGGCGGCATCGACGGCCTGCTGCACATCACCGACCTCGCATGGCGTCGTGTGCGTCACCCGTCCGAAGTCCTGTCCGTTGGCCAGGAAATCACTGCCAAGGTTCTCAAGTACGATCAGGAAAAGAACCGCGTTTCGCTGGGCGTCAAGCAGTTGGGCGACGATCCGTGGACAGGTCTGTCCCGTCGTTACCCGCAAGGCACACGCCTGTTCGGTAAGGTCACCAACCTGACAGACTACGGCGCATTCGTCGAAGTCGAGCAGGGTATCGAAGGCCTGGTCCACGTCTCCGAAATGGACTGGACCAACAAGAACGTTGCTCCGAACAAAGTTGTCCAGTTGGGCGACGAAGTCGAAGTTATGGTTCTGGAAATCGACGAAGAGCGTCGCCGTATCTCCCTCGGCATGAAGCAGTGCAAGCCGAATCCTTGGGATGATTTCGCGATGTCGCACAAGAAGGGCGACAAGGTTCGCGGCGCGATCAAGTCGATCACCGACTTTGGCGTGTTTATCGGCCTGCCGGGCAACATCGATGGTCTGGTGCACCTGTCCGACCTGTCCTGGACTGAAGCCGGCGAAGAAGCCGTCCGCAAGTTCAAGAAGGGTGATGAACTCGAAGCCGTCGTGCTGGCAATCGATGTCGAGCGTGAGCGCGTTTCTCTGGGCGTCAAGCAACTCGAAGGTGACCCGTTCAACAACTACGCCGCCATGAACGACAAGGGCGCGATTGTGACCGGTACCGTCAAGTCGGTTGAGCCGAAGGGCGCTGTGATCCAGTTGTCCGACGAAGTTGAAGGCTATCTGCGCGCTTCCGAAATCTCCCGCGATCGCGTGGAAGATGCCGGTACGCACCTGAAGGTCGGCGACAAGGTCGAAGCTCTGGTCATCAACATCGACCGCAAGGCACGCAGCATCCAGCTGTCCATCAAGGCGAAGGACAATGTCGAAACGCAAGAAGCCATGCAGAAGATGTCTGCTGACTCCAACGCGGCTTCCGGCACAACCAGCCTGGGTGCACTGCTGAAGGCAAAACTCGACAACAAGCAGTAAGCATCGAGAGTAATACATGACGAAGTCGGAGCTGATTGCCCGTCTGGCCGAGCGTTATCCGCAACTGGTTGCAAAGGATGCGGATTACGCGGTCAAAACCATACTAGATGCAATGGCCGACGCTTTGTCGAACGGCCAGCGCATTGAAATTCGCGGATTTGGCAGCTTTGCCTTAAATAGCAGGCCGCCGCGGATTGGCCGTAATCCCAAGTCAGGCGACAAGGTGATGGTCCCGGAAAAGCGGGTTCCGCACTTCAAGCCGGGTAAGGAATTGCGGGAGCGGGTCGACGCCATGGTCGGACAGCCGATCAAGGAAGACTGAATCGCGATCTTGCGTCATTGTCGCCTGCACTTGCCAACGACAATGACGCACCTCCGGTGACGATATATCCCAAAATGTCTGCGCTGTACTTCTGCCAAGCACAAGTTTCAGTGGTATTTTGAACAGGATTTGTCGGCATCAAGACCGCGCCCGAAACGAGAAACATCGGTCGTCATGCAAATTCGCAGTAAATCAAAACGGCATCCTAGGGTGCCGTTTTTTTTCACGTACAATTTCAATTTCTTCTACAAGTTTCGGCAAGTTTTTACCTCCATGACTACATTGCGTGTTCTCCAAACCAAACTGGGCATTGCGGCATGAAAATCCTTTTTCGTATTGTCGCGGTTATCCTCTTTATCGTTTTCTTTGGCTTTGCACTGAAGAATACGCAGGAAGTCGCATTACGCTTTTTCTTCGATTACGAATTGCGCGGACCGTTGGTCATGCTGCTGCTGGCGTTTTTTACGGGCGGCGCTGCGCTTGGAATTCTCGCCATGCTGCCTACGGTTTTTCGCCACCGCCGCGAACTCAATCGTCACAAAAAAACCATTGTGACCATGGAGCAGGAAAACGTTGCGCAAGAACATGCACGAGCGCAACCTCCGCAACCGGATAGCGTAGGTCAACAAATCATTACAGACAACAAGAAACCGCATGGAATTTGAAACCTGGTGGCTGCTTGGCATACCGATCTTTTTTGGACTAGGATGGATTGCCGCACGTGTCGACATCAATCAACTTGTCTCCGAATCCCGCAGCCTTCCGCGAGGGTATTTTAAGGGTCTCAATTTCCTTCTGAATGAGCAACCCGACAAGGCCATTGATGCCTTCATTGAAATCGTCAAGCTGGACCCCGAAACGGTCGACCTGCATTTTGCCTTAGGCAACTTGTTTCGACGCCGTGGGGAAATTGAACGCGCAATCCGCGTACACCAGAACTTGCTTGCACGGCCAGACCTGCCACAGGAATCCAAAGTACATTCGCTCTACGAACTTGGTCAGGATTACCTGAAAGCCGGCTTGTTAGATCGTGCAGAGGAAACCTTCAATAGCTTGGTGGATACGCAGTACAGCGCACAAGCCCGACGAGCCTTGCTGGAAATTTACCAGCGTGAAAAGGAATGGATGCGCGCCATAGACGCCGCACGCGCGCTACAGGAATCGGGTGCCGGTGGCCGACAGAAAGAGATCGCGCAGTTTTATTGCGAACTGGCGCAAGACGAACTAGTCCATACGCACCCTGATTCAGCACTCGCCATGCTTGAGAAGGCATTGGCCAATGACCGTAGCAACGTACGTGCAGCAATGCTGATAGGCGATGCCTATCTTGCCAAGGGTGACATTGAGGCCGCGCTGATGGCATGGCGGCGTGTCGAACAGCAAAGCGTCCCGCACGTCGCCCTGGTAGCCCAGCGATTGATGGATGGATACCGCACAGTTGGCCGGCCTCAGGAAGGGGTTAACCTTCTTAAAAATTACCTCGCGCAAGCGTCTTCCATTGATCTACTCGAAGTCGTGTTCAAGGCGGTGCTGGAACTTGATGGCGTCGATGCTGCCAATCAGTTAGTGAGCGACGAGTTGCGGCGCACGCCGACGCTGCTCGGACTCGACAAATTCCTCGAAGCCAGATTGATGGAGGCGCCTCCCGAAGTGCGCCCTGACCTGTCTTTGGTAAAAAACCTGGTGCATGGCTATACCCAAAAGCTGGCCCGCTACCAGTGCAATTATTGCGGTTTCAAGGCGCGCCAGTTTTATTGGCAGTGCCCCGGTTGTAGTCAGTGGGAATCGTATCCGCCACGTCGTACGGAAGAATTGAATGTAATGAATTAAAAAACCGTTTCCTTTCACGCCTTTTGATCGGACAACATGAAAATTACCATCATCGGCACAGGCTACGTCGGCCTCGTTACCGGCGCCTGCCTGGCCGAGGTCGGCAATGAAGTCTTTTGTCTCGACCTCGACCAGCACAAAGTAGACCTCTTGAACCGCGGCATCATCCCCATCCACGAAGCCGGACTGGAAGAACTGGTGAAACGCAATTGTGCGGCGGGAAGGCTGCGGTTTTCTACCGACGTCGTCGCCAGCGTCGTCCACGGCGATATTCAATTCATTGCTGTCGGCACTCCTCCTGATGACGATGGATCCGCCGATCTGCAATTCGTGTTGTCTGCGGCACGCAACATCGGCCGCTACATGACCGGTTTCAAAGTAGTCGTCAACAAGTCGACGGTCCCCGTCGGCACCGCGGACCGTGTACGCGCCGTCCTTGTCGGGGAACTTGCGATGCGCGACACCGATGCCTCATTCTCCGTCGTCTCCAATCCGGAGTTCTTAAAAGAAGGCGCAGCCATTGAGGATTTCATGCGGCCGGATCGCATCGTTATCGGATGCGACGACTCGCCCAAGGGCGAGCAGGCAAGGGCGATGATGAAGCAGCTGTATATGCCGTTCAACCGCAATCGTGAACGCACCTTCTGGATGGATGTGCACTCCGCCGAATTTACGAAATATGCCGCCAACGCCATGCTGGCGACACGTATATCTTTCATGAACGAACTCGCCAATCTCGCCGACAAGGTCGGCGTGGACATTGAAGCAGTCCGGCACGGTATAGGTGCGGACCCGCGCATCGGGTACAGCTTTTTGTATGCGGGCTGCGGTTACGGCGGCTCCTGCTTCCCGAAAGATGTGCTTGCGCTCGAACGTACCGCCAATGAATACGGACAGGACCTGCTGATCCTGAAAGCGGTGGAACAAGTTAACGAGCAACAGAAACATGTCCTTGGCAACAAGGTCGTCAGCCGCTTTGGCGACGATCTGCGGGGGCATCATTTCGCCGTGTGGGGATTGGCGTTCAAACCCAACACCGATGATATGCGCGAGGCGCCTTCCCGTGTCCTCATCCGTGAACTGGTCGGGCGGGGTGCTACCGTCGCGGTGTATGATCCGGTGGCGCTCAGGGAGGCGCGTCGCGTACTTGAAGTGGATCTCAGTGATATGCCCGACGGTTACCGGCAAGTTCGGTTTTGCGACAACCAGGTGGAGGCGCTGACCGGCGCCGACGCGCTGATTATCGTGACCGAATGGAAAACCTTCCGTAGCCCGGATTTTGGACAAATCAGGAGTCTGCTTAAAAATCCGATCGTGTTCGACGGCCGTAACTTATTCGAACCATGGACGATGGCTAATGCCGGCATCGAATATCATGGCATCGGCCGTTCGGCTAGAAACACTGATAACGCCACTACAACGCATAGTGGGACTAATGCAACTAATGCCATCAATGACTCATGAGTGATACTTCTCTATCCATCAAAATGCCGCGCGTACTGGTTGTCGGCGACGTCATGCTCGACCGCTACTGGTTCGGCGATGTAAGTCGTATCTCGCCGGAAGCGCCAGTTCCTGTCGTGCGTGTCGAGCGGCGTGAAGACCGGCTTGGCGGTGCGGCCAATGTGGCACGTAATGCGGTCGCACTCGGCGCGCATACTGGGTTGCTCGGCGTGGTCGGACAGGACGAGGCCGGCGATGCCATCCAGCAGATGCTGAAGAATCTGGAGATCAACGGTTACCTGAACCGTGACACGTCGATTTCTACCATCATCAAGCTCCGCGTGATTGGCCGACAGCAGCAGCTGCTTCGCATCGACTTCGAAAATTCGCCGACCGAGACGGTCTTGCGTGACAAACTCACCCGCTTTAACACCTTGCTGCCGGAGTATGACGTCATCGTCCTGTCCGATTATGCAAAAGGAAGCCTCGTCAACGTTGCCGACATGATTGCAGCGGGCCGACGGCTCGGTAAATGCATCATGGTCGATCCAAAGGGGGATGATTTCAGTCGTTACAAAGGCGCCTCCATCCTGACGCCCAACAAATCGGAAATGCGACAGGTCGTCGGTGCCTGGAAAAATGAAGAAGACCTGACCGCCAAGGCGCAGCAGTTGCGCCAGTCGCTCGAGCTGGAAGCGTTGCTGCTGACGCGCTCGGAAGAGGGCATGACGCTGTTTACCCCCGAAACGACGCTACACATTCCCACCGTTGCACGTGAGGTGTACGACGTGTCCGGTGCAGGCGACACAGTGATCGCCGCCTTGGCCACCATGCTCGGTGCAGGAAAGCCGCTGTCGGAAGCGGTCGCCATTGCCAACCGGGCAGGTGGCATTGTCGTTGGCAAGCTGGGCACGGCAACAGTCACCAAAGAAGAGTTGTTCGGCATCTGAAGAAATCCAGAGAGGCGTAAGTAAAAATTTATGAGAAGTTAGTATTTCATCAACTATTCCGTTGTATGATCGCTAACTTTCCGGGCGTTACTGCCCGGTTTTCATTGCTACGTTGTTGTAGCGTTTTACTTATCGTTTGGAGAAAAGATGTTTAAAAAATTATTGCTTGGCGTTGCACTGTTGGTCAGCTTCGCAAGCGCCTTTGCGCAGGTGGAAATCAACAAGGCCGATCAAGCCACGCTAGAGGGCATTCGTGGTGTCGGTCCGAAGCTCTCGAAGGCCATCCTCGACGAGCGCAAGAAGGCCGGCGAGTTCAAGGATTGGAGCGACCTTGAGTCCCGGGTCAAGGGAGTCGGCGATAAGAGCGCGGTGCGCTTGTCCAATGCAGGACTGACGGTGAATGGCCAAGCGCGCCCGGGTGCTGCAGCTGCGAAGGCCGACAAGCCAGGCAAGGGCGGCAAGGAAATGAAGAACGACATGCCGAATAAAGAAGAAGCCAAGAAATGAGCAGTAAACAGCAGTAAACAACCCTAGGCAGAACACATCAAAAACCCTGGAAGCGACGGCTTTCGGGGTTTTTTATTGGGACCCATGGGGATGTTGTCTCGTACGTCAAATAGCGTCTCCGATTAGAATGATATTTTTATTGAAGCATTCAAATTAGCCATGCCCTACCTGACCATTGAAGACACGATTGGCAACACGCCGCTTGTGCAGTTAAAACGACTTCCCGGCGAGGACGCAGCCCGTCGCAACAATGTCATTCTAGGCAAGCTGGAGGGCAACAATCCGGCTGGCTCGGTCAAGGATCGTCCTGCGCTCTCCATGATCAAGCATGCCGAAGCGCGCGGCGACATCAAGCCGGGCGACACGCTGATTGAAGCGACCAGCGGCAATACCGGCATTGCGCTGGCTATGGCGGCTTCCATGCGTGGGTACAAAATGGTGTTGTTGATGCCTGAAAACCTGAGTGAAGAACGTCGCCAGAGCATGGCTGCCTATGGAGCCAAGATCATACTGACACCGAAGACCGGCGGCATGGAGTATGCACGGGACCTCGCCGAGCAGATGCAGAAGGAAGGCAAGGGCACCATTCTCGACCAGTTCGCCAATCCAGACAATCCACTTGCGCATTATGAGGGAACAGGTCCCGAGATCTGGCGTGACACCGAAGGACGCATAACCCACTTTGTCAGCGCCATGGGTACGACTGGCACGATCATGGGCGTATCGCGTTTTTTGAAAGAGAAAAATTCTGAAGTGCGCATCATCGGTGCGCAGCCGGAAGAAGGCTCACAGATTCCTGGAATCCGTAAATGGCCGGAAGCGTACATGCCGAAGATTTTCGACAAAACGGCTGTGGATCAGGTGGAAAACGTCAGCCAGGCGGCCGCGGAACAGATGGCACGCCGGATGGCTATAGAGGAAGGAATATTTTGCGGCATCTCTGCCGCCGGTGCCTGCGAGGTCGCATTACGTATTTCGCAAACCGTCGAAAACGCGACGATCGTCTTTATTGTCTGCGACCGCGGCGACCGCTACCTGTCGACCGGCGTCTTCCCCGCCTGAGCGGAAAAGGCCAGGGTCGACCTGGCTTTTTTATTCTGCGTCGCCGCCTGCTGGCGCGTCCTTCGGTTTGAATTGCTTGTCGCTGATACGGAATTTATCGCGACGGTCGCCCATCAGGATACGCAGGTCCTTGATGCTCAGGTCGCTCACTTCATGCATGCGGATCAACAACGATGCGCCGACCGGAAGGCGGCGGTGACGAATCTTGCTGATCACAGGCGGCGCCACTTCGAGGGCGCGCGACAGTGCAGCGTCATTCTTCAAATTCAGCTTCTCGATCAGCGCATCCAACAAATTGTTGGGGTCATACGCTACCTGATCCGCCAGTCGTGTACCACGCTTACCGTTCTCGTTATCGTCCATAATCTTGCCTAACTAAGTAGTCAAATCAATAATTCCCGTATCGCAAGTTTATTGTACACAATAAAACATTTCATGTTTAGACATGTTTCAGTTTTGAAACATATTTCTTGTCCAAACCGCAATATCGGATCGGGGAAACCCAAGCTCGAAAGATACTAATTGCATTTATGCAATATAGTAACAAAATTCCAAAACGGCAATTTTGTTTTAAGCTTAATTGAAGATTTTTAAGACATTGTGCTTTTACTTTACTTCACTCTATCTTCTATCAAGTGTTTTCAATCGGTATTGCACTAATTCAACTGCATTCTATCGAAGCGACTTTTTGTCACTTTGATACTGCGCAATTTCGCCTTGGCATACCGTCCCTTTGCACATAGGGTCGTTGCCGTATTTCACAATAGACAGGATTATAAGATGCTTACATGTAAATTTGTCTACCATAGTAGACAGTTTGCCGAATTTCTATTCTGGTAAGGTCTTGCCAATACCTAATGCCAGCCAGCCATCATGTCCCAAGCGCTGCATCGTCTCGATATTTCGTTCAAAGATATCGCTGGCATCGGGGAATGCTTTCACAGCGCGGTCGATGCTCTCTTCCCGCAACAAATGGAGTATTGGATAAGGAGAACGGTTGGTGAAGTTGTCGATTGAATCGGGTTCGGCATCGGCAAACTGGTAGTCAGGATGAAAACTGGCGATCTGAATGTGTCCGACCAGTCCTAGCGCTTCCAGGGCAGAGTCCGCGACGTTCAGAAAGTCGTTGTAATCCAAAAAATCCCTGAGTATCCAAGGATGCACCAGCATCGTCGTGTCAATTTTCTCGGGCGAGGTGTCGCGCAAATGCTCAAGTTCGGAGATGAGATCGTTTAACAACTCTTCCCGGTCGCTCGCATCGCTCACCGCGTAGCGAATCTGTTTCTTTACGTGTACCGACTTGGCAAATGGACACAGGTTGAGGCCGATGACGGCTTTTTCCAGCCAATCCCGTGTCGCGGCGATCACTTCTTTTGTTGAGGGCGCTTCGGCGGAATGCCTATCGTCGTTGGGAATCAGGATCGTCATGGTGGCTGCAGGATGAATACAACGGGAGTAAAGGATCAGGCGAAGTGCGCAGAAAAGCATTATCGCGTATCCGCGTGGCGCAGGCAGGCGCTTTACTGTACATTTGCCCCTCCACAACCTAGAACAGCGCACTACAGCGTAACAACATGGCCCTGAAAGCAACCATCTTCAAAGCAGATCTTCAGATCTCGGACATGGACCGCAATTATTACGGTACGCATGCGTTAACGATCGCCCGTCACCCATCCGAAACCGATGAGCGCATGATGGTGCGTATTCTCGCGTTTGCCTTGCATGCGCATGAATTACTCGCATTTGGCAAGGGCTTGAGCACGGATGATGAGCCGGACTTGTGGCAAAAGGACCTGACCGGCGCCATTGACCTGTGGCTCGAAGTCGGACAGCCGGATGAGAAACGGTTGCTGAAGGCATGCGGACGCGCAGGAGAAGTCATTGTCTATAGCTATAGCAATGCTGCCAATGTATGGTGGAACCAGTGCGCCGCCAAGCTCGAACGTGCAAGAAACCTGCGTGTGTATCGGGTGCCGACAGAGGCAAGCCTTGCCCTATCGGCGCTGGCACAACGTTCCATGCAGCTGCAGTGCACAGTGCAGGACGGACAAATCTGGTTCAGCGGCGGCGACGAGACTGTGCATATCGAACTCTCCGCTTTCAAGAACGGGCAGGGCTGACCGGCTTGCACAATTAAATTTTCACATTGCGCAAGCCCATGGCAAGCTTACCGCGTACGTGCCGTGCGCACCGCGCGGCCCAAGTCAATGACCGACATGGCGTAAAAGAAGCTGCGGTTGTATTGAGTGATGGCAAAGAAGTTATTCGCTCCCAGCCAGTATTCCGTGGGCTCACCGCCATTTTGCAAATCGACCAGACCAAACTGCAGATCCGCGGGCGGCGCGACGTTCGGCGTCACCCCGACAGCCTTCAATTCGTCCAACCTGAACCTGGCTTCCAGTCCTTGGTTGATAAACATGTCCCAGCTGCGGCCACTATCCGCCATCGCAATGGTGGCAGGAAAGACCGTAGGCTCGCCGCGTTTCCAGCCATGTTCAACCAGGAAATTGGCGACGCTGCCGATGGCATCAACGGGTGAATTGCGCAGGTCGATCCGGCCGTCTTCATCGAAGTCGACGGCAAATTTGCGGATACTTCCCGGCATGAACTGCGGCCAGCCGATGGCGCCTGCATAGGATCCATACAGCGAGAAGGGGTCGATATTCGTTTCACGGGCGAAGAGCAGCGTGTTTTCAAGTTCACCACGGAAAAACGCCATGCGCGCCTCGCGTGTCGGTGTTGGCGGGTAGTCGAATGCCAGTGTGGTCAGCGCATCCAGCACGCGGAAATTTCCCGTGTTGCGGCCATAAACCGTCTCGACGCCGATGATGCCGACAATGATTTCGGCGGGTACACCGTAACGTTCCTCGGCCCGTGCCAACGCATCCGCATGTTTATCCCAGAATGCCAGGCCGGCGTTGATGCGAACCGGTTCGACGAAGCGCGCGCGATAAGCCTTCCAGTTCTTCGGGCGGCCAGCGGGTGCAGGTTTGATCAGCTGTATGGTGGTGTCGACATAGCGGACTTTCTTGAACGCCGATTCGAGTTCGCCACGATCGAAATTGTGCTCGGTCGCCATCTTGTCGATGAATTCGGCCACATCTTTCCAATGGATAAAGTTGGCGAATTCGCCAGTGTCGTCAGGATTCGTCGCCACAACTTTGCGGACGGCCGGTTTGCCTGACTTCTTCTTTTCTTCATTAGCAAAACTGGTATTTGAAAAAGCAAGACCGAAGAGAAGGGAGGCCACGACTGCGGAGCAGGTGGCGGGCTTGTAAAAATTCATCGACATTCAGCTAATAGGGATTTTAGTGTGGAGAGATGGCTCGACCGCGTATTGCCTGCGGGAGCGCCGTATCTCACAGTTTCATAGAGTTCGAGAAAGCGCGCAAGGGCTAGCTTTGTTTCCGGGCGTAATGGCGACGCTTCCGACGTCAACCTTGTAGCATAGGCACGCGGTCCTTCATGAAGTTCACGTTGCACACCGTGACGGGCCATGCGTTGACAAAATTGTTGATACAGTGCGTCGAGCGGATCACGTTTCTTTTGCTGCAACAGCAGCGGCAAAACTACAACGGCGACCGCAGCAATCACACAAGCCAGCATCACGCTGACCATGGTTTGCCAATCAACGTCCGGAAAACCAATTGACTCGAAGAATTTCTTTTGCCTTTGTGGCGTGTAATTCAATACCCATTGGTTCCAGGTATTGGTGACTGCTTCCAGGTTCTGGCGTAAGGATAACCATCGCTGAACGAAGCCATTGCCGGAGGCATCAAGCGAGAAGAGGCCGCCCAGCACGCGGCGGGGAATGACGCTGCCAAGGTTCTTTTCGACACGATCCGGCGCCACCGCTGCAGTCGGATCCACACGTACCCAGCCGCGCTGGTCCAGCCAGACTTCGGCCCAGGCATGGGCATCCGATTGCCGAACGGTCATGAAGCCGTCGGCCGGATTGATTTCTCCGCCCTGATAGCCGGTCACTACACGGGCGGGAATGCTGAGCGCACGCATCAGTACGACAAATGCCCCCGAGTAGTGTTCGCAAAAACCGGCACGGGTATCGAACAGGAATTCGTCGATCACATGACGTCCAAGCGGCGGCGGCTCCAACGTATAACGGAAATTCTGCTCGCGGAAATTCTTCAGTACCGCATCGACCAGTTCGGCGTTGCTGCGTGCATTCCGGCTGAGCTGTCCCGCATATTCGAGCGTGCGCGGATTGAATCCCGGCGGTAAATCCAGCCATTGCTGCAGGTAGCCCGGCCTTTCATTGGCTTGCAGACGATAGTCGACATGCGACACAACGTCGTAGCGCAGCCGGTCGGTGATAGGTTGGGACGCGGACAATTGCAGCTCTTGCGAGAAACCGGCGGAGTTACCCGCAATGTGCGGCAGCCCCTGCGGCACATCCAGCGCAAACAGCCAGCGCCGGCCATGCGGCTCCAATGTGATCTGGTAATGCAATGGGTCGCCGAGGAAGTCGATCTGCACCATGCGGCGCTGCTGGTGCGGCCGCAACGGCGTCCAGGTCCGGCCATCGAAATTGCTCAGTACGATGCCGCGCCAGTACCGCTGCGATTTTTCGGGAACGGGTCCTTCAAATTTGGCACGAAAGGCAATCTCCTCTGAATTGGCTAACTTGGAAATATTCCCGGGCGACATGGAGTCCGACAGCCCGGTACGGCCGCTGCCCTGGGCGTCACCCGGCATGCCCCAGAGCGGGCCTTCGATCCGCGGAAACAGCAGAAACAGGACCAGTGTCACCGGCGCGGCCAACCCCAGGATGGTGGCGCCGACACGCAGGCGCTTGCGCAGCGGCGGCACCACGCCGGTGTACTGGAAAGAGATTTGTGTCGTAAGCAGGGCAATGACGGCAACGACAGTGGTCAGCGCGGTGCCGATCGATTGCGAGTAAAAGAAACTCGACAGGATCAGGAAGAAGCTCAGGAACAGCACGACAAACAAATCGCGCCTGGCATGCATTTCCAGCAGCTTCAGCGTCAGCAGCAGGGTGAGCATCGCAACCCCTGCATCGCGTCCGAAGAAGGTCTTGTGCGTCCAGTACACGCCAGCCATGGCCAGCGCGACGACGGGCAACAGCAGCCAGCGTGGCGGCATGCGGTTGCCACGGAAGGTCAGCCAGCCACGCCAACCCAGCAGCAAGCCGCAGCTGGCAACGATCCACATCGGCAGGTGACTGGCATGCGGCAGGAGCACCAGCGCGCATGCGCCGAGCAGCAACAAAGTGTCGGCTTTCTCGCGCGTCATGGGCCGCGATTTCAGGCCAGTCAGCGACTGAAAAAATCGCGTCAGGGAGCTCATGCGTTTTTCCCGTACAAGGCGAGGGCAGTCAGGCAGGCTTCACGGTGGGCCGGCCCGAGCGCCGCGTCCAGTTTCACGTTACCGAGATGGAATGCATAAGCGATGCCGCGTGCTTCAGCTTCCATCACCCAGCGCGTCATGCGTGACAATTTTTGCTCGGTATCGAGCGCCGGCGGCAGCACCGCAAAATCGATTGCAATTTCAGTCGCCGCACCGCCTTCGAAATGTTTGGTTACCAGTGTGCCGCCGTGCTCGACGTCGACACGCGCGATCTGGCGCCAGGCGAGGCGCTTGAGAGAATCGCCCGCCTGGTAGCCGCGGATGCCGGCAAAGTCATCCTGCCCCGCCGTGCCCTGGCCATCGTCCTGTTCGGCTTCAGCCGAGGGCAGCGCCGGCGCGTCATCTTCGGGGCGAGGATAGACCAGCACCCGGGCGTCCGGCTGCCAGTAGCTCCATGCGCGCAGCAATCCGAGCGGAAAGCGCGTTTGCAGGCGTACGCGCGGCGCCTGCAGCCATCCGCGTTGCTGCGCCGGTGTCAGCAGCAGGATGCGCTGGGTGGTATTGCCGGCAACGTCGGCGGCTTGCGCAAGGTCGGGCCTGTCGTCAGCCACGAAGTCGAGCCAGATCGCATAGCGATCGTACTTGCGGCGGTTAACCAGATGCAGTTCAAATTGCGCCTCTTCGCCGGCAAAGACCGGGTTTGCGCGGCCGGCGACCAGGTGCAGGTGGGCGAGGTTGCGAAACGTCAGGTGCATGTCGATCAGCGCGCAGCCTCCCAGCAGGAATGTGAAGCCGAAACCAAGGCTGAGGTTATAGTTGATCGATCCAATGAACAGCGCCATCAGCATCACGCAAAACAGGATGCCGGGATGCGTCGGTACGATGAACACGCGGCGCTGGTGCAGGAAAACTTCACCCGGTTCGGCGCCGCGATGCCGGTACAGCCACTTGCTCAGCCGGCTGCGGATGCTGTGCTCGAAGCGGGCATACAGCGACAGGCGCCGCTTGACAGTCTGTTTGTTCGCCTGATCGTTCACACTGGTACGGATTTCATCAGTTGCAGTACGAGGTCGCGGCTGCCGAGCGCCGAACTGCCGGCCGACTTGAGCGGACGCAGGCGGTGTGCGGCGACCGGCACCAGCACAGCCTGTACGTCTTCGGGAATTGCATGGTTGCGGCCTTCCATCGCAGCCCAGGCGCGTGCTGCCTGCAGCAGCGCAATCGATGCACGCGGACTCAGGCCTTCTGCAAACAGGCCGCTCTGGCGCGATGCCTGCGCCAGGGCCTGGATATAGTCGACCAAAGCCGGCGATACATGCACTTCGCGCAATGCGGCTTGAGCGGCAATCAGTTCCTCCGGATGCATCGCGGTAGGCAGGGTTTTCAGCATGGCACGGCGGTCGTCGCCCATCAGCAGCGCGCGCTCGGCGGCAGCGTCGGGATAGCCAAGCGACAGGCACATCAGAAAGCGGTCCAGTTGTGATTCGGGCAACTGGAAAGTGCCAATCTGATGGCCCGGATTCTGGGTCGCGATGACAAAATAGGGGCGCGGCAGATCACGGGTGATGCCGTCTGCGGTAACCTGCCGTTCTTCCATCGCTTCCAGCAACGCGGATTGGGTCTTGGGCGTCGCCCGGTTGATTTCATCGGCCAGCAGCACTTGCGTAAACACCGGGCCGGGGTGAAATACGAAGCCATTCTTTTCGCGATTGAAAATCGAAATACCCACCACATCGGCCGGCAACAGGTCGCTCGTGAATTGCAGGCGGTTAAATTTCAGTCCCAGGGAAATGGACAGCGCATGGGCCAGCGTCGTCTTGCCGACACCGGGTACGTCTTCGATCAACAAATGGCCGCCAGCGAGCAGGCAAACAAGTGACTGGCGGATTTGCTGGTCCTTGCCGACTACGATCTGGCTGACTTGTCTGGCGACGGCGTGAAGTTTTGCAAACATGGGCTTCCGAGTGATGAGATATGCTGGACCTGGGTTAAAAACAATATTCCGTTGTTCTATGCACCCCGGTTGACGGGGATTGCATGGCTGGCTATCCGGTTTGTCAACAAAGGGACGGTTACGAGCCTTTTTCTTGGTTACACTAGCAATACTGAATACAGGCTTGTGTCGATCCAGCATATTGATATCGACAAAACCAGCTCAAGATTCTATTCGAGAACTGCTGCAACCGTTACCCTGCCGACATGACGACCGCGATTTATTCCCATCCCGACTGTAAACGCCACGAAATGGGGGACTGGCATCCCGAATCGCCCGCGCGACTGCAGGCCATTGAAGACCAGCTTATTGCCAGCCGTATTGATGGACTGCTCGAGTACCGGGAGGCGCCAGCGGTCGATGTCGAGGAAATCCGGCGGGTGCATACCGATGGGGCGATTCAGCGCGTAAAGGAAAACGTCAGTGCGCTGGCGGCGTCGGGATCGGATTACTACCCGCTGGATGCCGATACCATGCTCAACCTCCACAGCTGGGATGCGGCTTTGCGTGCAGCGGGAGCTGCCGTTGCTGCAACCGATGCCGTGATCGATGGCGAAATCGAAAACGCTTTCTGCGCGATCCGCCCGCCGGGTCACCATGCGCGCCCGAGCGAGTCGATGGGTTTTTGCCTGTTCGGCAATGTCGCCATCGCGGCCAAGCACGCGCTCGATGTGCGTGGCCTCCAGCGCGTCGCCATTGTCGACTTCGACGTTCATCACGGAAATGGGACGGAGGAAGCCTTTCTCAATGATCCGCGGGTCATGATGGTCAGCTTCTTCCAGCATCCGTTCTATCCCTACAGTGCGGTCCTGGATTCGGTGCCCCATATGGTCAATCTGCCGGTGCCCGCCTACACCAAGGGCGATGAAGTGCGCCGCCTGGTGCTGGAGCGCTGGCTGCCTGCGCTGAATGCACATAAGCCGGAAATGATTTTTATCTCCGCGGGTTTCGATGCTCACCGGGAAGACGACCTCGGCCAGATGGGTTTGGTTGAGGCCGATTACGCATGGATTACACAACAGATCATGCAAGTGGCCCGTGAACACGCGAAAGGCCGCATCGTCAGCTGCCTGGAAGGCGGCTACAACTTGTCCGCGCTGGCGCGGAGTGTCGTTGCGCATGTGAAGGTCCTGGCTTCACTCGATTGAAGCGGTTTGTGTTGACCGCCTGACATGGTGATGTCTGTGTGCAGCGCACACTTGTTCCCGTCATGGATAAGGGAAATAGGGCCGCAGCGGTTAAAATAGCGGCTTCCCCTCAGAACAGATTCCCGCATGTCCATACAATGGTTCCCCGGTCACATGAACGCCGCCCGCAAGAAGGCGGCGGAATCCATGGAAAAGACCGACCTCGTGATCGAGGTGCTGGACGCACGCCTGCCGCAAGCCAGTTCCAATCCGATGATCGAGCAGTTGCGCAAGGAGCGCCAGCGGCCCTGCCTCAAGATCCTCAACAAGGCCGACCTTGCCGATCCGGCTGCCACCAAGGCATGGATTGATTACTACAGTGCGCAGAAAGATGTTCATGCGGTCGCACTCAGCTGCAAGAAGCCGGCCGACGTCGCCAAGGTGCCTGGTCTTGCGCTCAAGGTCGCACCGCATCGCGGCACGGCACTCAAGCCCTTGCGCATGATGATCATGGGCATTCCCAACGTCGGCAAGTCGACACTGATGAACGCTCTGCTCAAGAAGCGCGTCGCGGCAGTTGGCGATGAGCCTGCGGTGACCAAGACCCAGCAGCGGCTCTACCTCGGCAACAATATGGTCCTGATCGATACGCCGGGCATGCTATGGCCAAAGATTGCGCACCCGACCGATGGCTTGATGCTGGCGGCGAGCCATGCGGTTGGTACCAACGCCGTGATCGAAGAGGAAGTCGCGACTTTCCTGGCGGAGCAGTTGCTGCTGCATTATCCGCAACTGATCACTGGCCGCTACGGTTTTCCGACGGAAGGAATCGATGCGGTCAGCGTCATCGAAGGCATTGCTAAACGTCGTGCCTTCCGCCTGAAGGGCGGCGATCCGGATTACGAAAAGGCTGCGCATACGCTGCTGCTGGATTACCGCAGCGGTGCACTCGGGCGCATCAGCCTTGAGACACCGGAAAGCAGGGCGCATTTGCTGGCCACTTATAATCCGCCGCCGTCGCTGGGCGAACGGCAGCAACCGGATGTCGAGGAGGATGAAGATGAGCGCTGAAGCGGCCTACGTCCTGCGGGAGAATCGTGGTGGCGTTCTGACGCTGACACTCAACCGCGCCGAGAAATTCAATCCCCTGTCCGAGGAAATGCTGGCCGCTCTGCAGCAGGCGGTCGATGAGACAAAACGCGATGAGGGCGTCCGCGTCGTGATACTTGCCGCCGCTGGCAAGGCATTTTGTGCCGGTCATGACCTGAAGCAGATGCGTGCGCAGCCTTCCGAGCAATACTACAAGACGCTGTTCAATCAATGCAGCAAGCTGATGCTTGCCATCCAGCAGATGCCGCAACCGGTGATCGCCCGGGTACAAGGCATTGCGACTGCCGCCGGCTGCCAGCTGGTGTCGATGTGTGATCTGGCTGTCGCCTCCGCCGACGCGCGCTTCGCGGCCTCAGGCATCAACTATGGCTTGTTCTGTTCGACACCATCGGTCGGCTTGTCGCGCAATATGTCGCGCAAGCAGGCAATGGAAATGCTGCTGACCGGTGAATTCATCGATGCCGAGACGGCGTGCCAACGCGGTCTCATCAATCGCGTGGTACCGCAGGAGCAGCTTGATGCTGAAATCGACAAGCTCTGTGCGAGCATCCTGGCCAAGCCCGCGGTTGCAGTCGCAATGGGGAAGCAATTGTTCTACAAGCAGATCGAAATGGGCGTCGGTGCCGCTTACCAGCTCGCCGGCCAGACCATGGCGTGCAACATGATGGATGATGCGGCGATTGAAGGCGTGCAAGCTTTCATCGAGAAGCGTGAACCTTCCTGGAAAAATTAGCGTAAACCGCCGTCACCGCATGGACATGAAGCCTTATCTCGCATCGTCTGACCAGCTTATACCCGAGAGCGGCGTGCTGAATTACTGCGCGCCTTTCTGATTGCCGTTCGATTGTTTTACCTTGCTGGCCCCGTTTCCGGAGTTGGCAGAGCCTGTGGACCTGGCAGTATCACCCGAGCCCCCCGAGCTGCCTGAAGTTGCTGCGGGCGCGTCAGCACAATACGTATTACTTGCGCTGCCACTTTCTTTTCGCGCAAGTTTGGGACCTTGATTACGTCCTGTACCCTGATTTGGATTCGCTCCGTCGCTTGGGTGCATGGTGAGATCCGGGCACTTGGTGGAGGCGCCTGATGCGGATGTTCCGGGCGTACGTGAGCCGCCGGTTGAACCGGGAGTGCCAGCCTCTGGCCGACCGAGCCCTGGAGTTGCTTCGCCCGAGTTGGGATGGCCCGACTGGGGATTGGTCGTGTCTTTCTGAGCTTGCGCCGAGGCAAGGCCTGCTGATAGCGTTAACGCCGAGAGAAGCAATGCGGTGGGAAATGCTTTCATGAAGATGCTCCATCAATTCATTACTGAAGCGAACTGTGCTGCAAGACATATGCCATCACAGTAGAACTTCGAATAACCACATGCCGGATGAGATGAAAACGGAGAAGAAAAAAGAAGAAGGTCCGCAGGGACATTGCCCTGCGGACCTTCTTCATTGTCAAGCGGATTGCACCAGACCCTAAGCTCTGGATATTGAACGCCAGAGACCAGAGACCAGCTGGTCAGTGAAAGGCATTGCTGCCTTTCACCGGCCGGCAAAAATTACATCATGCCGTCCATACCACCCATGCCGCCCATGCCGCCCATACCACCCATGCCGCCGCCAGCAGCCGGCTTGTCTTCGACCAGCTCGGAAACGGTGCAGTCGGTAGTCAGCATCAGGGAAGCGATCGATGCGGCGTTTTGCAGTGCCGAACGAGTCACCTTGGCCGGATCCAGAACGCCCATTTCGACCATGTCGCCGTAGGTACCGTTGGCTGCGTTGTAGCCGAAGTTGCCCTGGCCTTCCATGACCTTGGCGACAACGACGGAAGCTTCGTCGCCAGCGTTAGTCACGATCATGCGCAGCGGCTCTTCCATGGCGCGCAGAACGATCTTGATACCAGCGTCCTGATCGGGATTGTCGCCCTTCAGATTCTTGACGTTTGCACGTGCGCGCAGCAGGGCTACGCCACCGCCAGGAACGATGCCTTCTTCAACAGCTGCACGGGTTGCGTGCAGTGCGTCTTCGACACGTGCCTTCTTCTCTTTCATTTCGACTTCGGTAGCAGCACCAACCTTGATCACCGCAACGCCGCCTGCCAGCTTGGCAACGCGCTCTTGCAGTTTTTCACGGTCGTAGTCCGAAGTTGCTTCTTCGATCTGGACACGAATCTGCTTGACGCGTGCTTCGATCGAAGCAGCCTGGCCTGCGCCGTCGATGAGGGTGGTGTTTTCCTTGCCGATTTCGACGCGCTTTGCCTGGCCGAGATCGTTCAGGGTTGCTTTTTCGAGAGTCAGGCCGACTTCTTCAGCGATGACCTGGCCACCGGTCAGGATGGCGATGTCTTCCAGCATGGCTTTACGACGGTCGCCGAAGCCCGGAGCCTTGACTGCGCAAGTCTTCAGGATGCCGCGGATGTTGTTGACCACCAGGGTTGCCAGTGCTTCGCCTTCGATATCTTCTGCGATGATCAGCAGCGGACGGCCGGCTTTTGCAACTTGCTCCAGGATCGGCAGCAGGTCACGGATGTTCGAGATCTTCTTGTCGAACAGCAGGACGAACGGGTTCTCCAGGACGGCAACTTGCTTTTCCGGATTGTTGATGAAGTACGGGGACAGGTAGCCGCGGTCGAACTGCATGCCTTCGACGATGTCGAGTTCGTCGTTCAGGGACTTGCCGTCTTCAACGGTGATCACGCCTTCCTTGCCGACTTTTTCCATCGCTTCAGCGATACGTTCGCCGATCGACTGGTCGGAGTTGGCGGAGATCGCGCCAACCTGGGCGATTTCCTTGGAAGTGGTGCAGGGCTTGGCGATGGTCTTGAGCTGTTCGACAGTGGCAGCAACTGCCTTGTCGATACCGCGCTTGAGGTCCATCGGGTTCATGCCGGCGGCAACGAACTTCATGCCTTCGCGGACGATAGCCTGGGCCAGAACGGTAGCGGTTGTGGTGCCGTCACCAGCGTTGTCGGATGTCTTGGAAGCGACTTCCTTGACCATCTGTGCGCCCATGTTCATGAGCTTGTCTTTGAGTTCGATCTCTTTCGCGACCGAAACGCCGTCCTTGGTGACGGTCGGGGCGCCGAAGGAGCGCTCGAGAACAACGTTACGGCCTTTCGGGCCGAGGGTAACTTTAACGGCGTTAGCGAGAATGTTGACGCCTTCGACCATCTTGGCACGGGCGGCGTCGCCGAATACTACGTCTTTAGCTGCCATGTTCGAAACTCCTTAATTTATTTGTGAGGTATCTGTATTACTTCTGAACGACTGCCATGATGTCTTCTTCGCGCATCACCAACAGCTCGTCGCCTTCGACTTTGACGGTCTGGCCGGAGTATTTGCCAAACAAAACGACGTCGCCGACCTTGACTTCCAGGGCGCGAACTTTGCCATCTTCGAGGATCTTGCCGTTACCTACAGCCAGAATTTTGCCCTGATCCGGCTTCTCCGCTGCTGCTTCTGGGAGAACGATGCCGGACGCAGTCTTGGTTTCCTGGTCGAGGCGCTTGACGATGACGCGATCGTGCAATGGACGAAGGTTCATACAAACTCCTTAAAAATCAATAAGTTATAATTTTTGCGGCGAGATGCTGCAAAGCGTATTTCACCGTGCAGCGGTACCGCACTGGAAAAATTGGGTAGCCGGAGGGAATTGTTAGCACTCTCCCCCGACGAGTGCTAAGTATATGGGCGTCAATTCGTTTTTTCAAGAGCACCCATTTTCAATTTGTTATCCGGGGGGCGAGCTCAGCTGGCAAAAAGCTGGTCCATATCGGCAAAACCTTTGATTTCAATGGCATTGCAGCTGGGGTCGTAAAAAAACATGGTGGCCTGCTCACCAACCTGGCCCTGGAAACGGATATGCGGCTCGATTTCAAATTCGACGCCGGCGGCGCGGAGGCGGTCGGCGAGGGTCTGCCATTCCGCCATGGGCAGGACGGCGCCGAAATGTGGAACCGGCACATGATGGCCATCGACCGCATTTGTCACTTCAGGACGGGGTGCTTGCGGAGCAAGGTGCGCCACGATCTGATGCCCGTAAAAATCGAAGTCGATCCATTCTTCAGAACTGCGTCCTTCCTGGCAACCTAATAGCCTGCCGTAGAATTCGCGCGCCTTATCAAGGTCATGGACCGGGAAAGCAAGGTGAAATGGATGGATGACGGCCATGGTGAACTCCTGGGTGGATGAAGGCGGCCCCCATTCTAATGGCGGCGGCATGGATGGCGGTAAAGATTGGCTGGAGTTTGATTTACTTAAATACCTGTTTGCAATTAATCAATAATTACTTCGGATGGATCAAGCCCGTAATCCTGCCCTGATATCCATACGTATTCAATGCGTATTCAATGCGTATTCCGAAATACAAAAGCCCCTGCGTGCAGGGGCTTTTGTACTTTTTGCAATACTCCGTCAACTTGGCGCGATATCAGGCGAGGCCAACCTTGACATCGACGTTACCGCGCGTTGCATTGGAGTACGGGCAGACTTCATGCGCTTTATTGACCAGTGCCTGAGCGGCGCCCTGTTCGATACCGGGCAGAGAAACGCTCAACTGTACTTCCAGACCGAAACCGCCACGATCGTTCGGGCCGATACCAACATCCGCAGTCACGGCGGCGTCTTGGGGCAGCGTCGTCTTGGTGGCCAGTGCCACAAACTTGAGTGCTGATAGGAAGCAGGCCGAATAACCAGCTGCAAACAGTTGTTCCGGATTGGTGCCGTCGCCGCCCGCGCCGCCCAGTTCCTTGGGGGTGCTCAGCTTAGCCTCGAGTTTCTTGTCGTCGGTCACTGCGCGGCCATCGCGGCCACCGGTTGCGGTTGCGTGTGCTGTGTACAGAATCTGCATAGATTTCTCCTTGATGAAGGTGGGGGCGTCTGTCTGGTCCGCGGTGGCCATTCTGTCCATTTGGTTTGCCAGCAGACGATGGCTGAAATATAGCACTCAATTAAATTGTGTGCAATTTAAATTGCGGAAGACTTTAACTGACCCGGGAGGCAAGTTGATCAGCCCTGTGACTTCGCGAGGTCGTCGCGAATCATGGAAAGCTGGCCGCGCAGGTTCTCCAATGCATTCTGAGTCTGGCCGCTGGCACACAATACCTGATGGGGAATGCCCTGCGCTTTCTTCTTCAGCGCGCGACCTTCCTTGGTCAGCGTGATTCGTACTTGCCGCTCGTCTGCTTCATCGCGCGTACGGACAATCAGCGACGATGCTTCAAGCCGCTTCAGAAGGGGGGTAAGAGTGCCAGAATCCAGAAAAAGCTTTTCACCGATGGCTTTGACTAGAATATCGTCCTCCTCCCACAGCACCAGCATGACGAGGTATTGCGGATAGGTAAGGCCGAGCTTGTCAAGAAAGGGTTTATAGGTCTTGGTCATCGCCAGTGACGCGGAGTACAGCGCGAAGCAAAACTGATTGTCCAGTGCCAATGGGTCGAATACTGGATGACGGGAAGAAGTTGCGGATTTGGACATGGTCTGCTGGTCCGGCGTGGGATAATTAATTGTGTGTGATCTAATGTCTCCCATCCTATGCGAATTTCCTTCAGTATCCAAGTCGCCTTTCTTCTATTTGTGCTCGCCGCACGGGTTTCCGCACAAGAGTTGCCCATTCCTGTTGCCGATGCCTTGCAGCGCGCAGAGATTCCGCTGACTGCCAGCGGAATCTATGTGCAGGAAGTCAGCGATGCGCCTGCCCTGGTCGCATCGAACGACATGGCGCCGTTCAACCCGGCGTCCACCATGAAGCTGGTGACCAGCAACGCCGCGCTTGAGATCCTCGGTCCAACCTATGCCTGGAAAACGCAAGCGTACGCGATCGGCGCGATGCAAGGAGACGTGCTGCACGGTGACCTGATCATCAAGGGCAGCGGCGACCCTAAACTGGTACTCGAAAATTTCTGGTTGTTTCTGCGCAGGATTCGCGCACGCGGCATACGTGAAATACAAGGCAATGTTTTGCTCGACCGCAGTTTCTTTGAAGACCGTCCACATGATGCAGCAGCATTCGACGGCGATCCGGCCAAACCCTACAACGTGGGACCCGATGCCTTGCTGCTGAATTACAAGGCCCTGGGTTTTCGCTTTACACCGGATCCGGCGACGCGTTCCGTTCAGGTCACGATCGACCCGCCGCTGGCGCCATACAATCTTGCGGCGCCACGCCTGACCAATGGCGATTGTGGCGCCTGGCGTGCCGGGCTGCGTGCGGTCATTGATCCGTCGGGTGCCTATTTCCCGGGCACCATGTCCGCATCCTGTGGCGAAAAAATCTGGTATGTGCATCCTTACCAGATGACGCATACCCAGTATTTCAGTCTGACGTTTCGCAAGTTGTGGGCCGACATGGGAGGCGTGCTCAGGGGTGAGGTCAAGAATGGTACGCTGCCACAAGCTGCGCAGTTTGTCGCCGAATGGGAATCCGCGTCACTTGCCGAAATCATCCGCGACATCAATAAATACAGCAACAACGTAATGGCGCGACAACTGTTGCTGACATTGGCCGCCAATGTCACACACCTGCCAGGCACGCCTGAAAACGGCGGGGCCGTGGTACGTACCTGGCTCGGCAACAAGGGCATCGATGCGCCTGAATTAAGTATCGATAACGGCTCCGGTTTGTCGCGAACCGAACGCATATCGGCGCGCACCATGGGACGCATGTTGGTGGAAGCTTACCGCAGCCCGACCATGCCGGAATTCATTTCTTCACTGCCGCTGGTCGCCTATGACGGCACCATGCGTTCGCGCCTAGTCAATCAGACGGTGGCGGGAAAAGCGCATATCAAAACCGGGTCGCTCAATGAAGTACGCAGCGTCGCCGGCTATGTACTGGCGGCTTCCGGCAAGCGTTATGTTGTGGTTTGCCTGATTAACCACCCGAACGCAGAACGCGGTCGCGATGCGCAGGACGCGTTGTTGCAGTGGGTGTACGAGAAGGGGTAACAGAATAGCGCGGCAAAAAGGCGATAAACCCGATTCCTGGTCAAAAGCGGCAAAGACGGAAGCGCTGATGGCGTTGTTATCCATGACAGCAAAAAACCTCTGTCGCAGCCATGTTGCCTGATAGAATTCTTGCAATTCTTCCGATCGCGGCAGCAGTGCCGTGGCATTACCTCAAGAACTGAATCAGGGAACCGGCATGGCGGAGTTGATGATCGAAGGCATGGAAACAGCGCTTTCACCCAGCATTGAAAAGCCGGAGCCTGGCTTGGCGCCGCTCATGACGAGCCGGACCCGCTTTGGCAAACAGCCTGCCGAGCCTGATCCCGAAGCGCCGCTTCCATTCGAGTTCATCGGCACCGGCGGAGAATACTTCCGCATTTGGGTGGTCAACCTGCTGCTAACCATTCTCACGGTGGGAATCTATTCTGCCTGGGCCAAGGTGCGTCGCCTGCAGTATTTTTATCGGAACACGCGTGTCAATGGCGCGGTATTCGATTACCACGGCAAGCCAATCGCCATTCTCAAGGGCCGGATCGTCGCGGTCGCGCTGGTCGGGGCCTATCAGCTTGCATTCAATATTTCGCCGGTTGCCGCTCTTGGCGTCGGCGTGGTGCTGTGTGCGGTAATGCCATGGCTGCTGGCACGCGCATTTCGCTTCAAGATGGTGAACTCCAGTTATCGCGGGGTGCATTTCCGGTTTCGCGGCACGGTCGGCGAAGCCTATCGGAAGCTGATTATTTTTCCTGTGATGCTGGGCACCATCGGCCTGTTCGTGTGGAGTGTCGCCACATCGTTTTCTCGCAATCCGGGCTTTGGCATGATTTTACTGATTGTGCTCTTGCCCTTGCTGGCACTGGCAGCAACGGTTCCGCTTGCGCATCACTTCCTCAAACGCTATCAGCACGAACATGCCGATTTCGGTACCACGGCGTTTTACTATCATGGTCGAGCCTCGGGGTTCTTCAAGACCTATGCCAAGGCACTTGGCTTTCTGTTTCTCGGTTCGATCCCGGCGGGTATCTTTGGCTTCCTGACGGGAAAAATTCATGGGCTGCTGGTCGATACCATGTTCGGCTGGCTTTTTACGCTGCTCTATGGTGCTTTGAGCGCCTATGCGTTTTACCTGTTCGTGCGCGCCTACCTCGACAGCCGCGTGCAGAATATGGTCTGGAACCATACCGAACTCGGGCAGCATCGCTTCGAGAGCAACGCCGCCGCACGCAAGCTGCTCTGGATACACGCGACCAACCTGTTGCTGATTACCTTCACGCTTGGCCTCTATAAACCGTTCGCCGCAATCCGGCTGATCAAGTATCGGGTGCAGAGCCTGACCCTGATTCCCGGCGGGACTCTGGAAGATTTTATTGCGGATCGCAATGAAGACAACGTTGGTTCCGCCGGACAGGAAGCCGGCGACCTGTTTGATATCGACATCGCCTTATGATCGACGCTTATTTTTACGACGGCAACACGACACGCCGGCACACAGTCCAGCTGCTGCTGCACAAGGGCATTCTCGCGGTCAGCGGTGAGGGAGTACGCCGTTCGGTGCGGCTTTCCAAGGTGCGTGTTTCCGAACGGCTGGAGCATGCGCCACGTATCTTGCACCTCCCCGAGGGCGGATATATCGAGAGTAGCGATGCGGGGCTGGAAAAGCTGTTGCGCCGCAACGGCTATCGTGAGCCGCGCGTCGTGCGCTGGCAGCGCAACTGGCCACTGTCTCTCTGTGCGCTGATTTCGCTGCTGGTTATCCTGGTGGCCGGTTATCAATGGGGCCTGCCATGGGCAGCCGATACCCTGGCGCAGAACCTGCCGCCGTCCATGGAAAAGCGGATCGGTGACGAACAGCTGAGCCTGATTGATTCACGCTGGATGGAGCCGTCGAGGCTGAGCGTCGAGGAGCAGGCGAGGATACGCAAGCTGTTTGCGGGACTGCGGCAGCCGCGTGGCGAACAGACGCCATACCGGCTTGAATTCAGGCATAGCAAGATGGGCCCGAATGCCTTCGCCTTGCCCAATGGCGTAATCGTGATGACGGATGAGCTTGTCAAGCTTGCCGCCAGCGATCAGGCGGTACTGGGCGTGCTTGGCCATGAGCTGGGACACGTGCAGAGACGGCATTCCTTGCGTCGGCTATTGCAGGCACTGGGAGTAGGCGTGGTGATCAATCTGTTCATCGGCGATGTGTCGAGCGCATTGGCTGCGGTGCCCACCTTCCTGCTTGATCAAAAGTATTCACGTGATTTTGAGCGCGAGGCGGACCAGTACGCCATTGACATGATGCATGCGAATGCTATGCCGCTGTCGCCAATGGCTGAGTTGTTCGAAAAGATGGGCGCCGCGCACGCACACCGCACTGCGAATGCATCGAACGATGAAAATGAGGATGACATCGATGAAGAGGACGCAGACCACACAGAGGTAAGCACGCCATCCGCGCCAAGGCCGACGAACGGCCGGCGTGACGGTCAGTCCCGTGCCGCCAAGTCGTTCGAATATCTGAGCTCACATCCAAGCGATGAAGAACGGATCAAGCGGTTGAAGGCTGCCGATGGAAAGGCCGGGGCGGCCGTAGCGGCAGGTGGTTGAAATAACAGCGGCCGGATAAGTAAAGCAGCAAGCGGCGGCATGCTGACTGGCAGCGCCGGACCGCATCACCGGGGACCGGAGCGCTGACACGCTTGCTGGCAATTGTTGCGGGCAACCCTGCAACCCGCAACGTCCGCAACATTCACCGCATCACCGATGTCTACAACATCACCGGATTGTCGGACAACTGGTTCCTTGTTGATCCGTCATCCGGATAGTGCTGCTGCAGCAGTGCATTGATTTGCGCAAGGGCGGCAAGCGTGCTGCCATGGTAGTCATTGCGGGCAAAGCCTTCGGTCATCGTACGGCAAACGGTTTGCCAGTCGCTCGCGCTGATTACCTTGCCTACACCACGGTCCGCGACGATTTCCACCTGATGGTCGGCCAGGTTGATATAAACCAGCACCCCGCAATTTTCTTCGGTATCCCAGACGCCATACTGGGCAAACAACGCACGTGCACGTTCGCGCGGCGACATGCCGGCCAGCACTTCCTGCAACCCCAGTGCCGGCTCGACAATCAGGCGTACCTCCGCCCGGTGTTTTCGTTCGCCCTCGGTGATGGCTGCCTCGATGGCTTTCAGTGTATCGGAAGGAAACGCGCGTCGACCGGCCGCCGAGGTCGTGCGCAAGTGTTTGAAGAGGCGTGCGAAAGTAGTCATTTACCAGTTCCCCGAAGCGCCGCCACCATCACCGGTGCCGCCGCCACCCGAAAATCCACCGCCGCCTCCGCCGAAGCCGCCCCCTCCGAACCCGCCACCACCGAAGCCACCGCCAAAACCACCCAGGCCACCCCCCAGGCCACCCCCCAGGATTATCCCGGGAGAAGACCGGCCCCAGCCATCACGGTAACGAGCGTGACGGCGCGAGGAACCGATGCGCGACATCAGCAGGAATAGCAATACAAAGAAGATGAAGACACCGAGCGAAATACCGTCAGACGCCTGTTCCGCAGCCTGCTGCGTCTTGCTCTGGGCAGGCAGGTTCTCCTTGTCGAGCAGGCTGGCAATGGCGGATACGCCCGCCGCCAGCCCGCCATAAAAATCGCTTTGCCGGAAATGCGGTGCAATGACATCCTGCAGGATGCGCTTCGATTGTGCATCGGTCAGCGTGCCCTGGACACCGCGCCCGGCCTCGATACGGAGCCGACGCAGCGCGGGTGGATTGTCCTTCGCCACCATCAGCAGCACGCCGTCATCAACACCTTTGCGGCCCAGTTTCCATTCATCGAACACCCGGATACTGTATTGCTCGATCGCCTCCGGTTCGGTCTTGCTGACAAGCAGAATGGCGATCTGGCTGCCGGTACGCGCTTCGTAGTCCTTCAACACGTTTTCAAGTGTGGCGCGCTGGTTTTCGGACAGCATGCCGGCCTGGTCGGTGACGCGCGCCTGCAGCGCCGGGACCGGAACGAATTCCTGCGCGCCCGCCGAGACGAGCGCCAGGCCAAGCAACATACCGGTCAGGAAGCGCAGAATGGACATGTTGGACATAGGGTCAGTCTTGCCGGTCTCATTTACCAAAGTTGACGGCGGGCGCGTTAGAAATCGCCTTTTCGTTCTCGACCGTGAATGACGGCCGGACCTCGTAATTGAATAGCATTGCCGTCAGGTTGGTCGGGAAACTCCGCGCCAATACGTTGTATTCACGTACCGACTGGATGTAACGCTGACGTGCGACGGTAATCCGGTTTTCGGTTCCTTCAAGCTGCGATTGCAGGTCACGGAAGCTGGTATCGGCTTTCAGGTTTGGATAATTTTCCGAGACCGCCATCAGGCGCGACAGGGCGCTGGACAATTCACCTTGCACCTGCTGGAATTTCTGGAATGCCTCGGGATTGTTGAGCACTTCCGGTGTGATCTGGAAGCTGGTGGCCGCAGCACGCGCACGGGTCACTGCTTCCAGCGTTTCGCGCTCATGCGAGGCATAGCCCTTGACGGTATTGACCAGGTTAGGAATCAGGTCAGCGCGGCGCTGGTACTGGTTGACCACTTCCCCCCAAGCAGCCTTGACCCGCTCGTCTTTGTCCTGGAAGTCGTTATAGCCGCAGCCGCCGAGCAGCGTCGCGAACATGGCAATCGTCAGCCATTTGGTCCAACTCTTGATCATCGTCTGTCCTCTTTTCCGGTTGAAATCTGAACTGCCAGCATCGCATGTAACATGCCATGCCGGATCGTATATTTTCGTATTGTCTTTTATTTATGGGTGGCTGCTTTGGGTTTCAACAGGACTGTGCTCATTGCAACAAGAATCAGCCCCATTGCCGCGTAATCCTGCCAGTGCGGAGTTTCCTTCAGGATCCATGCGCCCGAAAAAACACCCAGCACCGGAATCATCATCACCGACAGGCTGGATGCCACCGGGGGCAAGGTACGCGCCAGGTTAAACCAGACCACATGGGCAAAGCCGAAGATAATGGCGGCGTTGTACACAATCGCCATCCACGTCGCACGGTCCGGCATGTGCCAGGCGAAACTTTCCAGCAAGGTCGACGCCATGATCATCGCCGAGGTCGTGAGCGCCAGCATCCAGAACGTCAGTGAAATCGTCGGCATGTTAATGGATGAGCGCTTCATCGCTACGGTTCCGTAACCCCATCCCGCAGCGGCTATCAGCGCGAAGACACTGCCAAGCGGATTGCCTGCCAGCGCAGAAAATTCGCTGGACAGCAACAACAGCGCACCGGCAAACGCGCATGCCACGCCTGCCCACGCACGGTGCGCTGGTCGTTCGCCGAAGAAAACAAGCGCAAACAGCACAGCCCACACCGGCATCGTATAGCCAAGGATCGCTGCCCGCCCGGATGCCAGCATCTTTACGCCGAGGATCATGAACACATGCCAGATCAGCATATTGGGCACCGCCAGCAGCGCAACTTGCGCCACACGTCCCTTGGGAATAGCCAGCGATACCCCTTGCATGCGAGCCGCCAGCCAGATGATAGGCAGGCTGCCTATCATGCTCATGGTACGAAACGTCAGGGGAGGGAAGTCGCGCACGCCGATCTTCATGATCGGCCAGTTGATGCCCCAGCACAGGGTCAGCAACACCAGCAGGATCCAGTCTTTGCGCGTCAGGGTCAGCGTTGAATTCATGACGGAAAGATATCATGCCGGGCCGCCTGGATGGCAAGTTACAATGTAGGGCTATTCCTTCTTACTCCGATGCCTGCCGTGAAATTCATCGAAAAGCTGAGCGCCGCCTGGGCGGCCAACAACTCCCTGCTCTGCGTGGGACTCGACCCTGACATCAACAAATTCCCTTCGACGGTCAAGACCCGCCCCGATCCGATCTATGCGTTCTGTAAGGAAATCATCGATGCGACCGCTGATCTGGCCTGCGCCTTTAAACCGCAGATCGCTTATTTCGCGGCATTGCGCGCGGAAGACCAGCTCGAAGCGTTGTGCGACTACCTCCGCGAAACTTATCCGCGCATTCCCATCGTGCTCGACGCCAAGCGCGGCGACATCGGCGCGACTGCCGAGCAGTACGCCCGCGAGGCCTTCGAGCGCTATGGCGCCGACGCGGTAACCGTCAATCCCTACATGGGATTCGATTCGGTTGCGCCTTACCTGGAATGGAAAGACCGCAGCGCCATCATCCTGTGCCGCACGTCCAACCCAGGTGGCTCCGACCTGCAATTTCTGAATGCCGGCGGCAGGCCGGTCTACCAGCACGTGGCGCAACTGGTTGCCGATAAATGGAATACCAATGGCCAGTGCGGATTGGTGGTCGGCGCGACCTTTCCCGATGAACTGGCGCAGGTTCGCCGCATCGTTGGTGACATGCCCTTGCTGGTTCCCGGCGTTGGCGCACAGGGCGGCGATGTCGAAGCGACAGTCAAGGCCGGGCGCACAGCTGCGGGGCTGGGGATGATGATCAATTCCTCGCGCGCCATCCTGTATGCGAAGCCGGATGAAGCGGCTGGCGAGGACTGGGTCAAGGCTGCACGGCGTGTTGCGCAAGCGACGCGCGACGATATCAATCGTTTTCGTTCAGCGTCTTAGCGCCCATCAAGTCTGCTCCAGCATTCCCAGCATTCGCAACAAGCCCTCCAGCGCATGGCGCACGGTTTGCTCTCTTACCGATTGGCGATCGCCTGGAAAAACATGGCGTTCGGTATAGATCTTGCCGTCATGTGCCCAGCCAAAGCATACGGTGCCGACCGGCTTGCCTGGTACGGCGCCTCCCGGTCCGGCAATGCCGGTGGTCGATAGCGCAATTTGCGCGTGACTATTGGACAGTGCGCCCGATGCCATGGCTGCTGCGACCTCTTCGCTGACCGCACCGTGTTGCTCGATCAATGTGGCAGGGACGCCAAGCATCTCGTTCTTCGCCGCGTTGGAATACGTCACGAAGCCTCGTTCAAACCATGTCGAAGAACCGGCGATATCCGTCACTGCTTGTGCTACACCGCCGCCGGTACACGATTCGGCCGTTGCCAGCATCAACCCTTTTTCCTGCAGCGCCCATCCTGCGTGCGCCGCCAACGCCATGATGTCATTCATCATCTGATCTTCCTTGCAATTGAATTCAACAAAACATCGCGCATGCAAAGCCTGCAATTCGCGATGCACCCGCGCTTCCTCCTTATGAACGGACTACGCGCTTGGCGACTGCGGTGTGATCTATCTCAACAAACAGGGTGTGCATATCGCGCACAATGAAGTCGAACAAGCGTTGCCGGATTGAGCGATCAGGCGGCTTGTTTGAGCAGCGGTGTGCAGATTCGAGCTTTCGCGGTCTTCGGACCGCGATTTTTTTGGATACGGCAAGTTCAGGTAACGCATTCAGGCGTCAAACAGGATTCCCGGCTGCGGTCAACATTAAATTGTGCGCCAGACGGCGAACAGCAGCAGCGTATAAAACGCCGCCAGGATGTCATCCAACATCACCCCGAATCCTCCCTTGACATGCCGGTCGAAGTAACGGATCGGTGCCGGCTTCACCATGTCGAAAAAACGGAACCAGAGGAAAGCCCAGACCTGGGTCGACAATGTCGCGGGCGCCAGCAGCAACATCACCAGCCAGAAGGCGATGATTTCATCCCACACCATGCTGCCGTGGTCGGAAATGCCCATGTCCTTTCCGGTCTTGTCGCATGCCCAGATCCCGATAATAAAGCCGGCGACAATTGCCACCGTCCAGCCGGTCACCGTAAATACGGTCGGCCACCTAGCGGACAGCACATTAAACAGCAGCCAGCCGAGCAAGGTGCCGGTGGTGCCCGGCAAGATAGGCGACAATCCGCTGCCAAACCCCTGGGCCAGCACATGCGCCGGATGGGACAGCATGAAGCGGGCGGTCGGCTTGGTGATGTAGGCGGTGCGCCCGGATTCCAGAGGGGTCATGGCGAGGCGAAATGGTCGAAGGAAGTAGCTTGCAATGTCAGCGCGGCACCGTCGGCATCCACCAGGCGCAAGCCCGGTGTGGATTCGATGCGCCCGACCCGGGTGACGGCTATGTTTGCCAGGTGGCCGGCCGCAAGAACGGCATCGCGGCACGCAGCGGGGGCGGTAAAACACAATTCGTAGTCATCTCCACCGGCCAGCGTGAAGCGCCGCCGCAAGTCAAGCGCCTGTTGCGCAAGCACCGGGCCTGCCGGAAGGAGGTCGACCGCAAGCGTTGCGCCAACCGCTGATTTCGTCAGGATATGTCCCAGATCGCCGGCAAGTCCGTCAGAAATGTCGATCGCCGCATGGGCGATGCCACGCAGGGCGGTGCCGAGTGCCACGCGAGGTGTAGGTGCGTGCATCCGGGTTGCAGCCTGATCCAGCGACGCTTGTTCCAGCGGAATTTCATGACGGTATCCGGCCAGCGCAAGGCGGGCATCACCGAGTGTTCCGGAAATCCAGATATCGTCCCCTTCGCGTGCGGCATCCCGGCGTAGTGCTTGTCCGGGCGGCACTTCGCCGAATACCGTGATGCAGATATTCAACGGCCCTTTGGTGGTATCTCCACCAATCAGCTCGCATCCATGCTCATCGGCCAGCGCCAGTAAACCGGCAGAGAAAGGCTGCAGCCACGCCGGCTCGGCGGCGGGAAGGGATAGCGCAAGGGTAAATGCCAGTGGTGTTGCTCCCATGGCAGCCAGATCGGAGAGATTGACGGCCAGGCACTTGTGACCAAGCTGGCGAGGTTCGGCGCCGGCAAAAAAATGCCGGCCTTCAACCAGCATGTCCGAAGAAATCGCCAGTTGCATTCCGACCCTAGGCGTGACCAGTGCGCAGTCGTCGCCGATGCCAAGCGCAACGGCGTCCGCCGGGCGACGAGAGGGACGGGTGAAATACCGGGCGATAAGATCAAATTCGGACAGCATCCCGGAATTGTACAGAAGGAATGGGGCCGAGGCTGGAATCGGGATGCCACGGAAAATGCGCCGCAAAGCGGCGCGTGGCGTCTTTCCGCTGAACGTTCCAGTTCAAGCTGGCCCACTATGCGGCGCTCAGGCTCGCGGTGCCGAGTTCGGCCAGCAAGCCCTGACGCACGCTCGCTTCCTGCGGTGCCACGCCGAAGCCGAGCAGGATGCCCTCATGGTCGAAGTAGCGGCAGACGATGCGTTCTCCATCCCGTGTCTCATGCCATCCACCATTGGTGTGGCCAACGGGTGGCGGCACCAGTGCGAGCGGAAAGGATGGCGTCTTGACGATGACGGGTGCTGCCTTGATGTCGATCGCGGTCGCGTCGCCGGTCAGCGTGCGGGCAATGGCGCGTGCGGCGGTCATCAATGGTGCAATATAGGGCAGAGTCTGGGGACGGCCGTCGCTGACCAGATACTCGGTGCAGTCACCCAATGCATACACAGCGGGATCGCTCGTCCTGCCGTACCGGTCAACCAGGATGCCGCGGTTTGTCGCCAGGCCGGCAGCTTGCGCCAGTCGGAGGTCCGGGCGCAAGCCAACCGCTGACAGCACGATATCCGCATCCAGAACAGCACCCGAGGCCAGTGTTACACGCAGCGATTCCGCGGCCCGGTCGATACGTGAGGCTGCCGTGCCAAGCTGCAGATTGACTCCGCGCTGCATGAGTGCGGACTGCAGTCCGCGTGACAGCGCAGGTGCGGCCAGCGCGGCCAGTGGTAACGGATTGGGGTCGACCAGCGTCACGCGATGTCCGGCGCCGGCAAGGTCATCGGCAAACTCGCAGCCTATCAGTCCTGCCCCAAGGATGGTTACCCGGGTGGATTCGCCGGTGCGGTCGATCGCGTCACGGAATTGCTGATAATCCTCGACGTGGTTGACTGAGCGCACGTCCTCGGCGCCATCGCCTTCTATCGCAAGACGTATCGGCTGGGCACCGACCGCAAGGATCAGCTTGTCGTACTCAAACGACGCGCTCGACGTGTTAACTGTCCTGGAACCGGTATCAATGGTGTGGACACGTGTTCCGGTCATGATGGTGACGTTGAGCTGACCAGCCATGTTCGCTGCAGTCTGCGTGATCAGCTGCACCGCCGATTTGCCTTGCGCAAAGGCGTTTGACAGCATCGGCTTGGAATAAAAACCGCCATCGTCGGCAGTCAGGATAAGTAGCGGCCTGGTCTTGTCCAGCTTGCGAAATTCACGTGCCAGTGTATAGCCCGCCATACCTGTGCCGATGATGATCGTGGGTGTCATGCTTTCCTCGCGCTGCAGTTCGATTAGATGGCAACCATGTCGAAGTCGGCTTTCGCCACGCCGCAATCCGGGCATTCCCAGTCGGCGGGAATGTCATCCCATTTCGTGCCGGGGGCGATGCCTTCTTCGGGCAAGCCTGCCGCTTCGTCATAGATAAAGCCGCAAACGATGCATTGATAGGTTTTCATGCAAGTCCTCTCTGATTCTAAAGTTTGATTGATGATGCGATGCGAAGATCACTACCGTCCGGGAACCGTTGCCGGCCCGTCACTCCGTCGTCGCGGCCAGCACCTTGCGGTAATTGTTGGCGTGGCGCTCTTCTACCTTTGCCAGTGCGGCAAAGCGCTTCGCAGCCATCTCCAGCGTGCGGCGGAAAGCGTCGGCATGCTCCTTCGACTCCGCGATCTGCTCGTCGAATTCGGCCACGGCTGCTGCATTGCCTTCCTGGACCGCAAGATGCCGGAACTGCGGGTACATCTCGGTATATTCATAGGTTTCCCCTTCGATCGCGATTTCAAGCGCCTTGGCCGGAGTGAGCTTTGCTTTTGGATACAGCAGGTCCAGGTGGCCGAATGCGTGCATGACTTCCTGGTCCGCGGTCTCTTCAAAGATCCTGGCCACATCGTCCGCACCGGCCTCGCGTGCCAGCTTGGCGAAGTAACGGTATTTGATGTGCGCCATCGACTCGCCCGCAAAAGCGGCTTCGAGGTTCTTCACGGTGACGAAATCCTGTTGCGTTGCCATGGTTTACTCCTTTGTCTGTTTGATTTATAAAATGAATCAACTTGAAGAAGATAATAGTTTTTTACATTAAATAAAGAAAATTGATTGTTTATATGAATCTGATAGTTTTTCGGTTCAAACAGGAAACCTCGCGATTCTGGTACCAAACGTCAACTTAACTAGGACAAATACGTATGATTTGTGACTATTCCCTCTGATAAAATCAGACGCTTTCCGCAAGCTAAAAAGGAAGGCCACATCATGGAATCATCGACGGATCAAAAAGAAGCGCTTCGCCAGCAATTACGGCAGGCTGCACTCGAGTACCATGAATTCCCGACCCCCGGAAAGATCAGTGTCACACCGACCAAGCAGCTGACCAACCAGCGCGATCTGGCACTGGCTTATTCCCCGGGCGTGGCTGCGGCTTGCGAAGAGATCGTCATCGATCCGGCCAATGCCTTCAAATACACCGCGCGCGGCAACCTCGTTGCGGTCATCACCAACGGTACCGCGGTACTCGGCCTTGGCAATATTGGCCCGCTGGCCTCCAAGCCGGTCATGGAAGGCAAGGGCGTGCTGTTCAAGAAGTTCGCCGGCATTGACGTGTTCGACATTGAAATCAACGAGACCGACCCGGACAAGCTGTGCGACATCATCGCCGCGCTGGAACCCACCTTTGGCGGTGTCAATCTTGAAGACATCAAGGCGCCCGAGTGCTTCTACATCGAGCGCAAACTGCGTGACCGCATGAAGATTCCGGTCTTCCACGACGACCAGCATGGCACCGCCATTATCGTCGGTGCAGCCATCCTCAACGGCCTCAAGGTCGTCGGCAAGGACATCAAGAATTGCAAACTTGTCGTCTCCGGAGCAGGTGCAGCTGCCCTGGCCTGTCTAGACCTGATCGTCGACCTCGGCTTCCCGATCGAAAATATTTTTGTTACCGACCTTGCCGGCGTGGTCTATAAAGGCCGTACCGAACTAATGGATCCTGACAAGGAGCGTTTCGCGCAGGAGACCAGCGCACGTACATTGTCCGACGTGATCCCGGATGCCGATATTTTCCTCGGCCTGTCCGCCGGCGGCGTGCTGAAGCCTGAAATGGTCGCCAGAATGAAGGCGCGTCCGCTGATCCTGGCCCTGGCCAACCCGACACCGGAAATCCTGCCTGAAGAAGTCAAGGCGGTGCGCAACGATGCCGTCATCGCGACCGGTCGTTCCGACTATCCCAACCAGGTCAACAACGTCCTGTGCTTCCCGTATATTTTCCGCGGCGCACTCGACTGCGGCGCGACCACCATTACGCGTGAAATGGAAATCGCGGTGGTGCATGCGATTGCCGACCTGGCGCAGGCCGAGCAATCCGATATCGTTGCTACGGCCTACGGCATCAGCAACCTGTCGTTCGGCCCGGAATACCTGATTCCGAAACCTTTCGACCCGCGCCTGATGATCAAGATCGCGCCGGCAGTCGCCAAGGCGGCGGAAGAGTCCGGTGTCGCTTCGCGCCCGATCCAGGACATGCAGGCGTATATCGACAGCCTGCAGCAATTCGTCTACCGCAGCGGCACCTTCATGAAGCCGATCTTCCAGATCGCGAAGAAGGCACCGGCGGCCCGCAAACGCATCGTGTTTGCCGAAGGCGAAGAAGAGCGTGTGCTGCGTGCGGTGCAGGTCGTGATCGACGAAAAGCTGGCACAGCCCATTCTCGTCGGCCGTCCCGCCGTGCTGGCGCAGCGCATCGAGAAGTTTGGCTTGCGCATGCGGCCGGAAGTGGATTTCGAAACGATCAATCCTGAATACGACGAGCGTTATCGTGAGTTCTGGCAGGAATACCTTGCGATGACCCGTCGCAAGGGTGTGACCGAGCAGTACGCAAAACTGGAAATGCGCCGCCGCCATACCTTGATCGGCGCGATGATGATCCATAAGGGCGCGGCCGATGGCATGATCTGCGGCACCTTCGGCACCACTGCGCTGCACCTGCATTATATTGACCAGGTGCTCGGCAAGCGCGAAGGCGTCAATGTCTACGCCGCGATGAATGCGCTGATCCTCCCGGATCGCCAGGTTGCGATGGTAGACACGCACGTCAATGAAAACCCGACGGCCGAACAGCTTGCCGAGATCACCATCCTGGCCGCGGAGGAAATGCGTCGTTTCGGCCTGTTGCCGCGCGCCGCGCTGCTGTCGCATTCCAATTTCGGCACCAGCAACAGCGAATCGGCCCGCAAGATGCGTGCGGCGCTCGAGATCATCCGCGAACGTGCGCCGGATCTGGAAGCCGATGGCGAAATGCACGGCGACACCGCTCTGGATCCAGTTCTCCTGAAAACCGTGATGCCGGATTCGCCGCTCAAGCGTGACGCCAATCTGCTGGTGCTGCCGAATATCGACGCGGCCAACATTTCGTACAATCTGCTGAAAACCGCTGCCGGCAACGGCATCGCCATTGGCCCGATCCTGCTCGGCTGTTCCAAACCGGTTCACGTGCTGACACCGTCGGCAACGGTTCGTCGTATCGTCAACATGACAGCGCTGTGCGTCATGGATGCCGTGGCCGAGCGTTAATCCGCGAGGCGCTCCTGAAAATCAGGAGCGCCTATCAAAGCAAGAGCGCACATAAGAAAGCCGTTCTTCCAAAAGGGGGAGCGGCTTTTCTATTGGCTTATTTATTACGGGCGGTACAAGTCGAGCGGATGCAAACCCGCAGATGAGGCGAGATGCCGCCCCTCGGGTAATTCAGAGGCAGCAAGAACCGGAACTACTGTTCGCTGCGCGTCTGCTCAAGCAGCTTCTTCAACGGGACGCGACCAGTCTGCACCAGCGGCGCGGCACGATCGCAATGCGCGAGCTGATCATCAAAGAAAATATGCGGTTTGAATGCGGCCAGCACATCGGATTTCGCGACGCCGCCCATGAAGAATGTTTCATCAATCGCGACATTCCATGCACGCAGCGTCCGGATAACGCGTTCATGAGCGGGCGAGGAACGTGCGGTGACCAGCGCAGTTCTGATGGGTCCGGAGCGACCATCGGGTGAGGTGAAATTATTCTGGATATACGACAGGGCCTTGAGCAAGCGCGCAAACGGACCTTCCGGCAAAGGCTTGAGCGCGTTCTCGCGTTCATGATCTTCAAAGGCCTCGATGCCTTGCGTCTGGTAAATCAGTTCCGATTCATCCGAGAAAATCACCGCGTCGCCATCGAAGGCAATGCGGATCTGATCAAGTTCTTCGAACGCGTTTTCCGGTTTCTGATAGAGCAGGGCGGACGCTACACCGGAATTGATTGCCGCCTGCACATCGTCCTCATGCAACGACAGGAACAGGCTGACATTAAATGCGTGCAAATAGGGTGCCAGCGGCGCTCCTCCTGACAACACCGCACGTGTGATGTCAAGATCATAATGACGGATTGAATTAAAAATCCGCATCGACGTCTCAGAAGAATTGCGTGACATGATGACGACTTCCACGAAACGTTGGTTATGTACCAGCATGTTCAGCTTAAGCAGCGCTCTGACAAGCGCAAAGCCTGAACCAAGTTTCAGGATTTCATTCTCATGATCGATCTGATGTTTCCTGTAAGCCTCGAGCCCCTGCGTACGAAAGATCGTTTCTTCTGCTTCCAGGTCAAATAATGCACGGGAAGAAATACCTACGACCAGCAGATTGTCGAGAGAAAAGGGCATGACGTTGACTGTATGGGGCGTACCAGGGCTATGAGTGAAACCACAAGTGCTGGCGCTGTACAACCGCCATCCACATTAGTATAACCGGCGGTTACCCAGTCTCGCGTCATCGTGGAGCGAGTCATGGTGCAGCGAGAATGGATTATCTGCTTGCCAATTGAAGGCGAAAGGTTTGAACATCAAGAACAACAATGCACAAAAACAGTTTCCAAAATAAAAAACGCACCTCTGAGGGTGCGTATTTATACTGCTTACGATTGGTGCCGAGAGCCGGAATCGAACCGGCACGCTGTCTCCAGCGCGGGATTTTGAGTCCCGTGCGTCTACCTATTCCGCCATCTCGGCAACGCGACCGCTATTATCGCCGATTTGCAGCAATCGAGCAACACGGATGCTGCCCGATTACATTGTCATATCGGAATCGAAAGGCGTATCATCGCCTACTTCCTGTTCATTACCTCGCATTATATTAATGAAGTCCGCCAAAATCCGCGAGATCGTCCTCGGCAAAGCATTAGACCCAATGAAGAGCGAGACCCGCCACTCGCTTGCCCTGGTCGCCTTTCTTGCCTGGGTCGGTCTGGGGGCGGATGGATTATCGTCGTCCGCATACGGACCAGAAGAAACTTTCCGGGCCCTTGGCGAGCACAGTCATCTTGGCCTTTACATGGCGCTCGCCACGGCCATCACCGTATTCATTATTGCGCTGGCATACAACCAGGTGATTGAGTTGTTCCCGACAGGCGGCGGCGGTTACCGGGTCGCTTCCATCCTGGTCGGCCCTTATCTCGGTCTTATAGCCGGTTGCGCGCTGATCCTTGACTATGTCCTCACCGTGGCGATCTCTGTCGCGGCTGGCGTGGAAGCGCTTGCATCCCTGTTGCCGCTCGGATTCCATCCCTACAAATTACCTGCCGAAGCTTTCTTCATCGGCCTGTTAATCATCCTTAACCTGCGCGGCATGAAGGAAGCCATCCGCATCCTGTTGCCGATCTTCCTTGGGTTTGTGGTTACGCATTTTGCGTTGATCGTCTACGGCATATTCGCCCATGCATCCTACCTGCCGTCACTGATACCGAGCACTTTGTCGGAAACGACTTCACTGGCCGACAACATTGGCTGGATCAGTGTGGCCGGCATGCTGCTGCTGGCTTATTCGCAGGGCGGCGGCACTTATACCGGCCTGGAAGCAGTATCGAACAACGTTAATATTCTTGCCGAACCGCGCGTGCACACCGGCAAGATGACTATGATCTACATGGCATTATCGCTCGCTTTCACAGCCAGCGGCATCATCCTGCTTTATCTCTTGTGGGATGCCAAGCCGGTTGAAGGGCAGACGCTGAATGCATCTACCTTTCGCGCCATCATTGAAAGCCTCGGCTTCAGCGCCTGGAGCAATCAGATTGCCTTGACCCTGGTACTGGCGTTCGAGGCGGGTCTGCTGTTCGTTGCGGCTAATACCGGTTTCCTCGGTGGACCGGCGGTGTTGTCGAATATGGCGGCGGATTCCTGGGTTCCGCACAAATTCCGTTACCTCTCGACCCGCCTTGTCACGCAAAACGGTATCCTCGTGATGGGCATCGCGGCGCTTGCGATCCTGTTCTGGACCGGCGGCAGCGTCACGCTGCTAGTCGTGTTGTATTCGGTATCGGTGTTCCTCACCTTCGCCATTTCGCTTTTCGGTTTATGCCTGTACTGGTGGCGCCATCGCGACCAGCAATACTGGATGCGTCGCCTGTTGTTGTCGCTGACCGGCTTTATCATCTGCGCCGGTATCCTGTGCGTATTGCTGGTTGAAAAGTTCACCGAAGGCGGTTGGGCTGCAGCAGTCATCATCGGCGCAATTGCGGCGCTATGCATCTATATCCGCAACCATTACCGCGATACCAAGAATGCGATTCACCAGGTGGACCAAGTGTTCGCCAACCAGCCATTCGGCAGCCATGTCGGTGCCATTGATCCGGACCCTGAGGCGCAGACGGCAATCTTCATCGTCGGCTCATCGCGAGGCGGTGGCCTGCATGCGTTGCTCTGGGTGCAGCGCATGTTCCCAGGGCACTTCAAGAACTTCATTTTTGTGAACGCACGGACAGTGGACTCGCATGCTTATGGCGGAGAGGGTGCTGTCGAACACTTACGCGCCGAAGCGAATGCCACCCTCAAGTTCTTCGTCGATTTTTGCCACAGCCATAATATGGCGTCGGCAGCTTATCTGGGATTCGGTACAGATGTGGTCGACGAAGTAACCAAGCTATGCGAAACCATCAACAAGGAATATCCAAATTCCATTTTCTTCACCAGCAAACTGATCTTTGAACACGACAACTGGTTCACCCGCTTATTGCATAACCAGGCGGCATTGGCGATTCAGCGCAGGCTGCATTTCGAGAGTTTGCAAATGGTGATTCTGCCGATGAAAGTCTAACATCCGTACTTCCCTAATCGGGTCCACGGTAGTGCCTCAACGGATTGACTTATCGTCTAACCGTTACGCTCAACTCAATGTAATTCGAAGGCTCGGTATCACGCGCGTTGGACGCAAGACGTTCTGGTGCTAGCAAGAGCCCTTCAGTCAAGGGCCCAAGGCGTTGACGTCGGCTTCATGCAGCCACATGATGGCGCCAGTCATATCATTGTAGAAAACGCGATAGTCGCCTTCACCAAACGCCAATCGGGCGAGATAGGCGAGCTTTGCGTTCGGTACGACAATCGCCCGTCGGAATGGGACTCTCTCAAGTCGTTCGTCCAGTGCGCGCTGTGACAGCACAACATCCACGGAAGGCGGCTCCATCTCGAGGGCGTCGAGCAAGACACGCCCATGGCCGAGGTCTTCAACGAGCTGGAGAATCTGTTCCTGGCATTGGCGCAATAGCTGTTGCGTCGGTACGCCCCTGATACGGCCAAGGATGAGATCACCCACGGGTTCAACCCAGAGCTGCGGGATCGGTTGGTAAGTTGCGATTGTCATGGCAAGCGAAGAAAGCAGATTTCCTCGAATCATACGCGCGCGTTTCACCGTGATGGGAATGCCAGGTAGAAATCTTGAGAACCATCAAATTACTGGCTCTGACTCTTGTGTGGAGGCTAGGTGGATACGATAAAACAGACAGCCATTTGCCGGGCTGTCCGTCTCACCACCGTAGCGAAACAGGCAATAGCTAGTATGAAAAAGACTGTGCATTTATACAGTTTATTCCTGCCTGAAAGGAGAAAATGCGGCTACGATTAAGACAGCCAGTCAGGTAAAAATGGTTGTCCTGCGTTTAATATTGACGACGCATTATTGTTATTCGGCACTGCCTTACTGCACTGGACGTCTATCCGATTGATCATCAACTTATTGAAGACTTTTGTGTGCAAGGAATACGTCGACGAGTACATGCCGCGTTCGGTTCGCGTCGAGTAATGCGAACAAAGTCGGAAACGGAATCCCTCCCAGGCTGGTCGTTCTCCGATGTACTATGCGGACACTGTCACACCAGCGATGTGCTGGTCTGCGCATCCCTTATAAGAAAGCATCATGAAAAAAGTTGTTATCGTCGCCGTCGCGCTGGTCAGCCTACTGGGTATGGCCAGTTATTTCAGCCCGCACTGGACGCTATATCGGATGCGCAGCGCGGTTGAAAGCCGGGATTACAAGGCGTTTTCATCGTATGTCGATTTCACTTCACTGCGTAACAGCTTTAAACAGCAGATGACAGGGAAAGGCGACGACGACAGGGTCGATCAGGATAACGGCAATCCACTGGAGCCACTAACGCGCGCGATCGTCAGCGGCCTGGCGGGGCCGTTGATTGATGTGATGCTGACACCGGCCGGTGTTATCGAGATGCTGGGCGCTGGCAAGCCTGGTGTAACGCAATCGGTGGTTGCGAGCACTGTGACCCAGGTACCGAACATTTCGGCGCTTCCCGACATGAAATTGTCTTATCGTGGTTGGGACAATGTGCTGTTTCGCGCTGAAGGGTTGCCGGAAGCAAGCGGGTATTTTGTGCTTCAGCGCCAGGGGTGGTGGACCTGGAAACTGGCCGCAGTGGAATTGAACACTGCGACCAAATAATGTTCTCAGGTGCCTCCTGCGCCAATTCCTGGTCTTGCTGAGTCAGCACGCGGCTCCCATAGACATGGCATGTGTCCATGTCCGATATCCGGTTTAATTGCATTTTTTGCAAAACTTCGGACTACAGGACGCGCGTGGAATACAAACTGTTGCAGAGGCTGGGCATTGTCCTTCTCGGGGTTGGGGTTGTGGCCGCAAATATGGATGCGGCCCTGATGTCCATGGTCTGTATTATGGCGGGCGCCATAATATTGCTGTGCGGCCTCGTTGGCGCGTGGTTTAACGAAGATTAGCGTCTCGCACCACGCCCTTTATAATTACCTGCATCCATCACATCGCCTACCTTCTCGGGGTGTGACGAGATTGCGTAGCGCTTTCAATGTCGAACAGCTGTTTGGCTGGGCACTTAATACCAATCCCAACCCATAACGCAACATGAGATCGTGTCTTTTTCCGCCTGCCTGCGTTGCACTCGTCGTCAATAGCCCGCTATTGACTCCTCCTGCGCCTTGCCAGTCAAAAAAATCCATCGATCTCATTTGTCACAGGCACAAGGCCATACAGAGGGAAATCATGAAGCAACAAGGCTGGACAATTATTCAAACCATGATCGTGCTGCTGATTCTTGGCATCGTCGGCACCATTGCGGTGCGTGCAATCATTGACATGCGTTGTGAAGAAGACGCGACACGGTCAATCTGCGCCAAGCGCTGACCAACAGGAGGTAACGATGCACCGCATCGCAAAGCGTGTGAAGCCTCAGAACGCCAAGGCTTCACAACGCCATCAATGTATTTCGCTGCGCTCAGGCTCGGATGTCGGCACAAGCTGATTGCCAGGCTTGCGTCGGCGAAGCAGGCGGCGCAGTAAGTGCTCGAGATCGTCGATATAAGTAAAGACCGCCGGCACCACTAGCAGGCTCAACAGTGTTGACGTAATCAGTCCCCCGATCACCGCCGTCGCCATCGGCGAACGGAAGCTCGGGTCCGCTCCCCATCCCAACGCCAGTGGCATCATGCCTGCTCCCATGGCAATCGTCGTCATCACGATGGGACGGCTGCGTTTGTGGCAGGCGTCAACCAGCGCGTCGAATCGATTCATGCCCGCATGGCGCGCCAGGATCGCGTAGTCCACCAGCAGGATGGAATTCTTGGTCACGATACCCATCAGCATGATCAGGCCGATCATCGACGGCATTGACAAGGCCTTGCCGGTCAGCAGCAGCGCGACGAAGGCGCCGCCGATGGAAAGAGGTAAGGCCGCCAGAATGGTGACTGGCTGCATGAAGTCCTTGAAGAGCAGTACCAGCACGCCATAGATGCACAGAACACCAATCAGCATGGCAGTGCCGAAGCTTGCGAACAGCGCCTGCATCTCCTGGGCGTCGCCGAGTTCCGCGATGCGTACCGAAGGCGGGAGGTTCCTCATCGACGGCAGGGCGCGTGCTTCCGCATTCAATTCTCCCAGCGAACGACCACCCAGTTCGACATCGAGCGTGACGTTACGGCTGCGGTTGAGACGGTCGATCTGCGCCGGTCCGCTCTCGATGGTGACGCTTGCGACATTGCCGAGCATGACCGGGCCATGTTTGCCGGGGACGTTAAGACGTTCGATAGATTCCAGGTCGGCGCGTACTTCATCGGGCAGCTTGACCCGGATGGGTACCTGGCGCTCCGATAGGTTGAGCTTCGGCAGGCTGATATCGTAGTCACCCGCCGTCGCAACACGGACTGTTTCGCCGATACTGGATGCTGTCACGCCGAGATCGGCCGCCCGGGCGAAATCGGGGCGCACGATGATTTCCGGCCGCACCAGCGATGCGCTGGAACTCACATTGCCGATACCTTTCAGCGTACGCAACTCACGTTCGACCTTTTGTGCGGACTCCTGCAAGGCGATCGGATCTTCGCTGCGCAATACCAGCTGCATCTTGACGCCGGTATCCGGCGGGCCGACATTGAAGCGGGCTCCGGGTATGTCGGCGAGCCGCTGGCGCAATTGTTGTTCGAGCGCCGACATCGATTCCTCGCGCTCGGTACGATGCACGGTGGTCAGCGTGAGCACCGCACGGCGCGCTTCTGCCGCCGCGCCGGGTGCGAAGGCGTCACCGCTGGACCCGCCGCCGATAGAGCTGAATACACCGACAATGCCATTCACCTGCATCGCTGCAAGCCGGGCACGTTCTGACACTTCACGGGTTTCAGCCAGCGTGCTGCCGGGGGGCAGTTCGATATTGATCTGTGTTTGATTGCGGTCGGCGGCAGGTACGAAGCCGGTTGGCAGCAGCGGTACCAGCGCAATCGAACCCACAAAAAATACCGCGGAGCCGATCGCCGTTATCAGCCGGTGGCGCAGACACCATTGCATCACGACCATGTAACGACGCATGATCCAGCCGTCTTTTTGCTCGACCACTTTCACCGGCTTGAGCAAATAGGCGGCCATCATGGGCGTGAGCAGTCGAGCCACGACTAGTGACGCAAGGATGGCGATGACGGCGGTCCATCCGAACTGTTTGAAAAACAGGCCGGGTATCCCGCCCATGAAAGCGGTCGGCAGGAAAACCGCGACCAGCGCAAAGGTCGTGGCGATCACGGCCATGCCGATTTCATCCGCCGCTTCCAGCGCGGCCTGCATCGGTGTTTTTCCCATGTGCAGGTGGCGTGCGATGTTTTCGATTTCGACGATCGCATCGTCCACCAGGACACCGACCACCAACGCCAGCGCGAGCAAGGTCACCGTGTTGAGCGTATAGCCGAAGTAAGACAAGCCGAGGAAGGTCGGAATCACCGACAGTGGCAGCGCCGCTGAGGCCACCAGGGTCGCGCGCCAGTCGCGCAGGAACCACCACACCACCAGGACTGCGAGCAGGGCGCCTTCGTAGAGCAGGTGCATGGAACCGTCGAAATTTTCTTCCACCGGCCGGGCGTTGTCGATCACTTCCTTGAGCGCGATATTGGGATGCGCCTTTTGCAATTCTTCAATGGCCGCACGAGCACCTTTGGCGACCGCGAGTTCGCTTGCACCCTTGGTACGGAAAATTTCAAAGCCCACCACCTTGCGGCCATCCTGGGTCGCTTCCGATCTTTGTTCAGCGATGGTATCGCTGACCGTGCCGATCTGATCCAGTCGGATACGTCTTCCACCCTGCAAGGGAATATCAAGGGCCGCGAGTTCGGACGCTGTCTTGACGGTAGCAATGGTACGCACCGCCTGCTCGGCACCGCTGACATCGCCGCGACCGCCGGGTGCTTCTTGCTGCACCAGCCTCAGCTGGCGTGACACGTCGATGGCGGAGACCCCCAGCGCGGCCATCCTGCCGGCATCAAGCTCAATGCGGATTTCCCGTGTTGCGCCGCCGATGCGCTTGATGGCACCGACTCCCGGCACGGCAAGGATGCGCTTGGTCACGGCATCGTCGACAAACCAGCTCAGCTCTTGCTGGTCGAGGTGGCTTTCGATACCCGGCGCGACGCTGGCGATGAAGGTCAGCACCGCGCGCCCGGCAGTCGGGTTCTTGGTGACCGACGGATCGCGCAATTCGCTGGGCAAGTCGGCGCGTACGCGCGCGACCGCATCGCGCACATCGTTGACCGCTTCGGCGATCTGCTTCTCCAGGATGAACTCGACGCTGATCTGTACCTGCCCGTCGAGCACCTTGGTGTACATGTTCTTGACGCCTTGTACCGATGCGATCGAGTCCTCGATCTTGCGGGCGACTTCGGTTTCCAGTTGCGCCGGTGCGGCGCCGGGCAGGGACGCGTTGACCATCACGATAGGCAGTTCGATATCGGGAAAGTCCTGTACTGCATTCGCCCGATAGGCCAGCAGTCCGGCCAGCGTCAACAGCGTGAACAGCATGATGGCCGGAATAGGGTTCCGGATGGAGAAGGCGGAAAAGTTCACGCTGCAATCCTTATTTGGCGGCCGGCGTCACGACCTTGACCAGGTCGCCGTCGTTGAGGAAGCCGGCACCGCTTGCGACGACGGCGGCTTCGGCGTTGATGCCTTCGAGTACTTCGACCCGATCTGCAAGGCGACGGCCGGTTTTAACTTTTACCTGGCTGACACGATTGTCCGGGTTGAGGCGGAATACATAGCTGAAGCCGTCACGGACGACGATGGCTTGCTGCGGAACGGTCAGGGCTGCAGACGTGCCGAGATCGAACTCTCCTTTGGCAAACATGCCGGCCTTGGCGGGTGCGAGGTTTTCCGCGGTCGGTGTGAGATCGACATAGACCAGTGCGGATCGGGTCTGCGGATCGACCGTTGGCGCAAACTTGCGAATCCGGCCCTTGATGTCGGTGCCGTTGGCGGCGGTCACCACGGCAGGTGTGCCGACGCGTAGTTTGCCTAGTTCGGTTGCCGTGACTTCGGCGCGCCATTCAAGACGGCCCTGACGGATCAGCCTGAACAACTCGGTACCGGCAGGGACGACCGCGCCGACGGTGGCACTGCGCGACGAGATGATGCCGTGGTCCGGGGCTGTCAGGCGTGCATACTTCAGGCGCAACTGTTGTGCTGACAGGGTTGCCCTGGCTGCCTCGACCTTGGCCTTGGCGGTCTGCTCGGTGGTGAGGTACTGATTGATCTGCTGGGTGCTGAGCGCGCCGGTCTCTTGCAGTGTGCGGGCGCGGGCCGCATTACCCGCCGCATCGGCGGCGTTGGCCTGTGCTTCCATGAGCGCCGCGCGGGCCTGTGCCACATCCGCCTTGACGCTTTCATCGGCGAACGTTGCGAGGACCTGCCCTGCGCGTACCGTGTCGCCAACGTTGACACGCACATCGGTCAGGCGCAAGCCATTGGACTCGCTGCCGACGATGGCTTCTTGCCAGGCCGCGATATTGCCGTTCGCCGCCAGCCTGACAGGCACGTTGGCTTGCGACGGCTTGATGGTGGTGACGGTCAGTGCCGGTTTCGGACCTGGGCCGCCCTTGTCGTCGGCAGCGACCGGTTTGCCCGATAACAGCATGATCGCCATCGCCACCAACACGGCTGCGGCAAACAAAGCAATCGAAAGCGGTTTGAGAGGAATGCGTTTCATGTTTTCAGTGTGTCCATGTCATAAGGGAAGTGCATGGGGCAGTGTTATCGGTACTGCGTGGTATTCCATCCGCCACCGGCGGCACGGTACAGCGCAATCCATGCATTGATACGTTCATTTTGCAGCGCAACGACGGCGAGTTCCGCGGCCAGGCGGGTGCGGCGAGATTCTTCGAGTTCGACCAGGCTGGCAAGCCCTCCCTTGTAGCGTGCTTCGGTCGCGGCGAAGGAACTGCGATAGCCTTCTGCCGCCACACGTGCATCGTCGCCGCGTGAGGCTGTGCTTTGCAAAGTGACCAGGGCTTCCTCGACTTCGCGTACCGCTTGCCTGACTTGCGCCCGATAGCGGACCACGGCATCGTCATAACGCGCGCGTGCCGCTTCGGCATTGGCTGCGCGCCGTCCACCGTCAAACACCGGCAGGCTGAGCGCAAGCGGCCCTATTGACCAGGTCGACAGGTCAAGATCCGTGCCGCCGGTACGGAACCGCGTCGCACCCACTGATCCGTTCAGAGTCAGGCGCGGGTAACGTTGCGCATCGGCGGCGCCGACGTCGGCACTAGCAGCAGCGACTTCACGCTCGACATTGAACACGTCGGGCCGCTGCGACAAGATGTTGGCGGGCAGGCTGTCAACCGACATCAAAAAGCTTTGCGGAAGCACTGCGGGGGAACTGGCAAGGCGCTGCCTGAGTGACGCCTCGGGTAGTGCGGTCAGCGATGTCAACGCTTTCAATTGCACTTCGCATTGACCTTGTTGCTGAGTCGCGCGGCTGTTGGCATCCGCCGCGCTGGCCCGGGCAAGCGCGGCATTGGCAGGTGCCTGAAAGCCGGCTTCGGCGCTCAGTCCGGCCAGGCGCGCCGTCTCTGCGCGCGATGTGGCATCTGATCTGGTAATGGCCAGCAGCAGTTCGCAGCCGCGTAGCTGGTAATACCGGGCCGCCAGTTCAGCAGCGACCGACACCCGCGCTTCATGCCAGCCGGCCTGCGCGCCGGCCAGGCGTTCTTCCGCTGCGGTACGCGCAGCGCGATTGCCGCCGAACAGATCGATTTCCCATCCTGCCTGAAGGCCAGTCTGCAAGGCGCTTCCGGTTGGTGTCGGCGGCTGCGAGCGGGCGCGGGTTGCACTAACGGAGCCATCGAGTGCAGGCAGCAGGGACGCGCCGGCAATGGTTTGGCTGGCACGTGCCTGGGCGATACGTGAGGCGGCCGCGGAGACAGTGGGACTGGCTTCCTGTGCCGCCGTAATCAATTCAACCAGTAAAGGATCGTTGTGCTGTTGCCACCAGTGCGAAAGGTTTTCCACGCTTCCGCCATGCGGCAAACCGGGTTGTGCGTCGATGGATGCGGCGGGCAGGGCGGCGTGCCACTGCGGCGGTGCGTTAGCCTCCACCTTGACCGGCGGCATGGTGGGCGAGCAGGCTGCCAGTAAGAGTGGCACGCTGGCTGTTGCAAACAGTCTAAATGTCTTCATGCTTCTTTCATATGGATAGTCATATGCGTATTGCATGCATGGTTGTTATGGGCTTATGGTCGCAGGCCGCTATCGGGCAACAAAAACGGGGAATGCCATCCCATAGTCCCATCCCCTGTGAAAACTGCGCTAAATCTCGCCATGGTATAGGCAAAAGACATCCGGTTACCATTGCATTCAATGACTATAACGCGCCCGTCGCTGCACGATTTTCAGATACCAGAGCAGGCCGGCGGCGACTAATGCAAGGCTGGCGCTATTCCCCATCCAGAATCCGGCGGCGCCCTGCAGTGCCGGCGGCGCAATGCCGTAGGGATCCAGGCCGAGAATATATCCGCCACCGAGTCCGATACCCCACAGCGCCACTGCATAGATCAGCGTTGGTACGACGGCTACCCTGTAGGCCCGCAGCACGAACGCCGTTGTCACCTGAACCGAATCGAAAAGCTGATAAAACGCGATGAAAACGAACAAGGGCAGCGCCGCTGTCACGATCGCCGGGTCGGGGGTGTAAGCGCGCACGATCAGGCCTCGTGATAACCACACCACGCATCCGATGCTGACCGCCAGTATTGCGGCGAGCCGGATGCCGGATGTGCCGATACGGCGCGCGGTGTCCAGCTCACGGGCGCCGATCGCTTGCGCGACCAGGGTGCCGCTGGCATTCGCGATCGCCAGCGGCAGCATGTACAGAACCGTCGCAAAGTTGGCCGTGACCTGATGACCGGCCAGAGTAGTCGCCCCCAGCCTTGCGATAAACAAGGCCATGAAAGTGAAGGCGGTGACTTCGATCAGATAGCTCAGGCCCATCGGAATGCCGAGCCGAAGCAACTCGCGCTGCGCCTTCCAGCTTGGCAGGATGAAGCCAGTCCCAAACAGTCCGTAAGCATGGTAACTGGCGCCGGTGCGCAAGATCACCGCGCAAGTGATGAATATGAACCATGAAATCAGCGTGGTCGCGAGCGCGCACCCAGGTCCACCCATGGCCGGAATACCCAAGCCACCAAAAATGAACAGGGCATTGACTGGCACCTTCAAGACCAGGCCGGCGATTTGCAGTGCCATCACCATTTTCGGCCGGCCGATCGCGGTATTGAGAGACGCGTACAGGCGAAAGCCCATGGTCGCCGGCAGGGCGAAGGCAAGCGTACGCAGATAAAGCGTCGCCTTGTCATTCAGTTCGGACGAAGCGTGCGCCAGCGACAGCAAGGGTGCGGGAAAAACCAGTGCAATGCATCCCGCAATGGTCAGAAACAGGGCCAGCCATGCGCCCTGTTTCATTTCGGTCCCGATATCGTGGTAACGCCCCGCGCCGAACAGTTGTCCGACCACAGGAGAGAGCGCCGCCAGTACGCCATTCAGGCCGACGAAAATACTCACGTAGACCGATGTGCCGATGGCGAGCGCGGCCAGATCTGTTGCCGAAAAGCGCGAAGTCATCGCGGTATCGATGACCCCGTTGGCAATCACTGCCAGCTGGCCGACCAGAATGGGCCAGGCGAGGGCTGCAATGCGTGTGGTGTGGTTGCGAGTTTCTTTCAATTCAAGCGTTCAAATAGCCGGAAGCGCTCGTCCTTGTCTGACGGACGGCGTCCTTCCCAGAGCAGGCGCCATTTGCTGCCGCCATACTGGACCGTCTTGATGTTATCCCGGCCGCGTTTGCTATCCTGCAGCAGGAGATACCTGCAGTCCGCATCATGGCGTTGCGAAAACGGCACTTCCCCGAAATAGACGAACGATGCGCGTTGCGCCGGGCCGACATTGGTATTGATACAGTACTTCCCCTGCGGCAGACGTTCGGCAAGCTGATGGGCGACACTGGCGTAACTCTTGCCATAGTTAATCCATGGCAGCCACAGCGTCATCAGCAATAGCCAGCACAAGATCACGCCACCGGACGACAGCACTACCGCTCGCCACAGCACGGATGGGCGCCGCGCCACGCGCCAGCGCACCAGTAACACCCAGCCGATGCTGGCAAAGACTGCGACAAGGAAAGCCAGCAAGTTGAATTCCGGTTTGAAACCCGGGGCCAGCTTGAACGCATTCTTGGCAATCTGTGCCGGCCATCCTGTCTGCTTGGCAATCCAGCCAATCCAGATAAACCCGGCGCAAGTCGTCAGCGTCATGACCGAGAACCAGTCGACAGCATTGATCGCGCCGCGTTTCATTGTCGGGAGGCCAAATGCGGCAAGAATTGCCAACGGCGGCAGCATCGGCAACAACACACCTTCCTCGGAGCGGGTATGAAACAGGGCGAGCAGGGCGCAGGCAATAAAGAAAGTCAGCGGAATGGTGATGTGCGGCGCCTGGTACTGCCGGCGCCAAGCATAAACCGCCCATCCGGCAAATGGCCATGCCGGCCAGGCAAACCAGATACCGTTCTTGAAAAAGTTGCGCAGCGTTTCATACGATGGCCAGCCGAGCTGGCCATAGTTCCAGAGCATCCACGCGTCATACGGCGTGCTGTCGAATGGTCGTACGATGCTACTGGCGATCAGCCAGGGACTGGCAACGGCAATTGCTACCGGAAACGTTATTGCCACCAGCCGCAGGACAATGGTGCGCTCGCGGAATGATGCAAGAGATAGCAGACCGAGCCAGAGCGCTAGCGGAACCACCCAGCCGCGCGACAGGACCAGCAAACCCATGCTCAGGCCGAGCAGGGCGGCAGCCCGCAGTGAGCATCTTTCAAACAGCGTCGTGGCGGCGTACAGGCAGAAGGCCACCAACGATACCTGAAGCGCTTCGGTGCTGGTGCTATGGCTGTGCAGCAGCAGGCCGAGGCAGCCAAGGAAAATAAGCAATGCACCGTCGGCGAGTGTGCGTCCGTAGTCACTAGGTTCAGGTTGGCCGCCGAAAGCCAGCCTCAAAGGTTGTGCTTCCGGGCGTCGCCCCAACAGATAGGTGGTGTACCAGACTGCAATCGAACCGAGCAGGAAGAAACCGGCCGGTGCGAGCCGTGCAGCAAGCGCATCGCCCAGGAGCCAGCCGAACAGCTTGATGCAAACGGCACCGATCCAGTAAGCCAACGGCCCCTTTTCCGCCATCGGCAGACCGACGATATGCGGGAATAGCCAATCTTCCAGTGAACCGTGCGCCATGGTCCACATGATGCCGAAGCCAGCCGCATCATCAGTTTTCCAAGGGTCGCGTCCGATCAGGCCCGGCACGATATAGAGCAGGCAAAGCGCGAACAAAGCCGCGCGTGGAAGCGCCTGCGTAGCAGCGGCAGGGAGGCGGACAGGCTTCATGATGGAAACTGGAATGGTTTTTGTGTGCCCAGCTGCGGAATGCCGACGCAATTCATGGAATTGGCGATCAGCAATGTACAGGCTGGAACCTTGTTATTAAGTTCGGCGTAATTGTGCCGGAAAAGCACTACCCATGCTGCCTGAAAAGCAAAAAAGGCAGCCTGAGCTGCCTTTTCCAAACAACACGCAAACAGCAGTAAATTAACCTGCGGCTTGTGTCTTCGAACCACGTGTGCCGAACTTCTGGCGGAATTTCTCAACGCGGCCGGCGGTGTCGACGATCTTGTGCTTGCCGGTGTAGAACGGGTGGGACTCAGCGGAAACTTCAATCTTGACGAGGGGGTAGTCCTTGCCTTCGAAGTTGATGGTTTCCCGGGTCTGGATCGTCGAACGGGTGATGAATTTGAAGTCGTTGGACATGTCCTGGAATACGACTTCGCGATAATTCGGGTGTGCGCCTTCTTTCATGCTTTTCCTCTGATTAGTTTGGTAGCCAATCGGCACTTCGTCGGTCGTCTCGCTTCTTGACCCGATTGCCGGTCACTTGCCGTGGGTGAAAACCGGAAATTATACATCAATCGAAAGAGCGGTTTCCGCTCTTTGCTATCGGTGAACGGTTAATAATCGTAGTTGATTAAATTGCAATATCGCCGGAGAATGCATCTACGAAATACGGTTCCGTGTAATTTGCCTTTTCAAGGATCAGTGATGTTTCAGTACGAATTTGAATTAAATAATCAACCCATGAGCACTTTCAGGTTAAGTGGGCAGGTCTATTCAGCGTTTTCCGGCTTAGGCAAACACGCAAACCAACGCGCTATGGCGTGTATGAAACACGTCGGACCCATTCCACCCGGGAGGTACTTTATTCTTGACCGGCAATCTGGGGGACGACTTGGAAAAGTCAGGGACTTGGTAACCGGACGAACAGATTGGTTTTCCTTATATGCGATAGACCAACGACTTGATGATGAGACCTATTGCGACCAGGTTAGCAGAGGTAATTTCAGATTACATCCGAAAGGGGGGCTTGGAAGAAGTGAAGGATGTGTTGTTATTGATCATGAGGCTGATTTTCGCCACCTTCGCATGGTTTTAACCAGCGTAAGCCCCGTAAAGGTTACCGGCACTGACTTAAAAGTTTACGGGACATTGCAAGTCTCATGAAAATAAGACTGTACCTCTGGCCCGGTGTCTGCAGCCTGCTACTTTCCATCCTGCTAACACGATGGTGGCTTCAAACCGAATGGTCCGAAAAGGTCTGGACCTGGATTAATTACAGGGTTGATCGCGGAGCGGATCCTGGCCTTGCCTCGGATATCGAGCTTTTACTTGCATTGGCTGTGTCAATATTGCTATCCGTCGGATGCGTATTTCTGATCGCCAGAATTTTGCGGAACACTCTCCGCAAACCGAATGGTAAAACATGATTGAATCCCGAAATGCTTGCAAAGCAGTGTTGCCGGGTTGCTTATTGCGAGTAAAGGATAAAAGCGTAATGAAATGAACCGCTCAGCGAAATTCATCCTGACCGTTTTATGGCTGGTGTTCGCCGCACATGTTTACGCGCTCATCTGGAGCAAGAACCTTGATGTCTTTCCGCAGTTGCCGGAATGGGTCGGAGTCCGGATCGTCTGTCTGACCGGGTTGCATGGTTCCGAAGACAGCGAGCAACTTACTGTCTATTACATGCTTATTGTGTCTTTTGTCGCTGTGTCACTGCTTTCCGCAGTTGCTATTCTTGTATGGAAGGGAGGATCAAAAGTGATATCAATAAGGTAGTGTTTCAGCAATTGAATTCCTCCTTTACTCTCTGGATCCGGAACAGACATGAAAAAAGGGCACATGCTCCACGCATGTGCCCTTTGTACGAGCAACAGATCTTAGTTTCCGCCGCGTCGCATCATGTCGAAGAACTCAAGATTGTTCTTTGTCGACTTCATCTTGTCGAGGATGAATTCCATCGCTTCGATCTCGTCCATGCCGTAGAGCAGTTTGCGCAGTACCCAGATTTTTTGCAACTGGTCAGGCTTGATCAGCAACTCTTCGCGGCGGGTGCCGGATTTGTTGAGGTTGATGGCAGGATAGACACGTTTTTCGGCAAGACGGCGTTCCAGGTGAACTTCCATGTTGCCCGTGCCCTTGAATTCTTCGTAGATCACGTCGTCCATGCGGCTGCCGGTTTCGATCAGCGCGGTAGCGATGATGGTCAGCGAACCGCCTTCTTCGACGTTACGTGCGGCACCGAAGAAGCGCTTTGGGCGCTGCAATGCATTGGCGTCCACACCGCCAGTCAATACCTTGCCCGATGCCGGGATCACAGTGTTGTAGGCGCGGGCGAGGCGGGTGATGGAGTCCAGCAAAATGACGACGTCACGCTTCATTTCCACCAGGCGCTTGGCTTTTTCAAGGACCATTTCGGCGACCTGCACGTGACGTGTGGCCGGCTCGTCAAAGGTCGACGCGACCACTTCGCCGCGCACCGAGCGCTGCATTTCCGTCACTTCTTCAGGACGTTCGTCGATCAGCAGCACGATCAGTACGGTGTCCGGGTGGTTGGTTGTGATCGCATGGGCAATGTGCTGCAGCATCACGGATTTACCGGATTTTGGCGATGCCACCAGCAGGCCGCGCTGACCGCGGCCGATCGGCGCGATCATGTCGATGATGCGGCCGGTAATGTTTTCCTCGCCGCGCATTTCGCGTTCGAGGTGGAGCAACTTGTTCGGGTGCAGCGGCGTCAGGTTTTCGAACAGGATACGGTGCTTGGAAGCCTCCGGCGGTTCGCCATTGACCTTGTCCACCTTTACCAGTGCGAAATAACGCTCGCCATCTTTCGGGGTGCGGACTTCACCTTCGATGGAATCGCCGGTGTGCAGGTTGAAGCGGCGGATCTGCGAAGGGGAAATATAAATGTCGTCAGTCGACGCCATGTAGCTGGCATCGGGGGAGCGGAGGAAACCGAATCCGTCCGGCAATACTTCGAGAGCGCCGTCACCGAAAATCTGTTCGCCGCTTTTCGCGCGCTTTTTGAGAATGGCAAACATTAATTCCTGTTTGCGCAAGCGGGCGGCGTTGTCGATTTCGAGACCGATGGCCATGTCCAGCAGAGCCGAGACGTGGAGCGCCTTGAGTTCAGATAAATGCATAGTGATGTCCCGGGATGGGAAGTAAAAGGTGGGGGAGGGAACTGCGAGGATGGTTAAATCAAAAATAGAGCGTTAATACAACTGCGGCGGTACGAACGCACCGCCGCAATCTTACATTAAATGTTGCTGTCGATGAACGAGGTCAGCTGACCTTTTGCCATCGCGCCGACCTTTTGTGCAGCCGGAACGCCGTTCTTGAACAGGATCAGTGTCGGAATGCCACGGATACCGAACTTGGCGGGTACCGCCTGATTGGCGTCCACGTCCAGTTTGGCAATCTGGATCTTGCCGTCATATTCCTTGGCGACTTCTTCCAGGATAGGAGCGATCATTTTGCAAGGGCCGCACCATTCTGCCCAGAAATCGACCAGCACCGGCTTGTCGGACTTGAGAACGTCAGACTCGAAAGATGCATCCGTAATGTATTTGATATTTTCGCTCATGGTTTCCTCAGAAGAGGTTCAAGGGTGTAAATCAGCGCCTGCGACTGACTGTTCTTGCTCGATCCCGTTGACTACTGTGTCCGGAATTGCAATAAGCAGGTGGAGACGTCATTGCGCGATTTCAAGCCCGTAGAACGGTGCTGCAAGACGTAGTGCGGCGGGGAGTTGGTAAATCATAACCGATTTTCGTGAAAAGTGTAGCCGGTACCTCAATTTTTGCCGGGACTCACATAAAATGCGGAAAGAGTCAGGCGCAGCCTGTGTCCGCTTTCCCTATCATTCTGCTACCAGATGCCGCTTACTTCCCTCCTGCTTCCTCCATCCGCCGACTTCTGGCCCCAGCTTGCGCGCATCCTGCTCAGGCAATGGAGGGAATCGGAACCGAATAGCCAAGCAGGCGATTTTTCGACGGTGCGGGTACTGGTTCCCAATTTCTGCCATGCGCAACTGCTCAAGAGCGCCCTGGCCGCCGAGTTGAACCGCACCTTTGTGCCGCCACGCATCACGACCTTGCAGGCCTGGCTGAAAATGCTGCCGCCCGATCCGGCCGAAGTGCCGATCAGTTCCGGGACCGAGCGCATGATGTCGCTGTATGCGGAACTGCGTCAGCACGCCTGGCTGAAGAAACTGTTCGCCGCGCGCCGCAATGTCGACCTGCTGCCGCTGGCGCAAACCCTGATGACGCTGTTCGATGAGCTGAGCGAAGCGCTGCTGCCCGCGATGCACATCGAGCCGAACGCGGCGGAAGAGAAATGGCAGGCGGCGCTTGAACAGCTTCCTCTGCCGGCGCGCAATATCCTTTCCGACGAATCACAACTGGTCTGGTCGCTCTGGAAAACCCAGCTTGGCAATAACGACGCCACCGCGGCTTGTCTTGCGCGCATGATGCGCCTGGCGGCGCTTGCCGATGCGCCCCTGGTCTGGATCAGTCCGAGCAAGCCTGATGCCTTGCATGATGCTTTTCTGCGCGCCTACGGCGAACGACAGGCAGTGCAGCAAGTTCGACTGGACTGGCATGCCGATGTCATTGCGCCAGCGTTTGCGAAGGCCTGGCCGGAAATGCCGGAGCAGGATGAACACCAGCCTCCGGCATATGTCGACGAGACACACATCACCAGGCCAGATGGCGTGTCGCTGCATGCCTGCGGCAGCCTCGAAGAAGAAGCCCGGCATGCGGCGCAGACCATCATTGACTGGCTGCAGCAAGGCAAGTCCTGCATCGCCATCATCGCGCAGGACCGGGTGGTGGCACGCCGTATCCGTGCGCTGCTGGAGCGCGCCGCTATCTACGTGTCCGACGAGACCGGCTGGAAGCTTTCGACCACGCGTACCGCAGCCGCGATCGCCGCGCTGCTCGATGTCGTCAGCACGCGCGCGGAAACCGTTGCACTGCTGGACCTGCTCAAATCGCCATGCGTACTTTCCGACCGGCCGGACAAGCCCGACCGCGTGATGGAAATCGAACATGCACTACGCCGCTACAATATCCTGGGCGGTTGGGATGCGGCGCTCAACGTACTGAAGAACGCGCCGGAATCACGACAGCTGATTGAATTGATCGCTGCGCAGGCGAGCACACTGACCGGCCGCAAGACACTCAGCGAATGGGGTGAGGCGACAGACAATGCCTTGCGTGCGCTCGGCATGCGCGCCGCACTCGAAACCGATGAAGCAGGCGTCCAGGTCGTGTCCCTGCTCGACATGCTGATCCACGACTGTGGCGATACGCACCACGCATTTTCATTTGCGGAATGGCGCGCCTTCCTCAGCCTGCAGCTGGAATCCACACCGTATGTGCCGGAAGATTTCGATCGCCGTGTCGTCATGCTGCAATTGAACGGTGCCCAGCTTCGGACCTTCGACGCGGTCATCATGGTGGGCGCCGATGCCGATCACCTGCCGTCGCAGCTCAATGAAACCCTGTTCTTTGCCGACGCCGTACGGCGCGAACTTGGCCTGGCGACAAAGGAAATGCGGCAACGCATGCAAATGCGGGATTTTGCCGAGTTGTTACATGCGAATCCGCATGTCGTGCTGTCGTACCAGTCATATCGCAACGGTGAGCCGAATGCAGCGAGCACCTGGGTCGAGCGCCTGCAACTGACACTGGAACGCGCTGGTGCTGAAGTACTGCCTGTGCACAGTATCGACATCGCTCGCCAGGTGCTGAAGACTTTACCGGTACGCATGCCGTCGCCGGCGGCGCCGCAGTTATTGCCGCGCAAGCTCTCGGCAAGCGCCTACAACAGCCTTGTCGCCTGCCCCTACCAGTTTTTTGCAACCCGCATGCTGGGTCTCGCCGGCCTCGACGAATTGTCCGATATGCCCGAGAAGCGCGATTACGGCGATTGGCTGCATGCCATCCTCAGGACTTATCATGAGACCGTGCGCGATTACAAGATAGCCTCGGCCGCGCGCGAAGAACTGTTGCGCGACATCTCGCAAAAAATCTTTGGCGAGGCGCTGGCACAAAGCGCCGCTGCGCTCGGCTACTATGCGCGCTGGCAAAAGGTGATTCCGGCTTACCTGGAATGGGCCAATGAGCGCGAAGCCAGCGGATGGCGGTTTGTGTTCGGCGAACAGCGTTTCGAAAAAATCCTGAACTGGGATGGCGGGCAGATCACCTTGCATGGCTGCATTGACCGCATTGACGAACATGAAGACGGTTCACGTGCGGTGCTGGATTACAAGACCCGCAATGTGCAGTCGCTACGCGACAAGATCAAGGAAACGGAAGATCATCAGCTTGCTTTCTATGGCATGTTGTCGGACCTCCCGGTCGCTGCGGCGCACTTCGTCGCACTCGAAGTCACCAAGGACAAGACCGGCGATGCCGAAGCAAAGAATTTCATCGAATGGCAAGCCATGCTGGAAAAACAGATCGTCGCTAACGTAAGCGCCATTGCTTCGGGCACACCGCTTCGGGCAAGCGGCATTGAACGCGTATGCGTATTCTGCGAAGTGCGCGGCTTGTGCCGTAAGGGAGCATGGTGATGACGCTGCATTCCCCACGTGCTTACGAAGCCAATGGCGAAGCGGTCGATGCCGCATCCTTCACCCGGATCGCCTGCGACCCCACCCGTTCCGTTGTGGTCGAAGCTTGCGCGGGTAGCGGCAAGACCTGGTTGCTGGTCGCACGCATGCTGCGCCTTCTGCTCGCTGGCGCCCAGCCGGCAGAACTGCTGGCGATCACGTTCACGCGCAAGGCGGCGCAGGAAATGCGTGAGCGCCTGATGCAACTGCTGCATGACCTGGCCTTGCGCTCCGAAGCCGACGTCACGGTACTGCTGGTTGAACGTGGTGTCCCGCAACATGAGGCGCCGCGCTTGTTGCCGGTGGCACGCGGATTGTATGAACGCGTCCTGTCCAGCCCGCAAAGCCTTTCCATTGATACCTTCCATAGCTGGTTCGCGAGGCTGGTGCAGATTGCGCCGCTTTCCTCCGGCGTCCCGCACGGTTACAGCCTCACTGAATCGACCGGCGAGTTATTGCGTGAAGCTTACGGCCGTTTCATGCAGTCGCTGAACGACGATGATAATCAACACGTCAGGGCTGCGCTGATGCAGTTGTACGAAATGGTCGGCGACTGGAACGCGCGCGGCCTGATCGACAGTTTCGTATCCAAGCGGGCAGAGTGGTGGGCGAGTGTGCAGCAGTCGACCGACGCGCCGCTGGAGTGGCTGCGCGAGTTGTGTGGCGAAGATGGTGTAAGCGATGCGCGATTGCTTGTCTGGGAAGACGAGAAGCTGCGCGCCCGTCTGCTCAATATCGCATGGCTTCTCGGCCAGGGCGCCAAGCGCAATCAGGACCGCGCGGTCGCTATCGAAAGCGCGTTGACGGCAGGCGCCTGCATCGACAATTTCGACAAGCTGCAGAGCCAGTTCTGTGACGACAAGGGCAAGCCGCGCGGCAACGATCACAGGCGCGGCAAGCTGCTCACGGCGCTCGAAACAAACATCGGTCCGGACGGACCCACTATCTTTGAAGAAGAGTTCACCTCGGTCGCCGAGCACTTTCTGCAATTGCAACGTCGTAGCTGCGAGCGTCAGGTACTGGCATTGAATGAAGCGTTGTTTACGGTTGGCCCCGCCTACCTGGAACACTATCAGGCCGCCAAAGCGGAGCAACGTGTATTCGATTTCAGCGATCTTGAATGGCAGGCTTACCGTTTGCTCAATGACATCGATCATGCGGCCTATCTGCAGAGCCGCCTTGATGCACGCTACAAGCATATCCTGCTCGATGAGTTCCAGGACACCAATCCGCTGCAGTGGAGCATCGTCAGGGCATGGCTGAATGCTTATGGCGATGACACGCAGGCGCCGAGCGTATTTGTCGTCGGCGATCCCAAACAGTCAATCTACCGATTCCGCCGTGCCGAACCGCGCGTGTTTACAGCGGCGCGCGACATGCTGGCCGGACTAGGCGCCGATGTGTTGCGCACCAACCAGACGCGACGCAATGCGCTGGCGATCGTGGACGTGCTGAATGCAGCATTTGTCGGCAATCCCATCTATGCCGCGCAGACTACCCTGGGCAGCGAAGGCGGCACAGTGTGGCGTTTGCCGCTGATCCGTATTGAGGAAGAAGAACAGGTGGCGGCTGGGGGCTTCACCCTGCGCGACCCCCTAAGCATGGCACGCGAAGAAGAGGAAGACGCCCGTCGCCTCGACGAGGGCAAGGCCGTTGCGGCGGTGATCCGCGCTGCGATGCAAGAACTTGGCAGGCGACAGGACACGCCGGTGAAATGGTCGGACGTCATGCTGCTGGTCAAGAAGCGCAGCTATCTGACGGCGTATGAAAGTGCCTTGCGTGCGGCCGGTATTCCGTTCATTTCGGACAAGCGCGGCGGCTTGCTGGAATCCCTGGAGGTGGCCGACCTGATTGCGCTGCTGGGATTCCTCATCACGCCGGGCGATAACCGGGCGCTCGCACACGTTCTCAAATCGCCGATCTTTGGCGCCTCGGATGACGATCTGATCCTTCTTGCTCAACGGCCCGAGCCGACATGGTGGTTGCGCCTTCAGGCGGCAAGGGAAGCCGTCATATCGCCGGCATTGCAACGTGCTTCGGCACTGCTGCGGCATTGGCTCGACGCTGCTCCTCGTCTTCCGGTGCATGATCTGCTCGATCTGATCGTGCATGAGGGCAGCCTCGTCGCCCGCTATGCGCAATCTGCACCGCCGATGGTGCGTGCACAGGTGCTGGGCAACATCGATGCCTTTATCGAACTCGCACTGAATCTGGATGCCGGGCGGTACCCCAGCCTGCCAAAATTCATTGATGCAGTTCGTTTGCTGCGCAACGGCGTGGTGAACGAGGCGCCGGACGAGGCCACTGTGGACGCGGCGGTCGATGCGGTGCGCATCCTGACGATCCATAGTGCGAAAGGACTGGAGGCGCCGATTGTGGTGCTGGTCGATGCCAATCATAGCGACCCGGCACGCGACGATGCAGGCATCCTGTGCGACTGGCCGCAGGACGCCGATGCGCCGACACATTTTTCCTGCTTTGGACGCAAGGCCGAGCGCGGCGCGGCGCGCGATACCTTGTTCGCGGCGGAAGAAAGTTTCAAGGAACAGGAGGACTGGAACCTGTTGTATGTCGCCGCAACGCGTGCCAAGCAAGTCCTGATAATCAGTGGCGTGGCGGCGACCCGGGGCGCTGTTGACAATGGCTGTTATGAAGGTAGCTGGTATCACCGTCTGCTTGCCGTGCCGGAGATGCAGGTTGATACGGCGATGTTGGTTACCGACCGCACAATGGCGGTCGACGCGGAGTTCGAGCTATCGGTATTCGAACCCCCTGTGCTGTCAGGCCCTGCACGGCCGATCAGGGAGTTCACCAATCGCGCCATCGAGGAAGGACTTGCGCTGCATGCCTTGCTGGAGCGGATGACCATTGGGCCGCAATGGCCCCTCATCCTGCCGGATACGCGACAGCTGTCGCGCTGGCTGCGCTGCACGCCGGATATTGCAAGGGCGGTGCGCGAGCAGGCCGTGCGCATCCTCAGTCATCCCACGTTGGAAAGATTCTTCAATCCCGCGCATTTTAATGCGGCGTTCAATGAGCTGGAAATCATCACGCTGACCGAGGTTATGCGCTTCGACCGTGCCGTCGTCTGCGAGCGGGAAGTATGGATTCTTGATTACAAGCGCGACTTGCTGGATGCGGAACGCGCGGGCTATCAGGCGCAACTGGATCGTTACCGGGAAGCGGCGAAGGAAGTCTTCCCGGGCAAGGAACTGCGCGCGGCGCTGATCACGTCCGATGGCCAGTTGTGGCAAATCGAGGAGCTATGACGGCAGGGAAAGTATTGACAGCGCTGTCGCTTATTCGCCGTTGCGCTGCGTTCGCTGACGAAGCGTCGCCCCGATCTTGTCCAGCGGAAGAATCATTTCGGCGGCATTCAGATCGGCCGCCGCGCGCGGCATGCCATATACCGCGCTACTCGTCTGGTCCTGCGCAATAGTCGTCTTGCCGGCATCACGCATCGCCAGCAGGCCGCGCGCACCATCACGCCCCATCCCGGTCAGGAGGACGCCTACTGCCGGTTTTTGCCAGTATTTGGCGACGCATTGAAAAAACACATCGACTGAAGGCCGGTAAGGATAATCGAGTGGCGTAGCGCTATAACTCAATCGATGCCGGCCATCCATGACCAGGTGGTCATTGGTCTTCGCGATGTAGATCCTGCCACGCGCAAGGCGGGTGCTTTCATCGATCACAGTGATCGGCACGCGAATCTGGTCGCCCAGCCAGCTGGCAAAACTATCGGTGAAATTCTGGTCGATGTGTTGCACGATGACCGCTGCGCCGTCCTCCGGTGGCGTCCATTGACCAAAGACCTTGGCCAGTGCCATCGGCCCGCCGGTGGAGGCGCCGATCGCGACCAGCACTTCAGGTTCCTGCTCATGATTTGCGGAAGAATTGGAGCGGGGGGATGCCGGGCGCGCTGTCTGGGCGTCTGCGCTGATCAGTTTGCCAATGGTGCGTATTTTGGATAGCAATGCGAGATCGGTTCCCGGCTGCCCGGTGATGAGCGGGGTAGCCGCAACATCAAGCGCCCCTGCGCCAAGCGCGCGAAATACCATGCCGGTGTTGTCTTCCGGCGATGCCGTTACCAGGAGGATCGCGCAAGGAGAATTCTGCATGATCTGTCGCGTGGCTTCAACGCCATCCATACCAGGCATCACGAGATCCATGAGGATAAGGTCAGGGCGGTTATTCATGCAGAATTGCACTGCCTGTTCGCCGCTGCGCGCAACCCAGATCACCTCATGTTCTTGCGTATTGGTAATGACGCGGCGTAGGGCTTCGCCAATAATCAATACATCATTGACGATAGCGATTCTCATTTGTCGCTTTCTCCGATCAGGTCAACCACGGCGTCCAGCAGGGTCTCATCATGGAAACTGCCTTTTGTCAGATAGTAATCGGCACCGGCAGTGATGCCGCGCGCCCGGTCTTCGGGCCTGTCCTTGTACGACACAATCATCACCGGGATCGTTCGCAGCCGCGCATCCTGCTTGATCAGCGTGACGAGTTCTATGCCATCCATGCGCGGCATGTCGACATCGGTGATGACCAGGTCGTAGTTCACGCTGCGCACAGCGTTCCATCCGTCCATGCCATCCACTGCGACGTCGACCTTATACCCGCGCGTAGACAGTAACTTGCGTTCCATTTCCCGTACCGTCAGTGAGTCGTCGATCACCAGTACACGTTTCGCCATCGCATCGAGTTCTGGTGTTACACGCTGTACCTGCCGCAATGAACCCTCGCTGGCAAGCTTGTCGATGCTGATCAGTACATCGTCGATGTCCAGAATGAGCACCGGGGAACCATCGTCCAGCAATGCTGCCGCCGATATGTCGCGCAGCTTGCCGAAGATGGCGTCGATCGGTTGCACGGCGAGACTTTGTTCCCCGATGATGGCATCCACTGCAAGCGCATGACGGCGCTGGCCCGAGCCGACAATGATGACCGGCAGGTTACGGTCTGTCGTCTGCGTATCGCCAAGGTCCAGCAACTGCGCTGCCGATACCATGCCTATATGGTCTTTGCCGATGGCGAAGAACTGTTTGTTTTCCAGGGAAAAAATATCGGACGGCGAGATCTCCATCACGCGATCGATTTTAGTAATCGGAATTGCGTAAGGTTCGCCCGCGATATCCACTACCAGCGCACGAACAACGGACTGCGACAAGGGAAGTGTGATGGTGATGAAAAAACCCTTGCCGCGTTCGGTTTCAAGGCGAACGGTGCCGTTCAGTTGCCGCACCGTAGCGGACACGGCATCAAGCCCAACGCCACGGCCCGAGACGTGCGTCGCGGTGTCCTTGAGACTGAATGCCGGCAGCAGTAGAAAGTCGAGCAGCTCAGCGCTGCTCATTTCGGCGGCCATTGCCTCGCTAGCCATCTTCCGTTCGACAAGCTTTTTACGGATGCTATCGAGATCCACGCCCTGACCATCGTCACTGATGAGGATGGTCAGCATGCCGGCACTGTGGCGCGCCTCCAGGCGCAGGTTTCCCCGTGCCGGCTTTCCATTGGCGAGTCGCTGTTCCGGAACTTCCATGCCGTGGTCAATCGCATTGCGCAGCATGTGGTTAATCGGGCTTTCAATCCGGGCAAGAATGTCGCGGTCGACCAGCGTATCTTCACCGACGATCTCGAGATGTGCATCTTTCCCCAGACTTTTTGCGAGGTCTCTCACCATTCGTGGAAAGCCCTGCACACCGTCGCGGAAGGGACGCATGCGCAGGGTCAGCACTTCATCCAGTATTTCCTGTGACGCCGCCAGCAGACGCCGCTCATAGGCTTCCAGTTCCGCAATACGTGATACCAGTTCCTGGCGTACGGGATTAATACGCTGGCGTACCTGCAACAGCCGTTCGCGCACGGTATCGTCTATTGGCATCGAAGACAGTGCGTCCGACAACTGTTCGAACGCCGTCACCATTTCATGCTTCTTCTTTTTATAGCGCTGCATCGCCTGCACGTAAGGCCCCAGCGAATGCGTGGCTACCCGTGATTCACTTGCCAGCGACAGAAGCCGGTCGAAGCTGCGCACGCTGACTTTCAATACTTGTTCGTCGCGCGGAATGGCGGATGGCGTAATGGGAGCAACGGGGATAGCCGTGGGCACGATCGTAGGAGTGGCGGCGGCAATTGCATCGGGTACAGATGGCGCGGGAGCAGTGGCAGCAGCGGCAGCAGTGACAGCAGTGGTCGAAGGCAACGGAGGTGCGATGGGCGATGGATCATTCAGCTTGGCCGGATCGGCCGCATCGTACATGCTGACCAATAGATTTGCGACATGCAGCTTGTTCTGCTCAAGCCAGGCTGGCACGTCGGCTTCACTCAGGGAAGCAAGCTGTGTGATCAGGTCGACACCCGACAGCAGGCGGTCTATACGCGCACCGGTCAGCTGTAGCTTTCCTTTTTGCGCTGCGACGAAGCAATCTTCCATCACATGCGACAGTCTTTCGATCGGCTCCATGTTAACGATGCGTGCCGCCCCCTTGAGTGAGTGGGCGGCACGCATCAGTGGCTCGATCGCTTTCAAGTCCTGGCCGTTCCGGTCCAGCAAGAGCAGCCCCTGCGTCAGTATTTGCGCCTGGCTTTCCGCCTCGCTGCGGAATAGCTGGTGCAGCGACAGCTGGCTGTAGTCGTCTTCGCCGTTCATCACAGTTCTCCGGCAAGCTGATGGCCAATCAGCTGCGCATCAAGGCAACCCACGCGTCGATCACCGACCACCAGCATGCCAGTCAGGAAACGCCGCATCGCACTGTTGAACGTGGCTGGCAAGGCTTGCAAGTCATGTGCAGCATAACGGTGAATGCCGGTCAGGTCCTGTACCGGCAAGGCAAAAGACTGCTGCTCGAACTGCATGACTAGCAGGCGGGGATAGACACGCTGCCCTGGCACTGCCGGCGGTTCATCGGGAGAGATACCCAGCAGGCGGTCGAGCGACATGCAGGGATAGAGCCTTCCCTTGACATTAACGATCCCCAGCAGGGAGCCGCCATGCCGATGCGGCAATCGATGCGGAAGTACACGCTCGGCAATGGTGATCGTCATTCGCGCCGGCAAAGCCAGCCATTCATAGCCTAGGCGGAAGACCAGCGCGCTTTGGTCGACCGCGGCTTCCGTTTTCGCCACCGGTGCAAATTCCCGTGCCCACTCCTGACGGTAATCTGGTGGCAGGGAACGTTGTAGTAGTGCGGAGGCAGCATCAGCATGCACATCGCAGTGCCGACAATGTCCATGCTGCGGCAGTCGGTCGCAGCTGCGATCGCCGCGTACGCCGATGCGGTTCCAGCAATCCTCAACCGATTGTTCAGTCATATGCTGGCTCATGGCTCGTTTTGCTCCGTACTTCTGCGCTGATAGACACGCGCAGCGCGCCTTCGGTATTGTTCAGAGGTGTTGCTATCGCCTTCATGCCCGGCCAGCAACGCCAGGTGACACAATGCATCGTAGTGATTCGGGTCAAGATAAATAGTGCGTCGAAGATACTCGGCCGCCGCAGCAATGTTGTTGCTCTGCTCGTTCAGCAGCCCCAGCATGAAGTAAGCTTCTGCACAATCCGGCGCTATCTGCAGGCACTGCCGATAGGCCCGCTCCGCATCATCAAATGCGCCGCGATCCGCCAGCTCGCGTCCGCGCTGGAGCAGGTCATCGAGGGGAGCGGCGGGAGCCGCCGCTTCGGGTATCCGGAGGCGTGGGCGACTTTCCGCGACTGCCGCTGCCGCCGTACGCATGGGACTTCGACGCATTGGCGGCTTGGGGCAGGCCAGGGGCGCAAACTGGACCACGCTGTTCGTCTTGCGCAACGCAAAGGCTTTCGGAAATGGCGCCATCGAAAATCCATGCTGGCAAAAAGTGGTGACTTCCGCATAGCCGGCAAACAGAAGACCGTCGTTCATCAGTAGATCGTTTAACCGCGCTATCGCCGCACGCTGCGTGGGCTCATCAAAATAGATCAACAGATTACGGCAGAAAATAAGATCGAAGCGACTCGACTGCAATTGCTGGTCCGGGTTGAGCAGATTTCCGCATCGGAACCGGACCATCTTCCGCACCTCCGGAACGAGATCGAACGCATCGGCCCGGCTGGTGAAAAAACGGTCACGAAAACTGAGGTCCGGCGTCCGGAACGCATTGCGTTGAAAGGTACCTTGCCTGGCGCGTTCAATGGCCTGGAGACTGATGTCGATACCTTCGATGCTTACGTCATTTTGCGACAGCCCTGCGTCGAGCAGTGCCATCGCCATGGAGTAGGGTTCTTCACCGCCGGCGCAGGGAATACTCAGTATGTGTACCGGGCGATTGGTCTCGCGCAGCCTGGTCACAACGAAGGACCTCGCGGCATTGAATGCATCGACGTCCCGGAAGAACCAGCTTTCAGGTACAACGACCAGGTCAATCAATGCCGTCAGCTCATCCCGCTTGTGCATCGCTTGCGCGACATACGCAATACGGTTATTTGCGTGCAGGTCTTTCATGCGCTTTCGTACTGCCGTGTCGACGGCGATAGGTGTCAGGTCGAGACCGGTGAGCTGACGCAGGCGCAGTTGCAATGCCGCCGTTTCCTCACTCATGAGACACTCCGTTCGGCCGCGACAAACAACGTGTCCCTGATCTGTGCGGGTAACAGCAGCGGCAAATCAACCAGTTGCAGCAACTTGCCGTCTTGCGCTGTCACTTCTCCCAGGTAAGGCGCCTGCGGATTGGAAACGCCGGTGTCGGAAAGCTGATCCGCGTCGATGTTTGCGAATCCGGCAACACCCTCGGCAATCAGGCCGAGATCGTGCACGGTACCAGTTGCATCGGGATACGCAACAAGCAGGATGCGTGTGTCGTAACGCGCGGTGTGCGGCTTGCCAGACGCAAGTGCGCACAAATCGATCACCGGGACCGGAGCGCCGTGCAGATTCATGATTCCCGCCACGTAGTCCGGTGCCTGAGGCAAGGCTTTCAGTTCCATCAAGGGCAATACACGCACGAGTTCACGCGTCGCCAGACCGTATCTGTCCTTGCCAAGATGGAAAACCAGGTAGCGCATCGTGTTTTGAATCCTGTTGTCGATGTTATTTATTGTGGTATTTCGAGCTATGCCTGCTACGCGCTGACCGCAAAACTTGACACGCCCGCCTGCAGATCCTGTGCCGCATATTGCAATTGCTGCACCGCTTCACTCGTTGCCTTGAGCGCATCGACTGCCTGTTGGGTTGCCTCGTTCAATTGCGTCATGGTTTCGGTAATCTGAGAGGCGCCGATGGCCTGTGACTGCATGCCTTCGAGCACCATGTCGAAGCGGGGCGGAAGCTTCTGGACTTGTTCAATCACGCTGCCGAGCGTATCGCTGACCTGCTGCGTTTCTTCCACGCTGCGCCGGATTTCTTCCGAAAATTTGTCCATGCCCATGACGCTCGCCGATACCGCGGATTGCATTTCCTTGAGCATTTGCTCGATGTCCCAGGTCGCTACCGAAGTCTGGTCCGCAAGGCGACGGATTTCAGTGGCGACCACGGAAAAGCCACGGCCCGCTTCGCCTGCCTTTTCGGCTTCGATTGCGGCATTGAGCGACAGGATGTTGGTCTGGTCAGCGACCTTAGTAATGGTCGTCAGAACGGCGTTGATGTTGCTTGCCTTTTCGGACAGCGCGGCGAGCTTGCCATTGATGGATTCGGTCGCATTGACCATCCGCTGCATGGTCAGGTCCATGCGGCGCAAATTGCCGACTGCATCCGTGGTGGCCGTTGTCGTATCGTCGGCGACCTGGTTGACTTCTTCCATCGCTTTCAGCAACTGAGCGGTATTGGCGGAAATCTCCTTGGTGGTGCTGAGCACTTCGATACTGGTCTGGGCCTGTTCGACGCCGGTGGATTCCTGCTGGCGCGCCGATGCGGCGATCTCGGTAGTCGAAGTCGCTACCTGTATGCCTGCCTTTTGCACACGATTGAGGAGGGCGCGCAGATTATCGAACATCCGGGCCAGGCCGTCGCCGAGCTGTCCAATGGCATCGTTGCCACTCACTGCCACACGACCGGTCAGATCACCTCGCGCGGCACGAGAAACAACTTCCAGCAGCGAATCGACCTTGCTGCGCAATTCGTTGGTGGCTTGCTGTTCGCGCGCCTGGTTTTCCTGGATCGTGTCGGCCATGACGTTGAACTGAGTGGTCACTTTGCCGAGGTCGTCCATGCTGATAATCTCCGCGCGCGCGGATTGGTTTCCTTTTGCAATCGCCTGCACCGCACTTGTCAGGTTGGTCAGCGGACGCAGGATAGATCGAGCAAGTGTGACGGCAATCAGCAATGCGGCGAGCACGGAGGTGAGGCCGCCCACCACAAGCAACAGCATCGAGTTACGCCGCTGCTCGTTCGCATGCGCCGCACGTTCCGTCAGGAGACGGTTCTCTTCCGCGTTAAAATCTGCCAGGATGTCGTGAACACTCGCGATGTGATTGAAACCGGAGGTAATGACCGGATCGCGAGCTAGTTGATCGACTGGATTGGCTGCCTTTGCCATGTCGCGGCGCTGTGCAATGATTGGACGTACGACGTTGCCCATCCAGTCACTGATCAGAGGTTCAATTTTCCTCAGTCGTTCGTGCTGCACGGGATTGTCTGTCGACAGTGTTTTAACTTGTTGAAGATACTGTTGCACTTCCTTTTCTTTTTCGCCAATTCCTTGTAAAAAGTTTTCATTGGCGGTCAAAAGGTAACCCCGGTATCCTGCCTGGATATCGAGCAGGCTTGCTTCAAGTCCATGGCTCTTCAACAGAAGCTGGAGGGTGTGCCGGTCCCAGCTATTGGCCTCGGTGAGCTTGTTGAAATTGTTATACATGGTCATCAGCAGGGCCAGCAGCAGGATGACAATCGCGCCGAACCCGGCGTACAGTTTTTTTTGTATGCTCAAATCTCTCAACATGTATTCTCCGTAGTCCTCCGGACCATCATCGGCCGAACGGCGCGTGCAACGCCGCAGGAAGTATGCCAAGTGTAACGCGAACTGTTTCGACGGATGTGGCCGGGGTGGGATGGACGGCAGGAACGGGCAGGGCGGGCACCTGGCAGTGGAGAACAAACCATGCATCGGTGGCTGTTACAGGAGACACGTATTGGGCGTGGTTCGGGAATGCGGCCGGCAGATTCGGCGCCTTCGCGACCTATGCCAGGTAAGGACTACGACAATATATTATATGGTGGAGCGGAGGAGGATCGAACTCCCGACCTTCGCATTGCGAACGCGACGCTCTCCCAGCTGAGCTACCGCCCCATGCTGCAATTTTAGGGCGCACCCCATGAAGCGGCAAGACGCGGCGCCGCATACCGCTAAGACGCCTCTTCAAAAAAACGACCCAAGTATTTGAATCTATTGACGGAAATTCCTTTAGGCCACTATAGTTGCAATATGATTGCCGAATTTCATCAACTTTCCGAAAAAATCACCCGGTTGGCCGAACTGGCTCAGTCCCTGCGTCGCGAGAACGCTGAGCTGCGCCTCGCGCTGGCATCGGTGACGGCAGAGAATGCGGATCTGGCCCGACGCATCGAAGAAGCATACCAACGTGTGTCCGCCTTGCTCGACAAGATCCCTGCATCGGATGAACCGAATGAATCGAATGAGGAGGTGGCATGATCCAGCTTGACGTAACCATTATGGGTCAGGCCTACAAGCTCGCTTGCAAGGAAGGCGAAGAACAGGCTCTGCAGCAGGCGGTAGATTACCTGGACCAAAAAATGTGCGCGATTCGTGACGCAGGCAAGATCAAGGGAACCGATCGTATTGCAGTGATGGCAGCGCTTGGCATCGCGGCGGAACTTTTGGCCACCAAGTCAGGTGAAGGGCCGTTCGCCGGTATGGCGCTCGCAGAGGTGAAAGAGAAAATTGCCGTGATGCATACCGTGCTCGATACTGCATTGGCACCTCAGGAAAATCTCTTTTAGTTCATTGGAAACACTCTCAAAAATCTTCGGCAAAGGCTTTGACATGCGGCGCGATTGGGGTAATATGAAACCTCCTGCCGTGTTCGCGATTGCCATATATTCCTTGAACCATTTATGTGCATCGGTTGCGGAATTTTGTTCGATGGGCGTGAGCGTCGCTAGTCCGATGAACCCGAAATTGAACTAACTGTGACCACCTTGAACCGTAAGGTTCGGGATGCCGGCAAAGACGGCACAGGCGGGGCTAATTCTCAAAGCGGCTGCATGATTGCAGCCGCTTTTTTATGCGCGTCACATTTGTCATTGCATGGCCAATGACTTGATTTTCTTGTGGCTTGCTTGCGGTTTGCAATTTGCAATGCACGTGTACAGACAATACTCAGATAACGACAAGGGCAACAAGGCACGACATGCAGTACTGGCTGATGAAATCCGAACCCGACGAGGTCAGCATTGACGATGCGCTTGCTGCACCGGGTAGCGTGGTTCCCTGGGTTGGAGTACGCAATTATCAGGCACGCAATTTCATGCGCGACGCAATGCGCATCGGCGATGGCGTGCTGTTCTATCATTCGAGCTGCGCAGAACCCGGCATTGCCGGTCTGGCCGAAGTAGCCAGTACCGCTTATCCGGATCCCACGCAGTTCGATGCGGACAGCAAGTATTACGATCCCAAGTCAATGCCTGAAAATCCACGCTGGCTCATGGTCGATGTCAAGGCAACGCACAAGACGCGCCTGATGCCATTAGCGGAATTGCGAAGTCTCCCGGACCTTGGTGACATGCAGATCCTCAAGCGCGGCAACCGCCTTTCCATCACGCCTGTATCGCCATTCGAATGGCGGTGTATCATCCAGCACATCAAATAATCACCGGAAAGATCTGGATGGACATCTCGCTTATCGCAGGCTTGCTCGTGCTTGGTGCTGCGGTCGGGTTTGCGGCTGGCTTGCTCGGCATCGGAGGAGGAATGCTGCTGGTGCCGTTCATCACGATGATCCTCACGGCAAAGCATTTCCCGCAGGAGTACGTGATCCATATGGCAATTGCGACCTCGCTCGCCACCATCATGTTCACATCGATCTCTTCAGTGCGGGCGCATCATGCACGCGGCGCAGTGATGTGGAACATCGTAAAACTGCTGGCTCCTGGAATCCTCATCGGATCATGGGTAGGTCCCTGGATCGGCGCGCATTTGAATCCATCGACACTGGCCTTGTCGTTCGCAGTGTTCGTGGCGTTTTCCGCGTCGCAGATGCTGCTTGATAAGAAGCCGGCAGCGGCGCGCGACCTTCCCAGTGCAACCGGCATGTTTGCCGCAGGCGGAGGCATTGGTGTGCTCGCCGGACTGGTCGGTGCCGGCGGCGGTTTCGTATCGGTGCCGTTCATGACCTGGTGTAATGTGAAGATTCACAATGCAGTCGCCACCAGCGCCGCTCTGGGATTCCCGATTGCGCTCGCCGGCACCCTGTCCAATGTCTATTTCGGCTTGCAGGAAGATAATCTGCCGAGCGGCTCGCTGGGCTTTATCTACCTGCCGGCACTGCTGGTGATTTCGCTTGCCAGCGTCACCACGGCGCCGCTTGGCGCGAGGACCGCGCACAAACTTCCAGTCAAATCGCTGAAAAAGATTTTTGCCGTGCTGCTGTACTCGCTCGCTGCTTATATGCTGTACAAGGCGTTTGCCTAGCCTGCTCAGGCTAGGCAAACGCCTCGGGCAATGGTCATGGATGGTCTTTGAACTGATCCCGCAAAACGTTCTTTTGCACCTTGCCCATCGTATTGCGCGGAAGGTCATGTACGAAAAAGATACGCTTGGGTACCTTGAAGTTGGCGATACGGGACTTCAGGTAGTCAATGATCTGCGCTTCATCTAACGCCGTATCGGTCTTGGTCACGACCACCGCGGTAACGGCTTCACCAAAGTCGGGATGCGGCAAACCAATCACCGCCGATTCGACGACACCTTCCATCTCATCAATGAAGGATTCGATCTCCTTCGGATAAACATTGTAGCCCCCCGAAATGATCAGATCCTTGCTGCGTCCGACTATGCTCAGATAACCCCGCGCATCAAATCTGCCTACATCACCCGTCTTGAAGTAGCCGTCAGCGGTAAATTCTTCCGCTGTCTTTTCGGGCATGCGCCAGTATCCCTTGAATACGTTGGGCCCTTTTACCTGGATGTCCCCGATCTCATCCACCGCACACGGCGTGCCGTCGCCCTTCACGACGCGTACCGAAACGCCAGGAAGCGGAAGGCCAACCGTGCCGCCGATGCGCTCCCCATCGTAGGGATTGGAAACCAGCATGGTGGTTTCGCTCATGCCGTAGCGTTCCAGGATGGTATGTCCGGTCCGTTCGGCAAAGGTCTTGAATGTGTCGGTCAGCAAGGGAGCCGATCCGGAAATGAATAGCCGCATCCTGGCGCAGAGTTCGCGATCAAAACCCGGCTCGGCGATTAACCTCACATAATAGGTCGGCACACCCATGAAGACGGTTGCCCGCGGCAGGCATCGTAAAACTTCAGCAGTGTCAAAGCGCGGCAGGAAAATCATCTTGCTGCCGTTGAGCAGCGCCCCATGCGATGCCACGAACAGGCCGTGTACGTGAAAGAGAGGCAGGGCATGCAGGAGCACGTCGCCCGCTTGCCAATGCCAGTATTCCTGCAGCACAAGGGCATTGGACGCGAGATTGTCATGCGTGAGCATGGCTCCCTTGCTGCGGCCTGTCGTACCTGAGGTATACAGGATCGCGGCAAGGTCTTCGGGGACGCGATGCACGGTGTCGAAACTGTTTGATTGCAGCGCAGCGCGCGTCAACAGCGTACCCGTCCGATCATCGCCAAGGGTAAAGACATGCCTGGTGCCGCTGGAAAAGGCAATTTGCGATACCCATCCAAAATTCTGAGGTGAACACACGACAACCGACGGTTCCGCATTCTCGATGAAGTAAGCCATTTCAGCTGCCCGATACGCGGTATTGAGCGGCAGATAGACATAACCTGCGCGTAGGGTAGCCAGATACAGGATCAGGGCTTCCGGGGATTTTTCGACTTGCACGGCGATGCGGGCATCCATCGGGAGATCAAGAGCGGCAAGCAGGTTGGCCATCTTGGCGCTGGCGCGGTCAATATCGTTCCAGCTGTAGTAAAGGCCATCATGTGTTTCAATACAGCACGCCGTCATGTCCTCCGGGAAGCGACTCTGGAACAGTGCGTAAAGGTTTGCGTTCGGGGTTGCATTCATTATTGTCATTTTCCTTTGAATACAGGTTTGCGTTTTTCGAGAAAGCTTGCAACGCCTTCTTGGTAATCGTGCGATTCAAGCAGGGAAAAGGCTTCCATCGACTCCGCATCGCTCAGGGGTGCAGCTTGCGTGGTCAGGCGATGTGCGAGCTTTTTGTTCATGCGCGCAGCCAGTGGCGCACCTTTGGCGATCCGTTGCGCCGCCTCATGCGCGGCGGCGAGCGCATCGTCGGCAATGCGCGTTACCAGGCCTTTTTCCTTTGCTTCCGCCGCGTCGAAAACACGTCCTTCGAGCAGGATATCCAGTGCAACCGCTTTTCCGACGAGAACAAGCAGATGTCGCATTTCGTTTGGCGCAAGTGCGAAACCGAGGCGGTTGATCGGTATGCCGAATCTGGCGTTGGGGGCGGCGATGCGCAAATCGCATGCGCTGGCAATTTCAAGTCCACCGCCGACACAAACGCCTTCAATCGCGGCGATTGTCGGATGCATGCATCCCGCAATGGCATCCAGCGCGCCTCCGATCAGATCGTTGTGGTAGTGAAGCCCTTGTTCGACCGTGCTTCGCACCAGCTTGAATTCCTCGACATCGGCGCCAGCGGCAAACTGATGATTATCACCTTGGATAATCACGCAGCGCAGCGTGTCATCGGAGGACAGTGATGCAAATGCTTCTTTCAGCGCCTCCCACATGGCAACGTCAAGGGCGTTCAGCTTGCCTGCATTGCAGAGTGTTACGGTGGCAATATCGCCCTGGCGGTCAACGTGTATCTGTCCCATATTGCTCAGGCAGGGTATCTGCGATAGGTGACGATCAGCGCCACGACCCCGAAAACAACCATCGGCAGCGACAGCATCTGGCCGGCTGAAATCGTGATGCCGGCGAAACCGACCTCATAGTCTGGCGTCCGGAAGTATTCGGTGAAAAAACGCGCAAGGCCGTAGAGGCCAACGAAAACCGCGCCGACCGCCAGCGGTGGACGTTGTTTGCGCGCGTAGATCCAGAGAATGATGAAAAGCAGCAGTCCATCGACCAGCGCCTGATAGATCGGCGACGGGTGGCGCGGTATGTTGTCCACGTTGGGCCAGATCATTGCCCAGGGCAGGGAAGGGTCCGCAGGACGGCCTGGCAGTTCGGCATTGATGAAATTCCCGATGCGCCCGGCCGCATAACCCAGCGGGACCATGGGTGCAATGAAATCGTAGACAGCGACCGTGGTGCGGCCCTTTCTCCGCGCCCAGAGCGCCATGGCGATCAGCACGCCGATAAAACCGCCATGGAAGGACATCCCGCCCTTCCAGATGGCGAAGATTTCCAGCGGATGGGTGAAATAAAAAGCCGGATGATAAAAGATGACCTCTCCCAGGCGCCCACCCAAAATGACACCCAGTACGCCGTAAAACAACATGTCATCAAGGTCCTCCGGCTTCCAGCCTGCCGCTGCCATATGCGGCTGGCGGGCGCGTATCCGGCCAAGGACCAGGAATTGGACAAAGGCGAGCAAGTACATCAAGCCATACCAGTGCACGGATAGCGGGCCGATTGAAAAGGCAATCGGGTCAGGCAGCGGGTGTGTCAGCATCTATCTCTTTCTTAGTAATTCAAGGAAGGTGCGCAGGGCTGGTGACGGGTTGTCGCGCCGCCAGGCCAGCCCGGTTTCCACGGATACGGTTTTATCGGACAAGGATTTGTAATCGACACCGGGTCGTTTCAGGTTAGACACGGATTGTGGCACAAGAGCAATGCCCATGCCGGCGGATACCAGGCCCACGATAGTCTGCATCTGGATAGCTTCCTGCCCGATGCGCGGCGTCAATCCGGCGTCACGAAAGCAGCCAACGATTGCATCATGGAAAGCCGGGGCGATGCGTCGCGGAAAGATGATTAATGGCATGTCGGCGACTTCCGCCAGTGCGACTGTCGCTTTGGTATGCAGGTCTTTGAAACCGTGAGGGAGGGCGAGAATCAACGGTTCGGATAAAACGGTGACATAGGCAAGTTCTGCTTTGGCCTTGTCGTGCAGCGGGGGAATCAGCAAGCCGGCGTCGATACGGCTATGCATCAGATCATCGACCTGCAAGTCGCTGGTGGCTTCACGCAGGTCGATCTGGATTTGCGGGTAACGTTCACGAAACTCGCGTAGCAACGGGGGAAGCACGCTGTAATCAGCGGTCGATACGAAGGACAGCGACAGCAAGCCCGATTCTCCGGATGCCGCTCGCCGTGCAATATCCGGGAGGCTGGCTGCCTGCTGGAGGATGCGGCGCGCTTCGGGCAGCAGGGCGGCACCGGCCGGCGTCAGGGCGACACTGCGCTTGGTACGTTCAAACAGCGGCGTCCCCAACTCGGCTTCAAGCGACTGTATGGTCTGCGACAACGGCGGTTGGGTCATGTGCAGACGCGCGGCCGCCCTGCCAAAGTGATTTTCTTCAGCCACGGCAACGAAATAGCGTAATTGCCTCAGTTCGATGCTCATAGGTTTTAATATGCAATTCGACTTAATCAGGAATGAATCATATATTTGACACCTAGCTGGGGGCAAGGCAATCTAGCGGTCTTTGCCGCTTCGTTAGGAGCGGCCATCCGACGAGATACCTGGAGACGACCATGCCGCAATACCGTTCCCGCACCACTACCCACGGCCGCAACATGGCCGGCGCGCGCGCGCTCTGGCGCGCTACCGGCATGAAGGATGGCGATTTTGACAAGCCGATCATCGCCGTAGTCAACTCCTTTACCCAGTTTGTTCCGGGGCATGTTCACCTGAAAGACCTCGGCCAGATGGTAGCCCGCGAGATCGAGGCCGCCGGCGGCGTCGCCAAGGAATTCAATACCATCGCCGTCGATGACGGTATCGCGATGGGACACGGCGGCATGCTGTATTCGCTGCCTTCGCGCGAACTGATCGCCGACTCAGTCGAATACATGGTCAACGCGCACTGCGCGGATGCCATGGTCTGTATTTCCAATTGCGACAAGATTACCCCTGGCATGTTGATGGCCGCGATGCGCCTCAATATTCCGGTGGTGTTCGTGTCCGGCGGTCCGATGGAAGCCGGCAAGGTCATCGAAGCGCTCCACGGCAAGCAGGAAGGCACCCAGAAGATCATCAAGGTCGACCTGATCGACGCCATGATCCAGGCGGGCGACCCGAAGGTGTCCGATGCCCAGGTCGCCAACATTGAGCGTTCCGCCTGCCCGACCTGCGGTTCGTGTTCCGGTATGTTTACCGCCAACTCCATGAACTGCCTCACCGAAGCCCTCGGTTTGTCCTTGCCGGGTAACGGCACGATTGTGGCGACCCACGCGGATCGCAAACAACTGTTCTTGCGCGCCGGTCGGCTGGTGGTCGAACTGGCGAAGCGTTATTACGAACAGGACGATGCGTCGGCCCTGCCGCGCAATATCGCCACCAAGACCGCATTTGAAAATGCCATGGCGCTGGACGTATCGATGGGTGGTTCCACCAATACCGTGCTGCACTTGCTGGCAGCGGCGCAGGAAGCCGGCGTTGACTTCACGATGGCCGATATCGACCGGATTTCACGCAAGGTACCCTGCCTGTGCAAGGTCGCACCCGCCACGCAGGACTACCATATCGAAGACGTCCATCGCGCCGGTGGCATCGTCGGTATTCTCGGCGAACTCGACCGCGCCGGCCTGCTCGACACCAGCGTATCGACGGTCCATGCCAGGACCATGGCGGAATCGATCGCCCAGAATGACGTCATGCTCAATACCGGCGCCGATGTGCAGCGGCTTTATCTGGCCGCGCCAGGCGGCGTGCCGACCCAGGTGGCCTTTTCCCAGGACAAGCGCTTCGACAAGCTCGACACCGACCGCGCCCACGGCTGCATTCGGGACAAGGAGCATGCTTATTCCAAGGACGGTGGTTTGGCGGTCTTGTACGGCAACCTGGCGGAGAAGGGCTGCATCGTCAAGACAGCCGGTGTGGATGAAAGTATCCTTCAGTTCAATGGAAGGGCGCGCGTGTTCGAAAGCCAGGATGCCGCAGTCGATGCCATCCTCGGTGATATCGTCAAGGAAGGCGAAGTGGTGATCATTCGCTACGAAGGTCCGAAAGGCGGTCCGGGCATGCAGGAAATGCTTTACCCAACTTCGTATATCAAGTCCAAGGGCCTGGGCAAGAAGTGCGCGCTGTTCACGGATGGCCGGTTTTCAGGCGGCTCGTCGGGCCTTGTCATTGGCCACGCATCACCGGAAGCGGCAGAAGGCGGCGCAATCGGACTGGTCAACGATGGCGACCTGATCGAGATCGATATCCCCAATCGTCGCATCAACCTGGCGATCAGCGATGCGGAACTGGCACAACGCCGGGCGGCGATGGATGCCAAGGGTGAGAAGGCATGGAAACCCGAGAATCGGGATCGCGTCGTCTCGCAGGCTTTGCAGGCCTACGCTGCGCTGGCCACCTCCGCCGACCGTGGCGCAGTACGTGACATTTCACAGCTCAAGCGCTGATTACATGACGCGTCGGGCCGATTGATGATTGGCCCGCGGTTTTGAGTTATCAATAAACGACTACGGGGCGCCTTGGCGCCCCGTAGTCGTTTATTGTTTAGAACGTCTGGCAATCTCGCGCGCCGCTTGCAACGTGGGGCACGGAGGTCTCTTGGCTGTGCGCCCGTATTGTTTTCGTCGGTGCGCCTTGCGACCGTCATTTTGACAGGCGCTTTTATGATGAGTACTTGTCTGGACCGGACTTATTTCTTGAATGCCTTGTTGACGCGCTCCTTCCGCGCTTTCTCCTGCTGATCATTTGCCTTGCGCTTGTCCAGGCCAAGCAGTCGTTCGATAAATTCGAACCAGATAAACGCCACCAGAAACAGTCCTCCGATCCACCACCAGGAAAATTCGGCGAACGGACCGACTTCAAAATAGCGAAGGATGGACAACAGTACAATGGCAATGATGATAGGCATGGTGACTCCTTTCCTGCAGGATAGAAGGAAAGTTTGTAACGGTCAATCTCGACGGTCAACGTGAGATTGACGTGTCGCGTTGGTCTGACATGCGTTACGGAACATAAATGAACGCTGTAAAATAGTGCGGTTTTTCAACTGGAGGTAGTGATGAAACGTTCTTTGTTAGTATGTTTGGCTGCGGGTACACTGGTATCCAACGTCGCGATGGCGAATGCCGATCTGGCGAAATCCAAGAACTGCATGGCTTGCCACGCAGTGGGAAACAAGGTTGTTGGTCCAGCGTTCAAGGATGTGGCGGCTAAATACGCCGGTCAGAAAGATGCTGAAGACAAGCTGGTACAAAAAGTAATCAAGGGTGGCGCGGGTGTATGGGGCGCGGTCCCGATGCCGGCCAATGCGCAGGTTAGCGAAGCAGAAGCGCGCACCTTGGTGAAATGGATAATGTCCCTGAAGTAATCGTAAAACTTGTTTTGTTCAATGCCGCAGTGCTTGAACAACTGGAATAGTGGGAATCTCTGAAGCAGAGAAACTCGGCAAATCAAAACAAAAAGCGCTTAAAAGAGCGCTTTTTGTTTTTCGGCCTTGCAAATTCTGTTCCGGTACTGGTCTCGATCGATTGGCAGGCGCAGTCGCCGCCCGGGTCCGCATCGCCAACGCGACAAATCCAGGGGGTACCAGCCTCAACACCAGGCGAAAAAAAGCCCCGGTGATAACCGGGGCTTTTGCACAGCAAGAAGTGAATTACTTCACGACAGCGATTTGCTCACGCTTGCCACCCTTGTAGGTGTACAGCGTCAGCGTGCCGTCCTTGATGTCGCCCTTCGGGTCGAAGACGATATTGCCGGTCACGCCCTTGTAGTTGATCTTCTGCAGTTCTGGCAGGTACTTCGCCGGATCTGCGGAATTAGCCTTCTTCATTGCTTCTGCCATCACCATGATGGAGTCATAGACGTATGGAGCGTAGATCTGGACGTCGGCATTGAACTTCTTCTTGAAGGCAGCACGGAAGTCTTCCATGCCCTTCTTCTGTGCTTCTTCCACACCGCCTGCTTC
>NZ_LMHZ01000007.1 GCF_001428545.1 Noviherbaspirillum sp. Root189
CGTCGAGCGTGGCCAGGTGCTGGCCAAGCCGGGTTCGATCAAGCCGCACAAGCACTTTACCGGCGAGATCTACGTGCTGTCGAAGGATGAAGGTGGCCGTCACACCCCGTTCTTCAACAACTACCGTCCGCAGTTTTACTTCCGCACGACAGACGTCACCGGCGCGATCGAGCTGCCAGCGGACAAAGAGATGGTTATGCCAGGCGACAACGTGTCGATCACAGTCAAGCTGATCAACCCGATCGCGATGGAAGAGGGTCTGCGCTTTGCGATCCGTGAAGGCGGCCGTACCGTCGGCGCCGGCGTCGTCGCCAAGATCATTGAGTAATCTCTGAGTCGGATTTTTATCGCTCTTTGACTAAACACTGCCGCGGGCCATGCCGCCCGCGGCTCGCTCTTTTAAGGAACTAAAATGCAAACCCAAAAAATCCGTATTCGCCTGAAGGCCTTCGATTATCGTCTGATCGATCAGTCCGCCCTCGAAATCGTCGACACCGCAAAGCGTACCGGGGCAGTCGTCAAAGGTCCGGTTCCCCTGCCGACACGTATCCAGCGTTTCGACATCCTGCGTTCCCCGCACGTCAACAAGACATCGCGCGACCAGTTCGAGATCCGGACCCATCAGCGTCTGATGGACATCGTCGACCCAACTGACAAGACCGTTGACGCGTTGATGAAGCTGGACCTCCCGGCAGGTGTGGAAGTCGAAATCAAACTTCAGTAAAAACCGAGAAACACGTTGTAACCTCGCACATACCACAATTTTCTAATTTGGTGGGTTGTGTGATAAAAAAACGCGGGTTATAATGCTCGGCTTCGGTATTGGCGCGGAGACTCCGTGCCAATACGTTTTAGTTGTACAAACATCAGCCCTGCCCAATCGTAGGTGGGAATGGAGAAAACAATGAGCCTAGGCCTTGTTGGTCGCAAGGTTGGAATGATGCGCATCTTCACGGATGACGGGGATACAATCCCAGTCACTGTGCTCGACGTATCCAACAACCGTGTGACACAAATCAAAACTGCTGAAACAGACGGTTATTCCGCTGTTCAGGTCACTTATGGTCAGCGCCGTGCATCGCGGGTTAATAAAGCCGCAGCCGGTCACCTCGCAAAAGCAGGTGTTGAAGCAGGTACCGTCCTTAAAGAATTCCGTATCGACGCTGCAAAGGCTTCCGAGCTGAAGGCAGGCGACACTATCGCCGTCAGCTTGTTTGAAGCTGGTCAGAAAGTGGACGTGCAAGGCGTGTCAATCGGTAAGGGTTACGCCGGTACGATCAAGCGTTATAACTTTGCTTCAGGTCGTGCAACGCACGGTAACTCCCGCTCGCACAACGTGCCAGGTTCCATTGGTATGGCGCAGGATCCGGGTCGTGTTTTCCCGGGTAAGCGTATGACCGGTCACTTGGGTGACGTTACCACTACCGTTCAGAACCTCGAAATCGCACGCGTTGACGCAGAGCGTCAATTGCTGATGGTCAAGGGTGCTGTCCCAGGCGCGAAAAATGGTCAAGTGATCGTTCTTCCAGCTGTCAAAGTCAAAGCAAAGAAGGGAGCCTAAACGATGGAACTGAAGCTCCTGAACGACCAAGGTCAAGCCGCATCGAACGTTGCTGCGCCAGACACCATTTTTGGTCGCGACTACAACGAAGCGCTCATTCACCAAGTCGTCGTTGCTTATCAGGCAAACGCTCGCAGCGGAAACCGTAAGCAAAAAGACCGTGAAGAGGTCAGCCACACCACCAAGAAGCCTTGGCGTCAAAAAGGCACAGGCCGTGCTCGCGCTGGTATGTCCTCCTCGCCGCTGTGGCGCGGAGGCGGTCGTATCTTCCCGAACTCGCCTGACGAGAACTTTTCGCACAAGGTCAACAAAAAGATGTATCGCGCAGGTCTTTGCTCGATCCTCTCCCAGTTGGCACGTGAAGGTCGCCTGTCGGTAATCGAGAATCTTTCGGTCGATGCGCCTAAAACCAAGCTGCTGGCGCAAAAACTGAAAGGCATGGGCCTGGAGTCCGTGCTCGTCATTACTGATAACCTCGACGAAAACCTCTTGCTCGCATCGCGCAATCTGCCGAACGTGCTGGTCGTCGAGCCGCGTCATGCCGATCCTGTCTCGCTGGTGTTCTACAAGAAGGTCTTGATCACCAAGCCGGCATTGGCAAAGATTGAGGAGATGCTGGCATGAACGCAAATGTAAAGCATAGCGAAGAGCGTCTGATGAAAGTGCTGCTGGCCCCGGTTATCTCGGAAAAGGCAACCTTCGTCGCTGAGAAAAACGAGCAAGTAGTTTTCCGTGTAATGCCTGACGCAACCAAGCTGGAAATCAAAGCTGCTGTTGAGTTGCTGTTCAAGGTGCAAGTGGAGTCGGTCCAGGTGTTGAATCGCCAGGGCAAGCAAAAGCGCGCAGGTCGTTTCACCGGTCGCCGCAACCATGTGCGCCAGGCTTACGTGTGCCTGAAGCCAGGCCAGGAAATCAACTTCACCGAGGAGGCTAAATAATGGCACTCGTGAAAATGAAACCGACGTCGGCCGGTCGCCGCGGTATGGTCAAGGTCGTTAATCCCGACCTGTATAAAGGCCGTCCGTTCGCCGCTCTCGTCGAAAAGAAGTCCAAATCTGCCGGTCGCAACAATAACGGGCACATTACCACTCGTCACATCGGCGGCGGTCATAAGCACCACTATCGTGTGATCGACTTCCGTCGCAACAAGGACGGCATCGCGGCTAAGGTCGAACGTATCGAATACGACCCGAACCGTAGTGCGCACATCGCCCTCCTGTGCTACGCCGACGGCGAGCGCCAGTACATCATCGCCCCGAAGGGCGTTGCTGTCGGTGATCAGTTGATGAACGGCGCTGAAGCGCCGATCAAAGCTGGTAACTGCCTGCCGATCCGCAATATCCCGGTTGGCACGACCATGCACTGTGTTGAAATGCTGCCCGGCAAGGGCGCCCAGATGGCGCGTACCGCTGGCGCTGGTGTTGTGCTGATGGCTCGCGAAGGCACCTACGCCCAGGTTCGCCTGCGCTCAGGTGAAGTCCGCCGCGTTCATATCGAGTGCCGTGCAACAGTCGGTGAAGTCGGTAACGGCGAGCACAACCTCCGCAAGATCGGTAAAGCCGGTGCAATGCGTTGGCGCGGTGTCCGCCCGACCGTCCGCGGTGTTGTGATGAACCCAATCGACCACCCGCATGGTGGTGGTGAAGGTCGTACAGCAGCGGGTCGTCATCCGGTGTCGCCGTGGGGCCAGCAGACCAAGGGCAAGAAGACGCGTCGTAACAAGCGTACGACTTCGATGATCGTCTCACGCCGTGGCAAGAAATAAGGGGTAACACATGACACGTTCATTGAAAAAAGGGCCGTTTTGTGACGCCCACCTGATCAAGAAAGTCGAAGCCGCGCAAGCGACGAAAGACAAAAAGCCGATCAAAACCTGGTCCCGTCGTTCGACCATCATGCCGGATTTCATTGGCTTGACGATCGCAGTACACAATGGCAAGCAGCACGTGCCGGTTTATGTGTCTGAAAACATGGTCGGTCACAAGCTCGGCGAATTTGCGCTGACCCGTACGTTCAAGGGTCACGCCGCCGATAAAAAGGCTAAGAAATAAGGTGCGATGATGGAAACTAAAGCTATCCTCCGCGGCGCACGCCTGTCGGAACAGAAAGGTCGCCTCGTTGCGGATCTGATTCGCGGCAAGAAAGTCGACCAAGCGTTGAACATCCTGGCATTCAGCCCGAAAAAAGGTGCAGTCATTATTAAGCAGGTACTCGAGTCCGCAATCGCGAACGCTGAGCACAATGACGGCGCCGACATTGACGAACTGAAGGTCAAGACGATCTACGTCGAAAAAGGTGCGGTCCTGAAGCGCTTCATCGCGCGTGCAAAAGGCCGTGGTGATCGCATCTCGAAGCAGACCTGTCACATCTACGTGACTGTCGGTAACTAAGGAGTCACGATGGGACAGAAAATTCACCCAACCGGTTTCCGTCTTTCGGTTACACGTAACTGGGGTTCCCGCTGGTATGCTGGCAATAGCAACTTTGCCACCATGCTGAACGAAGACCTGGACGTTCGTGCCTACCTGAAGAAGAAACTGAAGAACGCTTCGGTCGGTCGCGTCGTTATCGAGCGTCCGGCGAAGAACGCGCGCATCACCATATTCAGCTCCCGTCCGGGAGTTGTAATCGGCAAGAAGGGCGAGGACATCGAAGTTTTGAAGTCTGACCTGACTAAGCTGATGGGCGTGCCTGTTCACGTCAATATCGAAGAAATTCGCAAGCCGGAAGTTGATGCACAGTTGATCGCCGATTCAATCGCGCAACAACTGGAAAAGCGCATCATGTTCCGCCGTGCGATGAAGCGTGCGATGCAGAATGCAATGCGCCTTGGTGCACAAGGCATCAAGATCATGTCCTCTGGCCGTCTGAACGGAATCGAGATCGCCCGTAAAGAATGGTACCGCGAAGGTCGTGTGCCTCTGCACACACTCCGTGCTGACATCGATTATGGTTTCGGCGAAGCAGAAACAACCTACGGCATCATCGGTATCAAGGTCTGGGTCTACAAAGGCGATCGACTCGCTAGCGGCGAAGCTCCAACCATCGAGACGCCAGCCGACGACGACAAGAAGCGTCGTGGTCCGCGTCGTGACGATGGTAAGCCGGGCGGCCGCCCGCGTCCCAGGAAGCCTGAAGGCTCCGATGGAGCCCCGGGCACCAAACCGGCTGCCACGCGCGTTCGTGCCCCTAAGAAGGCTGAAGGCGCAGCACCGGCTGAGAAAGCAGGAGAATAATCATGCTGCAACCAGCACGCAGAAAATATCGTAAAGAGCAAAAAGGCCGCAACAAGGGCATTTCGCACGAGCGCGGCACCGCCGTTTCGTTCGGCGAATTTGGCCTTAAAGCGGTCGGTCGCGGCCGTATCACGGCCCGCCAAATTGAGGCGGCGCGTCGTGCAATGACACGTCACATCAAGCGTGGCGGTCGTATCTGGATCCGCATTTTCCCGGACAAGCCGATTTCCAATAAGCCTGCTGAAGTGCGTATGGGTAACGGTAAGGGTAACCCGGAGTACTACGTGGCTGAAATCCAGCCGGGTAAAGTGCTGTATGAGATGGACGGCGTTGATGAAGCGCTGGCACGCGAGGCGTTCCGCCTGGCAGCTGCCAAGTTGCCACTGTCGACGACATTCGTGATCCGTCAAGTCGGCCAATAAGAGGAGTGAAACATGAAAGCATCTGAACTCCGCGGCAAGGATGAGGCGGCTCTGCAAAAAGAGCTTAACGAGTTGCTCAAGGCGCAATTCGGTCTGCGTATGCAAATTGCAACGCAGCAGCTGAACAACACCGCTCAACTCAAAAAGGTGCGTCGCGACATCGCACGCGTCAAAACCGTCATGAATCAGAAGGACGCCAAGTAATGAACGATCAAGTGAAACAGTCGCTTAAGCGCACGCTGATTGGCAAGGTGGTCTCTGACAAGATGGATAAGACTGTGACCGTTCTGGTCGAGCGTCGCGTCAAGCACCCGCTATATGGCAAGATTGTTGTGCGTTCAAACAAGTATCACGCGCACGACGAAGCAAACCAGGCGAAAGAAGGCGATACCGTTGAAATTCAAGAAGGTCGTCCGATTTCCAAGACAAAGGCATGGTCGGTTACACGTGTGGTGCAAGTCGCACAGATCGTCTAATTTGCCTGTTTTTAGTTGTTGCGAGCCCGGCGTTATGCTGTCATAATGCTGGGCTTGGTTCACACAAAGTCATTTGGCGAGGATCAAAGGAAGTGCCCTGCAGTTCGAAAAGTTCGCGCAGTAGCAATTTGACTGTGCTGCAGTAGTTTTTGTAACCGTCCACCTAATCGGCGCGGCTTTGCTAAGTCGGCTGACAGGACCAAGACTGACCGCAAACCCGCGTTGGGCGGAGAGCGGATTAAGTTGGGAAAGAAAATACTATGATTCAAACTGAAAGCCGGCTCGAAGTAGCCGACAACACGGGTGCGCGTGAAGTCATGTGCATTAAGGTGCTGGGTGGTTCCAAGCGCCGTTATGCCAGCATTGGCGATGTCATCAAGGTCACGGTGAAATCCGCCGCGCCGCGTGGTCGTGTCAAAAAAGGCGAAATCTATAACGCCGTGGTCGTTCGTACAGCCAAGGGTGTGCGCCGCCAGGATGGTTCGCTGGTTAAATTCGATGGCAACGCAGCAGTGTTGCTGAATGCCAAGCTTGAGCCGATCGGCACACGCATTTTCGGGCCGGTAACGCGGGAGTTGCGTACCGAGCGTTTCATGAAGATCGTGTCGCTCGCGCCTGAAGTTCTGTAAGGAGTCGTCATGGATAAGATTCGGAAAAACGACGAAGTCATCGTCCTGGCCGGTAAGGATAAGGGCAAGCGCGGAGTGGTTGCGCAACGCGTTGATGCCAACTACATCGTGGTAGAAGGCGTAAACGTTGCTAAAAAAGCGACCAAGCCAAACCCGATGACCGGTACAACTGGCGGCATCGTCGACAAACTGATGCCAATTCACGTGTCCAACGTTGCATTGTTCAATGCTGCGACTGGCAAGGCAGATCGCGTAGGCTTTAAGGATGTGGACGGTAAGAAAGTCCGCATTTACAAGTCGAACGGCGAAGTCGTTAAGGTGTAAGACATCATGGCCCGTCTCCAACAATTTTATAAAGAAAAAGTCGTCGCCGACCTGACCAGCAAATTTGGTTACAAGTCTGTGATGGAAGTCCCGCGCCTGACCAAGATCACCCTGAATATGGGTCTTTCGGAAGCAGTGGCGGACAAGAAGATCATCGAACACGCAGTTGGCGATCTGACAAAGATCGCTGGACAGAAGCCGGTGGTTACCAAGGCCCGTAAAGCGATCGCTGGATTTAAGATCCGCGAAGGCTATCCGATCGGCTGCATGGTGACCCTCCGCGGCGCGCGTATGTACGAATTCCTGGATCGCCTTATCACTGTCGCGCTGCCGCGCGTTCGTGACTTCCGTGGTGTCTCCGGTCGTGCGTTTGATGGTCGTGGTAACTACAACATCGGTGTGAAAGAGCAGATCATTTTCCCCGAAATTGAGTACGACAAGATCGACGCGCTGCGTGGTATGAATATCAGCATCACCACGACTGCGAAGACCGACGACGAAGCGAAAGCTCTGCTCGCCGCATTTAAATTCCCGTTCAGAAACTGAGGATGCCATGGCAAAACTGGCACTGATTAACCGTGAACAAAAGCGCGCTGACCTGGTAAAGAAATACGCCGGCAAGCGTGCCGAGTTGAAGGCAATCATCGATGATCAAACCAAATCGGAAGAAGAGCGCTATGAGGCGCGCCTGAAGTTGCAGGCGCTGCCGCGCAACGCGAACCCGACTCGTCAGCGCAATCGTTGTGCGTTGACAGGTCGTCCGCGTGGCACCTTCCGCAAGTTCGGTTTGGCGCGTACAAAGATCCGTGAAATCGCCATGCGCGGCGAAATCCCGGGCATCACTAAAGCTAGCTGGTAATAGGAGAACAAGCAATGAGTATGAGCGATCCTATCGCCGATATGCTGACCCGCATTCGCAACGCCCAGGGCGTTCAGAAGACAACGGTTGCAATGCCGTCGTCCAAAGTCAAGGTGGCGATTGCCAACGTCCTCAAGGACGAGGGTTACATCGAAGACTTCGCGGTATCCGAAGCAGAAGGCAAGGCTGAATTGAAAATTGGCCTGAAATATTATGCTGGCCGTCCCGTTATCGAGCGCCTTGAGCGTGTGTCCCGCCCTGGCCTTCGTATCTATAAGGGTAAGGATGACATTCCGAGCGTAATGAACGGCCTTGGTGTGGCAATCGTCTCCACGCCTAAGGGTGTGATGACAGACCGCAAAGCACGCGCAACCGGTGTCGGTGGCGAAGTGATTTGCTACGTGGCCTAAGGAGTGCAAGATGTCTCGTGTAGGTAAAATGCCCATCGCACTTCCGGCAGGTGTGGAAGTGACGATCGCTGCAGACAGAATTACTGTCAAGGGTTCTCTTGGAACCCTGTCCATGCCATTGAATGGGCTGGTCAAAGTAGTAAACGAAAACAACACGCTGTTGTTCTCGCCAGCTGATGAAACTCGTGAAGCGAACGCCATGTCGGGAACGCTGCGTGCACTGGTGAACAACATGGTGAACGGCGTAACGAAGGGTTTCGAAAGGAAGCTGTCTCTTGTCGGCGTGGGATATCGTGCCCAGGCTCAAGGCGACAAGTTGAACCTGTCGCTCGGCTTCTCGCATCCGGTCGTTCATCAGATGCCTGCCGGTGTGAAATGCGAAACACCATCACAGACCGAGATCGTGATCAAGGGCGTTGACAAGCAAAAGGTTGGTCAGACCGCTGCTGAAGTCCGTGCTTACCGCAGTCCTGAGCCTTACAAGGGCAAGGGCGTCCGTTATGTGGACGAAGTGGTCACGCTCAAAGAAACGAAGAAGAAGTAAAGGGGTTGATCATGGACAAGAAACAATCACGCCTGCGCCGCGCACGTCAGACACGTGCCAAGATTGCAGAGTTAAAGGTGAATCGCCTGGCCGTGCATCGCACCAACCTGCACATTTACGCGAACATCATCGGTCCGGACGCCACTATATTGGCATCCGCGTCGACATTGGAAGCCGAAGTGCGCCAGGAGCTCGCTGGCAAGACAGGCAAAGGCGGCAACGCCGCTGCCGCTGCCTTGGTCGGCAAACGCGTTGCAGAGAAGGCTTTGAAGGCAGGTATCGCCGAAGTCGCATTCGACCGTTCCGGTTTCCGCTATCACGGCCGCGTTAAGGCAGTGGCAGAAGCGGCACGCGAAGCCGGTCTGAAGTTCTAAGGAAAAATCGTCATGGCAAAAATGCAAGCAAAGACGCCGCAAGGCGAAGAGCGCGACGACGGTATGCGCGAAAAGATGATCGCGGTCAACCGTGTGACCAAAGTGGTCAAGGGCGGCCGTATCATGGGTTTCGCAGCGTTGGCAGTGGTCGGCGATGGTGATGGCCGCATCGGCATGGGCAAGGGCAAATCGAAAGAAGTGCCGGTCGCAGTGCAGAAAGCAATGGAAGAAGCCCGTCGCAAGATGATCAAGGTCACCTTGAAGAACGGAACACTCCAGCACACCGTAACTGGCAAGCATGGCGCTTCGTCGGTCATGATTTCGCCGGCAAAAGACGGTACTGGCGTTATTGCTGGTGGCCCGATGCGCGCAATCTTCGAAGTTATGGGCGTAACGAACGTGGTGGCAAAGTCGAACGGTTCGACCAACCCCTACAATATGGTCCGTGCTACGATCGACGGTCTGTCAAAAATGAATACTCCTTCCGAAATCGCTGCAAAGCGCGGTAAGTCGGTTGAAGAAATTCTGGGTTGAGGTGATCCGAATGGCAAACACAATTAAAGTGAAACTGGTCAAGGGCCTAATCGGCACTCGCCAAGACCATCGCGCCACCGTGCGCGGCCTTGGGCTGCGTCGTGTGAATTCGGTATCGGAACTGCAAGACACACCGTCCGTACGCGGCATGATCAACAAAGTTTCGTATCTCGTGAAAGTGGTTTCGTAAGCCTAGCGCTTGCGAACGGAGCAAATCATGGAATTGAATACAATTCAACCCGCAGACGGCGCTAAGCACGCTAAGCGTCGCGTCGGACGCGGTATCGGCTCGGGCTTGGGCAAGACTGCCGGCCGCGGTCACAAAGGACAAAAATCGCGCTCAGGCGGTTTCCATAAAGTCGGATTCGAAGGCGGTCAGATGCCTTTGCAACGTCGTTTGCCAAAACGTGGTTTTAAGTCGCTGGCAACGCCGTACAAGGCAGAAGTACGCCTCGGCGACCTGGAAAATCTGCCAGTTTCAGAGATCGACGTGCTGGCATTAAAGCAGGCAGGTCTCGTTTCTGAGTTGGCTCGCGTCGTCCGTGTTATCAAGGCGGGCGAGTTGAGTAAGAAAGTAACGATCAAGGGTTTGATCGCTACCAAAGGCGCCAAGGCTGCAATCGAAGCCGCTGGTGGTTCGGTTGCGTAAGCACCCGATTTAACCGGAGCAAGAATTGGCGACGACACCCCAACTCGCTAAGAGTGCAGCAAGCGGTTTTCCGTGGGGCCGACTGTGGTTCCTGCTTGCCGCGTTAGTGGTTTATCGTATCGGCGCGCACATCCCGGTGCCGGGTATTGACCCGACACAGCTTGCGGACCTGTTCAAGCAAAACCAGGGCGGTATTCTGGGTATGTTTAACATGTTCTCTGGAGGTGCGTTGTCGCGATTCACAATTTTTGCACTGGGGATCATGCCGTATATTTCGGCATCGATCATCATGCAGTTAATGTCGATCGTGTCGCCGCAGCTCGAGGCGCTGAAAAAAGAGGGCGAAGCTGGCCGACGCAAGATTACGCAGTACACGCGATACGGTACGTTGGTACTTGCGACATTCCAAGCGCTTGGTATTGCGGTGGCGCTTGAATCGCAAGCCGGTCTCGTGATCGATCCGGGCATGGCTTTCCGTTTCACGACGGTAGTGACGCTGGTAACCGGAACGATGTTTCTCATGTGGCTTGGGGAGCAGATTACGGAACGCGGCTTAGGTAACGGGATTTCGATCATCATCTTTGCCGGTATTGCAGCGGGGTTACCGAGCGCAGTGGGTGGCTTATTCGAACTCGTTCGGACTGGATCGATGAATGCGCTGTCAGCGATTTTGATTTGCGTCATCGTTGCAGCAGTTACGTTCCTCGTGGTTTTCATTGAACGTGGTCAGCGCAAGATTCTCGTCAACTATGCAAAACGGCAAGTTGGCAACAAGATTTACGGCGGGCAGAGCAGCCATTTGCCTCTTAAGCTTAATATGGCAGGTGTTATTCCGCCAATTTTTGCTTCGTCGATAATCTTGTTTCCAGCAACCATTACTAGTTGGTTTACATCTGGGGACGCGAATAACGGGTTTGTCCGTTTTCTAAAGGATCTGGCTGCATCCATGGCTCCTGGCGAACCGATTCATGCGCTGTTGTACGCTGTGGCAATTGTCTTCTTTTGCTTCTTCTATACCGCGTTGGTATTTAATAGCAAAGAGACCGCAGACAATTTGAAGAAGAGTGGTGCGTTTGTTCCGGGTATTCGTCCGGGTGACCAAACTGCGCGATACATCGACAAGATTCTGATGCGTCTGACGCTGGTTGGTGCGGTGTATATCACGCTGGTGTGTTTGTTGCCTGAGTTCCTGATCGCTCGATGGAAAGTGCCGTTCTACTTCGGTGGTACGTCATTGCTAATCATCGTTGTCGTAACAATGGACTTCATGGCCCAGGTGCAGAATTACGTGATGTCACAACAGTACGAATCGCTCCTTCGTAAAGCGAATTTCAAGGGCGGCATTCCGACTCGCTAATGCGGTCGGGATAGTCCAGGATAACGAGCAGAACGAATGGCAAAAGACGACGTAATTCAGATGCAGGGTGAGATTCTTGAGAATCTTCCGAATGCAACATTTCGAGTCAAGTTGGAAAACGGGCATGTAGTGCTCGGGCACATCTCCGGGAAAATGCGGATGAACTATATTCGTATTCTTCCTGGTGATAAAGTCACGGTGGAATTGACACCCTACGATTTGAGCCGGGCACGTATCGTGTTCCGTACCAAGTAAAGTAACTAGAACTGTAAGAAAGAGGGCAAAAATGAAAGTGCTCGCATCAGTAAAGCGGATCTGCCGCAACTGTAAGATCATCAAGCGCAAAGGCGTAGTTCGTGTCATCTGCACAGAACCGCGTCATAAACAGCGCCAAGGTTAATTAACGTTATTGATCGAGGAATAACGAATGGCACGTATTGCAGGGGTGAATATCCCCAATCACCAACACACCGTTATCGGCTTGACCGCAATCTTTGGGATCGGGCTTTCCCGCTCGCTGGAGATCTGCAAGCTGACTGGTGTTCCGACCACCAAGAAGGTCAAGGATCTGGACGATAACGAGCTGGAAAAGCTGCGCGACGAGATTGGAAAATTCGTCGTCGAAGGTGACCTGCGTCGTGAAGTCTCGATGAACATCAAGCGTCTGATGGACTTGGGTTGCTATCGCGGCCTGCGTCATCGTAAAGGCTTGCCTTGCCGTGGCCAGCGTACCCGCACTAATGCGCGTACTCGCAAAGGCCCGCGTAAAGCAGCGCAGTCGCTGAAGAAATAATCCAGCGCAGTTTGATTCGAAGTCGGATTCAAGGAAATTACCATGGCAAAAGCCCCGAATAACGCCGCAGCAGCACGCGTGCGCAAGAAAGTTAAAAAGAATGTTGCCGAAGGTATCGCGCATATCCACGCGTCTTTCAACAACACCATCATCACTATTACTGATCGTCAAGGTAATGCCCTGTCATGGGCGACATCCGGTGGTGCAGGCTTCAAGGGTTCGCGTAAATCGACCCCATTTGCAGCGCAGGTTGCGGCAGAAGCGGCTGGCAAGGTTGCCATCGAGTGCGGTGTGAAGAACCTGGAAGTTCGTATCAAGGGCCCTGGCCCAGGTCGTGAATCGGCTGTTCGCGCGTTGAATAATCTTGGTATTAAGATTACGCAGATCCAGGATGTGACTCCGGTTCCGCACAACGGTTGCCGTCCGCCAAAGCGTCGCCGCATCTAAGCAGTTTGCTGTTTAGTTGTTGGTAGTCGTTGCAGTTATCGTAGGAAAACTGCCCGCCAATGATCTTGGCGGGTTTTGTTCTTAAGACCACCGTCTGCTTGAAACCGAAGCAGACTAGCGCCTGGCAGATCGTCGACTGAACGACCTCTGGTCGGGGCGTCACAAAATAAAGGAAATTAACGTGGCACGTTATATCGGACCAAAAGCAAAACTCTCCCGCCGTGAAGGTACAGACCTTTTCCTGAAGAGCGCACGTCGCTCACTGGACTCGAAGTGCAAGCTGGACTCCAAGCCTGGCCAACATGGCCGCACCTCGGGAGCGCGTACCTCTGACTACGGCAACCAGCTGCGCGAAAAGCAGAAGGTCAAGCGTATGTATGGCATTCTGGAGCGCCAGTTCCGCCGCTATTTTGCTGAAGCGGACCGCCGCAAAGGCAATACTGGCGAGAATCTGTTGAAGCTGCTCGAATCCCGTCTGGACAACGTTGCTTACCGTATGGGCTTCGGTTCCACGCGCGCCGAGGCACGTCAGCTGGTCAGCCACAAGGCATTTACAGTCAATGGCGAAGTGGTCAACATCGCTTCTTACCAGGTTCAGTCCGGTGACGTCGTTGCCGTTCGTGAAAAGGCAAAGAAGCAGGCGCGTATCGTTGAAGCTCTGTCGCTGGCTGAGCAGAGCGGCATGCCATCGTGGGTCGCAGTAGACGCAAAGAAGATGGAAGGCACCTTCAAATCGATGCCGGACCGTACCGAGATCGCCAACGACGTCAACGAATCGCTGATCGTCGAATTGTACTCCCGCTAATTACGTAATCCTGCCTGCCCCTTTGTCGAAGGGGCAGGTTTTTTTGTAATGCCATCAGCCTTATCGGTGTAACGAGCCGAGGGTATTGAAAAGGACATTTCATGCAAAACAGTCTGTTGAAGCCCCGTATTATTGAAGTTGAAGCACTCGGTTCCGGCCACGCTAAGGTCGTCATGGAGCCGTTTGAGCGCGGCTATGGTCACACGCTCGGTAACGCACTGCGTCGCGTGCTGCTATCGTCCATGGTTGGTTATGCGCCAACCGAAGTGACGATTGCCGGTGTCGTACACGAATACTCATCGCTCGACGGCGTACAGGAAGACGTGGTCGATATGCTGCTTAATCTCAAAGGCGTGGTTTTCAAACTGCATAATCGCGATGAAGTCACCCTGACCCTGAAGAAAGACGGCGAAGGTGCGGTCCTGGCATCGGATATCGACTTGCCGCACGACGTTGAGCTGATCAATCCTGAGCACGTCATCGCTCACCTGACTGCAGGTGGCAAGCTGGACATGCAGATCAAGGTCGAGAAGGGGCGTGGTTATGTTCCCGGTAACGTTCGCCGTCTTTCCGAAGACGCAAATAAAACTATCGGTCGCATTATCCTTGACGCATCGTTTTCCCCGGTCCGCCGCGTTTCCTATGCCGTTGAATCGGCTCGTGTGGAACAGCGTACTGACCTCGATAAACTGGTCATCAATATCGAAACCAACGGCGTTATTACGCCGGAAGAAGCGATCCGCCAATCGGCGCGTGTTCTGGTCGACCAACTCAACGTGTTCGCTGCCCTGGAAGGTACAGAAGCTGCTGCCGAAGCGCCTTCACGTGCGCCGTCGGTGGATCCAATCCTGCTGCGTCCGGTCGACGATCTGGAATTGACAGTCCGTTCCGCAAACTGCCTGAAAGCCGAAAACATTTATTACATCGGCGACCTGATCCAGCGCAGCGAAAACGAACTACTGAAGACCCCGAACCTTGGTCGTAAGTCCTTGAACGAAATCAAGGAAGTTCTGGCATCGCGGGGGCTGACGCTCGGCATGAAGCTCGAAAACTGGCCGCCAGCTGGTCTTGAGAAGTAATTCTAACGGAGAGCGGTTATAATGCCGCTCCTGCTATATCCCCGACCGCAATTCGCTTGCTGTCGGCGGGCGAAACAAAAAAGTAGAAACGCAAACGTAGTTCAGTAGTTGTTTTATCTGGTGATTGCACATTAGTGCGTTATTAAACATTTACCGGCCCGCAACAGACGTTGACTCTGGTCTGTCGATAGAAGAGCTGGACTTAAACTCAAAAACTGAAAGGAAATACCATGCGCCATCGTCACGGCCTTCGTAAACTGAATCGTACCTCGTCGCACCGCCTAGCGATGCTCCGCAACATGACCGTCTCCCTGCTGCGTCATGAAGCAATCAAGACCACACTGCCAAAAGCAAAGGAACTGCGCCGCGTTGTTGAGCCAATCCTGACTTTGGGCAAGACCGACAATCTGTCGAACAAGCGCTTGGCTTTCAGCCGTCTGCGTGATCGCGAAATCGTAAGCAAGCTGTTTTCCGAACTCGGCCCGCGTTATGCAAACCGTAACGGTGGTTACCTGCGTATCCTGAAAATGGGTTTCCGTCAGGGTGACAACGCGCCGATGGCGTTCGTTGAACTGGTTGACCGTCCGGAAGTCAGCGACGCTGAAGAAGTTCAGACCGCCGAGTAATTGAACGGTACGCTGTCGCTAACGACAAAAGTTTCGATAAAAAAGCCAGGCATAGCCTGGCTTTTTTCTTTCCACGAGCCTGAAAAATAAAGCTTTTTCGTTTGTGGCAAGATGGCTGCATTCCTGGTTCCGTGTAAGCGCATGAACGATTCCGATATTCTGGCGGTTAATGATCTTCGTAAGTCATACGGTAATGGGTCCGGCAAAACGCTCGTTGTTGACGGTTTATCGTTTTATCTGCAACGTGGCGAGTGCTACGGCCTGCTCGGACCAAACGGCGCGGGTAAGACTACTACCTTGCGTCTATGCCTGGGTCTGACAGAACCGGATAGCGGAGAAATTCGGTTAGTCGGCAAACGCGTGCCACAGGAAGCGCGCGCCGCCCGACTGCGCGTGGGGGTCGTTCCACAAGCCGACAATCTGGATCCGGACTTCACCGTTGCCGAAAACCTGTTGGTATTTGGCCGTTACTTTGGCATGCGAGACACCGAAATCCTAGAACGGATTCCAGGCTTGCTCGAATTCGCCAATCTCGCTGCCAAAAAGGATGCACAGATTAGCGAATTATCCGGCGGGATGAAGCGCCGTCTTACCCTTGCGCGCGCGTTGGTAAACAACCCGGCTATCATCTTCATGGACGAACCAACGACCGGCCTCGATCCGCAAGCGCGTCACATGATTTGGGAGCGCCTCAAGGCCTTGCTAAACGAGGGAAAAACAATCGTCCTCACTACCCATTTCATGGATGAAGCAGAACGTCTATGTGACCGGCTTGCCGTCATCGATCACGGTCACATGATTGCCGAAGGTGCGCCGCGCGATCTCATTGGGCAACATATTGAGGCGGAGGTGGTCGAAGTTTATGGCGATAACGCGACAGCATGGGCCGAGGCACAAGGCCGTATCAAGGCGGCGCGAATGGAAGTAAGTGGTGAAACCATTTTTTGTTATACCAACGATGCTCAACCCTTGCTCGGGAGTTTGCACCGGATGCATGGTGTGCGCTACCTGCACCGTCCTGCCAATCTCGAAGATTTGTTTCTGAAGCTGACTGGCCGCGAAATGAGGGACTGAATGAGCGCTGTCTACCGTCTGCCTGCCTTCTCGACCCGCTTCCTGCCTATATGGAAGCGTAATTTTCTTGTCTGGAAAAAGCTGGCTGTCGCGAGTGTGCTGGGTAATATCGCCGATCCATTGATTACTCTGATTGCATTCGGTTATGGGCTGGGTAGCCTTCTGCAGACCGTGGACGGCATCCCCTATATACAATTCCTGGCGTCTGGTTCGATATGTATGTCCGTGATGATGGCGGCTTCATTTGAAGCCTTGTACTCGGCATTCTCGCGAATGCATGTGCAAAAGACTTGGGAAGCGCTGCTGAATGCTCCGATTGCGCTGGACGATGTAGTTCTGGCCGAAATGCTATGGGCGGCAACCAAGGCGCTATTCTCCGGCATTGCCATCCTGATGGTGATCTTCCTGCTCGGCATTGGCCTGCATCCACAGGTGCTCGTGGTGCCGCCGCTGTTATTTTTGATTGGAATGACCTTTGCGTCGCTGGGCCTGATCGTCAACGCGCTGGCGAAGGGTTATGATTTTTTTACCTATTACTTTACGCTGGCCCTGACGCCCATGGTTTTTCTTTCCGGCGTGTATTACCCGACGAGCCAGTTGCCGCCTTGGTTGCAGATCTTTGCAAACATTCTGCCACTTGGTGCGGCCGTCAGGCTGATACGGCCACTTCTGCTTGGCAACTGGCCCGCTACACCGCTCACCGATGTCGCCGTCCTGCTCGTCTATTGCATAGGGAGCTTTTATCTCGCCACCATCCTTACCCGTCGCCGGCTTTTGAAATAGTGTCAGGTTCCGATACAAACTACGACTATGAATATGCCTGAAGCTTTATTGGTGCTCAGTAATGTCCCCGATATGGGAACCGCGGAAGCGATTGCTCGCGGCTTGCTGCAGCAAAGACTGGCTGCTTGTGTCAACATTCTGCCAGCAGTTCGTTCCCTATATCGATGGAAGGACTCGATTGAGGACGCGGGGGAAGTGACTATGCTTATCAAATCGACCCGTGGGCATTACGCTGAAATCGAACGCGCGATAGGCGCACAACATCCCTACGATGTGCCCGAGATTATTGCAATACCGATTTCCGCCGGTTTACCTGCTTACCTGAGCTGGATTGCCGACGAGACAAGGAAAGATGTAGATGTTTAAGCAGTTCGACAAATCTGAACGGAGCATCAATGTCCGCCGGTGGGCTTTTAGCCTTTGCGTGCTATTGATGCTGACACTGACCCATTCAGTACGCGCAGCGGACGACTTTCTGGAGCCGGAGAAAGCCTTCCAGTTCGCAGCTCGCATGCTTGATCCGAAGACCGCCGAGGTGACGTTCAAGATCGCCGACGGTTATTACATGTACCGCGAGCGTTTCAGCTTCCAAGCTGAGGGGGCAACCCTTGGTACGCCGGTACTTCCCCAAGGTAAGGTCAAGTTTGATGAGACCTTCCAGAAAAACGTCGAAACCTACCGGAATACACTTGCCATTACGCTTCCTGTCGAAGCGGACAAAGGGTTTACGCTTACCGTCATGTCGCAGGGATGTGCAGACCAGGGGCTTTGCTATGCGCCAATGGAGTCCAAGGTACAACTATCGCCACAAGGTGGTGGCTTGTTGACCGCAATTACCGGTGCACGCGATCCGGCAATGATATCCAGCGCCGCCGTCTCGGAATCCGGCACATCCGCGCTGCCGGATTCCGAGATGGGCCGCATCGAGGCGTCGCTCCAAAGCGGCAAACTGATTGCCATCCTTCCGCTGTTTCTGCTCTTGGGCGTCGGTCTGTCCTTCACGCCTTGTGTACTACCGATGGTGCCCATCCTGTCGTCCATCATTGTCGGCGACGGTGCTCCCACCAGCCGACGCCGGGGGCTGATGCTTTCAGGCGCGTATTCGCTCGGCATGGCGCTTGTCTACACCGCACTGGGCGTCGCTGCCGGCCTCGCGGGAGAGGGCTTGTCCGCCGCCTTGCAGAATCCCTGGGTACTTGGCGCATTCGCGCTGCTGATGATTGTGCTTTCACTCTCCATGTTCGGCGTCTATCAGCTTCAGGTGCCCGCTGCCCTCCAGTCCCGTCTGTCCTCTGCATCCGGCCGCCAGGCCAGTGGCAAGCTGGCTGGCGTCTTCGCCATGGGCGCAATATCCGCCCTGATTGTCGGTCCCTGCGTTGCGGCGCCACTGGCCGGTGCCTTGCTCTATATTAGCCAAACCCGGAATATCCTGATCGGCGGTGGTGCGCTCTTTGCGATGGCTGTCGGCATGAGCGTGCCGTTGCTGCTGGTCGGTGTCTCGGCCGGCACCCTGCTGCCACGTGCCGGCGCCTGGATGCAGTCAGTCAAGTTCTTCTTTGGCGTGCTGATGCTCGCCCTGGCACTGTGGATTGTTGCTCCTGTCATTCCTGGCTGGGCTCCGATGTTGGGCTGGGCTGTACTGGGCCTTGGCTATGGCCTTTACCTGCTTGGCGCAAAGCGCCATGGATGGGCTGCGAAAGCTTTTGCCGTCCTGTTTGTCGGCCTTGGAATGATCCAGTTGGTCGGCCTTGCCACCGGTGGGCGCGATGCTCTCGCACCGCTGGCCCAATTAAGCGCCGGGGGCAGTCATCAGACGCAGTTCATCCGCGTAAAGTCCGAGTCCGACCTTGATGCCGCGATTGCCAAGGCAGCGGGAAAAACAGTCATGCTTGATTTCTATGCAGACTGGTGCATCTCCTGCAAAGAAATGGAAAAGCTGACTTTTTCCGATCCGCGTGTTCAGGCGCAGTTTGCCGATATGGTCTTGTTGCAAGCGGACGTGACGGCCAATAACGTCGACGACAAGGCCTTGCTCAAGCGTTTCCGACTGTTCGGACCGCCGGGCATTATTTTCTTCGACAAGAATGGAAAGGAAGTCAGCGGCAGCAGAGTGATCGGCTATCAAAATGCCGATAAATTTCTGATCTCCCTGAAGTCCGCGTCGGGGTCCTGAGCCACGCCGGAATGCCAACAGTTATAACAAATCAAGTATAAGAACCTGACAACTCTATCCTTGTATTAAAAATAACAACGGTCTATATTATCCGTTCAATAATTTTCGGGAGACTGCGATGACATTACGTCTTGGCGATACCGCGCCGGATTTTGAGCAAGATTCTTCAATTGGGAAAATCAAGTTTCACGAATGGGCCGGCGACTCCTGGGTTGTCTTGTTTTCTCATCCCGCCGATTTCACGCCGGTCTGCACTACCGAGTTGGGACTGACCGCAAAGTTGAAACCCGAATTCGACAAGCGCAATGTAAAAGCCATTGCCCTGTCGGTCGACCCGGCCGACAAGCATATCCAGTGGATCAAGGACATCGAAGAAACACAACAGACTGTTGTCGGGTTCCCGATCATTGCGGATGCAGACAAGAAAGTTGCATTGCAATACGACATGATTCATCCGAACCAGTCAGAGAGCGCGACGGTGCGTTCGCTCTTCGTCATTGATCCGAAAAAGAAGGTACGACTGATCATTACCTATCCAATGAGCACCGGTCGTAATTTTGACGAGGTATTGCGCGTGATCGACGCCTTGCAGTTGACGGATGGCTATTCGGTTGCAACACCGGGTAACTGGCGTGACGGTGATGATGTGATCATCCCGCTGACGGTCCAGGATGAAGCAGTCATCAAGCAAAAGTACCCGAAAGGCTACACCGCACCACGTCCCTATCTGCGTCTTACGCCACAGCCGAACAAGTAAGGCTCAGGTATTCGGCATGAAACAAAAAGCGCTCCCCGGAGCGCTTTTTGTTTTGCGGCTTCTCTCAGTGTCCGTCTTCCCAAGACTTATCATCAAGGTAGCGCTTGCGACGGAAAAGAAAGAGCAGGATCACGACAATGGTCGCCATCATTCCCATCGTCATCCAGAAGCCGAACTTATCCCTCAAGAGGGGCATGTCGGCAAAGTTCATGCCGAAAATTCCCGTGATCAACGTCAGCGGCATGAATAACGCTGTGATCACGGTCAGTGTGCGCATGATTTCGCTGGTCCGATGCGCCATCGCGGAGAAGTGAATCTGTACCGCCGATTCAATGGTCGACTCGAGACGTTGGGCGTGATTGAGAACGCGGGTGATGTGTTCCATGACGTCGTTCAAACGTACCAGCAGCAGATCCCTGCTGCGGCTATTGTCTGCCGCATCATGGTTATCCACCAGGTAATCACGCAATTCCTGCATCGCGTCTCGTTGCCCTTCGCACAGGTGATCAAGCTTACGCAATTCGATACGTGCATCAAGCAGTGCTGTCCAGTCATTGAAGGGACTGCGCGGATTGAGCAGGGCGCGTTGCCAGCGATCGATCTGACCAGTCAGCGGCTGCCGGAGATCAAGGTACTGGTCGACCATTGCATTCAGCAGGCGAAGCATTAACTCCTCCGGCAAATGCGGGAGACGTCCGGCATTGCCAGTGCCATTCTGTCGCTGGCGCTGTTCCAGCATGCGCGTGCGGACGGTTTCGACCGTGCGGCTCTTGGCTGCATGTACCGTCACCAGCGCATTGTCCATCAGCATGAAGGTGACCGGCCGGGTTGCCAGCTTGGTCAGCGCCGGTGGGATTTTTCGTTTGATTGCAGTGTTTTCTTCTGTCTTGACCTGATCGCTGCTTCCATCTAGCGCAAGCTTGCGAAAGACCACCATCGCATAGTCTTGCGTCGAATCGAAATAGGAAGGATGACCAAGATTAATCGCGTCCGTCAGGTGTGGATCATAGATATGCACACCTGTATGCCGTTCGACCGCATCACGCCATGCATGTATGTCGGCACCAACTTCCTCGTGTGTTGCATCAATCCACAGAAAACCCTGTGATGGCAATGCTGCATGAGAATCGCTTAAGTGGCTGATGGTGTTGCTATTGATGTGAAAAATATCCATGCGTGGATAGCGATTGTTTAAAGATGAGCCAAAGCGATAGCAACGAGCATGCGGCGAATCCGGCAATACTTAGCCGCACCCACAACGGAAGCAGTACATCGCCAAACCAAAATCCGGTGGCCAGTATGCCGGCTGCGGTGCCGGTCAACCGGATTGCTTCCAGTGCGACGTAACTTGCACGCCGTTCCAGTAAGCCGCCGACAATCCATAGGCCGGCCGCTAACCACAGCGCATAGCCGGCGCGTTCGGCGAACGACATGGTAGCGTACTCAAGCAGAAAGTGCGTTGTTACTTGCAGCACCACTGCAAACTGGACAATGCAATACACAAGTTCAGCACGATTCAGTGCCGGGTCGTACAAGGGACGACCGATGTCAAACGGAGATGAAGGCCACTTTGCCGCGACATCCTGCGGTCTCCACCCCGGAGGCGCGATCCATATCCTGAGCTTGTCGCGTAGCCGGCTTGTCCGCCATGCATCGACTGAAATGGCTTTATAGACTTCGAGGTTAGCCCGGAATGGATTCCAGCTACGTAAGGGGCTGCGTGTTCCGTAGACGATCTTTTCGTCATCACGTTCCTCGATAAAGGTGCCGAACAGCCGGTCCCACAGGATCAGCATGCCGCCGTAGTTCTTGTCCAGGTAAATGTCGTTGACGCCGTGATGCACGCGATGATTGGACGGCGACACGAAGACACGATCAAACCAGCCAAGCCGCCCAACCTGTTCGGTATGGACCCAGAATTGATAGAGCAGGTCAATCAGCGCGACAATGGCGAAGACTTCGACCGGGAAGCCTAGTAAGGCCATCGGCAGGTAAAAGATCCACCCAAGGATCGCGCCGCTGCTGGTTTGTCGCAATGCTGTGGTCAGATTGTATTGCTCGCTCTGGTGATGCACCACGTGTGCAGCCCATAGCACATTGACTTCATGGCCCATGCGATGCAGCCAGTAGTAGCAGAAGTCATAGACCAGCAAGGCCGATATCCATACCCAGATGCTGTCAGGCGACAGTGTGAATAGTGCGACATGTTCCACCATCCAGGCATAAATACCAATACGTACCAGTTGCATGAAGACGCCGCTTACCTGGCTGAGTACGCCAAGACTCAGGCTATTGATCGCATCATTGAGCCGGTAGGTATTGCGCCGCCGGACCACCCCAACCAGATATTCAATAAATATCAGAAGAAAGAAAATCGGGGTGGCCAGGGTGATGACTTTTTCCTGCATCGCTGTCTCCGTTCGCCGAAAGGCTGATCTTTCAGGCAATGGTAACGAAACGACAAAGGAATGGAATGGACGGAATTAGAAGGGATCGTCGGATTTCCGGCAGGAAGCATCATGCGGCGCTCAAAAGAAGCGCCGCAACGGGGGTATCAAGCCAGGTGCAAATGCCGGGCGATATCGCGCGCAAAATAGGTCAGCACACCGTCAGCGCCGGCGCGCTTGAATGACAGCATCGCTTCCATCATCGCTTTGTCATGGTCGAGCCAGCCATTTTGCGCTGCGGCTTTGATCATTGCGTACTCGCCGCTGACCTGATACGCGAACGTCGGGACCTTGAATTCATCCTTCACGCGCCGCACGATATCGAGGTAAGGCATGCCTGGTTTGACCATCACCATGTCGGCGCCTTCGGCGAGATCAAGCGCGACTTCACGCAGGGCTTCGTCAGTGTTGGCTGGATCCATCTGGTACGTCGCCTTGCTACCCTTGCCAAGATTCGCCGCAGAACCGACCGCATCACGGAAAGGACCATAAAACGCCGATGCGTACTTGGCCGAGTAGGCCATGATGCGGGTGTAGATATGGCCCTGGCTTTCCAGCCCGGCGCGAATAGCACCAATCCGGCCGTCCATCATGTCGGAGGGCGCGACGATGTCAACGCCCGCATCTGCCTGCACCAACGCCTGCTTTACCAAAATTTCTTTTGTTTCATCATTCAGTACATAGCCGTCAGCATTCAGTACGCCATCCTGGCCATGGCTGGTATAGGGATCCAGCGCGACGTCGGTCAAGATCCCGAGTTCTGGAAAACGCTGCTTGAGTTCGCGTACGGCGCGAGGAACGAGGCCTTCCTGGTTGAGAGCTTCGATGCCATCCGGTGTTTTCAGCGAAGGATTGATCACCGGGAACAAGGCGAGCACCGGGATGCCGAGTTCGACACAATCTTCGGCCACCGCCATCAGCAAGTCGACCGACAGGCGCTCAACGCCGGGCATCGACGAGACCTGTTCGCGCTGGTTCTTTCCTTCAAGAATAAAAACCGGGTAAATCAGGTCACTGGTAGTGACGACGTTTTCGCGCATCATCGCGCGGGAAAAGGCATCCTTGCGCATGCGGCGCATCCGGATGGCGGGAAACTGGGGATTCAAAGGCGACTGGGGCATGGTGAATAACCGGTAACGGTGAAATGAATGGGATAAATGGAGTGAACAAACTTTATACGATTCGATGAAACTTTTCCGGCGCTGATCCTATCTTAGCAATAGGTGATCATTCACCTCCCGCTTCTCCTCCCTGAGCGGGGCCTATCGTGGCATTAGCGATAAGGCGTTACTGCCCTGGAGATCTTCCCCTTTCTCCAGGGTTTTTTTTGCGCGTTTGCTTTGTCCGTCATACGCTTGCGCTGCCATCTTGCTGATCGGTTTGTTCAGGATCCGCTTCCGCATCCAATTCATTTTCCGTCAGTCCCAGCAATTCAAGGATCTTGTCATTCGCTTCGTCGAGTCCTGTGCGCTTGAGAGCCGAGAACATCTGCACCGTGAACGGAAACGGTTGGCCCTCCGCGTCGACGTAGCTGCCGAGGACGGTACGCGCCTGGCGCAGCGCATTGGCCGCTTCATTGCGATTCAGTTTGTCGGCCTTGGTCAGAAGGCAGTGGATAGGCTTGCCGGTCGGGGCAAACCATTCCAGCATCTGCACGTCAAGATCGGTGAAGGGGCGCCGCGAATCCATGATGAGTACCAGCGCGGCAAGTTGTTCCCGGCGCTGCACATAATCGCCGAGCAGTTCCTGCCAGTGCAGTTTTGCATCGCCCGATACTTCGGCATAGCCGTAGCCCGGCAAGTCAACCAGCAAGGCGCGAATTTCCTCGACATTGGTCGGGTCCTTGCGGTGCTGGCCTACATGGGCTCCGCCAATCGAAAAGTAATTGATGTGCTGGGTCCGGCCGGGTGTCTTGGATGCAAAGGCCAGTTTTTTCTGGTTGCACAGGATGTTGAGCGCGGTGGACTTGCCGGCGTTGGAGCGGCCGGCGAAGGCAATTTCGGGAACTTGCGTCTTTGGCAAATCGCGAAGGTGGTTCACCGTGGTGAAAAAGCGGGCTTGCCAAAGTAGTGACATAGGAAGTGGGGTGCCGGAGAGAAAATGCAGGAAGGGAAGTAAAAACAGCAAAAACCTATTGTACAATAAGAGGTTATGTGTGTTGCTCTGCAATAGGGCGCCACCCCTGTATGCGGGCGCTGAATACTGAAAAAAATCGCGCCGGACGACATGCAGGCGCTAAAAAACCGCCGCTACAGGCCAGAATTTTAATATCAAGTCTCAGGGTGTTTGAATGAACCGTGCGTTTTTACCGTTTGTGAAGTCCTTGTTTGTTGCGATCCTGGCAGTTTCCTCCGTGGCCTATGCTGCGGAAGAACAAAAAGCGCCCAAGGCGGATCCTGCCAAAGGTGAAGCGCTCTATACGAGCGGCGATGCTTCCCGCAATATTACTGCCTGTGTGGCCTGCCATGGCGCAGCAGGCAATTCGACCATTTCCCAGAATCCCAAGCTCGCCGGTCAGCACGCCGAATACATCGCCAAGCAACTCGGCGATTTCAAGACCCCGCAGCGCAATAATCCGATCATGACGCCAATCGCCAAAGCAATGAGCGATGCGGACATTAAGAATGTTGCCGCTTTCCTCGACAAGCAACAGCAAAAGCCGGGCGCAGCCCGCAACAAGGACACGGTTGAGCTTGGAAAGAAGATTTATCGGGCCGGTATCGCTGAAAAGAACGTCCCGGCTTGCGCTGGTTGCCACGCCCCGAACGGTGCCGGTATCCCCGCCCAGTTTGCACGCCTGGGTGGCCAGCATCAGGACTATACAACTGCTCAGCTGATCAGCTTCCGTGGCGGTGCTCGCAAGAACAGTCCGCAAATGGTGACCATTGCCAAGCGCATGTCCGACGATGAAATCCAAGCTGTGTCAGACTATATCGCCGGTCTGAGATAATCGGAAAACAGCAGTATAAAAGCAAAAGATAAAATCAAAATATAAAAGCGGAGGGGGTGGCAGATGCCACCCCCTTTGTTTTGATTTTGTTCTGGTTTTGTTTTGAAAGTAAAGATACGTTCATGAGCGTCACCACCTCCGGGTTGCAACTGAAAACTAAACGTCGCTGGCTCAGCGATGCGGTGGAACTGGTTTCTTCCATGCGCTTCGCGATCAGCCTGCTAACCCTGATCGCGATTGCATCGGTCATCGGTACCGTTCTCAAGCAGAATGAGCCCATGCCAAATTATGTCAACCAGTTCGGACCGTTCTGGTTTGAAGTCTTTGGCAAGCTTGGACTGTATGCGGTGTATTCGGCATGGTGGTTTCTGCTCATCATGGCCTTCCTGGTCATGTCGACATCATTGTGCATTATCCGTAATGCGCCAAAGATGCTGAAGGACATGCGCAGCTGGCGTGAAAATGTGCGCGAACAGTCGTTACGGAATTTTCATCACAAAGCCGAGTGGAGCAGTGCGCTGCCGCTGACTGGTTTCACGCAACAGCTTGCACAGCGTATCGCGCACGGCGGTTATAAAGTCAAGGTGGTCGACAAGGACGGCGGGGTGCTGATTGCGGCCAAGCAGGGCGCCGCCAACAAATGGGGATATATTTTTGCTCATAGCGCCATCGTCATCATTTGCGTCGGCGGGTTGCTCGATTCCGACCTTCCGATCCGCTTCCAGCAATGGTTTGGCGGCAAGACGCCGTTTGGTGGCAGCGGAATCATTGCCGAGATTCCAGCCCAGCACCGCCTCGGCGTCGGTAACCCGACCTTCCGCGGCAATACCTTTATCCCGGAAGGCGGCACCGCCAATACCGCAATCCTGCCTCAGCAAAGCGGTATCCTTGTGCAGGAACTACCGTTTTCCATCCAGCTGAAAAAGTTTGTCATTGAGCATTACTCGACTGGCATGCCCAAATTGTTTGCCAGCGAGGTCATCGTGCGTGACCTGGAAACCGGCAAGACTTTCGAGTCGACGATTAAGGTCAATGAACCGCTGATCTACAAGGGTATCGCCGTGTACCAGTCTAGTTTCGATGATGGCGGCAGCCGGCTGAAGCTGGGTGGCTACACAATGATCGGTGGACGAAATCAGTCGTTTTCCCTCTCCGGTGAGATCGGCAGTTCAACGCCACTCACCAGCGACAAAGGTTCGGAATACAGCATCGAATGGACCGGTTTCCGTCCTTTCAACGTGGAAAACATGGCACAGGGCGGTCAGGACGTCCGCGCGGTGAACGCGAACAAAAGCTTTAATGAGAAATTAACCGCAGGCCTCGACAAACAGCTTGGTTCGGCGGCGAAGAATCCGAATAACAAGGACCTGAAGAACGTTGGACCCAGCGTCCAGTACAAACTGCGCGACAAAAATGGCCAGGCACGTGAATATCACAATTACATGCAGCCGGTGGAAGTCGACGGCAGCTATGTATTTCTGACCGGCATGCGCGAAACACCGGCAGAAGCCTTCCGCTATCTGCGTATACCGGCCGATGACAACGATACGGTCGAAGAATGGATGCGGGTGCGCGCAGCGGTGTTCAATCCGGAATTGCGACTCGAAGCGGCGAAGCGATATGCCCGGCAAGCCATGCCGGCATCCAGGGAAAACGCCGAGGCATTGCGCGAGCAGCTGCAGCGCTCCGCGTCGCGCGGGCTCGAAATCTTTGCCGGGGACGGCAAGGAGTCCGGTTATCTCGCGGTATCGCGCTTCCTGGAGCGCGTACCTTCGGAAGATCAGGAAAAGGCCGCCGAAATCTTCATGAAGATTCTCAACGGCAGCATGTGGGAGTTATGGCAAGCCGCACGGGTAAAAGATGGCTTGAAGGAAGTTGCGCCGGATGAAAAGCATGCACGTTTCCTGCAACTGGCAACCAACGCTATTTCGGATGCGTCTTTTTACGGAGCACCGGTTTACTTGCAGATGCGCGAGTTTGACGAAGTCAAGGCATCGGTTCTGCAGGTGACGAGGTCTCCGGGCAAGAAGGTGGTCTATCTCGGTTGCCTGTTGCTCACGCTTGGCGTGTTCTCGATGTTCTATATTCGGGAGCGTCGGCTGTGGGTCTGGCTGAAGCCAGACGAGCAGGGACGCACCAATGCACTGATGGCGATGAGTTCGCAGCGCAAGACACTCGACTTTGAAAAGGAGTTCGAGGCACTGAAAGCACAACTGGTGAAGCCGCTTTAATCTATGCTGAACACATCGCCAGTAAAGACATGAATTGAACAGGGCAACCTGTCCCGCTAGCAAGAAAAACGTCCGGACCCGGCAACATTGCCGCCGGACGCGACGGAGAAAGACCATGGACCTGACACAAAGCACTATTTATACACCGCCTCCCGGTTTCTTCCGGCGGCTCGGTATCGTCGACTGGATATACGGCGCCTTGCTGCTGGCCGGCGCGCTGTTTGCGTTTAATCGCTTCGGCAGTTATATGGATCCTTACGAGAAAGGGGTCCTGCTGCTGTCCGCACCAACCTTTGCCTGGCTTGGCTGGCAATGGAAACCGGTGCGCTGGCTGATGGCGGTGCTGGCCATTCTTGCATTGACGGCGATCGCTTTGTACGGTGGCTCCCTGGATGCGGCGAACAGCAAGTTTTTCCTGAAATATGCGTTGTCCAGCCAATCCGCCATTCTGTGGATGAGCACCTTGTTTTTCCTCTCTACCCTGTTTTACTGGGGCGGTCTGGTGACCCGGTCCGATTTTGGCGGTTCAGTCGGAAGCAAGCTGTGTTGGGCTGCGGTAATTCTTGGCTTTACCGGTATGCTGGTGCGCTGGTACGAATCCTATCTGGTCGGTGCTGACATCGGACATATCCCGATCTCCAACCTGTATGAAGTGTTCATCCTGTTTTGCATGATCACGGCACTGTTTTATTTGTATTACGAGGAGCAGTACGCAACCCGTCAGCTCGGCCCCTTCGTGCTGCTGGTAATCTCCGCCGCTGTCGGTTTCCTGCTGTGGTACACGATCAGCCGCGAAGCGTCGGAAATCCAGCCGCTGGTGCCGGCGTTGCAAAGCTGGTGGATGAAGATTCATGTGCCCGCCAATTTCATTGGTTACGGTACATTCTCACTGGCGGCAATGGTGGCGATTGCCTACTTGTTGAAATCGAAGGGTATGCTGGCAGATCGCCTGCCGCCACTGGAAGTACTGGACGATGTGATGTACAAGGCGATCGCCGTCGGCTTCGCTTTCTTCACCATCGCCACCATCCTCGGCGCGCTCTGGGCTGCGGAAGCCTGGGGTGGCTATTGGTCCTGGGATCCCAAGGAAACCTGGGCGCTGATTGTCTGGCTTAACTACGCGGCATGGTTGCACATGCGCCTGATGAAGGGCCTGCGCGGCCAGGTTGCCGCCTGGTGGGCGCTGGTCGGCTTGCTGATCACCACCTTCGCTTTCCTCGGCGTCAATATGTTCCTTTCGGGCCTGCACTCCTACGGCGCCTTGTAATCTGGCCGCTCCCGGGGCGGTTGGCGAAATTGTTGTAAGGTTGTGCCTGTCAAAACAGACAAAACTGACAATTTCGTCCCACCACGGAGCAGCCATGTTAATAAAACGTAATCCGAACGGCATCGACATCCCGTTCGGCTCCGAAATTACCCCGCGCGCGATATTCGAATCGCGCCGCAGCTTCATCAAACAACTGGCGCTCGGCTCGATTGCCGGTGGCGCCCTGGCTGAGATGGCAATGCGTGAGGCATTTGCGCAATCCGCCGGTGCCCCGAAACTCGCCGCCAAGACCAATCCTTCCTTCGTCGTCATGGACAAGCAGACCGCGTACAAGGATGCGACGACGTACAACAATTTCTACGAGTTTGGCACCGACAAGGCCGACCCGGCGCAAAATGCCGGCACACTGAAGCCGCGTCCCTGGACCGTTGCTATCGAAGGGGAAGTCAAGAAACCGATGACGATCGACCTCGACGGCTTGCTGAAGCTCGCGCCTCTGGAAGAGCGCGTCTATCGCTTGCGCTGCGTCGAAGGCTGGTCGATGGTGATTCCCTGGGTCGGCTATTCCTTGTCGGAGCTGATCAAAAAGGTCGAGCCCACCGGTAACGCGAAGTATGTGGAATTCGTGACCTTGAGCGACAAGAAGCAAATGCCCGGTTTGCGCAGCCCCGTGCTCGAATGGCCCTATACGGAAGGCTTGCGTCTGGACGAAGCCAACCATCCTCTGACGCTACTGACCGTGGGCATGTATGGAGAAGTTCTGCCCAACCAGAATGGTGCCCCGGTGCGCATTGTCGTGCCCTGGAAATATGGCTTCAAGTCTGCCAAGTCGATCGTCAAGATCCGCTTCACCAAGGACCAGCCGCGCACCGCATGGAATCTTGCAGCGCCGCAGGAGTACGGCTTTTTTTCCAACGTCAATCCCGACGTTGACCACCCCCGCTGGTCACAGGCGACCGAACGTCGCATTGGCGAAGACGGCTTCCTCACCCGGAAGCGCAAAACGCTGATGTTCAATGGGTACAACGACGTCGCGTCACTTTACACCGGCATGGACTTGAAAAAGTTCTTCTGAGTTCATCGCGCCGATCGGGCGCTGTGGTGTCGCATCGTGCGCTCCGCAATGGGGACGTCACGGCAATATGAAAATATGTCTGTGTCGCCGCTGGCGGCGGCGAAATGGTGGCAAGCATGCTCAATTTTAATCCCGGTGCAAAACAAATTACCCTGCTGAAGACCGTACTCTTCGTTGCTGCGCTGGGGCCGCTGGTGCGGCTGGTACTGTTTGGCTTTACCGACCGGCTCGGTGCCAATCCGATTGAGTTCATCACCCGCAATACCGGCGACTGGACGCTGTACTTCCTGTGCCTGACCTTGCTGATCACGCCGCTACGGCGTGTCACGAACTGGAACTGGCTGATCAAGTTGCGTCGCATGGTGGGCCTGTTCGCCTTCTTTTATGCAACGCTGCATTTCACGACTTTTCTGTGGTTCGACCACTTCTTCGACATCGATGAAATGCTAAAAGACGTGGTCAAACGTCCTTTCATCACCGTAGGATTTACCGCTTTTCTGTTGCTGATTCCGCTGGCGGTCACCAGCACCAATGCGATGGTGCGACGACTGGGCGGCAAGCGCTGGCAATGGCTGCACCGTCTGATCTACCTGATCGCACCATTGGGCATTCTGCATTATTGGTGGATGAAGGCTGGCAAGAACGATTTTTCCCAGCCTGTCTTGTTCGGTTCGATTGTCGTCATCCTGCTGCTGGCGCGGGTGTATTTCAACATTCTCAAGCCCAGAATGCAAAAGCGCCGGATGAATCCGGCGCCGACTTAGCTTCCACCGCAAGGACAAATCAGGGTAGTTGCGACTCCAGTACAAACAACTCGCTTGCAGCTTCACGTTTGCGAATCAGGTGCAGCTTGTCGCCATCGACCATGACCTCGGCAGCACGGCCGCGCGTATTGTAGTTGGACGACATGGTCATGCCATAAGCGCCAGCCGACATGATCGCCAGCAAATCGCCTTGCTCGATTGCCAATGCACGTTCGCGCGCAAGCCAGTCACCGGATTCGCACACCGGCCCGACCACGTCGTAAGTCTTGGCAACGGCGGCGCGCTGTACCACCGGTTGCACGCCATGCCATGCTTCATACATCGCCGGACGCATCAGGTCGTTCATCGCCGCATTCACGATGGCGAAGTTCTTGGCTTCGCCGTGCTTCAGGTATTCGACCTGAGTGAGCAACACGCCGGCATTGCCGACGATGGAGCGGCCCGGTTCGAACAGTACCTGGATCGGGGCACTCTTGTATTGGTGCAGCCGCCATTTGTCGACCCTTGCAAACAGGCGCGACAGGTAGTCGCCAACCGCCACCGGCTTGTCACCGTTGTAGTTGATGCCAATGCCGCCGCCAATGTCGAGATGATGCAGGTGGATACCTTCATGGGCGAGACGATCGACCAGTTCGGTCAGGCGGTCGAACGCTTCCAGCAATGGTGCGTCATCCAGCAGTTGAGAGCCGATATGGCAATCGATGCCAACCACGCGGATGTGCGGCAGGGTGGCTGCGGTCCGGTAAGCGGTCAGGGCTTCGTCGTAAGCGATGCCGAACTTGTTTTCCTTCAGTCCGGTCGAGATATACGGGTGAGTCTTGGCATCGACATTGGGGTTGACCCGCAACGAAATCGGCGCCTGCTTGCCCATCTCGCCGGCCACTTCGTTCAGGCGCTGCAACTCGGCAGTCGACTCCACGTTGAAGCACAGGATGTCATGCGAGAGAGCCAGGCGCATCTCTTCGTGCGTCTTGCCGACGCCGGAGAAAATCACCTTGCGCGGATCGCCGCCGGCTGCGATCACCCGCAGCAATTCACCGCCGGACACAATGTCAAAGCCTGACCCCAGGCGGCTGAGCAAGTTAAGCACGGCGAGGTTGGAATTCGACTTGACGGAGTAGCACACCAGGGCAGTCGACGCGTCGCGGCCATTGGCTTTGCAGGCATCCGCGTAGGCAGAGAAATTTTCTACCAGGGCCGCTTTCGAATACACATAGGTCGGACTGCCGAACTCTTGGGCGATAGCAGAAAGCGGCGTGTTTTCGACGTGAAGCACGCCGTTTTTATAAGAAAAATGCGACATAAAAGGGACGAAGGCTCGGCTTATTGAGAAGTAGTCGGTAGCGCTGGCGGCGTTTGCAGGACCGGCGGCGGGGCGACCTGGACCGGCTGGCTTGGCTGATCCGGCATGTAGAGCGGGCCTTTCTGGCCGCAGCCGGCAACCGCCCAAGCCACGGCGGCGAGCGCCAGAATATATTGAACAGACTTCACGATTAGAATCACGGTTAATCAAACTCATTGGAGTGTAGCATGACAGAAACCGAATTCCAGGCGCTGGCCGAACAGACGCTCAACAGTATCGAGTCCGCACTGGAGAACGCTTCCAACGACAGTGACCTGGATGTGGAGTGCAGCCGCAGCGGCAACGTGCTGGAGATTGAATTTGTCGACAACGGTTCGAAGGTGATCGTCAACAGCCAGGCACCCATGCGGGAAATGTGGGTCGCCGCCAAGTCGGGGGGATTCCATTACCGCAATGAAAATGGCAAATGGATTAATACGCGGGATGGCTCGGAATTGTTTTCGGCACTTTCGCGTATTGTCAGCGAGCAGGGTGGCGTACCGCTGGTGCTCAAGGCGTAAAAAAACCGAAGCGAGCATAGCCAGCTTCGGTTTAATTCCGCTGCAGTCTTGTAACTGATTGCAGCGGTGAGGTTTTAAAGCCTTGAAACGGTGGTCAGAACAGTTCGTTCTTCACTTCATCCTTCGCTTTTTCTTCCTCTCCCTGCGGTGTTTCGTTCAGGCCCAGACTACGTACACCCGTACCTGGCGGGTTTTCAGCATAGTAATACTCGTTCGCAACCTGGATCACGCCTTCTGGCACCGCGCGTTCCTCGACAGGAACATCTTTCAAGACTTTCTGCATGTAACTGATCCAGATCGGCAAAGCGAGGCCGCCGCCGGTTTCCCGGTTGCCCAGGTTCTTTGGCTGGTCGAAACCGATCCATGCGATGCCGACAATCTTCGGTGTGTAGCCGGCAAACCATGCGTCAAAGGAGTCATTGGTGGTGCCGGTTTTTCCGGCGATGTCGGGCCGCTTGAGCACCAGCGCACGCGTCGCGGTACCGTGCTTGACAACGTCCCTGAGCATGCTGTCCATCAGGAAGGCATTGCGCTCATCGATCACCCGGTTTTCATCCTCGCCTGCACGCGCCGGTGTCACCTGCGACAGTATCTGACCGGCGCTGTCGGTCACCTTGGAAATGATGTACGGGCTCACCTTGTAGCCGCCGTTGGCAAACACTGAATACGCGCCGGCCATCTGCAATGGTGTGACCGCACCGGCACCGAGCGCCAGCGTCAGGTAAGGCGGATTCTTGTCCGCATCGAAGCCGAAGCGGGTCGCATATTCCTGACCGTATTTGGCGCCGATCTTGTGTAGGATACGGATCGAAATCATGTTTTTCGATTTCGTCAGACCCTTGCGCATGGTCATCGGGCCATCATACTTGCCATCATAGTTCTTCGGTTCCCACGCCTGGCCACCGGTTTGCCCCGCATCGAAACTGAGCGGTCCGTCATTGATGAGTGTGGCTGGCGACAAACCCTTTTCCAGTGACGCCGAATAAATAAATGGCTTGAAGGAAGAGCCCGGCTGGCGCCAAGCCTGCGTGACGTGGTTGAACTTGTTGCGGTTGAAATCAAAACCGCCGATCAGCGCGCGGATTGCGCCATCCTCAGTATTGGCAGCTACAAACGCGGACTCGACTTCCGGCATCTGGGTAATGGTCCAGGCCTTGTTTTCCTGCATTACGCGAATGATGGCGCCGCGTTTGACGCGTCGTGCCGGCGGCGCCTTGTCGCTCAGCAGGTTGGCGGCAAAGCTCAGGCCGGTGCCGCTGATTTCAATTTCTTCGCCTGAAGAGAGCATTGCCTTGACCAGCTTGGGCGATGCCTCCAGCACGACGGCAGCGACAATGTCGTCACTGTCCGGATGCTCGGCGAGTTCCACCTCGATGGCGTCTTCGGCTTCTTCCTTGTTCGACGGGATGTCCATGAACGCTTCCGGACCGCGATAGCCATGGCGCTTTTCATAATCCATCACGCCGCGGCGCAGGGCCAGATAAGCGGCATCCTGATCTGCCTTGGTGATGGTGGTGTAGACATTCAGGCCGCGGGTGTAGGTCTCTTCCTTGAACTGCTCATACACCAGCTGGCGCGTCATCTCGGCAACGTACTCCGCATGCAGGCCGAATTCGCCGCTGGAAGTCTTCACCTTCAGTACCTGATCCTTGGCTTTCTCGTAATCTTCCTGAGAGATATAACCAAGCAGCAGCATGCGCTGCAAAATATATTGCTGGCGTGTGCGAGCGCGCTTGGGATTGGCGACCGGATTGTAAGCGGATGGTGCCTTCGGCAGGCCGGCAAGCATCGCGGCTTCTGCAATCGTGATATCGGACAGGTTCTTGCCGAAATAGATTTGGGCGGCCGACGAAAAGCCGTAAGCGCGCTGCCCCAGGTAGATCTGGTTCATGTAGATCTCAAGGATTTGATCCTTGCTCAGATTCTGTTCGATCTTGTATGCCAGCAGTATTTCATACACCTTGCGCTTGAAGGTCTGCTCGCTCGACAGGAAAAAATTGCGTGCTACCTGCTGCGTGATCGTCGATGCGCCCTGTTTTGAATTGCTGGTCAGGTTATGCAGGGCGGCCCGCGCGATACCTGTGTAATCCACGCCGCCATGGTCGAAGAAGCGGTCGTCCTCGATGGCCAGCACCGCCTTTTTCATGATGTCGGGCACATCATTGATGCGTACCAGCGTACGGCGCTCTTCACCAAATTCGCCGAGCAGGACATTGTCCGCTGAGAAAATCCGGAGCGGAATTTTCGGTCGGTAATCGGTGATGGCGTCCAGCGGCGGCAGGTTCGGATACGCCATCGACAGCGCAAAGCCGAGGATCAGGGCGCCGGCAACCAGCAGGCCCAGTCCCACGCCGATGGTGCCAAGCAGCAGTCGAAGAATCAGGGGAGAGGAGCGCTTTGCGGGCGCTTTGGGGGTGCCACCTGCGGTATTGGATTGAGACATGCTGGATACTTAAAAGAAAAAAATAGGCTTGCGAATTATAACGGTGGGCAATTTGGCCCGATATTAGTAAAATATCAATTATTTTCCACAGGTAACATTTGTACAACGTGGGCAATTGGCAACGGATTTACAAATTACTCCATGGAAATCCCTTTACACTGCCTGATCCTTATTGCTACGATTTAATGTAACGTTGGATATTTATCACCTAAATACAGGTTTTTAAACGCTTTTTTTCGCGAACCGTACTATGGTTCGCCGATTTCGACATTCAAATAAGTGGTGCGTTCACGCAATAAACCACATTTTCGGGGAGTACCACCCTTGGCCATAGATCTCGGACTATTGCTCGGCAAGAAGAATCCACCGTTGATCGGCCTGGATATCAGCACCTCGGGCGTCAAACTCGTCGAACTGTCCGATCTGGGCAAAAACGAGTTTCGCCTGGAACGCTTTGCCAGTGAACCCTTGCCACGCGGCGCTGTTGTCGACGGCAATATTGAAAACATTGAACAGGTTTCCGAAGCGGTAAGGCGCGTCTGGAAAAAAAGCGGTACGCGGGCAAAACACGTTGCACTCGGCATGCCGCCTGCAGCTGTCATCACAAAGAAGATCATTTTACCCGCCGGTTTGTCGGAAGACGAACTCGAAGTACAGGTTGAAAGTGAGGCAAACCAGTATATTCCGTTTGCGCTCGATGAGGTCAGTCTGGATTTCGATGTGATCGGTATCGCGGAAAACGCACCGGAAGATGTCGACGTGCTCATTGCCGCCACACGCAAGGAAAAAGTGGAAGACCGTGTAGCGGTGGCCGAATCGGCAGGGCTGAAACCGATGGTCATGGATATCGAGTCCTATGCGGCTCGTGCCGCGCTCGACCGGATCACCGCCCAACTGCCCAAGGGTGGCCACGGGCAGATCGTCGCCTTGTTCCAGATCGGCGCCCAGGTGACCCATGTTTCCATGCTGCAGGATGGCCAGACGATTTATGAGCGCGAGCAGCCGTTCGGCGGCAATCAGCTGACCCAGGACATTGTTCGCGCCTACGGCCTGTCGTTTGAGGAGGCCGAATCTAAAAAGCGGGCAGGTGAACTACCTGAAGGTTTCGAACGCGAACTGCTACAGCCTTTCATGGAAAATGCAGCGCTGGAAGTGACCCGCGCGATCCAGTTTTTCTTCACATCCACACCCTATACCCACATCGACCAGATATTCCTTGCCGGTGGATGCGCAATCATCCCCGGCCTGGTAGAACTCGTGGCCGAACGTACCAAAATTTCCAGTTCCGTCGTCAGCCCTTTCAAGGGAATGCAACTCGCCTCCAATGTGCGGGAAAAGCAGTTGCGTGCCGAGGCGCCGTCGTATCTGGTGGCATGCGGACTTGCCATGCGGAGGTTTGACTAATGGTACGTATTAATCTCCTTCCTCATCGCGAGGAAAAACGCAAACAGCGCAAGGCGGCATTCCTGCGCCTGCTGGCCTTGTCGTCCATCATGGGCTTTGCGATTGTCCTCGGTGTCGGCGGCGTGATTGCGGCACAGATTGCCAATCAGACCCAGCGCAACAACTTTATCAAGGCTGAAAACACGAAGCTCGACGGGCAGATCAAGGAAATCAACACGCTGAAGCAGGAAATCGAAGCGTTGAAGGCCCGCCAGCAGGCCGTTGAAGATTTGCAAAGCGATCGCAACCAGCCGGTTTACCTGATGGATGAACTGGTCAAACAGGTGCCGGAAGGTATCTACCTTCGGGGCTTCAAACAGGAAAACCAGCGCGTCGCCATCATGGGCTATGCACAGTCGAATGAGCGGGTCTCCGAACTGTTGCGCAACCTTGGCAACAGCTCACCCTGGCTGGAGCGACCGGACCTGATCGAAATCCGGTCCGCCAATGTCGGGCAGGGCAAAGACGTCAAGAAAGTCTATGACTTCACCGTCAACGTGGGCATCAAGAGACCGCGTGACAAGGAACAGCCCGCCGATGCATCCGGCGCCCTCCGTAATGTGTCGGCCACCACACCGGCCGCGAAGAAGCCCTGACAGGAAGGATGCACGATGGCAGATCTGAATAAAATTGGGAATTCGGTTGCGGCGCAGTTCCGCGGCTTGAATGGCCGGCATCCCGGCCAGTGGCCGGTGATTCCACGTCTCCTGTGCGGACTCGGCACGCTTGTCGGTGTCGTGATCGTCGGGTGGTTTCTTTACCTGAACGGGCAAATGGAAGAACTCGATCAGGGAGCGCAGGAAGAAGTGAAGCTGCGCGACGCCTACAAGATCAAGGTTCAGCAAGCGATCAATCTGGAAGGCTTGCGCAAGCAAAAGGAGCAAGTCGGCGAATACGTTGCCACACTCGAAAAGCAATTGCCGAGCAAGGCGGAAATGGATGCGCTGCTGTCCGACATCAATCAGGCAGGTCTCGGTCGTGGCTTGCAATTCGAGCTGTTCAAGCCCGGCCAAGTGCTGGTGAAAGATTACTATGCTGAACTGCCCATCGATATCAAGGTGACCGGCAACTACCATGACGTCGGCGCCTTCACCAGCGACATCGCCAACCTTCCGCGTATCGTCACACTGAACAACATGAGCCTCAATGCCGGCAAGGATGGCGTACTGACGCTGGAAGCAGTCGCCAAGACATTCCGCTACCTCGACCGTGAAGAAGTCGATGCACAGCGCAAGGCCGCCGCCGCTAAAGCCAAAGGGAAGGGAGCGAAGAAATGACCTGCATTCGCACCATCTCGCGCATCGCCGCACTCCTCGCAATGGCCGGCTTGGCCGGCTGCGGTGACGGCGGCGTGCAGGAAGTCAAACAGTGGATGGATGAAGTTCGCCGGCAGACTCCCGTGACGATACAAAAGCTGCCTGCGCCGAAAACGTTCACACCCTTTGTTTATGGCGGCAAGGACGAGCCCGATCCCTATAGTCCGGCCAAACTCTCCGCCGCGCTGGCAAAGCTTCAGGTCAATGCGACTAGTGTCATCAAGCCGGATCTGGACCGCCGCAAGGAGCCGCTCGAGAATCATCCGCTAGACGTCATCAAGATGGTCGGCACACTGGAAAAGCCCGGATTGAATTACGCGCTGCTTCAGGTCGAAAAATCCGTCTTTCAGGTCAAGGTCGGCAATTACATCGGTCAGAACTTCGGCATGATCACCAAAATCACCGAATCGGAAGTGGAGTTGAAGGAAATCGTGCGCGACGCAGCCGGCGAATGGACAGAGCGCAAAGCCAAGTTAGAGTTGCAGGAGAATAAGAAATGAAAGTAGCAAAAATACACCCTGATGGCTTGAGCGGCTTTGCCCGCGGCGCGTTGAAACAGTGTGCACTCCTGGTCATCGCCGTCCATGCGAGCCTCGCGTTTGCTCAGGAAAACGCCATCGAATCGATCAATGCAAACCAGCAAGGGTCGAATGTGATCGTCAAGGTCACGCTCAAGAATCCGCTGACAAAACCGCCGATTGGCTTTTCGATTACCAGTCCGTCGCGCATTGCGCTCGACTTTGCCGGCACCGCGAATGCCACCGGCAAGTCGACGCAGGACATCGGGCTTGGCGACGTGCGTAACGTCTCGGTTGTCCAGGCTGGCGAACGTTCTCGCCTGGTGTTTAATCTCTTGCGTCCGCTGAACTACGCGACAGCCGTGGAAGGCAATACGGTCGTTGTCACGATTGACGGATCAGGCGGCATCGCCACACCGGTCAGCGCTTCCGGCACACCGGTCGCCCGTACCGCTACTGCCGCAGTCGGCAAACAGGCGCTGAAGGATATCGATTTCCGTCGCGGCGCCAACGGCGAAGGACGCGTTGTCATTGACTTGCCGGGCAACCAGGTGGGTGTCGACGTGCGCCAGCAAGGTCAATCCATCATTGTCGATTTCCAGAAGGCGAACCTTCCGGAAGTCTTGCGGCGTCGCCTCGATGTAGCCGACTTCGGTACGCCGGTACAGACCATCACGACCACGCCGCAAGGTGAAAATGTTCGGATGGTGATCGAGCCCAAGGGTTTGTGGGAGCACAGCGCCTACCAGAGCGATACTCAGCTTGTGGTTGAGGTCAAGCCGATCAAGGAAGACCCGAACAAACTGGTGCAGGGTACGCAAGGTTACCGTGGTGAGCGCCTGTCGCTGAATTTCCAGAACGTCGAAGTGCGCGCGGTGCTGCAAGTGATCGCCGACTTTACAGGCCTGAACATCATCACCAGCGATACCGTGAGCGGCAACCTGACGCTACGCCTGAAGGATGTACCCTGGGATCAGGCGCTCGACATCGTGATGCAGGCCAAAGGTCTCGATATGCGCAAGAACGGTTCGGTGCTGTGGATCGCGCCAAAGGACGAATTGCTGACCAAGGAAAAGCTCGAGCTTGAACAGAAAGCCCAGATCGCCGATCTGGAGCCGCTGAAGACCGAGACCTTCCAGCTCAATTATCAAAAGGCGGAATCGTTCAAGGTGGTCTTCGGCATCGACAGCGGGGCTGACGCCAAGAAGACTATCCTGTCGAAGCGCGGCAGTGCCGTCATCGATCCGCGCACCAATCAGTTGTTTGTGACGGATATTCCTTCCAAACTGGAAGAGATTCGCAAGCTGGTGCAAAAGACCGACGTCGCGTCCAAACAAGTGCTGATCGAAGCACGCATCGTTGAAGCGGACGACAAGTTCAGCCGCAACCTGGGCGCGAAGCTGGGATTTTCCGATCTGCGCGGTATTCGTGGCGGCGATACGGGTTACCAGTTGTCCGGCAATACCCGGGCCTCACTGACAGGCAATTATCTGGGCGTTGGCGAGCAGACCGGGCAAGCTGTCATTACCGATCAAAGTTATATCCCGAATACGCAGTTCGTCAACCTGCCGGCTGCCGGCATCAACGGCGCCAATCCAGGCAGCCTCGCGATCAGTCTTTTCTCGGCTGCTGCAAACCGGTTCCTGAATCTTGAACTGTCCGCATTGGAGGCCGATGGCAAAGGAAAGATTATTTCCAGCCCGCGCGTTGTCACAGCAGACCAGCTCAAGGCGCTGATCGAGCAGGGTACCGAGTTGCCGTATCAGGTCGCCACGTCGAGCGGCGCAACATCGATCGCGTTCCGCAAGGCCAACCTCAAGCTTGAAGTCACACCGCAAATTACGCCGGATGGAAATATCATCCTCGACGTCGACGTCAACAAGGACAGCGTCGGGGTCGAGACGCGCTCCGGCTTTGCCATCGATACCAAGCACGTCAAGACACAGGTACTGGTCGAGAATGGCGGCACGGTGGTGTTGGGCGGTATTTTCCAGCAGGTTGAACGCAACACCGACACCAAGGTGCCATTGTTCGGTGATATTCCTGTCGTCGGTAACCTGTTCAAGAGTACCGCAAGGACAAGCGACAAGACGGAACTGCTTATTTTCATCACGCCCAAGGTCGTCGCAGAACGCATCTCGGGACGCTAATTATTAAAAACAGAACAGGGAAGAACATGGGAGTCACAATGAAGAACCACTTCATCAAGTATGTCATGCTGATGTTGTACGGCATTTGTACGACATTGCTGGTCGCCTGCGGCGGCGGCGGCGGATCGCCGGGCAACACCGGCTTTGGCGGCGGCGGTGGCGGCACCGCCGGCGGAACAGGTTCCTCCACGACGACCGGCAAGATCGTGGTCGTGCTGACCGACAGTGCTGGCGCCGCCAGCAACTCGGTGACCGGTTCCAATGCGCTGACCGCCAAGGCAACCGTGACAACGGACACCGGCGCCCCGGTCAAGAATACGATGGTCACGTTTACCGTCAGCAGCACCATTGCGGTCTTGTCACCGGGAACCGGCACTGCGCTGACCGACGACAATGGCATTGCACAAATCAGTATCAAGGCCTCAGGCAGCGGCACCGGTGCTGCAGAAGTGACTGCCAAGGCAACGGTCGGAGCGGCGGAAGTGAGCGCCAAAGCAGCATTCTCGGTCGGCGCCTCGGCAACGGCGACACCGACAGCCATGAACTTTGTCGCAGCGGTGCCGACTGATAACTCGATCGTTATCCAGGGTTCGGGCGGCAGCGGCCGTACCGAAGTCGCTTTGCTGACGTTTAAGGTCGTGGATAGCTCCAATAGCGGCGTACCGAACGTTGCCGTCAATTTCGCAACGCAAAGCAGCAATCCGGTAAGCCTGGTTGCCTCCTCCGGCAAAACCGACATCAGTGGCAATGTGACCGTTGCGGTGAATTCCGGGACCCAGCCGACGACCGTTCGTGTTATCGCAACTGTTCAAGGCACAGCGATCAGCGCAATTTCGGATACGGTAACCGTAACTACAGGCCAGCCGACGCAGGCAGCGTTCTCGCTCAGCCTGCAAAAGTATTACGTCGAAGGCTGGGCGCATGACAATACTCAAAATACGGTCACCGTACTGCTTGCCGATGCGTTTGGCGCAGCGGTGGCTAACGGCACGCAAGTGGTCTTTACTACCGACAGCGGTGCCATCGTCGGTGATGGCGGTGCACGCTGCCTTACTACAAACGGCGGATGTACCGTTACATGGCGCAGCCAGAATCCGAGGACAAGCAACGGTGTCGTAACGGTTGTTGCAACGGCAACGAACGGAACGGCCAACCTGTCGACCAGCAAACGATTCTTTAACAGCGGCTCGGCTGCAAACGTCTATCAGGTCTCACCAGGTTCCAAGCAAGGCGCGTCTACACGCACCGGTGCTGCAAATGCTGGCGTGAATCTCAACTTTGCAGCCAGCTGCGATCCGCAAACGATCGTTGTGGAAATCGTGGATGAGAACGGCAACCCGATGCCTGAAGGAACTACCATCGCCGGTGCTGACGCCAAGAACGCCGGCCTGACCGCATTCCCGTCCACGGTCTTGCTGGGCAGCGTTCCAATTGAATCCGCCACACGCGGAACCGTGCATAATGTCACCGTTACGCCGGCGGGCTGTGAGGTTGCTGGGACAAAGTCGAAGACCGGCTCAATCCTGATCAACGTTCAGACCCCTCTTGGCGGATCGACCGCTGCATTCCTGATCAACCTCGGTACATTTGCCGGAAACTGATCAATGGCTGCCCGGGTCGGTTCGCACCGGCCCGGGTAAGCTATATTGCAAATGACTTAATGCGAAGAAACATTTTTTTAGTTGGGCTCATGGGGGCAGGCAAGACAACAGTCGGCCGCGCCCTGGCCAGACGACTCAACAAGCGGTTCATCGATTCGGACCATGAGATAGAGGCGCGTACCGGCGCCTCTATTCCTTTGATCTTCGAAATCGAGGGCGAGGCCAGTTTTCGCCATCGCGAGTCCGACGTCATCCGCGACCTCACGGCACTCGAGGGCATCGTCCTGGCAACCGGGGGCGGTGCCGTCCTGACGCCGGAAAACCGTGAATATCTGAAGTCCCGCGGCACGGTGATCTACCTGCGTGCCAGCGTCAACAGCATCCTGCAACGTACCAGCCACGACAAGAACCGTCCTTTGCTACGGACCGCCGACCCCAAGGCGAAGATCGAGCAACTGGCGCGTGAACGTGAACCTTTGTACCTCGAACTTGCGGACTTCGTAGTGGAAACCGGGCGTCCTAACGTACAATCTCTTGTACAAACGATCATTGCCCAGCTTGAACTGGCCGAGAAGGCACAGTCGGAACAACCGAATCAATCGGCTGAGCCAACTGAACCAACTGAGCCAACTGAGCCGGCCCAGTCCGCTCAATCGAGCGATGCGCAACCGGATTCACCCACTTAATATTTTTGCCATGATGCAGCCTGCTTCGCCGATTACCCTGGAAGTCGATCTGGGTGACCGCAGTTATCCGATCACCATCGGCCATGACCTCCTTTCCGATACCGGCCTGGTCGGCCGCCATGTGGCGGGCAAGCGGGTTGCCGTCGTCACCAACACGATCGTTGCGCCCTTGTACCTTGAGCGTGTGGTCAAGTCGCTCGAAGCCGCCGGAAAACTGGTGACCACGGTCATCCTGCCGGATGGCGAGGAAGAGAAAAACTGGGCAAGCCTGATGAAGGTGTTTGATGTCCTGCTGGCCGAAAGATGCGATCGCAAGACCACGCTGGTGGCGTTGGGCGGCGGCGTGATCGGTGATCTGACCGGCTTTGCCGCCGCATCCTATATGCGCGGTGTGCCGTTTATCCAGATTCCTACCACCCTCCTGTCGCAGGTGGATTCCTCGGTTGGCGGCAAAACCGGAATCAATCATCCACTCGGCAAGAACATGATCGGCGCGTTCTACCAGCCGCAGGCCGTCATTGCCGATACTGGCACACTCAATACCCTGCCTGCCCGCGAATTGTCGGCAGGACTGGCGGAGGTGATCAAGCATGGCGCGATCATCGATCCGCCATTTTTCGACTGGATTGACGCCAATATCGGCAGACTGGTGGAAAAAGACCCGGCAGCGCTGGCCTATGCCATCCAGCGCTCCTGTGAAATCAAGGCCGATGTGGTGCGTCAGGATGAGCGCGAAGGCGGCTTGCGCGCAATCCTCAATTTCGGCCACACCTTTGGCCATGCGATCGAATCCGGCCTCGGCTACGGGCAGTGGTTGCATGGCGAGGCGGTGGGTTGCGGGATGGTGATGGCGGCCGACCTGTCGCAGCGCCTCGGTTTCATTGACGGCGCGACCAGGGATCGGATTGCCGCGCTGGTGAAGGCAGCCGGGTTGCCGGTGACGGCGCCTGACCTCGGCAAGGAACGCTGGCTCGATCTGATGGAAGTCGACAAGAAAAACGAAGGTGGCCAGATCAAGTTCATTCTCCTTAAACCGATGGGCACGTCGGTCATCATGCCGGTGCCGCAGGATGCCCTGCTCGCCACGTTGCAGGCCTGTACCCGGCAATGAACTACGAAGCCCACCTCGCACCTTATGCCGCTCGATCAGAGGCATCGCGAGGGCGGCGCTTCAGCGAGCCAGCCCCTGCGTCGCGCACCGAATTCCAGCGCGATCGTGACCGCATCATTCATTCAACCGCATTCCGGCGACTGGAATACAAGACCCAGGTTTTCGTCAATCATGAAGGCGACCTGTTCCGCACCCGTCTTACACACAGTATTGAAGTCGCGCAGATTGGGCGCTCGATCGCACGTAATTTGCGCCTGAACGAGGATCTGGTCGAAGCGATTTCACTGGCGCATGATCTCGGGCATACGCCGTTCGGCCATGCCGGACAGGACGCACTCAACGAGTGCATGCAAGCCTTTGGCGGGTTCGAACATAACCTGCAAAGCCTGCGGGTGGTAGATGAGCTGGAAGAGCATTACGGTGCCTTCAACGGTCTGAATCTGATGTTTGAAACGCGGGAGGGCGTGCTCAAGCATTGTTCATTATCCAATGCCCGCAAGCTGGGCGATATCGGCCAGCGTTTCATCGACAAGAAGCAACCGACACTGGAAGCGCAGCTCGCCAATCTTGCGGATGAGATCGCGTATAACAATCATGACATTGACGATGGCCTGCGATCAGGCCTGCTGACCACCGCGCAACTGGACGACGTGGATTTTTATGCGCGACATCGGCGCGAAGTCGAGTCCGCTTATCCGGGAATTACCGGTCGCCGCGCGATTCATGAAACGATACGGCGGATGATCAATGCGCTCATCGTGGATCTGACCGTGGCATCGCAGGCGCGTATCGATCAAGCTGGCGTGCGGACGGTCGAGGATGTGCGCAACGCGTCAGCGCTGATGACCTTTTCGGATACGATGAACCAGGAAGCGGTGGACCTCAAACGCTTCCTGCGGTCCAATCTGTATCACCATTACCAGGTTAATCGGATGACCAGCAAGGCGCGACGCATCGTGCGCGAATTATTCAATGCCTTCATGGACGAGCCGCGCCTGCTGCCGCCGGACTACCAGGTGATAGAGGCGGGCAGGGAACAGGCGCAGGCGCGCAATGTGTCGGACTATATCGCCGGCATGACCGACCGCTATGCGATGCGGGAGCACCGGCGACTGTTTACGGTTGGTGAAATCTGAGTCGCTAGAGCGGATTTCATCGTGGTGTACGGAGAATCGGGTCGACCTGGCGTGCAGGACAAGGCGCGCGAAGTGCCGTGTGGCGGGCCACACAAGCGACTACACCACGATGAAATCCGCTCTAAGTGTGTCAGCCGGAGTCTGGTGAAAAAATGTCCGGCAAATGTCCGGCGTCAGTTCAGGTCAAATCCCGCAATGGATGCGCATGTGCAGGCCACGCCGGTTCAAAGAAGCGTTCCACCATGCTGTCTGACACTTCCTCGATCGAAGCGGGATGCCACTTTGGCGCGTTGTCCTTATCGATCACGACCGATCGGATCCCTTCAAGCACTTCGCCATTTTCGAAACTGCGCCGCACCATCGTGCGCTCCATGCGCAGGCAATCGGCGACGCTCATGCCGGCGCCGCGCCGCAACTGCGAAAGCGTCACACACATCATCAACGGCGAACGTTTCTGCATGACGGCCAGCGTCTTCTGCGCAAACTCGTTGTGATCACCTGCAAGCGATGCGGTAATTGCGCTTACACGATCATGCGCAAAATGCCGGTCAATCATCGCCCGTTGTGCCGCGAGTCTGCTTGAGGAAGGTTCGGCCTGCGCCCTGAATGGTGCCGCGAATGCCGTGACAGCATCGCGCACCTCTGACGAAGTCGACGCCAGCATGGTGAGCAGCGCAGGCATCTCGGCTGAAGGTACAAACACATCGGCCAGTTCCGCATACAAGGCATCCGCGGCTCCGATGATTTCGCCGGTTACGCCGAGATATGTTCCCAGTTGCCCCGGTACACGTGACAGGAAATAACCGCCGCCGACATCCGGAAACAAGCCGATATTCACTTCCGGCATGGCCATCTTCGTGCGCTCGGTGACAATACGTATCCGGTTCGATTCACCGCCTTGCGCGACGCCCATGCCGCCACCCATGACGATGCCATCCATCAGTGCGATATACGGCTTGGGGTAAAAGTGGATAAGGTGGTTAAGCGCATATTCCTCGGTAAAAAAATCTTCCAGCAATGCGCTACCGCGCAACGGCGTCGTGCTGCCCGCTTCATGGAAAAAACGGATATCGCCACCGGCACAAAACGCCTTGTCGCTGCTGCTGTGAATCAGTACGGCGCGCACATTGGCGTCATTGCGCCAGGCGAGCAGCGCCGTCGTGATGGCGCGCACCATGTCGAGGGAAAGAGAGTTCAGCGCCTTGGGGCGGTCCAACGTGATGATGCCGATATGGTTGGTAATGGCGGTGCGGACAAATTCGGTCATGGGGATGAAAGCGGAGAGCCGTGAATGGAAACGGTTTATTTTATCGACTATGCGGGGAAGTCGTCAGTCGCTGCGCCGACAGTCGGTTCAGCAGCATGCGGAAAAAGCCGCGATGTCATGTTGCGCGATGGGTAGGGATGGGTAGGGATTGGTACAAAGCCGCAGAAATCAAAAAGGGCGCCTCTGGCGCCCTTCATTGCGTTACCGGATTATCCGGCGTGGATCAACTCTCTTCAGTGGTCGATGCTTCTGGCATGCGTTTTATCGCTTCACACTGGTGATCCTGCATTTTTGCCTTGTATTTGAGTACCTGGCGATCCAGCTTGTCGATCAGCGTATCAATTGCCGCGTACAGGTCCTGGGCAAAACTTTCCACATGAATGACGTTACCTCTCAAGCGCAGATTGACTTCGGCACGTTGCCGCTTATCTTTTTCAGAGGGCTTCTCAACCCCGAGGATGACTGCAATATCAATGACATGATCGAAATGTCGAATAATCCTGTCCAGTTTGTTTTGAACATATTCGCGAATGGCAGGTGTTAATTCCAGATGATGTCCACTGATTATGAGGTTCATACAGCGCTCCTATGGCTGGCGTCGCTGGCGGTTCGCAAACGTGCCCCGAAAAGCGTAGTCAGGTGAGCCACGCTGGAACACAGCAACATCACTACAACAAAGACTACAGGGATTTGCGCAGATTGACTGGAGGGATTTTCAGGGCTTCGCGGTACTTCGCGACAGTACGTCGTGCTACGACCATGCCCTGTTCCCCCAACATATCTGCAATTTTGCTGTCAGAAAAAGGATTCTTGGGGTCTTCTGCTCCTATCAATTGTTTGATGAGGGCGCGGATCGCGGTTGAAGAAGCTTCCCCCCCTGCTTCTGTCGCGACATGGCTACCGAAGAAGTACTTCAACTCAAACATGCCGTGGGGGGTCAGCATGTACTTTTGAGTTGTTACCCGAGAGATAGTACTCTCGTGTAAACCTAGTGTATCAGCTATTTCGCGCAAGACAAGGGGACGCATGGCTACGGCACCATGCGAGAAAAAGTTCCGCTGGCGGTCAACAATTGCCTGTGCAACACGCAGGATGGTGTCGAAGCGTTGCCGCATGTTCTTGATCAGCCATTTGGCTTCCTGCAGCTGCGACGAAAGTGATCCCTCACCTTTGTTCTGCTTGAGGATGTTGGCATACAAGGCGTTGACGCGCAGCCGGGGCATCACATCATGATTAAGCATGACTTGCCAGCCGTTCTTTGTTTTTTTTACGATCACGTCGGGGACGACATAATCCGAGGCATCCGACGCGTACAGTGCACCGGGATGCGGATTGCATTGCTTGATCACGTACTGCGCTTCGCGCAAGTCTTCATCGTCGCAATCGAGTGCTTTCTTGAGTTTGTTGAAGTCCCGCTGAGCAAACAAGGCCAGGTAGTTTTCGACGATCTCCAGCGCGCGGCGACGTGTCACCATCGGTACCTTGGGAAAACGGCGAATCTGGATCGACAGGCATTCCGATGCATTGCGCGCACCGACGCCGGCCGGCTCGAAACTCTGCAGCATCTTGAGCGCCACGTTGAGATCGTCGATATCGATATCGAGTTCCTCCGGCAGCCGCGCATGGATTTCTTCCAGTGGTTCGTCGAGATAACCGTTGTCGTTGAGGGCATCGATGATCAGCTCGACCAAAGCGCGGTCGCGTGGTTCGCGCACGGTCAGGCGCATCTGTTCCAGCAGATGTTCGCGCAGGGTGGTCTCGTGGGCTTCCAGCTGAGGTCGGGCGTCGTCATCTTCAGGCGCCTTGGAAGTGCGTGCGACGTCGTCGAAGCTCCAGTCGTTGTCCGATGCACTGGAATTGTCGCCTGATTCCCCGCCTTCGAAATTGCCTTCCGCCTCGTCACGGCTGGACGTCGATGCCTCAGTCGCAGGTGCTTCGGAATTGCCGGTCGATGGCGGCGCACTGATGGCGCCGTCGGCCAACAGCCGCACCGAATGATCGAGCGGATCGTCAACACGCTCCAGCATCGGATTGTCGGAAAGGATTTGTTCCAGCTCCTGATGCAGCTCGAGCGTCGACAGCTGCAACAAGCGGATCGATTGTTGCAGCTGCGGTGTCAGCGCGAGATGTTGCGATACGCGAAGTTGGAGAGTCTGTTTCATGCCTGTCTGTTTCTTCCCTACATCCGGAAGTGTTCGCCGAGATAAACGCGGCGCACGGATTCGTTGGCAATAATGTCGTCTGGACGTCCGCTTGCGAGGACCGAGCCTTGATTAATAATATAGGCCCGATCGCAAATGCCCAGCGTTTCCCGTACGTTGTGGTCGGTGATCAGCACACCGATGCCACGTTCCTTCAAAAAGCGCACAATGCGCTGAATTTCAATCACCGCGATCGGATCGACGCCGGCGAACGGCTCATCCAGCAGCACGAAGCGCGGATTGGTTGCCAGTGCCCGTGCAATCTCGACGCGCCGCCGCTCGCCGCCCGACAGCGACAAAGCCTGGTTTTCGCGCAGTCGTTCGATCTGCAGGTCCGACAACAGCCGGCCGAGGCGCTTGTCGAGCTCCGCCTTCGGCAAAGGCTTGTCGTCGACCCGCTGCAATTCCAGCACGGCGCGGATATTGTCCTCCACCGTCAGCTTGCGAAATACCGATGCTTCCTGCGGCAGGTAGGACAAGCCCAGCGTCGCGCGCCGGTGAATCGGCATGCGCGAGATGGCGACGCCGTCCAGGTCGATCTCGCCCGCGTCCGACGGCACCAGCCCCACGATCATGTAAAACGACGTGGTCTTGCCGGCGCCGTTCGGCCCCAGCAGGCCAACCACTTCGCCGCTTTCCACCTGCAGCGATACATCATGTACTACTTGACGCGTGCCATAACTCTTTTGCAAGCCGCGGACGACCAATGTGCTTGCCATGCTACTTATCCTTCGATTCCGTGCGGGGCTGTATCACCGCTTTGATCCGTCCGCCGCCGGGCTTGGTTTCCCCGGTCGGCGTGTTGTTCACCGTAAAGAATTCCGCGCGGCTGTCATAGGAAATAAACTCGCCTTCCACTTCATCGGTCGCTTTCTTTCCCTCCAGCCGGCGCATTTTCGCTTTCGAGAACAGTTTGACGATTTCCGTCTTGCCGTTGTACTCGATGCGTTCCGCCTGTCCTTCCACCCACTGGTCCGGGCCGCCATCCCGCTTCTGACGGAACGTCGCCAGGCCGCCCGGCGGCGCCAGCAGGGTTGCGTACTGATACCCTGCCGGATCCTGCGTCACGGTCAGCTTGTACGCCTTCATGATCAGCGTGCCACGTGTCAGGACCACATTGCCGGTAAAAGTATTGATCTGTTTGACGTCGTCATAGGCCATCTGATCGGCTTCAACGTTCGTCGGCTTCTCGGAATCCGCTTTTTCCGCGTGCACACCGCCTGCGGCGGTCGCACCCAGTAACAAAAACAACCAAAAAAACCGTTTCATCAAAAATCCCGAGAGAGAAGCATCACGTTATATCGAATTAGCGCTGCGGAGCTTGATAAGTGCCATGAACGTTGTTCGCCAGGTGTAGTTCGCGTGTCGCGTTGTTTGCAACCATGCCAGTGCCTGTGAGCACTGACTGACCAAGATAAATTTCCACCGGCTTGTCCGTCTTGACGATGTCGTCGTCAGGCAGCACCAGCAGATACTGCGAGCGGACCTTCATCGCTTCCGAATTCTCGCTGGGCGGCCGGTCCACCCGGACATTGTCGTACATATGAATTTTGCTGTTGTCGCTGTTAACTGTTGCCCGCTCGGCGCGGATGGTCGTCGGCGGGGTATTGCTACGGGCGCCGGTACCGACGTTGTTGACGACAGGCAGTTCGATATCATACGAGTCGTCCAGCGGGTTATGGGTCATCTTTGCACCCGAAAAATGGTATTGCGCCTTGCCGGTCTTGGTCAGCTTGACGTAATTGAAATTTTCCACGTAAAAATCAGGTTCGGTACGTTCCGCGGTCGGAATCACTTCATTGGTGGCTCGCCGCATCACTTCAAACAGCCAGAAGCTGCCCAGCGCCAGCGCCACCAGCGGGGCCAGGATGGCAACCAGCCGAAAGCGACGGCCATTCATGCAAGATACGGCGCCAGCGCCGCTTCATAGTTACCCTGCGCACGCAGGATGAAATCGCATAGTTCGCGCGCAGCACCACGGCCACCCTGTGCTCGAGTCACGTAATGTACGCGCGATTGCACTTCCGGATGTCCGTTCGGCACGCTGGCGGCGAAACCAACCCGTAACAGGATGGGCAGGTCGATCACATCGTCGCCAATGAAACCGCACACCTCGGCGGCATGACCGGTTTGCACCAGCAGTTGCTCGAAGGCGGTTCGCTTGTCATGCACGCCTTGAAACAGGTGTTCGATACCCAGATCTGCCGCGCGCCTCGCTACCAGTGCCGACTTGCGCGCGCTGATAATCGCCGTAGCGACCCCCGATTGCTGCAGCAGCTTGATGCCATGGCCGTCAAGCACGTTGAAGGTCTTGATCAGTTCGCCGTCGGCACCATAGTGCAGGCTGCCATCGGTCAGGATGCCGTCAACATCGAAAATCATCAGCCGTACGCGCGCCGCGCGTGTCACCGTATCGTCCTGCATCAGATCACCTTGGCACGGGTCAGATCGTGAATATGCAATGCGCCGACCAGTTTGCCGGCGTCATCGGCGACCAGCAGCTGGTTGATGCGGAAGCTCTCCATCACCTCGACCGCCTCGACCGCGAGCTGATTCGGATTGACGGTGCGCGGATTGGCGTGCATCACGTCCGCCATCGTCAGCTTGCCGAGGTCCTGGCCGGCTTCGATCAGGCGCCGCAAGTCACCATCGGTGAAAATGCCGATCGCGCGCTGCTGTTCATCCACGATGGCAGTCATTGCCATGCCCTTCCTGGTGATTTCCAGCAGGGCGGCAGTTAAAGGGATATTGGCGGGTACGCTGGGTACCGCGTCGCCGCTGCGCATCACATCGCGCACATAGGTCAGCAGTCGGCGTCCGAGGGCGCCGCCAGGGTGGGAGCGTGCAAAGTCTTCTTCACGGAAGCCGCGGGCATCGAGCAGCGCAACCGCGAGCGCATCGCCCAGTGCCAGCGTCGCGGTGGTGCTGGTCGTCGGTGCGAGATTCAGCGGACAAGCCTCTTTGTCCACATGGGCATTCATATGCACATCAGCCAGCTGTGCCAGGCGGGAGTCCGGATTACCGGTAATGGCAATGAGCTTGGCGCCCATACGCTTGATGATGGGAATGATGGCAATGAATTCGGCCGCTTCGCCGGAATAGGAAATGGCAATCACGACGTCGTTGTCGGTAATCATGCCGAGGTCGCCATGCAGGGCTTCGGCGGCATGCACGAACAGCGCGGGCGTGCCGGTGGAGGCCAGCGTCGCAGCGATTTTGCGGGCAATATGTCCGGACTTGCCGATACCTGAAACGACCACTCGCCCTGTGCATTGCAGCAATAAACTGACGGCAGTAATAAAGCTGTCACCGCCGTCTTCGGACAGGCGTGCCTTCAGGGCTAACAGGGCGTCGGCTTCTATCTGCAGCGTCTCTTGCGCGAGTTCGAGCGCGCGGGCTGCAGTTTTTGCATCAAAAGCTTTCGGCAGGGTTTTTGCATCGGTTACACTCATGCCGGAAGTATAAACGAATTAGCAAAGCAAAAAATCTGCCAGTCCAAACAAAAAATGCGGTTTTGAGGACGCTCAAGCGGACCTGCATGAAGTCGTTTCCAGATGAACAATTACTTGTCGCCGCGAGGCAAGCCAATGTTCAACACATGGCAACGTGAGAGGTCTTTCTACCTCTCGATGGACGGCAGGTTTCCTGAGTCCTGACTGAGAAATGTAATGCGCGACGCCGGGTACTGGCCGACTCGGCAACAGCGATAGCGTTTATCCTGAACAACCCATAACAAGACACAACGAATGTTTTCGGCCCTAGAACTGACCCTCATCCTCCTTTGCGCCGCAGTGCTGGGAGTGGTTGCCTTTCGCATGCTGCATTTGCCGCCCATGCTCGGCTACCTGATGGTGGGCATCGTGATCGGCCCCCACGGCTGGGGGCTCGCCAATGAAAACGCCACCACGCATACGCTGGCCGAATTCGGCGTGGTATTCCTGATGTTCTCCATCGGCCTCGAGTTTTCGTTGCCCAAGTTGGTCTCTATGCGGCGAAACGTGTTCGGGCTAGGCATGGCGCAGGTGCTGCTCACGATCGGCGCGACCATGATGTTTGGGTGGCTGATGTCGCGGCTGTTACCGCAGTTGATCGATATCAGCTGGCGCGCGGCCTTTGCTCTCGGTGGCGCGCTCGCGATGTCGTCGACGGCAATTGTTTCCAAGATGCTGACCGAACGTCTGGAACTGGAGTCCGAACATGGCCGGCAGATCTTCAGCATCCTGCTGTTCCAGGATCTGGCCGTGGTGCCGCTGCTCATTCTGGTTCCCGCATTGGCGAACAATACCGGTGACCTGGTGGCCACGCTGATGCTGGCGATGATGAAAGCCGGCATTGTGCTGGTGCTGCTGCTGATCATCGGCCAGAAGTTGATGCGCGGCTGGTTCCATATCGTGGTAAAGCGGCGTTCGCAGGAACTGTTCATGCTGAACTTGCTGTTCATCACACTGGGCGCTGCATGGATCACCGAGAAGGCCGGCCTCTCACTCGCACTAGGTGCATTCGTGGCGGGCATGCTGATTTCCGAAACCGAATACAAGCATCAGGTGGAAGAGGATATCAAGCCGTTCCGCGACGTGCTGCTGGGATTGTTTTTCATCACGGTCGGCATGCTGCTCAATATCAAGCTGGTCCTTGAAAACTGGTGGCTGGTCCTGCTGTTGCTGACCGCTCCGGTACTGCTCAAGTTTGCATTGATCGCCGCCCTTGCCAAGCTGACCGGGACGTCGACCGGTGTTGCACTGCGTACCGGACTTGGACTGGCGCAGGCAGGTGAGTTCGGCTTCGTGCTGCTGAACCAGGCTGGCGGCCTGCAGCTGATGGATCCTTTGATTATCCAGCTGATTCTGGCATCGATGGTGCTGTCGATGCTGACCGCACCTTTCATCATCGCCAAGTCCGATGCGATTGTGCTCAAGCTGTCAGCCAATGAATGGATGATGCAATCGCTGGCGCTGACGCAGATTGCGACGCGCACCATGACCACGCAAAAGCACGTGCTCATCGCAGGCTTTGGCCGTAGTGGACAAAGCCTGGCGAAGCTGCTGGAAGAAGAGGGCATTGCTTATCATGCGCTCGACCTCGATCCTGATCGCGTGCGTGAAGCGCAGGCCGCCGGCGCCAACGTGTCCTACGGCGACGCATCGCGGCGTGAAAGCCTGGTTGCCGCCGGCATCCATCGCGCCGCCGCGCTGGTGGTTACCTACGCAAGCACGCCGTCGGCATTGAAGGTCTTGCACTTTGCGCATGAACTGGCCCCCGAATTGCCGGTCATCGTGCGCAGTCACGACGACAGCGATCTGGATAAGTTGCGCGAAGCCGGTGCCGCCGAAGTCGTACCGGAAGCCATTGAAGGCAGCCTGATGCTGGCCTCGCATGCGCTCGTGATGCTTGGCGTGCCGCTCCGCCGCGTCGTGCATCGGGTGCAGGCGGCGCGCGACGAACGGTACACATCGCTGCGTGGGTATTTTCACGGCGCGAGCGATGCGCCCGACGACGACGAACATCTGCATGTCCGCCTGCACTCGGTCACGCTATCCGAAGGCGCGAGGGCAATCGGCAAGGCGCTTGGCACACTCAAACTGGCCGAGGCCGGTGCTGAAGTTACCATCCTTCGCCGCGGTAAAAGCCGTCTCGACGTCAAGCCGGATACCGTGCTCAACGCAGGTGACATCGTTGTCTTGCGCGGCACTACCGATGGTGTCGCGCGGGCCGAAGCGCGCTTGCTGAAGTAGCGTGGCGCATTTATTTATCTCTGGAAAACACGATCTGCCAAGTCTCGTTAAAATGCAGGGATAGTTCTTCGAAAGATTTCCATGCAAGTGTTCGAGCGCATTCTCGGCATCATTCTCCCGGTTTTCATCATCATCGCTGTGGGTTACGGATACGCACGGCTTCGCGGCGAACGTGTCAGGTCCGACATGAGTTCGGTCAACCGGGTCAGCATGGATGTATTGTGCCCGCTACTGGTCTTTACCGCGCTTGCCGCGAAGGATTTCGATCTCGTCGACAATAGCATGCTGATCTTCGCCGGCGTGCTGATCTCGCTCGGTTCGGGTCTTGTCGCCTGGCCGGTAGCCCGCATGCTCGGTTACGATGTGCGCAGCTTCGTGCCGCCGATGATGTACAACAATTGCGGCAACATGGGATTGCCGCTTGCGGTGCTGGCCTTTGGCACTTCCGGACTGCCGGCCGCGGTTGCGCTCTTCATGGCGTGCAACCTGATCTACTTTTCGGTCGGTATCAAGATCATCGAAAGCGGGCGCAGTTACCACACGCCATTCTGGAAATTTCTGGTTAGCCCGATGATGCTGGCGATGGCGGTCGGCATGGTCTTTGCCATCTTCCACATCACCCTGCCGACACCACTAATGCAGGCGCTGAAGATGCTTGGCGATGCGTGCATCCCTATCATGCTGTTTGCACTGGGTGTGCGTATGCTGGACGTGAATTTCAAGAGCTGGCACATCGGCCTGATGGGGGCGATCGTGTGTCCGGTGGGCGGACTGGTCGTGGCATGGCTGCTGGATCAGGTGCTGCACCTGGATCCGATGCAGCGTGGTCAGATGTTCCTGTTTGCCGCATTGCCGCCGGCTGTGTTCTGCTTCATGGTGGCGGAACAGTACAAGCAGGAGCCGGACAAGGTCGCGTCCATTGTCTTGCTGGGCAACCTGGCCGCGCTGGCATTCGTACCGGTTGGGTTGTGGATGGGATTGCCCGCCGCCTCATAAGCGCGTACCGAGGCGTAAAGCAGGTCAGGCGGTAGGCAGGACTTCGAAGCGTCCGGGGTGCGGGGGAGGACTGTCGACAACGCTCACGTGTACGTCGGTCACCCGTGCAAGTGAAGGGCCGCGCCGCGACCAGGCAATGATGTTCTCAATCGCTTCAGCGGGACCGTCGACCAGGGCTTCGACCGAACCATCGCGCCGGTTACGGACCCAGCCCGACAGGTTCAGGCGCCGGGCCTCGGCGTCGAACGACGCGCGGTACCCGACTCCCTGGACGATTCCGGTGATGTGCAGATGGGTTGCCATTGCCGCTCTGTCATGCGCCTTATTTTTTGGTCTTTAGCATCGGTGCGAGATACTTGCCGGTGAAGCTGGCTGGTGTCTTCGCAACGTCTTCCGGCGTGCCGCTCGCAATGATCTGGCCGCCGCCAGCACCGCCTTCCGGACCAAGATCGACAATCCAGTCGGCCGTTTTGATCACGTCGAGATTGTGCTCGATGATCACCACGGTATTGCCCTGATCGCGCAGGCGATGAATGACCTTCAGCAGCAGATCGATGTCATGGAAATGCAAGCCTGTGGTGGGCTCGTCCAGGATATACAGCGTGCGGCCGGTATCGCGCTTCGACAATTCCAGTGACAGCTTGACGCGTTGCGCTTCACCGCCGGAAAGCGTCGTCGCGCTCTGGCCGAGCCGGATATAGCCAAGACCGACATCCAGCAAAGTCTGCAGCTTGCGCGCCACCACCGGAACCGGTTTGAAGAACTCGTGCGCTTCCTCGACGGTCATCTCCAGCACTTCGTGGATGCTCTTGCCCTTGTATTGCACTTCCAGGGTTTCGCGGTTGTAACGCTTGCCGTGGCAGACATCACAGGGCACATACACGTCCGGCAGGAAGTGCATTTCGACCTTGAGCACGCCATCGCCCTGGCACGCCTCGCAGCGGCCGCCCTTGACGTTGAACGAGAAGCGCCCGGCGGAATAGCCGCGTTCCTTGGCGGTCGGAACCGTGGAGAACAAGTCGCGGATCGGCGTGAACAGGCCAGTATAGGTTGCCGGGTTCGAGCGCGGTGTACGGCCGATCGGCGCCTGGTCGACCGCAATCACCTTGTCGAAGTGCTCCAGTCCGGAAATCGACTCATACGGCGAAGGTTCTGCTTGTGAACCGTACAAGTGCCGCGACGCCGCGTGATACAAGGTGTCGTTGATCAGCGTCGACTTGCCCGAGCCGGAGACACCGGTGATGCAGGTGAGCAGGCCGACCGGCAATTCCAGCGTGACGTCGCGCAGGTTGTTGCCGGATGCGCCGGTAATGACCAGCTGGCGTTCCGGGTCGGCCGGCGTGCGCTTCTTCGGCACATGAATCGCCAGTGTGCCGTTGAGATATTTCGCGGTGAGCGATTTCTTGCTTTTCAGGATATCCGGCAGCGGTCCGCGTGCGATGACTTCGCCGCCATGCACACCGGCACCGATACCCATGTCGACCACATAGTCGGCGCAGCGGATCGCGTCTTCATCGTGCTCAACCACCAGGACACTGTTGCCGATATCGCGCAGATGCTTGAGCGTCGCGATCAGGCGGTCGTTGTCTCGCTGGTGCAGGCCGATCGACGGTTCGTCCAGCACGTACATGACGCCGGTCAGACCGGAGCCGATCTGCGATGCCAGGCGAATGCGCTGGGCTTCGCCGCCGGACAGCGTATCCGCGCTACGTTCGAGCGACAGGTAATCCAGGCCCACGTTGTTGAGGAACTTCAGCCGGGATACGATTTCCTTGATGATACGGTCTGCGATTTCCTTCTTGGCGCCGGTCAGCTTGAGCTTTTCAAAGAACTCCAGCGTTTCGCGCAAAGGTGTCGACGCTATTTCATAAATCGAACGTTCCTGCTTGCCATTGCCAACCTTGACGAAGCGCGCTTCGACGCGCAGACGTGCACCGTCACAGGTCGGGCATTGCTTCTGATTGATGAACTTCGCCAGTTCTTCCTTGACCGCCATTGAATCGGTTTCGCGATAGCGGCGCTGCAGGTTGTTGACCACACCTTCGAAGGTATGCTCGCGCACCACGGCGCGACCGCGTTCGTTCACGTAGGTGAAGGGAACCGTCTGACGGCCGGAGCCATACAGCACCACTTGCTGCGCTGAATCAGCCAGCTTTTCAAAAGGTGTGTCGACGTCGAAGTTGTAATGCTCGGCCAGATTCGACAGCATCTGGAAATAGAACTGGTTGCGACGATCCCAACCCTTGACCGCACCGCTGGCCAGCGACAGGTTGGGGAAGGCGACGATGCGCTTGGGGTCGAAGAACTCGATGTGGCCAAGGCCGTCGCACTCCGGGCACGCGCCCATCGGGTTATTGAACGAGAACAGGCGCGGCTCCAGTTCCTGCAGCGAGTAGCCGCAGGTATTGCACGCAAACTTGTTCGAATACAGATGCTCCTTGCCGGTATCCATTTCAAGCGCGATCGCACGGCCATCGGCGATGCGCAACGCGGTTTCGAAGCTTTCTGCCAGACGCTGCTTGATGTCGGCCTTCACCTTGATGCGGTCGATCACCACGTCGATGGTGTGCTTCTCGGTCTTCTTCAGCTTGGGCAGATCGTCAATTTCATAGATCTTCGCGTTATGCGTGCCGCTCTGGATGCGGAAACGCACAAAGCCCGCTGCCTGCATTTCCTCAAACAGGTCGGCATGTTCGCCCTTGCGGTTGGCGACGACGGGTGCAAGGATCATCAGCTTGGTATCTTCCGGCATGGCCAGCACCGCATCCACCATTTGCGACACTGATTGCGCGGCCAGTGCATTTTCCGGGTGGTCGGGGCAGTAGGGTGTGCCGACGCGCGCATACAGCAGGCGCAGGTAATCGTGGATCTCGGTCACCGTACCCACGGTCGAGCGCGGGTTATGGGACGTCGCCTTCTGCTCGATCGAGATCGCCGGCGACAAACCTTCGATCAGGTCGACATCGGGCTTCTCCATCAGCTGGAGGAACTGGCGTGCATACGCGGACAGCGATTCGACGTAGCGGCGCTGGCCTTCTGCATACAGCGTATCGAATGCCAGCGAGGATTTTCCCGAGCCGGACAGCCCAGTGATGACGATCAGCTGGTTACGGGGTAATTCAAGGTTGATGTTCTTCAGGTTGTGGGTGCGGGCACCGCGAATTCTTATTTCTTCCATGAACTGCTTTCAACTTGCGCCCAATTGGCGCTTTGTACGGGTCAACCTGATACTATAGCGGGTTTTAAAGTCCGCTGTATCCTCTGGATTTCCCGCCGTGAGCACCATGTCAGCTACTCCCTCCGCCGATGACGTCGGCGCCCGCATGTCGCCAACCGAAATTCGTGCCAGTCTGTCACTGGCGTCGATTTTCGCGCTGCGCATGTTGGGTATGTTCCTTATCCTGCCGGTATTCGCTGTGCATGCCAGAACGCTGCCCGGTGGCGACAGCGCCACCATGGTTGGTCTGGCAATGGGTATTTATGGCCTGACGCAGTCGTTCGGCCAGATCCCGTTCGGCATGGCGTCCGACAAATATGGCCGCAAACCAGTCATCGTGATTGGTCTTGTCATATTCGCCATAGGCTCGTTTATCGCCGCCGCATCGCATACCCTGGCCGGGGTGATCGTTGGGCGCGCGCTTCAAGGGGCCGGTGCGATTTCCGCCGCGGTGACCGCATTCATAGCCGATACCACGCGTGAAGAGCACCGCACCAAGGCAATGGCCATGGTTGGCGGCTCCATCGGACTGACCTTTGCCGTATCCCTGATTGCCGCACCGGTGCTGTATGCCAGCATTGGCATGGGAGGCTTGTTTGCACTGACCGGCATCCTGTCGGTGCTGGCGGTCGGCGTCGTTCTCTATGTCGTTCCGCCTGCGCCTGAAATGGTGGCGACGCAACGCGTGCCATTTTCGAAAGTGCTGGTCAACACCGAACTCATGCGGCTCAACTTTGGCGTGTTCGCACTGCATGCAACCCAAATGTCCATGTTCGTCGTGGTCCCCGCGGCGCTCGTCGAATATGCCGGCTTGCCCATCGCCGATCACTGGAAGGTCTACCTGCCGGTGGTGCTTGCCTCGTTTGCGCTGATGCTGCCACCCGTGTTCGTAGGCGAGAAAAAGGGAAAAATGAAGCAGGTGTTTCTGGGCGCAATCGCCCTGATGCTGACCGTGCAACTCGGACTATGGCTGTTCTTCTCGTATCCGGCAACGCATTGGCTGGTGCTGGTGTTCCTCTTGTTCGCTTTCTTCGTTTCCTTCAATATTCTGGAAGCTTGCCAGCCCTCGCTCGTGTCAAGAATTGCGCCGCCCGCGGCCAAAGGCTCAGCCCTTGGCGTGTACAACACCTTGCAGGCGCTTGGTCTGTTCTGTGGCGGCGCGCTCGGCGGCTGGCTGAAACAGCACACCGGGCCGTCCTCCGTGTTTATCCTGTGTGCGGGACTGACTGTTGTCTGGCTTATAATTGCTGCCAGCATGCGAAACCTGCCGCGTAGAGGCGCGGTGACGGCGACAGCCACCGCCACCGCCTGACGCGCAGGGCTCACCGCATTAGCGCTTTACCGTATTACTGCATTACCGAATCCGTATCACGATCACTACTGAGTCAGCTTGAGGAGAAATTTATGGCATCCGTCAACAAGGTCATCATCGTCGGCAACCTGGGGCGCGACCCGGAAACGCGCTACATGCCGAATGGCGATGCAGTCACCAATGTCGCGGTGGCGACCACCGAAAGCTGGAAAGACAAGAACTCCGGCGAGAAAAAAGAGCTTACCGAATGGCATCGGATCACCTTCTACCGCAAGCTCGCGGAGATTGCTGGCCAATATCTGAAGAAAGGCTCGCAGATCTACGTCGAAGGCCGCCTGCAGACACGCAAATGGACCGACAAGGATGGTGTCGAGCGCTATACGACTGAAATCATCGCTGACACCATGCAGATGCTGGGTAGCCGCCAAGGCATGGGCGGTGGCGCCGGTGCACCGATGGATGATGATTATGGCAGCAGCGCCCCGGCGCCACGCCAGAATTCCGGTGGCGCGGGAGCCGGCGGTGGTGCGGCCCGCAGCGGCGCTTCGCGTCCTGCACCGAATTTCAGCGATATGGACGACGATATTCCGTTCTGAACAGGATCAAGCCGTTCACTTGGAAGCAAGCGTTCCACAAACGGCATGTTATTGCAGGATTGAAATTCTCAAAAAGCCCCAAGTTGGGGCTTTTTTGTTGAAAAATCAGCGATTTGTTTCTTTTTGTGCATTTTCTTCTTGAACATTTCAAGGCAAGCTTAATTTCCCTACTACAATTTGTTAAGATGGCTGATACCAATCCCAAGCTGTAACGTGACAAATGAGATTGATGGATTTTTTTGACTGGCAAGGCGCAGGAGGAGTCAATAGCGGGCTATTGACGACGAGTGCAACGCCGGCAGGCGGCTCGGCGCCCCCGAAAAAAGACGCGATCTCATGGTGCGTTATGGGTTGGGATTGGTATGACACGTAGCTGGCAAGCTATAGCATTCTTTTCCTCTTAAAAACGCCGTCATTTGCCACGCCTTCAATCGAGATAAGCTCCTGACAATGTTTTCCACCCGTCGCGACCGGCCCGAAGCAACCGTAACAGCCCAGTTGGACAGCCTCATGGAGGCCGCCGGCGATGCGGTGTTTCGACTCGACATGCAGGGCACGATCCTTTATGCCAGCAAACGCGCCATAGACCTGATTTGCCCGGGTGCCGAACTGGTCGCCAAGCCGCTCAGTACCTTTATCCTTGCAGCTGACCGTCCTGCCATCGACGCTATCATCGCGCAGGCAACAGATTCCAGCCAGCCGTCCAAGACCAACGTACGCATCCAGACACCGGGTGCCGCATTGTGGATCGAGCTGCAGGTCACGGTTTATAAGTCCGAGCACGGCCAATCCGAATTGCTCGCCGTCGGACGCGACATCTCGGGCCAGCAAGCCACGGAAGAGCGCTTGCGGCATATGGCCACCCATGACGCGCTGACGGCTTTGCCCAACCGCTCCTTGCTGTCGGACCGGATTCGCATGGCGATTGCCCAATCGCGGCGCACCGGACGCGGATTTGCGGTCGTGGCGCTTGATCTCGATGGTTTCAAGAAGGTCAACGACGCTCTTGGCCATCCTGTGGGCGACGCGCTATTGCGGGTCGCCGCCATGCGGTTGTCGGAAACCCTGCGTGACGTCGACACCCTGGCGCGCGTCGGCGGCGACGAGTTTGTCGCGGTGCTTCCGGGTGCGGTCTCCGAGGCGGAAATTCAGATCATCGCCCGTCGCATGATCTCCACCATGCAGTTGCCTTTCGACATCCAGGGGCATACGCTCTATGTCGGCACCTCGATCGGTGCCGCTGTATTCCCGGAACATGGCGACAGCGAAGTCAAGCTGCTGGCCCATGCGGATACCGCCATGTATCGCGCAAAAGAAACCGGCAAGGCGCGCTGCGTTGTCTACGACCACGAAAAATTTACCCAGCCCGAACATGATGTGTCGATGGAAGCGGCGATGTTCCAGGCGGTGCGCGACGGCGAGTTCCTGTTGCATTACCAGCCCATCGTCGATGCCCGTAGTCGCCAGATCATGGGATTCGAGGCGCTGATGCGCTGGAGCCGTCCGGGAGAGGGCATGGTGTCGCCGGCACAGTTCATTCCGATGGCGGAAAGCAATGGCCTCATCAATCTGCTTGGCGCATGGGCGCTCAAAGCAGCCTGCGTGCAGATCCGCCGTTTCGAAGAAGTCGCCGGGCGCCCGCTTTACGTGTCGGTCAACGTCAGTCCGCGTCAGTTCCGCAACGATCAGTTCCTCGACATCATGGACGAGGCAATGAAGTTGTCTGGACTGAAAGGCGAACAATTGCTGCTGGAAATTACGGAGGGCATCCTGATGTCGGATCCGGAGCACGCGGAAGCCTTGCTGACCGCGATGACTTCCAGGAATGTCCGTATTGCCATTGACGACTTTGGCACTGGCTATTCGTCACTCGCCTATCTCAAGCGTTTCCCGATTGCGACCCTCAAGATCGACCGCGCCTTCATCAAGGATCTGCCCGGTTCCGTCAAGGACGTGGCGATCTGCAACGTGGTCCTGAGCCTCGCCAGTCACCTGAACCTGAGCACCGTGGCTGAAGGGGTGGAAAACAAGGAACAGCTCGACTTCCTTGCCGCCCATGGCTGCGGGCTAATCCAGGGGTATCACACCGGTCGGCCATTACTCCCTGAAGACATTGTTACCTTGCTAAAGGCTGAGCGGTCGATGACCGCTTCACCCGCTGCTGCATGATCGCGAGCCTGTTTGCATGAAATCCATTTTGAACAAAGAACCTGTTAGCGCTGAAAAAACCATGGAACTGCTCTGGTCGCGAGTGCGTCAGCGCGGCGACCTGCCCGGTTTTTCCAAGGTGGTCAGCGCGATCATCGGCGCCATGCGTGGCGACGACGACCGCGAGTTCAACATGACCCGCACCGTGCTGCAGGATCCCGCCCTCACGCAAAAGGTCCTGCGCCTCGCCAACAGTGCGATGTACTCGGTGTTCGGCCAGGGCATCAATACGGTGTCCAAGGCAGTCATCGTCCTTGGGACCGAAGCGATCGGCCATCTTGCGCTGGGTCTCAAACTGGTCGATGGTTTGTCCGCAGCCTCGTCGGAATCGGCAAATGCCCGCGCCGAAATGGAAAAGTCCGTACTGGCCGGTCACATTGCACGGCAGATGGCCTCTTCCGCCAGCACCCGCGATGCCGAGGAAGCCGTGGTTTGCTCGATGCTGCATTCGCTCGGCCGCATGATGACCACGTTTTACCTCACCGACCGATGGCAGCTTGTGCAGGAGCACAGCGCCCGCACAGGGCTCGACGAAAATGCGGCGGCACGCGAAATTCTTGGACTTGGCCTCGACGATATCGGTCGTGGGGCGGCACGTCAGTGGGGATTGCCGGGGGCGGTTGTCGAGACTTTGCAGGATATGCCGCCCAAGCCGGTTGGTGAACCGCTCGACCACAAAGACTGGCTGGCCGCGATTTCCACCGTGTCGTCACGCTGCGCCGTGGTCCTTACATCGGAAGATAGCGAAATCGACGCCAAACTTGCCGAACTTGCCAGCAGCTATGCCGACATGCTGGGGCTGGAAGTAGAGCAGATGCTGTCCGCGGTCGACACTGCGCAAAAGACGGCGGCCAATGAAGATGCGGTTGTCGTGCGCCTGCCGAGGCGTAGCACTACCGACGCCAAGGCAGTCGAGGCTGCACCGGTACAGCCTGTCGGCAAGCCGGCCGACGCGGCGGCGCGACTGGCGCGCGGCGTGAACGATATGCGCGACGCGCAGCATTCGGCAAGCGCCGGCCAGATCATGACGATGGCGCTGGAAACGGTGTACCAGGGCCTGGGCTTCAGCCGGACCATCGTGTTCCTGCGCAACCAGGAACGGTCGCAGTACATTGCCAATATGTGCTTCGGCGATGGTGTGCAAGAGTTGATGCCGCAACTGGTATTTGGCGATGCCTACCAGCCGGACGTGTTCCACGCTTCCCTGGCCAATGACAAGATGATCTTTGTCGAAAATGCCCAAAATCCGGCTTTCATTAGCAAGGTGCCGCGCTGGTGGAAAGATGCGCTGCCAACCGTGCGCAGTTTCATGGTGTTGCCATTGACGCTGAATCGGCATCCGGTCGGCTTCATCTACGGCGACTGGGACATGGCCAAACCGGCAAGCAGGATCGAGCAAGCCGAGATTGCCCCGCTTAACGAATTGCGCACGCTGGTGATGCGCTCGCTGGAACAGCGCCGCCAGCCCGAGCCTGCCTGGGCACGTCGAATTTTGTAATTGGCGTCGTCATTCTTGTCCCGGCATCGCTGTCCGCAGATGCCGGATTTCTCATGACGGTAATCAATGCAGTGCGACCCGATTGAACGCAAGCTATCGGCATCATCAATTCCGGACCGGCCAGCGAGCTTCCATGCAATGATCGGACCGCATTCTTCACAAAGCGTTACCAGGCGGCTACAGACCTCGATTAGCGTCATCCTGAATGCAGGTGCCGGCGGTACCGATCCGCAGGCATTCCGCCGTGAGGTGGAGCAGGAACTGTCTGTGCCCGGTGTCGCCTATGACATCGTCGAAATCAAGCCAGGAACCGATTTTCTGGAAATCGGTAGACAGACCGTACTCCGTGCAAAACAAACCGGAGGCATTGTTGTTGCAGCTGGCGGTGACGGCACCATCAATACCGTCGCAGGACTCTGCTGCGAGCTTGGGGTCACTCTGGGCGTCATTCCGGCAGGAACCTTCAATTACTTCGCCCGCGACCTTGGAATACCCAATGAGCCCGCCGCCGCCGCACGTCTCCTGCTAACGGGAAAGACCGAACAGATATCGGTTGGCTATGTGAACGGCAGGATATTTCTCAACAATGCCAGTTTCGGCCTTTACAGCAAAGTCATTCGTAACAGAGAAGATCACAAGGCCAGGTTCGGACGCTTTCGTCTAGTCGCGGTATATTCCGCAGTTGTATCCCTACTGCGTGGTGTACGTCCGTTCATGGTGCGCATGCGTGTCGGTAATGAGATGCTGTTGCGGCGTACCACCATGGTATTTGTTTCGAATAATGCGCTGCAAATCGCGAAGCTGGATGCAAAGGTTGCTGAAACCACACCTGAAGATGGTATGGCTGTCTTCGTTCTGCGTCCCACGTCGCGGCTAGATATGGTGCGTTTGTTGCTGCGCGGCGCCTTTCGACAGCTGGCCAATGATCCATATCTTGAAACGTTCTGCACGGACGCATTCGACACGGAGACGAACAAACCCTATGTCGATGTGGTGGTGGATGGCGAAATCGTGCGCTGTGAAGCACCGCTGTCTTTCCGTGTTGCACCGCGGGCGCTTGGCGTCATAGTGCCGGCTGAAACGGATACGAATGACCATCCCGAGGCGATCGCCAGGCAATCAAGTATCGATGCAGAAGGTGTCGCAAAGGCCGGCAGGGATGCTACATGACAGTGATCGCGCATCTGTCCGATCCCCATTTCGGGACCGAGATACCCGCTGTCGTTGACGCTTTGCAGGCTGCACTCCATGCTTTGCAACCGGATCTCGTCATTGTGTCCGGCGACATGACGCAGCGTGCCCGCAAGCACGAGTTTCGCAGCGCGCGAAATTTCCTGGACCGGTTGAAGGTGCCTGCCATCATGGTCATCCCTGGCAACCACGATATTCCCCTGTTCAACGTTGTTGCCCGGGCATTGACGCCTTACCGCAACTATTGTGATGCGTTCGGCGCTCCATGCGGCATGTGGACTGACACGGATACCATTGTGATGGCCCTGGACAGTACAAATCCCGCCCGGCATACGCGTGGCAAGCTAAGGACCGGGCAACTCGCGGATCTGGCTAGTCGTATTCCTCCTTCCATGACGCCGCGCCTGCGGATTGCCTGCGCCCATCAGCCGCTGCACACGGCCTGGCTTGAGGACCAGCATGAAGTCCTGATCGATGCAGGCAACGCGGCCGCTGCTTTTGCCGGGCACGACATCGACATCGTCCTCAGTGGTCACGTGCATGTGCCGCTGGTGACGACCACTCGCGAAGCCTTTCCCGAGCTCCGACGTCATTTCATCCTTAGCGGGGCAGGTACCGCGGTCTCACATCGCACGCGACCCGGTGCGCCAAACTCTTTCAACGTTATTACGACATGCCCGGAATCAGCGGTCCGTTCCGTCAAAGTCGCAATCTGGCGATTCAATCCTGAATCCGGTCACTTCGCGGTGCATCAAGTCACTCAATTTCATCTTGGCGCATCCGGCTGGGAGCCGGTTTAAGAAAAGATCCTGTTGTCAGGTAATTAACAACACTTCTGAATGGAAAGCATTTTAATTTACTGTCGTCTTCAATAGGTTGTTAATAAATGGTAAATTAATTGTCGTTTTGTACATGGAGTGTGCCATGCAGGAGCTTATTGTCTTCACCAGTATTGTGTCACTCGGCTTGGCCGGCTGGCTTATCTTGCACAGCAGGAATATGCCGAGGTTTCGCCAGAAGTCAGTACTTACCGGCGGCGACCTTGAATTCTTTTATCGGCTGCGTAAAGCGCTTCCCGAATGCACCGTTACCACGCAGATGGCTCTGTCAGCACTAATCGAGCCTGTCGGCATCGGAAAACTGCGTAAAACGGCGATGGCATGCCTTGAAGGAAAAAGAGTTGGCTACGCGATCTTTGATGAGGACATGCAGCTCATGGCGGTCGTCGAACTGGATTACCGCGCACGACCAACCCGGCGTGAAACGGCAATCGATGCGTGTTTCAAAAGTGCAGGTGTTCGGGTCGTGCGCTTCCATGTTCGCCGCCTTCCTTCCGCAACAACCATCCGCAGCACGATCTACGAGCGTGCAAGGGAGGCTGAGTTTTCTTCCGGTATCCCGTTTCACGATAGCGTGCAAAATAGTAAATACAGCAAACCGAAGAGCCCATGGCGCAATACAGTGAACGCCCATATATGACACAAAAGGGCGCGCCTGATGTAAATGTAAATATGGCTGGCATGCCTTGTGTGGTGGACGTGGTCCGCTTGTACAAAGGCGGCTGGGATAGAATTGGGGCAGCCGCAATTTTGGCGGCACAGTACACTTTCCTATGGCCCGACTTCCGCGACTTGTCGTTCCCAATCAGCCACATCACATTCTGCAAAGCGGAATTGATGGGCAACGTATTTTCCGGGACGACGCCGACTATGCTGCCTTTCTGGGCTGGCTTCGTGATGCGGCAAAGCAGTTCAAACTTGCCGTGCACGCCTATGTTCTGATGCCCACCCATCTCCATTTATTGGTTTCGCCATCCGATGACATCGGCTTGGGACGCACGATGCAATGGGTAGGCCGTCACTATGTCCCTTATTTCAATGGCAAATATCAGCGTGCCGGGACGCTCTGGCAAAGTCGTTACAAAGCAACCGTGATTGACTCTTCCAACTACTTCCTTCAGTGCAGCCAGTATATTGAACTCAATCCGGTGCGTTCCGGGCTCGTTTTGTCGGCAGAAGCATATCCCTGGTCCAGTTATGCTCATCATGCCGGTTTGCGGTCTGACCCGGTAATTCATGATCATCCAATCTTTTGGGCGCTCGGTAATACGCCGTTCGAGCGTGAAGCGGCCTACCGGGCTTTGGCCGAGCAGGGTCTAAGCGAACGCGAACTCGCGGTATTGCGGGAGGCAACACGCAAAGGCTGGGCGCTGGGCTCAGAACAGTTCAAGCTTCTCCTTACCAAACAAGCTAATCGACGAGTCAGTCCGGCACGGCGTGGGCGTCCACCAAAAGCGCACTCAGCCACAAACAAGCCTTCGACAGATTAAATTTGCCACATCAACAATTGAATTGGCAAATAGCCGTCCAAAATTGCTCTGTCCCTATTTATTTTGGTGCAAACGAAGAGGAAATCTTATTATTGCTCTGACCCTATTTAATTTCGATTGAACTATCTATTGCACTGCACTATCCTTCAGCTTCGATACATCAAAAGTTGCGGAGAAAGCTTATGCACGCGCAAGGTCTTTACGATCCTTCCAATGAACATGACGCCTGTGGCGTTGGTTTCATCGCCCACATCAAAGGCAAGAAAAGCCATTCGGTCATCGAACAAGGCCTGCTTATTCTGAAAAACCTCGACCATCGGGGCGCTGTCGGCGCCGACAAGCTGATGGGTGATGGCGCGGGCATTCTGATCCAGATCCCAGACCAGTATTACCGTGAAGAAATGGCAAAGCAGGGCATCAGCCTGCCGCCACCCGGCGAATACGGCGTCGGCATGGTTTTCCTGCCGAAGGAAAACGCTTCCCGCATCGCATGCGAACAGGAAATTGAACGCGCGGTACAGGCTGAAGGCCAGGTCGTGCTCGGCTGGCGCGACGTGCCCGTCGATATCGGGATGCCGATGTCGCCGACCGTCCGTGAAAAAGAACCGGTGATCCGCCAGATTTTCATCGGTCGCGGCCCGGACATCATGGTGACCGACGCGCTTGAGCGCAAGCTGTACGTCATTCGCAAATCATCCGGTCACGCAATCCAGGCCTTGAATCTGTTGCATGGCAAGGAATTCTTCGTTCCTTCCATGTCCGCACGTACGGTCGTCTACAAGGGTCTGCTGCTGGCGGATCAGGTCGGCGTGTATTACAGGGATCTGCAGGACGCGCGCTGCGTTTCCGCCCTGGCCCTGGTGCACCAGCGCTTCTCCACCAACACCTTCCCCGAGTGGCCGCTGGCTCACCCGTATCGCCTGATCGCTCACAACGGCGAAATCAACACCGTCAAGGGCAACTTCAACTGGATGCGCGCCCGTGAAGGCGTGATGAAGTCCGCCGTGCTCGGCGACGATCTGCAGAAGCTGTTCCCGCTGATCTATGAAGGCCAGTCCGATACTGCCTGCTTCGACAACGCGCTGGAGCTACTGCTGATGGCGGGCTATCCACTCGCCCAGGCAATGATGATGATGATCCCGGAAGCCTGGGAAAACCATACGCTGATGGACGACAATCGTCGCGCCTTCTACGAATACCACGCCGCGATGATGGAACCGTGGGACGGCCCCGCCGCCATGGCTTTCACCGACGGCCGCCACATCGGCGGCACGCTCGACCGTAACGGACTGCGTCCCGCACGTTATATCCAGACCGATGACGATTTCGTCGTCATGGCCTCGGAATCCGGCGTGCTGCCGATTCCCGAATCGAAGATCATCAAGAAATGGCGCCTGCAGCCAGGCAAGATGTTCCTGATCGACCTCGACGCCGGCCGCATCATCGACGACAAGGAACTGAAAGACACTTACGCCAACGCCAAGCCGTACAAGCAGTGGATCGATTCCGTCCGCATCAAGCTGGACGAACTCGAAGCGGAACCGGTCGAGCCAAAGTCCAACATTGCGCTGCTGGATCGCCAGCAGGTATTCGGCTATACCCAGGAAGACCTGAAGTTCCTGATGGCGCCGATGGCAAGCGCTGGTGAAGAAGCCGTCGGTTCCATGGGCAACGACTCGCCGCTGGCCGTCATGTCCAACAAGAACAAGCCGCTGTACAACTACTTCAAGCAGTTGTTCGCCCAGGTGACCAACCCGCCGATCGACCCGATCCGCGAAGCGATGGTCATGTCGCTGGTGTCCTTCATCGGCCCGCGTCCAAACCTGCTCGACACCAACAACATCAACCCACCGATGCGCCTCGAAGTGTCGCAGCCTATCCTCGACTATGCGGATATCGCCAAGCTGCGTAACATCAGCAAGCATACCGGCGGCAAATTCAAGTCGCATGAGCTGAACATCTGCTATCCGACAGCCTGGGGCAAGGAAGGCATCGAGGCACGCATCGCATCGCTGTGCGCGAAGGCGGTCGACGCGGTCAAATCGGGCCATAACATCCTGATCATCTCCGACCGCAAGGTCGATGCGGATCAGGTTGCGATCCCGGCATTGCTGGCAACATCGGCCATCCACCTGCACCTGGTCAGCAAGGGCCTGCGTACCTCGACCGGCCTGGTTGTCGAAACCGGCTCCGCACGTGAAACCCATCACTTCGCACTGCTCGCCGGTTACGGCGCGGAAGCCATCCATCCTTACCTCGCGATGGATACGCTGTGCGAAATGGCCGCCGGCCTGCCGGGTGCCCTGTCACCCGAAAAAGCGGTCTACAACTTCCAGAAGGCAGTCGGCAAGGGCCTGATGAAGGTCATGTCCAAGATGGGCATCTCGACCTACATGTCCTACTGCGGCGCACAGATCTTCGAAGCCATCGGCCTCAACAAGGCGCTGGTCGACAAGTATTTCAAGGGCACGGCATCCAACGTCGAAGGCATCGGCGTGTTCGAAGTCGCGGAAGAAGCGCTGCGCCTGCACAAGCTCGCATTCAGCAATGACCCGATCCTCGCCAATGCGCTGGACGCCGGAGGCGAATACGCATTCCGCGTGCGTGGCGAAGACCACATGTGGACGCCGGACGCGATCGCCAAGCTGCAGCATTCGACCCGTTCGAACAACTTCAACACCTACAAGGAATACGCGCAGATCATCAACGATCAGTCCAAGCGCCACATGACCCTGCGCGGCCTGTTCGAGTTCAAGATCGATCCGTCCAAGGCCATCCCGATCGACGAAGTCGAGCCGGCCAAGGAAATCGTCAAGCGTTTCGCCACCGGTGCGATGTCGCTCGGTTCGATCTCGACTGAAGCGCACGCCACGCTGGCCATCGCGATGAACCGCATCGGCGGCAAATCGAACACCGGTGAAGGCGGCGAAGACGAGAACCGCTATCGCCAGGAGCTGAAAGGCATCCCGATCAAGAAGGGCGAAACACTTGCTTCCGTGATCGGCAAGGACCGCATTGAAGTGGACATGCCGCTGCTGGCCGGCGACTCGCTGCGTTCGAAGATCAAGCAGGTGGCATCGGGCCGTTTCGGCGTCACGACCGAATACCTGACGTCCGCCGACCAGATCCAGATCAAGATGGCCCAAGGCGCAAAGCCGGGCGAGGGCGGTCAGTTGCCTGGTCACAAAGTATCCGAGTACATCGCCAAGCTGCGTTTCTCGGTGCCGGGTGTCGGCCTGATTTCGCCGCCGCCGCACCATGACATTTACTCGATCGAAGATCTGGCGCAGCTGATCCACGACCTGAAGAATGCCAATCCCAAGGCATCGATCTCGGTCAAGCTGGTCTCCGAAGTCGGCGTCGGCACGGTTGCGGCCGGTGTCGCAAAGGCCAAGGCCGATCACGTCGTGATTGCCGGCCATGACGGCGGCACCGGCGCATCGCCGCTATCGTCGGTCAAGCACGCCGGTTCGCCATGGGAACTCGGCCTCGCCGAAACCCAGCAGACGCTGGTGCTGAACCGCCTGCGCAGCCGTATCCGTGTGCAGACCGACGGCCAGATCAAGACCGGCCGCGACGTTGTTATCGCTGCATTGCTTGGCGCCGATGAAGTCGGCTTTGCGACAGCACCGCTGGTGGTCGAAGGCTGCATCATGATGCGCAAGTGCCACCTCAATACCTGCCCGGTCGGCGTTGCGACGCAGGATCCGGTGCTGCGTGCCAAGTTCCAGGGCAAGCCGGAACATGTGGTCAACTACTTCTTCTTCGTCGCTGAAGAAGCACGTCAGATCATGGCGCAACTGGGCGTGCGTACTTTCGACGAGCTGATCGGCCGTTCCGACCTGCTCGACAAGTCGCGCGCTATCGCGCACTGGAAAGCCAAGGGCCTGGACTTCAGCAAGATCTTCTATCAGCCTGAAGTACCGGCATCCGAGCCGCGCTACCAGGTCGAAGTGCAGGATCATGGTCTGGAAAACGCACTCGATCACAAGCTGATCGCACAGGCAAAGGCTGCGATCGAGAAGGGCGAGAAAGTGTCGTTCATCTCGCCGGTCAAGAACCGCAACCGTACCGTCGGCACCATGCTGTCGGGTGAAGTCGCGAAGAAATACGGCCACGAAGGCCTGCCGGATGACACCATTCACATCCAGCTGCAAGGTACTGCAGGGCAGTCGGCAGGCGCCTTCCTGGCACACGGCATCACGCTCGACCTGGTTGGCGAAGGCAACGACTATGTCGGCAAGGGCTTGTCGGGCGGTCGCATCATCGTGCGTCCGAACACCGAGTTCCGCGGCTGGGCAGTCGATAACATCATTGTTGGCAATACCGTGCTGTACGGCGCGATTGCCGGCGAAGCCTTCTTTAACGGCGTGGCGGGCGAGCGCTTCGCGGTGCGTAACTCCGGCGCGGTCACCGTCGTCGAAGGTACCGGCGACCATGGTTGCGAATACATGACCGGCGGGACTGTCGTTGTTCTTGGCCACACCGGCCGCAACTTCGCGGCGGGTATGTCCGGCGGCATCGCGTATGTCTACGACCCGGACGGTGACTTCGCCAAGAAGTGCAACATGTCGATGGTGACACTGGATCCAGTGCTGTCCACCGCTGATCAGGAAGCGAAGATCGACCGTTCGATCTGGCACGCCGCTACACGTGGTGCCGAAGGTCAGGCCGACGAAGCGATCCTCAAAGGCCTGATCGAGCGTCACTTCAAGTACACCGGCAGCACTCGCGCACGCAACCTGCTCGACGACTGGGCCAACGCCCGCAGCAAGTTCGTCAAGGTCTTCCCGACCGAGTACAAACGTGCTCTCGGCGAACTCCACGCAGCGGCACAGGCGAAAGAAAAGGTCGCAGCGTAACAATCAACGGCTGAACTGTCCCTCCCCCTTCAAGGGGGAGGTTAGGTGGGGGATGGGTTTGTCCTCGAATGATAAAACCCATTCCCACTCCGCCCCTCCCCTTGAAAGGGAGGGAGACGAGAAAAAATACTCAAGGAACATCATGGGAAAAGTAACCGGCTTTCTGGAATTCCAACGCTTGCAGGAAGCAAGCGAAGCACCCACCTCGCGCAAGAAGCACTACAAGGAATTTACCGTCCACCTGAGCGACGCCGATGCAAAAGTGCAGGGCGCGCGCTGCATGGACTGCGGCATCCCGTTCTGCAATAACGGCTGCCCGGTGAACAACATCATTCCTGACTGGAACGACCTGGTTTATCACGGCAACTACAAGGAAGCTCTCGATAACCTGCACTCGACCAACAACTTCCCGGAATTTACCGGCCGTATCTGCCCGGCACCTTGCGAGGCCGCCTGCACGCTCGGCATCAATAATGACCCGGTCGGCATCAAGTCGATCGAGCATTTCATCATCGACAAAGGCTGGGAAAACGGTTGGGTCGTCCCCCAGATCCCGACCACCAGGACCGGCAAGAAAATTGCAGTCGTCGGCTCCGGGCCTGCAGGCATGGCAGCGGCGCAGCAGCTTGCGCGTGCCGGCCATGACGTGACCGTGTTTGAAAAGAATGACCGTGTCGGCGGTCTGCTGCGCTATGGCATCCCTGACTTCAAGATGGAAAAGTCCCACATCGACCGCCGCGTCGAGCAGATGAAAGCCGAAGGCGTGACTTTCCGCACCGGCGTCTTCGTCGGCAAGGATTTCCCGTCCAACGTCTACAACTGGGCCAAGGAAACCATCTCGACCGAACAGCTGAAGAAGGACTTCGACGCCGTCGTGATCGCGGGTGGCGCAGAAAACCCGCGTGACTTGCCGGTGCCGGGCCGCGAACTCAAGGGCGTGCATTTCGCGATGGAATTCCTGCCGCTGCAGAACAAGGTCAATGCCGGTGACAAGGTAAAGGATCAGATCATGGCGACTGGGAAGCACGTCATCGTGATCGGCGGCGGCGATACCGGTTCGGACTGTGTCGGCACTTCCAACCGTCACGGCGCCGCATCGGTGGTCCAGTTCGAATTGCTGCCGCAGCCGCCGGAAGAGGAAAACAAGCCGCTGGTCTGGCCGTACTGGCCGACCAAGCTGCGTACCTCGTCGTCGCATGAAGAAGGCTGCGACCGTGACTGGTCAGTGGCTACCAAGCGCCTCGAAGGGAAGAATGGCAAGGTCGAGAAGCTGATCGCGGCCCGCGTTGAATGGAAGGACGGCCGCATGCAGGAAGTGCCGAATTCCGAATTCGAACTGAAAGCCGACCTGGTACTGCTGGCAATGGGCTTCGTATCACCGGTGCAACAGGTGCTGGACGCTTTCGGTGTCGAAAAGGACGCGCGTGGCAACGCCAAAGCAGGCACAGATGGCGATGGCTGCTACAAGACCTCGGTTGAGAAGGTCTTTGCCGCAGGCGACATGCGTCGCGGCCAGTCGCTGGTGGTATGGGCCATTCGTGAAGGCCGTCAGTGCGCACGCGCTGTCGATGAATTCCTGATGGGTTCGTCGGTTCTGCCGCGATAAGCTGCTTTTGTTCCAAGAAGCCCGCCCGATCACAGGATTTGGCGGGCTTTTTGTTGTTGTTTGTGTTGCTATTTAAATGACCATTGGGTTAGTTCAAAAGTACGTTTGGCATTTCTGCACTACAATCTCGTCTTTGCGTAAAAGATTTGTGTTGTGCCGAACCTCGTTGAAATCCGCGACCTCCATTTCTCCTATGGCGCCCGACCCATCCTGTCAGGTCTCCAGATGGATTTCCCACGTGGCAAGGTTGTCGCAGTCATGGGAGGTTCCGGCTCGGGAAAGACCACGATCCTGCGTCTGATCGGCGGACAGATCACGCAGCAGAAAGGCACGGTCACGGTTGACGGAGAGCCGGTTAATCCACGCAATACGACGGCCTTGTACGCCTTGCGCCGCAAGATGGGCATGCTGTTTCAGCATGGCGCCTTGTTTACCGATTTGTCCGTCTTTGAAAATGTCGCCTTTCCGTTGCGCGAGCATACGCGCCTGCCGGAAGAATTGATCCGCGACCTCGTGTTGCTTAAGCTGCATGCGGTCGGCCTGCGCAACGCCGCACACCTCAAACCCGCCGAGATTTCCGGCGGCATGGCACGTCGCGTTGCGCTGGCCCGCGCAGTAGCGCTGGATCCGCAACTGATCATGTATGACGAACCATTCGCGGGACTTGATCCCATTTCCATGGGAGTGACGGCCAACCTGATTCGGCGGTTAAATGACGCTCTGGGTTCGACATCGATTGTGGTGTCGCATGACATCCATGAAACCTTCCTGATTGCGGACTACATTTACTTCTTGTCGCAAGGGAAGATCGTTGCGCACGGGACGCCGGAACAGATGCACGCATCCGACGATCCTTACGTCAGGCAGTTCGTGCATGCCGAGGCGGATGGACCAGTGCCTTTCCATTATCCCGGACGCTCGCTGGCCGAGGATATACTGGGAGGAAAATCCCGATGATAGCAAACGCTCTGGCCGGGATCGGGCGCTGGGTGCGCGAATCGATCAGCAATGTCGGGTTTGCCGCGCGCTCGTTTTTTGCCGTCCTCGGCGCATCGGGTGGCGTGCTGCGCCGGCCGCGGCTGGTGACGGACCAGATTCACTTCATCGGCAATCATTCGCTGGTGATCATTGCCGTCTCCGGTCTTTTCGTCGGATTCGTGCTGGGCTTGCAGGGATACTACACGCTGACCCGCTACGGCTCGGAACAGGCGCTTGGATTACTGGTGGCGCTATCGCTGACGCGCGAGCTGGGGCCGGTTGTGACCGCGCTGTTGTTTGCCGGCCGCGCCGGCACATCGCTGACCGCCGAGATTGGCCTCATGAAGGCGGGCGAGCAGCTCTCGGCAATGGAGATGATGGCGGTGAATCCGCTGCAGCGGATAGTGGCACCACGCTTTTGGGCAGGTGTCATTGCAATGCCGATCCTGGCAGCCATTTTCAGCGCAGTCGGCGTGTTTGGCGGCTATATCGTCGGCGTGCAGTTGATCGGCGTGGATGAAGGTGCGTTCTGGTCGCAGATGCAGGGCGGCGTCGATGTCTGGAATGACATTGCGAACGGCGTCATCAAAAGCGTGGTTTTCGGATTTGCAGTAACGTTTGTAGCATTATTCCAGGGGTATGAAGCACAACCGACTCCTGAGGGTGTTGCCCGCGCGACAACCCGCACTGTCGTTATCGCCTCCCTGACGGTGCTGTGGCTGGACTTCCTGCTGACCGCCCTGATGTTCAATTGAAGTAGCACAAGCCCGTCATCGGCATCCTGCATCACCGTATCAGTTAAACAAATTTGCTCAAGTCGGGAACTGCCTCCCGGTTTCGGGACATAGAGTAAGAGTAAAGAGCATGCAACGAAAATCATTGGACCTGTGGGTTGGACTGTTCGTCTTGTTAGGCGCGGCGGCGCTGGTATTCCTGGCTCTCAAGGCAGGCAATATGAGTTCGTTGTCGTTTGCGCCAACATACGCCGTGACGACCAAATTCGACAACATTGGCGGACTCAAGCCGCGCGCACCGGTGAAAAGCGCTGGTGTGGTGGTGGGCCGCGTCGCGGATATCCGCTTTGACGACAAATCTTTTCAGGCGGTGGTGACACTCAATTTAGAAAGCGGATACAAATTCCCCAAGGACTCGTCGGCCAAAATTCTGACTTCGGGTTTGCTGGGCGAACAATATATAGGCCTTGAGCCGGGCGGCGATACCAATAATCTGGCCGCCGGCGACCGGATCAAGATGACTCAATCGGCTGTTGTGCTTGAAAACCTGATCAGTCAGTTTCTCTACAGCAAGGCAGCGGAAGGAAAGGACGGCGACAAGTAATGATGTCTGCCCTAAAACGTAAAGTCAGCGTACTCGCCGCAGCGGTGCTGCTCGCGGGTTGCGCTTCGACCAACAATCCCAAAGACCCGTTTGAATCATTCAATCGGGCGATGTTCACTTTTAACGACACGATTGACCAGGCAGCGGTCAAGCCGGCTGCGGAACTGTATAGCAATGTATTGCCGGAATTTGTGCAAATCGGCATCAACAATTTTTTCGGTAACCTTGGGGACGTCTGGACCGGCGTCAATAACTTCCTTCAAGGTAAAGTTGAGGATGGCTTTTCGGATGTGATGCGTGTGGCCGTCAATACCACCATGGGTTTCGGCGGGCTTCTGGATATCGGTAGCGAAGCAGGGCTAACCAAGCACAACGAAGATTTTGGTCAGACCCTGGGAAAGTGGGGCGTTGCTTCAGGTCCTTACCTCGTATTGCCGATTCTCGGTTCCTCGACATTGCGTGATGCGGCCGTGCTTCCGCTCGACTTTGCAGGGGATCCGTGGCATTACAAACGTCCAGTGCATGTACGCAATATCGGTTCGTTCACCAATGCTATCGACCTGCGGGCGACCGTGCTCGATGCCTCCAACCTGGTTGAGGAGGCTGCGCTGGACCGTTATGTATTTGTGCGTGACGCCTATAAGCAACGTCGCCAGAGCAAGGTATATGATGGCGAAGTTCCGGAGTCCAAATATGAGCATGATGTTGGCCCGACTGCCGAAGAGATGCCCACCGCAAGCCCCGATGTGAACTCGGCGGCATCGGAACCGGCACAAAAGCCGGTTGTCAAACTGGAACAAGATGTCAAGCTGGAAACAGCCCCAGCGGATATGGGAGCGACAGCATCTACGGCAGCGAAAGCGGCAGAAACCGCCTTGGTCACGGAGCCCAAACAATAAATGCGCTGCGGTAGACTAATTTCGATTGCCGCGCGTTTTCTTACTATGTGCCGCGATTGCGGCGCTGTTTAAACTACTTCAGGATCGTATGAAACTGCTTAAAAAGATATTTGCCATTGCAAGTCTGACGGTCGGCGCACTTGCGTTTGCACCGCTGGCCTCCGCTCAGGAAACACCTGACGCGCTGATCAAGCGCATCAGTCAGGAAGTGATCGACACGGCAAAAAGTGACAAGGACATCCAGAGCGGCAACCAGAAAAAAGTGCTCGAACTGGTCGAAGCCAAAATATTGCCCCATGTCGATTTTCAGCGCATGACTGCCTTGGCAGCGGGTCGTTTCTGGCGTGAAGCGTCGCCGGAACAGCAAAAACAGCTGACCAATGAATTCCGTTCCCTGTTGGTGTATACCTACTCTGGTGCGATTTCACAGGTTAAAGACCAGAAGATGGAATTCAAGCCTATGCGTGGCGATCCTTCTGACACTGACGTCGAAGTGCGGACCCAAGTCATTCAGCCGCGCGGCGGCGACCCTATCCAACTCAATTACCGTCTTGAAAAATCGTCGGGCGGCTGGAAAATCTATGATGTCAATGTGCTTGGCGCCTGGCTGGTGGAAACCTATAAGGGCAACTTTGCCGCTGAAATCAGCAAGGGCGGCATCGACGGCCTGATCAAGACTCTGGCCGACAAGAACAAGCGCCTGGCTGCCAGCGCAGCCAAGACAACCAAGTCCTGATCCTGATCTCTATGTACCGGCCCGGATTAACTCTGACCGTCAATAATGCGCAAACCGTGCTCGAAGCCGGTTTGCGCGCGATCGCTGACGGCCAGTCGGTGATTGACCTTGGCGACCTGAACGTTGTGGATTCGGCAGCGGTCGCCACGATGCTTTCCTGGCAACGCGCAGCCAGGCAAGCAGGCAAGCCGCTCGCTTTCAGTAACCTTCCATCGAACCTGCAAAGCCTGGTGGCGCTGTATGACGCCGACGACCTCCTTTCAGTCGTATCGACGACAACCGGCGAACGCAGCGACCTGCTGCATCATTGATCCCCTTCTGACCCGGCCGTCTTCCGGCTTCCACTCCGGAAATCCAATATAATCAAGAGTTCCGCCAATGGTTTCGCCGCTCCGGCGTGCGAAACGGCTCCACTCCTGAAATGACCAAGCCGCCATGGCTGCTCTGCAAATCGTCAACGTCGAAAAACGCTACAAGTCGCTTCAGGCGCTTGGCGGCGTATCCCTATCCATCGAAGCCGGTGAGTTTTTCGGACTGCTCGGGCCCAATGGCGCCGGTAAAACCACACTGATTTCCATCATTGCCGGTCTGATCCGTGCGGATTCAGGCAACGTCACCATCCACGGACATGATGTGGTCAGCGACTATCGCGAAGCGCGCAAACGGCTCGGCGTGGTGCCACAGGAACTGGTGTTCGACCCTTTCTTTACCGTGCGTGAAACTCTGCGCATGCAATCCGGCTATTTCGGCTTGAAAAAGAACGATGACTGGATCGACGAAGTCATGGCCAACCTCGACCTGACCAACAAGGCCGATACCAACACCCGTGCCTTGTCCGGCGGCATGAAACGCCGTGTGCTGGTGGCCCAGGCGCTGGTCCATAAGCCACCGCTCATCGTGCTCGATGAACCGACCGCAGGTGTCGACGTCGAACTGCGCCAGACGCTGTGGAAGTTCATCTCGCGGCTGAACCGCGAAGGCCATACCATCGTGCTGACCACGCACTACCTCGAAGAAGCGCAGGCACTATGCAACCGTATTGCGATGCTCAAGTCTGGCAGGGTCGTGGCACTGGACTCGACCTCCGCGCTGATCCGCCGCATTTCGGGATCGCAGCTGATCGTGCATCTGGCCAAAGGCGCCTTGCCGGACGAGCTCAAGCCACTGGTTTCGCATCCGGATGAGCTGATTTCCGGTCGCAAGTACACGCTGCGGGTCAATGAATATACCGATGTCGAACCCATCCTCGCGAAGCTGCGCGAGTCCGGCGCCGTCATTGACGACATGCATCTGCAGCAGGCCGACCTGGAAGACGTGTTTATCCAGATCATGGAAGGGGAAAAATAATGACCGGCTTCCAGACCCTGTTCTATAAGGAGGTGCTGCGCTTCTGGAAAGTCGCGACGCAAACGATCACGGCCCCCATCCTGACCGCCATGCTGTACCTGCTGATCTTTGGCCATGTGCTGGAAGACCATGTGCAGGTCTACCCGAACGTTCGCTATACCGCTTTTCTGGTGCCTGGCCTGGTGATGATGAGTGTGCTGCAGAACTCCTTTGCCAACAGCTCATCCTCGCTGATCCAGTCCAAGATCACCGGCAACCTGGTATTTGTCCTGTTGCCGCCGCTATCGCATTGGGACTTGTTCGCTGCCTATGTATTGGCCGCCGTGGTGCGCGGGCTGGCTGTCGGCCTCGGGGTCTTCCTGGTGACCGCATGGTTCACCGAACTCAGCTTTTTCGCGCCGTGGTGGATTGCTATTTTTGCCTTGCTTGGCGCCGGAATCCTTGGCACCATGGGCCTGATTGCCGGTATCTGGGCGGAAAAGTTCGACCAGTTGGCGGCATTCCAAAATTTCCTGATCATGCCGGCAACCTTCCTGTCCGGCGTGTTTTATTCGATCCACTCATTGCCGCCGTTCTGGCAGACGGTATCGCACTTCAACCCGTTTTTTTATATGATTGACGGATTCCGCTACGGTTTCTTTGGTCAGTCCGACATCAATCCGCTGACCAGCTTCTTAATTGTCGGCGTGTTTTTCATCATGCTGGCCGGGTTTGCCATCCGCATGCTGAGTAACGGATACAAGCTGCGCCACTGATCCGGAACAGAAACATCGACGCCACCCCGAAGTCATCGAGGCGGCACACGCCGCCATGCTAATGCTGCTAATGCGATTGCAACTGCGATTACGCTATTACGACCGTCAAGGTCAACAAAGGTAAGACCATGCTACCCACACCCGAGCTTGTCAAAAACTACATCGCCGCCGGTCTCGACTGCACCCATCTGGAAGTCGAAGGCGATGGACAACATTTCAACGCAGTCATCGTTTCCAATGCGTTTGCCGGCAAGCGCCTGATCCAGCGTCATCAACTCGTCTATGCCGCCCTTGGCGACCGCATGCGCGAGGAAATCCACGCTTTGTCGATGAAGACACTCACTCCGGAAGAATTCCAGAAATAATGGACAAACTGCTTATTACCGGCGGCAATCGCCTGTCCGGCGACATCACGATCTCGGGCGCCAAGAACGCCGCACTGCCCATCCTGTGTGCAGGCCTGCTCACCAGTGATACGGTGCAGCTGTCCAACGTGCCGCATTTGCAGGACATCAACACCATGCTCAAGCTGCTCAAGCAGATGGGCCTGCGCGTCGAACAGGATGATGATCGCCTGGCGCTCAATGGCGCTGATATCAGCAGCTGCGAAGCACCTTATGAACTGGTGAAAACCATGCGTGCATCGATCCTGGTGCTTGGTCCGCTGGTCGCGCGTTTTGGCGAAGCCAGGGTGTCGTTGCCCGGTGGCTGCGCGATCGGCTCGCGCCCGGTCGACCAGCACATCAAGGGCTTGCAGGCGATGGGCGCCGAAATCACGATCGAGGCTGGTTACATCCACGCCAAGGCCAAAAGGCTGAAGGGCACGCGTATCGTCACCGACATGATTACCGTGACCGGCACCGAAAACCTGCTGATGGCCGCGACGCTGGCCGACGGTGAAACCGTGCTGGAAAACGCGGCACGCGAGCCGGAAGTCACCGACTTGGCCAACCTGCTGGTGGCCATGGGCGCAAAGATTGACGGCATCGGGACCGATCGCCTCGTGATCCAGGGCGTCGACAAGCTGCATGGCGCTTCGCATGAGGTCATTGCCGACCGTATTGAGACCGGTACCTTCCTGTGTGCGGTGGCAGCCGTCGGCGGCGATGTCACGCTTCGCAAGACGCGCAGCGATATCCTTGACGTCGCGCTCGACAAGCTGCGCGAAGTGGGTGCTATCTTGACAACCGGGTCCGACTGGATCCGCGTGCAGATGGCGGCGCGCCCAAAAGCGGTCAGCTTCCGCACTACTGAATATCCTGGCTTTCCGACCGACATGCAGGCCCAATTCATGGCGCTCAACTGCCTCGCCGAAGGCAGTGCGCGCGTGACCGAAACCATCTTTGAAAACCGCTTCATGCACGTGCAGGAACTTAATCGGCTCGGTGCGTCGATCGATATCGACGGTCACACGGCGATTGTGCAAGGTGTCGAGAAGCTGGTTGGGGCACCGGTCATGGCTACCGACCTGCGCGCGTCCGCATCGCTGGTGATCGCAGCGCTCGCAGCACAAGGCGAAACCCTGGTCGATCGTATCTATCACCTTGACCGCGGCTACGACCGCATGGAAGTCAAGCTTTCTGCCGTCGGCGCCAACATTCAGCGAGTGAAATAAATGAGTCGGCAACTGACCCTGGCGTTATCCAAAGGCCGCATCTTCGAAGAAACCCTGCCGCTGCTGAAGGCGGCCGGCATTATCGTGACCGAGGATCCGGAAAAGTCGCGCAAGCTGATCCTGCCGACCAACGATCCGGATGTGCGCGTCATCATCGTGCGCGCCTCCGACGTGCCGACCTATGTGCAATACGGCGCCGCCGACTTCGGCGTGGCCGGCAAGGATGTGCTGCTCGAGCATGGCGGCGAGGGTCTGTATCAGCCGATCGATCTCAACATCGCGAAGTGCCGGTTGTCGGTTGCGGTGCCCGCCGGCTTCGATTACGCGAGCGCGGTGCGCCAGGGTGCGCGCCTGCGTGTCGTCACCAAGTACGTAAATTGCGCACGTGAACACTTTGCGGCCAAGGGCGTCCACGTCGACCTGATTAAACTGTACGGCTCGATGGAGCTCGGCCCGCTCGTCGGCCTGTCCGATGCGATTGTCGACCTTGTCAGTACCGGCAGCACGCTGCGCGCCAATAATCTGGTGGAAGTCGAACACATCATGGAAATCTCGTCGCGCCTGGTGGTGAACCAGGCTGCACTCAAACTCAAACGCGAGCGCCTGCAACCCATTCTCGAAGCATTCGACGCAGCATCGAAAGCAGTGTAACCATCATGACCATCCAGATTCGCAAACTCGATTCCACCGCACCGGATTTCAAGTCGACGCTGTCGGCGGTGCTTGCCTTTGAAGCCAGCGAAGACGAAGCAATCGACCGCGCCGCCGCGCAGATTCTGGCCGACGTCAAGGCACGCGGCGATGCTGCCGTGCTGGAGTACACCAACCGTTTCGACAAGCTGGAAGCGCGCACCGTCAACAGCCTGGAAATCGGCAAGGATGCGCTACGCGCCGCGCTCAACAGCCTCGAACCGCAACGTCGTGCAGCATTGCAGACCGCTGCCGACCGCGTGCGCGATTATCACGAGCGGCAAAAGAAAGAGACCGGAAGCGACGGTTTCATCTACACCGAAGCCGATGGTACGGTGCTGGGACAAAAGGTGACGCCGCTCGATCGCGTCGGCATTTACGTCCCGGGCGGCAAGGCGGCCTATCCGTCTTCCGTGCTGATGAATGCGATTCCGGCCAAGGTCGCCGGCGTGCAGGAAGTCATCATGGTGGTGCCGACGCCCAATGGGATACAGAATGAACTGGTGCTGGCCGCCGCTGCCATTGCCGGCGTCGATCGCGTCTTCACCATTGGCGGTGCCCAGGCAGTCGGCGCGCTGGCCTATGGCACCGCGACGATTCCCCAAGTCGACAAGATCGTGGGGCCGGGCAATGCCTATGTCGCCGCTGCCAAGCGCCGTGTATTCGGGACCGTCGGCATCGACATGATTGCCGGACCATCTGAAATTCTGGTCATTTGCGATGGCAGCACCGATCCGGACTGGGTAGCGATGGACCTGTTCTCGCAAGCCGAACATGATGAACTCGCGCAGTCCATCCTGCTGTGCCCGGACGCGGACTACATCGCCAAAGTCGAAGCCAGCATCAACAGGCTGCTCGGCGCGATGCCGCGCAAGGAAGTGATCCGCACCTCGCTGACCAATCGCGGCGCGCTGGTCAAGGTGCGCGATATGGACGAAGCCTGCGAGATCGCCAACCTGATCGCCGCCGAACACCTCGAGATTTCCGCCGAGAATCCGCAGCAATGGGCGGACAAGGTGCGTCATGCCGGCGCCATGTTCCTGGGCCGTTTCTCATCCGAGTCGCTCGGCGACTACTGCGCCGGACCGAATCACGTTCTGCCGACTTCCCGCACCGCGCGTTTCTCGTCGCCGCTCGGTGTTTATGACTTCCAGAAGCGTTCCAGCATCATCCATGTCAGTGAAGCTGGTGCGCAGACACTGGGCAAGGTCGCGGCGGAACTCGCTTATGGCGAAGGACTGCAGGCGCACGCCGCTTCGGCAGAGTTCCGCCTCAAATGATCACCACTCGATCCAGTGCCACGCGCCTGCGGAAGGCTACCAGGTGACGCTCTGGCTTGATCGCGTGTTTTGCGAGGATGCGCTGGCCGGCTTGGCGCGTATCCCCGATGCCAGCGTCGATCTGCTGATCGCCGATCCGCCGTATGGCCTCGGCAAGGACTATGGCAACGATTCCGACAAGCTCGATGCCGAAGCCTATCTGCACTGGACCGAGCAATGGGTGGATGCGGCATTGCCCAAGCTCAAACCCAACGGCAGCTTTTACATTTTTTTGACCTGGCGCTATTCGCCGGAAATCTTTGTAATGCTGAAAAAGCGCATGACAATGATTAATGAAATCATCTGGGATCGCCGCGTGCCGTCGATGGGAGGCAGTACCCGCCGCTATTCTTCAGTGCACGATACGGTCGGTTTCTTCGCCAAGGCGAAGGATTACTATTTTGACCTGGACGCGGTACGCATTCCCTATGATGCCGAAACCAAGAAGGCGCGCTCGCGTTCCATCTTCGTCGGCGCCAAATGGCTGGAATTGGGCTATAACCCCAAGGATGTGTGGAGTGTGTCGCGCCTGCACCGCGAGCATCGCGAGCGCGCCGATCATCCGACGCAAAAGCCGCTGGAAATCGTCGAACGCATGCTCAAGGCATCGTGTCCGCCGGGGGGCGTGGTGCTCGATCCCTTCATGGGCAGCGGCACGACGGCGGTAGCCGCCAAACGTTGCGGCCGCCGTTTCATTGGCTTCGAACTGAATCCCGAGTATTGTGAATTGATTGAAAACCGCCTCGCCGAGCTGGATAAGCCCGAGCCCGAGGCCGCCTGAGAACATGACCATGTCCCTGATCGACAATATCATCCGCCCCGACGTCCGCGCGCTTGCCGCTTACCATGTGCCCGACGCGACCGGCTTCGTCAAGCTCGACGCAATGGAAAATCCGTACACCTTGCCCGAGGATCTGCGCGCCGAACTCGGCCAGCGGCTCGCCGAGGTGGCGATGAACCGCTATCCGGTGCCTTCCTACGCAGCGCTCAAGAAAATGATCTGCGCCCAGCTGGGCGTGCCAGCCGGATATGACGTCGTGCTTGGCAACGGCTCAGATGAACTGATTGCGTTGCTGTCCGTCGCCTGCGCCAAGCCCGGTGCCAAGGTTCTCGCGCCTACGCCCGGCTTTGTGATGTATGCGATGTCGGCCAAATTCGCTGGTCTGGAGTTTGTCGGCGTGCCGCTGCGAGCCGACCTGTCGCTCGACAAGGCAGCCATGCTCGATGCCATTGCGCAACACAAGCCGGCAATCACCTATCTTGCCTATCCCAACAATCCGACCGGCAATTTGTTTGATGCCGACGACATGGTCGCGATCCTGCGCGCTGTCGGTGACACCGGCCTGGTGGTGGTCGATGAAGCTTATCAGCCGTTCGCGCAGGTCAGTTTCATGTCACGCCTGCCGGAATTTGCTAATCTGGTGGTCATGCGCACCGTCTCCAAGCTCGGACTGGCCGGTATTCGCCTCGGTTACATGTCTGCAAGCGAGGACTTGCTGACAGAATTCGACAAGGTGCGTCCGCCTTACAACATCAATGTACTGACGCAGGCGGCTGCCGAATTTGTGCTGGAGCGCGTCGATGTGCTGGACGCGCAGGCAGCATCCCTGCGCGAAGAACGGACACGCCTGGCAACGGCACTGGGCGCATTGTCGGGGGTAGAAGTTTTCCCGTCAGCAGCGAATTTCCTGCTGGTGCGTATCAAAACAGAAAAGATTCATGCCAACGATGTGTTTTCCGCATTGTTAGACCGGAAGGTTTTGGTCAAAAATGTCGGTAAAATGCATCCATTGCTGGAAAACTGCTTGCGGATCACCGTCAGCACGCCGGAAGAGAACCAGCTATTACTCGATGCCATGACGGCATCGCTCGCTCCATAAACTTTCGTACGCACACGAGTACCACACAGAACATGTCCACGCCCCGCGTTGCAGAGGTCACCCGCAATACCAACGAGACGCAAATCCGCGTCGCAATCAACATTGATGGCACCGGCCAGCAAAAGCTGAACACCGGTGTGCCTTTCCTCGACCATATGCTCGACCAGATCGCCCGTCATGGCCTGATCGACCTCGATATCGAAGCGAAGGGCGATCTGCACATCGACGCCCACCATACCGTGGAAGACGTCGGCATCACGCTCGGCCAAGCCTTTGCCAAGGCAGTCGGCGACAAGAAGGGCATCCGCCGCTATGGTCATGCCTATGTGCCGCTGGATGAAGCGCTGTCCCGTGTGGTCATTGATTTTTCCGGACGTCCCGGCATTGAATTCAATGTGCCGTTCACCCGCGCGATGATCGGCGGCTTTGATGTCGACTTGACCCATGAATTCTTTCAGGGCTTCGTCAACCATGCGCTGGTTACCTTGCACATTGATAACCTGCGTGGTGTGAACGCTCACCATCAGTGCGAAACCGTATTCAAGGCATTTGGCCGCGCATTGCGCATGGCCATCGAACTGGACCCGCGTGCAGCGGGAACGATTCCCTCGACCAAGGGCAGCCTGTAACAATGCCATGCGTCGACTGACTCGACTGACATTTCCATCATGAACAAGATAGTTGTAGTGGATTACGGCATGGGCAACCTGCGCTCGGTAGCACAGGCGCTGCGTCATGTCGCACCCGAAGCCGATGTCCGGATTTCAGGCGAACTTGCCGACATCCGGGCTGCCGATCGCCTCGTGCTGCCGGGACAGGGCGCGATGCCCGATTGCATGCGCTGCCTGCGCGAGTCGGGTCTGCAGGAAGCGGTCATCGAATCGACACGCAGCAAACCGCTGCTCGGCGTCTGCGTCGGTGAGCAGTTGCTGTTCGACCTGAGCGAAGAAGGCAACACGCCGGGCATCGGACTGATTCCCGGCAAGGTGGTACGCTTCAGGCTCGATGGCCAGCTGCAGGAAGACGGCTCGCGCTTCAAGGTGCCGCAGATGGGCTGGAACCGGGTCAGGCAGTCGATGTCCCATCCGCTGTGGAATGGTATTACTGACAACAGTTACTTCTATTTCGTGCACAGTTATTACGCGGTGCCGGACAATCCCGCACATACCGCGGGCGAAACGATCTACGGCGCCCCGTTTACTTGCGCGGTAGCCAAAGATAATATTTTTGCGACACAGTTCCACCCGGAGAAAAGCGCGGCCTCCGGTTTGCAGCTGTACAAGAATTTCGTGCACTGGAATCCGTGATTCCCGTGAGAAGTTGTCGTTCGCTGTTTGCGTTGCAGGAAACCCCATTAACCTCACTCCACCACTAATGTAGCCATGCTGCTCATACCTGCCATCGACCTCAAGGACGGTCATTGCGTGCGCCTGAAACAGGGCGATATGGACCAAGCCACCGTGTTTTCCGAAGATCCCGCCCAAATGGCGCGACACTGGTTGCAACAGGGCGCGCGACGACTGCATCTGGTCGACCTGAATGGCGCCTTTGCCGGCAAGCCCAAGAACGAGGCGGCGGTAAAGTCCATCATCCAGGTCGTGCGCGACTTCGCGCTCGAAAACGATGTTGAAGAAATCCCGATCCAGCTGGGTGGCGGTATCCGCGACCTCGACACGATCGAGCGCTACCTCGACGACGGCTTGTCCTACATCATCATCGGCACCGCGGCGGTGAAGAACCCCGGCTTCCTGCATGATGCCTGTAGCGCCTTTCCCGGCCAGATCATCGTTGGCCTCGATGCCAAGGACGGCAAGGTCGCCACCGATGGCTGGAGCAAGCTGTCCGGCCATGAGGTGATCGATCTCGCAAAGAAATTCGAAGATTATGGTTGCGAAGCGATCGTCTACACCGACATTGGCCGTGACGGCATGATGGGCGGCGTCAACATCGACGCCACCGTCAAGCTGGCGCAAAGCATGACCATCCCCGTGATCGCGTCCGGCGGCGTACACAACGTCAAGGATGTCGAAGCCCTGTGCGCCGTGCAGGATGAAGGCATCGAAGGCGTGATCTGCGGACGATCGATCTACGAAGGCACGCTGGACCTGCGCTCCGCGCAGGAGCGCGCCGACGAACTGAGCGGCCTCGAAGAGGCGGAAGAAGAGTAAGCATGTCCCTAGCAAAACGCATCATCCCTTGCCTCGACGTGACCGCCGGGCGTGTCGTCAAGGGCGTCAATTTCGTCGAGTTGCGCGACGCCGGTGATCCGGTGGAGATTGCGCGCCGCTACGACGATCAGGGCGCGGATGAACTGACTTTTCTCGACATCACTGCGACTTCAGACGGGCGCGACCTGATCCTGCATATCATTGAAGCGGTGGCTTCGCAGGTATTCATTCCGCTGACCGTTGGCGGTGGTGTGCGCACCGTCGACGACGTGCGTCGCCTGCTGAACGCAGGTGCGGACAAGATCAGCATCAACAGTACCGCCATTGCCAATCCGCAAATGGTGGCCGACGCCGCGCAGAAGTTCGGCTCGCAATGCATCGTGGTGGCGATCGACGCCAAGCGCAACCCGGAAGGACGCTGGGAAGTGTTTACCCATGGTGGACGCAAGCCGACCGGTCTCGAAGTGGTCGAGTGGGCAAAGAAAATGGAAAGCCACGGCGTCGGCGAAATTTTGCTGACCAGCATGGACCGTGACGGCACCAAGAGCGGCTTCGACCTTGAGCTGACACGTGCCGTGTCGGATGCGGTGTCGATTCCGGTGATCGCTTCTGGTGGTGTTGGTGGCCTGCAGGACCTGGCGGACGGCATCAAGCTCGGCAAGGCCGATGCGGTGCTGGCAGCGAGCATCTTCCACTACGGCCAGCATACCGTGCAGGAAGCCAAGCAATTCATGTCCGGTCAGGGCATTCCGATGAGGATGGCATGAGCGTCAGTGCGAAATGGCTGAACAAGGTCAAATGGGATGAACATGGGCTTGTGCCCGTGATCGCGCAGGAGGTCGGCAGCAACGATGTGCTGATGTTTGCCTGGATGAACCGCGACGCGCTTGCCAAAACCGTCGAACTCGGCGAAGCGGTGTACTGGAGCCGATCGCGCAAGAAGCTGTGGCACAAGGGCGAAGAGTCCGGCCACACGCAAAAAGTGCATGACATCCGCCTCGATTGCGATGAAGACGTGGTTTTGCTCAAGGTCGAGCAGGTTGGCAAGATCGCCTGCCATACCGGCCGGCATTCGTGTTTCTTTCAGCAATTCACCGGTGATGCCAAAAACGGCGACTGGCAAGCGGTAGAACCCGTACTGAAAGACCCCGAAAGCATTTACAAATAACCGTCAGCATCGGGCGAGCAAGCGGCGCCCGATATCGCTGCGACGACAACAGAAAGAGGGCCAGCTGCGTTACGCAGCCGTGCCACCCAAGCGATGAGTGAAACCCTGAAACGCCTTGCCGCCGTCATTGAATCGCGCAAGCCGGCCAATGGCGGCGATCCCGATAAGTCCTATGTCGCGAAGCTGTTCGTCAAGGGCGATGATGCCATTTTGAAAAAGATCGGCGAAGAAGCGACCGAGACCGTGATGGCTGCCAAGGATGCGCGTGTCAGCGGCGACAAATCCAAGGTGCTCTATGAATGCGCAGACTTGTGGTTCCATTCCATGGTCATGCTAGCCCAGTTTGACCTGACGCCGCAGGATGTGCTCGATGAGCTTGCCCGGCGGGAAGGCTTGTCGGGACTTGCGGAAAAAGCAAGCCGCAAGGATAGCTGAGCCGACAGCGGATTTGCAGGCTGTCGTTGCAGATCATCCCAGCCAAAGAATGCGTGTCACAGAGACTGTTAATATTTCGATCACTGACCACTTACTTTCCAGGATCTCCCATGACTGACTGCATCTTCTGCAAGATTGCTTCAAAACAGATTCCCACCAAGGCAGTCTACGAAGACGACGACCTCATTGCATTTCACGATATCAATCCTGCTGCCCCGGTGCATTTTTTAATCGTCCCGAAACAACATGTTGCTACACTGGCGGACTGTAATGAAAGCCATAGCGCTTTGTTGAGTAAAATGATGTTGTTGGCGCCTAAACTGGCGCAGGAGCAGGGATGCGGTTATACCGCCACTGATGGCGGCCTGGGCAGCGGCGGATTCAAGACGCTGTTCAATACTGGTCCGGACGGCGGTCAGGAGGTGTACCATCTCCATCTGCATGTCATCGGCGGACCACGTCCCTGGCGCGGCCAGCGATAGGCTAAACCTGCCGACAGACCAATGATTGACGGACGCATGCGTCCACTGAGGAGAAAGTAATGGGTTCATTTAGCATCTGGCACTGGCTGATCGTGCTGGTCGTTGTCATGCTGATTTTTGGCACCAAGAAGCTGGGTAATGTCGGCTCCGACCTTGGCAAGGCCGTCAAGGGATTCAAGGACGGCGTCAAGGGCGATGAAGAAAAGTCGTCCTCCACAGCCGACAAGTCGACAATCGACGTCGACGCCAAAGAAAAAAAGAGCTGAGCACGGCCCTTGCAGGAATGGCATGTGATGCGCCGCAGGCGCATCACATGCCATTCCTGCAACCCGTCACATCATGATTGATATCGGTCTCACCAAAATTGCGCTGATCAGCGTCGTAGCGCTGGTCGTCATCGGTCCTGAACGCCTGCCGAAAGTGGCACGGATGGCCGGTACCCTGTTTGGCCGCGCCCAGCGTTACATCAACGAAGTCAAATCGGAAGTCAGCCGCGAAATCGAACTGGACGAGCTGCGCAAGATGCAGAAGGAAATGCAGGAAGCAGCGACCAGCGTCGAGCAGACGATTGCCAAAAATGTCTCCGAGATGCAGGCCGAAGTCCAGGAAGCGCTGTCCAATCCCTTGATGGAGACGCCGACGCCGGACCAGATCCATGTCAAGGCCAAGGATTTTCGCAGGAAGAAGCTAGCCCGTACCTCGGCCATTCCTTCCTGGTACAAAAAGCAAAGCGGCCGTCGCACACGTGTGATTTCCGGTGCGGCACGTGTCGCCAAGTATCGTCCCGCCGGGGCCGGTAGCAAGACCTCCACTTCATTCCATTCCTGAGCCGCGTATTACTATGAATATTTCACGAGGTTCGACCGCCGCAGCAAGGTGCGCAGGCGCGATGGACAACCGGTATGCGTAACAAGCCCGTATGAGCGACGATCACAACACCGAGGGTGGTGTAGGCGACACCTTCATTTCACACCTGGTTGAATTGCGCAACCGCGTGATGAAGGCATCCATCGCAGTCATCATCGTCTTCCTTTGTCTGATGCCTTGGGCCGGCAACATCTATGACTGGCTCGCCATGCCGATGATGCTGGCGCTTCCCGCCGGTAGCAAGATGATCGCCACCGGGGTCATCACGCCATTTCTGATTCCGGTAAAGGTAACGCTGCTGCTGGCTTTTCTGATTGCGCTACCGGTAGTGCTTTACCAGGCATGGGCATTCATTGCTCCCGGCTTGTATACGCATGAAAAAAGGCTGATCGCGCCGCTGGTGATTTCATCTTCCCTACTGTTCATCATTGGTGTCGCGTTCTGCTACTTTTTCGTATTCGGCGTGATTTTCAAGTTCATCAATGAATTTGCGCCGAAGTCGATTTCCGTTGCGCCGGATATCGAGAGCTATTTCGGTTTCGTGATGACGCTGTTCATCGCCTTTGGCATGACGTTCGAAGTACCGATCGTTGTCATCGTGCTGGTGCGCATGGGCATCGTGACGGTGGAAAAGCTGAAGGAAATGCGTCCCTATATCATCGTTGGCGCCTTCGTCATTGCCGCGGTCGTGACACCGCCGGATATCATGAGCCAGTTGTTGCTGGCTGTCCCTCTATGCCTGTTATTTGAAGTCGGGTTGATTCTTGCGCCGATGTTTGCGCGCGCGACCCAGGCGCCAGAGGAAGAAACAGTGTAAATCTGCTTTACACCGGCGCTGGGGGCAGCCGGTGTCGCACGTGTTTCCGTTGACGATATCTGCTGAAGTCCCGGCGGCCAGTCACAAACCGTGTATGCGCTACTTGGCTTCCCGCAGCCAAGCCACCAATGGATAAGCGTCCTTGAAACCCGCGGCCAGTTCTTTCCCCAGATCGGCGGGAATCTTCTTTTTCAGGCTGGTTTCTTTCCAGACGATAAAACTCTTGTGCTTGACGTATTCGATGTTGGGCGCATCCGCATCAAAGCCCTTCGGCGGCCTTGTCAGTTTTCCTTCGTCCTGTAGATCGCCATAGGTCTCCTGAAGACGTTTGTTGCGCAGCATGCGCCTGAACCCGGCGGCATCGGCAATCACGTGTTGGCGTATCGTCTTCAGCCTGTCGGATGGCGGCATGTATTCGCCGCCCGCAACCAGCAGCGTACCTTGTGCATCAATATGGAAGTAGTAAGCGGGACCGCCGCCCTGACTCGGTTTCTTCAGTCCGCTGGCTGTAATGGCCGCCGAAAAGGTGGACTTGTAAGGACTCTTGTCATGCGAAAATCGCATGTCACGATTGATGCGGAATAAGGCTTTTTTCGGATTGCAGCCGGCAACCGCCGGATCGAATTTCACGATCTGCGGAATCAGGCCGGTTACCAGTTCCAGGAACTCCGCACGCAGAATATCGTAACGCGGCTTGTTCATGACAAACCATGCGCGATTATTGTTTTCCGATAGTTCGGCAAGGAATTGAATGAGGTCGCGAGTATGCATAGGCGTGCAAGGATCTCCGTAAAAATTATTCCTGTTCTTCGCGTTTCGGCTTCGGTCGTTTGCCAACAAGGACGTCAACAGTCGATTCCTGGGTCTTGCGCAACACGGTCATCTTTGCCTTGTTGCCCGGCGTAAGCTGCGCAATCAGATTCAGCATGTCGGTGGTATCGGTGACGGGTTTGCCTTCTACCGCTACCAGGATATCGCCCGGGCGTATGCCGGCCTTATCCGCCGGGCCGCCTTTTAGCACACCGGCAATGATGGCCCCCGATTTGCGTGTCAGTCCGAAACTTTCCGCCAGCTCCGGCGTAATGTCTTGCGGCTCCACGCCGATCCAGCCCCGCACTTTCTGGCCGGTAGCGATGATGGATTCCATGACGTCTTTTACTGTCGTTACCGGAATGGCAAAACCGATTCCCAGAGAACCGCCGCTACGTGAGTAAATGGCAGTATTGATGCCCAGCAGGTTGCCGTTGGCATCGATCAGTGCACCACCCGAATTGCCGGGGTTGATCGCCGCGTCCGTCTGGATAAAGTTTTCGAAGGTGTTGATACCGAGATGATTGCGTCCAAGCGCGGAAATAATGCCCATGGTGACGGTTTGCCCTACACCGAATGGATTACCAATCGCCAGCACCACATCGCCGACTTTGGCTTGATCCGCATTGCCCAGCGTGATCGCAGGCAGGTTCTGCAAATTGATTTTGATGACCGCCAGATCGGTTTCCGGATCGGTGCCCACCACCTTGGCATCCGCCTTGCGTCCATCGGCAAAGGCCACTTCGATTTCATCCGCGGTCTCGATCACATGGTTATTGGTCAGCACATAACCTTCCGGGCTGATGACCACGCCGGAGCCGAGGCTGAACTGCTGGTCGTCCTGCTGATCGCCGAAGAAGCGTCGGAACAGCGGATCATCCATGAACGGCGTCTTTGGCTGACGCGCACCCTTGGTGGTAAAGATATTAACCACCGCTGGCATTGCTCGCTGCGCGGCATCGCGATAGGAGCCTTGCGTGGCAGGCGCATTCGCTGGCGCCTGCAGGATCTGGGCCGAAGACGACGACACCCTGGCGTTGCGCGTTGCGCCAAGTAGCGTCCCCGCCCATTCAGGCTTAAGGCTCGCTACAATGAACCAAATGGCCAAACCGACCGTAACGGTTTGCGCAAATAACAACCAGAGGCGTCGCATAAGAGGGTAATAATGAAGCGTGGATCAGTAAATAGGGACGAGTTTGCAAAATATCTAGAGCAAACGCTCGATATTAACCGTTTTCGCGACTATTGCCCAAATGGCTTGCAAGTGGAAGGTCGCAATGAAATACGCAACCTGGTCTCTGGCGTGACAGCAAGTCTGGCATTGCTGGAGGCGGCTGCCGCGCGACAGGCTGATGCCATTATCGTACATCACGGCTACTTCTGGCGCGGAGAAGATGCAAGAGTGATCGGTCCAAAACACAAGCGCCTGAAATTACTGCTGACACAGGATATCAGCTTGTTTGGTTACCACTTGCCATTGGATATGCACCCCGAGTTCGGCAACAACGTGCAGCTTGCCAACCGGCTTGGCCTCGTTGCCGATGGCCGTTTCGGTGATGACAATCTCGGCTGGCTTGGCCACGTACAGGATAAGCAGCTACAAACTGTCGGCGACCTTGCGCGTGAAGTGGAGGCCAGATTGGCGAGGCCGCCGCTGCTCATCGGCGACCCCGCCCAGCCGCTTGGCCGTATCGGCTGGTGTACCGGGGCAGCGCATAACATGCTCGGCAATGCCATCGCCGCTGGTGCCAGCGTCTATCTGAGCGGAGAAGTGTCAGAACCGACCGTGCACCTGGCCCGCGAAAGCGGTGTTGCCTACCTCGCCTGTGGTCACCACGCGACGGAGCGCTATGGTGTGCAAGCGCTGGGGGAGCATTTGGCGGCTCATTTCGGCATTGAGCACCACTTTATTGACATCGAAAACCCGGTGTGAGGCCGATCGACCGATAGTCAGTCATTTCCTGGCGTTAAGCTGGGGTATGATTACGGCAGGTGAGGGAAGAACTATGTTGGAAGAAACATTGCGCGACGCTGTCGGCGTATTGATTGTCGAAGATGACGCGGTAACGCGAAAAGCACTGTGCCTGGCGATTGAATCCGAGCCCCAGCTGAAATTGCTGGCGGCATTCGACAGCGTCAAGCCGGCGCTGACCTGGCTGGAAACAGCGGTCCCGGACGTATTGATGACTGATCTTGGCTTGCCCGACGGGTCGGGACTAGAGATCATCCATGCCTGTGCAAACCGGCATCCACAGGCCGATATCATGGTTGTCACCATGTCCAGCGACGAGGCAAACGTTCTGGCTTGCATCGAAGCCGGGGCATCGGGTTATGTGCTCAAGACCGCCGGAAAAACCGACATCGCACGCGCCGTCCTTGACCTGCGTTCGGGCGGCGCACCAATGAGTCCCGCAATCGCACGCATGGTCCTGGCCAAGGTGCGTGACGGTAAAAAGCCGGTTCCCGTGACCGATCAGGATACCGCGACCAGCCTGACCAAGCGCGAATCCGCGATCCTCGACCTGATTGCGCAGGGTGACAGCTATAGCGAAGTCGCGAAGCTGCTGTCGGTCTCGGTCGGAACCGTGCAAACCCACATCAAGAACATCTACGGCAAGCTCGCCGTGCATTCGCGCGGCGAAGCGGTCTTCGAAGCTCATCGCCGCGGCTTGCTGCAACTGGGGCAGCCTCGCATGCGCAAATAAGTTTGCGCATTTGCGATCGGCTTATCGCTTCAGCGAATCACGAATTTCTCTCAGCAAGACGATGTCTTCCGGTGTCGCTGCAGGCGTCGGTGCCGTTTCTTCTGTTTCGCTGCGTTTCGCCTTGTTGACCAGGCGTACCATCTGGAAAATGATGAATGCCAGGATGATGAAGTTGAGCAGGATGGTAATGAAACTTCCGTAAGCAAGGACGGCACCCGCCTTTTTCGCTTCTACCAAGGTCATTGCCGTGCCTTGACCATTGAGCGGCAGATAATAATTGGAAAAATCCAGGCCGCCGAAAACCCTTCCGGCGACCGGCATGATGACATCCTGGACCAGCGAGTCCACGATCTTGGAAAAAGCGGCGCCGATGATCACCCCAACTGCCAGGTCGATCACATTGCCTTTCACAGCAAACGCCTTGAATTCCTGAAGCATTCCCATAACCACCCCCATTTCGTTGTGAAAATTGTAATGAGACGCGTGTCTCATTTGCTACATTGTTTCAGAAAACACCCAAACAATCAGAGCAAATTTCATATTCATACGCGGTCGCCTTAGGCGGCCTCTCGGCCCACGAATTCAGAAACTGCTTAAAAGAGTGTTTCATTCTATGCCATGGAGCAAAAAAGTTCCCTGAAATTGCCGAATGCAAAACCTATTCCCTTTAAATCAGATTCCGCGTCCGTTATAATCTAAGGTTGCTAGAAGTTTCGTACAGATTTCGCATTTACACAGATTGGGGTTGGTATGAGTAACGAAAAGCAGGTCGACTCCGGTCGACGTGGCTTGCTCGTCGCGACATGTGCGGCGGGTGGTGTGGCCGGTTTGGCCACAGCGGGGGCCTTTGTGTCCACCTTCCAGCCGTCCGAACGGGCAAAAGCCGCGGGCGCTCCGGTGGAAGTGGACATCGCCGGGCTTGCTCCCGGTGAATTGAGGACCGTCGAATGGCGTGGTAAGCCGGTATGGATCCTCAAGCGTTCCCCGGAAATGGTTGCATCGCTGAAGAAGGTCGATGGCGAACTCGCCGACCCGAAATCCGAACGTAATCAGGCTGAATTGACTCCGGAATACGCACGCAACGAATACCGTTCGCGCAAGCCGGAAATCCTGGTCGCCGTCGGCATCTGCTCCCACCTTGGCTGCTCTCCGTCCACCAGGCTGCAGCCTGGACCCCAGCCTTCGTTGCCGGACGACTGGCAGGGTGGCTTCCTCTGCCCATGCCATGGCTCCACTTTCGACCTGGCAGGACGCGTCTACAAGAACAAGCCCGCACCGGACAACCTCGAAGTGCCGCCGCACATGTTCGTCGGCGATACGATGCTGGTAATCGGTAAGGACGAGAAAGGCGAAGCATAATTATGGCGACACAACAAAAACCGACCGGCACCCCTGTCCCGGTATCGGGCAAGGCGCTCGCTTGGATTGACGAGCGCTTCCCTCTGTCCTCGACGTGGAAGGCGCACATCTCCGAATACTACGCGCCCAAAAACTTCAATTTCTGGTACGCATTCGGCTCTCTCGCACTGCTGGTGCTGGTGATTCAGATTGTGACCGGTATTTTCCTCGTGATGCACTACAAGCCAGACGCGAACCTTGCGTTTGCTTCTGTCGAATACATCATGCGTGACGTGCCATGGGGCTGGCTGGTGCGCTACATGCACTCCACCGGCGCTTCCGCATTCTTCATTGTGGTGTATCTGCACATGACGAAGGCACTGTTGTACGGCTCGTATCGCAAGCCCCGTGAACTGCTATGGCTGTTCGGCGTTGGCATTTTCCTGTGCCTGATGGCTGAGGCTTTCTTTGGCTACCTGCTCCCATGGGGTCAGATGTCGTACTGGGGCGCGCAGGTGATCGTTAACCTGTTCGGCGCCATCCCGTTCATCGGTCCGGACCTGTCGCTGTGGATTCGCGGTGACTATGTGGTATCCGACGCGACACTGAACCGCTTCTTCTCGTTCCATGTGATCGCGATCCCGCTGGTACTGATTGGCCTGGTAGTCGGCCACATTGTTGCCCTGCACGAAGTTGGTTCAAACAACCCGGACGGTGTGGAGATCAAGAAGAATAAGGACGCCAACGGCGTGCCGCTCGACGGCATTCCTTTCCATCCGTATTACACCGTGCACGACATCCTTGCTGCGTCGATCTTCCTGATCGTCTTCTCGGCAGTGGTGTTCTTCGCCCCGGAAATGGGTGGCTACTTCCTTGAGTATAACAACTTCATTCCGGCCGATCCGCTGAAGACGCCGCCACATATCGCGCCTGTCTGGTACTTCACGCCGTTCTACTCGATCCTGCGTGCAACCACATCGCAGTTCATGTATGCGCTGGAAATTGGTGTCATCGCCTTCGTTGCGCTGATCGTCCTGAAGTCGCGCCTGTCTGGCGGCATCAAGATCCTGATCACAGTGGTCGGTGCCGTCGCCGTCATTGGCATGTTCATTTTCGACGCAAAGTTCTGGGGCGTTGTGTTGATGGGTGCATCCGTAGTGATTCTGGCCGGTCTGCCTTGGCTCGACCATTCTCCGGCCAAGTCGATCCGTTATCGCCCGACCTGGCATGGTTATGTCTACCTTGTATTTGGCATTGCCTTCCTGGCGCTCGGATACTTAGGCGTTCAGCCGCCGACAACGGTAGGCACACTGGTTGCACAGATTTGCACCTTCATCTACTTCGGCTTCTTCCTGCTGATGCCATGGTGGAGCACGATGGGCCGCTTCCGCCCAGTGCCTGATCGTGTTACGTTCCAGCCGCACTAAGCCGCAAAAGGAAAATAAGAACCATGAAATTGTTGAAAAAACTGATTGCGGTCCTGGCTTTCGCGCCGGTCGTGGCACTGGCCGCCGAGGCGACTTTCCCTCTGGACCAGGCACCTGACCGTACGCGTGACCTACCTTCGCTGCAGAATGGTGCCAAGCTGTTCGTCAACTACTGCCTTAACTGTCATTCGGCATCGGCGATGCGTTACAACCGACTGAAAGACATTGGCCTGACCGAAGCCCAGATCAAGAACAACCTGCTGTTCACGACTGAAAAGGTCGGTGACCTGATGAAGGTGGCCATGCCTGCAAAGGATGCAAAGGACTGGTTCGGTGCAGTACCGCCGGACCTGTCGGTGATTGCGCGCGCAAAGTCATCGAGCGAAGGCTCTGGTGCTGACTGGCTCTACACCTATTTGCGTACCTTCTACAAGGACGATACCCGTCCGACTGGCTGGAACAACCTGGTCTTCCCGAACGTCGGTATGCCGCACGTGATGTGGGAAGTACAGGGCATACGTTCGGTCAAGATGGTCGACGAGAAGGATCCGCACGACGAAAGCAAAACGGTGCACAAGTTTGCCGGTTTCGAGCAAGTCAAGCCGGGCACCATGAACGCGATCGAGTTTGATAACGCGATGGCAGACCTTGTCTCGTATATCAGCTGGATGGGCGAACCTGCCCAGAACACCCGCAAGCGTCTCGGCGTGATCGTTCTGCTGTTCCTTGGTGTCTTCCTGCTGTTGACATGGCGCCTCAACGCGTCGTACTGGAAAGACGTTAAGTAAAAATACGCCTGCATTCAATAAGAATTGCAGGCTTTTATTCCAGGGTGAGCCGTACGACGTCTCACCCTTTTGTTTCTAAGGAACTACAACATGATGGTTCTCTATTCAGGCACTACCTGCCCGTTTTCCCAACGTTGCCGTCTCGTGCTGTTTGAAAAAGGCATGGATTTCGAGATCCGCGACGTCGATCTGTTCAACAAGCCGGAAGACATTTCGGTGATGAACCCCTACGGACAAGTGCCCATTCTCGTCGAGCGAGACCTGATTCTGTACGAATCGAACATCATCAATGAATATATTGACGAACGTTTCCCGCATCCGCAGCTGATGCCGGCCGATCCCCTGATGCGCGCTCGTGCTCGCCTGATGCTGTTCAATTTCGAAAAGGAACTGTTCGTTCATGTGCATACGCTCGAGAACGACAAGTCCAAGGGTTCCGAGAAAGTCCACGATAAGGCCCGCGCGGAAATCCGTGATCGCCTGACGACTCTCGCACCACTGTTTCTGAAGAACAAGTACATGCTGGGCGACGAATTCTCGATGCTCGATGTGGCCGTAGCTCCGTTATTGTGGCGCCTTGATCACTACGGCATCGAACTATCCAAGACAGCAGCCCCTCTGATGAAATATGCCGAACGCATTTTTTCGCGTCCGGCATACATTGAAGCGCTGACACCGTCCGAAAAAGTGATGCGTCGCTAATGGGACTTCGCATGCAAATGGCAGCCGACGCGTTTTGGAGGCTTGCCTGATTGCATGCACTTAGTTCAGGAAATCATGTCAGAAATTTCAACCAAGCCTTACCTTCTGCGCGCCATTTATGAGTGGTGTACTGACAACGGCTATACACCTTATCTGGCGGCCGCGGTCGATGCACAAACGCGTGTCCCGCGCGAGTTTGTGAAGAATGGCGAGATCGTCCTGAACATCAGCTTTACCGCCACCAGCGGATTGAAAATGGACAATGACTTCGTCAATTTCAATGCGCGATTTGGTGGCGTATCACGGGAGATTTCCATTCCCGTCGATAATGTGGTGGCAATTTATGCACGTGAAAACGGGCAGGGAATGGCGTTCGAAGTGAGCAAGCTACCTGCACGTGATGATGAGATTGTGAGTGTGGAAGAGCCCTTGAAATCTCCGGCACTTTCTGCGGTTCCTCCTGTCGAAGGGGAAACGACGCCAGCAGCGGAAGGGACGGGTCCCGATGACAACAACGACCCACCAAAAAAAGGTGGAAGACCTACCCTAACTCGCATCAAATAGCGTATAATTGCTGTCTTCAAGTTTTCGCCGGCTTAGCTCATTTGGTAGAGCAGTTGACTTGTAATCATCAGGTGGCCAGTTCGAATCCGGCAGCCGGCACCAGTAAAAAACCCGTGATCAGAAATGATCACGGGTTTTTTCTTTTGTGGTCGTTTTTTGCAATGCCAGAACAGAAAAACTGCTTCAATTCAGTTCACCCAAGCGCCCAGCAGACAAATTGCATTTCGGGCAAGGGCTGGCAAACAGTTCAAAGGATGTGAGATAGGAAAAGACGCTGAAGAGCCACAGTATCGTGAGTCTGCTGAATTACATCCAGATAATGAAATGGCTTGACGCGGAACCCGCTGTAGCAGCACAAGCAGCGAAGAAAGCCCCGTCGCTCAATCGTCCTGCTTCATGCCGCTCCATCGGGGCGTCAGGGCATGCGGTACATTGAACAGATCGAGAACTCGACCAACGGTATGATCGACCATCTCGGCAATGCTTTGAGGCCGATGGTAGAAGCCAGGAAGTGGTGGGAAGATGACGCCGCCCATTTCCGTCACGGCGGTCATGTTGCGTAAATGCGCAAGATTGAAGGGCGTTTCGCGCACCATCAGGACCAGGCGGCGCCTTTCCTTCAGTACCACGTCAGCAGCGCGAGTAATCAGGTTATCGGAGAGGCCATGTGCAACAGAGGCCAAGGTTTTCATGGAGCAAGGCGCGACGATCATGCCGTCCGACTGGAAAGAACCGCTGGCAATCGATGCGCCGACATCACGAACGTTATGCACGACATGGGCAAGTGCTTCCACTTCCTTGCGGCCCATGTCCAGTTCCTGATGCAAATTCAGCACACCCGCTTCGGATATCAGCAGGTGTACTTGCATACCGGGCGTTTCCCGCAATACCTGCAACAGCCGTACGCCATAGATGGCGCCGGTAGCGCCAGTAATGGCAACGATCAGCCGCTTTTCCGGGGTCGCCGGGGAGGTCAAAGGCTCAGGCCTTCAGCAAGGTCTTCAGTTCGCCGGATTCATACATCTCCGTCATGATGTCGGAGCCGCCAACGAATTCGCCGTTGACATAGAGTTGCGGGATAGTCGGCCAATTTGAAAATTCCTTGATGCCCTGGCGCACGTCGGCGTCTTCCAACACGTTGACGGTGACGATGTTATCGACACCGCAGGCTTTCAGGATCTGGATGGCACGGCCGGAAAAGCCGCATTGTGGAAACTGGGCAGTGCCTTTCATGAACAGAACCACCGGGTTCTGCGTCACGGTCTCTTTGATCCAGGATTGTACGTCGCTCATGGTGTAACCTCGAAAATGGAAGGATGATCATCATTATATGAAAAACGCCGGCCTGACGTTGAATCAAGCCGGCGTTTCTGTCTATCAGCGGGAAGCCGCTGACAACCAGGAAAAATAGCAGCGGATGAAACCTGGCCTTGCCGACCGAGCATCCGAGCGTCTTTCCGCTACTGGCACTATTTCACTTTACCCCTTCAACTTGGCAAACGCCGCCGCCATCGCGCTGTGCACGGCCGGTTGCGGGCGTTGCTGATGTTGAGACAGGCGCTTTGCGTCATTGCGGTCGCCGCGTTGCTCGGGGCGTGCGCCAGCCGGCTGCGGCGAATCGGACAGGCGCATGGTCAGCGCAATGCGGCGGCGCTTTTCGTCGACCTCCAGCACCTTGACCTTGACCACCTGGCCCGCCTTGACCACGGTATGCGGGTCACGCACAAAGGTGTTGGACAACGCCGAAATATGCACCAGGCCATCCTGATGGACGCCAATGTCGACAAAGGCGCCGAAGGCCGCCACGTTCGTCACCACGCCTTCGAGGATCATGTCAGGACGGAGGTCCTTGATATCTTCGACGCCGTCCTTGAAGGTCGCAGTGGTGAATTCGGGCCGGGGATCGCGGCCCGGCTTTTCCAGTTCCTTCAGAATATCGGTGATCGTGGGCACGCCGAACTTTTCGTCCGCGTACTTTGCCGGAGTGATGGATTTGAGCAGTTTGCTGTCGCCAATCACACCTTTCACATCCTTCTGAATGTCCGCCAGGATCTTTTCGACGACCGGATAGGATTCCGGGTGTACTGCCGACGCGTCGAGCGGGTTTTCGCCATTCATGATGCGCAGAAAGCCGGCGGCCTGCTCAAATGTCTTGTCGCCAAGGCGCGGCACCGCACGCAAGGCCGAACGGGACGTGAACATCCCCTTCATGTCGCGGTAGGTAACGATGCTTTGCGCCACGCTCGCATTCAAACCGGAGACGCGTGCCAGCAACGGTGCGGAAGCGGTATTGACGTCTACGCCCACCGCATTCACGCAGTCTTCCACCACTGCGTCCAGCGAACGCGCCAACTGGGTCTGCCCGACATCGTGCTGGTACTGGCCGACGCCTATCGACTTCGGATCGATCTTGACCAGTTCGGCCAGAGGGTCCTGCAAGCGGCGTGCAATCGACACCGCACCCCTGAGCGATACGTCGAGCTCAGGCAATTCGCGCGATGCGAATTCGGACGCGGAATATACCGACGCACCCGCTTCCGACACCACGATCTTGGTCAGTTTCAGTTCGGGATTTTGCTTGATCAGGTCTTGCGCCAGCTTGTCGGTCTCGCGTGATGCCGTGCCGTTGCCGATCGAAATCAGCGCAACGTCATGCTTGCGTGCCAGTTGTGCCAGCGTGTGCAGCGAACCATCCCAGTCATTACGTGGCTGGTGCGGGTAAATCGTCGCCGTATCGACCACCTTGCCGGTCGCATCGACCACTGCAACCTTCACGCCGGTACGCAAGCCCGGGTCCAGACCCATCGTCGCACGCGGACCGGCCGGAGCGGCCAACAGCAAGTCTTTCAGGTTGCGTGCAAACACGTTGATCGCTTCGACTTCCGCACGCTCGCGCAGCGCCGTCATCAGTTCGGTTTCCAGGTGCATGAACACCTTCACGCGCCAGGTCCAGCGAACCGTATCGGCCAGCCATTTGTCGGCGGGACGTCCCTGGTTGCTGATGCCGAAGCGAACTGCAATACGTCCCTCGCAAGGATTGTGCGGCGCATCCCATTTCGGTTTCTCTTCTTCGGTATCGAGCCGCAGCGACACGTTCAGGATTTCCTCGCGCCGGCCGCGGAACAATGCAAGCGCACGGTGCGAAGGGATGGTATTGAGGGTCTCGGAATAATCGAAATAGTCGGCAAACTTTGCGCCGGCATCTTCCTTTCCCTCGACGACTTTCGAGTCGACCACGCCGTGCTCATTCAGATATTCACGCAAGGTCTGCAGCAAGGTTGCATCTTCGGCAAAGCGCTCCATCAGGATTTGACGCGCGCCGTCCAACGCTGCCTTGGTATCGGCGACGCCGGGGTTATCGCCATTGTCGGTCGTAAAGGCAGGCTTCAGGAACTTTGCCGCTTCTTCTTCCGGACTCAATGCCGGATTGGCAAGCAGCGCATCGGCCAGTTCGGTCAGGCCCGCTTCCGCCGCAATCTGTGCCTTGGTACGGCGCTTCGGCTTGTAGGGCAGATAAAGATCTTCGAGGCGGGTTTTATCTTCCGCGTGCGTGATCGCGTCCAGCAGTTCGGGTGTCATCTTTCCCTGTTCCTGGATCGACGCAATGATGGCGGTCCGCCGGTCTTCCAGTTCGCGCAGATAACGCAGCCGCTCTTCCAGCAAGCGCAACTGGATATCGTCCAGCCCGCCGGTCGCTTCCTTTCGGTATCGTGCAATGAAGGGCACCGTCGCGCCTTCGTCCAGCAGGGCGATGGCGGCGGCAACCTGGACCGGTTTGGCGGCAAGTTCAACAGCAAGTCGTTGTTCGATCGAAGGCAGCATGGGTAACCAAAATGAAGAAAATCAAGCGGGTGATGATACGCAAATTATGTGAATGCGCCAGTCTTGACAGCCCGAAAAAACGCAGGCGAGTCCAGCATGTCGGCAGGCTTGCCGGATTGGCATTGCCATTGTGATTGGTTTTTCCAGGTTATCGCGGCTAGCTACTGCTACCTCGAACCATACCGCCACTGACACGTTCAATGCCGGCAAGGTCTTTCCAGCTCTGGACAGCATCGAAGTTGCGCTGCAACAGGCCTCGTACCGCTTCGGCCTGATCATAACCATGCTCCATCAATAGCCAGCCTGCGGGCATCAAATGCGTGGCGGCACCGTGTACGATGGTGCGCAGTGCGGACAATCCGTCTGCATGGTCGGTCAGCGCATCGATCGGTTCAAAGCGCAGGTCGCCTTGTGACAGGTGCGGATCGTTGGCGACGATATACGGGGGATTGGAGACGATCAGATCGAAGTGTTGTCCATCAAGCGCGGCATACCAGTCACTTTCCATGAACTGCACATGAACCCCATGCTGCGTAGCATTGCGTTGCGCAACCTGTAACGCGGCGCCGCTGGCATCGATGGCGGTCACTGCGGCATCGGGGCGGGTATGCGCAATGGCAATGGCAATGGCGCCGGTACCGGTACCCATGTCGAGTACGCGCCCGCGCTGTGGCAAGCGCTCCAGCGCAAGCTCCACCAGCAATTCGGTTTCCGGACGGGGAATCAATACGTCGGGCGTGGTGTACAGGGCAAGCCCGAAAAACTCGCGTTCGCCAATGATGTAGGCAACCGGTTCGCCCGCGAGCCGGCGGATGAACAGATCGCTAAGCAATTGGGCCTGTTTCGTATCTAACGCATGTTCCGACTGCGTGATCAGCTGCACGCGAGACAGCTTCAGACCGTGACAGACCAGGATGCGGGCGTCGATGGCATCGATCGGCGGCTTGCGCAGCACGGCGGCCAGCGTTGTGCCGGCTTCGATGCGGTAGGGAGGCGCGTCGTGTTCCGGCATGATGAATGTGATATTGGCGAAGGCGCTGCGACGGTGGGCGATTAACGGCTTTGACGCAAGGCTGCCCAGATAAGCAACAGTGCAAGGATGACAAACCAGATCAGCGACCATTGCGGAATCGACAGGCCGATGATCGGTTCGTAGTCGGTCGTGCATAAACCATCCGCCTTGAACAGGAATGGCATTAGCTCGGCCGTAAAAATCTTGTTGAGTGAGGTCTCTAGCGGATCAATGCCGCAAGAGACGGCAGGATGCGCTTTAATCCACAGATGCCATCCAGCGATGCCGCCGCCGACCAGGGCAGCCAATGCGGCGAGCGCAGCGCCAAGCCGTGTTGTAGAACGTGGAAACGCCGCAAATATGAAGCACAGCAGACCGACAGCCACGAAGGCATAACGTTGCATCACGCACAACGGGCACGGCAGCATATCCATTGCATGCTGCAAATACAGTGCAAAGCCCACAAGTGCAAAGGACAGGATGCCAACGGTAACCAGAATGGGTTTGGATGTATTCATTGTGCTTTATGTAAGTGGGTAAATAATGCATGTGACCAACATGACTTCATATGGTTCCATCCTGCAATATTTCTAAATAGCTATTCTTGCCATCGCCATTATGCCTCGTCGCCCAGCGCGGCCAGCAATTCGGCCTGGTGTTCGGCAATCAGCGCATTGGTTAATTCTTCCAGATCGCCGTCCATAATGAAGTCCAGTTTATACAGCGTGAGGTTGATCCGGTGGTCGGTCATGCGCCCTTGCGGGAAGTTGTATGTGCGGATACGTTCGCTGCGGTCGCCCGAACCGATCAGCGATTTACGCGTCGCGGCTTCCTTGGCTTGCTGTTCACGCAACTGCACGTCCTTGATCCGCGCTGCCAGCACCTTCAATGCCGACGCCTTGTTTTTGTGCTGGCTACGGTCGTCCTGGCATTCGACCACGATGCCGGTCGGGAAGTGGGTAATGCGGATTGCGGAGTCGGTTTTGTTGATGTGCTGGCCGCCTGCACCTGACGCGCGGAATGTATCGATGCGGATGTCGGCCGGATTGATTTCCACATCGCTTACCTCATCGGCTTCCGGCATGATTGCCACGGTACAGGCCGATGTGTGAATGCGGCCCTGTGTTTCGGTCGCCGGTACGCGTTGCACCCGGTGCCCGCCCGATTCAAATTTGAGCCTGGAATAGGCGCCATAGCCGATAACGCGGACGATGACTTCCTTGTAGCCGCCAATTTCCGACGGCGATTCGGACACCATCTCGACCTGCCAGCGATTGCGCTCCGCATAGCGCGTGTACATGCGTAGCAGGTCGCCCGCAAACAGCGCCGCTTCGTCGCCGCCGGTGCCGGCGCGGATTTCCAGGTAAATGTTGCGTTCGTCGTTGGGATCCTTGGGCAGCAGCATCTTTTGCAGATCGGCTTCCAGCTGTTCGATACGCGCCTTGCCGGTGCTGATCTCTTCCTGCGCCATGTCCCGCATATCCGGATCGGACAGCATGTCCTGTGCAGTCCGGATATCTTCACCGGCCTGCACGTAGTCCTTGTACAGCGCCACCAGCGGGCCGAGTTCGGCATGTTCACGGGTCAGCTTGCGATATTGCTCCATGTCGGCAGTAACGCCTTCCTGCATCAGCAGATTGTTGACCTCTTCCAGCCGCTCGGTGAGCTGGTCGAGTTTGGAGAGCATTGAAGGTTTCATAAGAGTCAGCTTGCAAACGGAGGGGCGCGATCTGCCTTGGGGCAGTGCGGCGAAGACCGGATCACCAAGATCCGGAGCAGGAAGGAAGCAGCTAGCGCTTGGTGCGAAACAGTTGTGGCAACAGTGCGGCAAGACGGGCGCGTTCATCGCCCTGGGCATTGTGCAATGCCTGTTGCGGGCCATGCAGGAATTTGGCGGTCAGACCCTTGGACAGCGCTTCGAGAACGGCATCGATGTCTTCACCCTTGGCGAGCAATTTCCGAGCGCGTTCGAGTTCTGCCAGGCGCATGGCTTCGCTGCTGTCATGCAGGTCACGGATCAGCGGCACGACCGCACGGCTATCGATCCAGTGCATGAAAGCCTGCACCCGATTTTCGATGATCGCTTCGGCCTGGGCAACTGCGGCCTGCCGATTTTCCAGTCCTGTCTGTACTGCCGAACCGAGATCGTCGACGGTATACAGGAACACGTCATCAAGGCGGCCAACTTCCGATTCGATATCGCGTGGCACTGCCAGATCGACCATGAACATCGGTTTGTGACGACGTGTCTTGATTGCACGTTCGACCATGCCAAGCCCGATGATGGGCAGCGAGGAAGCGGTACTGGACACAACAATGTCGAATTGCGCCAGTTGATCGGCCAGATCGCCGAGCCGGATCGCGCGGCCGTTGAAGCGATGGGCGAGTGCTTCGCCGCGCTCCAGTGTGCGGTTGGCGATCGTCAGCGAATTCGGATTTTGGGCTGCGAAATGGGTGGCACACAATTCAATCATTTCCCCGGCGCCGATGAACAGGACATTCTGCTCAGCGATGGTATCGAAGATGCGTTGCGACAGCCGCACAGCCGCCGCTGCCATCGAGACGCTGTGCGCGCCGATTTCGGTGGTAGTCCGCACTTCCTTCGCCACCGCGAAGGTGCGCTGGAACATCTGATGCAAATAAGTCCCCAGCCCACCGGCCGCGTCCGCCACACGCACCGCATCTTTCATCTGGCCGAGAATCTGCGCTTCGCCCAGCACCATCGAATCCAGTCCGGACGCCACACGGAAGGCATGGCGTACCGCATTATCCTGAGGCAGGGTGTACAGGAAAGGCCGCAGTTCGGCGTAGGGAAGCTTGTGGTATTCGGCAAGGAAGCGCGCGGTGGCATCGATGGCGGCATCGATGCCGCCAGGAATATCGCTGGCCGCGTACAGTTCAGTGCGATTACAGGTCGACAGGATGGCCGCTTCATCACTCGTGCCGCTTGCCGTGCCGCGTCCGAACCATGACCGTGCAGCGGCTACCGCCTGACCGATCTGGTCAGCCGGGAAGGCCACTTTTTCGCGCAGTGATACGGGCGCGGTGGTGTGATTGAGACCGACGGCGAGAAGCTGCATTGCGGTGAAGGGATTGAGGATATGCCGAGTTCGTATTATAGCCTGTTGCACCGGCGCATACAGGCATTGCCAAACAGACATTGCCCATGGAAAGGCCAAGGATTTCGCTATTCAGGACAGTTGTTCAAGCTTGTAACCGTAGCTATAGACAGGAACAAGCCGAAAACCGTTCTCTGGCCGCAGTCCAAGTTTGTTGCGTATACGCGAAACATGGGTATCCATCGTTCGCGACGGCAGATCCGCTTCCCGTGACCAGACCTCTTCCTGGATAAACGCCCGCGACAAGGGGCGGCCCAAATGCTGGAAAAACAAGATCGCCAGTTCGAATTCCTTTTGCGTCACCTCGACCGGCATGCTGTCGCGGGTGATCTGGCATCGGTGCGTATAGAAGCGGTAAGGGCCGAACTGCACCGGGTCGTCGGGAGCGCTGTGGTTAGGATAGGCGCGCTGCAGCAGCGCCTCGGTGCGCAAGCCGAGTTCCCCGCGGCGCAGCGGTCGGACGATATAGTCGTCTGCCCCGGCTGTCATCGCTGCCAATGCATCGTTCATCCGGCCGCGTCCAATCACGGCCAGTAAAGGCGTCAGCCCGGTGACGCTGTCCAGGTTTGTGCGTACCGGCAGCGGCGGGGCGTCAGCATGCTCCGGCCAGTCGACGATCCACAAATCCGCATGTTGTCCTTGCAGCGCTACCGTGTCACGGGCGATCGCCAGCGTACAGGCGTGTCCGCTTCCTTCGGATACTGCACGGATGTCACGGATCAGGTCAGGGTCGCTGTGTTCGTGGCTGACGATAGTAATTCGCATGGCTGGTCAGGTGCGGAAAGTAATACCCTTTGCGGGCATTCTTCGTTGGCAATTCGGCATTGTAAGGCCTGGCACCACCACGAGTAGCGTCGGTGAGAATGGTGGCCTGGGCGTGGCCTATTTTGCCTCTACGCCAAGAAACAACCTATATGTCAGGAACCAAACAGACTCCTGCACCCCGAGACGGCACACTTCGTCCAACGGTTAAAGGGAGTAGTCCATCGTTTCCCGCCATCGGACATATTCGGTCAACAGTCATACACTTGAAGCGGCAATGATAAAAACAAACGAACTGACTCTTCATGGGGTGCAGCATTCCACTCATTACGCGCATACAAGTTAAGCGAACGGAAATTCAGACATGTCCGTTCCTCATAGTGTTGCATTACCATGCAAGAATCACTTGCTGTCCCTGCTTTCCGAAAAAGAAATGGAACACCTAGCGTCAAAACTGACTTCAGTACGGACCACATTCAAGCAGGTACTGTTCACGCGTAACAGCCCTATCGAATACGTTTACTTCCCTTGTACCAGCGTCTTTTCCATCCTGTCATTCATGCAAAATGGTACGGCGGTTGAAGTCGGTACCGTTGGCAATGAAGGATTCGCCGGTATCGATGTTTTGATCGGCGCCGAGTCCGCCACCGATACCACCATTTGCCAGGTAGAGGGCGATAGCTTACGGATGCGCACCAGCGATTTCCGCGAGGCAGTGGCGACCGATACGCCGTTGCGCCGTGTTGCCCAGCGTTACCTCCAGGCCTACGTTAGTCAGATGTCACAGTCCGTTGCCTGCAATCGGCTGCATACGATTGAAGAGCGGTTTGCTCGCTGGGTGTTGATGACCCATGATCGGGTTACTGGCGATGAATTTCACCTGACGCAGGAATTTCTGGCCGATATGCTGGGCGTGCATCGCCCGAGCGTCAGCCTCGTGGCAAGCGCGTTCCAGCAAGCGGGTCTGATCAAGTATACGCGCGGTAATCTCGCAATCCTTAATCGGGTCGGACTCGAAGCGGCGTCCTGCGAGTGCTACAAAAATGTCAAAGGACAGTTCGAGCGTTTGCTCGGCCTTGCGAGAAGCTGAATTCCTGAACCAGTCATGCGTGCATCCCACATCCTTTGAAGAAAACGACACTGTCGTTCACTGGTCCGGGACATCATTGTCCTGATTTACCTTGCTTTTTTTTCACCCCGGTTCTGGGCTACATCTGGCGCAAGCAGCTTGTCGTACGCCGCCAGCAAGGTCTGATGCATGGCGCTGCCTTCGTAATCCTTGCCCAGCGTTTCGAGCCCGAATCGCATCCAGCCATGACTCGTAACCCTAATACCAATCCCAACCCATAACGCACCATGAGATCGCGTCTTTTTCCGGGGGCGCCGAGCCGCCTGCCGGCGTTGCACTCGTCGTCAATAGCTCGCTATTGACTCCTCCTGCGCCTTGCCAGTCAAAAAAGAATTGGTATAACTGGCGGTAGCCGCTACATTGGCCCGCGCCATATGCAATTTTTTGTAGCTGTCGATCAGGCGCTGGTGCCTGTCGAGCCCCTCCAGTTTCATACTGATTGGCGTCAAGCCAAAGAAGCGCACGCTGCCGTCCACAGAGCCCAGCACCGCGTCCATCCGCGGATTGCCATACATCCGGCGGAAATTGGCCACATAATCGTCCAGTTCCAGGTCGTCGTCGAGCAGCACTTCCAGCACCACGTTCAAGGCTTGATAAAACAATCCGCGCTCGACCGTGTTGTCGTTGTACTGCAAGAAGGCGCCCACCAGCTCGTGCGCCTCCTCAAACTGCTGCAAGGCGAGATGAATGAGCAGCTTCAACTCGAGAACTGTCAGCTGCCCCCATTCCGTATTCTCGTCAAATTCGATGCCGATCAACGTGGCGATGTCGGAGTATTCATCGAGCTCATTGTTCTCCAAACGATCAAGCAGCGCTTCCAGGCTTGCGTCGTCCAGGCGATGCAGATTCAGGATATCTGCGCGGAACAACAGCGCCTTGTTGGTGTTATCCCAGATCAAATCGTCTACCGGATACACTTCCGAATAGCCGGGCACCAAAATCCGGCAAGCAACGGCGCCTAGCTGGTCATATACCGCCATGTACACTTCTTTGCCCATGTCTTCAAGAATGCCGAGCAAGGTTGCGGCTTCCTCGGCATTGGAGTTCTCGCCATGGCCAGAAAAATCCCACTCGACAAAATCGAAATTCGCTTTGGCGCTGAAAAAGCGCCACGACACCACACCGCTCGAATCAATGAAGTGTTCAACAAAGTTGTATGGCTCAGTCACGGCGTTACTTGCAAAGGTGGGCCGAGGTAAATCGTTCAGGCCTTCAAAACTGCGACCCTGTAGCAATTCTGTCAGACTCCGCTCCAGCGCCACCTCGAAGCTCGGGTGCGCGCCGAACGAAGCAAAGACACCGCCAGTTCGCGGGTTCATCAGGGTGACGCACATCACCGGGTAGACTCCACCCAGCGACGCATCCTTCACCAGCACCGGAAAGCCTTGCTCTTCCAACCCCTGAATGCCCGCCAGAATGCCAGGGTATTTCGCCAGCACTTCGTGCGGCACATCAGGCAATGCGAGTTCACCTTCCAGAATTTCGCGCTTTACTGCCCGTTCGAAAATTTCGGACAGGCATTGCACTTGCGCTTCGGCCAGCGTATTACCGGCACTCATGCCATTGCTGGCGTAGAGGTTTTCGACCAGGTTGGACGGGAAATACACCACTTCTCCGTCCGACTGCCGCACATACGGCAGCGAACAAATACCGCGCTGCACATTTCCCGAGTTGGTGTCGACCAGGTGCGAGCCACGTAATTCGCCATCGGGATTGTAAATGGGCAGGCAGTATTCATCGAGAATTTCAGCCGGCAGCGCATCTTTAGGACTAGGCTTGAACCAGCGCTCGTTCGGGTAGTGTACAAAGGCGGCATTGGCGATGTCCTCGCCCCAGAACGCACCGGCATAAAAATGGTTGTTATTCAGTCGCTCGATATACTCGCCCAACGCCGACGCCAGCGCGCTTTCCTTGGTCGCTCCCTTGCCATTGGTAAAACACATCGGCGAGTGCGCATCGCGGATATGCAGCGACCACACATTGGGAACGATATTGCGCCACGAAGCGATTTCGATCTTGATGCCCAAGCCCGCCAAAACGCCCGACATATTGGCGATGGTTTGCTCCAATGGCAGATCCTTGCCCGCAATATAGGTGCTGGCGTCAGACGCCGGCTTCAACGTCAGCAAGGCCTGAGCATCGGCATCTAAGTTCTCGACCTCTTCAATCACAAACTCGGGTCCGGTTTGCACCACCTTTTTCACCGTACAACGGTCGATGGAGCGCAAAATACCTTGGCGGTCTTTGTCAGAGATATCCGTCGGCAACTCAACCTGGATCTTGAAAATCTGCTGGTAACGGTTTTCCGGATCAACAATATTATTCTGCGACAGGCGGATATTTTCGGTCGGAATGTTGCGAGTGTCGCAGTACAACTTCACGAAGTAAGCCGCACACAAAGCCGATGAGGCCAGAAAGTAATCAAAGGGCCCGGGCGCCGAGCCATCGCCCTTATAGCGGATAGGCTGGTCGGCTATCACCGTGAAATCATCAAACTTGGCTTCAAGACGAAGCTTATCGAGAAAGTTGACCTTAATTTCCATGGGAGATTTTCCAAAAATGGTGTAGCCGTTATTATCCGTCGCCACGCGGGCACCTTGTAATACATCGATGCGTAAGCGATTGGCAGCTATATGCGTAAGAACGGACAAGGGAAAAACGTAATCTAGTCCCGCCTGGGTGGACGAGAGGACAATTCGGTCGATTCGACTGCTGAGGGGCGGCGGAAGTAAGCCCGAAAATGGACCGGATGAAAAATTTTGCAGATGCCACTTTATGAAAAGCCTGAACTGCTCAATGAGCAATATCTGCATTCAGAAATGCAAAAGGGCTTAGCCGAAGCTAAGCCCTTGATTTTCTTGGTGGCCCGGGGCGGAATCGAACCACCGACACAAGGATTTTCAATCCTCTGCTCTACCGACTGAGCTACCAGGCCAAGGCGCGCAAGTATAGCAAAGCTATCGGAAATTGCAAGGCCTTTCTGAAAACGCCCGGTGCTGCAACGGCTATAATGGCTTATCGCACGGTGATATCCATGCGCCGTTTTGTTTCCTTCGAGCTTGGCATTATGCAAATCCAAAGCAATATCTGCGTTATCGGCAATGGCGCGGTCGGCAAGGCCGCAGCCCTGGGGTTCGCCCAGGCCGGACTGAGTGTGACCATGCTGGTGCCTCCGGGTTCCGGCGCGCCAGCGGCACATGCCGGCAGCTGGGATGTGCGGGTGTACGCGCTCAATCATGTGGCACATGAGCTGCTGTCTTCGTTGAAGGTCTGGAATGCGCTGGATGCGACCCGCGTCGCCGCGGTCGATGCCATGGTGGTCAAGGGCGACGGCGCACAACCAGGCACGCTGAATTTCGATGCCTTCGGTGCGCGCACCGGAGCGCTGGCCTGGATCGTCGAGGACAGCAATCTGAATGCTGCGCTCGACGCGGCATTGAAATTTGCACCTAATCTACGGATCGTCGCCGCACGCGCCACGACCTTGCGGGCGAATGACGAAAGCGCCATGGTGGAACTCGATAACGGCGATACGTTGGTCGCATCCTTGTTGGTCGGTGCGGACGGCGCCGAATCCTGGGTGCGCGGTCAGTGCGATATCGGACTGGATTACCGTTCCTATAACCAGCGCGCGATCGTCACCAATTTTGAATGCGACAAGCCACACCAAGGGGCAGCCTATCAATGGTTCACTTCGACCGAAGGGATCGTGGCCTTATTGCCGCTTCCCGGCGAGCGTGTGTCGCTGGTCTGGTCTGCGCCCGAGACTCTGGTGCCGTCACTTCTGGCGATGCCGGCGACGGCGCTGGCAGAACGTGTTGCGGCAGTCTCCGGTCATCAGCTTGGCGCGCTGCGTCCGGTGCAGCCGGAAATCGTCAAGGCATTTCCATTGCGCCTGGTGCGTCCGCACGCGATTACCGCGCCGCGCGTTGCGCTGGTGGGCGATGCGGCACACGTTGTGCATCCGCTTGCGGGGCATGGCATGAATCTGGGCTTTGCCGACGTGGCGGCATTGATTAAAGTTGTATCAGAGCGCGAGAGCCACCGTGATTGCGGTGATGAGCGGCTTCTCGGCCGTTATTCGCGTTCGCGCAAGGAAGATATTTTCCTGATGCAGTTTGCCACCGATAGCCTGGAGCGGTTATTCGGTACCGACTTCGAGCCGGTGCGGATTGCGCGTAATATAGGATTGAACTTGGTCAATAAATTACCTGTCATAAAACGGGCCTTGATTTCCCATGCGATGGGGAAGCACCTCTAGCATTAGCCTCTGCAGGCGCAAGGCGCAGGCGAAACATCAACAAGCAATGAAACGGAAAAACATGTTCAACATGACCAGACTCGCAGCGGTGGCGCTGCTCAGCTTCGCGGCCGGCGCGGCCTCCGCCCAGACCGGACCGGAACAGGCAATCAGGAAAGCCATCGAGCCACGTCTGGGAGATGGCGTCAAGGTGGACTCTGTGACCAAGACGCCTTATGGCGGCTTGTATGAGCTTCGAATCGGCAGCGACATTTTTTATACCGATGCCAAGGGTGATTACCTGTTCATCGGCCGTGTGGTCGATACCAAGACCATGCAGGACCACACCAAGGCGCGCGTCGATGAGATCAGCAAGATCAAGTTCTCCGACCTGCCGCTCGATTCGGCGATGAAAATGGTCAAGGGCAATGGCAAGCGTGTCATCGCCGTGTTTGAAGACCCGAATTGCGGTTACTGCAAGCGCTTCCGCCAGACGCTCAACGAGATGGACAATGTGACGGTTTACACATTCATGTACAACATCCTTTCTGAGGATTCGGTAACCAAGTCGCGCAATATCTGGTGTGCTTCCGATCGTGTGAAGGCATGGGATGACTGGATGTTGAATGGCAAGAACGCGCCTGCTGCGCCAGCCAATTGCACTGCGCCGCATGAAAAAGTTTTCGCCCTTGGACAGAAGCTGAGGATTACCGGTACGCCGACTGTGTTCTTTAGCGACGGTACGCGGATTCCGGGCGCCGTTGATGCCAAGGCCCTGGAGAGCAAGTTCGCTTCAATTAAATAAGGCTTCCCGCCTACGTCTACATGGCGCGTTTCCGCAAGGGATCGCGCCATTTTTCATGCAGAACAGGCTTTCTCCGGTCGAACTATAATAGTTTTGCCAATCAGGAGACGCCCATGTTCAATGCAATTCTGCTCAACAAGAATGAAGACGGCACGACCGACGCCACGCTGACGCAGATCGACGATGCACAGCTGCCAGCCGAGGGTGATGTCACGGTACGGGTCGACTATTCGACCATCAACTACAAGGATGGACTGGCGATCACCGGCAAGTCCCCGGTGGTGCGCAAATGGCCCATGGTGCCGGGCATCGACGGTGCCGGCGAAGTGCTGGCCTCATCTCATCCGGACTGGAAGGCTGGCGACGCATTCGTCCTGAACGGCTGGGGCGTCGGCGAAGTGCATATGGGCTGCCTCGCCCAGCGCGCGAAGCTCAAGGGCGACTGGCTGATCCGCCGCCCTGAGGCCATATCCGCGCGCCATGCGATGGCCATCGGCACCGCCGGTTATACCGCGATGCTATGCGCCATCGCCTTGCAGGAGCGTGGCGTTCACAAAGACAGCGGGGAGATTCTGGTGACCGGCGCTTCAGGCGGTGTCGGCAGTGTGGCAATTGCGATTCTTTCCGGCTGGGGATATCGGGTGATTGCATCGACCGGCAAGACAGCTGAAGCCGATTACCTGAAAGCGCTGGGTGCAGTGGATGTCATCGACCGCGCTGAATTGTCTGCGCCCGGCAAACCCTTGCAGAAGGAACGCTGGGCAGGTGTCGTCGATGCGGTCGGATCGCATACGCTGGTGAATGCTTTGGCCCAGACGCGTTACGGCGGCGCGGTGGCGGCATGTGGTCTTGCACAAGGACTTGACCTCCCCGGCTCGGTGGCGCCTTTCATCTTGCGTGGCGTTAGCTTGCTTGGCATCGACAGCGTGATGGCGCCGAAAGAAAAGCGCATCGCTGCATGGGACCGTCTTGCGGCCGATCTGCCTGTCGCCAAGATCGAGCGGATCACAGAAGAGATCGGACTGGCTGACGCATTATCGAAAGCCCAGGACATCATCCAAGGCAAGATTCGCGGTCGCCTGGTCGTTGATGTCAACCGCTGACGTGCAGGGTTCAGGCGAAATTGTCGGCATCCTGCTGGCCGCCGGACGCGGCAGGCGTTTCGATCCAACTGGCGAAAAAGACAAGCTCCAGCAGACGCTTCCCGACGGAACCATGGTAGCCATCGCCGCGGCCAGACATCTTCTTGCCAGCTTGCCGGCGGTCGTTGCCGTGGTGCGTTCGAACAATCCGGCGCTGGCCTCGCGGCTTGCGGAAAACGGATGTCGCGTGAGCTTGTGCGAGTCCGCAGATAAAGGCATGGCCGTGTCACTGGTACACGCGCTATCCGAGGCAAGCGATGCCAGCGGCTGGATCATCGCACTGGGCGACATGCCTTTTGTGTCGCCTGCCACCATCACCGCATTGCATGCCGCGCTGAAGGATGGTGCTGGAATTGCGGTGCCGACCTGCGACGGCCGCCGTGGTAATCCTGTCGGTTTTTCACGCATCCATCTCGATGAACTGCTGCGCCTGCAAGGCGATGAGGGTGCGCGACGCCTGCTGACAAGCTGTGTGGTGACGGAAATCGAAACAGGCGATGTCGGTATCCTTCGCGACATCGATACCGCTAAGGACCTGGCAGTCTCCGCAGGCACGCAATGAACCGGCATGAAGATGGCGATGACCCCCATGCTGATCCTGCATGCAATCCCGTTACACTACGGGTTTGCCAATCTGGTGCTCGTCGCCGAAGCTGAATGAATACCCATTTCGTAAACAAGCGCGTTGCGCATCTGCTGGGCTATGCCGGCCTGATTCCTTTCGTCCTGCTGATGTTGGGATGCTGGGCCGCGCATCCTGACTGGCTTGGCGATTTCATTAAAGGCCAGCTTGCGTATGGCATCGCGATCCTGTCCTTCCTGGGTGGCGTGCACTGGGGAGCGGTGATGGTATCGAGTGACCTGACCATGGAACAAACGCGCAAAGGCTTGGTCTGGGGTATTTTGCCGGCACTCATCGCATGGACGTCGACCCTGATGGGCGGCTTTGGATTTGCGGTACTGATGCTCGGACTAATCGGCGCTTACCAGGCAGACAAGCGCATGTCTGTCTGGTACGGCATGCCGGAGTGGTTTCTGCCGTTGCGGCTCAAGCTGACCTGCATCGCGGTCGCCAGCCTGGTGCTGACCGTGATTGCCGCGAACGTACGAGGATAATAAACATATGAAGAATGCGATCAACTACACCATTGTTGCCATGGACCCGGCAGCACATTTGTTTGAAGTGACATTGACCGTTGACCGGCCAGCGCCCGAAGGCCAGATATTCTGGTTACCGGCATGGATTCCGGGCAGCTACATGATCCGCGAATTCGCGCGCAATATCGTGCGCATCCGGGCCGAATCGAAGGCAGGCCCGGTCGCATTGACCAAAGTCGACAAGCATACCTGGCTAGCTGCGCCTTGCGACGGCCGGATCGTGCTGACTTATGAAGTCTATGCGTGGGACTTGTCGGTGCGTGCGGCCCACCTCGATCAGACGCATGGTTTCTTCAACGGCACCAGCGTGTTCCTGTGCGTGCACGGACAGGAAAACCTGCCGCATGTGGTCGATATCCGCCGGCCCGAAGGCGATGAATACAAGCCGTGGCGCGTGGCAACCGCACTGCCTGAACTGAAGGCTCGCCGCTATGGATTTGGCACTTACATTGCACAGAATTACGATGAACTGATCGATCATCCGGTTGAGCTGGGCACGTTTGAACTTGCCACTTTCAAGGCGCACGGCGTGCCGCACGATATCGTGATCACCGGACGCGTGCCTAATCTCGACATGGCAAGACTTGCGGCTGATCTGAAAAAAGTTTGCGAAGCACAGATTGCGCTCTTCGAGCCGAAAACAAAACGTGCACCGATGGATCGTTATGTGTTCATGACCATGGCCGTTGGCGATGGATACGGCGGACTCGAACATCGTGCATCAACCGCGCTGATCTGTTCACGTGCCGACCTGCCGGTGATCGGGCAGAAGGAAGCGAGCGATGGTTATCGCACTTACCTTGGTCTATGCAGCCACGAGTACTTCCATACCTGGAACGTCAAACGTATCAAGCCCGCCGTGTTTGCGCCTTACGATTTACGCAGCGAAGGCTACACCTCGCTACTCTGGTTGTTCGAAGGTTTAACCAGCTATTACGATGACTTGATGCTGGTGCGTACTGGTCTGATGGACGAGCAGCAGTATTTCAAGACGTTGGCGAAAACAGTCAATGGTGTGTTGCGGGGCAGTGGACGCACCAAGCAAAGCGTTGCCGAATCCAGCTTCGACGCATGGGTCAAGTATTATCGCCAGGACGAGAATGCACCGAATGCCATTGTCAGCTACTACCAGAAAGGCGCGCTGGTCGGCCTTGGACTGGACCTGGCGATACGCGAACAGACCAATGGCAGAAAATCGCTCGACGATGTCATGCGTGCCCTGTGGTTGCGGTATGGTCGTGATTTCGCTTCGATGGAACAAGGCTTGGCCGAAGACGACGCCGAGGCGCTGTTTGAAGAAGTAAGTGGTGTCAGGCTAAAGAAGTTTTTTGACCGCTATATCCGCGGCACGGAAGACCTGCCGCTCGACAAACTACTGGCGCCATTTGGTGTGACTGTCAGTGATAAGCGCAAGGATGCAAAGCTTGGCCTGGGTGTGCGTACCGCGCGCGAAGGCAATGACTGCAAGCTGGCTAGTGTGCATGAAGGCGGTGCGGCGCACCAGGCAGGTTTGTCTGCCGGTGACCTGTTAGTGGCGCTCAACGGATTGCGTGTGACGCCGACTAATCTGGACGCCTTGCTGTCGCGCTATCGTGCCGGCGATGTTGTCAGCATCCATGCTTTCCGACGGGACGAACTGATGGCCTTCAATGCGGTTCTCGTCCAGGATGACGCACCACAAGTAAGCTTTGTGTCTCAGGAAAAACCCGCCGCCATTGTCCGCAAGCGGGCCAAATGGCTATATGCCGAAGCTGCATAGCAAATACCGGCAGCCCTGATCGCCATACGGTTGCGATCAGGGGTGCCATGAGCATTATTGAGTTCTTCAATCTCCTCTCCTTCCGCAGCGCTTCATAAGGTTTTGCTCGCTGGCATTGTCCTTTGCTGGTCGTTGCTGAACTTCAGGTTCCCTTTCAGTGGCATGCAAATTGCCATCTTTCTTCCACTTTGACGATGCATACGGCAAGGCTTGTGGTCTTTGCCTGGGTCAGCGTGTGTATGCCGTACAAAACCATGCGGTTTTTACAGGCGCGATGAAAGGAAGCAGGATGAGCAATACTTTCAGGAAAGGCGACAAGGTCGAATGGCATTCGTCGCAGGGAGCGGTCCATGGCACGGTGTTGAAAAAGTTGACCGAACCGACCGACATCAAAGGCCATCATGTCGCTGCATCACCGGATGATCCGCAATACCTCGTACAAAGCGATAAGACCGGTGCCGAAGCGGCTCACAAGCCCGACGCACTGAAAAAAGTGCATTGACGATCCGAGGAGAAGAACATGAATCTGCAAACCGATAGCTTGCTGAGCAAATCATTGATTTCCGGCACCGTGGCAGGCGTCACCACTGCGCTCGCCGCGTCGCTCGCAGGCAAGCGCGAAACCGCATCCTATGCCGCACCGCTGAATGCGACCAGTCACATAGTCTGGGGCGAGAAGGCAGCGTGGCAGGACAAGCCTTCCATCAAGTACACGGTCATGGGATTTTTGCTGAACCATGCCGCGACGGTGTTCTGGGCGTCGATTTATGAAAAATGGTTCGGGCCGCGCGCGCAGGATCCGCACCACTCTCCATTGCGCCCGCTGATTGGTGCCGCCGTCGTCACGGCGGGAGCTTATGTCACGGATTACTATCTGGTGCCGAAGCGCTTTACGCCCGGTTACGAGAAGAGATTGTCGAATACGTCGTTGACGGGCATCTACGCGATGCTGGCGCTCGGCCTGGTGGCGCGCACGCTGATTGAACGGCGGCGTTAAGTTAAGTTTGGGAGCTGAATTTCCGGGCCGTATTCAACATGCTTTGCTGAATCAAAAGTGCAACGCTCAGAAGAACAAACGCTGTAACTCCACGCCCGGATTCTCGGCACGCATGAACGCTTCGCCAACCAGAAAGGCGTTGACGTTGGCATCGCGCATCTGCTTCACATCATCCGGTGTGAGAATGCCGGATTCGGTAACGATCAGTTTCTCTGGCGGAATGCGCGGCAACAGGCCGAGAGTGGTCTGCAACGAAGTCTCGAACGTGCGCAGGTTGCGGTTATTGATGCCGACCATATTGGTCTTCAATCGCAGCGCCGCATCGAGTTCGTCGCCATCATGCACTTCGACCAGCACGCCCATCCCCAATTCATGGGCGCAGGCTTCCAGTTCTGCCATCAGGCCATGGTCCAGTGCGGAAACGATCAGCAGGATGCAGTCCGCACCCCAGGAACGTGCTTCATAGACCTGATAGAGATCGACCATGAAGTCCTTGCGCAAGGCCGGGATGGAGCACGCTGCGCGGGCTTGCTGCAAATATTCCGGTGCGCCCTGGAAGAACTGCACATCGGTCAGGACCGACAGACAGGCTGCGCCATGCTCGGCATAGCTTGCGGCAATGTCCGCGGGTTTGAAATCGGCACGCAGCACGCCTTTCGATGGTGACGCCTTCTTGACTTCGGCAATCACGCCAGGTTGGCCGGCAGCAGCCTTTGCGCGCAGGCTGGCTTCGAAGCCGCGCAAGGACTGGCGTGCTTCTGTATTGCTTTCGACATCGCGCCGCAGGCTCGCGAAATCGCGGTATTTTTTAGCGGCGGCGACTTCGTCCGCTTTGACGTCAAGGATTTTGTGGAGGATATCGGACATGATCTGTGGCTAAAATAAAAGCAGAGGCTGTGCTTAGGCAGTGCCAGGAGTGCCAGGAGTCCCAAGCTGTTGGGTCACCTGAATGAATTGCTCCAGCTTGCTGCGCGCCGCACCTGATGCCAGCACTTCGCGCGCTTTCGTCAAGCCATCGCCGATCGAGGGAACGGTACCCGCCGCATACAGCGCGGTGCCGGCGTTGAGCACGACGATGTCACGCACCGGACCTGGCGTGTTATCGAGGGCTTCCAGAATTTTCAATTTCGATTCCGCGGCACCCGACACCTTGAGATTGCGGCTTGCCACCATCTGCAGGCCGAAGTCTTCCGGATGGATTTCATATTCGCGTACTTCGCCGTTGACGAGTTCGCCGACCATCGTGCCTGCGCCGAGCGAAACCTCGTCCATGTTGTCACGCCCCCAGACCACAATCGCATGCTGTGCACCCAGGCGTTGCAGCACCCGTACCTGAATACCAACCAGATCGGGATGGAATACGCCCATCAGGATATTGGGAGCACCGGCCGGATTGGTGAGCGGGCCGAGAATATTGAAAATTGTGCGTACGCCGAGTTCCTTGCGCACGGGCGCCGCATGCTTCATCGCCGCATGATGGTTGGGCGCAAACATGAAGCCAATGCCGGTTTCTTCGATAGACTGGGCAACCTGCTCGGGCTTCAGATTGATGTTGACGCCAAGCGCTTCCAGCACATCTGCGCTGCCCGATGAGGATGACACGCTGCGTCCGCCATGCTTGGCTACGCGCGCACCGGCCGCGGCGGCGACAAACATGGAGGCCGTTGAGATATTGAAGGTATGCGCGCCGTCACCGCCCGTGCCAACGATATCGAGCAAATTCTCGGTATTGCGCGTCGGTACCTTGGTAGCGAATTCACGCATGACTTGCGCGGCAGCAGCGATTTCGCCAATTGTTTCCTTTTTGACGCGCAAACCCATGGTCAGCGCCGCGATCATGACCGGCGACATCTCACCACTCATGATCCTGCGGAACAGCGACAGCATCTCGTCATGGAATATTTCGCGATGCTCAATGCAGCGTAATAGCGCTTCTTGTGGGGTGATCGGCATGACGACCTCTTCAGAGTGTTCGTTTCAATCCTTCCCATCCAGCGGAAGGGAAGGGCAGGAGAGCAGGGTTTCGGCTAACGTGTCAAAAAATTCTGCAGCAAGGCGTGGCCGTGCTCGGACAGGATGGATTCCGGATGGAATTGCACCCCTTCGATATCGAATTCCTTGTGACGCACGCCCATGATTTCACCGTCGTCGGTCCAGGCGGTCACTTCCAGGCAGTCCGGCAGCGATTCGCGTTCGATGGCCAGCGAGTGGTAACGGATCACGGTATAGGGGTTGGGGAGGTCCTTGAAGACGCCAACGCCCGTGTGATGAATCACCGATGTCTTGCCATGCATGACTTGCTTGGCGCGCACTACCTTGCCGCCGAATGCCGCACCGATTCCCTGGTGTCCTAGGCATACCCCCAGAATCGGCAGCTTGCCTGCGAATTCCTTCATTACCGGCACCGAAACACCGGCTTCATTCGGCGTGCAGGGACCAGGTGAAATGCAGATACGGTCCGGCTTCATCGCTGCAATCTGCTCCAGCGTAATTTCGTCATTGCGGAAAGTGCGCACATCCTCACCAAGCTCACCGAAGTACTGGACCAGGTTAAAGGTGAAGGAGTCGTAGTTATCAATCATCAGCAACATATCAGAGCTCCCCGTCCAGTCCGTCCTGTACCTGCTCGGCGGCGCGCAGCACGGCGCGCGCCTTGTTTTCTGTTTCCTGCCATTCCATCTCGGGTATCGAGTCAGCCACCACCCCGGCGGCTGCTTGCACATAGAGTGTGCCGTCCTTGATTACGCCGGTACGGATCGCGATTGCCAGATCCATTTCGCCGCCGAACGACAGGTAGCCGCAGGCGCCGCCGTAGATTCCGCGCTTGGTCGGTTCAAGTTCGTCGATGATCTCCATGGCGCGCACCTTCGGTGCGCCGGACAAGGTGCCGGCGGGAAAGGTGGCCTTCATCACGTCGAGGTTCGACAACTCAGGCTTCAGCGTGCCTTCGACGTTGGAAACAATATGCTGTACGTGCGAATACTTTTCGATGACCAGCTTGTCGGTCACCTGTACGCTGCCGGTTTCGGCAATGCGCCCAATGTCGTTGCGGGCAAGATCGATCAGCATCACATGCTCGGCAATCTCTTTCGGATCGGCCAGCAATTCCTTGGCGAGTTGCGCGTCTTTTTCCGGCGTCGCACCGCGTGGGCGTGTGCCGGCCAGAGGACGTATGGTCACCTTGCGTTTGCCATCGTTGGTCTGCTCGTTGCGTACCAGGATTTCCGGCGATGCACCGACAATCTGCATGTCGCCGAAATTGTAGAAGTACATGTATGGAGAAGGATTCAGCGAGCGCAGGGCGCGGTACAGTGACAGCGGTGAATCGACATAGGATTTCTTCAGGCGCTGGCCGATCTGTACCTGCATCAGGTCGCCGGCCATGATGTATTCCTTCGCCTGCTCGACCGCCCTGATGTAATCGTCCTTGGCAAATTCGCGCACTGTGTCGGTACGTACCGACGCCGAGGTTACCGGCGCATCGACCGCACGGCGCAACATGGCGCGCAGGTCTTTGAGGCGCTGGCGTGCACGCGAGTAGGCTTCGGGCTGTGTCGGATCGGCATAGACGATCAGATAGAGTTTGCCGGACAGGTTGTCGATGACAGCCAGTTCTTCGGTGACCAGCAACTGGATGTCCGGTAAACCGAGATCATCCTTCGGCGCCGAATTGGCCAGTCGCTTTTCAATGTGGCGCACGGCATCGTAACCGAAGTAGCCGGCCAGGCCGCCGCAGAAACGTGGCATGCCGGGACGGATCGCCGCCTTGTAGCGCGACTGGAATTCGGTAATGAATTCGAGCGGATTGCCTTCGTGGGATTCGATGACCTTGCCGTCCTTGACGACTTCGGTCCTAGTGCCGTAGCTGCGCATCAGCGTGGACGCCGGCAAGCCAATAAAGGAATAGCGTCCGAAGCGTTCGCCGCCGACCACTGATTCAAGCAGGAAGGTATTGCGCCCCGCGTTCTGGGTCTGCGCCAGTTTCAGGTACAGCGTCAGCGGGGTTTCGAGGTCTGCAAATGCCTCGGCAATCAGCGGAATACGGTTGTAGCCTTGCGTGGCAAGCGATTTGAATTCGAGTTCAGTCATGTTTCTCTCCGGGCGCTATTGTAGAACGAGAGTTCAATAGCGGGGTGATAGTGCAAAAAACGTTGCCGACCATGCAAACTCAGGATGTGAGAGGTCAGCGGCGATCAGGGTCAGTTGGACCGGGATTGCCAGCGTCGCCACAGCCAGGCCTCAAATTGGCCCGGTGAGGTTGCGTTACGTTTTTTGCCGAGAAACATTATGTTGTGTTTGCAGGTTTATGCAGAAATAAGTGTCGCCGCGTCAAGCAGCGTTGGAACTATACCATCGGAATCGACCTCATGTATAGATTCGCCATGATTGTACCCGTAAGGCACGTTCAGGACACGGCAACCGGCTGCACGAGCAGCTTGCGCATCGTTGGACGAGTCGCCAATCGCCACCACTTCTTCCGGACGCAAGCCAAAATCCTTGCACACCGTCAGCAGCGGCAGCGGGTCCGGCTTTTTCTTCGGGAGCGAGTCGCCGCCATAGACAAGCTCGAAGTATCCGCGCAGACCGGTCTTTTCCAGCAGCGGCACGGCAAAAGCGATCGGCTTGTTGGTCACGCAAGCCAGCCGCAGGCCTTTTGCTCTGAGCGCGTCCAGCCCTTCGCGTACTCCGGGATACAGCGTCGAATGATCGCCATTGATGGCGAGATAGTGGCCGTGATAGGACGCAAGCGCCTGTGGAAAATGGATCTCCACTTCGTCAGGCGCATAATCCACTGCCAGCACGCGCCGCATCAGGTTTTCCGTTCCCTTGCCGACAAAATGCGTGATCGTCTCGATATCCAGCGGACCAAGGCCGAGGTCACTGCGCATGCGATTGACCGCTACCAGGAAGTCCGGTGCCGTATGAATCATGGTGCCATCGAGATCCACGATGGCGGCACGAATGCCGCGTAATACCAGGTGTTCCGGTGCGTTCATACTTGCGCGAGTTGGGTTCGCATGGCGTCGATTACAGTCTTGTAATCAGGCTTTCCGAAGATTGCAGAGCCAGCCACGAAAGTATCTGCGCCGGCGCGAGCGGCCTCGGCAATATTCTCGATCTTGATCCCGCCGTCCACCTCAAGCATGATGTCACGGCCGGATTCGTCGATGCGGCGACGTACCTCGGCAATCTTCTTCAGTGCTTCAGGAATAAAAGACTGGCCGCCGAAACCTGGATTGACCGACATGATGAGGATGATGTCCAGTTTGTCCATCACATGGTCGAGATAATGCAGCGGCGTAGCAGGATTGAATACCAGCCCGGCCTTGCATCCGTTATCGCGGATCAGTTGCAGCGAACGATCAATATGCTCTGACCCCTCCGGATGGAAGGTAATGATATTGGCGCCTGCCTTGGCAAAGTCCGGGATAATGCGGTCGACCGGCTTGACCATCAGGTGCACATCGATCGGCACCTGGACGTGTGGGCGGATCGCTTCGCATACCAGCGGGCCGATGGTCAGGTTGGGGACGTAATGGTTATCCATCACGTCGAAATGAATGATGTCGGCGCCGGCGGCAACAACATTGCGGACTTCTTCGCCCAGGCGGGCAAAATCGGCGGATAGAATACTGGGAGCGATACGGTAAGTGGCCATGACAAGCAAGTTTGAGAAGGATGCGCTATTTTACCCGTTCACCTGATTGCGACGTGTTGTCACTTTCCTTGATCGGATGAGCAATACATTGAATACTCCCCACTGCTGCCTTTTGCAGTGACATACTGACAAGAACAACAAGGAATACCATGGCTGTCTATCAATTTACCGTGTCTGTCCGTACCCAATATCTAGCCGATCAATCCGATCCTGACCGCTCGAATTACGTTTTTGCCTACACCATTACGATCAGGAACACGGGCAATGTCACAGCACAGCTGATTTCCAGGCACTGGACCATCGTCGATGCCAATAACCGGGTGGAAGAAGTAAAGGGGCTTGGCGTAGTTGGTCATCAACCGCTCCTGGCGCCGGGGGCACAATTCGAGTACACCAGCGGCACCGCGCTCGCCACACCGCAGGGTTCGATGAAGGGAAGTTACTTCTGCGTTGCTGAAGACGGCACGCAGTTTGAGGCTGCTGTTCCGGAATTCATCTTGTCATTGCCACGCACGCTGCACTGATTTACTGTTGCGCATCGTCCTTGCGTGGCAAGGGTTTCGACGGTGGCGGCTGATCCGGCTTGCGACCGTGGAACATGGTCCACCATACAATAAACACGAGCAGGAAGAACGCAACACCCGCTTCAAGCATTAACAGCCACATTTTTTCATTCCTCAATGTCAGTTATTCGTCCAAGTTTACTCGCATCCGCCGTTACAGTCGCTCTCGCGCTGGCGGCATGTACCTCTGTTCCTCCACAACAGCAAGCCTCCAGGCCGCCGGTAGCGACTATGCCCGGTAGCATACCGCCAGTTGATGCAAAGCCGGCGGACGGGCCAAAGGAGGTTCTTCGACCGGCGACGTTTGCAGCGCTGCCGGGCTGGAAAAATGACAAGCTGCGTGAAGCATGGCCTGCGTTTTTGACATCGTGCGAAGTGCTTGTAAAGCGCGCGGAATGGAAAGAGCCCTGCACGATTGCCCGCGATGTCAATGCAGGTAGCGAAGGCGCGATCCGGACGTTTTTCGAAGCCTTCTTCACGCCATACCAGGTTATTAATACTGATGGTTCGGACAACGGTCTGGTAACCGGCTACTACGAGCCACTGTTGCAAGGCGCGCGCAAACGGGGAGGGGTTTATCAAACCCCACTGCATCGGGCGCCGGAAGATATGCTGACAATCGACTTGACGGGCGTGTATCCTGAACTGAAAGGAATGCGCTTACGTGGACGGCTAGTTGGTAATAAAGTCATGCCTTATCTGTCTCGCGCCGAAATGCTGCAGAATGGCAGCCTGAGCGGCAAGGAACTGCTCTGGGTCGACGATCCAGTCGAGGCGTTTTTCCTGCAGGTGCAAGGCTCCGGGCGTGTGCAACTAACCGATACCAAGGAAACGGTACGGGTCGCCTTTGCCGATCAGAACGGTCATCCTTACAAGTCCATCGGGCGGTATCTCGTCGATAAGGGTGAGCTCACGCTTGACCAGGCATCGGCGCAAAGCATCAAGGCATGGTATGCCGCCAACCCCGCGCGTCAACAGGAATTGCTGAATGCGAATCCCAGTTACGTCTTCTTTCGGGAAGAAAAGCTGACCGATGCTTCAAAGGGACCAAAGGGAGCGCTCGCCTTACCTTTAACACCGCAACGCTCTATCGCAGTCGATCCGCAAGCCATTCCTCTTGGTGTTCCCGTATTTTTGTCGACTACACAACCGGGAAGCGACGTGCCGATGCAACGGCTCGTACTAGCGCAGGATACCGGTGGGGCAATCAAGGGTGGGGTCAGGGCTGACTTCTTTTGGGGGTTTGGCAAAGAAGCCGGTGAAAAGGCAGGAAGAATGAAACAGCGCGGCGCCATGTGGATACTTATGCCAAAGCTGGCATCAGTTACACGCTTTCGCTGAGTCGAGGCTGAGACAATTCTGGGCGTATTTTCAATTGGAATTATTGCCATCGCCAGCTGACATGATCTAGTGGCAACATCTATATTGTCCGCAATAGCCATGTGGCAAAAGAAGCATGAAGCGCTGGCTATGCTATCTAGGCTTAATGCAGAACATTAGAGTCTGATTCCTCTGTAAGAAACGCATTAGGTCCGCCATAGGTATCTGCGTGGTCGCGCGAGTTTGTCATGGCGAAGTCCATGGTGGTGATGTGGAATGCCAGCCAGTGGGGCAATACATACTGTACGACTTCGCGACCTTCAGAAATCCCGCCAGCCATGATGCGGGAGTGGAGGTGGTGTAAAGCGCTTAAGGCGCGCGCATGCTCCTCAAGATGCATCAAAAGTGATGGACACTGCGTCTCTTCCAGCCATGCCTCCTCTTGCCGAAACGAGCGTTCCATTTTGGCAACAAAATTGCGGAAGGCATCAGCAAACCGCAAATCCTCTACGGCCGACAACTCCTTGAGCGCTTGAGAAAGCGCGCAATGCAAACGATCCATGGCAAATACTCCGGAATGCGCTATTGATAATGGACTCGGATTTCTAGCCACTTTATGAGGGGAATTACAGGCTTCAACTAGAAGAGAGATCAACCGCACGTCATCTCATAAGAACGCAGAAACGAAGCGGGTCGGACGTGCGTATCAATCAGTATGGCAAAAGCAAAATGTTCCGCATCTAAAGGCACCCAAACGGCTATCGCCTCAAAACGCAGTCCCTCGGGCAACCAATCAAGCGTATTAACAACATGATGCTACGTCGCGCGATAGGAGGAGCTTTGATCGTCGTCAACGATAGTCAGAAGAGGAAAATAACCGCAGGACCAAGCAACGCGCATCACGAGAAAGACGCGAGCTAAGCGTAACCTTTGATGTTTCCAAAAATCTTTCCTGTAACCCTTGACCAAGGCTGCTAAACGTTACATAATCTCGCCTCTTTGCTGCACGAAAACGAAGCGATTTTNACCTTTGATGTTTCCAAAAATCTTTCCTGTAACCCTTGACCAAGGCTGCTAAACGTTACATAATCTCGCCTCTTTGCTGCACGAAAACGAAGCGATTTTCGGGCGGCTTGCAAGATCGAAAACGCTTGTAAAAAGAAGCAGTTAGGCGACAAGCTGAAGTTTAAAAAGCTTGACGCAAAACAGAAGAAGCTTCATAATCTCGTTTCTCTGCTGCTGACAAACACAACGATTTGACGGCGGTACGGCAGATGGAAATCTGTGGTACGGGCAGGATGGTTCTTTAACAAATAACAGCCGATAAGTGTGGGCGCTTGATGGAGTGCGGCGATGGTCTTTCGGGGCTATCGTGAAACTACAAGCATCNCTCTTTAACAAATAACAGCCGATAAGTGTGGGCGCTTGATGGAGTGCGGCGATGGTCTTTCGGGGCTATCGTGAAACTACAAGCATCAAGTGCTCACGAAGAAATATAGGTAAGATCGCAAGAGATTACCTGTCAGTATTTTGAGTGAGCGACACCTCGCAAGAGGATGCCCGCAAGGGCAGTAACAGAGATTGAACTGAAGAGTTTGATCCTGGCTCAGATTGAACGCTGGCGGCATGCCTTACACATGCAAGTCGAACGGTAACGCGGGGGCAACCCTGGCGACGAGTGGCGAACGGGTGAGTAACATATCGGAACGTGCCCTGGAGTGGGGGATAACTAGTCGAAAGATTAGCTAATACCGCATACGATCTACGGATGAAAGTGGGGGATCGCAAGACCTCATGCTCGTGGAGCGGCCGATATCTGATTAGCTAGTTGGTGGGGTAAGAGCCCACCAAGGCGACGATCAGTAGCTGGTCTGAGAGGACGACCAGCCACACTGGGACTGAGACACGGCCCAGACTCCTACGGGAGGCAGCAGTGGGGAATTTTGGACAATGGGGGCAACCCTGATCCAGCAATGCCGCGTGAGTGAAGAAGGCCTTCGGGTTGTAAAGCTCTTTTGTCAGGAAAGAAATCGCTCTGGCCAATACCTGGAGTGGATGACGGTACCTGAAGAATAAGCACCGGCTAACTACGTGCCAGCAGCCGCGGTAATACGTAGGGTGCAAGCGTTAATCGGAATTACTGGGCGTAAAGCGTGCGCAGGCGGTTGTGCAAGACAGATGTGAAATCCCCGGGCTCAACCTGGGAACTGCATTTGTGACTGCAYGGCTAGAGTGTGTCAGAGGGGGGTAGAATTCCACGTGTAGCAGTGAAATGCGTAGATATGTGGAGGAATACCGATGGCGAAGGCAGCCCCCTGGGATAACACTGACGCTCATGCACGAAAGCGTGGGGAGCAAACAGGATTAGATACCCTGGTAGTCCACGCCCTAAACGATGTCAACTAGTTGTCGGGTCTTAATTGACTTGGTAACGCAGCTAACGCGTGAAGTTGACCGCCTGGGGAGTACGGTCGCAAGATTAAAACTCAAAGGAATTGACGGGGACCCGCACAAGCGGTGGATGATGTGGATTAATTCGATGCAACGCGAAAAACCTTACCTACCCTTGACATGGTCGGAACCCTGGAGAGATCTGGGGGTGCTCGAAAGAGAACCGGCGCACAGGTGCTGCATGGCTGTCGTCAGCTCGTGTCGTGAGATGTTGGGTTAAGTCCCGCAACGAGCGCAACCCTTGTCATTAGTTGCTACGAAAGGGCACTCTAATGAGACTGCCGGTGACAAACCGGAGGAAGGTGGGGATGACGTCAAGTCCTCATGGCCCTTATGGGTAGGGCTTCACACGTCATACAATGGTACATACAGAGGGCTGCCAACCCGCGAGGGGGAGCTAATCCCAGAAAGTGTATCGTAGTCCGGATTGTAGTCTGCAACTCGACTGCATGAAGTTGGAATCGCTAGTAATCGCGGATCAGCATGTCGCGGTGAATACGTTCCCGGGTCTTGTACACACCGCCCGTCACACCATGGGAGCGGGTTTTACCAGAAGTAGGTAGCCTAACCGCAAGGAGGGCGCTTACCACGGTAGGATTCGTGACTGGGGTGAAGTCGTAACAAGGTAGCCGTATCGGAAGGTGCGGCTGGATCACCTCCTTTCTAGAGTACGCANGGGCGCTTACCACGGTAGGATTCGTGACTGGGGTGAAGTCGTAACAAGGTAGCCGTATCGGAAGGTGCGGCTGGATCACCTCCTTTCTAGAGTACGCAACGAAGTCAAGCGTCCACACTTATCGGTGTGTTATTAAAGCCAATACAGCGTTTGGGTCTGTAGCTCAGCTGGTTAGAGCACCGTGTTGATAACGCGGGGGTCGTTGGTTCGAGCCCAACTAGACCCACCATCTGCGATTTGGGGGTTTAGCTCAGCTGGGAGAGCACCTGCTTTGCAAGCAGGGGGTCGTCGGTTCGATCCCGTCAACCTCCACCAAACATCAAACCTAAGTCATCGGCTGGCACTGCCAGGTGACGCGACTTAGGTTTGATCGTTTCGATCATTGGCTGTATATGTTCTTTAACAATCTGGAAGAAGTAGTAAAGAATTTATCAGTATTGACTGATGCGCTTGTGATGAGCGTGTCGGCAGATACTGGTGGGTTGTGATTGTATCAATCATAAGTAAGAAAGAGTGCTTACTCAGGTAAGTGTTCTGGATTACGGCATATTCAAACTCATACTCTATGACGTCTCTGGCAACAGAGGTCAACGTTATAGGGACAAGCGAATAAG